>VXTM01000001.1:0-928 GCA_009837445.1 Acidimicrobiaceae bacterium
CCATGGGCGCGGCCGACGTGGTGCCGGGGGTGTCGGGCGGGACGATCGCAGTGGTGCTCGGCATCTACGAGCGGCTGGTGGACGCCATCCGGGGGGTCTCGGCCGCGGCCGGACGGCTGCTGCGGGGCGACTGGCGAGGCTGCGGGCAGCGGCTGGCCGGAGTGGACTGGTGGCTGGTCGTGCCGCTGCTGGCCGGGATCCTGGGCACGATCCTGCTGCTGGCCTCGGTGATCGAGACCCTGCTGGAGGACCACCCCGAGACGATGGCCGGCCTGTTCTGCGGCCTGGTGGCCGCCTCGGCGGTGTCGGCGTGCCGGCTGTTCGAGTGGCGGGGCGGGGACCGGATCACCCTGATGGTGGCGTCGGCGGTGGCGACCTTCGCCCTGCTGGGTCTGCAGTCCGGCCCGGTGGCCGACCCGTCGCTCCTGGTGCTGGCCGGGGCGGGCGCGGTGGCGATCTGCGCCATGATCCTGCCCGGTATCTCCGGCGCGTTCCTGCTGCTGATGCTGGGCATGTACGGGGCGGTCATCAACGTGGTGACCGACCTCCGCTACATCGACGCGGTTGTGTTCCTGGCGGGGGCGGCGGTGGGGCTGGCCCTGTTCTCGACCGTGCTGGGCCGGCTGCTGGACAGGGCCCGCAACCCGGTCATGGCGGTGATGGTGGGGCTGATGGCCGGTTCGCTGCGGGTGCTGTGGCCCTGGCCCAACGGTGTGGGCGTGATCAGCCGCCACGAGAACGAGATCATCTCCGGAACCGGCCTGGACTGGCCCGCCGCCGGCGAGTGGCTGGCCCCTACGCTGGCGGCCGTCGCCGGGCTGGCCGCCGTCCTGATCATCACCCGGCTCGCCCGTGACCGGGGGTCCGCCCTGGAGGCCGAGCCGTAGGCGCTCACCCCGGGCTATACGGACGACGAGGCGGGGACCTG
>VXTM01000001.1:938-24954 GCA_009837445.1 Acidimicrobiaceae bacterium
AGGCCGAGCCGTAGGCGCTCACCCCGGGCTATACGGACGACGAGGCGGGGACCTGACCTGGAGGCCGAGCCGTAGGCGCTCACCCCGGGCTATACGGACGACGAGGCGGGGACCTGCCCAAGGGCTGAGCGGGCCGGCGGGCCGATCCGGGCTATACGGGCGAGGCCGTGGGCCCAGGGGCTGGGGGGCTAGGTGTGGGTGCTCCAGTATTGGCGGTGGATCACGGAGGACTCCTCGACCAGGTGGGGGCCGCTCACCTCGATGCGGCGCTGGCCGCTGTGGAGGACGTTGCGGCAGCCGACGCCCCGCATGGTCGGGTTCAGATGGTGGGCTCCGGTTATCTCGAGAAGGTGGTGCTCGCTCATCCCGTAGACCATCCGGTTCAGCCCGCCCCAGTACATGGAGCCGCTGCACATGGCGCACGGCTCGCAGCTCGTGTACAGGGTGGCGGTGGCGATCTGCTCCGGCGTGAGCTCAGCGACCGCCAACCTCATGAGGTTGGTCTCGGCATGGTTGAGCGTGCTCTTGCCGGTGATGTCGGAGTTCTCCGCCTCCAGCAGCACGTTGCCGTCGGGATCGGCCAGCAGCGCGCCGAACGGCAGGTTCCCGTTGTCCACCGACCGGCTGGCGACATCGATGGCCCGCCGCAGCAGCGCCTCGTCCTGAGAGCTCAAGTCGAGGGTGGGATCCTGCGGCCCGCCGGCGGCCCAGAAGGCGATGTGCACGGCCGACGCCTCCTCCACTAGGTGGGGGCCGCTCACCTCGATGTGGCGCTGGCCGGTGTCGAAGATGTTGCGGCAGCCCACGCCCCGCATGTTCTGGTCGTCGGGATCGGCGCTGGTGATCTCCAGCAGGTCGATCTCGCTCATCCCGTAGACCATCCGGTTGAGCCCGCCCCAGTACATGGCGCCGGCGCACATGGCGCACGGCTCACAGCTCGTATAGAGGGTGGCGGCGGCGATCTGATCCGGCGTGAGGGTGGTGACCGCCATGTTCATGAGGACGGTCTCGGCGTGGTTGAGGTCGTTACGACCGGTGATGCCGGAGTTCTCCGCTTCCAGCAGCACGTTCCCGTCGGGGTCGGCCAGCAGTGCCCCGAAGGGCATGTTCCCGTTGGCCACCGCCGAGGCCGACACCTCGATCGACCGCCGCAGAAGGCGTTCGTCCTGTGCGCTGAGTCCAGCCGTCGAGGCAGTCGTCGAGTCAGTCGTTGAGTCGGCCATAAGCGCCGACATTAGCCCGCCCGCGATTGCGACTCACCGGGTGGGCGAGGACTAGGCTCACGCCGTCCCGACAACGGTCTATCAAGGAGGGCTGGGATGCGAAGGTTCCGACTGGGAGTTGTGGTGCTCATCGCCTTGGCGCTGGTCGCGGCGGCATGCGGCGACGACGAGGCCGAGGAAGCGGCCCCCGCTACCACCGCCGCACCGGCCACGACGGCAGCCCCCGCTACCACCGAGGCGCCGGCGGAGCCCTTGCGCATCGCCTTCATGTACGACGGCGAGATCGATGACGGCGGATGGAACGAGGCTCACGAGAACGGCCGCCAGTACCTGATCGCCAACATGGACGGCATCGAGACCACCTTCGTCGAGAACCTCTCGCCGGGCTCGGAGTTCCAGGCCGCCTTCGAGGACTTCGGTTCCCAGGGATACGACATGGTGGTCTGCACCACCTGGTGCCAGGACGACGTCCTGGTGGTCGCACCCAACTACCCGGACACCGTCTACCTCTCGTGGGGCGGGTACCAGACGGCGCCCAACGTCGGCCACTTCGACGGCGCCACCGAGGACGGCCGCTACCTCGACGGTCTGGTAGCCGGATCGCAGCCCGGCGTGGAGCTCATCGGATACGTGGGCGGGTTCGCCATCGAGGAGGTCGTGCGAGGCGTCAACGCCTTCATGATCGGGGCCCGGGAGATCAATCCCGACATCGAGACCCAGGTCGTGTGGGTCAACAGCTGGTACGACCCGGCGGCCGAGCAGCAGGCGGCCCAAGCGCTCGTCGACGCCGGCGCCGACCTTCTCGCCGCCGAGGTGAACGCCCCTGCGGTGGCCAGTGTGGCCGAAGGCGCCGGCATCGGCTACATCCACTACGGGATCGACGGCTCGGGGCTGGCGCCCAACTCCTGGCTGTCGGGCTTCACCTTCAACTGGGGCCCCTACTACTTGTCGCAGGCGCAGGCGCTGGCCGACGGCACGTGGGAGCCGGCCCTGACCTACGGCGGCCTCCGCGACGGCGTGGTCGGGATGTCGCCGTTCGGCGATGCCGTGACCGCGGAGACCATCGCGCTGGTCGAGCAGCGCCGCCAGGAGATCGTCGACGGGACGTTCGACTACTTCGCCGGCCCGATCACCGACAACCAGGGCAACGTGGTCGTCGCCGAGGGCGCGACGATCGCTTGGGAAGAGCGCACCCTGTGCTGCCAGTGGCTGATCGAAGGAGTCATCGGAGAGATCCCCGCCGGCTAAGCGGCCGAACGGCGACGCTCAACGGCGACTCCAAGAGGTGAACGGCGACCCCACACCGGCAGCCTCCACGGCAGAGCCAGAGACCAGTGAAGCTGGGGGCGAACCCCAGGAGGCGGCGCGCCTCCACGCCATAACCAAGAGCTTCTTCGGGGTCCCGGCCAACGATCGGGTCGACTTCGACCTGCGCTGGGGCGAGATACACGCCCTGCTGGGCGAGAACGGCGCCGGCAAGTCGACGCTGTGCTCCGTCCTGGCCGGCCTCTACCACCCCGACAGCGGGGAGATCCACCTGGACGGTGAGCGGGTGGACCTCGCATCGCCCCAGCAGGCCCTCGAGCACGGCGTGGGCATGGTGTACCAGCACTTCCGTCTGGTGGACCGCTTCACCGTGGCCGAGAACCTGGCGCTGGGCCACCCCGAGACCGGATTCGTGGCGTCGCGCCGGTCGCTGGAGCGTCAGGTGGCGGAGCTGGGACGCCGCTACGGCCTGGAGGTGTCGCCCAAGGCCGCCATCTGGCAGCTGTCGGTCGGGGAGCAGCAGCGGGTCGAGATCCTGAAGCTGCTGTACCGGGGGGTCCGGATCCTGATCCTGGACGAGCCCACCGCGGTGCTCACCCCCCAGGAGGCCCAGAGCCTGTTCACGACGATGCGGGCTATGGCCGCCGACGGGCAGGCCATCATCTTCGTGTCGCACAAGCTCGACGAGGTGCTGGAGGTCTCCGACCGGGTGACCGTGCTGCGGGACGGCGAGCGGGTCGGATCGATGGAGACGGCCGACGCCGACCCGGCCGCCCTGGCCCGGATGATGGTGGGGCGGGACCTGTCCACCCGGGCACGCTCCAGGACGGAGGCGGGCTCGGCCGCCCTGTCGGTGAAGGGCCTCACCGCCGACGGCGATCGGGGCATCGAGGCCCTGCGGGAGGTCGACCTCGAAGTGCGGGAGTCGCAGATCGTGGGGGTGGCCGGCGTGGCCGGCAACGGCCAGCGAGAACTCGCCGAGGCCATAGTCGGTCTGCGGCGCTCCAAGCGGGGCCAGATTTTCCTGGGCGACGTCGACATCACCCGTACGTCCACCCTGCAACGGATCAAGATGGGACTCGGCTTCGTGCCCGAGGACCGCATGCGCACCGGCATGGCGGGCGGGCTCCCGCTGACCGCCAATCTGGCGCTGAAGGCTTACCGCCAGCCGCCGCTGTCGAAGGGGCCGCTGGTGTCGAAGCGGGCCGTGGAGGAGCGGGCCCGCACGCTCGAGAAGCAGTTCGACATTCGGGGCGTGCGCTGGGCGATGCCCACCAGCCTCCTGTCAGGCGGCAACATCCAGCGGGCCATCCTCGCCCGGGAGCTGTCGGCCCGGCCCAAGGTGCTGGTGGCGGCCGCCCCGACCAGGGGCCTCGACGTGGCCGCCATCGAGGCCATCCGCCAGATACTCCTCGACGAGCGGGATGCCGGGACCGCGATCCTGATGATCTCCGAGGATCTTGAGGAGATCATGGACCTCTCGGATGAGATTGTGGTGCTCTACGAGGGGCAGATCATGGGACGCCTCGATCCCGACGACGCCACGCCCGAAGTGCTGGGGATGCTGATGGCCGGTCGTACTTCGGATGCGGACGCGGAGGCGGACGCGGGCCCGGACGCGGGCCCGGACGCAGCCGCAGAGTCCTCCGGGGACAGCGCATGAGCCTGCCCCTCGGAGCCTTCGAGCTGACCGTCGAGCGGCAGCAGATCCCGTCCCGGCTGGTGCGGATGGCGGCGCCCACCGCCTCGGTGGCCTTCGGCCTGCTGGTCGGGGCCGTGATCATCTGGGCGTCCGGCCAGGACCCGATCCTCGCCTACACCGAGATGGCCAAGAAGGGCTTCGGCGGGAGGCTGGCGCTGACCGGGACGCTGGTCCTGGCCACGCCGCTCATCCTCACCGGCCTGGCCGCGGTGGTGGCGTTCCGCATGAAGATCTGGAACATCGGCGCCGAGGGCCAGCTCATCCTGGGCGCGGTGGCGTCTAGCGGCGTGGGACTCTGGCTCGGCGACAACGGGATCGGCGGCCCGGTCGGCATCGTGCTGATGCTGGCGGCCGGAGCCGGGGCCGGAGCGCTGTGGGCTGGGCTGGCCGCCCTGCCGAGGGCCTACCTCAACACCGACGAGGTGATCTCCACCCTGATGCTCAATTTCGTGGCCCTCGGCATCATGAACTACCTGATCTTCAGCAGCTTCAGCCACTGGCGCGACCCGAGCCGGGCCACCTTCCCGGTGGGGCGGTTCGTGGACGACTCGATGTTCCTGCACCGCTTCACGGGACGGCTCCATATCGGCCTCTTCATCGCGCTGGCCGCGGCGGGGGCGCTGTGGTGGGCGCTGCGCTCCACCCGGTGGGGATTCGAGGTCTGGGTCACCGGCGACTCCCCGCGGGCGGCGCTCTACTCGGGCATGCGGGTCGACCGGAAGATCCTGTCGGTGCTGATGGTGTCGGGCGCGTTCGCCGGTCTCGGCGGCGGCATCGAGGTCGGGGGCGTGCTGGGCAACCTCGACCCGAGGGCGCTCAGCCTGGGGGTGGGGTTCGCCGGCATAGTTGTGGCGGCCCTGGCCCGGCTCTCGCCGCTGGGAGTGATACCGGTGGCGATCCTGGTAGCCAGCTTCACCAACGCCAAGCCGGGCCTTCAGGTCCTGGGCATCCCGTCGGAGATCGTGACCCTGCTGGAGGGGATCCTGTTCCTGTGCATCGTCGGCGGTGAGTGGTTCCTGCGAAACGCCGTCCGGCTGCAGCGCCGGGCCGCCGGGCCGCGGCCGGTCGGGGTGGAGGCGGCCCCGTCGTGAACGACTCCGTCCTGCTGCTGTCCCTCGCTTCGGCGATCGTCATCGGCACGCCCATCCTGCTGGCCGGGCTGGGGGAGATGATGACCGAGCACTCCGGGGTGATGAACCTCGGTGTGGAGGGGATGATGCTCGGCGGCGGGGTGGTGGGCTTCTGGATGAGCACCCAGTACCCGTCGATGCCGCTGGCGATGGCGGTGGGGGCCGGCGTCGGCGCCCTGTTCGCTGGGATCCACGCCTACCTGGCCGTCACCCTGCGGGTGAACCAGATCGTCTCCGGCCTGGCCCTTGTGATCACCGGCACCGGGTTCGCCGGCTTCGTCGGCAGCTCGAACGACTCGGCGCTCATCTACGCGCGCCCGAAGTCGTCTTTGGAGCCGGTTTTCGGGGAGGGGATGCAGGAACTGCCGCTGGTGGGGCCGCTGGTGTTCGGCCACGACTGGGTGGTGTACATGTCGTGGCTGCTGGTGGCGGTGGCGGCGTTCTGGCTGTTCCGGACCCGGGCCGGTCTGGCCCTGCGAGCGGTCGGCGAGGACCCGGCCACCGCCGACACGGTGGGCATCTCGGTGGGGGTCACCCGCTACGTCTACACCATGATCGGCGGGGCAGGGGCCGGGATGGGCGGCACCTACCTGATGGTCGAGATCTTCGCCACCTACCAGCACGGCATCACGGCCGGCCTCGGCTGGATCGCCTTCGCGCTGGTGACCTTCGCCGGGTGGCGGCCGTGGCGGGCCCTGGTGGCCGCCTACGTATTCGGCGCGCTCCGCAACCTGGGGTTCACGCTGCAGATCCTGGGCGCCTCGGTGCCCTCCGACGTGCTGAACGCGCTGCCGTTCGTGCTGACGATCGTGGCGTTGATCATCATCTCGGCCCGCCCGGCCGCGGCCCGCAAGTACAGCGCGCCGTCGGCCCTGTCGATCCCCTACTCGCGGGAGATCCGCTGAGCGCCCATAGAGCCCGCTCCGGCATTGCTCCGCTCGTGATGTATGAGGTATACATCACTACTGATGCCTCGGGACCGCTTGCCGGCGGTCTCGATCGACCGACATAGGGGGACCGTTACATGCGCAGAGTGGACGCCGAAGTAGTCGACGCCTACATCGACCCCGACCGGTGCTGCAACCAGGGGAGCATCGTGAAGCTCCAGAACGGCGATCTGCTGCTGGGCTACAACGAGGAGCGGGGCCCGATGCACGCCGACACCGGCCGGTCGTGCCTGATCAAGTCGTCCGACGGCGGCAGGAGCTGGGATCCGAGCACCCGCGTGGTGGTGGAGGACTACACCGAGCACACCGGCAACTGGGACTGCGCCTTCGCCCAGATCAGCGACGGCACCATCATCATGCACACCCGCATCTGCGGCTTCATCAACGCCCCCGGTGCCATCGCCAACCGCATCGACGAGCAGGCGATGGGCTACATCCAGGCCCACCAGACCGGCTACGCGGTCTACAAGTCCAAGGACAACGGGGACACGTGGGACGGTCCGATCCCGGTCAGCACATACCCGATCGCCGACTCGGGCACCGCGGGATGCCTGGCTGGCGGCACCGGGTCCGGCCATGTGGTGGAGCTGCCCGATGGCGGCCTATTGATGCCCCTGGAGGGAACCCTCAGCCCCGACGGCTACATCCTCGGCGGCGGGATCAACTGGGAGCCGTCGCGCTGCTTCCTGCTGCGCTCCGACGACGGCGGGGACAACTGGCACCACTGGGGGACGATGGCCTTCGACCCGGCCTCGATCATCAACTTCCAGGAGCCGTCGCTGACCCGCATGTCCAACGGCCGGCTGGTGTCGATGATCCGGGTGTTGTTCCGGCCGGCCCGCTACGACTACCAGTGGGTGACCCACTCCGAGGACGACGGCGTGACCTGGGCCCCGCCGACGCGGACCCGGCTGTGGGGTTATCCCGCCGACATGATCCAACTCCAGGACGGCCGGGTGCTGAGCGTGTACAGCTACCGGGCCTTTCCCATGGACGTGCGGGGCTGCACCTCCGAGGACGGGATCAACTGGGATCCGGCCGATGAGTTCATCATTGCCGACTGCCACGCACCCACCCGCGAGGAGCACCGGCAGTACTGGCACATCGGCTACCCGACCGTGGTCCAGCTCGACGACGGCACGATCGTGACCGCCTACCACGAGTACACCAAGGACGACTGGCCCATCCAGTACATGCAGACCGCCCGCTTCCGGCTCGACTGAGGTACTTGCCCTGTCCTCATCGTCGGAGTTGAGGCTGCTCATTGCCGTAGACGCCTTCGGCGACGACCACATCCGAGCCCTGCGCGAGGCGGCCGGGGGCCGGGCGATCTGTGAACGGCTCGGCCAGGACGCCTCTGCGGATGAGTACGCCCGGGCGATGGCCGCTGCCGAGGTCATGGTCGGCTGGCCCGATCCCGAACTTCTGGCCAGCAGCCCGCTGCGGCTGCTTCTGCTGCCCAGCGCGGGTTACGAGGAGTATCTGACCCCGGAGCTGGCCGCCAGGGAGGGCTTGGTGGTGTGCAATGCCGGCGCCGCCTACTCCGAGGGTGTCGCCGAGCACTGCGTGGCCATGATGCTGGCCCTGGTGCGCCGCCTGCCCAAGTACCTCATGGCGATGGTGCCGCGCCGTTGGGAGCATCTGCACCGCCACGGCCGGCTGGCGGGCTCGACGGTGTGCGTGATCGGGCTGGGGACCCTGGGATCGGCGATCGCCCGGCGATGTGCGGCCCTCGGAATGCGGGTGGTGGGCGTGCGCCGATACCCGGACCGGCCCAGCCCGAACGTGTCGGACGTGTTCGGACCCGAGGGCCTGCGCGAAGCAGTGGCCAGCGCCGACCATGTAGTAGGGGCGCTGCCCGGAGGGGCGGCCACCAGGGGGTTGATCAGCAGGAAGGTGATCGCGGCCATGAAGCCGGGCGCCTACTTCTACAACGTGGGCCGGGGCCCGTCCGTCGACGAGGAGGCCCTTATCGAGCGGCTGGCCGACGGGCACCTGGCCGGGGCGGGCCTCGACGTGTTCGCCGTCGAGCCGCTGCCCAGTGACAGTCCGCTGTGGGCGATGGAGAATGTCATCGTGACGCCCCACATGGCCGGCTACACCTGGGACTACGCCGATGAGCTCTGCGACGTGTTCGCAGCCAACCTGGCCGCCCACCAAGCCGGTGACCGGCCGCCGAACATGATCGACCTGTCGGGGGCAGCGACTTGAGGATCACCGGGATGGTGACCCGGGTGCTGGCGGTGGACGCGCAGCCCTGGTACGGCGACAGCCCGATTCCCGACGACGTGCCGCCGGTGTGGCACTTCCCGCTGACGTGCGTCACCACCGATGAGGGGATCGACGGGTACACGATGGGCTACGGCGCCAACGGCGAGGGGATCGGCTCGGCCCACCAGCTCCACGACGTGTACCTGCGGGCCATCCAGGGCAAGGACCCGCTCCGACACGAGGCTCTGTGGCGCGATCTCATGAGTCTCAACCGCCACCTCTACCCCATCACCGACGGCCTGCTCGGCATGCTCGACGTGGCCTTCTGGGACATCAAGGGCAAGGCCGCGGGGGTGCCCATCGCCGAGCTGCTGGGCGTGTGCCGCACCGAGGTGCCCGCCTACCGGACCGGCTCGCACTGGAACCTGACCCCCGCCGACACCTTCGCCGAGACGGCCGCCATGAAGCAGCAGGGCTACCGGGGCTACAAGCTGACCCTCTACGACGGCCCGGATGCCGACATCCCCCGCGCCGCGGCCGCCCGCGAAGCGGTGGGCGACGACTTCCCGCTAATGCTGGACGCGGTGGCCGAGTACAGCTTCGACCAAGCCCTAGAGGTGGGCGAGGCGCTGGCCCGTCTCGGCTACCGGTGGTTCGAGGAGCCGGTGCCGGACCGTGACATCGCCACGCTGGAGCAGCTAACACGGCGGCTGGACGTACCGATCCTGGCCACCGAGACGGTCAGCCTGGGCGAGTTGCCCCAATTCCTGGAGCGCCGGGCCGTCGACATGGCCCGGGGCGACGTGTTCATCAAGGCCGGCATCACCGGCCTGCGCAAGGCGTCGGCCCTGTGCGAAGAGGCCGGCATGAACCTGGAGATCCACGCCCTGCACTCGTCGCTGCTCGACATCGCCAACCTGCACGTGGCCTGCTCGGTGCGCAACTGCGAGTTCTTCGAGCTGCACCATGAGATGTTCCGCTTCGGCCTCAAGGGCGCCCCTCTCGACATAGACGCCGACGGCTGCCTGCACCTGCCCGCCGGGCCCGGGCTCGGGGTGGAACTCGACTGGGACTGGATCGACGACAACACTGTCGTGACACTCTCGGGTGTACGGGACTAGTCCCGAGTCGCTGATTCGCCGCGCATTCGACACCCTGCTGCGAAATTGATGACATATTGGGCATTGGACACCCAATATCGCCATCAATTTGGAGACGAGGCCGCGGGCAGCCACGGAGGACGCCATGGATCTGGACCGGTTCGACTGGCTGGCACTACGCCAGGAGGAGGCCGTCGACCCCGAGCGGCCGATCGTGGACGCCCACCATCATCTGTGGGGCGAGCGGCAGTGGGGCGGGCTCATGAGCGCCTATCTGGCACCGCAGCTGCTGGAGGACATGACCGGCTCACACAACGTCGTCAAGAGCGTGTTCGTTGACTGCATCTCGCACTACGACTCCGAACGCGAGCCCCACATGCAGCCGGTTGGCGAGACCGCGTTCGTGGCCGGTCAGGCCGACTACACCGACTCTTTGGGCGGGCCCACCATCGCGGGGATCGTCAGCCATGCCGACCTGCTGCGGGGCGAGGCTGTCGAGGAGGTTCTGGCCGCCCACGGCGCGGCCAGCGGGGGCCGGTTCCGGGGGATCCACCACGCCACTAACTGGGACCCCAGCGACGAGATCCACGACAGTCACCATGGCTCGTTCGAGCACATGATGGCCGCGCCCGGGTTCCGCTCCGGGGCGAGCACGCTGGCCCGGATGGGGTTCAGCTTCGACGCCTGGCTGTTCCATACCCAGCTGCCGGAGCTGGCCGAGATGGCCCGGGCCGTGCCCGAGCTGACGATCGTGTTGAACCATCTCGGCGCACCGCTGGGGATCGGCCCCTACGGCCAGGCCCTCCAGGAGGCCCGGGCCGATTGGAGGGCGTCGATGAGTCTGGTGGCGACCTGCCCGAACGTGGTGCTCAAGGTGGGCGGGATCGGCATGGACGTCTACTTCGCGACCGGCTGGGCCGCCGCCGATGTCCCGCCCGGCTCCGAGGAGGTGGCTGCGTACTGGGACGACGACGTGCGGTTCTGCATCGACACTTTCGGCCCCGACCGCTGCATGTTCGAGTCCAACTTCCCGGTGGACCGCCAGACGCTGACCTACCCGGTGCTGTGGAACGCCCTGCAGATCATGGCCGCGGGCTACACCGATACCGAGCAAGACGCCCTGTTCTCAGGCACCGCCACCAGGGTCTACCGCCTGTGAGTGGTGGCTCGCTTGGGGAGCAGCTGCGGTTTCCGTTGGGTGCAGCCGAGGTGGAGGCTTATCACTGTGATGGGGTGGTCGGGCCGTTCCGGTTGGTGTCGCCCGATCAGATGGCGTCGATGCGCGAACGGATCGTGGACGAGATCGTCGTCCCCGGAGCGCAGCTGGATGATCCCCACGTGGACTACCACGACCGCCATCTCGACCATGAGACCGTGTGCCGGCTGTGCCGGGGGCCGGAGCTGGTCGACCGCGTCGCCTCGCTGCTCGGGCCCGACCTGTTGATCTGGCGCAGCAACTTCCAGATCAAGCAGCCCCTGGCCGAGGCCACCGGCGACGAGCAGCGCTACACCGAAGTGCCGTGGCACCAGGACGGCGCCCACTTCGATCTGCTGCCCCCGGTCTGGGTGTCGGCCTGGATCGCCATCACCGAGGCCACCCTCGACAACGGCTGCCTCCAGGTGGTCCGGGGCTCGCACACCAGCACCTTCCACCACGACGTGGACGGCACCCGCCACTCGTTCCACCAGGCCGTGCCGACCGACGCCATCGATCCCGACGACATACGGGTCTTCGAGCTGGAGCCGGGAGAGTTCGTGCTGTTCGCCGAGAACGCGCTGCACGGGTCGGGCCCCAACCGCACGGGCCAGCCGCGCATCGGGCTGTCACCCCGGGTCACCGTGCCGTTCGTGCGGGTGACCGGCAACCCCCTATACGCGGGCCTCGACCGAGCCCGCCACGCCCCCGACGAGCCCCGCGAGATGGGGCTGCTGCGGGGCCAGGACTACACCGGCCGCCACCACCTCGTGTCGCTCCCCTGCTGACAGAAACTCAGTCGGTGGTTAGGACGTTGGGGGTGCCTATGGCCTGGAGCATGGCTCGGGCCCGCTCGCGGTAGAGGTCGCGGATGTCGCGGGTGGGGGGACGGCTGCGGCTCGACGGCAGGCCCACCAGCTCCATGCACAGCTTGTCGAGGTGGCCGTCGCCGCTGGTGTAGCCCTCCATCTCGGTCCACAGCCGCATGAACGGCAGCACCACCGCCACCAGTTCGTGCTGGGCCTCGACGTAGCGGCCCTCGTTCAGCATCTTCCACATCCGTACCCCCCACTGGGGCCAGAAGTTGCAGATGTGGACCTCGATGCCGCGGGCTCCGAGCATGTGGCTGGTCGGGAATCGCAGCTGGTTGTCGATGATGCAGAACCGGTCGGAGTAGTCGGCCACCACCCCCTCGAACTCCATGAACCCGTTGTCGGGCATCGACCACTTCAGACCCACCACCGTGCCCAGGCCGGCCAGGCGGTCGATGAGGGCGTTGGAGATCTCCAGGCTGGTCCAGTGGGTGTTGTAGACCACCATGCCTACATCCGAGGCGACCGCGGCCGCGGCCACGTGCTCCATGAAGTCGTCGTCGGTGTGGGCGAAGTAGAACGGCGGCGACACCTGCATGTACTCGGCGCCGATGTCGGCCGCGGCCCGGGCGAGGCGCACCAGCTCCTTGGTGCTGGTGGTCTGGCCGCCCATCACCACCGGCACCCGGCCGGCGGCCTCCTCCACCACTGCGGCGGTCACCGCCACCCGCTCGTCGAAGGTCATGGTGGAGAAATCCCCGGCCGCGCCGCAGGCCAGCAGCACCCCGTTGCCGGTGGTGATCCCGCCGTCGACCAGGAAGCTCACGTGCTTGCGCATGGCGTCGAGGTCGACCGACAGCTCGTCGTCGTCGCGGAACAGGGTGGGCACCGTCACGTAGCAGCCCTGGAGGCCGTCGCGGAGTTCAGTGGTGGTGGTCATGAGATCTCCTGGGAGGGTACGCCAGTCGTCGCGGCGGCAGCAGCGGCGCCGCCGACTTGCACCTGGGCTCGGTCACCGGCACTCAAGTGGCAGAGCACGTCGTGGGTGGGGCTGTCCTGGAGGCGGGGCGGTTCGTCGACCTCGCACACCCCGGCGATCCGGTGCTGGCAGCGGGGCTCGAAGGCGCAGCCGGCGTCGGGGGCGGTGCCCACCGTCGAGGCGTCCTCGGCCAGCGCGGAGACGTGGTGCTCGCCCTTGCCGGGGATCGAGTCGAGCAGCAGCGCGGTATAGGGGTGGTGGGGCGGGGTGAAGATCTCCTCGACGGTGCCCTGCTCCACGATGCGGCCGTGGTACAGCACCACCACCCGGTCGGCCAGCCACCGCACCACGGCCAGGTCGTGGGCGATGAACAGGTACGCCACGTCCCGGGCGGCCTGCAGCTCCCGCAGCAGCTCCAGAATGTTGTCCTGCACCGACACGTCGAGGGCCGACAGCACCTCGTCGCACAGGATGAGCTTGGGCTCGGCGGCCAGGGCCTGGGCGATGGCCACCCGCTGGGCCTCGCCCCCGCTGAGCTGGGGCGGGTAGCGGTCGATGTAGCCGGGGTCGAGGTGGACGCTGGCCAGCAGCTCGTTCATGCGGTCGCGCCGTTCGGCCTTGGACAGCTTGAAGAACACGTCGAGGGTGCGGCCCAGGCTGTAGCGGACCTTGCGGCGGGGGTTGAGCGACGACGCCGGGTTCTGGAACACGTACTGGATGTGGCGCAGCAGCTCCGCCGGCCGCCGGTGCACGGGCCGGGTGATGTCGGCGCCCTCGAAGCGCATGCTCCCCCGCTGGGGCTGGATCAGACCGGCGATGGAGCGGGCCAGGGTGGTCTTGCCGCTGCCGCTCTCGCCCACCAGGGCCACCGTCTCGCCCGGGTTGATGGTGAACGAGGCGTCCCGCACCGCCGGCACCGGCTCAGTGGTGTCGGACCGCAGGGCCCGCACCAGCCTCGACACCAGCCCGCGGCGGGGCCGGTAGGAGATCTGGACGTCGGAGACCTCGAGCAGCGGCGTCATGGCGCTGCCTCGGATGCCTCGGCTTCGAGGTCGGGGACCCGCCAGCAGGCCACCTGGTGCGACGGCTCGATCTCGGCCAGCCGCTGCGGATCGGTGAAGCACTGGGGCCGCGAGTAGGGGCACCGGGGCGCGAACCCGCACCCGTCGGGCAGGTCATCACGGCGTAGCAGGCCTCGCAGCTTCTCGGTGCCGGCGTGCTCGGCCTCCACCCGGGGCACGGCCGCGATCAGGCCCCGGGTATAGGGGTGCTGGGGGCGGGTGAACAGCTCGGCGGTGGGCGCGATCTCGATGAGCTCACCGGCGTACATCACCGCCACCCGGTCGCAGATCTGCTCCAGCACGCCCAGGTTGTGGCTCACGTACAGGGCGCTCATGCCGCTGGTGTCCTTGATGTGGGTGAGCAGGTCGAGCAGCCGGGCCTGGGTGGTCACGTCCAGCGCGGTGGTCGGCTCGTCCAGCACGATCAGGTCCGGCTCGCAGGCGATGGCGATGGCGATCACCACCCGCTGCTGCTGGCCGCCGCTGAGCTGGTGGGGGTAGCGCCGGGCGATCTCGGCCGGCTCGGGCAGCCCAACCTGACCGAAGAGCTCCACCGTCCGGTCCATGGCGTCGCCGCCCGAGCTCACCCCGTGGCCCTCCAGCGTCTCGACCACCTGGCGACCGACCTTCATCGACGGCGTGAGGGTGCTGGCCGGGTTCTGGGGCACCAGCGAGATCCGGGCGCCCCGGATGGGTTGCATCTGGCGGTCGGACAGGCCCAGCAGGTCGCGACCGTCGAAGGTGACCCGGCCCCCGGCCACCCGGCTGCCGGCCTTGTTGTAGCCGAACATGGCCAGCGCGGTGGTGGTCTTGCCGCAGCCGGACTCGCCGGCCAGGCCCAGCGTCTCGCCCCGGCCGATCGAGAACGACACGTCCTTGACCACGCTCACCCACTGGTCGTCGTTGCGGTAGTCGACGGTGAGGTCGTCGACCCGCACCAGCGGCTCGCCGCCGTTCGTGGAAGGGCCTCCGGTGGCTGCATCGCCAGCAGGCGGCTGAGTTGTCGTGCCGGCGGCCATCAGTCCGCGCTCCGGCGGGTGGACACGCCGAGGATGTCGGCGACCTCCTCGGTCACCAGGCTAAGGGCCACCACCAGCGAGGCCAGGGCCGCGGCCGGACCCAACACCATCCACTTGGAGGCGCTGAGGAACTTGCGGCCCTCGTTGATCATTAGCCCCCACTCCGGCGACGGCGGCGCGGCCGCGAAGCCCAGGAAGCTCAGCGCGCCGATGAAGAACACCGCGTACCCGGTGCGCAGCGAGAACTCCACCAGCACGTTGCCCAGCACGTTGGGCAGGATCTCGCGCCGGGCGATCGAGAAGGCCGACTCCCCTCGCAGCTTGGCCTTGGTCACGAAGTCCTCGGTGACCACCCCCAGGGCCGCGGCCCGGACGGTGAGGGTCACCGGCCAGGTGAAGAAGAAGGCGACGGTCACGATGATCACCAGGTTGTTGGTCTCGATGGAGCCCAGGATCAGCAGGGTGAGGATCAGCCCCGGCAGGGCCAGCATGATGTCGACGCCCCGCATGCCGACCTCGTCCACCCAGCCCCGCTTGTAGGCCAGCAGGATGCCGATGGTGGAACCGGAGATGATGGCCAGGCCCGACGCCGACAGCCCCTGAATCAGCACGATCCGCTCGCCCCGGACCACCCGGCTGAACACGTCTCGCCCGAAGTTGTCGGTGCCGAAGGGGTGGTCCCACGACGGGCCGAGGAAGGGTTCGCCGACCAGCATCGTGTCGTGGGTGTACGGCGCCCACCACGGCCCGGTGATGGCGGTGAAGAAGTGCAGGGCCAGCACCCCGAGGAGCACCACGAACACGGGCCGCTCCCGAATCAGCCGCGCCAGCCTCCGGAGGCGGCCGGGTCCCGCCTCCGGCCTGCCGGTCACCGGAGTGTCGGCCGCAGGGGTCTCGGCCACGGGCGTGCCGGCGGGCTCGGCCATCAGCCGGTCCTCAGGCGGGGGTTCAGCGCGGCTGCCACCAGGTCGGCCCCCAGATTGCACAGGACGTATACGCCGGCCAGGATCATGGTCGAGGCCAGGATCACCGGCGTGTCCAGCAGCCGCAGCGCGTCGAGCAGTAGCAGCCCGATGCCCGGATAGGTGAACACCACCTCCACAAGCACCACCCCGCCGACCAGCCATACCACGTTTATCACCGTGGCCCGCAGGGCCGGGCCCAGGGCGTTGGGCAGCGCGTGCAGCAGCAGCACCCGGCGGCGGGGCAGGCCCTTGAGAGTGGCGAACTGCACGTAGTCGGAGTTCAGCACCGACAGCAGGCTGGCCTGCATCTGGCGCACTGCGAAGCCGGTCATGGCCGCGGTCAGCGTCACCGCGGGCAGGGTCATCATCCTGAGCTGGGCCCCGAACGATTCGGCCTGATCGACGAGCGATAACGGGGGGAACCATTCGAGGGTCACCGCGAAGATGACCAGCAGGAAGATCGCGATCACGAAGTCGGGTACCGCGCAACCGAGGATCACCAGCGTCGACAGGCCGGCCGCGAAGGTCCGGTCGCGGTAGACGGCGGTGACGATGCCTATTGCCAGGCTGAGCGGGACGTACATGACCAGGGCGAACGCGGCCAGCTCCAGCGTGTTGGTCAGGCGGGGGACGATGATGTCGGTGACGCTCCGGTTGATCCGCCCGGCCGGCGCTCCCTCGGTCTTGGGCCGGGCCTGCACCAGCGACTCGCCCCAGTCCCCCTGCACGAAGCCGGAGATCCAGGTCGTGTAGCGCTCCACTGCGGGCGCGTTCAGGTTCATCTGCTCACGGAAGTTCGCCACCCGCTCCGGGGTCGCCTCCCGCCCGAGCATCCGGGTGGCCGCGTCGCCGGGTAACAGCTCGACCGCCCAGAAGGTGATCAGCGACACCGCGAACAGGGCGACGACAGCCAGCGCAGTTCGTTGTCCGGTGACGCGGACGAAATGCACTAGCCGAGACTACTCATGCGGCTCATGGCGGGTTCTACCCGCGGTTGGTGACCCGTCGTCTAGGGGACGTCGATGGTGTAGTACACCCCGCGGGGCTGCCAACCGGTAACGCCGACGCGCACCGCGCTGCTCAGGGGGAACATGTTGGGCACGAAGTGGCCACCCTCGTCGATGATCTGCTGCTGCATCTTGTGGTACAGCCTGGTCCGCTCGGCCTCGTCGGTGGTGGACCGGGCGGCGGCCAGGTCGGCGTCGAACTGCTCGTCGGCCCAGTGGGTCTCGTTCCACTCGGCTTCGGAGTGGTACCACAGGCCCAGGCCATGGTCGACGGTGCGGACGTTCCAGCCGGTCATGGCGAAGGGCGCGGACAGCCACTGGTCGCCCCAGTAGGTGTCGGCCGGCGTGACGTCCAACTCGACATTGATACCGGCCTCGGCCAACTGTTGCTGCCAGACCTGGGTCCACTCGATCCAGTCCTCCATGGAGGCCAGCGTGAGCGTCAAGTCGATGCCGTCGGCGTAGCCGGCCCGGCTGAGGTGCTCCCTGGCCATGGCCAGGTTGTGCTCGCGTGAGCCGGCCAGGCCGAACCGGATCAACCCCGGCAGGGGGATGTCGTTCATCTGGTAGGCCCGGCCCCCGTACACGAGGTCGTTGTGCTGCGGGCGGTTGGTGGCGTACTTGATGGCCAAGCGCAGGTCGTTGTTGTCGAACGGCGGGACATCTATCTGGCAGTAGGCGACCGAGGAACTGCCGACCGGATTGCTGATGACCATGATGTCGGGCTCGGCGTCGAGAGCGTCCAGCTGAGCCGCAGGGGCTCTCGACAGGATGTCGATCTGACCGCCCCTGATGGCGGCCAACTGGGCCTCTACCTCGGGAATGGTGATCACCTCGAAGAAGTCGACCTTGGGCAAGTCGGGCTGCCAGTAGTTCTCGTTGCGCTCGAAGACGGTGCTGATCTCGCCCGGTATGAACTCGTCGATCCGGTATGCGCCGGTGCCGAGGCTCTGGGCGGCCAGATCGGCGTTGGTGGCGCCCTCGGGCACGATCCGGGTGTGGGAGTTGGTGATGGCCTCGGGCCAGTCCACGTTGGGCTGGGTGAGCCGCATGACCACCGTGCGGTCGTCCGGCGCGGTTATCCCGTCGGGTTCGAGGCCTGGCAGGCCGCCCGCGCCCGGTGAGGCCACGTCGGGATCGAGGAGCCGCTGGAAGGTGTACACCACGTCGGCGGCCACGAACGGCTTGCCGTCGTGGAAGGTGATCCCGTCGCGCAGATGGAACGTCCACTCGGTGCCGTCGGCGTTGGCCTCCCACCTCTCGGCCAGATGCGGTGTGGGGGTGAGGTTCTCGTCCAGCCGGACGATCTGCTCGGAGACCAGCCCCTGGAACAGCCCGTCGGTGGACGAGGTCCGGTAGGCCGGATCGAGAGTATCGGCCGATGTGGCTGCGGCGTGATAGCCGTAGCGCAGCGTCTTGAGGGGCCGCGGCGCGGCGGTGGTAGTGGTGGCGCCAGCCTCGGTGGTGGTTGTCGCCGCGATGGTGGTGGTGGTCGCGGGCGTGGTGGTCGCGGGGGCGGCCTCGGTGGTGGTGGCCGGCGCGGCTGTGGTGGTGGCGGCCGGCTGGGCCGTCTCGCCGTCGTCGCCGCAGGCGGCCAGCAGGACCGAGCCGCCGGCGATCATGTTGAACCTGCGCCTGCTGAGAGTGCGCCTGACGATTCCCTTTTGCTCGCTGTTCTGTTCGCTGTCTGACATTGGTTCCCCCCTGGGTGTTTGTTGTGTGTTGGTTTGGGTTGGTTGTTCTCAGCGGTCCGCGGAATCGGCCGGCGACGTGTCAGCCGTCGACGTCATCCACGTCGTCCACCTTGATGAGAATGTGAGAGCGGACGGCCTCCTCGCAGGCGTCCGGGTCGCGGCTCCGCAGTACGTCCAGGAACTCGACGTGGCGGAGCACCCACGACTTGAAGGCCACATCGTCGAGGGGGTAGAGCTCGAACTCGAACGACCAGATGAGGTTGGACAGCCCGGCCATCGACCAGGTGCGGAGCAGGGCCTGGTTCCCGGCCGACTCGACCAGCAGCGTGTGCCAGGCGATGTCGAACTCGATGCCGGTCACCGCGTCGGCCGTGTCGGAGGCTCGCCAAGCGTCCTGCAGCATGGCCTCGTAACGGCCGCAGAGCTCGTCCCACTCCTGGGGCGAGAGGCGATCGAGGGCCTGGCGCACGGCAAGGACTTCGAGCGCGGCGCGGACGTGCAGCCCGTCCTCGGCCTCGGCCCGGTTCATGCTGGCCACGTAGGTCCCGTGCTTGGACCGGATCTCGATGAGGCCCTGCTGTTCGAGCAGCTTGAACGCTTCCCGGACGGGGGTGCGGCTCACTCCGAGCTGCTCGGCCAGTTCGGCTTCTGGGATCTTGTCGCCCGGCCGGAAGCGGCCCTCCACTATCGCGTTGCGGATCGCGTCGATGATCTGCTCGCTCAGATTCTTTCGCGACAGCGGTGCAAGTCGGGAAGGACCCACCCGGAATTGACCCCCTAGCTCGGTTAGATGCATGATACATACAACACTGAGGGGCTGGCCAAGCCGGGTGGCCTTCAGCCGGGTGTCTACGGGGGTGGCGCATGGTGCAGATGAGCGACACCGAGATCGTGGAGCACTACCAGCGCGACGGCTATGTGGTGGTTGACGACGTCGTCGACGACGCCGACCTGGACCCGATGCGGGACTACATCGCGGCCGCGGTCGATCGGTACGCGTCCGAGCAGCACGCCCGTGGCGAGCTGGCCTCGCTGTACGCCGACGAGCCGTTCGAGCGCCGCTATGCGGCCATCTGCGAGGAGCAGGGAATCTCGCCGAGGGACTGGGGTTTCGGGCTCTTCGGGCCCGCCTTCTATGGGCTGTACACCCATCCGGGGATCCTGCGGATCGTAAGCCTGCTGCTGGGTGAGGAGGTGTCGGTGATCGCGAGCCCGTCGCTGCGTCAGAAGCTCCCCGGCAGCACAGTCACGTCGTTCCCTTGGCACCAGGACAGCCACTACTTCGACCAGACCGAGGTGGGGCGGATGGAGAAGCACACCGAGGATCTGCACATGGTGTCGGTGTGGGTGCCGCTGGTGCCGGCCACGGTCGAGAACGGCTGCTGCTGGGTGATCCCGGGCAGCCACCGCTGGGGGCTGCTGGATGCGATGCGGGGCGAGGACCGCAACGTCCGTATCGCCGAGGACGTCGAGGCCCGGGGCACGCCGGTGCCGGTCCCGGTGGCGGTGGGGGGCGCCTTCTTCTTCACCAACCTCACCGTCCACGGCAGCAAGCAGAACCTGACTCGGAGCTGCCGCTGGAGTGTCGACTTCCGCTACATGCCGACCCCGTCCAGCGCCGGGTTGGACGACCGGGTGCGGACGCAGGCGGAATTCGTGGCGAACGGCTGCCTAGCGGCTGGTGACGTGCCCTTCGCGGTGCTGCCCGAGGAGGCCCGGCCGACGTGGTCTGAGTGGGAGGCCGCGGTCGGCGAGCACCGCGCCCACCCGATCCTGTCATCGACCTAAAATTCGCCTATATTATTATTTCTTAAGTTGTTTCATGATTCATAGCCTATTACATTGAGGTCAGCCGGAGCCCTGGCAGGCACCGGCTAGATATATGTAGAATCCGTAACGCCGTATATGTATCATTCGGCTTATGAAGGCGGTGACGATCACGATGCCCGAGGAACTCGACGCCCAAGCAGCAGCAGAAGCACGGCGGCTGGGGATCTCCAAGTCCGAGCTGATCCGCCGGGGTTTGGCAGCGGTCCTCCCCGCCGTGGAGCCCGAATCCGGCAACGATCTGTCCGGCAACAATCTGTGGTACGAGCTCGCGGGCTTCGGCTCACCGGATGTGAGCATCGAGCCCAGCGAGATCGACGACATCGTCTACGGCCATTGAAGTTCGCCGACACGAGCTGGTGGGCGGCGTGGAGCCTTCCACGTGATTCGCGCCATCTCGAAGCGCTGGAGATGTTCGCGCTGGTCGGGGACCACGAGCAGGTACTCACCACGAACCTTGTTGTGGGTGAGACATGGACGCTTCTACGGCGCAGGGACAGCCACCGCACCGCAGTCAGCTACATCGACCGTGTGGGCGTGCTGGCGTCAGCCGCCAAGCTTGTTGTGCATGCCGTCACCGCCGAGGATGAGTCGAGGGCATGGGGCTGGCTGCGCCGCCACGATGAGCGGCGCTACTCCTTCGTCGACGCGACGAGCTTTCAGGTGATGCGAGCTCGACGGCTTCGCGAGGCGTTGGCCTTCGACAACGACTTTGCCGCGGCCGGATTCGTAGAGATGCGGCCCTGACGCATTCGCCCTGCGGCGAGGATGTCGGAGCCGCGCGGGCGCCAACAACTCGCGGTCACGGCCTGCTCCACCTCACCGAGGGGACTAGGCGGCGTTTGCGGGTGGGGACGGTTATGGAGTCCGAGAACTGGTAGAGGACCGCGCCCACGAAGGTGAGGATGATGACATAGGCGGCGGCCAGGGCGCCGAGGTCGCTCTCACGCCCGATGCCCAGCTCGGCGATCACGATGGAGAACTCGCCGTGGGCTATGAGGGCGGCGCCGGCCCGCACCCGGCCCGGCTTGCCGATGCCGACCCGTCCGGCCGCGATCCATCCGGTGGCGATCTTGGTGACGACGGTGACGGCCGCGATGGCCCCGGCCGCGACCGCGACGCTCGGGATCGAGCCGAGGTCGACCTGTAGGCCGAAGAACACGAAGAAGACGGCGGCGAACAGGTTCCGCAGCGGCAGCAGCAGGCCGCGGGCATGCGAGACGATGTCGCCCGACAGCGCCACCCCGACCACGAACGCTCCGACCGCGGTCGACAGGTTGAGGCGCCCGGCGATGCCGGCCACGAGCAGGGTGCCCCCGAGCAGCGTCAGCAGCAGCGCCTCGCTGGACTGGCTCACAACGAGGGCGCTGAGCCGCTCGCCGAAGAAGTAAGCGAACGTCAGGACCGCCAGCACCGCCAGCAGCGAGATGGTGACGGTGATGGTGGTGTCCAGGGCCGAGCCGCCGAACAGCACGCCCGACACGATCGGCAGGTAGAGCACCATGGCCAGGTCCTCGATGACGAGGATGCTGAGGATCACCGACGTCTCGTGGTTGCCGATGCGGTCGAGGTCGGCCACCAGCTTGGCCACGATGCCCGACGACGAGATGTAGGTCACGCCGCCCAGCAGCACCGCCACCACCGGGTCGAACCCGAGGATCAGGCCGGCCACGAACCCGGGCGTGAAGTTCAAGACGAGGTCGACGAACCCGCCCAGCGTCGTCCGGCGCACGTTGGCGATCAGCTCGTGGGTCGAGAACTCGAGTCCCAGCATCAGCAGCATCAAGATGACGCCGATCTCGGCGCCGACCTCGATGAAGTCCTCCGTCGCCCCCACCTCGAAGAGTCCGCCCTCACCGAGGACCAGTCCTGCCAGCAGGTACAGCGGCAGCGCGGGCAGCCCGATCCTGCGGGCCAGACGGGCGACCACGGCCAGTATCAGGACCACGGCCCCCAGCTCGATCACCAGGAGGCTGTCGACCGAGCCGACGCTGGCCAGGCCGAGAACGCCCGCCCCCAGATCGGGGACCAGGTCGCCGCCGGTGTGCATTCTTGTCTAGCCGTCTAGCCGTCTAGCCGGGGCGGGTGAGCAGCCTGGTGGCGGCCTTGACCGCGGACGGTATGCCGACCACCACTGCGGTGTCGCCGGGTTCGAGCCGTTCGGTCCCGGCCGGGATCGGGATGGAGCCCGATTCGCTGACGAGCGCGACCACGCCGGCGCCGGTGCGGGTACGCAGGACGGCCTCGGCCAGGGTCTGCCCGGCGAGCTCCGACTTGGCGCCGATCGTGACCCACGAGATCACCAGGTCCTCAAGCCGGTGCACGGCGTCATCGAGATGCTCCAGCACCGGGCTGCCGCCCAGCAGCTCGCCGAGGGTGTGGCCCTCGTCCTCGGTGAGTTCCACGCTCTCGCAGGCACGGTCTATGTCGTGCGGGTCGTAGATCACCAGATCGCGGCGGCCGGTCTGGTGGGCGACCACCCCGACATTGCGACCCCCGTCGGTCTGTAGATCGAAGCGAACCCCCACACCGGGCAGATCGCTCTCGGTTACCTTCCGCATGGATGCCTCCTTCCTACGGCTCCCGGACTACGGCTCCCGGACTACGGCTCCCGGACTACGGCTCCCACAGCAGTGTGCCGGGCATGAACTGGCTCCAGGCGAACCAGAACGCCTGATGGCCCTCGATCTCGTCGCCGGCGGCGTTCACCGCCCGCACCCCTCCCCCGTCTAGCCGCAGGCTCACCCCGGCCAGCTCCACGGCCTCGCCGTTCTCGAGGGCGGCCGCCGCGGTCATCACCGGGAACGCCACCGGGGTGCCGTCATGCACCACGCCGAACACCTGGTACTGGGCGCCGAGGCGACCGTCCACATCACCGATCGGGAAGATCGGGCCGTGATCGTCACGGCCCCGCAGCGGATCGAGCGGGTATTGGCGGCCGATCCCGCCGTCCTCGGCGATGATGGTGGTGTCGGGGTGGGCCGCCTTCCACTCGCCCCAGGTGGTGGTGACCACGGTCGCCTGGTTGAGCACCACGCCCTGCTCCCGCAGCGGCCCCGACACCGCCTCGCCGGTGAAGGTGTCGAACACCGACTTGGTGACCAGGTCGTACATCACCTTGTTGGACCTCGACAGCAGGCCCGAGGTCCGCAGGATCGGGGTGGTCACGCCGTCGGGCACGTCGTCGGTGAAGTAGGCCTGGGCCGAACCGCACAGCGTGCAGTACGGGAACCCGATCCGGCGGCCCCCGACGGTGTCGTTGACCATCTCGTGGATCTCCATGATGTGGCGGGGGTAGGCCCGGGCCTCGCCGTTGATGTCGACCGCGAACACGAGGCTGTGGTCGGAGTACCACGAGCCGCCGGCCGCGTCGGTCACGGCCGGATCGTCGATGGCCGGGATGCAGCCCCTTGGGCACATGTTGGGGTCACCGAGCTCGCGGTCATCTATGTACACCCCGCCCCAGCTCACGAAGCGCCAGTCGATGTTGGCGTCGGGGTCGCTGAAGAACGGCTCCCAGCGGGGCTCGACCAGCGTGAACAGACGGGCCTTGTAGTCCTCGTAGCCGTCGAAGGCGGGCAGGTCCCATGCCATCAGGTGGTCGGTGACGGACTGCCATGTGCTCAGGCCGGCCACGGGGTCTGCTTCCAGGTCCACGCCGGTCATGTGCTCGAAGCCGGAGACGGCCCCGTCGTGGATGTCGCCGATGTAGAAGAACCTGAGGAGGTCGGAGATGATCCAGGCCAGGCGCGGGTCGCTGAAGTCGGCGAGGCTTGCGACGGTGCCGCCGGTGAACCCGCCGGACTGGAGGCCCAGCCAGATGAGCTCGAGCGTGTCTGTCGCTAGCGGGTCGATGGGGCCGGTGGGCACGTCGGGGG
>VXTM01000022.1:0-22964 GCA_009837445.1 Acidimicrobiaceae bacterium
ACGGGCTTCGCCCTATTCGTCGGTCATCTGACTCGCCGCCACCCCCCGGCCTAGCGCATTCTCCCTCAGGGGCGTTCGGGCAGGGGTGGGAGTACGTCTACTGCTTGCTGGCGGAGCCAGTGGTCGGCCAGTACCAGCAGGGCCATGGCCTCGACCATGGGCACCGCTCGGGGCAGCACACACGGGTCGTGCCGGCCGCGGGCGGCCAGAGTGGTGGCCTCGCCGTCCCTGGTGACCGTCTGCTGCTGTGAGGCGATGGTGGAGGTCGGCTTGAACGCCACCCGGATCACGATGTCCTCGCCGTTGGAGATGCCGCCCTGGACCCCGCCCGAGCGGTTGGAGGCGGTGCGGATCCCATCGTCGGTGCCCGGTGTGAACGGATCATTGTGGGTCAGCCCGGTCAAGCGGGTGCCGGCGAAACCGCTGCCGATCTCGAAGCCCTTGGCTGCCGGAAGCGACAGCATGGCCCCAGCCAGGGCCGCGTCCAGCTTGTCGAACACCGGCTCGCCCAGCCCGGCGGGCACACCGCGGCACACGCACTCCACGACGCCGCCCAGAGAGTCACCGTCACGCCGGGCCGCCTCGATGGCCTCGACCATCTGCTCAGCCGCGGCGGGGTCCGGGCATCGGGTGGGACCGGCCTCCACGTCATCGCGGGTGACCGCGCCCGGATTGACGGCCGCCTCGATGTCGTTGACCGACTGCACCCACCCGAGCACCTCGACGCCGGCAGCCACCGCCAGCAGCTTGCGGGCGATGGCGGCCGCCGCCACCCGGCCGACGGTCTCGCGGGCCGAGGCCCGGCCTCCGCCGGTCCAGTCGCGGAATCCGTACTTGGTGTCGTAGGTGAAGTCGGCGTGGGAGGGCCGGTACACGTCCCGGAGGTGCTCGTAGGCCTCCGGGCGGGCGTCCTTGTTCCTCACCAGCACCGCGATGGGCGTGCCGGTGGTGTAGCCCTCGAAGACGCCCGAGAGGATCTCGGCGGTGTCTGACTCGTCTCGCTGGGTGACCAGCCGGCTCTGGCCGGGGCGGCGCCGGTCGAGGTCCGCCTGAACTTCGGACAGGTCCAAGGCCAGCCTGGGCGGGCAGCCGTCGACCACCACGCCCACCGCGCCGCCGTGCGACTCGCCGAAGGTGGTGACCCGGAACAGGGTCCCGAACGTGCTGGCCATGCATCCAGCATACGGACCGCCCGGGCGCGGTCTGTTCTAGAGCTCTAGGAGGGCTTGCTCTACTACTTCTGGTAGGGCGGGGTGGATGTAGTACTGGTGGCGGGCCATCTGGTCCACCGTCAGGTCGAAGTGCATGCCCTGGATCAGCTGCTGGATGAGCGTGGACGCTTGGGGGCCGATGATGTGGGCGCCGAGCAGGCGGCGGGTCTCGACATGGGCGATCACCTTGACCGCGCTCTTGGTGTCCTCCATGGCCCAGCCGTAGGCGGCCGCGCCGAAGAGCTGCACATGGCTGCGGTAGGGCAGGCCCTGCTGCTGGCACTCCCGCTCGGTCAGGCCGACGCTGGCCACCTGGGGATGGCCGAACACCGCGTGGGGGATGAAGCGGTGGTCGACCCCGATCGGGTCGTCGGGGTTGGACAGGTTGTGGCGAACCACCCGGGCCTCATGGTTGGCGACATGCTTGAGCTGGACGGGGTTGGTGATATCGCCCAGCGCCCACACGCCCTCGGCGCTGGTCCGGAGCTGCTCGTCGGTGACCACGTAGCCGGCTGAGTCGGTGTCGATGCCGGCCGCGTCCACCGCCAACCGGTTGCCGTTGGGTATCCGGCCGGTGGCCACCAGCAGCTCGTCGGCTCGCAGCTCGGTGCGGCTGCCCTCCGGGTCCTGCACCTCGAGGACTACTTCCCGACCCTCCCGGCGGGCGGCCAGTATCCGGGTGTTCATGCGGACGTCGAAGCGGCGGCTGTAGGCGTCGGTGAACCGGCGGCGGATCTCGTCGTCCTCCCGTCGCAGGAAGGTGTCGCCCCGCAGCACGAAGGTCACCTGCGAGCCGAAGGCGCCCATCACCGACCCGAGCTCGGCCGCGATGTAGCCGCCACCCAGCACCAGCAGACGCTCCGGGAGGTCGTCAAGCCGCATGATGGTGTCGGAGGTGTGG
The DNA here is from genome assembly GCA_009837445.1 of Acidimicrobiaceae bacterium. Lineage (GTDB taxonomy): Bacteria > Actinomycetota > Acidimicrobiia > Acidimicrobiales > Aldehydirespiratoraceae > Aldehydirespirator. The sequence goes on from VXTM01000022.1 coordinate 2,113, forward strand.
TAGCCGCAGCCGGCCAGTCCGTCCACGTCGGGAATGGCGGGCCGGGCACCGGCCGCGACCACGATCCGCTCCGCGGTGATGGTCTGATCGCCGACCGCCACCGTGCGGGGCCCCACGAAGCGGGCGGTGTCGGTGTAGACGGTGACGTTGGGCAGACCCTGCCGGTAGTCCAGGCCGCCCTCGGCGATCGGGTCGATCCGGCCGAAGATCCGGTCGCGCACCGCGGGCCAGTCGGCGCCGTCGAAGCTGGTACGCACCCCCAGCCGCTCGGAGTCGGCGGCCAGGGCGGCCACCTCGGCGGCGTACACGAACATCTTGGACGGGATGCAGCCCACGTTGAGGCAGGTGCCACCGAACAGGCCGTGCTCGGCGATGGCGATGTCCCAGTCGTCGTGCTCGGGCCCGATCACCGAGTTGCCCGAGCCCGCGCCGATGATCAGCAGGTCGAAGCTCCGCATCAGCCTCAGGTGCCGGTGAAGTTGGGGGTTCGCTTCTCGGCGAAGGCCTTGGGGCCCTCCCTGGCGTCGTTGGAGCGGAACACGGCCTGGCCGTAGTCCCACTCGTGGCGCAGGGCGTCGTCGAGTTCCATGCCGTCGCACTCGTGCAGCGTGCGGGTGATAGCCGCGGTGGCCAGCGGACCGTTGGCCGCCACCACCCCGGCCAGCTCCAGAGCCTTGTCGAGGGCCTGGCCGTCGGGCACCACATGGCCGACCAGGCCGATCTCCAGAGCCTCGGCCGCGGTGATGTGCTTGCCGGTCAGCAGGATCTCGGCTGCGTGGGTGTAGGGGATCTGGCGGGGCAGCCGCACCGCGGAGCCGCCCATCGGGTACAGCGACCAGCGGGCCTCGCTCACCCCGAAGCGGGCCGACTCGCCTGCCACCCGGATCTCCATGGCCTGGAGGATCTCGGTGCCGCCCGCGATGGCCACGCCCTCCACCGCGGCCACGATCGGCTTGGTCGGCCGGTAGTGGCGGAACAGGGCCTTGTAGACGATGTCGGGGTCCTCGGCCATCCGGGCCCGGGTGTCGAGCGGGTCGGCATCGTCGGCGTCGCCGGCCATGGCTCGAAGATCGGCGCCGGAACAGAAGTTGCCTCCCGCGCCGGTTACCACGATGCAGCGCACCTCCGGGTCGGCGGAGGCCTCCTGGTAGGCGTCGTACATGCGGATCAGCATCGGCCCGGTGATGGCGTTCATGCGCGCCGGTCGGTTCATGGTGACGATCATCACGTGGCCGTCGCGTTCGACCAGGGCGTCGGGCATGGGTGCTCTCCCGTCGGGGCTGGACTAGAAGGGCCGGCCGGCTCAGCCCTCAAGAATCTCGGCTAGATCCTCGATCGGAGGGCACGAGCACATGATGTTGCGATCACCGTAGGCCCCGTCGATGCGACCTACCGGGGACCAGTACTTGTTGGCCCGTTCGTGCGCCTCCGGATAGGCGGCCTCGGTGCGGGTGTAGGGATGGGTCCACTCGTCGGCGGTCACGTCCTCGCAAGTGTGGGGGGCGTTGACCAGCGGGTTGTCGTCGGCGGGCCACTCTCCCCGGCCCACCTTGCGGGCTTCCTCGGCGATGGCCAGCATGGCGTCGCAGAACCGGTCCAGCTCGGCCTTGCCCTCCGACTCGGTGGGCTCGATCATCAGCGTGCCCGCCACCGGGAAGCTCATGGTGGGGGCGTGGAAGCCGTAGTCGATCAGCCGCTTGGCGATGTCGTCGACGCTGATCCCGCAGGTGTCCCGCAGCACCCGGGTATCGATGATGCACTCGTGGGCCACGAACCCCTCCGACCCGGTGTACAGGATGGGGTAGGCCTCGCTGAGCCGGGCCGCGATGTAGTTGGCGTTGAGGATGGCCACCTCGGTGGCCCGCTTCAGGCCCTCAGCCCCCATCATGTGGATGTACATCCATGGTATGGCCAGGATCCCGGCCGATCCCCACGGCGCGGCGGCGATCGGCCCGGGTCCGGTGGGCGGACCCGCCACCGGTGCTAGCGGGTGGTTGGGCATGAACGGGATGAGGTGCTCGGCCACGCCGATCGGCCCGACACCGGGGCCTCCACCGCCGTGGGGGATGCAGAAGGTCTTGTGCAGGTTGATGTGGCTGACGTCGGCGCCGAACCGGCCCGGCCGGGCCAGGCCGACCATGGCGTTGAGGTTGGCCCCGTCGAGGTAGACCTGCCCGCCGTGCTCGTGGACCACTTCGCAGATGTGGCGCACCGCGGTCTCGAACACGCCGTGGGTGGACGGGTAAGTGATCATCAGGGCGGCCAGGGTGTCGCTGTGGTCGACGGCCTTGCGCTTGAGGTCGTCCACGTCGACGTTGCCCATGTCGTCGCAGTCGACCACCACCACCCGCATCCCGGCCATTACCGCGCTGGCCGCGTTGGTGCCGTGGGCCGACGACGGGATCAGGCACACGTCGCGGCCGGCGTCGCCCCGGCTGCGGTGGTAGGACCGGATGGCGAGCAGGCCGGCCAGCTCGCCCTGGGCTCCGCTGTTGGGCTGCAGCGACACCGCCGCGAAGCCGGTGATCTCGGCCAGCCAGTGCTCAAGCTGGTCGATCAGGCGCTGGTAGCCGACGGTCTGGTCCAGGGGGGCGAAGGGGTGCATGTTGGCCAGCTCGGGCCAGCTGACCGGCTCCATCTCGGTGGCCGCGTTGAGCTTCATCGTGCACGAGCCGAGGGGGATCATCGACCGGTCCAGGGCGATGTCCCGGTTCACCAGCCGGCGCATGTAGCGCACCAGTTCGGTCTCGCTGCGGAATGCCGAGAAGATCGGGTGCGACAGCGGGGGAGTGGTGCGCCGGTACTCGGGTGGTCGGGGGTCGTCGACGATGCGGTCGAGGATCCGGAAGTCGGCCTGGTAGCCGAACGCCTTCCACACCGCCTCCAGGTCGGCGGGCGTGGTTCGCTCGTCGACAGTGGCCGAGACGGTGTCGGCGTCGACCCGGCGCAGATTCACGCCTCCGGCCAGCGCCACCGCGATCACCTTGTCGGCCCGGCCGGGCACCCGGATGCACACCGTGTCGAAGAACTGGTCGTGGACTATCTCGATGCCGTTCTCCCGCAGCCCGTGGGCCAGGATGGCGGCCACCCGGTTGACCCGCAGCGCGATCTTGGACAACCCCTCGGGTCCGTGATGGATGGCGTACATCGACGCCATCACCGCCAGCAGCACCTGGGAGGTGCAGATGTTGGAGGTGGCCTTCTCGCGGCGGATGTGCTGCTCGCGGGTCTGCAGGGCCAGCCGCAGCGCCGGGCGGCCTGCATCGTCCTTGGACACCCCGACCAGGCGGCCGGGCAGTGCCCGCTGGTACTCCTCGCGCACCGCTATGTAGGCGGCATGGGGCCCGCCGAAGCTCATGGGGACGCCGAAGCGCTGGGTGGAGCCCACGACGACGTCGGCGCCAATCTCGCCCGGCGGGGTGAGCACGCACAGGGCCAGCGGGTCGGCGGCGACCGCCACCAGCGTGTCCGAGCCGTGGGTCCGCTCGATGATGGATCGCATATCGGGGATGGCCCCGGTGGTTCCCGGATACTGCACCAGCAGGCCGAACACGCCGTCGAGGTCGGCAGTGGTCGGATCGCACACCACGACCTCCAGGCCGATGGGCTCGGCCCGAGCCTCCACTACCGCGATGGTCTGGGGATGGCAGGCCTCGTCCACCGCGAAGCGGTCGCCCTGGCGGCCCCGACTGACCCGGTGCAGCAGGGTCATGGCCTCGGCCGCGGCGGTGGCCTCGTCCAGCAGTGAGGCGTTGGCCAGGTCCATGGCCGTCAACTCGCTGACCATGGTCTGGAAGTTGAGCAGCGCCTCCAGGCGGCCCTGGGAGATCTCGGGCTGGTACGGGGTGTAGGCCGTATACCAGCCGGGGTTCTCGAACACGTTGCGCCGGATGACGGCCGGCGTGATGGTCTGGTGGTAGCCCATGCCAATCATCGAGACCATCAGGCGGTTGGAGCGGGCCATCTCCAGCAGTTCGTCGTAGTCGGTCAGGCGTGGCCCGAGGGTGGGCAGCTCCATCGGCTCGCGCTGGCGGACATCGTGGGGCACGGTGCGGTCGATCAACTCGTCGAGGTCGGCAACGCCGACCGTCGCAAGCATCTCGGTGATGTCCTGTGGAGTCGGACCTATGTGGCGGCTATGGAAGGCCCGCCGGTCGCGGAGATCGTCAAACCGGGGCCTGGCACGTCTGGTGTCTGTCATCGATGCGACAATCTACCCCGAGGGCCCGGCCAGCCCCTATCGCGCTCGGCCTCTAACCGAAGAGGTCTCCCCGGTCGGTGAGGCCGAGCTTGGGGAAGGGGCCGAAGAAGCCGTGCTCGTAGAGGCCGTAGCCCTCCTGGGGGCCGCGGGCCGGGTCGTCGTAGGTGAACCTGGCGACCGAGTCCACCACCCCGTACTGTCCCAGGCCCCGGATCTCGCTCACCTTGTAGGACCGGGCCTGCTCCACCAGCTCCTCGCCCTGCCACATGCCGTGGCGCCAGTCGGGCTCGACGCCGTAGCCCGCGCCGATCGAGAGGAAGTTAGTGCACAGCGGCTCGACGTCGACGGTGATGGGCCCGCCGGGCGCGTCACCGAACGTGATGTGGGACCCTGACAGCAGCCGGGTCCCGCTGATGGTGTCGTGGGTCCATTCGGGGCGGCCGAGGAAGTCGTACGGCCGGTCGGGGTCGGTCCAGACCCGCATCCCGGTCTGCATCGTCCGGTTGCCGTCGGGCTCCTCGTGGCACAGGTATATGACCCAGTGGTCGCCGAAGTCGGACGGCATGTAGTTCCACATGCCGGCCAGCGTCGAGATGGTCTGGCGGATGCCGTCGGGCTGCTTCTCGCCCACGGGACGCACTCCCCAGGACCGGTCCCGGGCCCCTCCGCACACGTCAGGGGTGACTGCGATGTCGGTTCCGTCCACCGTGAGGGTGCCCTCCCAGCGGCCCAGCTGGGCGAACCGCTGGGTGTTGAACATGACCGTGCCGCGGGCCCGCACGTACTGGCGGGGCTCCTCGAAGGGGTCGACGGGCGCGGTCCAGGTCACGTCCATGGCTAGCCGCGAGTCGGCGGGCCGTCCCGGCTCCACGATCACCCGCAGCTTCCGCAGCGGCTCGATCACTTCTATGCGGATCGGCCCGACCGAGATGTCGGCGCGGTCGGTCAGCGGCTTGCTGGCCCGCACCACGAGGTGGTCGTCGCCGCGGGTCACCGCCAGGTAGGCGTCGGTGGTGCCCAGGTTGGGGTACTGGCCCAGCCCGAAGATGGCGAAGTACTCGCCGCTGGAGGGATGCAGGTTGAAGTAGTAGCGGTCATAGAAGTTGCGGTCCGAGGTGGCCGGGTGGCGCACATACTCGGAGGTCTGATGGACGGGATAGTCGTCCCAGGCTGAGATGGATCGATACGAGCTCATGGCCGGGCACGCTAACAACCGTCTCACCGGTTGTTAGCGTCAGCCTTGCTCGTCCCTGGTGACGGTGACGGTGTGGGTGTTGCCGTCGTCGGTGTCCACCGTGATGGTGTAGCCGCGCACCGTGACGCTCTCGCCCACCTTGAGGAGCGGGTAATCGTCGAAATGGGCGTTGCCGGGATCACCTGCGAGTTTCATGGGCAGCAAGCCGGAGCTGATCATGGCATCGACGGTGTACACCAGCACGCCTTCGTCCAGCAGCGCTCCCGAGTCGTAGCCGAGGCTGCGCCTACTCTCGATCACGATGACCTCAGTGTCCGACAGCGGCACCGCAGCCATGGCTATGCCGTCGCCCGGGTCGGCGACCGGGCTGAGCGTCACCGTTGCGATCGGCTCCTCGATGCAGCGGATCTGCGCTTCGTCGAGCCAGCCGAGCTGCCAACGGCTCCAGGCCAGCATCTCGATCGCCTCGCGATAGCCGGCGCGGCCCGAGGGACCGTATGCCCTCAGGCCCATGGGGCCGAACTCGGTGAGGAACCAGGTCCGGTCGCCTGCCTCCACGTGTGGCTCGTGGCGCCTGGCGTCGTAGGGATACAGATCAGCCAGGCCGAGGTTGTGCACCAGTTCATGGGCTGCCACATCGCCCCATTGCTGGGCGCTCGGGCGACCCTCCACCCGGAAGGTGTTGATCAGCAGGGTCTGAACCTCGCCCTCTTGCGTCTCGATCCGCTCCTGACCCGTGCCGCCTCCACCGAAGTAGACGCTGGGGTGAACGACCATCAAGGCATCGACCCCGCTGAAATCGAAGTCCGGATCGGCGATCCTGGCTGCCTCCTCGGCGATTCCGAGTTGGAGTGACTGGCTCCCCAGTGAGGAGCCGTGGAGGTAGTGGTCGTAGTCGTGGCGCGCCCGCAGCCAGCGATGGTGGGGCCTCAGCTCGATGTCGAGCCTGCCGTAGCTGGACGCCTCGAGGAACCCTTCAATGAACCCCAAGCTCCGATCGGCCTCATCAAGCGTCGAGTAGGGAGCGATCGCGTTGGGGAAGTCCACGAACAGCACCGCCACCCGCAGGGTCCCGGTGGAGGCCAAGGCCGACCGGGGCAGAGGAAAGCCGGCCGTCGTGTTATTGCGCGTGCCACGCTGCTGGCACTCACCCAGGCCAGCCAGAGCAGGTTCCGCCCCTGTAACGACGTCCGTGGGAGGATGCACCACCTGTGCGAGCCCCCAGCACTCGACGGTTCCGTCGGTCCGCAGCCCGCAGGAGTACTCCCGATCGGCTGTCACTGCCTGGAACTGGCCCTCAGGGACGTTCAACTGGCCGAAGTAGTTGTCGCCCCAGCAGACGACATCGCCCACTGAGCGCAGTCCACACGAGTGGTAGTACCCGGTGGCGACCGCCAGGTAGTAGCCCGGCGGTGCTTCCGCCTGCCCCAGGCCGTTGCTTCCCCAACAGACGATCGCGGCATCGATGCGTACCGCGCATGAGTGGCTGAGCCCGACCGCGACCGCGCTGAACCGCCCGTCCGGAGCAGCGGCTTGGCCGCTCCAGTTCGCGCCCCAGCACGCGATCGCTCCCTGGACCTGCACAGCGCAGGAGTGGCGGCGGCCCACGGCGATCGCACTGAACCGGCCCGCGGGGATCTGGCCGTCATGGAGTCGCCCCCAGCAGTCGATCGAACCGTCGACCCGCAAGCCGCACGTGAACTCGTCGCCTGCGGCTACCACGCTGAACTGGCCGACTGGAGGATCGGCCCTGCCGTTCCAGTTCACACCCCAGCACTCCAGGTACTGGTCGGTCCGCACTCCGCAGGTGTGTCCCCAACCCGCAGACAAGGCTACAAAGCGGCCAGCTGGCGCACCCAGCTGGCCGACGATGTTGCTGCCCCAGCACTCGGCGGATCCGTCGTCCCTCAACCCGCATGAGTGATGGGCTCCGGCCGTCAATGCGCTGAACTCTCCCGCCGGCGCGTCCGCCTGGCCGAATGGGTTGCTGCCCCAGCAGTCGATCGAACCGTCGACCCGCAAGCCGCACGAATGCCACCAGCCGGCATCGATGCCGCTTACCCGGACGTCGGCGGGGGACTCGATGACGCCCATAGCGCGGGCCACGAAGCTGGCCATCTGACCCCGGGTGACACCGTCGGCGGGACAGTACTGCAACGGCTCGCGGACACAGCCCGCAGTGATGCCGGCGGCGGCCAGCGCGTTGATGCTGGCTGCATGCGGACCCTCGGCCACATCGGTGAAACCTGCTGGGGCAGCCGGTTCCAGATCGAAGGCTCGGGCCAGGAACGTCGCCATCTCGGCGCGGGTCACGGCGCGGTCGGGACAGTACCGGAGCGGCTCGAGGCGGCAACCGGAAGTGACACCCAGGTCGAACAGCCGCTCCACGAACGGTGCCCACCACTGCTGGTAATCCAAGTCCGAGAAGCGCTCGGAATCGGCAGAGCCGGGATTGGCGCCGTCAAGCACCCGCACCAGCCACACCGCCATCTCCCAGCGCCTGAGCGGCGCACCGGGACAAATCAGCTTGTCGCCGCACTCCGTGCCGGCCAGAACGCCCCGAGAAGCCAGGGCATCGAGGGCCGCCTCGTGCACGCTGCCGTCGTCGTCGTTGAAGGCGCCGCCGGCCCCCTGGCTTGCCGCGGCACCGGCAGGAGCGAGACCCATCAGCGCGCCCACCACCAGCAGCGAGACCACGGACCGCCACACCAGACGAACGAACGACGTTCTTCCCATCGTCCTCAATGACGCGCAACACTGGCCATTTGTTGCACCAGGACGCGGCGCGCCAACTCGGGAAGCCGATACACCGGCCCGACACCAGTCCCGGCGCCGGCCGCCTGGATGGCAGCCGGGCGTCTTCCTCGCAGCATCAATCGATCTCTACCGTAGTCCGGGCCGGTAGGGCCTGACCCGGTCGATAGCTCGGACACCAGGCGTCTTGGCAGTACCATCGCCAGCCATGACGAGGACCCGGGTGCCCGCGGTGGAGGGGCTGTTCACGCTGGACGGCGACGAGCCCCGGTTGATCGGTGGGCGCGTGCCGGGCACCGAGTCGTACTTCTTCCCCAGGCACCTCGGCGGCGCCGACCCTCGCGTCGGGCCGGTCGAACTGGAGGAGGTCCTGCTGAGCAGGCGGGGACGGGTGTGGTCCTACACGACCAGCCATTACCCGCCTCCGCCGCCGTTCGTGGTGACCTCCGAGCCGTACGAGCCGATCACCGTCGCGGCGGTGGAGCTGGAGGACGAGAGGATGGTGGTACTGGGGCAGTGCATCGCCGGCGTCGGGCCCGACGACCTGGAGGTGGGCATGGAAGTCGAACTCACCACCGACATCCTCTACAGCGACGACGACCACGACTACCTGGTCTGGAAGTGGCGCCCGGTGGCGCCTGCGGATCGGGAGGGCTGAGCCATGGACGAGATCGCCGTCCTCGGCGCTGGGATGCACCCGTGGGGCAAGTGGGGCCGCAACTTCACCGAGTACGGGGTGGCCGCGGCCCGCGACGCCCTCACCGACGCGGGTGTCGACTATGCGGACGTGGGCTTCGTCTCGGGCGCGGTGACGGTGCGCTGCGGCTACCCGGGCTACGTGGCCGGCTCGACCTTCGCCCGGGCCCTCGGCTTCACCGGCGCCCAGCTGGCCAGCAGCTACTCGGCGTGCGCCTCGGGGGCGACCGCGTTGCAGGTCGCCCGGGGGCAGATCCTCTCGGGCGCCTCCGACGTGGCGCTGGTGGTGGGAGCCGACACCACCCCCAAAGGCTTCCTGGCCCCCCACGAGGGCCGCCGCCCCGACGACCTCGACTGGCTGCGGTTCCACCTCGTGGGCGCCACCAACCCCGTCTACTTCGGCCTGCACGCCCGCCGCCGGATGGACCTCTACGGGGCCACCACCGACGACTTCGCCATGGTGAAGGTCAAGAACTCGCACCACGGGGCCCACAACCCCAACGCCCGCTTCACCAAGGAGTACGGGCTCGACGACGTGCGCAACTCGCCGGTCGTGTCGGATCCGCTGCGCCTGCTCGACATCTGCGCCACCTCCGACGGGGGAGCGGCCCTGGTGGTGTCGTCGATGGAGTGGGCCCGCGACCACGGCCACCGCGACCCGGTGCGGGTGGCGGGCATCTCCACCGTGTCGCCCACATACCCGGACCCGGTGATCGACCTGCCGTACCTGGCCACGGACTCCCTGGCCGGCTCAGCCGCCGCGACGGTCGGCTTCAAGGAGTCGATCGGCGCCCGGGCCTATACCGAGGCCGGTCTGGGACCCGCCGACGTCGATGTGGCCGAGGTGTACGACCTGTCCTCGGCCATGGAGCTCGACTGGTACGAGCAGCTCGGATTCTGTGCCGCCGGTGAGGCCGAGCGCCTCCTGCGAGACGGCGACACCGCCATCGGGGGACGCCTGCCGGTCAACCCCAGCGGCGGCCTGGGCGCTTTCGGCGAGGCCGTCCCAGCTCAGGCCATAGCCCAGGTCTGCGAGCTGGTCTGGCAGCTCCGAGGCACCGCCGGCGCCCGGCAGGTGGAGGGAGCCAGGGTGGGGATCACCGTCAACCAGGGACTCTTCGGCCACGGATCCTCGGTGATCCTCCGCCGCTGACACCCGCCCAGCTGCGACGCTCCACGGGCTTCTCGCCGGGGGCATCCCCGATATTCGAGATGGCCTCACCTAGAGTCGCGGGCCGCAACCGGTGCGGCGATCGGCGCCGTCATCAAAAGGAGCAACGAATGAACAAGCGTGATGTTGTTGGTGCTGTGGCTCTCAGAGCCGGCGTGTCCCAAGCCGATGCCGCAAAGTGCATCGACGCGCTCCTCGAGCTGGCCTGTGACGAGGTCGCCAACGGGGGCGAGGTCAACCTGACCGGATACATGAAGATCTCGACGGTGCAGCGCGCCGCCCGGATGGGACGGAACCCCCAGACCGGCGAGGCGGTGTCCGTTCCGGCGTCCACCGGGGTGAAGATCCAAGCCGGAACCAGGCTCAAGGCCGCGGCCAGGGGCTGAACCCCCGCCCTCCCGGGCCAATCATGGGCCTGCCCCGTCCCGAGGAGGTCATCGCTCATCGCGAGCCGTTCCTGTTCGTCGACGAGGTAACCGAGCTGGTCCCCGGAGAACGGGCCCGTGGCCGCTGGCATCTGCGCGGCGACGAGCCCTTCTTCGAGGGCCACTTCCCGGGGGTGCCCACCGTGCCCGGGGTGCTCATGTGCGAAGCCATCGCGCAGCTCGGCGCGGTGGCGCTGCTCTCGGATGACCGCTACGCCGGGCGGCTGCCGCTGTTCGGAGGGATGGACAAGGCCCGCTTCCGGCGGCAGGTCGGTCCCGGTGACACCCTCGAACTCGAAGCGGAGATGACCCGTCTCTCAAGCCGGGCCGGCCGGGGCTCGGGGCGGGCGCTGCTCGACGGGAAGGTCGCGGCCGAGTGTGACCTGATGTTCGTGATCGCCGACGCCTGACCGGCGCGACCCGGCGCTCAGGCCGGGGCCATCACCAGCGTGCCGTTGTGGCCTCCGAAGCCGAACGAGTTGGAGATCGAGAGGCCCGGGTCCCACGGCTCGGGCTCGTCCATGACCACCCTGATCGGCGGTAACTCCGGGTCCAGGACGGTGAGCCCAGCAGTGGGCGGCACCAGCCGCTTCTGCATCGCCAGCACCACGGCGACCGCCTCGAGCGCGCCCGCGGCTCCCAGGGCGTGGCCCGTGACTCCCTTGGTGGATGTGACTAGCGGGCCCGGCGAGGTCCCGAAGACCTTGGACAGAGCCTCTGCCTCGGCCGCGTCGTTGAGGTCGGTGGACGTGCCGTGCGCGTTCACATGGACCACGTCGGCGGCACCCACGCCGGCGTCATCGAGCGCGAGCTGCATGCAGTGGACCGCGCCGCTGCCTCCCGGCGACGGAGCGGTGATGTGATGGGCGTCGGCGGTGGAGGCCGATCCCAGCACCTCGGCCAGAATCTCGGCGCCCCGTGACAGGGCGGTGTCCCAGTCCTCAAGGACCAGCACGGCGGCGCCCTCGGACATGACGAAGCCGTCTCGCTCGATGTCGAAGGGGCGGCTGATGCCGCTGGACGACAGCGCGGTCATGTTGGTGAAGCCGGCCACCGCCGTCGGGGTGAAGGGCGCTTCGGTGCCACCCGCGAGCACGGCGTCGCACCGGTCGTCGGCTATGAGCCGGGCCGCGTTGCCCACGGCGTGGGTGCCGGCCGCGCAGGCGGTGACCACGTTCTCGGAGGGACCCATCCAGCCGTAGCGCATCGAAAGGGTCGCTCCGCCGGCGTTGGCCATCATCATCGGCACCAGAAACGGCGAGACCCGGCGGGGACCCTTCTCCTTGAGGACGCCGATCTGCAGCTCCAGCGTGGAGATGCCGCCCACGCCGGTGCCGATCATGGCTCCGCACCGGGTGGGATTGGCGTCGATCTCGCCGGCCTGTGCCATGGCCTGATCGGCCGCCGCCACGAGGAACTGCGTGTAGGGGTCGGCCCGGCGGGCCTCTTTCGGACTGTCGAAGTGCTCGTTCGGGTCGAAGCCGGTGACCCGACGCTCGCCTACGGGCGCAGGGCTGCACAGGCCTTCGAAGTAGGCCTCCGTGCCTATGCCAGCCGCCGATACAACCCCCAGGCCGGTTACGGCGACCCGCCTGCGCTCGGGTCTGCCCATCAGAGCTTCGACGTGATCAGCTCGAAGGCCTCCGCGACGGTGCTCACGCCCTCGAGTTCCTCCTCGTCGACGTTCACGTCGAACTCCTCCTCGAGGGCCATCACCAACTCGACGATGTCGAGGCTGTCGGCGTCCAGGTCGTCTGCAAAATCTGCCTCGGGCACCACGTCGGCCTCGTCCACCGACAGCACCTCCACGGTGCACTGCTTGAATCGCTCAAAGTTCTCATCCACGGCTCTGTCCTTCCATTCCTTGCTTGCGGTCGGGTTCTGGTCGGGCCGGTGTCGCTGCCGCGGGCGGGGCCTCAGCCCATCGAGAGGCCGCCGTCCACGGCTAGAACGATACCGGTGAGGTAGCTCGCGTCCTCCGAGGTGAGGAACTCGACGGCGGCGGCCAGCTCGTCGGGGTCTCCGACCCGTCCGAGCGGCACCCGCTCCACGATGGCGCCGAGCTGTTTCTCGTCGAGCGCGGCCAGCATGTCGGTGCTGAAGGCGCCGGGCGCGACCACGTTGACGGTCACGTTGCGGGAGGCGAACTCCTTGGCCAGCGATCGGGCCATTCCGATCAGACCCGCCTTGGAGGCCGCGTAGTTGGCTTGGCCGGCCTGGCCGGCGATGCCCGACACCGACGAGATGAAGACGATCCGGCCCCAGCGGGCCCGCACCATCGACCGGACCGCCTGCTTGGCCACCCGGAAGGCGCCGGTGAGGTTGGCGTCGATCACCGCGCCGAAGTCCTCCTCCGACATGCGCAGCACCAGCCTGTCCCGGGTGATTCCGGCGTTGCACACCACGATCTCGGGCGCTGCGAGCCGCTCGGTCACCTCCGCCAGGGCGGTACCTACCGACTCGGGGTCGGTCACGTCACACCGCACGCACGTCAGGTTGTGGGCGTCGGCCTCCGGCGGCGGATCGCTGCGGTAGGTGATCGCCACCCGGTGCCCGGCCCGGCTGAGCCGGCGAGCGGTGGCCAGTCCGATGCCGCGGTTGCCGCCGGTGACCAGAGCCACCCGCGCCGCGGGTCCGTCGTCCGAGTCCTCTCGGCCGCTCACGTGGTCGACCTGGCGTCTTACCAGCGGACGACGGTGGAGGCCCAGGTCATGCCGGCCCCGAAGCCGGTCATAACCACGATCGCGCCGGGCTTCAGCGCGCCGTCGGCATGGGCCTGGGCCATCGACAGCGGGATGGTGGCTGCGCAGTTGTTGCCGGTGTAATCGATGACGTTGTGGCTCTTGGCGAAGTCGATGCCGCTGCGCTTGCAGATGGCCTCGATGATCCTGATGTTGGCCTGGTGGGGGAGCAGGACGTCCACCTCTTCGGGGCTGACGCCGGCCCGGTCCAGGGCAGTCAGGAGCGAGTCGGTAACGGCCCGGACCGCCACCTTGAACACCTCCCGGCCCTCCATCGTGATGAAGGAGTCGTGGTCGCCCATCAGCAGCCGCCGGTGGTTGCCGTCGGCGCCGAGGTCCCAGCCCAGCAGGGTCGGGCGGTCGGTGCGCTCGAGGACCACGGCGCCGCCGCCGTCCGCGAACAGGATCGCCGTGCCCCGGTCGCTCCAGTCGGTCAGGGGGGACAGGGCGTCCGCGCCGATGAGCAGGACCCGCTCGGGCCCGCCGGGCGCCGCGATGAGGGAGTGGGCGGTGACGAACCCGTAGGTGAAGCCGGCACAAGCCGCGTTCAGGTCGAATGCGCCGCAACTGAGCCCGAGCTCGGCGTGGATCACGGCCGATGTTCCCGGCACCCGCTGATCGGGGGTGGTGGTGGCCAAAATGAACAGGTCGATGTCGTCGGGTCCCAGGCCGGCCATCTCCATGGCTCCCCGCGCCGACTCGATGCCCATGGTGGAGGTGGGCAGCCCGATGCGGCGCTCGCGGATGCCGGTGCGCTCCCGGATCCACTCGTCGCTGGTGTCCATCATCGCGGCCAGGTCGTCGTTGGTGAGGACCTTCTCCGGCAACGACGTGCCGATCCCTATCACCCTTGCGCCCATCAGGTCACCCCCGTTGATCCCTAAATCCTGTCAGATAGTTCTGAGCCATGCGATCGGCTGGCTGGCCGTCACCCGTTCGCCCTCCAGCGCGAGAATGCCCATCAACTCACCCGCGAAGGGGCTGCGGACTTCGTGGTCGCCCACCCGGCCGATGAGATGGCCGACACCGACCGGCGCGCCGGCGGCGATGCCCTCGCCGGCCCGGAACACGCCGTTGGCCGGGCTCACCACCAGCCTCTCGGTGGCGAAGAGATGCTCTCCCTCGAGGGCAGTCGCGGCCCGGGCCGGAGCCATGGCCAACGCCTCCAGCAGGCTGTCGAGGTCCTCCGGGGCGGCCACCGACAGGGGCCGGGTTCCCTTGAGGGTGCGCTTGACGAGACGTCCCAGAACCTCTCCGGGCCCCAGTTCCACGAAGGTCGTGAATCCGGCGTCGCTCAGGGTCTGGAGCGTCTGCCGCCACCTCACGGGACTGGTGAGCTGAGCCTTGAGCAGGTCCGGCCAGTCGGGGCCCCGGCTGTGAGCCGTTCCGTCGACGTTGGCCACGACCGTCCCCTGCGGGTCGCGGAACTCGGTGCGATCGATGGCCTTGGTGAGCCGGTCCCGTGCCGGCGCCATGAAGGGCGTGTGGAAGGCGCCGCCCACCTGGAGGGGCATGACCCGCTTGGCGCCGAGCTCGCGGGCGATGGTCGCCGCCTTGTCGATGGCTTCGGGCGTGCCCGCGATCACGGCCTGGCCGGGCGCGTTGTGGTTGGCCAGCCATACCTCGCCGGGGGCGCGGCTGCAGGCGATCTGGACGTCGTCGTCGTCGAGGCCGAGGATGGCCGCCATCGTGCCCTCGCGCTCGTCGGCGGCGGCCTGCATGGCATTGCCCCGCTCGGCCACCAGCGCGGCGGCGTCACCGAAGTCGAGCACGCCCGACGCGGTCAGCGCCGAGTACTCGCCGAGGCTGTGGCCGGCGTGTCCGGCGGCCTCGGTGCCGAGGCGGGTCACCGCGTCCATGACGACCATCGACAGGACGAACGTGGACAGCTGGCTGTTGCGGGTCTCGGTCAACTCGTCGGCGCCGGCCGTGAGGAGCAGCCGGGCGACGTCGCGGTCGGTGACCTCGGAGGCCTCGGCCACCAGCTCCCAGGAGGGATGATCGATCCAGGCCTCGCCCATGCCGGGCTGTTGCGAGCCCTGGCCCGGATACATGAAGACGATCATCGGTGGATCTCCCTCACCGCGACGATGGACCCGCCGATGCTCCGGTCCGGTTCATGTTCAGACTCGCTGCGGGCCGTTCGCGTTTCACTGCGGTTGCTCATGGCAAGGGTTGGCTCTATTCGTCGACTGACCGCCCGGCGGACGCAAGACTCCACAGGCTAGACGGCGCAGCGCCTGGTGCTACCCCCGGCGGCCTGGGCCGCGGTCCGCCGGACCGGCCGCCGGTATGCTTCGGCCCTTCCGGCCCGGATGGCGGAACTGGCAGACGCAGCGGACTCAAAATCCGCCGCCCGCGAGGGTGTGAGGGTTCGAATCCCTCTCCGGGCACGTTTTGATGTGTCAAGACATAGGAACGTCCGCGAACTGGAGCTGACCCAGTTTCGTTGACACCGGCGACCTGACCGATCAGCTCGGATGGTTGACAGAGGAACGCAACATGACGGAACCGACGAACACGAAGCCACATTGGATGCCGCCGCGCTGGTTTGTCCGCCTCGCGTGGTGGATTCATAGTCAGCTGTACCGGCTGACGAGCGGGAGGAAGGGCCTCCGTCGCCCGAGGCCTGATCAGTACGGCTTGATGCACCTGGCGGCCATCGGACGCCAATCTGGCCAGAAACGCGCCGTGATGCTGGCCTACGTCGAGGACGGCCCGAACCTGGTGACCCTCGCTATGAACGGCTGGGACCCCGCTGAGCCGGCGTGGTGGCTAAACCTCCAGGCCAACCCCGAGGCACACGTCGAACTGGTAGACGGCGAACGTGACGTGATCGCACGGGTAGCGACCGACGAGGAACAGCAACGCCTCTGGCAACGATGGACCGAGGTGAACCGGAAGCTCGACGAGTTCGCAGTGCGCCGCACGAACGGAACCGCCGTCGTCATTCTCGAGCCCGCCCAGGCGACTGCCTAGACATGTCAGACGCACTCAGCGACTTCGCCTATACCAGCCTCACCGCCGATCAGACCGACCAGCTCCGGACCTACGGGCGGGTGCCCGAGACCTTTGACTTGTAATCGCGTGCTGTCGTCTTGTAAAATGCTGGTGTGACGATCGTTCGCCATCACGTCTCGCACCGAGGTCAGTTGGCGCTTCCTGCGGAGACCCGTCGCCGATGGAACCTTGCCGACGGCGGGCCAGTCGAGATCGCCGATCTCGGTGCAGCCGTGCTGGTCGTGCCCGCAGACGGCGACGGGCTGCGAGGCCTACTCGCTGAGGCAATCGAGGAAGCGGGCGGGTATCCGGCGCTCGCCGCCGGCGTCGCGGCTGAAGATCCCGACTTGGCATAGGCGTCAGTGGCCGACGCGGTCATTGTCGATGACCACTTGCTGCTGGCGGTGATACTCGGCCGCGAGCCGACAGCGCTTCGACGCAGTGATGCTCGCATCGCGACCACGGGCCTGTGGTATCACCGACTGTGCCGGGCGTTGAACGACTCGACAGTTGTCGGCTCTATGTCGCGGCGACTGTCCGGGCTCGCCCCCGCCGCGGCCTCAGCGGCAATTGCGTCGGTTGTGCGACTTCCATCCGACATCGAGATGGTGTCGCTTCGCACACTGGGGTGGCCGATGGCCGAGTTGCTGTCGGGGGGACTGCGGCTGAACTTGCTGTCACTGGAAGCAATAGCCGCCGCACGTTTCCTTGACGCCGAGATGTGCCTCGCCGCCGTCGACCGCAACGAGGCGCTGATAGATGCCGCCCACACACTCGGGTTGAACTTGCGAACAATCCCAGCCTGAGCATGTCCAGCACGGTTCGCCGGCTGCTGGCGCGGCATCGGCCACAAGCTGTTAAGCGAAGGTCGTCATCGTCGAGGCGTCCTTGAGGATCAGTTGGCCGGCGGCGGTGTTGCTGGCGGGTACGTGGTAGAGCCGGTGGACCTCGGTGGGCGCGCCGCCGCCGGCGAGGTCGGCCATGGCGCCGCGGGCCACTAGCCACATCACCAGTTCGATTCCCTCGGATCCGGCCTCGCGCACGTACTCCACGTGCTCGACGGTCGCCTGACCCTCGGGGTCGTTGACCAACCGCTCGAAGAACTCGTTGTCCCATTTCTGGTTGATCAAGCCAGCCCTCGGCCCTTGGAGCTGGTGGCTCATGCCGCCGGTGCCCCAGACCTGCACGTCGAGGTCCTCGTCGTAGCTCTCTACGGCGCGGCGGACGGCCTTGCCGAGCTCCAGGCAGCGGCGCCCCGACGGGATGGGGTACTGCACCACGTTGACGACGAGCGGGATGACGGCGCACGGCCACGCGTCGGGCTGCCCGAACATGATCGACAGGGGCACGGTGCAGCCGTGGTCGACGGGCATGTCGTTGACGAGCGTCAGGTCGAAGTCCTCGCGGATGACCGAGTGGGCGATGTGGGCCGACAGCGTCGGCTGCCCTACGACCGGCGGCACCGGACGGGCGCCCCAGCCCTCGTCAGCGGGCTCGTACCGCGCCGACATGCCGAGGGCGAAGGTGGGCACCATCTCGAGGCTGAACGCATTGGCGTGGTCGTTGAACACCAGCACCACCACGTCGGGCGTGTTGGCCGCCATCCATGCCCGGGCCGGCTCGTATCCGGCGAACAGCGGCGCGTAGTAGGGCTCCTGGGTCTTTCCGAGGTCCATGGCCACGCCGATGGCGGGCACGTGGCTGGTGTACACGCTGGCGGTGATCCTGGCCATGGTCAGCGCTTGTGCTCCCACTCGTGCAGATAGCGGTTCCCATCGGGTGAGCGGCCGCCACCGATCATCATCTCGGCGTGGGCTTCGGCGTCGTTGGTGGTCATCGAGCTCACGATCTGGACGTAGTTGAGCCCGTCGGTGGCGCCCACCTTGGCCACGAAGTAGATGTTGCCGCCGAGCTCGATCATGCGGTTGTAGTCCCGATCCCGCACCGCCTGCTTCTGCTCGCCGGTCATGGGCCACTCGTCGAGATAGGCGTCCTCGTCGGCCTTGAACCGCTCACGGTTCCCGGCCCGCATCAACGACATGGCGAACTGGTTGAGGTGATAGCCCTTGGCGGCCTGGTCGGTGTCGAAGACGGTCGTTCCGGGGATGTCGAGGTACGGCTTCTCTAGTGCCATGGTGCTCCGGGTGCTAGTCGTGGTTCAGGCCGACATACTGCTCGGCGAGCGCCCGCTGGGCGCGTCAAGAGGATGCCAGAGTCGCGCGCCGACGTCGGAATTGCGCCCGCCGGGGTCCAGCAACCGAGGGAGTGATGCGAGATGGTCAAGGTGGCGATGGCCGGCGTGGGCGCGTTCGGGAAGAAGCACCTCGACGGCCTCGCGCTGATACCGGGAGCCGAGGTGGTTGCGGTCGTCGATCCGGTGGAGGCCGCGGCCCGCAAGGCGGCCGGCGCCCGCGGCATCGCACGGGTCGAGACGAGCCTGGACGCGGTGCTGGTCGACGACGGCATCGACGCCGTGATCCTGGCGACCCCCACCCCGCTTCACGCCCAACAGGCCATCGCATGCCTCAAGGCCGGCAAGCACGTCGAAGTCGAGATACCGCTGTGCGACAACCTGGCCGACGGCCGGGCCGTCGTGGAGGCGCAGCGCCGCTCCGGCAAGGTCGCGGCGTGCGGGCACACCCGCCGGTTCAATCCCAGCCATCAGTGGGTGCGCAACCGCATCCGGGCCGGCGAGTTCTCGATCCAGCACATGGACGTGCAGACGTTCTTCTTCCGACGCACCAACACCAACGCCCTGGGCGAGCCCCGCAGCTGGACCGACCACCTCCTGTGGCACCACGCCGCCCACACCGTCGACCTGTTCCAGTACCAGACGGGCAGCCCCGTCGTCGCAGCCCAGGCCATGCAGGGACCCGCCCACCCCGAACTCGGCATCGCCATGGACATGTCGATACAGCTCCTCACCGAGGCCGGCCAGCTGTGCACCCTGGCGCTGTCGTTCAACAACGACGGACCCTTCGGGACGTTCTTCCGCTACATCGGCGACACCGGTACCTACATCGCCCGCTACGACGATCTGGTGACCGGTAACGAAGAACCCATAGACGTCTCCGGCGTGGACGTCTCGATGAACGGCATCGAGCTCCAGGACCGCGACTTCATCGCAGCCATCGTCGAAGGGCGCGAGCCGGTCGCCAGCGTGTCCTCGGTGCTGCCCTGCTACGAGGTGCTCCACCAGATCGAACAGCAACTCCTGGGCGAGTAGGATTCGACTTAAACATCTGCTTGACCGTATAACTGGATATATGGCACAATAGATGTGTGCCTACCAAGAACAGTCCAAACGAGCATCAAGAGCGGCCAACGGCCGCGGCTGCGATCCGGCTTAGCGATTCCAGCAGGGTGCCACTCGCCACCCAGATAGCCCGACAATTCATGTGGCAGGTCGCATCGGGCCGGATCGCCGCTGGCAGCCATCTTCCACCGATCGCCGAACTTGCCGACGAACTGGGCGTCAGCGTCCATACGGTCAGAGCCGCCTACCGGCAACTCGCCGACGACGGCATCGTGTCGATCAGCCGCGGCTCCCGAACCAGCGTCCTCGGCTACGACAGGGCTCGCGCCTCGATCCAGAACGACTCCCACCCCAGCTACAGCATCGGCGTGATGGTGCCCGCGTTCACCGACTACTACGCCGATTTCCTGCAGGCCTTGAGCCTGGAGGCAGAACTCGAGGGTTGGCTCCCGATCATCTGCCAGACACAGCACTACGACGCGCGAGTCACGTCGCGGCATCTCGACCAACTGTTGAGTCGCAATGTTGATGGCGTGATCCTGATCCACTTCACCGCGGCCGGCGACGAAGCAGTGGTGGACGTGGTCGAGTCTTCCGCCGCGCTGCGGCCCTTCGTGTTCGTCGACAGCGCCAACGTCGGAATGGGGTGGCACATCCTGGCCGACCGCGCCACCGACGGCTTCGAAGTCACGATGCACTTGATCGAGCACGGCCACCGCCGGATCGCCCACATCGCATCCCCAACGGACTCGAGTTCGAACCTCCTCAGCACCGGCTACGCCCGGGCGTTGGCTGCCGCGAACCTCCCGGCCGATCCCGAGCTGGTCGCCAACGTCGTCGACTTCTCGCTGGAGGCAGGAGCGAAGGCGGCGACACATCTGCTGCTTGAGGACGATCCCCCCACTGCGATCTTCTGCGCCGGGGACATCCTGGCTCTGGGCGCTGTCTCCGCGTCGCATGAGCGCGGCCTTCACGTCCCGCGCGATGTCGCCGTGGTGGGCTACGGCGAGATCCCGTTCGCCCGCCTAGCGGCGCCCCCACTCTCAACCGTGCGCCTGCCAGCCGACCGGCTCGGCCACGAGGCGATCCGCACCTTGCGCCAAGCGATCCACGACGGTGCGCCGCACGCGCCGGTGACCGTCGCGACCGAGCCCGTCTTCCGGGAGTCCTGCGGCTGCGCGACCGGTCCGGACGAGCAATCCGAGGCGATCTCGAGAACAAGTTCGAGCAACGAAAGGGCAAACCAATGAGACGTAAGAAGCACTGGAGCACTGGCCTGGCACTTCTCCTGACGTTGGCTCTCGTAGCGGCCGCCTGCGGCGACGACGAGGACACCGCGGCACCTGAGGCGGCACCGACTACCGAGCGGGCAGCTGAGGCACCTGCGGAACCCGAACCCGAGCCTGAGCCAGA
>VXTM01000022.1:23064-24644 GCA_009837445.1 Acidimicrobiaceae bacterium
GAACCCGAACCCGAGCCTGAGCCAGAGCCAGAACCGGTCTCAGTGTCGCTGCGGCTTCCGTGGTTCCCGAACACTCAGTTCAGCGGCTCATACGTCGCTGCGGCGAAGGGCTACTTCGCCGATGAGGGGCTGGACGTGACGATCAACCCGGGCGGATTCGACGTGAACAGCATCACGCTGGTGGCGGCCGGCTCCGACACCTTCGGACTCCACGACACCGGCTCACTGCTGTTCGCGGCCGCCGAGGACATCCCGCTTATGACCGTGGCCACCTACTTCCACAAGCACCCGGGAGCAGTCATGGCACTCGAAGCGTCCGGAATCGAGACCCTCGAGGACTTCGTCGGTAAACGGATCGGATTCGCCGAAGGCGGGCCGTGGCAGCTAACCCAGGCCATGCTGGCGAAGAACGGCATCGATATCGACGATCTTGAGCAGGTAGCGATCGGCTTCGACCTGACACCGATTCTCGACGGCTCGGTCGACCTGAAGACGGTGTTCGCGACCAACGAACCCATCCTCGCCGAGTTGCAGGGCTTCCCGGCGAGAGTCTTCGTCCCCTATGACTACGGGGTAGAGACCTCC
The DNA here is from genome assembly GCA_009837445.1 of Acidimicrobiaceae bacterium. Taxonomy (GTDB): domain Bacteria; phylum Actinomycetota; class Acidimicrobiia; order Acidimicrobiales; family Aldehydirespiratoraceae; genus Aldehydirespirator. Next base: position 23,650 of record VXTM01000022.1, read on the forward strand.
GCCAACGCGCTGTTCACCACCCGGGACTACTTCGAGGACAACCCCGAAGTGGTCTGCGGAATGGTCCGGGCGATCTCCCGAGGGTGGGAGTTCGCCTTCGAGAACCCCGAAGAGGCGCTGGACATCGTCATCGCAGTCGATCCCGAGAACCTCGACCGTGAGAAGGAGGCACGCAGCCTCGAAGCCATCGAGGACGCCGTGCTCACACCCGATGCGGTCGCCGACGGTATCGGCTCCATGAAGCACAGCCGCTGGGAGACGGTGGACGAGGTCATGCGTACCTACGGAGGCTTGGACGTCGACGTGGACCTCAATTCGGTCTACTCGGCCATGTGCTACTCGTAGCGAATGGCGTCGTGAGCGGCGTCGGATAGTGAATGGCGTCGGGGCGCCCCCTCGGCATAGCCTCGACGACGAAAGGAGCGCTTTGGCAATCTTCGACAAGAGCGCGTCCACCCGGGACATCCTCCAGTACCACGTTCGGGTGCGGCCCGGCGATGTCGCCAACTACGTGCTCCTTCCCGGCGATCCCGCCCGGGTAGGGCTGATCGCGGAGCACCTGGACGAGCCGCGGGAGGTGGCCTACCACCGCGAGTACCGGACGGTGACCGGGTCGTTCCGGGGCATCGGCGTGAGCGCCACCTCCACAGGGATCGGCTGCCCTTCAGCGGCCATCGCGGTGGAGGAGCTCTGCAATGTGGGCGCCTCGCACTTCATCCGGGTCGGCAGCAGCGCCGCCTTCGTGGAGGGGATCAGCGCCGGCGACATCCTCATCAACACCGCCGCGATGCGCCTCGACGGGACTAGCGCCACCTACGTTGACGAGGGCTTCCCAGCGGTCGCCGACCACTTCCTCGTACGGGCGCTCATCGACGCGGCCGCAGATCTCGCTCCCGAGCGGGGGTTCGCCACCCACATCGGCCTCAACGTGACGAGCGATGCCTTCTACGCCGAGAGCCCCGAGTGGGTGGAGCGGATGATCGAGCAGCGGATCA
>VXTM01000005.1 GCA_009837445.1 Acidimicrobiaceae bacterium
GGCCGGCGCCGCGGGCACCGGCGTCGCCGCGGCAGGCGCGGGTGCCGCCGACGAAGCTTCAGCCTCGGCGGCCGGAGCGGCGCCACCCTCCGGTGAGGCACCGGTCAGCTCGGTTCGCCGCTGGCGCGAGCGTTCGAGTAGATACTCGGGTACCTCGACCACTTAACGTCTCCATCAGCGGTTGGGGGTGGACCGGACGACGCCGGAGCGGCGAGCCCCGGCGCCATGAGGATAGGCGCTCAGGCCGCGCTTGGCGTCTTTCGGGGGCTCTACTTCTCGCGCCGCCCCGCTATGGGCCCGCAGGACCAATGACGAGACCGAATTCGTCGCCGGCGTCGATCAGCGCGTCGAACAGGTACTGGCCGAAGGAGCGGTCGCAGAAGACTAGGTAGGAAGGCGTTCCGTCGACGTCGTTGCGGGCGACGTCGCAGGTGACCTTGGCCACCGAGGCGGAGGCCACCGCACCGTCGGGCGTCATCGGGTTCGACCAGTCCAGGCTGCACACCTTCTCGAGCATCCGGGCGGTCTCGTTCCCGGTGACACGGAACAGCGCCCGGCCGTGGGTCCAGTCCAAACAGGACACGAAGTCCGAGGAGTCCAGCCCCTCAAGGCCTTCGACCGCCCCGGCCACCTCGCCGGCGGTGCCGAGCACGATCCACTCCCCAGGCCTGGAACCCAGCACCGTGGCTCCCGAAGCGGCGACGCTCGACGAGCCGAACGAAGCACCGAGCCGATCGGCGACCGCGCCGCCGGACGAGGCCCGGACCAGCCACTTGGTGGTGGCGCTGATGTCGGTCAGCACGAGGTCGGCGGAATCGGAAGTCTCGTAGCTCCGCACGACCGGGCTCTCGAAGGCGGGCGAGTCAGCCACGGAGACGCTCCCCGTCCGGGTCGAAATGGGCGTGGTGGTCCATCACGGTGGCGCTGATGCGCTGACCGGAGACGAGGAGCACGGTCACCTTGGTCCCGCCCGCGGCCAGCTCGGGCTCGACCTGGCCGAGGCAGATGGCACGGCCCAGCGTGGGCGACATCCGCGACGAGGTGATCCGGCCCAGTATCTCGTTGGTGTCGCCCCGAACGATCTGGGCTGCCTCTTCGGGCACCACATTGGGGTCGTCGGGCTGGATGGCCACGATCATGGGCAGCTTCCGGTCGGCGGCCCAGGCCAGTTCGGGCATGCCCGCGAAGTCGTCCTTGTCCAGCTTGATCAGGGGGCCCAGGCCGGTGCTGGGCCCCAGGGTCAGGCCGTCGGTGTCCTGGCCCACGATGAAGTGGCCCTTCTCGAGGCGCATGATGCGCTGGCCCTCCAGGCCGAACGGCCCGACGCCGAGGTCGGCGCCGGCCTCCATCAGGGCCTCCCACACGTGCATGCCGTGGCCTGCGGGAACGTGCAGCTCGAAGGACAGCTCGCCGGTGAAGCCGATCCGCCACATGAAGCATCCGGTCACGCCGGCCACGGTGGCCGTGCGCACCTCCATGTACTTGAAGGCCTCCGGCGAAAGATCGACACCTTCGGCCACCCGGCTCACCAGCTCCCGGGACTTGGGCCCGGCCACGTTGATGCTGGAATAGGCGGTAGTCACCGGGGTGACGTGCACCTGCCAGTGGGGACGCTCGGTCTGCAGCCAGTTCTCGACCCACTCCCACACGCCGCCCGCGCCCGAGCTGGTGGTGGTCATCAGGTAGTGGTCCTCACCGAGGCGTCCGGTCACGCCGTCGTCGAGCACGACGCCGTCCTCGGCGCACATCATCCCGTAGCGGACCTTGCCCACCGGCAGCTTCGACCACTTGTTGGTGTAGAGCAGGTTGAGCAGGTTGGGAATGTCGGGGCCGCGCAGGTCGAGTTTGCCCAGCGGGGTGACGTCTATGAGCCCGACGTTGGCGCGCACGTTGCGCACCTCGGCGGCGGGGTCGCCGTAGTGGTCGGGGCGAATCCACTGGCCGGCGAGGATGGTGCGCACGCCGTTGGCCTCGTGCCACGGGTGGATGGACGACACCCGCACCGGCTCGAACACCCGCCCGGCGAGCGCGCCCAGGGTGAGCGGGGCGTACGGCGGACGCCAGACGGTGGTGCCGACCTGCGCGATGGTCTCGCCCCGGGCCTCGGCGATGGCGGCCACGGTGTTGACCGTTTCGAGCTTGCCCTGGGCCGACCCCATGGTGGCGGTGGTGTAGCGCTTGGCCAGCTCCACCGAGTCGTAGCCCTCCCGGGCCGCGGCCACCAGATCCTTGGAGCCGACGTCCTCGGAGAGGTCGATCATGCCGTGGGTGTCGGACCGGTACAGCTCCGGGTGGTGGTTGCGCCGCAGGGGCACGCGCAAGTCGGCCGCCCAGGCCGGCTCGTCGCCAGTGACCGGAAGCGCCCGGGCAGTACGGGCCTGGTAGCGGTGAGCCACCGCCGCGGCCCGCTCAGCGGCCAGTTTCCCGGTGGTCGTGCCGTGGGCCCGCAGCTCGTCGAGGCCGCCGTCGCCGGCGAGTCCGCCAGTGGCCAGCACGTTGCCGGGCGGATCCGACGGGAAGAACCGGGCCGCGGCCGGGTCGTAGACGGGGCGGTCGCCGGCCATGTTGAGCAGCGAGGTGGGAGCAGTCCAGCCCGCGGCCACAACCAGAAGGTCGGCCTCGGTGCGGGTCCCGCCGGACAGGACTGCCTCGAGGGCCTTCGACGAGCCCTGAGCGGCGCTGATGCGCCGGCCGTCGCGCCCATCGATGACCGCCGCGACTTCGACGCCGACCCGGTCGAGGTCGGCCGCGGCGGCGTCGCCGTCGGAGTTGGCGGTGAACACGACGGCGCGCTCGCCCGGCTTGACCCCCCACAGGTTGATCAGGCGGCGAGCCGCTCCTGAGGTGATCACGCCGGGACGGTCGTTGCCCGAGAACACGTAGGGCCGCTCGATCAGGCCCGGCGCCACCACCAGCACCTTGGCCCGGGCCTTGATGAGGCGCTCGACCGCGATGGGGTGGTTGCGCTGCACGATCCCGAGCCAGTTGTCCTCGTAGCGGCCGGTAACGGTGGAGTCGGTCAGCACCTCCACATCGGAGGCGTCGAGAGCGGCCCGCAGCTCGGCCAGGGCGGCCCGGTCCGGCTCCTGGCTGCTGTAACGAAGATGGCCGCCGACGGCGTGCTCGTGCTCCACGAGCAGCACCCGGGCACCGGCCGCGGCCGCGGCCAGGGCGGCCTCGATGCCGGCCGGCCCGGCCCCGGCCACCACCACATCGGGATGGGTGTAGCGCTTGTCGTGGTAACGGTGCGGCGTGTCGGGATCGACCTTGCCGCCGGGCGCGAACGTGGCCAGGACCCGTTCGTAGGCGGGCCACAGCTTCTGCGGTCGCATGAACGTCTTGTAGTAGAAGCCGGCGGTGAGGAACCGCGAGACCAGCCCGTTGGCCGCCTTGATGTCGTGGCGCAGCGACGGCCAAACGTTCTGGGCCTGCACGTCCATGCCCGCTTCCAGCAGGCGGTGGCCGGCCCGCACGTTGGGATCGTCGCCGACCTGCACCAGCAGGCTGGGGTCCCAGTAGTCGGCGGTGAGGATGCCGCGGGGCCGGTGGTACTTCATGGAGCGCGAGAACACGTGCTCGCCCGCGGCGGCCAGCGCCGAGGCGATGGTGTCGCCCTCGAAGCCGCTGAAGCGCTTGCCGTTCCAGCGGAACCGCCGCGTGGTGGAGCGGTCGATCACCTCGGTGGGCTGGACCTCCAGCCGGCTCATGGTCATGCCTTGCCGCCTCGCTTGTCACCGGGCATAGGCGGGTCACGGAACTCGTTGGTCGCCGTGTTGCGCTCCAGCGTGAACCAGCGGCGACACCCGGACCGGCAGTACCAGGTCTCGCGCAGCCAGCCCGCGGGGTTGTCGCGCAGATAGAGATAGCCCCGCCACTGCAGGGGGGCAGCAGTGGCGGGGTCGGGGCGAGCATGAGACTCGCCGCCGTATCGCAGGTCCGCGGAGTTCCGCGGCCCGCAGTTCGGACAGGGAACCAGCAGCATCAGTGGCCCACCGCCGCGGCGCCCTTCTCGCCCACCAGCTCACCGGTCTCGAAACGGCTGAGAGCGAACGGCGCGATCAGCTCGGGGGTGCGGCCGGTGGCGGCCGCCTCCGCGATCTGCTCGCCGGACACCGGAGCAGCCTTGAAGCCGTAGGTGCCCCAACCCACGTCGACCAGGAAGCCGTCGACCGGTGTGAATCCCATGACCGGTGAGTAGTCGGGGGTCATGTCGCACAGTCCGGACCACTGGCGCAGCAGCCGCATCCGCGATACGGAAGGCATCAGCTCCAGGACGTGGCCGGCCAGCTCCTCGGTGAACTCCAGCGAGCCCCGGATCGAGTAGTTGGCCACCGCATCCACCGCGGCTCCGAACACGAGCTCGCCCCGGTCGGTCTGGCTGATGTAGACGTGCAAGGAGCCGGACACCACCACCGTGGGCAGGAAGACCTTGACCGGTTCGGTCACCGCGGCCTGCAGCGGGTGGGTGGTGATGGGCAGGCGCACGCCGGCCATGGCCGAGATGAGGCCGGCCCAACCCGCGGTGCAGTTGATCACGATCGGAGTTGAGATGTCGCCCCGGTTGGTGCGCACCCCGGTGACCCGGCCCCCGGCACCCTTGCCGTCGGCGCCCTCACCGCCCTCGCACAGGATGTCGAGGACCTCGGTCTTCTGGTGCATCTCGACGCCCATATGGTCGGCCGCCCGGGCGTAGCCCCACACCACCGCGTCGTGGCGCACGATCCCGCCGGGCGGGTGGTACAGGGCGCCGAGGATCGGGTAGCGGGGATGGTCGGAGGTGTCGAGGCTGGACGCGACCTTCTTTATCTCCTCGGGGCCGATGACGCTGGAGTTGACGCCCTGGAGCTTGTTGACCTCCGCCCTCCAGTGCATGGTGCGCAACGCGGCGTCGCTGTGGGCCAGCGTCAGATGGCCCCGCTCGCTGAACATCACATTGATGTTCAAGTCCAGCGCCATGGAGTTGTAGAGCTGCAACGACCGGTCGTAGAAGGCCACGCCCTCGGGGGTGAGGTAGTTGGCTCGCACGATGGCGGTGTTGCGACCCGAGGCACCACTGCCCAGGTAGGCCTTGTCCAGCACGGCGACGTTGGTCATGCTGTGGTTGCGGGCCAGGTAATAGGCGGTAGCCAGGCCGTGGACGCCCCCGCCGATCACCACTGCGTCGTAGGAGCGCTTCAGCTCGGTGTCGCGCCAGACCCGGGGCCAGGAGTCGCCCTTGAGGCCACGCCATGCCAGCGCGGCTGCCGAGTACTTGGCCGGCCGGCGCCGCATCCCCCGTGCGATTCCCCTCATCACTCATGAACGATACGGGGACCGGTCTGAGACAGGAAGTATCAATATCGGATTGATTCAGAGGAGTTAGATATCATACGGCGGTGAACCTCCAGCGGCTGCGCTACTTCGTGGCCGTCGCCGACGAGCTCCACTTCGGGCGGGCGGCCGAACGGCTCAGCATGTCCCAGCCGCCGTTGAGCCAGCAGATCAGGATGCTGGAGCGCGAGCTGGACACCACACTCTTCGACCGCAGCACCCGGAGGGTGACCCTCACCGACGCCGGTGCGTTCCTTTACCCGGAGGCGGTCCGGGTGCTGGCCGCGGCCGATGGCGTCGACCGGCTGATGGACCAGCACCGCCATGGCCAGGCCGGCACGCTGAGGGTGGGCTTCGTGGACTCGGCCGCCTACGAGGTGATGCCCCGGGTGCTCAGCGAGTACCGGCGCCGCTGGCCCCGAGTTGGCTACGAGCTGCACTCGATGAGCTCCGACGAGCAGGTGCAGGCACTGAGAGCCGGCCAGATCGACCTCGGCATCGGCCGGGCCGCGGCCGACGCCCGCAACGTGGAGGCCACCCTGGTGATGCACGAGCCGCTGCTGGTGGCGGCCGGCGCGGCCCACCGGCTCGGAGCCACACCTCGGGCGAGTCTGCGCGACCTCTCGGGCGAGGCGATCATCGGGTTCGACCGCAGGGTTTCGCCCAGCCTGCACGCGGTACTGGCCGGGATGCTCGGCGCCGAGGGCGTCACCTACGACCCGATCATCGAAGCCACCGAATACGCAACCATCCTCGGGTTCGTGGCCGCGGGCGAGGGGATTGCCATCGTGCCCGCCAGCGTTCAGACCTTCCGGCCCCCCGAACTCCACTATGCGGCCCTCGAGGACCGCTCTGCCTCGGTGCCGCTGCTGCTGCTCACCCGAACCGCTGAGCCGCCGCCCCTGGTAGCCCAAGCCCTGGACGTGGTGGCCAAGCTCTACGCCGCGAGCTGAGTTACTCGCAGATTACGAGGGGGAGGTCGCGGTCGGTGCGGGTCTGGTAGTCCTCGTAGTCGGGCCACTGGCTCACCGCGATGGGCCACAACTCGGCCTTCTCCGATGGTGTGGCCGTGCGGGCCCGGAGCCGGTGGAGCTCGCCCCGGTCCTGGATAGTCACATCGGGATTGGCGACCAGGTTGAGGTACCAGTTCGGATGCCGGGGCGCGCCCCCCATCGAAGCCACCAGCAGGTAGCGCTTGCCATCACGGATCCGGATGAGCGGGGTGCGGCGCAGGCTGCCGGTCTTGCGCCCGGTGGTGGTGAGAATCACGCACTGGGCGCCTTCCCACTCGAAGCCGTCGGCCCCGTCGGTGGCCAGATAGCGGTCGACATGGTCGGCGATCGGCTTCCAAGGGCTCGGCTCGTAGCTCACGGCTGGATCCTTGTCAGTACTGGAGTTCGCAGCCGTACTCGTCTATCCACCAGCGGGCGGTGCGCTTGGCGTCGGGCGAGGTACGCAGGCCGGGATCCTGGTGGAGCCGTTCGGGCGTGGGGCCGACCCGCGCCGCGATCTCGATGAGGGACGGCAGGTCGAGGTTGTAGCACTCCACTGCGTTGAGCCCGAGCAACAGCCGGGTGTCCTCGATGGACACGTCGCGGAAATCGCTCTCGAGCCTCTGGGCGGTGTGGGGCCACGAGCCCTCGGGGTGCGGGTAGTCCGTTCCCCACATCAACGCGTCGATGCCGTTGACGTGGCGGCGACGGATCTCCTCCTTGCTCATCGTTGACGCCCCGATGAACACGTTGGTGCCGAAGTACTCCGACGGCAGGCGCGTGATCAGGCCCTTCATGCGGGAGCCCATCTTCTTGACTTTGGCGCTGGCCCCGAAGTTCACATCTGCCTTCCACAGGATGTCGCCGATCCAGAACGAGCCGCACTCCACCACCGCGTAGCGCAAGCCCGGAAACTTGTCGAACTTGCCCGAGAACAGCAGCTGCCAGAGCGCCCGATGGGTCCAGAAGGGCACCTCGGCCATGTACATGGCCACGTTCTCGCCGTAGGAGGAGAAGTCGGCTTCGCCGGAATGGGTGTGCACCACCAGGCCGGTCTCCGCGCAGGCGGCCCAGACCCGGTCGTAGTGATCGGATCCGTAGGGCGGGAAGCCGTGCCACATCGTCGGGATCATGATCCCGGCGATGCCGGGCCTGCCCGCCAGCCACTCGATCTCGGCCACCGACTCGTCGATGTCGTGGGTTATCGGCACCAGGCCGACCCCGGCCCGGCGGGGCGGGTTGGTGGCGCAGAACTCGACCAGCCAGCGGTTGTGGGCCCGGGCGCCGCCGAAGGCCTGGCGGGAGTCGGTGATCTGGCCCGCGGCCAGCCCCGCGCCGAACGGCGGCGACTCCTGGCCGGTCACCGCGTCGCCGTCGGCGAAGATCACCTCGCCGGCGATGCCGTCGGCGTCGAGCTCCTTGTCGCGCACCTCCGGGTCGTAGGCGCCCCGCAGGCCTTCTTCGTTCTCGCCCTCCCACTCGGCCAGGAACTCGGCATTGACCTCCTCCTGGACCCGCCGGTGCTCATGGCGCCCGGCCACATAGACGTCGAACTCGTCATGCAGGGCGGAGTCGAGGTAGGGGCGGTACTCCTCGCACTGCAGTCCGGCGTGGGTGTCGCTCGACACGATCACGTAGGGGGCGTTCGACGTGTCGACGCCCTCGGTGGGGTTGGCAAGGCTCATCAGCGGCACCTCCGTGCACTCTCGCCGCCGGCGGGTTGCCAACTGTATCCGGCGGTGGAGGAGGTCTACAGGGCGTAGGCGCCGGGGGTGGGCTTGAGCGGGCGCGCGTACCACAGGGGACGCCGCAGGCCGCCCGGGCCCGGCGCGGGCCGGGTCATGGCCAGCCACTCGCGGTAAGCCTCGCGGGCCTTGGCCGTGTCCACCATCACGTCGCCGTAGGCATCGCCCGGCTGGGCGGGGCCCACCCGCACCCGCTGGTGCCAGCACTGCATGCCCGACACCGGGTCGGGCTGCACGCAGAACGTCAGGTTCTGGTGCACGCCGGTGTCGCTCCACCAGATGCGCTCGGTGTCGGGGTCGTCACTGGCATGGCGCTCGGGCCGGCCCTTGCGCCGCAGCCGCCACACCGTCCCGTCGTTGGTGATGTCGGCATCGCCGCCGGCCCACGAGCCTCCGCTCTGGGCATCGATGCGCCAGCGGCCCATGTGATGCGACGCGGCCACCACCCCGGGGCGGATCCCCTCGGTGCGCCAGGCACCGATCACGAAGTGGCCGATGCGGGTGGTCACCCGCACCAGGCCGTTGACCTCTATGCCGAGCGCCTCCGCGTCGGAAGGGTGGATCCACAGCGGGTGGCGGTGGCTGAGCTCCGACAGCCACTTGCTGTTGCCCGAGCGGGTGTGGATCAGGGTGGGGATGCGGAAGGTGGGCAGCAGGATCCGCTCGTCCGCCTCGAGCTCCAACCCCTCCCAGTGGACGTGCGACGGGATCCAGGTGGGGGTGGCGTACTCGGACCAGCCCCAGTCGGCCAGGGTCTGCGAGTACAGCTCGAGCTTGCGGGACGGGGTGGGGAACCCCTCCCGGGCCGTGCCGTCCACTTCCACCGCGGGAGAGCCGTCACCCAGGCCCGCCAGCTTGAGTCCAGCCAGCTCCTCGGGCGCGCCCGACCACGCACCCGGCGTGCCGGGGCGGCGGAATACGCCCGAGGAGTCGATCTCGCAACCCTCCAGGGCAGCCAAGTCCACCTCTCGCTCGTAGGGGACGTACATGTCGCCATCGAGCGCGTAGGCGCCCCGGTCCCGCATGAACTCCAGCGGGGTCTGGCCCGCCGCGGCCGCGTCGTCGGCCAGGCCGGGAACGCCTTCGAACATCGCCGCGTAGTACTCGTCCACCGACATCGGCGTGCCGGGGTGCTCGGGGCTCTCGAACCAGCGCCGGATGCCCATCGAGCCGTCGGGATCGATGCGCCACGACAGCTCGATCCAGAACTCGTTCTCCTCCCACACCTCACCCGGGTTGAACTCGTGGGTGCGGGAGGCGGGGCCCACTTCCTCGCCCCGGATCTCGGCGTAGCGGCGCAGCACCGGCTGGCGGAAGCCGATCCAGCGGCCGGCGTGGGTCTCGAAGCTGGCCACGTCGTGGCGTTCGGCGCCCACTCCCATGGGCAGCACGTAGTCCGCGAAGATGGCCGTCTCCGACCAGGTCGGCGTGAGCGCCACATGGCACGCCACCTTGCCGGGATCCTTGAGGGCCTCCAGCCAGCTGAACCCGTCGGGGTTGGTCCACACCGGGTTGTAGACCCGGCTGAAATACACGTCGAGATGGCCCCGGTTCTCGTGGAGGAAGTGGGGCAGCAGGATCGACATCTCGTGGTAGGCCAGCGGGTACTCGCGGGGCCAGTTGAGCTCGTTCCAGTGCTGCACCGGTGGCGCCCCCGGCGGGTGGGGCGCCTTGTACTTGTTCCAGCCGTTACCGGTGGTCCCGCCCACGGTGCCCACCGAGCCGGTCAACACGTTGAGGAAGAACAGGCAGCGGGCCGTCTGCCAGCCGCCCAGGTTGCCCGCACCCGCAGCCCGCCAGTTGTGCGAGGCGAACTTCGTCCGGTGGGCGCCGATGATCCGGGCCACCTCGGTGATCTGGGCCGCGGGCACGCCGCAGACCCGCTCGGCCTCCTCGGGGGTGTAAGCGGCGTAGTCCTCCAGCAGGGCCGGGCCCACCGACTCGAACTCCACCGGCCGGTGGGGGTGACGCTGGCACAGGTAGACCTCCCAGTTGGTCCAGCGCCTCACGAAGTCGCGCTCCCAGGTTCCGGCGGCCAGCAGCAGGCGGGCGATGGCCAGCAGCAAGAAGGGCTCGGTGCCGGGCCAAGCCGGCAGCCAGAAGTCGGCCTTGGCACCCGTGTTGGACAGCCGGGGATCGACGCAGATCACGGTGGCGCCCTCGCCCTGGGCCTCGATGATTCGCTGGGCGTGCGGGTTGAAGTAGTGGCCGGCCTCGAGATGCGAGGAGATCAGGAATATGACCTCGGCGTGGGCGAAGTCCGACGACGGGCGGTCGTGGCCCATCCAGCTCTGGTAGCCGATGCGGGCGTTGGAGCTGCAGATGTTGGTGTGGCTGTTGTGGCCGTCCACCCCCCAGCACTGCAGCACCCGCTCGGCGTAGCCGTCCTCGCCGGGACGTCCGACGTGGTACATGACCTCGTTGTGGCGGCCCTCGGCAATGGCGGCCCGGATGCGGCCGCCGATGTCGGCGAGAGCCTCGTCCCAGCTGACCCGCTCCCACCGGCCTCCGCCCCGCTCCCCCGCCCGGCGCAGCGGGTACAGGATGCGCTCGTGGTCGTCGATCTGGTTGAGGGTCGCCGGTCCCTTGGCGCAGTTGCGTCCCCGGCTGGCCGGATGCAGCGGGTTGCCCTCGATACGGTCGATGCGGCCGGTGGCGTGGTTCACGTGGCACACCAGCCCGCAGGCCGCCTCGCAGTTGAAGCAGGTGGTGGGGACCAGCGTGTGATGGTGCTCCACACGCCGGGGCCAAGCCTTGGCGTCCAGCGACACGGCGTCGTGCCACGTCTCATGGGGGGGATAGCTGTGCAACTCGGCCATGGCTGCTCCCGCTATGACAAAGGCACGGACTGGCCGGCCCGCACGAAGCTGTCCTCGTAGAACCACATCCCCACCAGAGCGCACAGCCCGGCAATGGCGGGCAGGGCCGCCCCGGTCCCAGCCGCCAGCGCTACCGCGGTCGCCACCGCGGGCACGACCAGGCCGAGCACCACGCCGCCGGCCCAGAAGCGGCGGGCGTACCGGCCCCGGGTCATGGCCGCGACGGCCGCCTCCACATGGGCGGAGCCCCGCGACAGCGCTTCGGCGGCCACCAGTGCCCCGGTGGCGACCAGGCCACCGAGCAGCACCCAACGCACCGCGGCCACCTCGGGGACGTCCATCACCAGGTCGGCCACCGCGTAGGCGGCGCCTCCCGCCACCGCGGCCTGGGCCAGCAGCGTGGGCAGCAGCAACCGCGTCTGCCAGAGGTCCCGCCCCTCGCACTGGGCGAACAGGAAGGCGGTGTAGCCGGCGGTGGCCAGGCCCAGCAGCCCGGCCGGGGCGGCCAGCGCCTGTAGCACGACCGGCGAGTCGGCGACCCCGGCCACGAACCAGGCTGCGCACACCGCGGCGAAGGCGCCGAGCACCCAGGCGCCCTTGACCAGCCAGGAGCGGCGATTGCTCCGGGTGAGCAGGTAGTAGAACCGCTCCGGGCGCTTCAGGTCACCCACGAGTAGCACGCCGGTCGCCGCGAGGAACAAGCCCGCGACCACCGGCGGCACCACCCCTACCGCGGCCTGGGCGCCGCTGTGCCCCAGTAGCACCAGCAACGCGGCCACCGCCATGACGCCGGCTGCGACCGCCTTGGTGACGAGATAGCTCGACACCTTGGCCTTCCAGGTCATCTGATGGGCGGTCGTGTAGGTGGTGCGGGCCATCACACCGTGACCGTCCGCCTCGGCCGTGGGGTGATGGGGCGTGGTGTCGGCCCAGATCATGCCGTCGGGGGCGATGGCGGTGCGGAGCGGGTCCAGAGACGCCGCATCCGCGCCGCGGTAGTGCACCTTGGGGAGGGTCTGCTGCTCGGGGGCCCGCACCGCGGTGTCGCTGCGGGCAATGATCCGGGTGGTCTCGTCGTTCGGGTCGTCGAGATCGGCCACCTTGATGGCGTGGGTGGGGCACACCACGACACAGCTCGGCTCGAGGTTCTGTTCGATGCGGTGGTTGCAGAAATTGCACTTGTTGGCGGTGTTGGTGGCCGGGTTGATGTAGATGGCGTCGTAGGGGCAGGCGTTCATGCATCCCTTGCAGCCGATGCAATTTCTGTCGTCGAAGTCGACCACGCCGTTGGAGGCCCGGAACAGCGCACCGGTAGGGCAGATGGTGATGCAGGGGGCGTTGTCGCAGTGGTTGCAGCGCATCACCGAGAAGTGGCGCTCGGCGTTCGGGAATGTGCCGGTCTCGATGTACTTGACCCAGGTCCGGTTCACCCCTAGGGGCACGTCGTGCTCGCTCTTGCAGGCGACCGTGCAAGCGTGACAGCCGATGCAGCTTTCGCTGTCCAGCAGGAACGCGAGCCGGGTCATCAGACGATGCTGCCGCTGGGGGTGGTGTTGCGGGAGAGCCGGTGCACGCCGGCGCAGAGCAGTTGCACCAGATGGTCGAAGGTGTCCTCCGGGTCGTGGGGCAGGGGGTGGCCGTCACCGGACTCGAGATGGCTGAAGCCGTGGAAGGCGCTGCGCAGTGTCCGGGTCGCGTGGACGCGGTCCTCATCGGTCAGGTCGTAGCCCCTCAGAACCTGGCCCAGCACGCCGAGGACTCGCTCGACGGCCGCCTCGAGCTGGGCGTCGCCGGCGCAGGGGTAGCGATCGGTGGCTGCGTAGATCCCGGGACGGTCACGCACCATCTGGCGCCAGGCATGGCCCACCGCGGCCACCGCGTCGTCGCCCGAGAGCCCCACGGCCGCGTCGGCCAGCCGCTGGGCCAGGATCTCGCGGCCTCGCAGGCTGAGGCTGCGCAGCAAGTCGTCGTAGCCGGCCACATGGCGGTACAGGGCCGGCTGCCGGACGCCGAGAGCGTCCGCGACGCGGGTGAGAGTCAGCTTGTCGAGACCCTCGGCGTCAGCGATCTCGGCCGCCGCGGCTATCACCCGCTCGGCATCCAGGGGGCGCCGAACCGAGGTCGGGTCGTTCTCGATTGCGGTCATCGCGCTCCCCGCCGGGATGGTGTTCAACGCCAAGTTAGCAGTCATAGCAGATCAGTTATAACCGGATGATCAGACCGCCTGGCACGCAGCGATAGTGGCCACGGTGACGATGTCGTCGACGCTACAGCCCCGGGAAAGATCGTGGATCACCCCCGCGGTGCCCTGCAGCAGCGGCCCGAACGCCCGGGCGCCGGCCAGCCGTTGGGTGATCTTGTAGGCGATGTTGCCCGCGGAGAGGTCGGGGAACACGAACACGTTGGCCCGGCCCGCCACCGGCGAGCCGGGCGCCTTGGTGGCGGCCACCTCCGGCACCCATGCCGCGTCGAACTGCAACTCGCCGTCCACCGCTAGACCCGGTGCTCTCGAGCGCACCAGCCCGGTCGCGGTCCGCACCAGCTCCACGCCGGGTCCCTCGGCGCTGCCCTTGGTGGAATAGGACAGCATCGCCACCCGGGGCTCGTCGCCGGTGAGCTGCGCATGGGTGGCCGCGCTGGCGATGGCTATCGACGCCAGCTGCCCCGCATCCGGCTCGGGAACGACCCCGCAGTCGCCGTAGGTGATCGCGGTCCCGTCGGGCAGCACAAACAGGAAGCTGCTGCTGATCAGGTCGACCCCCGGAGCCGTCCCAACGCAGAACAAGGCCGCCCGGACCACGTCGGGAGTGGGTCTGGACGCCCCGGCGACGCAGGCGCCGGCCTCCCCGGCGGCCACCATTAGGGCGGCCACATGCAGCGGGTCGTCCAGGTCGATGCGCTCGCGCCAGGCCGACGCCTCAGCTTGCGCCCGGACCGCGGCCGACCGGAACGGCGCGGCCGCGTGAACCAGCACCACCTCGGCGAGGCCCTCGGCCTCCAGGCGCCGGGCCGCGGCCGCGGCCCGTTCGTCGATGCCGTCGGCCAGAACGACACGGACGTGCGCCCCGCGGGCCGCGGCCCGCCATCGTTCGTCGACCGGATTGAGACCCATCGCCGACGAGGGCTGCGTCAACCCTTGCCCCGCCAGGGGATGAGTCTCTTCTCGGCCATGCGCATGGCCACATCCATGGTGACGCCCAAGATGCTGATGAGCATCACCGCCGAGAGCATCAGGTCGAGCAGGAAGAACTGGCGGGCCTTGAAGATGGTGAAGCCCAACCCGGAGCTGGCCCCCAGCAGCTCTGCGGCCACCAGTGTCCCCCAGCACACGCCGATGGCGACCCGAAGCCCGGTGAAGATCTCTGGAAGCGCGTTGGGCAGGATCACATGGCGCAGCACCTGGGCCTTCGACGCGCCGAGCGAGTAAGCCGCGTGGACCTTGGTGGTGTTGACGGCCAGCACCCCGGAGCGGGCCGCGATGACCATGATCCAGATGGCCGCGAACAGCAGCAGGTTGACCTTGCCCTCCTCACCGATACCGAACCACACGATGAACAGCGGGATCAGCGCCAGCGGCGGGATGGGCCGCAGCAGTTCGACGACGGGGTCGAATATGCCCCGCCACCGGCTGGACAGTCCCATGGCCAGACCAATGGGCACGCCTATGGCCACCCCCCAGAACAGCCCCTTGGCCAGGCGGCTGAAGCTGAGCCAGAGGTGCTGCCACACCGTGAATCCGCTGTAGCCGTTGCGGGCGAAGTCCCATGTGGCCTCGGCCACCTGCACCGGGCTGGGCAGGGTCGCCTCGCTGAGCCACTGGGTGTACGAACAGGGCGGCAGCCCGGGGAACTCCGACGGGTCGTCGGCTGCGTTGTCACAGTCGCGCAGCAGGTCGCGCTGACCGTAGCTCTCGTCCTCGGAGAGACCGGCCCTCACCTCGTCGGCGTAGTCGTACCACTCGTCGGGCAGCCCCCACACCGTCGTGGAGATGAACCACAGGGCCAGTATCACGATCAGGCTGATCACCGTCCACAGGAACGCGCCGCTGACCTCGGCGGCGTCACCGAAGGTGACCGTCTTGCGGGCGCTTGAGCCGCCGCGGCTGCGGAACAGCCAGTTGAAGGGCCAGTTCACCAGCCGGTTGTGCTGCTCGACATTCTCTTTGACGGCATGACCGCCCGGTCCTTCCACCATCAGCCGCCTCCCGCCGTTCCCATGATCTGCTCTTCCATCTCCCAGATCATGGTGAGGATCTCCTCCCGGACCCGGATGAACTCCGCCGAGGTCTTCAACTCGCGGGCGTCCGCGGTGAGCGCCTCCTGCGCGAACGGCAGGTCATAGGTCCGCTCGATGCGCCCAGGACGGGGCGCCATCACGAACAGCTGGTCCCCCAGGTACAGCGCCTCCTCCACGCTGTGGGTGACCAGGACGATGGTCTTGCCGGTCTCGTTCCACAGGTTGAGCACCAGGCTCTGCATCTTCTCCCGGGTGAGGGCATCGAGAGCGCCGAGAGGCTCGTCCATCAGAATGAGCTTCGGGTCGTTGGCCAGACAACGGGCCAGCGCGACCCGCTGCTGCATCCCGCCGGACAGCTCGTACACCGCCTTGTCGCCGAAGTCCTGCAACCCGACGATGTTGAGCAGGTCCTGCACAGCCTCACGCGACGCCGGTCGGGAACGTCCGTTCATGCGCGCCCCGAACCCGACGTTGTCGTTGACGCTGAGCCACTCGAACAGCGCGCCCCGCTGGAACACCATGCCCCGGTCCTGGCCCGGCCCGGTGATCGGATCGTTGCCCAGCTTCACCTCCCCCGAAGTCGGCGCCAGGAAGCCGGCGATGATGTTCAGCAGCGTGGTCTTGCCGCAACCCGACGGGCCGAGCAGGGTGAGCAACCGGCCCGGCTCGAGCGTGAAGGTCACATCCTTGAGGGCCTCCACGCTGCCGCCGTCGGGCAACTCGTACACCATGCCCAGTTCCTGCACTATCAGCGGGCTCTCGGTCTGGGACTCCCGGGTCACCTCGATCTTGGACGGATCGAAGTGAACCTCGGGTCGGGCCAGCGTGAACCACGCCCGAGCGATCACGAACACCGCGAACAGCAGGCCCATGTATGGGATGGCGGAGTCGTCACGCTGCATATAGGCCAAGATCACCGCGATGACAGCGGTCACGGCCAGTGCGAGCCACACATACCGGGCCATCGCGGCCTGTGCCTGCTCGGCGGCCCTCCGGTACAGCAACAGGATCGCCAGCAGTGCGGCACCCCCCAGTAGCGCCGCGGCCGGCTGCCAGGGTGAGGCTGTGTCGCGGAACAGCAGCACGACGCCACCGGCGAGGGACACGCCCGCCATGATCTGGCCGATCAGGATGATGCCGTCACGGGGCTGGGAGGCCCGGTCAGCGCCCTTGAAGCGGCCCGACGGCGTGATCAACAGATCCAGCACCATCGCCAGCGCGGCTGCGGCGGCCACCCACAGCAGCACCACCGAGAGCCAGCCCGCGCCTCTGGCGACGACCCAAGTGAAGCGGTCGTAGACATCAGCTAAGCCCTGAACAATGGAATCCATGCGGGTCCCCCCTTTTGGACCGTCGTCTCAGATCGACACGACAGTAGTTGTTCGACTATGTGGCCTCACTCGCGGGCGGGCGCCCATAAGCGACCCGGGCGCCCACCCGCGAGTGGGAACAATCAGTTGACAGCCTCCAGGAAGCTGGTGTCGACGAAGGCGTCGTAGCTTCCCAACGCAGAGTCGATCTCGCCCTGGGCGACGAAGAAGTCCATCTGGTCCTTCATCACCTGCTGCACGGTGCCGCCGAGCCACGCGTCGGACAGCTGCACGTCCTTCTCGGGGAACGAGAACGCGTCCAGCAGCGCGACGGTCGGGGCCCGTTCCATGCCGGCAGCCTCGGCGATGATGTCGATGAACGGCGCCCGGTCGTCGTTGTAGGCCACATTGGCGTCCTCGGTCACCTGCAGGAAGCCGGTGACGATGTCGGGATGCTCCGCGGCGAACGTGCCGGTGGTGGAGATGATGTCGAAGACGCGGATGCCGATGGCCTCCTGCTCGGAGCCGGTCATCACCAGGTTCCCGCCGTTGGCGATCATCTGGTTGACCGCGCCGCCGAACGCGCACGCCATGGCCACCGCGCCCGAATCCAATGCTGCCACCGCAGCCGGACCGCCCTCGGACTGGATCAACTCCACCGTGGAGGTGTCCACCCCGAGATGCTCGAGCATCTTCAGCAGCTTGAAGTGGGTCACGTTGCCCAGCGGCGTGTAAATGCTCTGACCCGCCAGCGTCTCCGCCGCGTTGTCCGCGGTGATCCCCATATCGGGGTTGGCCACACAGTTGTCGGCGTCCGCGTAGGAGACCGCCACGCCCACCAGCAACAGGTCGGACCCGCCGGTCACGAAGTTCGCGAACGGCGTGAGACCCTGCGAGTAGGAGATGTCGATGTCGCCGGCCTCCATCGCCTGGGCCATGTCGCCGCCCGACGCGAACGGGATCCAGTTCACCGTCAGGCCCAGAGCGTCGTCGTAGGTCCTTCTGGCCTGGGCCACCTGGTTAGCGGTCGGCCACTCCAAGAAGTAGGCCACATTCAACTCATCCAGCATCATCTCGTCTGCTGCGGCCATGGAACCGCCGGCCCGGCCTTCGACGGCCTCGAGGAAGCTGGTGTCGACGAAGGCGTCGTAGCTTCCCAACGCAGAGTCGATCTCGCCCTGGGCGACGAAGAAGTCCATCTGGTCCTTCATCACCTGCTGCACGGTGCCGCCGAGCCACGCGTCGGACAGCTGCACGTCCTTCTCGGGGAACGAGAAGGCATCCAGCAGCGCGATGGTGGACTCGCGGTCCATGCCCGCGGCTCCCGCGATGGTGTCGATGAACGGCGCCCGGTCGCTGTTGTAGGCCACGTTGGCGTCCTCGGTCACCTGCAGGAACCCGGTCACGATGTCCGGGTGCTCGGCCGCGAACGTGCCGGTGGTTGAGATGATGTCGAAGACGCGGATGCCGATGGCCTCCTGCTCCGCTCCGGTCATCACCAGGTTCCCGCCGTTGGCGATCATCTGGTTGACCGCGCCGCCGAACGCGCACGCCATGGCCACCGCGCCCGAATCCAATGCTGCCACCGCAGCCGGACCGCCCTCGGACTGGATCAACTCCACCGTGGAGGTGTCCACCCCGAGATGCTCGAGCATCTTCAGCAGCTTGAAGTGGGTCACGTTGCCCAGCGGCGTGTAAATGCTCTGACCCGCCAGCGTCTCCGCCGCGTTGTCCGCGGTGATCCCCATATCGGGGTTGGCCACACAGTTGTCGGCGTCCGCGTAGGAGACCGCCACGCCCACCAGCAACAGGTCGGACCCGCCGGTCACGAAGTTCGCGAACGGCGTGAGACCCTGCGAGTAGGAGATGTCGATGTCGCCGGCCTCCATCGCCTGGGCCATGTCGCCGCCCGACGCGAACGGGATCCAGTTCACCGTCAGGCCCAGAGCGTCGTCGTAGGTCCTTCTGGCCTGGGCCACCTGGTTAGCGGTCGGCCACTCCAAGAAGTAAGCCACATTCAACTCATCCAGCATCATCTCGCTGGGAGCGGCAGCCTCAGCCGGCTCGGCGGAGGTCTCTCCCGGAGCCTCCTCGTCGGCCGCCGGCTCGGGCTCGTCGTCACCGCAGGCTGCGGCCACAAGCACGAAAACAGCCAGCAGTGCTATCAGTCGTTTCATTGGATTCCCTCCATGGTCGTGGATATGTCGAGGCCTCAATTCGAGGACTTCAGCCAACCGCCCAAGCGGTCGAGCACTTGGTCGACCCGGTCCAGCAGGTCGTCGATCACGGCCCCGTCGGCCACCAGCGGCGGCGACACGGCCAGCATCACTGCGCCCCTTCCGTCCGGCCGCACCAGCACCCCTGCGGAGCGGACCCAGCGGTCGAGCAGACCACCGGGCAGCAGCTCGGCCACCTCGGCTTCGGTGAAGTCCAGTCCGGAGGCCCGGTCCCGCATCAGCTCGACGGCGTAGAAGTAGCCGGTGCCCCGCACGTCCTTGACGCACCGGTGTGCCTCCATCAGCGCCCGAAGGCCGCCGCCGAGGCGGTCCTCGTTGCGCAGGACGCCGGCGAAGACCTCCTCGTCGCGCATCGCGGTCATGTTGGCCACCGCGACCGCGGTGGCAACCGGGTGGCCGCCGAAGGTCGATCCGTGCAGGAACATGGCGAGGGGCGAGTCCCACACCCGCTCGACCAGCGGCCCGCGCACGGCCAAGCCGCCCAGCGGCTGGTAGGCGCTGGTGACGCCCTTGGCAAACGTGATCATGTCGGGCTCAGCGCCGAAGCGCTCACTGCCGAACCAGTAGCCCAGCCGTCCGAAGGAGTTGATGACCTCGTCGGCGCACAGCAGTACGCCGTAGGTGTCGCAGATCCGGCGCAACTCCTGCCAGTAGCCCTCCGGCGGCACCAGCGCGCCCCGGCCGTTCTGCACCGGTTCGGCGATCACCATTGCCACCGTCTCAGGACCCTCGCGGACAATCGCCTCCTCGACCGCTGCCACACAGGCCAGGTCCTGGGCGGTTCGGCCGGGCTCGTCCGTGGAGCCCAACGTGTTGGGAACCCGAAGTACGTTGCCGGCGAGCATGGGCAGGTACGGGTCCCGGAAGCTGGGGATGCCCGTCAGCGCCAGAGCACCCAGGGTCGTGCCGTGGTAGGCCCACTCGCGGGCCACCACCTTGTGGCGGCCCTCCTCGCCGTTGGCGAGGTGGTAGCAGCGGGCGAACTTCAGGGCCGACTCGACGGCTTCGGATCCCGAGCTCACGAAGAACACCCGGTCGACGTCCGCTGGGGCGTGGTCCGCGATCATTGACGCGGCCTCGATGGCCGACGGGTGCGCGAACCCCCAGTTCGGGTAGAAGGCCAGCTTGTCCATCTGCTTGGCCGCAGCCGCAGTCAGGTCGCTGCGACCATGGCCGATGTTGGTGCAGAACAGGCCGGCGAGACCGTCGAGGTACTTGTTGCCGGCCGCGTCCCAGACGTAGCAGCCCTCGCCCCGCTCGATGACGAGCAAGCTCTCGCCCTGCCATGCGTCGCCCCGCGTGAAATGAGGCAGCAGATGGCGCCGAGCCTCCTGGCGATCCCCCCGCATGTGAGCCTCCCGTACCGAAGCGCCGGACCCCGTCCGCCCGACTCGATTAGAGACTACAACATGTCAGTGATGATGTCTAACCGAATAGGTACTACCACTCTCCCAATCGTAATAGGTGCACTATCCGAAGCGAGCGATCATCGGCCGGTGTCGACCCGGTAAATCAGGTCCGGCGTGAGTTCGGCCACGCTGGCCGCGCCGCACAGGGCCATGTCGCGCTTCATGCCCGTGCGCAGATGCTCGATCACCCAGTCGACGCCCTCCTCACCGGCGGCCGCCAGCCCGTAAAGGTACGGGCGGCCGATCATGCACGACGTCGCGCCGAGCGCGAGCGCCTTGACGATGTCGCTTCCCCGGCGGATCCCACCGTCGCACACGATGTCGAGATCGCCGCCCACCGCCTCGGCCACCGGCTGCACCAGGTCGATGATGCCCGGGGCCGCATCGAGCTGGCGCCCCCCGTGGTTGGACAGCACAATGCCATCGAGGCCCTGGTCGCGGGCGATCACGGCATCGGCCACGCACTGGACTCCCTTCACCAGCACGGGACCGTCCCACAGCGACCGCATCCATTCGACGTCCTCCCACGACAGGGTCGGGTCGAACTGCTCGTTCATGAACGCGGCCAGGTCGACCGCGGTAGATCCGTCGATGTCAGTGTTGCCGGCCACGTTCGCGAAGCTGATGGGCTCAGAGAACGCAAAGCGCAGGCTCCAGCCCGGGCGGATCATTCCCTCCAGGACGGTGTCCAGTCCCATCTTGGGCGGCAGGGTGAAGCCGCGCCGCACATCCCGCTCACGGCGACCCAGCATGGCCGCATCGACGGTGATGCACAGCACGTCGAAGCCGGCCTCCTTGGCCCGCAGGATCATGTCCTTGAGCAGGCCCTTGTCGCGCCACACGTACACCTGGAACCACTTGGAGCCGCTGCTGACCGCAGCCACTTCCTCCACCGAACGCGTCCCCATGGTGGACAGCGAGTACGGCAGGCCAGCCCGTTCGGCGGCACGAGCCACCGCCAACTCGCCGGGCGGGTGGGCGATGCGAGTGAACCCGGTGGGCGCCAGGATCAGCGGGAAGGGCACCTCTTGGCCGAGGATCGTGCCGGTGGTGTCCACGTTGCCCATGTCGCGCAGCACCCGCGGAACGAACTCCATGTCGCGGAAGGCGCGGGTGTTCCGGTCCATGGCGACCTCGTCCTCGGCACCACCGTCGATGTAGTCGAACACTCCCCCGGGCAAGCGCCGGCGGGCGATCCTGCGCAGATCCTCGATACTGGCTGCACTCTGAAGCCGCCGCTTGGTCGCGCTGAACTCGAACCGGCGGAATCGGAGGACGGATCGAAGCGTGTCGATGATCATGCCCTTGAGAATATGCAGGCCAGGGTCACCTGTCACTCGCGTGCATAGGTGTCCGGTACCGGTCTGCGGCCATGCCAGCCTGTTGAAACCAGCGCCGTCAAGGACCCGCTCCCCGAGACAGGACGTGAGTGGTCCGTGCCTCGACCTCAGCGGCGGCCCGGCCACGGCTTCGCAACGCCGCCGCCTCCTGTTCGAGCCTTCCGGCCTCGCTGCGCAGAGCCCGGCTGGCAGTCGCGAGGTCGAGGCCGAGGGAATACAGTGCCGCTCCGATGACACGCAGCAGATTGGCCCGGCTCGCGCTGGCGGCCCGTCCCATCCAGACGTCCTCGCGATGGAGCGCTGCGACCGGTTGGTGGCGCTCGATCATTGCCACTCGCCGGCGGTCGATAGTGTCAGCCACCGACCGGCATCGCTCAGCTTGCACGATCTTTGCCGTAGCCTGGCCATAGAGATAAGCACTCATTAACATTTCATGAAAGATACTAAAACTCTCTCACGAGGCCAACCTGCTGCGGATGAGGATCCTCCCGATGTGGCGATCGCCCAAGAGGTCGTCGACTTTGCCGTGGACGCCGCTCAGCGAGCCGGCCAAGTCACGCTCCAGTGGTACCAGCAGCGGAGCCTCGCCGTTTCCGCTAAGAGCGACGGGAGCCCAGTGACGGAGGCCGACTACGCAGCCGAACGGCTACTGCGCTCTGAGATCTCAGCGGTCTACCCCGACGACACGATCTGGGGCGAGGAGGAGGGAGTCTGGGCCGGCCGCACCGGCCGCACCTGGGTCATCGATCCGATCGACGGCACCAAGGCATTCGTGCAGGGCGTGCCCCTGTACGCCACGCTGCTGGCGATGGTGGACGGCAGGGGTCCCGCCGTGGGCGTGATCGCTCTACCCGCACTCGACGAGTGCGTCTGGGCGGGCCGGGGCCGGGGCGCCTACTGGAACGGCGTCTCGTGCCGGGTGAGCGACCACGCCGGCCTGGAGGGCTCCTATGTATGCACCAGCGGGCTCACCTACTGGCCTGAGCCCGCCCTCGAGCGGGTTCGTGCCGCGGGCGCACGGGTCCGCACTTGGGGAGACGCCTATGGCTACGCCCTCGTCGCCACCGGCCGGGCCGAGGCGATGGTCGACCCGGAGTGCTTCGACTGGGACGTCGCTCCGATGTCGGTGATCATGGCTGAAGCCGGCGGCCGATTCTCGGACGTCACTGGGAGCAACGACTGGCGCAGCGGATCTGCGGTGGGCACCAACGAGCTGATCCACGAGGATCTGCTGGCCTGCTTCTCCCAGACGCCGAGCGACTAGACCTGGCTGGCGCGGGACAGCGCGAACCCCTCGAACCGCGAAGGCCGCAGCCCCAGAGCGGCGACCGCTTGCAGCAGCCGGTCGGGATCGGGTATCGACGCCAGACCGGCGGCTCCAGCAGGCGCCTCCCGGCCTACCAGGTGCAGCGCGGTGGCGGCAGCTACCACGGCCGCGCCGTGAGCCGGCTTCGCCTGAGATCCCAGCACAAGCACGTGCCGTTCGCCTCTACGCCACCCTCGCAGTTCCACGCGCACAGCACCCACCCCGCCCTCGGGATGCGGGCGGCGCATCATGGGCAGCGGTGCGGTGAGCCGATCGCGACGTGTGGCAGCCATGCGCGCCGTCACCCGGTCGACTCCCGGGAAGGCGGGCACGAGCAAGAGCGCGTCAGGGAGAGCTGCCCGGTAGCAGTCCCGTCCAGCCACTGGGTCAGGGAACCAGCACAGCTCGCGGCCCGAGCCTCCGGCGCGCCGCGTCCAGCGGCCGTCTCGCCAGTCGATGGCCAGGCTGCTCAGGGCCCGATGATGCTGGCGAGCGCACGCCGGTCCGCCTGTGCCGACCTTGGCCACGTGGATCTCGTCGACGGCGTCGAACTCCAATGCGCCAACCCGGGCCAGCAGGCACGTGAGGCCGGGCATGTAGCCGGCACCCACCACCAGCCGAACACCGCGCCGTCTCGCCTCGGAGCCCGCAGCAAGCAGATGCCGGGTCTCAGCTATCTCGTTGGTGGTGGTGACGACGGTCGCGCCGGCCTCAACCGCGGCACGGGCCAGATTGGCCTGCGATCCCGCGGTGGTCGCCACCACTACCACGTCGGTGCCCTCGGGAACAGCCGCGCCCTGGCCGGTCCTGGTCTTGGGGCCGAGCATGCTGGTGACTTCGCCCAGCCGGTCCAGGTCCGTGTCCCGCAACTCCACCGAACGGACGCTCGGGCTGTCGTCAAGCATGCGCACGATCCGAAGGCCGGTGGCTCCCGCACCGAAGACGACCGCGGCTGTTCCGGTGGGATCAGCGAGCACAGCCACAAGAGGGAATCACGTGAGCAGCTCGTCGTCCCGCAGTTCGCGCCAGCCTCCGGTCTGGGGGGGCACACCGCCGCGGCCTCGCACGCGGATGGCCGCGGCTAGCGCCATGCCGACGACGACGGCAACGAACGTCCGGCGGATCAAGGTGATGAATCCTGCGGCCAAGACGGCC
>VXTM01000015.1:0-18290 GCA_009837445.1 Acidimicrobiaceae bacterium
CGCCCGCACCACCGGCCGGCGCGGCGGCGTCATCCGCGGCCGCCCCCGCCCGCCAGGCTCTCTCGGAGCAGCGGGCCGCAGCCCCCGAGGTGCCGGCCCGGTACGCGGCCGCGCCCGCATCCGGCGGTGGTCGTGCCGCGGCGGCCCGCCGGGCCCTCGCGGAGCAGCGGGAGTCCGCTCCGGCGGTCGCGGCCGCGCCAGCGGCCCCCGGTGCCGGTGGTCTCGACGTGGCGCCGCCGCCCGTGCCTGTACTCGACCTTGCCGCAATGCGGCCGCGCAGCCCGAAGGAGGTGGTGGATCTGGCCCGCCGGCACCTGGCCCTGGAGCCGCCGTTCGTGGTGGCAAGGGCCAAGGAGTTGGAGCCCGATCAGGAGCGCCGGCGCGAACCGGTCCAGCTGCAGGCGCTGTGGCAGGACCTCCTGGCACATGCGCCCAAGGCCAGCACGCAGCCGGTTCCGCCTGTGCCGGAGACGTCGGGTGGCGCACCCGCGCTGGGATCGGCACCGGCGGAGATGGCAGCCGTGCCGGAGACGTCGGCCGGCATGGCGCCGGGATCGGCTGAAGCGGCGTCGCCGGCTGGCGAACCCGGGGCGGACTCGGCGCCGGTGCACCCTCAAGACCGGCGAGAGTCCGTGGCGGAGCCGCCGCCGACCGAGCCGGACGCCGGGCTCGGCTCTCCCGAATACGACGCAGACGTCGAAAGCTTCGACCTGGCGGAACTCCACGCCCTCGACGAGGCCCCCAGCCACGCCCACGACATCGAGCAGAAGATCAGGTCGACCTTCCCCGGCACCGAGTTCGCGGTGCTTCCCGACCCCGACGACGAGGCCGAGGGCGAGACGTAGTGCGAGCGGCCGCGTGAGCTACTCCAGAGCGGTTCAGGAGCTGATCGATCAGCTGGGACGGCTCCCCGGCATAGGCCCCAAGTCGGCCCAGCGGGTGGCGTTCCACCTGTTGAAGGTGCCGGCCGAGGACGCCAACCGCCTGGCCCGGGCCATCTCCGACGCCAAGGAGAAGGTGTCGTACTGCCCCCGCTGCTTCAACCTGTCCGAGCAGGGCGGCGAGTGCGGCGTGTGCCGGGACCCCAAGCGCGAGTCGCGATACGTCTGCGTGGTCGAGGACGCCCAGGACGTGGTGGCCGTGGAGCGCACCGGCGAGTTCGGTGGCCGCTACCACGTGCTGCAGGGTGCGTTCAGCCCGATCGACGGCGTGGGCGTCGATCAGCTCCGCATCAAGGAGTTGCTGGCCCGGGTGGCCGAGGAGGACATCGAGGAGGTCATCGTGGCCACCAACCCCAACCTGGAGGGCGAGGCGACCGCGATGCTGATCCACCGGTACCTGAAGCCCGCGGGGGTGCGGGTGACCCGCATCGCCAGTGGACTCCCGGTCGGCGGAGACCTCGAGTACGCCGACGAACTCACCCTCGGTCGGGCCTTCGAGGGCCGGCGGTCGCTCGAAGAAGCGTGACGCCCCTCATGAGCACCGGACAGTGACCACTCGGTAGATTGCCGCGATGCTCACCGAGATCGACCATGTGGCCATCGCCGTCCGGGACCTGGACGCCGCGATCGCCTGGTACCGGGACGCTCTCGGTGCTGAGGTCGAGCACCGAGAGACCGTCGAGCGCGACGGCGTGGAAGAGGCCATGCTGGCCGTGGCCGACAGCTACGTGCAGCTCATCACAGCCACCCGGGACGACTCGCCGGTGGCCAAGTTCCTCGAGAAGCGGGGCGAGGGCCTCCACCACATCGGCTACCGGGTTGAGGACTGCGGGGCCGCGCTGGAAGCGATGGTGCAGGCCGGGGCCACCCCCATCGACACGGAGCCGAGGCCGGGCAGCCGCAACACCACCATCGCGTTCATCCACCCCAAGGGAGCCTTCGGCACCCTCATAGAGCTGGTCGAGGAGTAGCGGGGCGAGCGCCGTGCGTGTGCACCTCGTCGACGGCACCTACGAGCTGTTCCGCTTCCACTACGCCAAGTCGAACCGCGACCCGCGCCGGGGCGCCCAGCGGGGCGTGCTCAACTCGATGCTCGACCTGGTGGCCGAGGGCGCCACCCACATCGGAATCGCCACCGATCATGTGATCGAGTCGTTCCGCAACGAGATGCTGGACGGCTACAAGGACGGCAGCGGCGTTGACCCCGACCTGAAGGCGCAATTCCCGGAAGTGGAGGAGTTGCTGGAGCTGGCCGGCTTCGCGGTGTGGCCCCAGATCGAGCACGAGGCCGACGACGGGCTGGCGTCGGCCGCGGCAGTGGCCGCCGGCGACCCCCGGGTGGAGCAGGTGGTGATCTGCACGCCGGACAAGGACCTGGCCCAGTGCGTCACTGCCGACAGCCGGGTGGTGCAGTACGACCGCCGCCGAGGCGTCCTGTACGACCAGGCCGGGGTGATCGACAAGTTCGGGGTGCCGCCGATGTCGATCCCCGACTACCTGGGCCTGGTGGGCGACTCAGCCGACGGATTCCCGGGGCTGCCGGGCTGGGGAGCCAAGTCGGCGGCCACCCTCCTGGCCCGGTACGGCCACATCACCACCATCCCCTTCGACTGCTCGCAGTGGGACGTGCCGGTGCGGGGCGCGGCCAAGCTGGCGGCCGCGCTGCGGGACGGCTTCGAGGAGGCGCTGCTGTACCGGCGCATCGCCACCGTGGAGCTGGGTGCCCCGGTGTCGGCCACCGTCGACGAGATGTTGTGGCGGGGGCCCTTGCCTGGCCTCGACGAGCGCTGCGTCGAGTTGGGTGCCGAGCGTCTCGCTGCCCGGGCCCGCGAGCTGGCTGCGTCGTAAGCCCGGCTGTTCCGGCCGGCGGGTCCTGTCGCCGGGCTCCGTCCGGCCGACGGGGCTTCGCCCCATTGTCGGCCGCCCGGACCCGTCGCCACCCCCCGGCCTGGCGGTTACGCGCTTCCGAAGCTTGGAGCGCTTTGGGTTGTCAGGCGGAGAGGACTTCGCTTATGCCCATGGGCGGTGCGGTCTCGATCTGGTCGAAGTTGCAGGATTCGGGGGTGCGGTCGGGGCGCCAGCGCACCATGCGGGTGGTGCCCCGGAAACGGCCGTTGAGCATGGCCTCGTACTTGACCTCGGCCACCAGCGCCAGGCGCAGGGGCACCCACGGCTGCTGCTGGCGCTGGCCCGACCACCGGTTAGGCGTGCCCGGCATCACCGTGCCCTCGGCGTGGGCGGCCGGGTCCATCCACTCCGACCAGGGATGCTCGCTCACCTCGGCCAGCACGTAGGGAGCCAGCTCTTCGATCAGCTCCCGGCGGCGCTGGGCGGTGAAGCTGGTCGTCACCCCGCAGTGGTGCAGATGGCCGTCGTCGTCGTGCAGGCCGACCACCAGCGACCCCACACCCTGCCCGTCGGTGTGCATCCGGTATCCGGCCACGGCCACGTCGACGGTGCGGGTGTGCTTGACCTTGAACTGGGTGCGCTTGTTGGGCACGTAGACCCCGTCGCGGGGCTTGGCGATCAGCCCGTCGAGGCCAGCTCCCTCGAATCGCTCGTACCAGCGACGGGCCCGCTCCCGGTCGAGCGTGGAGGGAGCCAAGTGGACCGGCCCGCCGAAGGCGCCCGACATCGTCTCCAGCAGGGCCCGCCGGTCTCGGAACGGCTCTTCCATGAGGTCGGCATCCGCCAGCGCCAGCACATCGAAGGCCACGAACTCGGCTGGGGTCTCAGTGGCCAGGCGGGAGACCCGGCTCTCCGCGGGATGGATCCGCTGCTGCAGGGCGTCGAAGCCCAGCCGGTCGCCGACTCGCACGATGATCTCGCCGTCGACCACGGCCCGGGTCGGCAGCGCCGCCTTGAGCGGCTCGATGAGCTCGGGGAAGTACCGGGTCAGGGGACGCTCGTTGCGGCTGCCCAGCACCACCTCGTCGCCGTCGCGGAACACGATGCAGCGGAAACCGTCCCACTTCGGCTCGAAGGCCATGTCGCCGCCGGGTATGCCGTTGACCGCCTTGGCCAGCATCGGCCTAATCGGCGGCATCACGGGCAGATCCACGCCGTCGAGCCTACGTGACCGTTCTTGACGTAGTTATTCGCATCAGGGCGGCACAACTACATCAAGAAAGCACAACCGGCCCTGCACCGCCGCGCCGCTGCCTACCCTGCAGGCATGAGCGAAGAAATCCGCCCTTTCACCGTCGCGGTCGACGACGCCGAGATCGCCGACCTGCGGGATCGTCTGGCCCGCACCCGCTGGCCCGAGCCCGAGGTCGTCGACGACTGGTCACAGGGGATCCCCCTCGCGTACCTGCAGGAGGTGTGCGAGTACTGGGCCGGCGACTACGACTGGCGCCGCTGCGAGGCCGCCATCAACGCCCGGCCCAACTTCATCACCGCGATCGACGGCCTCGACATCCACTTCCAGCACATCCGCTCGGACCACGACGGAGCGCTGCCGATGATCGTGACCCACGGCTGGCCCGGCTCGGTGCTGGAGTTCACCGAGATCATCGACCCGCTCGTCGATCCGACCGCCCACGGCGGGGGAGCGGGGGACGCCTTCCATCTCGTGCTGCCGTCATTACCCGGTTACGGCTTCAGCGCCAAGCCGTCGGCTCCGGGAACCGGGATCGAGCGCATCGCCACGATGTGGGACGAGCTGATGGGCCGTCTGGGCTACGACAGCTACGTGGCGCAGGGCGGCGACTGGGGATCGGCCGTGACCACCCAGATCGGCATGCAGGACCTCGGCCGGTGCCGGGCCATCCACACCAACATGCCGGTGGCCGGCCCGTCCAAGGAGTCGATGTCGGACCTGACACCCTCCGAGCAGGCCGCGCTGGAGTCGATGGGCTACTACGACAAGTGGGACTCGGGATACTCCAAGCAGCAGTCGAGCCGGCCCCAGACCATCGGCTACAGCCTGGTGGACTCACCCGCGGGCCTGGCCGGGTGGATCCTCGAGAAGTTCTGGTCGTGGACGGACCGCAGCGCCGACCCCGAGGACTACTACAGCCGGGACCAGCTGCTCGACAACGTGTCGCTGTACTGGTTCACCGCGACCGGAGCGTCGTCGGGCCGGCTCTACTGGGAGAGTTTCGGCAGCTTCACGGGCGGGGAGTGCGCGATACCGTCGGCGTGCAGCATCTTCCCCAACGAGATCTTCCGGGCCAGCCGGCGCTGGGCCGAGAAGCGCTACACCGACATCCGCTACTGGAACGAGCCGGAGGTGGGTGGCCACTTCGCGGCCTTCGAGCAGCCCGAGCTGTTCGTGGCCGAAATGCGGGCCGCCTTCAAGTTCCTGGGCTAGCGCGCCAAGCGGAATTGGCAGCGTTATGCACGGTATGCGTGCGTTCTGCTGCCAGTTCCGAGTCAGTGGTGACTAGACGGAGATCACCCGGACCTCGGGCTCGACATCGGTGACGGCCTGGTTCCAGCGCAGGCCGATCGCCCCGAACCGGTGCCCGTCGGTTGACATCCAGTTCCCGAATCCGGGATCGGAGGCGGCCACCACGATGCGGACCGAGCCGTCGGGCTCGTAGCGGGCGGTGTGCTTGTTGACGGTGATCGGCAGCCGGCGGTAGTCGAGGCTCTCCATCCAGCGGTTGTCCACCTGGAAGTTCCAGTAGAAGCACTCCGGCGGGGTGAACTCGATCAGCAGGGCCTCGCCGTCGGCGAGGTCGTAGGTGCCGTGGCGGAAGATCTGGTTGGGGTCGCCCCAGGCTCCCTGCATCGGTCCCGCCTCGGTCGTGAGGGCATTGCGGGCGTTCGCCCCGAGATCGTCGACCCAGCCGCTGAAGACGGCCGAGCATCCCGCCACGAACGCGCCCGCCGACTCCAGGGCCCGCCCGAAGCTCTCGGCCGACAGCGGCGGGGGGAGGTCGTAGCTGTCCAGGCACTCGATCCGCACCGATACCGGAGTCTCGTTGTCACGGTCGAGGAAGAACTGCCGGACGGCGATGAGGCTCGGCTCGGGACTGGTCTGCAGCCAGTTGTCACCCCGGCGCTCCGGCCCGACGAAGATCTCGAAGCGGCCGTCGTCATCGACGATCAGGTCGCTGCCGTGGAGGAAGCCGGCCTGGCCGAGGCGGTCACGGCCGGCGCCGTAGTTGCCGGTGAAGGCGGTGAACGACAGGTAGTGCACCGTCCCTCGGTGGCCCGAGATGCGGTAGTTCAGACGGCCGTCGATGTTGCCGGACATATAGAGCGAGTCGGGGTTGTCCGAGCCGATCTTGACCTGGTCGGGCATGGCGGTGAGCAGCGGGAAGCGCACATCACCGGTCTCGATCGAGCTGTAGAGGCCGCCCCGGGCCAGCCGGCTCAGGTACCGGTAGCCCTCGATCCGGTCCAGGTCGCAGGTCGCTCGCTCCTGCACCAGGTCGCCGGCCGCCTTGAGCGCGTCGCAGAACTCGGCCCAGGCCCGCCCCGACACCACCCGGTCGTACATCTCGTCTCTGGCCATCTCCCCATGCAATCACCGCACCGCGGCGACGGCTACCATCGCCCGAGCCCGGAACTGCCCCGCAGGGGACCGGCTCCGGGCTGGGACTGACGTCTGGGACCTCGAAGACATCGCCACCATGGGACAGAGCACACCCGCACAGCCGCGCCGCATCCGGTTCGAGCCCGACGACAAGCCGCCCATCGCGCTGACCGCGGGAATGGGCCTCCAGTTCGCAGTGCTCGCCATCGCCGGCATCGTGCTCACGCCGGCGATCGTCGTGCGGGCCGCTGACGGGAGCGAGTCGTACCTGACATGGGCGGTGTTCGCGGCGGCGGTGGTCAGCGGGGTCAGCACGATCCTGCAGGCGGTGCGGCTCGGACGCATCGGTGCCGGGTACGTGCTCCTGATGGGGACTTCGGGCGCGTTCATCGCGGTGTGCGTGGCCGCGCTGGTGGAGGGCGGCCCCGGCCTGCTGGCCACGCTGGTCGTGGCGTCGTCGCTGTTCCAGTTCCTGCTCGCGGCGAGGCTGTCGTTGTTCAGGCGGCTGGTGACCCCCGTCGTGGCTGGCACCGTGCTGATGCTGATCGCGGTGACGGTGATGCCGCTGGTCTTCAACATGGTGACGGCCTCACCGGAGGGCAGCTCCGACTGGAGCGCACCGACGAGCTCGCTCGTCACCGTGGTGGTGATCATCGGAATCGCGCTGAAGTCCTCCGGTGGGCTGCGGCTGTGGGCGCCGGTCATCGGCGTCGTGGCCGGCTCGGTGGTGGCCGCCGCCTTCGGGCTGTACGACTTCGACAAGGTGGCCGAGGCGCCGTGGGTCGGCCTGCCCGACGGAGGCTGGCCCGGATTCGACCTCTCGTTCGGCTCGGCCTTCTGGAGCTTCCTGCCGGCCTTCGTGCTGGTCACGATCATCGGGGCCGTCGAGACCATCGGCGACTCGGTGGCCATCCAGCGGGTGTCGTGGCGGCAGCCGAAGGCGGTGGACTACCGAGTGGTGCAGGGAGCGGTGGCCGCCGACGGGACCGGAAACCTGCTCTCGGGACTGGCGGGCACCGTGCCCAACACGACCTACTCCACCAGCGTCTCGATCACCGAGCTGACCGGTGTCGCCGCCCGCCGCGTCGGCGTCGCCATCGGTGTGTTCTTCATCGTGATGGCGCTCCTGCCCAAGTTCCTGGCGCTGGTGCTCGCGATACCCGACGCGGTGGTCGCGGCGTACATCACGGTGTTGATCGCGCTGCTGTTCGTGGTCGGAATGAGGATCGTCGCCGAAGAGGCCGCCGACTACCGCAAGGGACTCATCGCCGGGGTCTCGTTCTGGGTCGGCGTCGGCTTCCAGAACAACCTGATCTTCGGGGAGTACCTGGAGGGGTTCGCGGGCGGTTTCCTGGAGAACGGCATGACTTCAGGCGGCCTCACGGCCATCGTGCTGACGCTTTTTACGGAGACGACTCAAGCCCGGCGCCACCGGCTGCGCACCGATCTGGCTCTGTCGGAGCTGCCGCGCATCCGGCAGTTCCTTGACGACTTCGCCGGGCGCCACCGGTGGGGGGCTTCGATGTCGGCGAGGCTCGACGCGGTCGCCGAGGAGACGCTGTTGACGCTGCTGGACGCCGACACCGCCGGTGGCGACGTCGAGGGGCGCGCCCTGCGGGTCACCGCCAGCAAGCAGGACGGGCGGGCCGTGCTCGAGTTCGTGGCCGCGGCCCGGGGGGAGAACATCGAGGACCGGTTGGCCGTGCTCGACGAGCCGACCGCGGACAGGCCGGTCGAGCGCGACGTCTCGTTGCGGCTGCTCCAGCACTACGCGACCTCGGTGCTGCACCAGCAGTACCACGAACTCGAGATCATCACGGTCCACGTAAACGCGCCGCACCAGCAGCCGAGCCCCTCCGGTTGACTCTGGGCGAAATCCTGGAACCGCTGGCGGCCATGGATCGGTCTGTATTGTCAGCAGAAGCGAGTGCGGCCCGACGGCACAGGAGGTTGCTGGCGGGCGACGCACTTCGGGAGGCAGCGATGTTGCGAGCACGAGTTGTCGGGACGGTGATGCTGGCGGTGACCCTGCTGGCCACGGCCTGCGGAGACACCTCCACTACCGGCAGCGTCGACGAACCGGCAACGACGACCGACTCTGCGGCGGAACCGGCTCCCTCGACGTCAGCCGCACCGGAAGAACCGGCTGCCACAACCGGCGCCGAAGCGAGCGGCGACGCGACGACCAGCACCGAGGCCCCGGCGGAGTCCGTCGACCCCGACGAGGCCGCCGCTGCCGGTGACGGCGCGGGAGCGGTGCCGGCCGATGCCGGAATGTTGCTGGCCTCGGCAACCACCGACCTCGACGGGCGATCGGTCCGCGGCGAGGCGACCATCGAGTTCGCTCCGGGCCTCGCGTTCTCCACGAGCTTCGAGTCCGACGCCGACGGCGACCTCGCGGCGGTGATCGAGGTTCCCCCCGGCATGGATCTCGATTTCCCGGCCGGCGCCGAGGCCGAGATGCGGTACGTGGACGGCGTGGCCTACGTGAGGCCACCGGCCACCGAAGAGACGCTGTCGGAACTGGGTGTCGACGAGGCCTGGTTCGTGCCCGGGCCCATCGGCGACCCGCTGATGGCGCCCATGCAGTCGGCCGGCGGGGTGATGTGCATCTTTCCCCAGGCGATCGATGAGCCCTTCGAGGACTGCGACCCGCTGGGCGATACCGCCACCTTTGTCGACGCCAGCCGCGAGGCGGAGATCGTCGGGCGCGAGGACGTGCGAGGGGTCGAGACCACCCGAGTGCGCTTCCTGGTGTCTCTGCTCGACCTGGCCGGGGAGGCCATGGGCATGGAGCCCGAGGCGGACGACGGTGAGGTCGGCGCCTTCGACGACACCGCCTCGGACCCGTTCGCGGAGGGGTTGGACCAGATCTTCGGCTTCCTCGACGCGGACTTCGAGGTGGAGGTGTGGATCGACGACGAGAGCTTGATCCGGCGCCTGTCGTTCGACCTGGCGTCGATGTTCGCCAGTCTCGCGGGCGGCGATGCCGGCCCGGAGATCCCGTCGAGCCTGATCAACATCGAGTTCTACGACTACGACGCCGACATCAGCGTGGAGGCCCCGCCGCCCGACGCCATCGTCGAGGAAGACCTGCTAGAGGGCGACGACTACTACGACGACGAGGACTACGACGACGACTACTAGGGGCGCTCGTCGGGGGTTAGGTCCTCCAGGGCGGCTATCGCCGGCGGGGTCTCCGCGCCGCTGGTTAGGTCCGCGGAGGTGATCGGTGCCTCGAAGCGGGTAGTGATCGGCACCACCCCGGCCCACCAGGGGCCGGCAATGTCGTCGGGCTCGTCGACGGGATCACCGGAACGGACCTTGGCCGACGCCTCGGCCAGCGGAAGCTCCAGCACGATCGTCTTGCGCAGATCCGACGGCGACGGCGGCCGGACGGAGTCCCAGTGGGCCACCACGTGGTCGGTGATCAGCTTGAGGGCGTAGAGCCGGCGCGGCTCGTCGAGGATCCTGGTAGCCCGGCCCCGGACCACCACCGACCGGTAGTTCATCGAGTTGTGGAACGGCGTGCGGGCCATCACCAGCCCGTCGAGATGGGTGACGGTGACGCAGACCTCATGGCCCTCGCCGGTGTTGAGGAGGTGGTTGGCGGCCGCGCCGTGCAGGTAGAGCCGTTCGTCGTCGCGCCCGTAGGCCATGGGAAGGACCAGCGGCCCGTCGTCGGTGGTCACCCCCACATGCGCGACCATCCCGGCGTCAAGGATGCCGAGCACGTCGTCGCGGCCGTACCGGGCCCGGGGCGCCCCCCGCCGGACCCTGGTGCGGGCCGACGGCGCTCCCCCGAAGTCGTTCGAGTCCTGCGACACGCTGAGAGGCTAATGACGTGCGCCGCCGCCTCAGTCCCGCTCCGAACGGAACCTCCTGGGGAGGCGGCCGCGGATGTGGTGGGTGTAGACGTGGGCGGCCACCGCGGCGGGGCTGGTGCGCCAGCAGCGGAGCGGATCGAACCCGTCGTGGACGAGGCACATGTTGCAGGACACGCACTCGACGGTGCCGGTCCGCCCTGCGGCCAGCTTGTTGACCAGATCGGGCTCGCGGATGAACGGCCGTGACATGGCGAGGAAGTCGGCATCTCCCGAACTGATCACGTCGGCCATCGTCTGGGTCGTCCGGATCCCCCCTACCAGGATCACCGGGATGTCCACCGCCTCCTTCACGGCTCTAGCGAAGTGGCGGTAGTAGGCCTCGGGCCCCTCCGGCTTGACGAGCCGCTGCACGAGCCCGTTCCGGGCCGCCTGGGCCGCGCCGACCGCGACGTAGGTGCGGATGTTCTCGAGATAGCTCTTCATGATCCCGTAGGACACCTCCACCGCGTCCAGCCCACGCTCGGCCAGCAGACGCACCCGCTCCACGCTCTCGGAGGCTTCGAGGCCTCCTGGTATGGAGTCGCCGATGCCGATGCGGGCCGTCACGCAATAGTCGTCGCCCACGGCGCGGCGCACCGAGTCGTACACGGCCAGCACGAACCGGCCGCGGCGCTCGGCGTCGCCACCCCATCCGTCGGTGCGCACGTTGGTGATCGGAGAGGAGAACTCTGAGATCAGGTAGCCGTTGCCGCCGTGGATGTGGACGCCGTCGAAACCGGCTTCCCGGGCCCGCCGGGCCGCGTGCCCGAACGCGGCGATCACGTCGGTGATGTCCTCCGGCGTCGCCTCGCGGGGCTGCAGCCCGTACATCTCGTTGGCTGTCGGCGACGGAGCGATCGGCCCGACCTCGGGCAGCATCGTCTGGCTGCCGGCGTGTCCGATCTCGGCGAAGATCCGGCCCCCGCGGGCGTGCACTGCCTCAGTGACCTGGACCATCGACTCGACGAGGCGGTCGTCGTAGAGGCCGGGCTGGTTGGCGCTGGCCTGGCCGCGCCGCTCCACATAGATGTGCCCGGTGAGGAGCAGCCCCGCCCCGCCGGCGGCCAAGGTGCCATAGAGGTTGGCCAGTGCCGGCGTTCCGGCGCCGTCGGGCGCGGCCATCGTCTCGGAGGTCGACGCTCTGACCAGCCGGTTTCTCAGGGTCAGCGAACCGATCCTGCCGGGTTCCAGGTAGGGAGCGCCGGCAGCCACGGCAGCACAGGGTAGGTGAGGCTCCCGGCCCGTGCCGAGCCGCCGGTAGCCTTCGGGGTCGTGGCTGATACGCCCATGAACGACAAGCTCGAGGATCTGAGGACCCGGAAGTCCGAGGCGCTCGCGGCCGGTCCCGAGCGGGCGGTGAAGCGCCAGCACGACAAGGGCAAGTTGCTGGCCCGGGAACGGCTCGACTATCTGCTCGACGCCGGATCGTTCCACGAACTCGACATGCTGGCCCGGCACCGTGCCCACGACGCCGGGCTCGACGACCGCCCCTACACCGACGGCGTGATCACCGGCTGGGGCACCATCGACGGCCGCAAGGTGTTCGTGTTCGCCCAGGACTTCACCGTGATGGGCGGCGCGCTGGGCGAGGTGTTCGCCGAGAAACTCCACAAGGTGATGGACCTGGCAAAATCGGTCGGCGCGCCCATGATCGGGCTCAACGACGGCGCCGGGGCCCGCATCCAGGAGGGCGTGGTGTCCCTCGACGGCTACGGCGGGATCTTCTACCGCAACGTGCAGGCCTCCGGCGTCATCCCGCAGATCAGCGTGATCCTCGGGCCGTGCGCCGGCGGCGCGGTCTACAGCCCGGCCATGACCGACTTCATCTTCATGGTCCGCGAGAAGTCCCACATGTTCATCACCGGTCCCGACGTGGTGAGGACGGTCACCGGCGAGGCGGTCACCCTCGAGGACCTCGGCGGGGCCACCAGCCACAGCACCAAGTCGGGGGTGGCCACCTTCGTCGGTGCCGACGAGCACGACGTGCTCGACGAGGTCAAGACGCTGCTGTCGTTCCTGCCGTCCAACAACCTCGAGCAGCCGCCGAGGTACAAGTCGGCCGACGATCCCGACCGGGAGTGCCTGGCGCTCGACACGCTGCTGCCCGACAGCCCCAACGTCCCCTACGACATGAAGGACGTGATCACCGAGGTGGTCGACGACGGCGACTTCCTCGAGTACCACGCCTCCTGGGCCCGCAGCATCGTGTGCGGCTTCGCCCGGGTCGACGGCCGCTCCGTAGGCGTGGTCGGCAACCAACCCATGGTGCTGGCCGGGGTGCTCGACATCGAGTCGGCCGAGAAGGCAGCCCGTTTCGTGCGCACCTGCGACGCCTTCAACATCCCGCTGGTGACCTTCGTGGACGTGCCCGGCTTCCTGCCCGGGGTCGACCAGGAGCACGGCGGCATCATCCGCCACGGCGCCAAGCTGCTGTACGCCTACTGCGAGGCGGCGGTGCCCCGCATCTCGATCATCACTCGCAAGGCCTACGGGGGCGCCTACGTGGTGATGGACTCCAAGGGCGTCGGCTCGGACCTCTCGTTCGCCTGGCCCTCGGCGGAGATAGCGGTCATGGGGCCCCAGGGCGCGGTGGAGATCATCTACCGGCGCGAACTGGCCGACGCCGCCGATCCGGCCGCCCGCCGCGACGAGTTGGTTGACGACTACACGCAGCGTCTGGCCAATCCCTACGTCGCCGCCGAGCGGGGCTTCGTGGACGAGGTGATCGAACCGTCGCAGACTCGCCGCAAGATCGTGGCCGGACTGCAGATGTTGGAGTCGAAGCGCGAGGAGATCCCCGAGCGCAAGCACGGAAACGTCCCGCTGTGAGCCCGGCGGACCGGCTCCAGATCGTGTCAATCACGCCGGAGCCGACCGAGGCGGAGCGGGCTGCGATCGCTGCGGCCATTGAGTCCCTGCAATCCGAGCTCTGGCCGCGCCTGGGGGCTGCGGCCATGCCGTCACCCTCGCCCCGCTGGCGCTACGCGGGCCGGCCCTGGCGGACTCGCCAGAGCTACGGCGGCTGGGCCTGAGCGAACAGGGCAGGGGGCGGGGAGGCGAGCAGCTCGCCTAGACGCTGCAGGTAGTCCCGGCGGGGGATCGCGCTCACGCCCAGCGAGCGCAGGTGCGGCGTCGCCCACTGGACATCGATCAGTCTCGGCTGCCCGTCCCGGAGGCCGGCGGCGAGGGCTACCAGAGCGACCTTGGAGGCGTCCCGCGCCCGGTAGAACATCGACTCTCCCGCGAACAGCCCGCCGAGGGCCACACCGTAGAGCCCGCCGGCCAGCTCACCGCCGCTCCAAGCCTCGACGCTGTGAGCGAAGCCCTCCCGGTGCAGGCGCACGTAGGCGGTCCGCATCTGCTCGTCGATCCAGCCATGGGGCCGGGACGGGTCGGCGCAACCCTCCACGACCTCGGCGAAGGCGGTGTCGACCCTGATCTCGTAACGACGGCAGGCCTGTCGCAGCGATCGACGGACGATCAGCCGCTCCGGCTCCAGGACGCCCCGCTCGGGCGGCGACCACCAGCCGATACGCCCACCGGGCCTCAGAGGCATCGGAAACAGCCCCCGGCTGTAGGCCGCGATCAGTGTGGGCGGCTCCAGGTCTGCGCCCACGGCCACCAGCCCGGACTCGTCGCCGGCCGAGGGGTGCGGGAACGTCCATCGGCACGTCGGTAGCCCATCGGACTGGTCGTGGCGCCCCCTGCCCTCGCCGACTCGGAGTCCATGGAGGGGCGAGCGCCCCGCGTCGGCGGGCACCCCCGAAAGAGTAGGTTGAAGAGATGGTGATCGCCGCCGGACATGGCCAGAACGGCGGTCAGGTGCCACCGGCGTTGCTCGACGCCCTCGGCGGGCGCTGGCGGGCGCTGGCAGCCTCCGCGGCGGGCCGGGTGCTCGAACTCCCAGCCGGCGGCGTGGAGGAGGCCGTGCGCGCGGAGTGCTCGCGCCGCGCTCGCTACGACACGATCCTTTCGTTCATGCGCACCCCCGAAGTGGCCGACCTCGACAACTTCGTGTCCGATCTGGAGCTGCTGCTGGCCGACGACGGGTGGATCCTCATGATCGAGCCGTCGGGCTCGGGCAACGGGCAGCGCCGCCGCCGACGGCCGGGTCCGGACCAAGCCCGGCGCGACGTGGTGTCGGCCCTGCGGGCCGGCGGCTTCACCGTTGCCGACCTCCACCGCCGCGAGCTGGTGTCGGCGCCGGCGCGGTGGCGGCTATACGTGGAGATCCGCGCCCGGCGCGAGACACCCGTCCGGACATGACTCGGGTGGTTCTGGCCGGCGGCCGCGAGCTGGACGCAAGTACCCCGGCAGGCCGGGCCCTGGACGGCTGCGGCCTGGTCGCGGTGGTGACGCTGGCCGCCGCGTACCGCCGTCCCGACGCGGTGGAATCCCGGATCGGCGCCTGGGCCGGTGAACTCTCGCTGGAGCACGCCGTGGTGAAGGCCGTGCGTCGGTCCGACTCGCTGGACCCGGCGGTGTTCGCGCCGATCGCCGACTGCGAAGGTGTGCTCGTGCTGGACGGGTCCCCCGCTCACTTCGTGGGCGCAGCCAAGGCCACCCCTCTGCTGGATGCCATCGTGGAAGCCCACCGCCGTGGCGCCGATGTGGTCTGGTCCGGAGCGACCGCGGCCGCAGTCTGCGCTTCGATGGTGGACGACCGCGGCGGTGCGCTCACCGTCGGCCTGGGGTTGTACGGCGGGATCGTGGTGGCCGCCGGTTGGGAGAACTGGCCTAGGGACCGCCGCCGCCGCCTCCGCGGCATGGTCGGCGAGTCGGCCCTGTTCATGGCGTTGGAGTCGGGCGCGGCCGTGCAGTCGACAGCCTCGGCTCCGGAGTTGGCGTCCTCGTCGCGGCCCGAGGACTGGACTGTGCTGGGCGGCACGGTCGAAGCCCGCCAAGGCGGCGCTCCGGTGACTCTGCCAGCTCGGCCCTAGGAGCCGAGCGGTCGTCGAGCGCAGCGGACAAGAGCGGGAACCGGCGCACCGTTGGGCAGGGCCGCTGCCACAATGGAAGCGGGCCGCTAGCTCATCGGGTAGAGCAGGAGACTTTTAATCTCAAGGTGCCGGGTTCGAGCCCCGGGCGGCCCACCGAGTCGACCTGAGCAGGGACCGTGGCCATGGCCTTTGAGGTGGTCGGTTCCAGGGTGAGCCACTCAGCCGCAAATCACTAACCCACAGGGCTTGTTGGTAGCCTCCATGACCGTGGAGTGGAACCCCGAGCCCCAGGAAGTGCCCAGGGATCAAGGCCCGTTCTGGCCCGGAGCCGCCGAGCGGCGCAGCCCCAGATGGTCGGCGATCCTGATCGCGGTGGCCCTGGTCATCCTGGTCGTCGGCGGGCTCATCTGGTGGCTCGGACGCGACTCGGAGGACGACGGCACGACGGAGGGCTCCACCGACAACACCGAAGAACCGGCCACGGCCGCCGAACCCAGCGAGCCGGCCGCGGCCGGCGATGGCGGCAGTGACAGCGGCACCGAGGACGCCGCTGAGCCAAGCGCCGCGACCGCCGGCGAGACCACCACCACTCTGGCCACAACCACCACGACGGCCGGGCCCACCACCACCGTCGCGGCCACTACCACCACGATCACGACCGTCCCGCCCGACAACCCGGATCAATACGGCCCGCCGACGCTGAGCAACGGGTCGACCGTGTCGACCGTGGGTCTCGACACGGTGACCTTCGGCATGACGGTCGCCCAGGCACAGGAGGCGGCCGGGACTGTGCTCGTGCCGGCCGGACCGACGGGATCCTGCTACCACGTTGTGCCCCATGACGCCCCCGAAGGCATCGTCTTCCTGGTGCACCAGGGCACGATCGAGCGGGTCGAGATCAACAGCGGGCCCATCACCACCCGGTCCGGCGTGGGCGTGGGATCGCCCGAGACCATGGTCACCGACCTCTTCGGCGACTCGATCGAGAGGCAGGTGCGTGTCGACGGGACCGTCGACCTCGTCTTCGTTCCCAGCGACCCGGGAGACCGGAACTTCCGGGTGGTCTTCAACGTCTCCGAGGGAGCAGTGCGGGCCTACAAGTCGGGACGCCTGCCCCAGGTGATGCTCGACACCGGCTGCGAGAGCGGCTAGGACGCGGCTGCCCCTACCGGAGGCTCACTCGGGCGCCTCTCTCGAATACTCGTAGCAGTGGATCTCGAGTTCGCCGAATCCGATGTCGGTGGCCGTGCCCGTCTCCAGATCCAAGTCCCGCACGAAGCGGATGGCCGAGGCGCGGATGACGTCATCCTGGACGTACAGGTCCAGCGGGCTCTCCAGCGAGGGCTCGAAGAGCGTCCCGTCCGCCAGGAGCAGACCGACGTAGGGGTCGACGAGGGACGCCAGCAGGAGCAACTCGACGGTCGCGTCCGAGTCGGGGTCCTCTCCTGTTCCCTTGACGCGCACGTCGCCCGCTCCCCGCTCCTCGCAAGTGACCGTGAACTGGTAATGGGTATCGCCGATCTCGACCGTCCCCTCCGAGGGGGGTGGCCCCGCGGACGTGGTCGGCGCCTCGGGGGTCGGGTCCGCCGGCGCCGACACCGATGTCGTGGCCGCGGCGGTCTCGTCAGGAGCCTCGTCGCTCACCAAAGGCCCATCGCCGGTGCCTGCGCAGGCTGACGCAGCCGTGACCGCAGCAAGGACCCATCCCGCCGTGCCGAGGCGTCGAAACATCCCCCAAGGCGCGCTCCGACATCGAGTCGCCATCGCACCAAGGTAGGCGACCGGATCCTTGAATGCGGGACGCGGGGCTCTCGCCGAGCCGGCAGGCGCAGTCATGGGAGAGGGTCCGGCGGCGCCGGAAGGGTGCGGATGTAGGGTTGGGCCGTGCCCTCCCAGAACGAGGTTCGCAAGCGCCGGCTGCAGGCCGAAGCCCGGCCACCGGCCGGAGTGCCGAGGCGCGGATCCCGGCGGGACCGCCGGCGCCGGCTGATTGCGTTGGTGGCGGTCGTGGTAGCGGTGATGATGGTGGCCTCGCTGCTGGTGGGGCTGGTGTCGGTCCTATAGCCGATGAGCACACCGAAGCGGGAGCGCCAACGCCAGAACCGCATGCAACGCATAGCCGCCGACGAAGCCGCGGCCAAGAAGTACACCACCAACCGGCGCATCAAGAGGATCGGCATCGCCGCGGTGGTGGTGGGGCTGGCCGTCGCGGTGATCGGCTACCTGCAGCGCGACAGCTCCGAGCCGGACACCACCCCGGAGCCGGTGGCCGCCGACACTGCCACCGACCCCGTCGCGGTCGACCCGGTCCCCGACCCCGAGAGCGCCCAGCCGGACGGAGGATGCCCGGCGGACGACGGGTCAAGCCCGCGAACCATCGACTTCGACGGCCCCCAGCGGATGTGCATCGATCCCGAGGCCGGCTACGTGGCCGTCTTCGACACCAGCGAGGGCGAGATGCGCTTCGAGTTGACCGCCGCGGACACCCCGTTGACGGTGAACAACTTCGTCACACTGGCCCGCTGGGGCTACTACGACGGCACGCGGCTGTTCCGTACCGATCCGTCGATCGACATCATCCAGGGCGGTTCGCCCCACACCAACAGCGCCTCCGACCCCGGGCCGGGGTACACCATCCCGGACGAGCC
Organism: Acidimicrobiaceae bacterium; assembly: GCA_009837445.1. GTDB lineage: Bacteria > Actinomycetota > Acidimicrobiia > Acidimicrobiales > Aldehydirespiratoraceae > Aldehydirespirator. Next base: position 17,884 of record VXTM01000015.1, read on the forward strand.
TGCCTTCGACGAGGACCCGGACACCGGCCGGCTCACCGGGCCCTACCGCTACCAGCCCGGCCAGCTCGTCATGGCCCGGTCGGCCGGGCGCGACGCGGCCGGTGCGCAGTTCTTCCTCACCACCGGCCCCAACGCCTCGCTGCTGGACTCGCAGGGCGTCTACGTGGTCTTCGGCCAGACCGACGAGGCGGGGCTGGAGGTGGCCCGGTCGATCATCGCCCTTCACGAGCCGGGTGGATCACTCGGCGGTGCTCCCTCGCGGGACGTGACCGTCCACTCGGTGACCATCGAGGAGACCCCCGCAGGCAGCTAAGCGGCCCGCAATCCCGCTCTTGTTCGCTTCGCTCACGGGCCGCTCGGGCCGTGTTTCCCGCTCTTGTTCGCTTCGCTCACGGGCCGCTCGGGCC
>VXTM01000015.1:18300-119275 GCA_009837445.1 Acidimicrobiaceae bacterium
CCGCTCGGGCCGTGTTTCCCGCTCTTGTTCGCTTCGCTCACGGGCCGCTCGGGCCGTGTTTCCCGCTCTTGTTCGCTTCGCTCACGGGCCGCTCGGGCCCGGGGCCTCGGCTAACGCTCGGCCTCAGTCACGCTGGGTCGACGGTGAAGCGGTGGGCCTTCAGGTCGCTGAGATCGGCCCACTCCAGGGTGCGGGCGTGGGTCGCCTCCAACACGACCTCGGGGGCCGCGCCGGCTTCGAGGGCCTCGGTCCAGCGGGGCGCGCACAGGCACCAGTGGTCCCCGGGGGCCAGCCCGTCGAAGCCGATGGCGGGCTGCGGTGTCGAGAGGTCGTTGCCGGCCGCCTTGGAGAAGGCGAGGAACTCGGCGGTCATGACCGCGCAAACCGTGTGGACCCCGTAGTCGCCCGAGTCGGTGTTGCAGCAGCCGTCTCTGAACCAGCCGGTTAGCGGATCGAAGGAACAGGGCTGAAGCTCACCACCGAGCACATTCTGGGGCATGGCGCCAAGTCTCGCAGATCGCGCCGCGAAGCGCGGGCGTTACTCTTGGCTCGTGACCGACGCCGGCGAACCGCTTCCCCCTGGGGACACCGCTTCGCAGGATGAGGCGTCGCTCCATGGCATCGAGCAGGACCTGGACCACGTCGACGAGGCCCTGGCCGCGCTTGACTCCGGGGATCTCGATGCCGCCGAAGCGCTGGCCGCCGGACTCGACTCACCCGGGGCGCCGGCGCCTGATGACGAGCGGCGGAACGGCGACGAGCAGGAACCGGCTTGCTAGCCCTCCCGGGTGGATCGTCAGCTGGCGAGGGCCTGTGCTGAGGACTGTGGCCTCGAGCCGATGTCGCTGAGGGCCAGCAGGTAGCCCTCAGCCCTCTCCGCGTTGGGGTTGCGGTTCACGAGGGCGTGGAACTCGGGTGAGTGGTCGGCCACCACCAGATGGGCAAGCTCGTGGATGATGACATGGTCGAGCACCCAGGGCGGCGCGCCGGCCAGCCGGCTGGAGATGCGGATGTCGCCGCTGCCGGCCGAACAGGACCCCCAGCGCAGGCGCTGACGGGAGGACCACCGGATCGAGCGGGGCTCGGGGAGGCCGAATCGGGCCGCCAGCTCCCGGGCCCTGGGCTCCAGCGGCACATGGCCGCAGCGCCACTTCTCCTCGAACCGGTCCAGCACCTTGCTGACCATGGCGTGCTCCTCGTCCTCCGTGAAGAAGTCGGGGATGCGCACCACCAGTACGCCGTCGGACATCCGTGCCGACACCGATTCCTTTCGCCTCGGGCTGCGGATCACCCGAACGGGGGGAAGGTTCTGGAGATCCCCACCGTCGAGGTCGGCAGCCTGCCTGCCGCCCGTGCTCATCATCGCTCCTTGGTTGCCGCGGGTCTGAGGCACTCACCGTCGTTGGTGAGCGCGATTCGCTCCCGCAAGCGCACCTCGCCCGACTGAACGAGCAGGCGGCGGCCCCCGAGGTTCCCGATGCGGTCGAAGCCGCAACCGAAATGCCGTTCAAGTGTATAGATAACACCAGCATGTGACACAACCAGCACATCGCCCGATACCACTCTGGCCGCGGTCCGGTGGATTGCCGCCAACACCCTGTCGAGCAGCGACTCGTTGCTCTCCCAGCCCGGCGGGTAGTCGCCCGCAGCCAGCGCACCGGGATACTGGCTCTCGATCTGGTCGGTGGTCAGTCCCTGCCACCGGCCGATGTCGCGCTCGCGCCACCCCGAATCGATGATCACGGGCTCAGCGCCCAGGGTCTCGGCGATGATCTCGGCTGTCGAGATGGCCCGGCGCAGGTCGCTGGACACGATGCAGCCGACGCCGTCGATGTTGCTGGCCGCGAGCCGGGCCTGGACGGCTCCCGGTTCCGAGAGCGGGGGGTCGGCCTGACCCTGCCAGCGGCCCTCGAGATTCCACACCGACTCCGCATGGCGAACGACAAGAAGATTGACCATGATCGCAGGTGACCGTAACCGGGCAGAGCACCCCGGCCGCGGATGCCCGCCTGGCCGCTCGGCCTCTCAGCCGCGCCGGGCGCGGAGCCACCGCTACCATGTCGCCGTGGCTCATCTACGGCTCTTTGCATCGGCGCGCGAGGCTGCCGGGAAGGGCCGTGACACCGTTCCGGGCGCCACCGTGCGTGAGGTGCTCGAGGAGGCATGCGGCCGTTACGGACATGACTTCGCCGGACTGCTCGAGACATGTCAGGTGTGGTGCAACGGCGAGCCGACCGCGCCCAACATGCCGGTGGGTGACGACGACGAGATCGCGGTGCTGCCTCCCGTCTCCGGCGGCTGAACTACTGGAGCCCGCATTATCCTCGACCGTCCGTGAGCCGCGTCGCTGTCCTGTCGCTCCACACCTCGCCGCTGGTGCTGCCGGGCCGGGGCGACGCGGGCGGGATGAACGTCTACGTGCGCGAGCTGGTGTCGTCGATGGCCCAGGCCGGGATCGACGCCACCGTCTTCGTGAGGCGCCACAGCGACGGACCGGCCGTTGTGGACGTGGAGCCCGGATTCCGGGTCGTCCATATCGATGCGGGCCCGCCCGAGTTGCCCAAGGAGGCGCTGGCCGGGTCGGTCGATGAGTTCGCCGAGGGGGTGACCGCTCGGTTGCAGGAGAACCCGGCCGACGTGCTGCACGCCAACTACTGGCTGTCGGGCGTGGCCGGACACCGGCTCAAGCACGAACTCGACCTTCCGTTGGTGTCGACGTTCCACACCTTGGCCCGGGTGAAGGCCACCACCGGCGACCCCGAGCCTCAGCGCCGGATCGAGGCGGAGGCCGAGGTGATCGCGTGCTCCGATGTGATCACCGCCAACTCCGTGGCCGAGGCTCAGCAGCTGGCCAAGCTCTACGGCGCCGACCCGCAGCGCATCGACGTGGTGGCACCGGGCGTGGACCCGGCCTTCTTCTCAGCGGGGTCCCGGCGCGGGGCCAGGGCCGCTCTGGGGCTGGGAGATGAGCCGGTGCTGCTGTTCGTGGGGCGCATTCAGCCCCTGAAGGGTCTCAGCGTGGCGGTGGAGACCCTCGCCGGGCTGGGCACCAGCCATCGCGACGCCCGCCTGCTGGTGGTGGGCGGCGCATCGGGCCCTGACGGCGAGCGTGAGCTGGGGCGCCTCCACGACGCTGTGCACCGCCACGGCCTCCACGGGCGAGTCACCATGTTCGCCCCGCAACCTCACCATCTGCTGTCCACCTATTACCGGGCTGCTGACGTGTGCCTGGTGCCCAGCCGGTCGGAGTCCTTCGGCCTTGTCGCGCTTGAGGCCTCGGCCTGCGGCGTCCCGGTGGTTGCCGCCGATGTCGGCGGGTTGCGCACGCTGGTCGACGACGGCCGCAACGGCTTCCGGATCGCCGAACGCGATCCCGCCCTGTACACGGCAGCGGTACGGTCGATCCTCGATGATCCGGCGCTGGCATCATCGATGGCTCGCCACGGCGCCGAGATGGCCGGCCGGTATTCGTGGACTGCCACTGCGGGACGCCTCCGCAGGATCTTCGAGGACCTGTCGGCGCGGGTCCCGCTGGACTGCACGGCCTGAGCGCGGTGGGCGGCCGAGACTCCCTCGAGCCGGACGGCGCGGATCCCCTCACCGGAGCCGCGCCGGTCTCGGACCTCGAGCTCGACGCCACCGAGCGGCTCATCGACTCATGGCTGGAGGCAGCAGCCGGCTCGAAGGAGGCGATCGCGGCGGTGGAGCGAGGCCCGGAGGGCGCCCGGCGCTGGTATGTGAGGGTCACCGGCGACGAGAAGGAGGTGTGGACGATCTGGTTCACCCTCGGCCAGCGCACCCTTCACTACGAGACGTACCTGGTGCCTGCCCCCGAGGAGAACCACGCCCAGTTCTACGAGCACCTGCTGCGCCGGAACCGGCGGCTGACCGGGCTGAAGCTCGAGATCGGCCCCGAGGACGCCGTCTTCCTGTCGGGTTCGATGCCGGTGATGCAGGTGACTCCGGGCGCGCTGGACGGGATCCTCGGGTCGATGTACGCCGCCACCGAGCTGATCTTCCGTCCCGCGATGCGGATCGGCTACGCCTCCAAGTTCCACCGCTGAGCGGGCCGACGCGACAGATTGAGCAGTCCAGGATTTGATATGAGGTTGAGTATCAGCTATTTCGAATGCTATCCGGCAGAGATGGGGCGACCATTCGGGGAAGTTGTGAAGTCGTCCCTTCTCTGCCGGGGTCCGTATCGGCCGGGCATCGAGGCGGTGCCGGTGTTCGGATCGGTGGTGCAGCGGTGATAGACCTACCCCGGTCCGGGGAGGGTCCGCCCTGCCGGGACTACACTGCCAGCTGTCAATAGTCGTCGCCGAGGAGTACCGGTGGTCGCCTTCGCCCTGTCCATCCTGGTAACGGTCGTGCTGATCGGCGCCATCCTCGCCTACATGCAGCGCAGGCCGGTCGGGGCCCCGGTCACCTGGGGCGAGGCCATGTTCGGGTCGATGATCGTGTTCTTCGCCATGTTCTGGGTCTATGGGGTGGTGCCGCACCAGTTCCTCACCTGGGCCGACAACGAGCTCAACTGGCGCACCGACAAGCTCTTCGTGGGACCCGGGGGCATCCTGCGGGCTCAGGCGCAGGGCGGCAGTTTCCCGTTCACCATCACCTACGTGGTGATCCGGGACATCATCGCCAGCGGGATATACGTCGTGGGCGTGGGCCTCCACGTCTGGATGTTCCTGGTGTGGCAGAACCGGGGCAAGAAGGCTGAGGCCGCCGAGGCCGTCGAGGTCTCGAGCTTCGGGCGCCCGCTGGTGCGGGAGGGCTCTGAGGCGTGACCACCACCGACGCCAACCCCCCGATGCCGGAGTTCCGGGACGACTACGTCTTGCAGGAGGTGGATGCGGCCTGGCTCTCGGCGGCCGTCAAGCCCAAGCAGTTCATCCACATAGACCAGTCGGAGTGCATCATGTGCGAGGGCTGCGTGGACATCTGCCCCTGGAAGTGCATCTTCATGGTCACGCCCGACGCGGTGGACGAGGCCGTCGGCACCGAGCTGCCCGGCATCGATCCCGCCGACAAGGTGATCTTCACCATCGACGACGACGTGTGCACCCGCTGCGCGCTCTGTGTGGATCGCTGCCCCACCGGTGTAATCATTCTCGGAAAGATGGGTGATCCTCCCCCGGGAGGGGATCCCCACCAGCGAACCAACTCCCACGGCTACGGCTACGGGATGCGCCTCGCCTAGAGGCCGAAGCGGACAGACGACTCGATCCCATAGGAGATCCCCCACCCCGATGGCCATCGACACAGAAGAGCGCCGGAAGCCGCTTCCGGAGCGCATAGCCGACCAGATGAGCACCCTGGCCGACCAGGTCCAGGGCTCGCAGGCCTGGACCTCGATCTTCCGGCCGGGGTCGATCTTCCGCAAGGGCTACACCGACAGCCCTCGCAACCGGTCCTACGTGATCATGAACAGCGTGCTCTACCACCTGCACCCGGTGAAGGTGAAGCGCCACGCCGTGAAAGTGAGCTACACCCTGTGCCTGGGCGGCCTGAGCTTCTTCCTGTTCATCCTCGAGACGGTCACCGGGATCTTCCTGATGTTCTTCTACCGTCCCACCGCGGCTCAGGCCTGGGACGACATCTACACCCTGCAGACCTCGGTGACCTTCGGCCTGCTGGTCCGCAACATTCACCGGTGGGGGGCCCACCTCATGGTGATCACCGTGTTCCTGCACATGGCCCGGGTCTTCTACCACGGCGCCTACAAGCCGCCCCGCGAATTCAACTGGGTGATCGGAGTGATCCTCCTGAAGCTGACGTTGCTGCTCTCGTTCACCGGCTACCTGCTGCCGTGGGACCAGCTGGCTCTGTGGGCGGTGACCGTCGGCACCAACATGATGGGGTACACGCCGGTGTTCGGTGAACAGGTGCGCTTCGTGTTGCTGGGTGGCGTGGAGATAGGCACCGACACGCTGCTGCGCTGGTACGTGCTTCACGTTCTGATGCTGCCGTTCGTGCTCGTCATCTTCCTGGCGATCCACTTCTGGCGGGTCCGCAAGGACGGCGGCATCTCGGGACCGCTGTAAGAGGCGAAGGCAGAGGTAGCGACGATGGTGGAGATTCCCGAGCATCTGCGCAAGCGGGCCGAGGAGGCCCGGGCGAAGGCGGAGGCGGCCAAGGCCGCCCAGGCCGGCGCCACCGCCGGCAGCGACGCGCCCACCGAAGCGCAGCAGCAGGCGGCCAGCAAGATCCCGCCCCACCTGCTGGAACGGTCGAAGGCGGCCCGGGCCCAGGCGGACGGCCCAGGCGCGGCCGACGCGGGAGCGGCGGCCGGCGGCGGGGGAGTGGCAGTGGCCGCCCCGCCCGCGGCCCCGGACTCGACGCCGGCGACCGGCCCCGGCGGGCACACCCAGCGCCTGCTGACGGTGGTCAAGTCGGGCTCGATCCAGGACGTGAAGTCCAAGCCCCAGGACAAGGTGCACGTCTGGCCCCACCTGTTGGTGGTGGAGTTCGTGGCATCGCTGTTCATCACCGCGTTCACACTGATCTTCTCGATCTTCGTGAACGCCCCGCTGCTGCAGCTGGCCAACTACAACCAGACGCCCAACCCGTCCAAGGCTCCCTGGTACTTCCTCGGGCTGCAGGAGTTGCTGACGATGTTCCACCCGATGGTGGCGGGCGTCACCATTCCCGGCATCGGGCTGCTAGCACTGATGCTCGCGCCCTACATCGACAGGAACCCCTCCAAGAAGCCGGAGGACCGCAAGTTCGCCATCAGCCTGATGACCATCCATCTCATGTTCTGGGCCGTGCTGGTGATCATCGGCTCGTTCTTCAGGGGACCGGGCTTCAACTTCGTGTTCCCCTGGCAGGCGGGCCTGTTCTTCGAGCTGTGACCATGACCGCCGCTCTCCCCACCGCACAGTCACCCCGCCAGTCTTGGGCGGCGCAGACAGGAGGCACCCGATGATCTATGTCGCGCTGGCGGTCCTGGCAGTTCTGGCTGTCGTCGCGGTGCTGGCCGCGGTGCGCCGGCGCCAGTCGGATGCGGCCATCGGCATGCTCTCGCGGGAGACTCGGAGCCGGGACCGGTCCTCGGCGGTCCTGCGGGCCGAGGCCCCGCCCACGGGCCGGGAGGTCGAGAAGGCCGCAGCCGCGGCCCGCGCCGGCGCCCTAGCGCCGATCGACACCGGTGGACCGCCCGCTCCCTACGTGCCGCCCGATCCCGAGACCATCGGGGTGAGCCGCCGCCAGTTCTTCAACCGGACGATCGTCATGCTCATGAGCTTGAGCCTCTCGGGGTTCGGCGTGGCCTGCATCGCCTTCCTGTGGCCCCAAGGCGCCAGCGGCTTCGGCTCCAAGCTCAAGGTGGGCCTGGTGAGCGACCTGCTCACCGAGATCCGGGACAACTCGGGCTTCCTGTACAAGCCCGAGGGCCGGATGTGGCTCACCGAGTACCCCAACGGCTCGGTGGAGAAGGCTCTGGCGACCTACACGCCGGGCGAGCTGGCCGGCATGACCGCGGGCCACGAACTGGGTCTGGACGGAGGCATCGTCGCGCTGTACCAGAAGTGCCCCCATCTCGGTTGCCGGGTTCCCGAGTGCGTGACCTCGCAGTGGTTCGAGTGCCCGTGCCACGGCTCGAAGTACAACCAGGTGGGAGAGAAGCGCGGCGGGCCCGCTCCCCGGGGCATGGACCGTTTCGCCACGGAGATCACCGCCGACGGCTCGCTCGTAGTCGACACCGGCACGATCATCCAGGGCCCGCCCATCGGCACCAACACCACCGGCCAGGAAGCCGAGGGCCCCGCCTGCATCGGCCAGGCAACCGCACACTGAATGGCGTGACGCAAGGCCCAGGGATAGATCGCCGCGAATGCTCTTAGCCGCTTCCACCCAAAGAACCATCGGGTTCGTCATCCTGGCCATCGTCTTCGTCGGGTATGTCGTCTACCTGATCCTGAACTCGCGGTCGGCCCGCGACGAGGTGGGCAGCGAGATCGAGCTGGCGCCCAACCGCAAGCCCTACCTGGAGGACGAGGAGCTCGAGGGCACCAAGCTCGACAAGTCGCTGCTGGCCGGCCTGGCCATGCTGGCCATTATCGGGGTGGGCCTGCCGCTGTACTGGCTGGGCGAGCCGGGGCGCCACGAGGGCCTGATAAAGGACACCGACCGCATCTTCGCCGACCGGGGCGGCGAGCTGTACGTTGACGGCGCCGACTGCCAGCAGTGCCATGGGGCCGAGGGAACCGGCGGATCCGCGCCGGTCACGCTCACCGACGCGGATGGCAACTTCGTGGCCACGGTGGCATGGACCGCTCCGGCCCTCAACACCGTGCTGTCCCGCCACAGCGAGGACGAGGTGCGCCACGTACTCAACTACGGCCGGAACAACGTCATGCCGGCGTGGGGCGCCCCCGGCGGCGGCCCCCTCACCGAGCAGCAGATCGAGTACCTGATCCGCTACATGAGGCGCATCCAGATCCCCGAGTCGGAGCTGCGTGAGATCGTCGACACCGGCGCCCGCGAGGGCATAGCCGAGCATCTCGGGGTCTCCGCGGACGATCCGGTCGTGGACGACTGGCTCGCTGCGGTGGACTCAGCCGTCGAGGAGGCCCGCTCCATGGCCCTGGCCGCCGACCAGTCGCTGGCCGGTAGCCCCGAGGGCATCAGGCGGGCCGGACTGGAACTGCTCGCCTCCGGGCAGGCGCCCGGCAGCGAGCTCTACCGGACCTACGGTGAGATCCTGTTCAACAATGCGGCCGCGGGCGGTACCTACAACTGCGCGAGATGCCATACGTACGGCTGGTCCTTCGATGCCACCACCGACGGCGATGACAGCATCGACGGCCATGCCGGGCCGATCCTGGAGGAGTACAACGTCGGCGGTGGCTTCTTCGGGCCGAACCTGACCGGGGGCACCACGCTGGACCAGTTCGAGACCGCGGCCCTGCACGCCGACTTCATCTCAGCCGGCCAGACCATCGGGCAGACCTACGGCCGCGGCGGCTCCGGAGGCAATGGGCAGATGCCGGGCTTCGGTCCCCGCACCGACGACGATCTCGAAGTCACCTACCCGGCAACACTCACCCAGGACCAGATCGACGCCATCGTCGCGTTCGAAAGGAACCTCTGAGATGGGACATGTGATCGCCGGGCTCGCGTGGGATCCCGAGATCCGCGGCTTCATGGCGGTGTTCGCGGGCGTAATCGTGCTGATGGGCTCGGTCTGGCTGCTGCTCGCCCTCAACACCGGCACCCGGCTGGGAACCCTCGTCGCCACCGCCGGCTTCTTCGGCTGGATGGTGATCATGGCCGCGGTGTGGTGGATCTACGGCATCGGTTGGGCTGGCGACACCCCGACCTGGCAGCTGCAGGAGATCAACGTGGGCGACCTCGACGCGGCAGCATTGGAGGAGGCCAGAGTGCTGCCCGACCTCCCCGAGCTCCCGACCGCGTTCGAACTCGTCGTCAACTCCAACGACCCGGTGGCGCAGGCCGAGTTCGGTGTCGTCACCCGCGACACGCTCACACCGGACCAGATCGAAGGGCTCAGCGGCTCCGAGATCGACGAGCTGGTCGCCGACGAGCTGGCCCGCAACCAGGCCACGACGCTGTCGGAGTTGGCCTCCGTGTCGCCGAGCCTGATCGCGGATGCAGAGGCGACGGGCCGGATCGCACTAGGCGGCTGGGAGCTGCTGTCCACCGCCGAGGCGGGCGAAGCGCAGGCATCGGCGGTGGCGATGCTGCTGGAGAGCCCGGACCTGACGTTCGTCTCCCAGGACGACTTCAAGCTGCTCGACGCCTACACCGTCGGCGGGAAGCGGGGCCTGCCCGACAACCCGAATCGCTGGGACCGGATCTGGACCCAGATTCGCACCGCCCTGACCATCACCCATCCCACCCGCTACGGGGTGGTGCAGGTCCAGGAGGTGATCGATCAGCCGCTGGTTCCCGGCCAGCCGCCGCCCCGACCTGTCGTCGACGAGTCCAAGCCGGTGATCTCGGTGATCATGATCCGAGACCTGGGCAACCTTCGCCTCAAGCCCGCGCTGGTGACGCTCGGCTCGCTGTGCATCTTCGTAGCGCTGTGCCTGTTCCTGCACGAGCGCGACAAGTTGGCCTGGCGCCAGCGAGAGGCCGGCACGCCAGCCGGCACCTGAGCCGTGCTCGGCCAGTACCTACCGCTGCTGGCGCTGTTCGCTCTGGCCGCGCTGTTCGCGGCCGGGAGCTTCGTGGCATCGGGGCTGCTGGCGCCTCGCCGGCCGACCGTTCCAAAGCTGGATCCCTACGAGTGCGGGATCGTTCCCGCCCGGGAGACCCCGGAGCGCTTCCCGGTGCGGTTCTTCCTGGTGGCGATGATCTTCATCGTCTTCGACGTGGAGATCGTGCTGTTCTACCCTTATGCCGTGGCCCGTGGGGGGCTCGGGCTGTTCGGGCTGGTAGCCCTGCTCATATTCACCTTCGCAGTGTTCGAGTCGTTCGTGTACCTGATCGGAGCGGGAGCACTGGAATGGGGGCCGGCGTCGAAGCCCCGGCGCTCCGCCGGCGACGCTGAAGCCGCGGTCTCCGACCCCATGGTGTCGGAGACCCGGACCGCTCGTAGCACCGTGCGCCGGGTGGGTCTCGAGGGTCGCCTCCCCGAACCGCAGGAGGTGACGTAATGGGGGTTGGGAACCAGCTGGAGGAGCTGCGGGAGCGCGGCCTGGAGGGCATCCAGCACAACTTCATGACGGCCAGGCTGGAGAGCCTGGTCAAGTGGTCCCGGGCCCGCAGTTGCTGGCCGGCGACCTTCGGCCTGGCCTGCTGCGCCATCGAAATGATGGCTACCGGGGCAGCCCACTACGACCTCGCCCGCTACGGCATGGAAGTGTTCCGGGCCTCGCCCCGCCAGGCGGACCTGATGATCGTGGCCGGCCGCGTGTCCCAGAAGATGGCCCCGGTGCTGCGCCAGATCTACGACCAGATGATGGAGCCCAAGTGGGTGATCTCCATGGGGGTGTGCGCGTCCAGTGGAGGCATGTTCAACAACTACGCGATCGTCCAGGGAGTCGACCAGGTCGTGCCCGTCGACGTGTACGCGCCGGGATGCCCGCCGGGCCCGGAGACGCTGATGCACGCCATCTTCACGCTCCACCATCAGATCACCTCGGGCGAGCTGCTGGCCCGGCGGTCGGCGGCCGGCGACGCCGGAGCCGGCCTCGTGGTTGAGCAGCTCGACGGCCAGACGGCCACTTCGGTGATCCGCCGCGATGGCTGAGCGTTACGGAGCCATCGCCGGGGCCGAACAGCCGTCCCGGGGCCAGGCTGTCGTCCACCCCTCCCGGAGCGAATGGTGTGACGTTGCCGCGGCCGCCCGCGCCGATGGATTCGACCAGCTCATCGACCTCACCGCGGTGGACTACCTGACCTACGGAGCGGACCGGGGCCTGCCCGATCAGGTGGCGCCCGAGCGCTTCGAGGTGGTGGCCAGCCTGATGTCCCACGAGCGGCGGGAGCGGCTGCGCATGCGGGTGCAGGTGCCCGCCGATGATCCGACCCTGCCCACCCTCTTCGACCTCTGGCCCGGATCGGAGAGCCTCGAGCGCGAGGTCTACGACATGTTCGGCATCGTGTTCGAGGGTCATCCCGACCTCTCACGCATCCTGATGCCGGAGGACTGGCCGGGCCATCCGCTGCGCAAGGACTACGACGTGGGCCAGATACCTGTCCAGTTCAAAGCGGCCTCCAACGTCAGGTAGCACCCGCCGACGCGATGAGCATCACCGACACCGCCCCCTCCGACTCCGCAGACACCGGCGCCGGCGCGGCATCGGCCGAGGCTGACCGGGCTGCCGAACGGGTCCGCCGGCGCGAACCGTCGGCGGTGCTGCGCATGTCGGAGGCCGAGGCGGCCGCCATTGGGGGAGACCCCGACGACGCCGACGACGACGAGCTGGTGTTGCTCAACATGGGCCCGTCGCATCCCTCTACCCACGGTGTGCTGCGGTTGATGCTGGAACTCTCCGGCGAGACAGTGCTGCGCTCCAAGCCGGTGATCGGCTACCTCCACACCGGCATGGAGAAGACGGGCGAGCAGCTCACCTACATGCAGGGCGGCACCAACGTGACCCGCATGGACTACGCCTCGCCGCTGTTCAACGAACTGGCGTTCTGCCTGGCCACGGAGCGGCTCCTGGGAATCGACGTGCCGGAGCGGGCGACATGGATCCGGATGCTCATGTGCGAGCTCAACCGGGTCAGCTCCCACCTGCTGTTCATGGCCACCAACGGCATGGACCTCGGGGCGGTGTCGATGATGATCTACGGGTGGCGCGAGCGCGAGGAAGTGCTGCGCTTCTTCGAGAAAGTCACCGGCCTGCGGATGAACCACAACTACATCCGGCCCGGCGGGGTGGCCGCCGACCTGCCCGCGGACTGGCGCACCGATGTGGCCCGGCTGATCGAGTTGATCGAGCCCCGCCTCACCGAGTACGACACCCTGCTCACCGGCCAGCCCATCTGGCGTGAGCGGCTCCAGGGAGTCGGGGTGATCAGCGCGGCCGAGGCCGTCGCGCTGGGGGCCACCGGGCCGCTCCTGCGGGGCGCGGGAATGGCTTGGGACCTGCGGCGCGACGAGCCCTACCTGTTCTATGACCAGGTCGACTTCGACGTCATCGTGGGCACCCACGGCGACTGCTACGACCGCTACGCCATACGGCTCAACGAGATCCGGGAGTCGCTGCGCATCGTCGCTCAGATCATCGAGGCCATGCCCTCGGGCGACTACCGGGTCCAGGACAAGAAGGTGACCCCGCCGCCGCGGTCGCGCATCGACGCCTCGATGGAGGCTCTGATACACCACTTCAAGATCTTCACCGAAGGATTCAAGGTGCCGCCCGGCGAGGCTTACGCCGCGGTCGAGTCACCCCGTGGTGAGCTGGGCGTCTACCTGGTGAGCGACGGCACCTCGGTGCCGTACCGGGTGCATGTGCGGGCCCCGAGCTTCATCAACCTCCAGACCCTTCCACACCTGATGCAGAACGGCCTAATCGCTGACGGTGTGGCCATCATCTCCTCGGTCGACCCGATCATGGGTGAGGTGGACCGGTGAGGCCCGTTCGTCCCGGCGGCGGCGTCCTTCGTCCCGGCGACGGCCACCGGCACTCGCTTGCTCGCACGGGCTTCGCCCTACTCGCTCGCAAGTCGAGCGCCGGTGTCCGCCGCCTGTCGATGCGCGAGGTCGACCGGTGACGCTCAGTCCTGCCAACGAGGCGCTGGCTGCTGAGATCATTGGTTGGTTCCCCCGGCCCCGATCGGCTCTCATCCCGCTCCTGCACCTCGCCCAGGCTCAGGACGGGTACCTCACCGACGAGGCCATGCGCCGTGTCGGAGAACTGGTGGGGGCCACCCCGGCCGAGGTGAAGGGAACGGCCGGCTTCTACGAGATGTTCCGCTTCGAGCCGGTGGGCACCTACCTCGTGAACGTCTGCACCAACATCTCGTGCCTGCTGTGGGGCGGCGAGGAGCTGCTGGAGCACGCCTGCGAGTCGCTAGATGTGGAGGTGGGCGGCACCACCGATGACGGCATGTTCACCGTCGAGGAGGCGGAGTGCGTCGCGGCCTGCACCGAGGCCCCGTGCCTGCAGGTCAACTACCGCTATCGCGGCCGGGTAAGCCCAGCCGACTTCGACCGCCTGATCGAGGACCTGCGCGCCGGCCGGACCAGCATTGCCGGCCATGGTGTTCTGGCCCAGGTGCGTCAGTCGATACCGGCCGACCGCCTGGCCGGGGTGGTCCCGCCCGAGCAGGCCCGCGAGGCCCCGGTGTGGTTGGCGCGCAACGAAGCCGGAGCGAGCGGCTGATGGGCGCGCCGTCCGCGACCGGCGGCTACCTCGCGCCCCTGCCGGACCGGTCGGCCGGTGCCGGCTATCTCCAGCACGCGCCGGGCTACGTGCTCAACGACGGGCCGAAGCTCATCACGGGCCGGTTCGTTCACGAGGACTCCTTCACGCTGGAGCGCTCGGTTGCCACCGGCGGCTACGAGGGGCTGAGGGCCGCGCTGGAGATGACGCCGGCTGCGGTGCACGACGAGGTGCGGGCCGCGACCCTGCTGGGCAGGGGAGGCGCCGGGTTCCCCGCCGGTGTCAAGTGGGGCTTCCTGCCCCCGGGCAAGCGCCCATACTACCTAGTAGTCAACGGCGACGAGAGCGAGCCGGGCACCTACAAGGACCGGCTGCTCATGGAGCGCGACCCCCACCAACTCATCGAGGGGTGCCTCATCGCCTGCTACGCGCTGGGGCTGCAGCAGTGCTTCTTGTACGTGCGGGGCGAGATGGCCCTGGCCCAGGAGCGCATCGCGGCCGCCCTCAACGACGCCTACGAGGCCGGCTACGTGGGCCGCGAGATCTGCGGCAGCGACTTCTCGGTGGACATAGTGATGGCGTGGGGCGCGGGCGCCTACATCGTGGGCGAGGAGACCGCGCTGATCGAGAGCCTCGAGGGCCGCAGGGGCATGCCCCGCCTCAAGCCGCCCTACTTCCCGGCCGCAGTAGGCCTGTACGGGCAGCCGACCATCGTCAACAACGTCGAGACGCTCTCCAACCTGCCGTGGCTCATGGTCAACGGCTCCGAGGCCTACAAGGGACACGGCTCGGAGTCGTCACCGGGCACGCGGATGTTCGCGGTTTCGGGCCACCTCCGCCGCCCCGGGGTGTACGAGGTTGAGCACGGGGTGACCACCTTCCGGGAGCTGATCTACGGCGACAACTTCTGCCGCGGCATCCGCGACGGCAACGAGCTGAAGATGTTCATCCCCGGCGGGGGCTCGGCGCCGTGGTTCTTCGAGGACCACTTGGACCTGCCGCTGGAGGCTCGCCCGGTCGGTGCGGCCGGGTCGATGCTGGGATCGGGCGCCATCGTGATCATGGACGACACGACCGACGCGGTGCGGGCCGCCTGGCGGGTCGTGAAGTTCTTCGCCCGCGAGTCGTGCGGCAAGTGCACGCCGTGCCGGGAGGGAACGACCTGGCTGGAGCAGATCCTGCGGCGCATCCTCGACGGGGAGGGGCGCCCGTCCGACATCGACCTGTTGCTTGACATCGGCGACAACATCAGCCCCGGCCCCTACCCGGTCGCCGCCCACGACGGTGCGGAGGCGGTGCCGTTCCCGCCCCGCCAGACCACGATCTGCCCGCTCGGGCCGTCGGCAGTGGCGCCGGTGGTGTCGACCATCCGCCGCTTCCGCCACGAGTACGAGGCCAAGATCACCCGCCGGGACCCCATCCCGATAGAGGTAGTCCCCGTCGGAGCAGCCCGATGACCGGCGCACGGCCGCCGGTCGGCGGGTCCTGTCGTCGAGCTCGGGACGACCGACACGGGCTTCGCCCTATTCGTCGGTCGTCCCGACTCGCCGCCACCCCCCGACCTCACCGGTCGCACAGGATCTCGGGGGCCGCGTCGTGACCTCGATACAGCCAGAGACGACAGTGGAGATCACGGTGGACGGCGCCGCGGTAGAGGCGCGCCCCGGCGAGATGCTGATAGCGGCCTGCGAGCGCAGCGGAACCTACATCCCCCGGTTCTGCTACCACTCGCGGATGAGCCCGGTGGGCATGTGCCGCATGTGCCTGGTGGAGGTGGACACCGGGCGGGGCTTCGGGCTGCAGCCCTCGTGCATGGTGCCGGTGAGCGAGGGCATGAAGGTGTCGACCGACTCCGAAGCGTCCAAGAAGGCCCAGGACGGCGTGCTGGAGTTCCTGCTCATCAACCACCCGCTCGACTGCCCCGTATGCGACAAGGGCGGCGAGTGCCCTCTGCAGGACCAGACCATGGCCTACGGCCCGGGCGAGACCCGCTTCGTGGAGGAGAAGCGCCACTTCCCGAAGCCCATCGCCATCAGCGAGACCGTCTTCCTCGACCGGGAGCGTTGCATCCTGTGCGACCGCTGCACCCGGTTCGCCGACGAGGTGGCCGGTGACGCCCTGATCCACTTCATGGGCCGCGGCAACCACACCGAGGTCAACACATTCACCGACGAGCCCTTCGCGTCGTACTTCTCGGGCAACACTGTTCAGATATGCCCGGTGGGCGCGCTCACCGCGGCTCCCTACCGCTTCAAGGCCCGTCCCTGGGACCTGACCGAGACGCTGTCCACCGCCTGGGTGGACAGCTTGGGGTCCCGGGTGGCGGTTCAGGCGTCCCGCAATCGGGTCCTGCGGGTGCTGGGAGCCGACGCCGATGCTGTCAACTGGGGCTGGCTGTCGGACAAGGAGAGATTCGGATTCGAGGCCCTCAACAGCGCCGAGCGCCTGTCCGCCCCGATGCTCAGGGACGCGGTGGACGGCGACAACCGCGAGTTCCGCCAAGCTGGATGGGGCGAGGCCCTCGAGGCGGTGGCCGGCGCGCTGAGGGCTACTTCACCCGAGCGCGTCGCGGTGCTAGGCGGGGCCAGGCTTACCAACGAGGCGCAGTACATGTGGGCCAAGCTCGCCAAGGGCGTGGTGGGCACCGACAACGTCGACGCCCAACTCGGCGACGGTCTGGACCCCCATCTCGTTCTCGGCCTGCCGCGGGCCACGATCGAGGATGCCTGCCGTCCCGGCGGCACGGTCCTGCTGGTCGGTCCCGATCCGAAGGAGGAACTGCCGACGCTGTACCTGCGGCTGCGCCACGCCATCGTCAACGACGGCGTGAAGCTGGTCGAGGTCACGCCGCACGCTACCGGCCTGTCGCATCTGGCCGAGCACTCCCTGCGTCCCAGCCCCGGTACGACCGCCCGGCTGGTGGCTGAGCTGGTGGATGCGGCCACCGGGTCCGGTCCGTCCGGGGATGACTCGGAGATCGAAGCGGCCGCCCGGAGCCTGCGGGAGGCCGGCGAGGGGGTGGTCGTGGTGCTGGGCCGCATGTCGCTGGCCGAGCCGGCCGACGTCGGTGACGCCGCGGCCCGCGAGCTGTCGAGGCTCCCGTCGGCGCGCTTCCTGCCCGCACTGCGCAGAGGCAACCTGATGGGGGCGCTCGAAGCCGGTCTGGCTCCGGGACTGGTTCCGGGCCGGATGCAGCTCGAAGATGTCGGCGACGGCGCGTCGCTGGCCGAGTCCTGGCCCCGGCTGCCTGATTCGTTGGGACTGGACGCGACCAGCGTCCTCAGGGCAGCCGCCCGCGGCGACATCGACGTGCTCGTGCTGCTGGGCTCGGATCCGCTCAACGACTTCGTCGACCGCGACCTGGCCTACCGGGGCCTTCGAGGTGCTGCTTGCGTCGTGGCCGTCGATCTGTTCGTCAACGACTCGGCTTCGCTCGCGGCCGGCGTCGTTCTGGCCGCCGCGGGCCCCACCGAGTGCGACGGCACGTTCACCAACGTCGAGGGCCGGGTCAGCATCATGAGCCGCAAGGTGACGCCGCCGGGAACAGCGCGCGCCGACTGGATGATCGCGGCCGACCTGTGCGAGCGGCTGGAGCCGGGCTCGACAAGCGGCCTCGACTCCCCCCAAGCCATCAGAGCCGAACTAGCCCAGATTTCCCAAGCACACGCCCCGATCACAGAGGATGCCCTGACCCAGAATCCGATGGAAGGCGTACTCCTAGCCGGGACCGGGGCGACCGGAGAGGCCGGGGGGTGGCGCAGGTCCGGGCGGCCGACAATGGGGCGAAGCCCCGTCGGCCGGACGGAGCCTGCGACAGGACCCGCCGGCCGGGAGGACCCACTTGAGGAGCTACCCGAAGACGGCTTCCTGCTGATCACCACCCGCACCATGTACGACGACGGCATGATGCTGCGCCACTGCCCCTCGAGCCGGGGCCTCGCGCCGGCTGCCACCGCCCGCATCAACCCGGCGGACACAGACCGCATCGACATCGACGTAAGCACGGCCGTGCGGGTCGTCTCGGACTTCGGCCATATCGAGGCCACCCTGGCCACCGATTCAGGCGTGCCGGCCGGCTCGCTGAGGGTGGACTGGCTGGCACCGGGCGCGCCCGCCAACGCACTGATCGCCGCGGCCACCGACGTCACCGTGGTCAGCGTGGAGGCCCGATGATGCGCTCGTGGCGGGCGGGTGGCGTCCGATGACCGGCCACCTCGTGCTGGCCGCCGATCCCATGCTGGCCGGCGACATCGGGCAGGTAGAGGTCCTGCTGACCCTGGCCAAGGTGGTGGTCGCCTTCGCCTTCCTGCTGGTGGCTGTGATGCTGATGATCTGGTTCGAACGCAAGCTCCTGGGAGGGATGCACCAGCGGTTCGGACCGACCATCGCCGGCCCCTTCGGCGTTCTCCAGACCATGGCCGACGGCATCAAGCTCTTCTTCAAGGAAGACCTGGTTCCGGACCGCTCCGACCGGTTTGTGTTCAAGCTGGCGCCCTACCTGTCGCTGATACCCGCGTTCCTGGCCTTCGCCATCATCCCGTTAGGCGGGGACTTCAACAGCCGCGCCGGTGAGGTCGAGTGGTGGGGTCGCATCACCTACCTCCAGGTGGCCGACCCGCCAGTGGGCATCCTGCTGTTCCTGGCCATGAGCTCGGTGGCCGTCTACGGGGTGATGCTGGCCGGCTGGTCGTCGGGATCGAAGTACCCGCTGCTGGGGTCGGTGCGGGCCTCGGCGCAGATGGTGAGCTACGAGGCTGCTCTGGGCCTGGCCGTGGCGTCCATCGTGCTGGTCACCGGAGGGCTGTCCACCCACGACATGGTGGTGGCCCAGGCGG
This sequence comes from Acidimicrobiaceae bacterium, assembly GCA_009837445.1. Taxonomy (GTDB): domain Bacteria; phylum Actinomycetota; class Acidimicrobiia; order Acidimicrobiales; family Aldehydirespiratoraceae; genus Aldehydirespirator. The sequence goes on from VXTM01000015.1 coordinate 36,941, forward strand.
CCGAGGGCTACTTCGGCATAATCCCGCGCTGGAACATCATCGTCACCGGCCTGGTGCCGTTCATAGTGTTCGCTATCGCGGGGACCGCCGAGCTCAACCGCCCGCCGTTCGACCTGGTCGAGGCCGAGCAGGAGCTCGTCGGCGGCTTCCACACCGAGTACTCGTCGATCCGCTTCGCGCTGTTCTTCCTGGCCGAGTTCATGAACACGATCACGATGTCGGCCATCATCGTCACGTTGTTCCTGGGCGGCCCCTCCGGCCCCGCGCTGGTCAGCGAGATCGGGGGCTTCGGCATTGCCTGGGCCTGGGGCGTGGTGTGGTTCTTCATCAAGCTGTTCGTGCTGCTGTTCTGCTTCGTGTGGATGCGGGCCACGCTGCCCCGGTTCCGCTACGACCAGTTGATGAACCTCGGCTGGAAGCTGCTCATCCCGGTGGCTCTGGGCTGGTTCCTGTTCCTCGTATCCCTGGAAGTGGGCCGCGACCGGGGCTGGAACACGATGGCGGTGACTCTGGTGACTCTGGTGACGTTCGGGCTGGCCGGTCTGCTGCTGGCCCAGGCGGTTCGATGGGGGCGACGCAGCGGGGACCATTCCGGTGGAGGCGGGGGCAGTGGCGAAACCGCCGCCCAAGCGGACGAGCCGGTAGGGAAGGAGGTCTGAGGTGGGATATCTGCACGGCTTCGCGGTGACGCTCCGCCAGCTCTTCCTGCCCCGGGTCACCACCGACTACCGGGGCGGCTTCGACGACTCGCCGAAGGACGTCAAGCGGGACAAGCCCGAGCGCCTGCACGGGCGCCATGTGCTCAACCGCTACGCCGACGGCATGGAGAAGTGCATCGGCTGCGAACTGTGCGCCGGGGTATGCCCGGCCAAGTGCATCTACGTTCGTGGTGCCGACAACGATCCCGACGACCCGGTCGCGCCGGGCGAGCGCTACGGATACGTGTACGAGATCAACTACCTGCGGTGCATCCACTGCGACCTGTGCGTGGAGGCGTGCCCCACCCAGGCCATCACCGAGTCGAAGCTGTTTGAGTTCTCGTTCACCAGCCGCGACGACGCCGTCTACACCAAGGACGAGCTGCTGGTGGACGACGACGGCCGCCCCCGGCAGATGCCGTGGGAGGACTGGAGGGACGGTGACGACGCCCTCACCTCGGGATGGATGCGGGCAACATCGCCTTCGGGGGACAGCCGGTACGTCGGGGAGGTGGCCTGGTCGGGCGAGCTCGGCTACGGCGTCCGACCCGCGGAGCCGGCAGACGCCGCGGAGGAATCCCCGGCCGGCGGGGACGTTCAGACCGAAGGTGAGCCGGCTGATGGCTGAGGCGGTGTTCGCGGTCGCCGCGGTCCTGATGCTCGCCGGCGCCATCGGTGTGGTGGCCAGCCGCAACCCGGTCCATGCCGCGCTGTTCCTCGTCCAGACCCTGATCGGCGTGGCCCTCCTGTTCATCCTGAACGACGCCCACTTCCTCGCCGCGGTGCAGGTGGTGGTCTACGCCGGGGCCATCGTGATCCTGTTCCTGTTCGTGATCATGCTGCTGGGCGTCGACAAGGCCGAGGAGTTGCGGGTCGAGCCCATCTTCGGGCAGCGACCGCTGGCGGCAGTCGTCGGCGCGGCCCTGGCTGCGGTGCTGGGCACGGTGATCCTCACCACCGCCGACGTGCTCAGCGGGATCCGGCAGAGCGGCGGCGAGCGGGCCCTCGACGGCGAGGCCACCGACATCGAGCGGATGGGCCGGGTGCTGTTCGGCGAGTTCGCCTTCGCGGTGGAGATCACGGCGGCCCTCCTGACCATCGCGGTGGTCGGCGCGGTGGTGCTGACCCGCCGGGCCGCCCGGTCCGACGGCGCACCGGCCGGGTCCGGTAGCGGGTGACGGGGTCGGGCGAGCCATGGACCTGAGCGGACTGACCACCGGCTGGTATCTGGCTCTGGCGGCCGCGCTGTTCATCATCGGGGCCGTCGGGCTGCTGGTGCGCCGGAACCCGCTGGTGATGTTCATGTGCGTCGAGCTGATGCTCAACGCGGTCAACGTGACCTTCGTGGCTCTAGGAGCAGGCCTCAACGACGTGGGCGGCCAGGTCGCGGTGTTCTTCGTGCTGGTGGTGGCGGCCACCGAAGTGGTCATCGGTCTCGCCCTAGTCGTGGCCATCAACCGGCGGCGCGCCGGGGCCACCGCCGACGACGTGTCGATGCTGAAGGGCTGAGATGGGCGCGGCTGCTTGGCTCATCTGTGCGTTCCCGCTGGCCGGATTCGTAGTCCTGCTCGCTGCGGGCCGCCGTCTCGGCGAGCCCCGCGCCGGCTGGTTGGCCACCGCGGCCATGGCCGGCTCGTTCGTGTCCGCGGCGGCGGTGTTCGCCGGCCTCATGTCGCGGGACCCGGTCGATCGCCGCTTCGTTGTGACCCTCTTCGAATGGGTGCCGGCCGGAGACTTCTCGGTGGACGCCGGCCTTCTCGTCGACCCGCTGTCGGTGACCATGGCTCTGTTCGTCACCGGCGTGGGTGCGCTCATACACCTCTACGCCATCGGCTACATGCACGGCGACCGCGACTTCTCGAAGTTCTTCATCTACCTCAACCTGTTCGCCTTCTCGATGCTGGTGCTGGTGCTGGGCGACAACCTGGCGCTCACCTTCCTCGGCTGGGAGGGGGTGGGCGTCTGCTCCTACCTGCTCATCTCGTTCTGGTTCACCGAGGAGGCCAACGCCACCGCGGGCAAGAAGGCGTTCGTCACCAACCGGGTCGGCGACTGGGGCTTCATGCTGGCCATGTTCTGGGCCTTCGGTGCGCTGGGCTCGGTGCGGTACCTCGACCTGTTCGGTCACGCCGGATCGCTCTCGTCGAGCACCGCCACCGCCATCGTGGTCCTGCTCTTCGTCGGCGCAGCCGGCAAGTCGGCGCAGCTGCCGCTGTACATCTGGCTGCCCGACGCCATGGCCGGTCCCACCCCGGTCTCCGCGCTGATCCACGCGGCCACCATGGTCACCGCGGGCGTCTACCTGATGGTCCGGGTCAACCCGCTGATCGCCGCGGCCGACGCTTGGGCGCCGGACATGATCGCCTGGGTCGGGGTGGCCACCGCCCTGTTCGCGGCGGGTGCGGCCATGGCGCAGAACGACATCAAGAAGGTGCTGGCCTACTCCACCATCAGCCAACTGGGCTACATGATGCTGGCCGTCGGCACGGGCGCGTACGTGGCCGCCATCTTCCACATGGTCACCCACGCCTTCTTCAAGGCGCTGCTGTTCCTGGGTTCGGGATCGGTGATCCACGCCCTCGACGGCGACCAGGACATGCGCCGCTACGGGGCGCTGCGGGCCGCCATGCCGATCACCTCGATCACCTTCATCGTCGGCTGGCTGGCCATCGCCGGGGTGCCGCCGTTCGCGGGCTTCTGGTCCAAGGACGAGATCCTCGCCTACGCCTTCGACGCCAATCCGGCTCTGTGGCTGGTCGGCCTGGTCACCGCGGTGCTCACCGCCTTCTACATGAGCCGCCTGGTGTTCATGACCTTCTACGGCGAGGCCCGCTTCGGCGACGAGCAGCATCCCCACGAGCCCTCGCCGCTCATGACCGCACCGCTGGTGGCTCTGGCGGGGGCCGCGGTGGTGGCCGGAGTGATGAATCTCCCCTTCACCAAGGACCTGCACTTCCTGGGTACATGGCTTAAGCCGTCGCTGTTCGGCAACGAGGCCCACCTCGAGATCGGCGGCGGGGTGCTGTGGCTGCTGGCGCTGGTCGCGGTGGTCGGGGCCGCAGCCGGGATCGCCGGAGCGGTCGCGGTGTACCTGCGAGGCCGGCTGCCGGTCAGCATGGTGGAGCGGCCGGCTGCTGCCCGGGCGTTCTATGTGGACGAAGCGGTGACCCGCTTCGTGGGTGGACCCGGCCGGCGGGCCTTCGACCTGGTGGCCGCCTTCGACTCGAAGGTCGTCGACGGGGCCGTCGACGGGGTGGGCCGCTCGGTGCGGGCCGGCGGCACCGCTCTGCGGCGGGTGCAGTCGGGCTTCGTGCGCTTCTACGCGCTGCTGACCGCGGTCGGCGCGGTGGCGCTGCTGGTGTGGTTCCTGTCGCGGGCGAGCCTGTAGATGACCGCTACTGCCTCAGCCTCCTTCCCGGCCGTGCTCACCGTGCTGGTGCTGGTGCCCGCCGTCGGCGCGCTGGTGCTGGCGGCCATGCCGCGCGCCCGTTCCGATCTGCTCAAGCCGGTGGCGCTGCTGGCATCGGTCCTTCCGGCCGCTCTGGCCGTGTGGCTGCTCTCCACCTTCGACGCCGGCGCCGCGGGCCTGTTCCAGTTCTCGGACCGGTACACCTGGATCGAGGGGCTGGGCGTCTCGTGGCATGTCGGGGTGGACGGGCTGTCGCTGTTCCTGGTGGTGATGACCGCGCTGATGTTCCCGCTGGCCATCGTCGGCGTGGACCCGGAGCACTCGCCCAAGCCCTACTACGCCTGGCTGCTGATCCTGGAGACCGGTTGCCTGGGCACTTTCGTGGCCCTCGACCTGATCATGTTCTTCGTCTTCTTCGAGATCGTGCTGGTGCCCATGTACTTCCTCATCGGCGGCTGGGGCCACGGTCGCCGGGCCTACGCGGCCACGAAGTTCTTCCTGTTCACCATGTTCGGCTCGGCCATCATGCTGGTGGCGATCGTGGCGCTGGCCTTCCTGCACGCCTCGGCGTCCGGTGGCGGCGTGAGCTTCGACCTCATCGGGATCGCCGAGAACCAGGTGCTGGCCACCAACACGGCCCGCTGGCTGTTCCTGGCCTTCGCGCTGGCCTTCGCGGTGAAGGTGCCGCTGTTCCCGGTGCACACGTGGCTGCCCGACGCCCACACCAACGCGCCCACCGCGGGCTCGGTGATCCTGGCCGCGGTGATGCTGAAGCTCGGCACCTACGGCTTGGTGCGATTCGGCCTGTACCTGTTCCCGGAGGCTTCGGTGTACTTCGCGCCGCTGATGGTGACCCTCGGCGTGATCGGGATCATCTACGGCGCTATCGCGGCGGCCATGCAGCGCGACCTCAAGCGCTTGGTGGCGTACTCGTCGGTGGCTCACCTCGGCTTCATCGTGATCGGCACCTTCGCGCTCAACACCGAGGGTCTCACCGGCGGCGTGCTGCAGATGGTCAACCACGGCGTGTCCACCGGCGCGCTGTTCCTGCTGGTGGGCATGATCTACGAGCGCCGCCACACCCGCGAGATCTCCGACCTGGGCGGTCTCCAGAAGCCGGCGCCGGTGATGGCCGCCGTATTCACGGTGGTGATGCTGTCGTCGGTGGGGCTGCCCGGGCTCAACGGCTTCGTCGGTGAGCTGCTGGTGCTGCTGGGCGCCTTCAACGCCCACCGCTGGTGGGCGGTCGTTGCCGCCGCGGGTGTGATCCTGGCCGCCGTCTACCTGCTGTGGGCCTACCAGAGGGTGTTCCACGGACCGGCCTCGGGGGCTAACGCCGAGATGCCCGACATGCGCTGGCGCGAGGGCCTGGTGATGGTGCCGTTCCTGGCCGCCATCGTGTTCATGGGCGTCTACCCCAAGCCGGTGATCGACCGGGTCGAGCCCGCCGTGGACGCGATAATCGCCCACGTCGAGGACAATGTCGCCGGCTTCGCGGAGCCCGCGGCCGATGTGCAGCCCCCGGTGAGCCTCGACGACCTGGTCAAGTCCACCGGCTACGACGACCACGGCACTGAGGGCCAGAGCAGCCGCGAAGACGGCGGAGCCGGCCACGACGGGGGCGGCGGCTGATGGGATCCGTGCTGGCCCAGCTCGAGCCCGTGGTCACGCCGGCCGTCGACTGGGCGGGTCTGCTGCCGGTGCTCCTGCCGGCCGCGGGAGCGCTGGTGCTGCTGATGGTCCGCTCGCTGGTGCCGAGCCGGCTGCTGCCGGCCGGGCTCGACGCGCTCTGGACCTTCGCGGTGGCGGCGGCGGGGTTCGTCGCCGTCGTGGTCCTGTGGCAGCGCGACGGTGAGGTCACCGCATTCGGGGACCAGCTCGTGATGGACGGCCTGGCCCTGTTCACTGCTGCGGTCGTCTTCGGCTCGGTGGCGCTGGCCGCCCCCACGCTGCCCCGGTACTGCGAGCGAGTGGGCATCGACTCCGCTGAGCTCTGCGTGCTGACCCTGCTGGCCGCGGCCGGGGCGGTGGTGATGGCCGGGGCCGCCGATCTGATCGTGCTGTTCCTGGGGCTGGAGACGATGTCCATCGCGGCCTACGTGATGGCCGCCCTCAACCTGCGCCGGCTGGAGTCGCTGGAGGCGGGTCTCAAGTACTTCGTGCTGGGCGCCTTCTCCACCGCGTTCCTGCTGTACGGGATCGCCCTCGTCTACGGAGCGACCGGCACGACCAGCCTCGACGGGATCGCCGGCTATCTGGACACCTTCCTGGTGCTGCGCGACGGGATGCTGTTGGCCGGCCTGGCGATGCTCCTGGTCGGCCTGGGGTTCAAGGTGGCCGCGGTGCCGTTCCACGCCTGGGCGCCCGACGTGTACGTGGGCGCGCCCACGCCGGTGACCGCTCTGATGGCCTCAGCGGTGAAGGCGGCCGGGTTCGCGGCGCTCATCCGGGTGTTCGTGGATGCGCTGGGGGTGCGGGCCGACGACTGGCAGCCGGTCGTGTTCGCCCTGGCCTGCGCAACGCTGGCGGTCGGGTCGGTGCTGGCCGCAGTTCAGAGCGACGCCAAGCGCATCCTGGCCTACTCGTCCATCTCGCACGCCGGGTTCATCCTCGTCGGCGTGCAGGCGGCCTCCGATTCCGGCGTGGCCGCAGTGCTGTTCTACCTGGCCGCCTACGCGGTGATCGCGGTCGGGAGCTTCACCGTGGTGGCCGTCCTGTCGGGTCGGACGGACGACCGCACCGGCCTGGCCGCGCTGGCCGGGCTCGGAAGCCGCAAGCCGGCCCTGGCCCTGGGGCTGACGATCCTGCTGCTGGCTCAGGCCGGCGTGCCGTTCACGTCGGGCTTCGTGGCCAAGTTCTCGGTCATCTCCGCGGCCGTGGAGGCCCGCTCGTACTGGCTGGCCATAGTGGCGATGGTCAGCGCGGTGGTCGCCGCCTTCGCCTACCTGCGGGTGGTGGTGGCCATGTACTTCGGCGACCCAGGCACCGACGGCTCCGACGCCGACGACGCCTCGCCCGCGATGGGTCTGGGAGCAGCATCCGTGATCGTGGTAGCCGTGCTGTTCACCGTCGCCGCCGGCATCGTCCCCGGCCTGCTGGAGTCCCTGTCCAGCACCGCGGCGGGACTGTGACGATCACGCGTTGATGCGGCCGAACCGTCTGAGACAATGTCAGCCGTGATCACGCCGGAGATGCGGGGTGCCTTCGGCGCCGACGGCGTCGTGAAGGTGCCCGGCGCGGTGGGCGACGAGTGGATCGATCGGATCCTCGCGGACGCACAGCGCGAGCTGGACACCCCCGGTCCGTGGGTAACCGACACGAATCCGGGCGGCTCTTGGGACCGGCTCTTCACCACGCGGTACCGCTGGCAGCAGGAGCCGGTTGTGCGCGACTTCGTGTTCCGGTCGCCGATCGCGGCCATGGCCGCGGCCCTGACCGGCTCGTCGACGATGCGCTTCTACTTCGACCACCTGCTCGTCAAGGAGCCCCACACGGCCGCGCCCACCCCCTGGCATCAGGACATCCCGTACTGGCCGTTCCTGGGGAAGCAGATCGTCTCGGCCTGGGTAGCGGCCACCCCGAGCATGGTCGCCGAGAGCTCCCTGGAGTTCGTGCGAGGATCGCATCGCTGGAACGCCTACTACGCGCCGGAGTCCTTCGACGGCCAGGGCGGCTGGACCGAGGACTTCGACGGCGATCCCATGCCCGACATCGAAGCGGCCCGAGACCAGGCAGGCTGCCCCTACGACATTGTCGGGTTCGACGTGGAGCCGGGGGACGCCATCTTCTTCTCGGCCTGGATCATCCACGGTGCGCCGCCGAACCGCGGCGCCGGCCGCCGGGTGGCGCTGTCGACCCGCTGGCTGGGCGACGACGCCACGTGGTTCCCCCACCCCGGATGCGATCCCACCGTCACCCAGGACGACACGACCGCGGTGCCCGGCGAGTATCCGGCCGACGACGAGCGCTTCCCGCTGGTCCACTCCACCGAGCGCTAGCCGGGCCCGGCCGGCCGGTCCCCGTCAAGCTGCCGTTCAGGGCTCGTCGGTCTCCATTCGCTGGAGTTCCTCCTGGATCTCGTCCATCAGCATGGCCAGGTGGATCACGTCCGCAATCGTGACCGAGCCCAGGAACCGTCCCGACTCCGGGTCGGTTACCGGGATCACCCCCTGCGAGGTGGCGGTCATCCGCTCCAGCGCATCGTGGATCGGATCGTCGGGGCGGGCCTTGAGCGTGCTGGCCCGCATCACCGCCCCCAGCGTGGCGGTGGCGTGGGCGCCCCGGCGAACCGAGTGGAGCCCGGACGTGGAGACGATCCCCGACACATCGCCGCCGTCCACCACCAGGTAGTCGTGCTGGTTGGGCACTGTCCAAGCGTCGATGAACTCGGCCACCGAGGTCTCGGATCCCGGATAGTCGCGGGTCGAGTCCATCACGGTGCGAACTTTGACGCCTTCCAGCGCATAGCGGGCGAACGACGGTGTGACGGTGACGGGGAGCGAGGGATGCTCCGACACCGTCGCCCGCTTGACCGCGAAGTTCAGGATGGCCGGCATGAACAGGATGTACCCGAACATCGTCAGCACCAGCAGGGAGAAGATGTCCTTGGTGATAACGCCGCTCTCGAACAGCACGAGCAGGAAGGCGATCTCGGCCACGCCCTTGGACATCAGCCCGGTGGCCAGCGCGAACGGGGCGTCGATCCGGGTGAGGTAGGTGCCGATGAAGGCGCCGGCGAACTTGCCGACGAGCGGCACGAGCACCAGAGCCGCCGCGGTCGTCGGGGTCAGGTTCATGAATGACAGATCGAAGTGGAGGCCGGCCGAGGCGAAGAACAGCGGCACGAAGAAGCCCTCGGAGGCGCTCCGCATGCCGGGCATGATGTCTTCGCGCACGCCCTCGGACAGCCCCGACAGGGCAGCACCGAACAGCAGCGCTCCGATGGTGCCGTGCAGTCCCATGCGCTCGGCTCCCACGACCACCAGGAACAGGCCTCCGAGCAGCAGGCCGAAGGACAGCTCCGGCACGTTCAGGACGCGCTGCAGGAAGACGATCACGACCGGCAGCACCTTGGCCGACAGCAGCCACGCCACTACCACGAAGGCGGCGATCTTTCCCACCAGCGCCGCCACTGCGGTCACGTTGAGGTCGTGGCTGTGCTCCCCGATCGTGAATCCCACCACGAGCAGGGAGGCGATCTCCGCGATGATCACGATGGTGAAGATCTTCAGCCCGATGGGTTGCCGTAGTGTTCCGGAGTCCGACAGCACCTTGGCTGCGAGGCCGAGGCTCGACAGCGAGAGGATGCCGGCGAGGGCCAGGGCCTCATCGAAGTCGAGGTCCAGGTCCAGGTCGATTCCGAGGATGTCCGATGTGACGGCGAGCGCCGCCACCAGCGATATGAGCACCGAGATGATGGCAGCCGCGAAATAGCGCCCCCGCATGGTCGCCACGAAGCCCGGAACGTCGATCTCGTCTAGTCCCACGAGGAAGAACAGAACGAAGATGCCGATCTCCAAGAACAGGTTGAGGTCGTGATGCGGCTCAACAACACCGGTGGCCGGTCCCAACAGCACTCCTGTCAGCGTGAAGGCAATGATCGAACTGAGGCCGAACCGGCTGAGCACACCCTCCAGGAGCTTGGCCACCACGATCAGCAGGCCGATGGGGAGGAACACGTCAAGCAGCATTCGAAGCGCACCCCCCGTGTGGACGCCAAGACAGCGGTCAACAATAGTTTGTCGAATATTGTTGGGTCTGAGTCGAGCCGGCGGACTGGTCGAAGAGTTCGCAGCGACAGGATGGAATTGGAGTGGCCGGTAGGCGCGCACCGCGAGGCCGGGCTAGCATGGCGCACTGTTGGCGGCTACGGTCAGCCAACGGCCCGTTCGTAATTTCCCGAGGAGACGCGGTTCATTGAATATCAGCACTGAGAGGCAGGGTGGAGCGTTGATCGCAGTGGCTGAGGGCCGTGTCGATGGTGCCAATGCCCTCGAATTCCACGAGGCGCTCGAAGCCGCGATCACCCCCGACGACACGGGGATGGTGCTGGACTTCGAGGGCATCTCCTACATCAGCAGCGCCGGTCTCAGGGTTGTCCTACTGGTGGCCAAGACGCTCCAAAAGCAGAACGCCAAGATGGCCGTCTGCTCGCTGTCCGAGTCGATCCGGGAGATATTCGAGATCAGCGGGTTCGACAAGATCATCCCGGTCCACGGTTCCCGGCCCGACGCGCTGGCCGGCGTCGGAGGCTGATCCTCGCCTAGCAGCCCTCTAGGCAGCCACGTCCCGCCGAGCCTTTCGGCTACTCGGCGCGCCCGCCCGCTCCTTCAGCGGGTACCGTCGCTCCGTGGCGGATGAGCGCGAGCGCCGCCCCGTGGCGGTTGCCTGGGACGAAGCGCGGGAGATTCTTGTCGTGGTGCTGCTGGCTGCCGCGCTGCTGCACGTGGTTGCGCCCGTAATCCGCTACCTGGGAATCGATCGGCGCTACCCGTGGTGGGATGATCTGCACAGCGCCCTCACCAACGTAAACGCGCTGACCGGTGTGCTGCTGCTGGGCGCGGCTCTGGTCGTGTGCACCACTCCGGCTGTGGACATGGTTCCCCGGCTCCGGCAGTCCGTCTACTGGATATCGCTGGCGGTGGCCGTGCTCGGCGTGGTCGCGATCATCAATGTGCTGTCGGTGCCCTCTGCCGGAGACGCAGCCGCCATGCGGCTGGCCGTCGTGGCGTGGCGCTCGGGCCCGGCGGTGCTGCTGTCGGCCTGCGCGGCCTGGATGGCCCGCCGGGTAGTGCTGCTCGGCTGACGGCCGGCGCGGGGCGCCATGTTCCGGGGCTTTCACTGACGCGTCGCGGGCTGCCGCGCCGGTAAGCTTCCGGCCCGTGTCGGAGTTCCTGCGCACCTATCTGACCGTCGGCATCTTCGGCGCTCTAGGCGTGGGCATTGTGGCGGCGCTGCTGGGGGTGGGGCGCATCCTGCGACCGTCCCGCCCGACCCCGGCCAAGATGGAGAACTACGAGTCCGGGGTGGACCCCGTCGGGGACATGTGGTCCCAGGCCAACATCCGCTACTACGTCTTCGCGCTGCTGTTCGTGCTGTTCGATGTCGAGGCCGTCTTCATCTTCCCGTGGGCCGCCCGCCTGGAGGCCTACGCGATGTTCGGCTTGGTCGAGATGGCCATCTTCATCTTCATCCTGCTTCTCGGCTTGCTCTATGCCTGGCGGAAGAGGATGCTCAGATGGGTCTGATTAAGAAGCGCTCTGTGGGGACGGCCAGATGGGTCTAGTCGAGTCGGGCAGGGTTCCCAAGCCCCTGTCCACCCTGCTCAACATGAGCCGCAAGTACTCGCTGTGGGTCTACCAGTGGGGGCTGGCCTGCTGCGCCATCGAGATGGGCGCGGCGTTCGGCTCGCCCCGCTACGACGTGATGCGCCTCGGGGTGATCCCGTTGCCCGCCAGCCCCCGCCAGGCCGACCTGGTGGTGATCTCAGGCACGGTGACCGACAAGATGGCGCCGTCGGTGCGCCGCCTCTACGAGCAGATGCCGGACCCCAAGTACGTGATCTCGATGGGGTCGTGCGCCAACTGCGGCGGGCCCTACTGGGACAGCTACTCGGTCACCAAGGGGGTCGACCAGATCGTGCCGGTGGACGTGTACGTACCCGGCTGCCCGCCCCGGCCGGAGGCCCTGCTCGAGGGGATCGTCATGCTGCAGGAGCGCATCCAGAACGAGGACATGGGGGAGCGCTGGAGGGGTGAGCCGATTGTCATCGACTGACATCGCCCCATCCACCGCCGACGCCGCAGAAGCGGCTGCCGACGCCGAAGCCGAGGCCCTCCTGGAGCGGGCCGGCAGCGCGCTGGGCGAGGCGCTGGTCGGGTCGCACATCTCGGCCGGGGAGCTGTGGCTGCGGGTCGACCGCGAGTCATGGGCGGACCTGGCGGGCTGGCTGCGGGATGAGGAGGGCTTCACCTTCTTCAGCTTCCTGTCGGCCATCGACTGGATGCCGTCGCCGTTCGGTCGCGACATGGACAGCACGGTCGACAACGAGCTCGACCCGCCCGAACCGAAGGAGACCCCACCCACCGAGACCGGCGTCTCCGGCGGCGAAACCCGCTTCCAGCTGCTGGCCCGGGTCAGCGACGTAGCCACCGGCCGCTCGGTGATCGCCAAGGCCGACCTGCCCGACGGGGACCTGCGCGCCCCCAGCTGGGTGCCGGTCTACCCCGGGGCCGACTGGCACGAGCGCGAGGCCTGGGAGATGTTCGGGATCACCTTCGACGGCCATCCCGGACTGCGCCACATCTACCTTCCCGGCGAGTTCGAGGGCCACCCGTTGCGCAAGGACTACCCGCTGCTGGCCCGGCGGGTGAAGCCATGGCCCGGCCTCGTCGACGTGGAGTTGATGCCCACCGAGCCCGACGAGGCCGCCGGCGCGGAGGACGGCGCAGAGTGACTATCACCGAGCGCCAGCAGCTCAGCTACATCGCTGCCCAGGCCGCCGACGCCCGCGTCAACCTGGAGATCGAGACGGAGGGTATGACCCTCAACATCGGCCCTCAGCATCCGGCCACCCACGGCACGCTGCGCATCGTGGCCAAGCTCGACGGCGAGCAGGTCGTGGCAGCCGACCCGGTCATGGGCTACATGCACCGCGGCTACGAGAAGCTGGCCGAGGTGCGCACCTACCCGCAGGTGACCACCCTCATCAACCGCATCGACTGGCTGGGGAGCTTCGCCAACGAGGTGCCCTTCATCCTGGCGGCCGAGCGGCTCATGGAGGTGGAGGCCCCGCCCCGGGCGCAGTGGATCCGCACCATCCTGTTCGAGCTGAGCCGGATCGCCAACATCACGCTGTTCCTGGGCGACATGGCCGTGCAGGTGGGCGCCATCACGCCGGTCTTCTTCGCCTTCCGCGACCGCGAGCACGTCCTCAACCAGATCGAGGCCGCCACCGGCGGGCGCTTCCACCCCAACTTCGACCGCATCGGCGGCCTCAAGGACGACCTGCCGGCCGGCTGGATCGCTGAGACCCGCCGGGCCATGCGCAAGATCCGCAACTTCTGCGACGAGATCGAGGAGCTCGTCGAGGGCAACGAGATCTTCCAGGCCCGCACCCGGGGGATCGGCGTCATCCCCCCCGACGTCGGGCTGTCCTACGGCCTGTCCGGCGCCAACATCCGCGCCTCGGGCGTGGACTGGGACGTGCGCCGCGACAGCCCGTGCGGGCTGGTCCACGACCAGGTCGACTGGAAGGTGTGGACCCACCCCGACGGCGACTCGTTCGCCCGGTTCTGGGTGAGGCTTCAGGAGACCCGGGAGGCGACCAAGATCGTCGACCAGCTCCTGGACGGGATCCCGTCGGGGCCGATCATGGCCAAGGTGCCGGTCATCATCAAGGTGCCCGCGGGTGAGGCCTACGTCGAGACCGAGAACCCGCTCGGAGTGATGGGCTACTACGTGGTGTCCAAGGGTGACCTGAACCCGTTCCGGGTGAAGATCCGCTCGGCGTCGTTCTCCAACGTCTCGATCACGCCGTGGCTGCTCAAGGGGGTCTACGTCCCCGACATCATCACCATCCTGGGAAGCCTCTACTTCATCCTCGGGGACATCGACCGATGATTGCGCTGCTGGCGGAGCTCTCGTACTGGCAGATCACCTCGATCCGGCTGGCAGCCGGCCTAGTGGCCGTGCTGCTGGTGGCCGGCACTCTGGTCTACGCCCACCTGTTCAAGATGGTGAGCTTCATGCAGAGCCGGCTCGGTCCCATGGAGGCCGGCCCCTACGGCTCGTTGCAGCTCCTGGCCGAGATCGGCAAGTTCCTCCAGAAGGAGGACATCGTCCCCCGCAGGGCCGACCGCTTCGTGTTCAAGGCGGCCCCGTTCGTGGTACTCACCTCCACCTTCCTGCTGCTGGTGGTGTTGCCGGGCGGACCGGACGCCTGGTTCATCACCAACGATCTGGGGATCTACCTGGCCATGGCGGTCAGCTCGGTGTCGGTGATCGGCATCCTGATGGCCGGCTGGGGCTCGGCGTCGAAGTACTCGCTGCTCGGCGGGCTGCGGGCCACCGGCCAGCTCATCGCCTACGAGCTGCCGCTGCTGCTGGCGGTGGTCGGGGTGGTCATCCAGGCCGAGACCATGAACCTGCAGGAGATCGTGCTGGCCCAAGCCAACGGCGAGATCTTCGGCTGGGGGTTGATCGGCAACCCGTTCATCCTCACCCAGTTCGCCGGTTTCGCCATCTTCATGATCGCCATGCAGGCCGAGCTCACCCAAACCCCCTTCGACATGCCGGTGGCCGAGTCGGAGCTGGTCACCGGCTACATGACCGAGTACTCCGGGCTGCGGTTCCTGCTGTTCTTCATCGGCGAGTTCGCCACCGCCGGCGTGTTCTCGGCCATCGCCGCGGTGCTGTTCCTCGGCGGCTGGTACGTGCCGGGCCTCGATCCGACCGACAACCTGTTCAACGTGCTGGGCCCGCTGGTGCTGTTCGGCAAGGTCGTGGTGCTGACGTTCGTGGTCTTCTGGGTGCGCTTCACGTTCCCCCGCTTCCGCGAGGATCAGCTCCAGCGCCTGGCCTGGAAGTTCCTGGTGCCGCTCGCTCTGGCCAACATTGTGGTCACCGGCGTGCTCAAGGTGGTGGTGTGATGGCTCTGGTGCCCGGGCTGATCAAGGGGCTGGTGGTGACCGGCTCCACCGTCGTGCGCACCGTGTTCCCCAAGCGGGGGATGCGCACGCTGATGCCGGCGCCGACCAAGGGCGCGGCGACCGTGCAGTACCCCCACGTGAAGGAGTCGCCCCCCACCCGGGCCCGGGGCGTGATCGCCCTCCACGAGGGCAACTGCACGGCCTGCATGCTGTGCGCCCGCGAGTGTCCCGACTGGTGCATCTACATCGAGGGTCACAAGGAGAAGGCCCCGCCCCGCCGGGCCGGGGGCAAGCCCCGCCAGGTCAACATCCTCGACCGCTTCGACATCGACTACGCGCTGTGCATGTTCTGCGGCATCTGCGTGGACGTGTGCCCGTTCGAGGCGCTGTTCTGGACCCCCGAGTACGAGTTCTCCGAACCGCGCATCGCTGATCTGCTCCACGACAAGGAGCGGCTGTCGGAGTGGATGGAGACCGTGCCCGACTTCGAGGACTACGAGGCGGGGTCGGTGGCCAAGAAGATGAAGGTGCCCCCGACATGACGCCGTCGGGCGTGCTGGCCGCGTCGGCGTCGGGTGGTGACCTCTTCGTCGCGCAGAACGTCTTCTTCGGCATGATCGCGCTGGTGATGGTCGTCTCGGCCATCCGCTGCGTCACCACCCGCAACGTGGTGCACGCCGCGCTGTGGCTGGTGCTGGTCCTGGCCGGCGCGGCCGCCCAGTTCATCCTTCTCGGCTCGGAGTTCGTGGCCGTCACCCAGGTGCTGGTCTACATCGGCGCCATCATCGTGCTGTTCCTGTTCGGCATCATGCTCACCAAGGCGTCGATGGGCGACGACGACTCGGTGGCCGGCGAGAAGCGGCTGATGGCCAGCCTGGTGGCCGTGCTGCTGGCCGTGGTCATGGGCATCGCGCTGATCGACAGCTACTCCGACACCCGGGTGGTGATCGACGAGCCCCAGCGCTTCGGAGCGGTGTCCGACGCCATCTTCAGCCAGTACATAGTGGCCTTCGAGGCAGTTTCTGTGCTGCTGCTGGCCGCCCTGATCGGGGCCATCGTCGTGGCCCGCAAGGAGTAGGGGCGGCCATGATCCTCAACCAGTTCCTCCTACTCGCCGCGGTGCTGTTCTGCATAGGCGTGTACGGCGTGCTGGCCCGGCGCAACGGGATCATGGTCCTGATGTCGGTGGAGATCATCCTCAACTCCGTCAACATCAACCTGGTCGCGTTCGGAGCCTTCCGCGACAACGTCGCCGGCGAGGTGTTCGCCCTGTTCGTGATTGCGGTGGCCGCGGCCGAGGTGGGCATCGGGCTGGCCATCGTGCTGCTCATCTACCGCAACCGTCGAAGCATCGACCTCACTGAGGCCGATCTCCTTAAGGGCTGAGGGAGCTTCGCCGTGGGCCTGACCGCTACGACCATCGCCGCACTAGCAGCCGAGGAGTCGGTGGCTTACGGCCCCAGCTCCACCGAGAGCGCCGGGTTCTTCCTCGACTACGCCTGGCTGATCCCGCTGCTGCCCGCGCTGTCGTTCGCCGGGATCCTGCTGTTCGGCAAGCGCATGCGCCGCCAGGGCTCCGAACTGGGGATCGCGGCGGTCGCCGGTTCCTTCGTGCTGGCCGTCGGGGCGGTGGTCACCTGGATCGGCCACCGCGACGACGCCCACGAGGGCGTGCAGGCTGTGCACCGCACGGTTGGGTGGCTGCGCTCGGGCGGCGTCGAATACGACGCCGGGATCCTGCTGGACGGGCTTTCGGTGATGATGCTGTTCGTGGTGACCGCGGTGTCGCTGCTGGTGCACGTCTACAGCACCGACTACGTGTCCGGCGACGCCCGCTACACCCACTTCTTCGCCTTCCTGAGCCTGTTCACGGCGGCGATGCTGTTCTTCGTCCTCAGCGACAACCTGCTGCAGATGATCGTCGGCTGGGAGCTGGTCGGCGTCTGCTCGTTCGTGCTGATCGGCCACTGGTGGGAGCACAAGGAGAACTCGGACGCTGCCCTCAAGGCCTTCTTCACCAACCGGGTGGGCGACATCGGCCTCCTGGTGGGCGTGTCGATCCTGTTCTTCGCCGCGGGCGGCACCTTCGACACGCTCACCCTCAGCGAGCGCATCAACGCCGGCGAGGTGAGCCACACCGCGCTGGTGGCCGCGTCGCTGTGCCTGCTGGCCGCGGTCATGTCCAAGTCCGGCCAGTTCATCCTGCACACCTGGCTGCCCGACGCCATGGCCGGACCCACACCGGTGTCGGCGCTCATCCACGCCGCCACCATGGTGGTGGCCGGCATCTACATGGTGGCCCGCCTGTACCCGGTGTTCTGGGAGGGCATGTCGATCGGCGGGTCCAGCATCAACGTGCTGGCCCTGGTTGGGGCGGTCACCCTGCTGTTCGGGGGGATGCTGGCCTTCACCCAGAACGACATCAAGAAGGTGCTGGCCTACTCCACCGTCAGCCAGCTCGGCTACATGGTCATGGCGCTCGGGGTGGGGGCCTGGACCGCGGCCATGTTCCACCTGTTCACCCACGCCTTCTTCAAGGCC
Organism: Acidimicrobiaceae bacterium; assembly: GCA_009837445.1. Taxonomy (GTDB): domain Bacteria; phylum Actinomycetota; class Acidimicrobiia; order Acidimicrobiales; family Aldehydirespiratoraceae; genus Aldehydirespirator. Next base: position 54,238 of record VXTM01000015.1, read on the forward strand.
TGCCTGTTCCTGGGGTCGGGCTCGGTGAGCCACGCGGTGCACAGCTTCGACATGAAGAAGGACATGGGCGGGCTGCGCAAGGTGATGCCCCACACCTACCGCACGTTCCTAGTGGCGACGATCGCGCTGATGGGCCTGCCCCCGCTGGCCGGGTTCTGGTCCAAGGACGAGATCCTGGCCGGCACCGGCGGCTGGGGCCTGTTCGGCGGCACCCACGGCAACGGCAACTACACCCTCATGCTGGTGATGGGCATGGTGGGCGCGGCGGTGACCGCGGCCTACATGACCAGGGTCGTGTACCTCACCTTCTTCGGCACGTACCGGGGCCACGGCCATCCCCACGAGTCGGGGCCCCGCATCCTGGTGCCGCTGTACGTTCTGGCCTTCTTCGCGGTGGTGGCCGGGCTGTTCAACATGCCCAAGGGCTTCCAGCTGTGGCCCGAGGCGTGGCAGGAGCGCTTCGGCCACTACGTAGAGCCGGTGGCGGCCTACTTCCCGGCCATCGGCCACGCCAAGCCGAGCTGGTCGCTGGCCATCGCCTCCACCCTGGTAGCCCTGACCGGCGCGGGCCTGGCCTGGCGCTACTACTTCAAGGGCGTGCAGAGCCGCTCGGAGGCGGCAGGCGAGCCGCTCACCGAGATCGGTGACGGACTGGTGTCGCGAGGCGGGCTGCCCAAGGCGGTGCACACGACGCTGGTCAACAAGTACTACTTCGACCACCTCTACACCGGCGTGATCGTCAAGGCGGTGAAGGGGCCGCTGGCCAAGGCCACCTACTGGTCGAACCAGCGGATCATCGACGGCATCGTCAACGAGGCGGGCCGCAAGTCGGTGGCTGCTGGCCAGGCCGTGTACGACCACGTCGACCAGACCCTCATCGACCGCGTCATCGTCGACGGCTCGGGTCGGGCCTCCGACGGCGCCGGCGAGAGCCTGCGGACCATGCAGACCGGCAAGGTCCAGCAGTACGCCGCCATCCTGTTCGCGGCCGCCACCGTGCTGGCCGGCGTCTTCATCCTCGTGCTGTCGATCTGACCCCCTGTGACCGAGATCGTGACCGACCCTGCAACCCCCGCCGAAACCAGGAGCCTCTAGGACCGAACCATGACCGACTTTCTCAATGATTGGGGCCTCACCCTCGTCACCTTCGTCCCGCTGATCGGGGCGCTGGTGATGATGGCGGTCCCCGCCGCCGAGGAGAAGATGCTCAAGCAGCTGGCCCTGCTGTCGTCGCTGGTGGCGATGGTGATCGGCGGGCTGCTGATGCTCGACTTCGACTACGGCAACGCCGGGGCCCTCCAGTACGTGGTGGACGCTCGTTGGATCGAGGTCATCAACAGCCGCTACATCCTCGGGCTGGACGGGATCTCGCTGCCGCTCATGGCGCTCACCCTGGTGGTGGTGCCGCTTTGCGTCATCTACTCGTGGGACCACATACCCGAGCCCGGCAACCCCAAGGCGTTCTTCATCCTGATGCTCATCCTCGAGACGGGCATGGTGGGCACCTTCGTGGCCCAGGATCTGATCCTGTTCTTCGTGTTCTTCGAGGTCGTGCTGCTGCCCATGTTCTTCATGATCGCGGTGTGGGGCGGCGAGAACCGGCGCTACGCCTCGATCAAGTTCTTCCTGTTCACGCTGTTCGGCTCGGCGCTGATGCTGCTGTCGTTCCTGGCGCTGTTCTTCCTGTCCACCGACCCGGCCACCGGCGAGTCGCTGCGGACCTTCGACATGCGGGTGCTGACCGAGGTGGCCGGCGCCGGCATCCTGGGCTCCACCCAGATCTGGATCTTCGCCGGCATGTTCATCGGCTTCGGGGTGAAGGTGCCGATGTTCCCGTTCCATACCTGGCTGCCGGACGCCCATACCGAGGCGCCCACGGTGGGGTCGGTGATCCTGGCCGCGATCCTGTTGAAGCTCGGCACTTACGGGTTCGTGCGAATCGCGGTGCCCATGCTCCCCGAAGGCGCCGAGTCGTGGGCGCCGTGGATCGGCCTGCTGGCGGTGATCGGTATCATCTACGGCGCGCTGGGATGCCTGGCCCAGACCGACATGAAGCGCCTCATCGCGTTTTCGTCGGTGGCCCACATGGGCTTCGTGATGCTCGGCATCGCCACCCTCACCGACTTCGGGATCAACGCGGCCATCTTCGGCATGGTCGCCCACGGGATCATCACCGGGATGCTGTTCTTCCTGGCCGGCTCGGTGAAGGAGCGCTACCACACCCTCGAGATCCGCCGCCTGGGCGGGATGCTGGTCCAGGCGCCCCGGATGGGCTGGATCCTGGGTTTCTGCTCGATGGCGTCGCTGGGGCTTCCGGGCCTGGCCGGCTTCTGGGGCGAGTTCCCGGCCATCCTGTCGGCCTACTCGCCGGCGGAGGGCCTGCCGGTCGAGACCTTCCGGACCTACATGGTGGTGGCCGCGGTGGGCACCGTCCTGGCCGCCGGCTACCTGCTGTGGCTGCTCCAGCGCACCGCTATGGGGGCGCCCAGAGAGGAGTTCGCCGACAGCGACGACATCGTCGACGTGACCCGCCTCGAGTGGATCTCATGGGCGCCGCTGCTGGTGGGGATCATCCTGTTCGGGGTGGCGCCCGGCCTGATCTTCGACGTCACCGACCCGGCCGTGGTCGGCCTGCTGGCGTCCGGAGGCTGACCTGTGCCAATGCACTCCGCCTTCGCCTCCAGCCTGTCCCGAAATTGGCGACCAATTGGGTACTGCACACCCGGAATCCGCACCAATTTCGTGGTCGCTAGCCGAAGCGGAACCGACCGCTGATGCTCGGCTCGGTGCTGACTCTGGCCTTCGAGCGGCCGGCGATCGACTGGCACGCGGTCGCGCCCGAGCTGACCCTGCTCGGCTTCGGGGCGCTGCTGACGCTGGTGGACATCGTCTGGCTGGAACGGGGCCGGGCGGTGGTCTCCGCGCTGGCGTCGTTCGGGCTGCTGGCGTCGATGGTGCCGGTACTGACCCTGGCGTGGGACGGTGCCGACCGCTCGACGTTCTGGGGCGCCTACGTGGTCGACGACTACGCCTTGGTGATGAAGGCCGTGTTCCTGCTGGCCGGGTATGTGGTGGTACTGCTGTCCACCAACTACATCGCCGAGGGCGACTACTGGGAGAACGAGTACTACCAGATGGTGCTCTCCGCGGTGCTGGGCATGGTGGTGATGGCCTCGGCCCGCGATCTGGTGACCATCTTCGTGGCCCTGGAGTTGCTGTCCATCCCGGCCTACCTGATGGCCACGTGGCGCAAGCGGGACCTGCGCAGCAACGAAGCCGGCTTGAAGTACTACCTGATGGGGGTGTTCGCCTCAGCGGTGCTGCTCTACGGTATGTCGCTGCTGTACGGCGCCACCGGCTCGACCATGCTCACCGACATCGACGCCGCGGTCTCGGGTGACGGGGCGCCGCTGGCGGTGGTGACCCTCGGCGTGATCTTCGTGGTGGTCGGCTTCGGGTTCAAGGTGTCGGCGTTCCCGTTCCACACCTGGGCGCCCGACACCTACGAGGGCGCGCCCACACCGGTTACGGCGTTCTTGTCGGTGGCCTCGAAGGCGGCCGGGTTCGTGGCGTTGCTGTCGCTGGTGTTCGTGGGCTTCTGGGGGCGGGCCGACGTGTACCAGCCGCTGATGTGGGTGTTGGCCGCGGCGTCGATGTTCGGCGGGAACCTGATGGCGCTGCGCCAGACCAACCTGGTGCGGCTGCTGGCCTACTCTGGGGTGGCCCAGGCCGGGTACATGCTGGCGCCGCTGGCGGTGGCGGGGGAGTCGCTGGCGACCGCCGACGACGCCCTGTCGTCGGTGGTGACCTACCTGGCCATCTACGCGGCCATGAACCTGGGCGCCTTCGCGGTGATCATCGCGGTGGCCCGCCGCACCGCCTCGGCCGAAATCGACTGCTACAAGGGCCTGTTCCGCTACTCGCCGGGCCTGGCCGTGGCCATGACGATCTTCCTGATGGCTCTGGCCGGCATCCCCCCGCTGGGCGGCTGGTTCGCCAAGTTCGAGATCGTGCTGGCCCTGCTCTCGCCGGGCACCGCCTGGGGGGTGGCCCTAGGCGTGATCGTGGCCGTCAACTCGGTGATCGCCCTCTACTACTACGCGAGGATCGCGAGCCACATGTGGGTAGAAGCCCCGCCCGAGTCTGCCGACTTCGACACGACCACCCCCATCAAGCCCCCCACCTCAGTCTCAGCCGCCCTGGTCATCACCGGCGCAGCCACCCTCGCCTTCGGCATCCTCCCCCAATGGGTAGGCCACTTCACCGACGTAACCCTGGTAGTAGCCCTCCCCGGCTGACGAAGCACGTGATCACCGCGGAGCAGTGCGTTAGGACAAGAGAGACATGAGCAAGGCCAGGACAGCCTTGACTGGCGGCATCCGGGACTTGCTCGATCAGGGTCAATAGCGGATGTCTAGGGCGTAGCGGAGTGCTCGGTCGAGTTCTGCCTGCTTGAGTTCGTCGAGGTGACCTGTGGGGTCGCGGTCCACGCTCCACTTGGGGATAGTCACTATGTTGTCGCAGTTGATGACGCACGGTTCGTGGAGGCCCTGATCGGGTCCGATGGGCACCTCCGAGTCGATGCCCCGCACTGTGCGGGTGATGGGCGCGCAAGTGACAGAGGTTCGCACGCTCGCGGCGGCGTCCCTGGTGAGGACGCAGACCGGCCGTCGCCCGGCCGGCTCGCCGAGGTCGGCCCAGTAGATCTCGCCTCGGGCTACCACTCAGGCACTGTACGGGCCGCGAGGCGCGCCGCGGACTCGATGAGCGCAGGATCCTCGGGCTGGCGGCGATAGGCGTCGACTAGGCGCCGGTCGGCCGCCAGACGCTCGTCGGCATCAATCACGGCCAGCGCGCCCTCTCGCAACAGCGCGGAACGGCTGGTACCCCGAGTCCGAGCGATCTCGTCGAGCTGGCCGACTAGGTCGTCATCGAGCTGCACCAGTACTTCTCGCCGAGCCATAACCATATGATATCCCATATGTGAGCGTCGTGCAGCCGGCGCGGTGGTTAGCGGGGGTGTAGTTGCACTATGCAGGGTTCGGCGGCTCGGGCTACGCCGCCGATCTGGCCCGGCTTGGGCGAGGCGTGGCTGAACCTCGGCTCCAAGTCGAAAGCCCCGAACAGGCGCTCGATCACCCGCACCATCGCAGTCACCGAGAACGGGCGGGCCGGGCAGGCGTGCACGCCGTGGCCGAAGGTGGTGACCGCCTCCGCGGGGAGTCCAGCGGGCGACGCCAGCGAGCGTCCCTGCCACCTGTCGGGATCGTAGCGGTCGAGCCCGGGCGCACCGGCCAGGTTCGTCAGTGGCAGGAAGGTGGCCAGCGTTGCCCCGGGCGACACGTCGTACGCCACGGAGCCGTCGTTCACCGTGACCGGCGCCAGAACGGAGCGCAACATGATTGACCGCTGGCCGATGCGGGTGGACTCGAGCACGCAGCGCGACGCAAGATCCCGGTCGCGGCCGTCCGCGGCCCTGATCCGGGCCAGCACGGCAGGATGCTGCACCAGGTGCAGCAGCGACCATCCGAGCGCCGCGAACATGTTCGACATCGAGGCCAGATGCACCAGGATCACGTCCCGGGCGATGCCGCCTAGCCGCTCCTGCCCGGTCGTGCCAGCCCATTTCCCGATGATCGTGCCCAGCAGGTCGTCACCGGGCGAGTCGCGGGCCGCGACGGACTCGGCGATGATCTGTTCGGCCGCGGCCATCGCCTCGTACTCCGGGGCCTTGCCCGATCGCGCCACCTCCCGCATCCGGGTGGGGACCACGAACGCCTCGGCGCCGTCGAGCGCGTCCAGCGCGACGATCAGCTCGTCGAAGCGCGGTGAGTCCAGGATCTCCATTCCGGCCCAGCTGGCCAGGCCCATGCTGTGGCCGAGACGGCGGGTGAACTCGAACAGTTCGATCTCGTCGCCGAGGCTCAGTCCACCGAGCCGCCGCGAGATGGCCTCCTCCAGCGCGTCGAGGTAGCCGCGCACATCGGTGCGCCCGAACAGCTCGTGGGGCAGCGTGCGGCGGCCCTCGAACAGTTCGTGGGGCAGTTTGCGCACCAGCATCTTCCAATCGGCGATGCCCTTGCTGGCGGTCTGCTCGGGCACGGCGTAGAACTCCTGCAGGCCCTGGGCCGAGAACAGGAACAGGTAGCGGTCGTCGCCGCTGTCGATCACGAACGTGTCGCCGCAGTGCGACCGGGCGGCGCCGATGGCGGCCACAGTGTCGGCGACCGGTCCGTCCCACGGCATCACGCAGTCCGCAACCGGTGGCATCGGCTCGATCGAGGGAGGAACGCCCATGCTCACAATCTTCACCCGTCGTCGAGTTCGTCGAGTAGGGCGAGAACCTCGCCGATGTGGGTGACATCCATCTTCAGGCCATCGTCGGCCAGAGTCACGGTTGTGCGCACGCTCACAACATAACATCTTGATGCGCTATATTGCATAATAATGCAACCCTCCCACGGCTATCCTTCCCCAGCAATGAGTCCGCGGATGGCTCTAGTGACCGTCGCCGGGTCGGGGCGGGCCGAGCCGCGGCTCTGGCACTGGCCGGCGGGCTGACCGAGCCGTGCTGTTGGTGACGGTCGGGCAGCGGCTCGCCAGCAGGATCGCGGCCCGGGGGCCGATCCCGGTGTCGGAGTATGTCGAGGCCTGCCTCTACGACCCCGACGGCGGCTTCTATATGCGGGGCGGGCGCGCCGGCGGACGCTCCGGCCACTTCCTGACCGCGCCCGAGGTGGGGCCGCTGTTCGGGGCGGTCCTGGCCCGAGCCCTCGACGGATGGTGGGCGCAGCTGGGCGAGCCCGCGCCGTTCACGGTGATCGACTGGGGCGCGGGGCCGGGCACCCTGGCCCGCTCGGTGGTGGCCGCGGAGCCTCGCTGCCTGTCCGCGGGCGCGCTGGAGTGGATCGCGCTCGAGCGGTCGCCGGCGCAGCGGGCCCTGCACCCCGACCACCCGGCGGTCAGGAGCGCAGCCCGGCTGTCTGACGTGTTGCCGCAGCCCGCGCAAGCAGGCGTGGTGATGGCCAACGAACTGCTCGACAACCTCCCCTTCGACATCGTCCGCCGCACCGCCGGCGGCTGGGAGGAGCTGCGCGTCGCCGCCGGTGAGGCCGCAGGCCGGCGCGGGTTCTCGCTAGTCGGGGAGCCGGCGCCGGACGAATTCGTGGCAGGTTTGCCGGACCTGGCGGTCGGGGCACGGGTACCGGTTCAACGAGAGGCTCGCGACTGGGTGGCCGGCGCGCACCAGGCGCTCGGAGCGGGCTGGATCGTGGCTCTCGACTACGGCGCCGACACCCGGACTCTGGCCGAGCGGGCCGGTCCATCGGATGATCCCGGCGCCGGGCTGGGCTGGCTGCGGACTCACCGACACCATCAGGGCGGCTCGTCGTGGCTCGCAGAGCCTGGGTCATGCGACATCGCCACCGACGTCGACCTCGATCAGGTTCAGGCGGACCACCGGGCGGCTGTGTGCTCCCAGGCCGAGTTCCTGCGCGACCACGGCATCGAGGACCTGGTGGCCGAGGGCCGGGCCGCCTGGGACGACCGCGCCGCCGTTGGCGACCTGATGGCGATGCGGGCCCGCAGCCGGACCTCGGAGGCCGAGGCCCTGCTGGATCCGGCCGGCATGGGCGCTTTCAGCGCGCTGGTCTGGACAGTCGGATGAGACCTGACGGTCGTGTACACGGCAGGGGCACCTCGCAGCGATCCGGTCCAGCGCGGATCAGTCCTTGGCTTCGGTCCATTCGTTGATGGCGGCCTCGCAGGGGCCTATCAGGGGGGCGACCACGGGGTAGCCGGCGTAGGGTGCCAGCATTATCAGGGTCTCGCGCAGCTGGTCGGGGGTCAGCTCGCCCCGCTTGAGGGCTGACTGGGCCTGAAGCTTCCACACGTCGGTGGAGCCCCGGGCCGCGATCACGCCCATGATGAGCAGGCGCCGGTCCCGGATCGACAGCACGTCGCGGTCCCAGACCTCGGCGAACAGGCTCCGCATCATCACGTCGTTGAAGGCCATGGTCCCCTCGGGCAGGGCCGGAACCTCCCCTTGGTAGACCTCGGTCACCATGGCAACGCCCCGCTCGTAGGTGTCGCCAGAGGGCGTGTCGGTGCAGTTGTCGGTGCTCATTGGGACTCCTCGTTGTCCTCGTGGACGTTGTAGACGGCGGGCATGGCGCGGCGCACAGCGTCGAGAAGGGTGCTCGCGCCGGGCCGGGTGCGACCCACCTCCAGCGCCAGCGACAGATCCTTGGTGGCGATCCCGGCCTGGGTCTCCAGCATGGTCCGCAGCTCGCCCCGGATGTGCTCGTCGGGTATCCCCAGCAGGGCGCAGTACTGCTCGGTCAGCGCCCCGAGCTGGCCCATCGACCGCCATGCCTCCAGGAGCGCGGCCGGCTCGCCGCCGGTGCTGGTCACCATGTCGTGGGCGGTGGCGGCCGCCGCGAACTGGGCGTAGGTCATCACGTTGATGGCGATCTTCAGCGCCGCGCCCGCGCCCACCGGCCCGGCGTCGATGAGCGTGCCCGCATAGACCTCGAGCAGCTCCCGTGCGGCGGGGGGCATGTCCGCCAGCCCGCCGGCCAGCACCGTCAAGTTGCCTTCCCGGGCGTTGCCGGCACCGCCAGCCACGGAGGCGTCGAACACGGTGACCCCCCACTCGGTGGCGGCGGCCCGCGCCGCCAGCACCGTGGCGGGGTGAACGGTGGAGTGGATGAGCACGCACAGACGCTCATGGGAGCCCTCGACGATTCCGCCTGGGCCGGACAGCACGGCTTCGATGTGAGCCGCGGCGGGAACACAGACGCTCACGACGTCGCTCACGCGGGCCACCTCGGCCGCGTCGGCCGCTGCCGCTGCGCCATGAGCCACGGCGGCCTCCACCGCGGCGGGATCGAGGTCGTGGACCGTGACCGGTCCGCTGCCGTGGCGGATCAGGTTCTCGGCCATGGCTGAGCCCATCATGCCCAGCCCGATGTAGCCGTAGCCGGTCAAACGGCGACGCTCTGCAGGCGCGGACCGGGCGTGAAGCTGATGGGCAGGTTCTTCCAGCCGCTCACGTTGCCGCTATGGAAGCGGACCTTGTTGTCGTGGTCGACGGTGTAGTCGCCCATGCGCCGGTGGATCTCCTCCAGCGCGACCCGGCCCTCGAGGCGGGCCAACGCGGCTCCGAGGCACAAGTGGACGCCGTATCCGAAGCCGAGGTGCCGGTCGGCACGGCGGAAGATGTCGAACTGACGGGCAGTGGGCCCGAACTCCCGCTCGTCCTGGTTGGCCGCGCCGATCAGCAGCAGCACCGAGTCCCCCTGGTGCATCCGCTGGCCGTGCATCTCGACGTCGCGGGTGAGGGTGCGATGCATGTACTGGGTGGAGGTGTTGAAGCGGATCACCTCCTCGACCGCGTCGGCAATGAGCGACGGGTCGGCGATGAGCGCGGCCCGCTGGGCGGGATGGAGCGACAGCAGCTCCACCGCGTTGGCCACCATCTTGGCTGTCGTCTCGAAACCGGCGAACGAGAACAGGAGGCAGAACCCGAGCAGTTCCCTCTCCGTCAGGGCCCGGCCATCGACCTCCAACTCAAGCAGGTCCGAGATGAGCCCCCCGCCGGGCACCTCTCCGGCGCGTCGCCGGGCCAGGTCCACGGTGAAGTAGGCGAGCACCTCGAAGATCGCCTCGACTGCATCCTTCGGGATCTCCATGGAGCCGTCCTCGCGGATCAGCCCCCGGTCGGCGCACTCTCGCACCATGTCCCGGTCGGAGGCGGGGATTCCGAGCACGGCCGAGATCACATCCATCGGGAAGCACCCGGCCAAGTTGACCACCAGGTCCGCGTGGCCCGACTCGATGACGTTGTCGATGTAGTGATTGACGATCCGGCGCACCTCGTCCTCCATCCCGGCCACCCGCCGGGGGGTGAACACCCGTGACACGAGCCCCCGAAGGGCGGTGTGCTCGGGAGGGTCGATCTCGATCAGCTCGTGGTATTCGGGGTGGGCGCGGTCGATGGGCCGTCTGGCCTCCAGGGCGACGCCACCGGCGGAGGAGTAGGTCTCGTAGTCCCGGAAGGCCTGCTGTACGTCGTCGAAGCGGCTCAGTGCCCAGAACTCCAGGTCCGGGTTCCAGTAGGCGGGCGCCTCGTCGCGCAGCCGTTGGTAGGTGTCAAACGGATTGTCGTGCACCGTGAACGAGTAGGGGTTGTACACCAGCGGCGAACCCATGCGCCGATACTAGGTCAGTTCGGGCAAGCCTTTCCGCGCCGCGCCGGCCATGTCATACTGCCGCCCGGTGAAGGCGACTCCGGCGGGGGCGCGGTGACGGATAGGACCATCGGGCTGGCCGGTACGGGAGTGATCGGCTCCGGGTGGGCGGTGCGCGTCCTGGCCCGGGGCCATGACGTGGTCGCCTGGGATCTCGCCGACGGAGCCGAGGACCGGCTCAGGGCCACCATCGAGCGGGTCTGGCCGTCGGCCATCCGCCTGGGCCTGTTCCCCGGCGCTGACCCGGACCGGCTGCGCTGGGCCGGCAGCCCCGAGGAAGTTGCCGAGTCAGCCGACTGGGTTCAGGAGAGCGCACCGGAGGACGAATCGGCGAAGCGGCTGCTGCTGGGCCGCCTGGACGCGGCGGCCGATCCCTCCACGGTCATCGCAAGCAGCTCGTCGGGACTCCTTCCGAGTCGCTTGGCCGAGGGACTGAGCCATCCCGAGCGGCTCCTCATCGGCCATCCCTTCAACCCGGTGTACCTGCTGCCGCTGGTGGAGGTAGTGCCCGGCGAAGCGACCAGCGACGAGACCGTCGCCGCCGCCGTGGCCCACTACGACGACCTGGTAATGCACCCGCTGGTGGTGCGCAACGAGGTCGATGGCTACCTGTCGGACCGGCTCCAGGAGGCTCTGTGGCGCGAGAACCTGCACCTGGTGAACGACGGGGTCGCCACGACCGCAGAGCTGGACGACGCCATCATCTACGGGCCGGGGCTGCGTTGGGCGGCTATGGGCACCAACCTCACCTTCCACCTTGCCGGCGGCCACGGCGGCATGCGCCACATGCTGAGACAGTTCGGACCGGCGCTGAAGCTGCCGTGGACCCGGCTCGAAGCCCCCGAGCTGACCGAGGATCTCGTCGAAGCCATGACCTCAGGCTGCGAGGACCAGGCTGTGGGCCGGTCGATCGCCGAACTGGAGCGCCAGCGGGACGACTCCTTGCTAGCGGTGATGCGGGCGCTGCGGGCCAGCGGCATCGGCGCGGGCCGCCTCGTCGCCGAACGGGAGGCCCGGATCCTGGCCGCCGGAGCCGCGGCCGCGGCCGAGCCGTGGAGGCCCGGCGCTGAGATCGCGGCTCCCCTGGAGCTGTACTCCGCGACCGTGGAGCCCGACTGGGTGGACTACAACGGCCACATGACCGAGTGGGCCTTCCTGGCCGCCTTCGGCTGGGCGTCCGATGCCCTCTTCCGCTACATCGGGATCGACGAGGCCTACCGGGCGGGCGGTCACTCGTACTACACGGTCGAGACCCACCTGAACCACCTACGGGAGGCGTCTGAGGGCGAGCGGCTGCGGATCACCACCCAGGTGCTGGGCAGCGACCGGAAGCGGCTGCACATCTTCCACGCCATGTATCGAGCCGGCGAGCCGCTGTGCACCGGCGAGCAGATGCTGGTCCACGTGGACACCGCCGCCGGGCGCAGCGCCCCGCTCCTCGACGGTCCGGCGGCCGCGGTGGCCGCCATCGGTGCCGCGCACGCCTCCATGCCGCCGCCGCCCGAGGCGGGCCGCCGCATCGCGATCGGCGCCATGGACTGACAAGGAGGCCGACTTGGACTTCTCGATCGACGACTCCCAGCAGATGGTGGTTGACACCGTGCGGTCGTTCACCGAACGCGAACTCGTCCCCCACGAGGAGGAGGTGGAGCGCACCGGCCAGGTGCCCCCCGAGCTGGTGGAGGAGATCCGCGGCAAGGCCATCGACGCCGGCCTCTACGCGGCCAACATGCCCGTCGAACTCGGCGGGGGCGGCCTCGACGACCTGACCCTGGCCATGGCCGAGCGGGCCTTCGGCTGGACCGCCTACGCCCTGCACTACATCGTCGCCAGGCCGTCCAACATTCTGCGGGCCTGCAGCGGCGACCAGGTTGAGGAGTACCTGCTGCCCACCGTGCGGGGGGAGCGGGTGGAGTGCCTGGCCATGAGCGAGCCCGACGCCGGCTCCGACCTGAGAAGCATGGCCTGCCGGGCCGAGCGCCGGGGGGACCACTACGTAGTGAACGGCACGAAGCACTTCATCAGCCACGCCGACCTGGCCGACTACGTGATCCTGTTCGCAGCCACCGGCACCGTCGACACCGGCCGGGGCCCCCGCAAGCAGATCTCGTCGCTGCTGGTGGACTTCGACACGCCGGGAGTGGAGCGGGTGCCGGGCTACAACTGCGTATCGAACCGCGGCTACCACAACTTCATCCTCAACTTCGACGATGCCCGGGTGCCCGCGTCCAAGCTGCTCGGCACCGAGCACCGTGGCTTCGAGGTGGCCAACGAGTGGCTCGGCAGCACCCGCCTCCAAGTAGCCGCGGTGTGCCTGGGACGGGCCGACCGGGCCCTGTCTGTGGCCCTCGACTGGGCTGCCACCCGGGAGCAGTTCGGGCAGCGGATCGGGCGGTTCCAGGGTGTCTCGTTCAAGCTGGCCGACATGCGCACCCGGCTGCTGGAGGCCGAACTGATGACTTACCGGGCCGCCTGGCTCTCGGCCCAGGGCGAGATGACCGACGCTGACGCGGCCATGGCCAAGCTGTCGGCCACCGAAATGCTGCAGTTCGTGTCGGACGAGGCCATCCAGATCCTCGGCGGGATGGGGCTGATGGACGAACTGCCGCTGGAGCGGATATGGCGGGACGCCCGCGTCGACCGGATTTGGGATGGCACTAGCGAGATCCAGCGCCACATCGTGTCGCGGGACATGCTGCGCCCCCTCGGCTGCTGACTCGCGGTGACCAGTCGTCTCGGCCGGCTGCTCAGGCCCCGGTCGCTGGCCTTCGTCGGGGGAGCGGCCGCGGAGTTGGCCATCGACGCCTGCCGGTCCTTCGGCTTCTCGGGAGACATGTGGGCGGTGAACCCCGGCCGGGAGCTGCGGGGCCTGCCCACCTTCGCCTCGGCCGCGGAGCTGCCCGCCGGCGTCGACGCCGCCTTCGTTGGTGTCGACCGTCACGCGTCCATCGACGTCGTGCGCCAGTTGGCCGCCGCCGGCGCGGGTGCCACCGTGTGCCACGCGTCGGGCTTCGCCGAGACCGGCGAAGCCGGCGCGACCCTGCAGGACGAGCTGGTGGCCGCCGCGGCGGGCATGCCGCTGCTGGGCCCCAACTGCTACGGCGCCCTGTCGGCGCCGACCGGCGCAGCCCTGTGGCCCGACGTGCACGGCCTGACCCGCTGCGACCGGGGTGTGGCCCTGCTGAGCCAGAGCGGCAACATCGCGGTGAGTCTCACCATGCAGAGGCGCGGCCTCGACATCGCCTGGGTGATGACGCTGGGGAACCAGGCCGATGTGGGCATCTCGGAAGCCTTCGAGGCCGTGGTCGGCGACGACGCAGCCACCGGAGTCGGGTTGTGCATCGAGGGGCTGGACGATGTGGACCGCTTCGTGGCGGCCGCCGAGGCGGCGCGCCGCCGAGGCCTTCCGGTGACGGCGCTCAAGCTCGGGACCTCGGAGTCCTCGGAGGCCATCGCCGTGACCCACACCGCCTCCCTAGTGGGCGACGACGCCGCCTACGGGGCCCTGTTCGCCCGGCTGGGCGTTCACAGGGTCGACACGTTGCCCGAACTGCTCGACACGCTGGCCGTCCTGGGTGCCGTCGGGCCCCTCAGGGGAAACCGGCTGGTGTCGCTGAGCTGCTCCGGCGGCGAGGCCGCGCTGATTGCCGACCGCAGCCGGGACCGCGACCTGAGCTTCCCCTCGTTCAGCGGCGACCACGCAGCTCGAGTAGAGGCCGCTCTGGACGGCCGGGTCGCGATCACCAACCCGCTCGACTACCACACCTTCATCTGGGGCGACCAGGACCGGCTCACCGGCTGCTTCAGCGCCGCGCTCGCGGCTGATGCTCCCGGGTCTGGCCGGGTGCCGTTCGATGCTGCGCTGCTGGTTCTCGACTTCCCCGCAGACGGACTCGACCGCTCGCGCTGGTGGCCGACCCTCCAAGCCTTCTCGGCGGCCTGCGCCGCCACCGGCACTCCTGGGGTGGTTGCGGCCTCGCTCGCCGAGAACATGCCCGCCGACGCTCGGTCCCGGTCGGCCGAGCTCGGACTGGCGGCATGTGGCGATCTCGACACCGCGCTGGCGTCGCTTGAGGCGGCCGCGGCCTGGGGGCGGCAGCTTCCCGTGCCGGACGCCTCATGGCCGGTCCCGGCTCGCGGCTCAGTCCTCGGCTCGAGGGTGGTGTCCGAGCACGAGGCCAAGCCGCGTCTCGCCGCGGCCCGCATGGCGGTGCCCGACGGCGTAGTCGTCAGCGCGGACGGGGCGCCGGAAGCGGCGGCCGGGATCGGCTTTCCGGTCGTCGTTAAGGCCGTTGGCTCCACCCACAAGACCGATGCAGGCGAGGTGGTGGTCGGGCTGACCGACGCAGGCGCGGTGGCGGCCGCGGCCCGAAGCATGACCGCGGACGGCGACGGCGCCGTGATGGTGGAGTCCTGTGTGACCGGCGCGGTCGCCGAGCTGCTGGTCGGCGTGCGGCCGGCACCCCCGGTCGGGATGCTGCTGACACTCGGAGCCGGCGGCACCCTGGCAGAACTGTTCGACGACACCGCCAGCCTCCTGCTGCCGGCCGGAACCGGAGAGGTTCTGGAAGCCCTCAGGAGCCTGAGGGTCTGGCCACTGCTGGCCGGTTACCGGGGCGGGCCGCCCGCCGCGGTCGATGCAGTGGTGGAGGCGGTCACTGCACTGGGCGTGCTGGTGCGCGACGATCCCAGCATCATCGAAGTCGAGATCAACCCCCTTGTCGTCACACCGCATGCCGCGGTGGCCGTCGACGCGCTGATGGTCCTGGCCGATGGCTGACGCGTCTCCTTCTGCCGCGATCACCGCCGTCGCCGACGGACCGGTGCTCGAGGTCACCATCGACCGCCCGAAGGCCAACGCCATCGACGCGGCCACCAGCCGCGTGCTGAGCCGCGTGTTCGCGGATTTCCGCGACGACGCCGACCTCCGGGTGGCGATACTCACCGGGGCTGGCGACCGCTTCTTCTCGGCGGGCTGGGACCTGAACGCCGCGGCTGAGGGCGAGGACTTCGAGGCCGACTACGGCGAGGGCGGCTTCGGCGGCTTCGGAGAGCTGCCCGGCCTGCTCAAGCCGGTCATTGCCGCGGTCAACGGCATGGCCATCGGCGGCGGTTTCGAGATCGTGCTGGCCGCCGATCTCGTGGTGGCCGCGGCGCACGCCCGCTTCTGGCTGCCGGAAGCCTCGCTGGGGCTCGTTCCCGACAGCGGGTCGGTGCGACTGCCTCGGATGCTGCCACCCGTGGTGGCCAACGAGATCCTGTACGGGGGCCGCCGTCTCGACGCCGCCCAGGCGCTGCGCTGGGGTCTCGTCAACTCGGTCGTGGACGCCTCCGACCTGATGAGCGAATCCCGGGCACTCGCAGCCAGAGTGGTGGAGGCCGCCCCCCTTTCGGTGGCCGCGGTCTCCGAGATCCGCAACCGCACAGTCCATCTCCCGCTGCCGGAAGCGTTCAAGCTGCTCCGATCGGGAGACGTCGCAGCCTACGAGGCCATGCTCGCCTCAGATGACGCCGCCGAGGGCCCGAAGGCCTTCACCGAGGGCCGCACTCCCCGCTGGCAGGGCCGCTGACGCGGTCGGCCTCAGTTGCCGCCCTCGACGGGGGTGAACCGGCGGGTCCAGGCCTGCAGCATGCGGTCCAGCAGCATGGCCAGCAGCACGATGGCCATTCCGGCCACGAAACCTGACCCCACCGAGTCGGTCCGCCTGAGCCCCTTCACCGTCTCTAGGCCCAGGCCGCCGCCGCCCACCAACCCCGCGATCACCACCATGGCCAGCACAAGCATCACCGTCTGGTTGATGCCGGCGATGATGCTCGGAGCGGCCAGCGGCAACTGCACCTTGCGCAGGGTCTGGCCCCGGGTGGCGCCGAAGGCCCGGGACGCCTCGGTGGCCTCGCCCGCCACCTGGCGTATGCCCAGATTGGTCAGCCGGGTCGCGGCCGGCAACGCGTACAGGACCGAGGCGATGATCCCCGGGATCCGCCCAACGTTGAACATGATGATCACCGGCACGAGCAGCACGAAGCTGGGGATCGTCTGCAGGAAGTCGAGCACCGGCTTGAGCATCCGCTCGAACCGGTCGCTGCGGGCGGCCAGGACCCCCAGTGGGATGCCGCACAGGATCGCCATGGCCACGGCCACGATGACCTGGGCGAAGGTGTCCATGGAGAGCGTCCACATCCCGAGGAACCCGAGACCGGCCGCGCAGGCCGTGCAGAAGGCGGCCAGGGCCGGCCCGCCCAGCCGCCACGAAGCCAGCGCCACGGCCAGCACCACCACCGGCCAGGCGAGATCCGAGCTGAACAGTTCCCGTAGCGGCGTCACGGCGTAGATGGTGATCGAGTCGCTGAACCAGCCGGTCCCGAACCAGGTCCCGCCGATCTCGTAGAGGTTGTCCCGGACCCAGTCGACCAGCCAGTCGATCCGGTCCGCGAACGAGAAGGAGATCGCGCCGGGAAACTCGGCTCGGCCGATCGCCGCACCCACCACCGTGCCGACCAGGAGCAGGGCGCCGCCGAGCACCTTGCGAGGATGCCGGCCCAGTGCCTCCACTCCCAGCTTCCGGCTCATCCGAATAGCCAGCACGCTGCCCGCCCGCGACAAGCCACCGTCAATGGAGGACAGGCCGCCCTCCACCCACCGGACCGGCTTGACGTGGGCCAGGGCGTCGGGCATGAGGCGCAGCCGGCGACGGGTCCCGATGCCCGCAGCTCCATGGGTGACCCGGTCCATGATGACGGCCAGCACGACAATGGCCAGGCCGGCCTCCAGCGCCCGTCCGACGAAAAGTCCCCGCAGCGACACCAGCACCACTTGGCCCAGCCCGCCCGCGCCGATGAGGGCCGCGATCACGACAATGCTCAGCGCCATCATGATGGTCTGGTTGATGCCGGTCAGCACACTGGGCAACGCCAGCGGGAACTGCACCTTGCGAAGGGTCTGGCGGGGTGTGGCCCCGAACATCTCGGCGGCCTCCACAGTGGCGGCAGGCACGGTCCGTATGCCCAGATTGGTGAGCCTGATCACCGGCGGGAGGGCGTACACGACGGTGGCGATGATGGCCGGCACCCTGGCCACGCCGAACAGCAGGACCACCGGGATCAGGTAGACGAAAGCCGGCAGGGTCTGCATGGCGTCGAGCGCCGGCCGCAGCGCCTGCTGGAGCCGGTCGTAACGGGCCGCGGCGATTCCCACCGGCACCCCGATGGCCACCGAGATGGCGACGGCTACCGCCATCAGCGCAACCGTCTGGAGGCTCTCGGTCCACAGGCCGATGGCGCCGAAGTAGAGGACCCCCGCCCCGGCGAGCAGGCCAGCGCGGAGGCCCAGCACGGAAGTGGCGACCATGGCCGTCGCGCCCACCACCACGTACCACGGCAGCCACAGCAGGAGCCACTCGACGGCGCGCAAGCCCCAGTCGATCATGTCGCTGACCGGGTTGAAGAAGAACGAGAAGCTCCAATGGCTGGTCTGGTTGTTGATCACCCAGCGGCGAGCATCGTCGATCCAGTCTGCCAGCGGGATCACCAGCGACTCGGGGAACCCCCCGAGCGAGCTCAGGGCGATCTGGACCGCCACCAGCACGGCCACCCCGATGGCGAGCCCCCCGCCCGAGCGCATCCGCCTCTGCCGGTCGAGGGTCAGCCGAGCCTCGATGGTGCTCGAGGCCTCCGACGGCGCGGCCGTGGTCACCGCGGCTCGACGGTACGGTCGCCTGCTGGGGCTCCGGCTCTGGAGCCCTCGTCCAGCAATGCGGCTACCCGGTCCCGGTCCACCGTGCCCACGACCCGTCCCTGGTCGTCGGCGACGCACAGCTCCTCGGGGCTGGCCAGCAGCCGGGGCAGCACGTCGTCGAGGACCGCACCGACGCCCACCGGTTCTCCCGCGGGCGTCTCGCCGTCGAGAGGCCGCATGACCGAGCCCACGGTCACGACCTTCGTCTTGGGCGCGTCCTCGGTGAACTCGCGCACATACTCGTCGGCGGGTGCCGACACGATCTGCTCGGGCGTGCCCACCTGCACGAACTCGCCGTCCTTCATGATGGCGATGCGGTCCCCGAGTTTGAGGGCCTCATGGAAGTCGTGGGTGATGAACACCAGCGTGCGGCGCATGCTGGCCTGCAGCGACAGCAGTTCGTCCTGCATGTCGCGGCGGATCAGCGGGTCCAGCGCCGAGAACGGCTCGTCGAAGAACAGGATCTCGGGCTCCACGCACAGCGCCCGGGCAAGTCCCACCCGCTGCTGCATCCCACCCGAGAGCTGTTGGGGGAAGTGGTCGGTCCAGTCCCGGAGACCGACCACCTCGAGCACTTGCAGGGCCCGCTCGTAGCGGTCCGCCTTGGTCGCCCCCTGGATCTCGAGGCCGAAAGCGACGTTGTCGATCACCTTCCGGTGCGGGAACAGCCCGAAGTGCTGGAACACCATCGACAAGCGGCTCCGCCTGAGTTCTCTCAGCCCCTCGTCGTCGAGGTCCCCGATGGGTGTGCCGTCGATCTCGACGGTCCCGCTGGTGGGCTCGATCAGGCGGGACAGGCAGCGGATCAGGGTCGACTTGCCGGAGCCGGACAGGCCCATGACAACGAAGATCTCGCCGCGCTCGACCGAGAAGGTCGCGTCCCGGACCGCGATCAGGCAGCCGGTGCGCTCCTGCACGACCTGGCGGCTGGCGCCTTCGTCGAGGAGGGCCATGGCCGCGGCCAGGTCCTCGCCGAAGACCTTTGTGATCTCCGTGCACACGAGCGGCGCGGCCGCCTCGATGCCGGCCCGTACGGCCTCGTCACCCGCGGCAGCGACCACGAGCGCATGTTAGGCGGTGGCCGTCCGCGCCGACGGCGAACGAAGCAAGTAATGCGGACTCCGGACACCGGGCTATTGACTTGTGGCACCGCCCATGTGTAGACATTGGGCCTCGGAGTTGGTCGCGCGGCAGGGCGCGGCCCGGGACAAGACAACTGGGAGGGGACACCGGATGAGGAAGTCTCTATGGAAGCTTGCCGCCGGAGTGGCCGTGCTCGGCCTGCTGGCGGGAGCCTGTAGCGGTAGCGACGACGGTGCGGAGGAGATCACCACCATCAAGCTCGTCGCCAATCCGTGGAGCGGCTCCGCCGCCAACATCGAGGTGGCCAAGCAGCTGCTCGAGAACGAGCTGGGCTACACGGTCGAGGTCACCGACCTCGACGAGAACGCCCAGTGGTCGGCGATCAACACCGGCGAGCTTCACGCGTCGCTCGAGGTCTGGCCCTCGGGCCACGGTCAGAACCGGGTCGACTTCATCGACAACCCCGACGGCAACGTCGCCGATGCCGGCCTGCTCGGTCCCATCGGCCAGATCGGCTGGTACCTGCCCGGCTACATGATCGATCAGAACGCCGCGCTGGCCAACGCGGAGGGATTCACCGATCCGGCGCTGGCCGCCCTGTTCGCCACCGCAGAGACGGGCGAGGCCGGGCAGATCCTGCACGGCGACCCCAGCTGGGTGACCTTCGAGCAAGACATCATCGACGACTTCGGGTTGCACCTCGAGATCGTGTACGCCGGCTCCGAGGAGGCACTTCTGGCCGCGTTCGACGCGGCCTTCGCCCGCGAGGAGGCCGTGCTGTCGTACTTCTGGACACCTCACTCGGCGTTCAACACATTCGATCTCGTCGAGTTGGAGCTGCCGCCGGATCCCGACGGCAACAAGTACTACCCGTCGGAGGATCTGTTCAAGATCGTCTGGTCCGGGCTAGAGGAGGGGGCGCCTAACGCGTGGGCCTTCCTGCACAACTTCAACTACACCACGGCCGACCAGGTGTCGATGCTGGCCGCCATCGATGGAGAGGGCAAGAGCGTCGAGGAGGCCGCGGCGGACTGGATCGCCGCCAACGAGGCCACCTGGAGCGCCTGGATCCCGTCGTAGCAATAGGCCAAGCGAATAGCTGAGCCGGGGCTCGTCCCGGCTCAAGGAGGGACCGGGGTGAGCCCCGGTCCCTTCCGCGCTCGAGGGGTTCAGCCCCGCCCGAAGTCCCAGGCCGCGATCTCGGCCATCTGCTCGCCGAGCAGGGCCACCGCGGTCTCGAACAGCAGCTTGCCCTCGTCGGCGTTGGCTCCCGTCGGGTCGCCGATGTGGCCGTCGGGCCCGAAGTCGTTGGACAGCCAGCCGAAGGAGGCCAGACCGCCGAAGCGCACGTAGCGGTTGTCCGCCAGGCGCTCCGGCACGGCCCGCACAGCCCGCTCCAGATGCACCAGGTGGGGACGCAGGTGCATGAACACTGACGTCTCCCGGTGCCCACCGTGGATGCCCATTCCGAGTTCGGTGGTCTCGGGCGACTTGCCGCCGTGGTCGGGCGGAACGAACGGGTGCACGAGAAAGGTCATGAGCCCGGTCGCCAGCCGGATCTCGCGGCAGGCCACGTTCAGCAGGGCCGAGTTGCCGCCGTGGCCGTTGAGGAACACGAGGCGCTCGGCCCTGGTCTCGGCGACGCAGCGGCCGATGTCGCGCAGGACCGCCAGCAAGGTCTCCGCCGAAAGCCACAGGGTGCCGGGCGACCAGGCGTGCTCGTTCGACTTCGACACCGACAACGTGGGCAGCAGCCATAGGTCGGAGTCGTCGCCGTGCTCGGCGACGAGAGCGGCCGCCGTCTCGTGGGCGATCACATGGTCCACCGACAGCGGCAGGTGCGGGCCGTGCTGCTCCACCGCTCCGACCGGCTGCACGATCACCGACGACTCCGTGATGCGCTCCGCGATCTCGGGTCCGCTGAGATCCTCAAGGCGACGGCTCGGCTCGGTCACGGGCTCCAAAGTAACCGATGCCGCCACCGGTGGCCGGGTCGGCAGGCGGCTAACCGGGTTGCACGGGCGGCGGGTCGACGTCGACGGGACTCCAGAAGGAGACATCGGCGAGACCCAGCGCGGTGACCCCGCCGCTTCCTCCCACTTGCGCCACCGCCGACACCGCATAGTCGGCGGTCTGGGCGCCGAAGGCGATCGCGGTGCTGTCCGGCGACCACAGGCGAGGCGCCTCGGTGTACTGATCGGCGAACTGCACGTAGTCCCTGAAGAAAGTCGCTGTGGGGGCGAATCGCGCCAGTTCGGACAGCTCGTTCCCGTCCCAGATGTACCAGGCCAGCCCGACGCTCTCGCGATCGTCGCTCGCGCTGGTTCCGATGAGCAGACGTTCGCCGTCCGGGCTCCACTCGAGCCACAGCCCGATCCGGTCGATGACGGTGCGGCGCTCGGCTGTGGCGAGGTCGACGATCTGCACCGAGCCGGCCCCGACCGAAGGCTCGGCCTGAGCCGGTTGTCCGGCTTCCAGCGCGGCCGCCTCGAGGCTCCCGCCGGCCGCGGCCGGCGGGAGCTCGGCCACCGAGATGGCGGCGCGGTCACCGGTGGGGTGGACTGCCATCAGCGTGAACGCGCCGGCGGGTCCGAGTTCGGTGATCTCGCCTGAGTCCGCGCTGCGGCGCAACAGCTGCGGGGTGGTAGTGGCACTCCTGTCTACGAGCGCTTCAGGCTCGGTGCCGATAGGGGCCTGTGCATAGGAGTCGACATAGAGGAAGTCCCCGGTTCCGGGCACCCACGCCGGCGCCTGGAAATCGAAGCCGACCGGGCCGAAGTCGTGGTGGCTGTCGGGTGAGTCGACGTCGTTGACCAGCAGCAGCCCGTGCCCGGCGTGCAGCAGCAGCCTGTCCCCGCCGGGTTCCCAGGCGACGAACAGGCTCTGGCTGATGAGTGACAGGCCCGAGGCGGGCGCGCCCGTGCCGTCCAGTATGTCGGCGGCCGTGCCGCCCGTCGGGCTCGGCCCCAGTGCGGCCAGGCGGGAGCCGTCGTAACTCCAGGTGTAGAAGAAGTAGGGACGGCTCGCCTTCGCGGTGGTCACGTCCCAGGTGGTGACGTCGACGACGATCACCCACGCCTCGCCGCGGTTCGGATCGAGGAGCGTGGCCGCGAGCCGGCTCCCGTCCCGGGACCATGTGGGCTGGGTGACGACCTGGTCCGCGGCGACGGCGAACACCTCGCTGCCGTCGGACCTAAGGAACCGCAGGCCGGTCGGACCCGAGGCCGCGATCAGGCCGCGTCCGTCGACGGGATCGACACTGGGTCGGGCCGTTTCGGTGGCCGGCGCAGGAGCCGCGGCACTGGTCGTTCCACCGCCCGGGGCCAGGGCGGACTCCAAGTCGGCGTCGGTTGGGGCCGGGACCGACGTGCGTTCCGGGGGGCTGGCGCACGACGCCAGGACGAGCAGGGCGCAAAGGGCCGCTCGCGTGACGAGGCGTCGGCGCGAAGGCACGTTCGAGACCGTAGCCGGTGGTTGCGACCCCGGCCCCGTCTCGCAGCGCCGGCCCATCAGGGCCCGACCGCGTGGCCCCTTAGAAGGGGCTCAGGCCCAGGCGGTTGCGAATCGAGACCAGTTCGCCCAAGTGGTTGAAGCCGTGACCGACCGCGCTCCACTGCAAGAACCACGCCGTGGGTTTGCCCTCCCACATGGAATAGAGCCAATCGAAGCGGTCCGCCGGGGTGCCTATGGCCTCCAGGGCGGCGGACGTGTCGGGCTGCCGGTCCATCGGTGGCAGGCCGCGGTCCTCCAGCCACGCCGCGGTGGACTCCATTACATCCAGCGTGTAACCGCCGACGGCCTCCGGGTCCAGCACATCGACCAGGTCGGCATCCTCGCCCTCGGCCAGGCCCCGCCAGAGGTCCTCGTCGATGCCGAGGCGGTCGGTCCAGCTCTCGACCACCTCGCCGGAGCGCCGTACCACGCCGTTGACGGCCACGTCGTGGTGGCGGGCCAGGTGCCACAGCACGTAGACCGGCGCGATCCCCCCGCCGTCGGCCCGTTCGGTGCGCCGCTCCGGGGGGATCAGGCCGAGCACGCCGCCGTCGAGCTTGGCCCGCAGCGACCGCAGGTCTCCGATGATCCAGTCCCGCAGATCCACGCCAGGAACTCTAGGTCTCGCTTGTGCTGTAGGTCTGTGTCGGGTCATTGGATCCGGTGCGTGTCGCGCCCTGTGGCCGGTGTCCATGAGTCGATGAGCAGGCTGTCCCCCGACACCCGCACCAGGACGACCCTTGTGATCATGGCCACGAAGAGCGCCATGGTCGACGGATCGTCGATCGGGTAGCGGTGTCCCGCCACGAACTCAGCCTGCTGGGCTGTGTCCGCGGGCTGAGCCATGCCGTCGATGCGAGCGTCGCCGTCGGGCAGTTGCTCGTCGTCGGGGGCGCTGTGGAGCGAGAAGCGGGGGTCGCGCCCGAGATCGGCGGCCTTGCGCGACTCCGGCCCCATGGCCAGCCACAGGTGTCCCGACCTAATGGGCGCCTCCATGCCGGATGTTCGAGGCGAGCCGTCCGCCTTCAGCGTGGCCATGATCGCGTGGCGGTGGCTTCCCAGCCTCGCCATGATCAGTTGAGCCAGTTCCCCGTCGGCCTGCTCGAACTCCGCCCAGGTCGCTGCGTTGCCGGTCATCGTGGAGAATCTAGGCCGGAGACGGGTGGGGTACGCTCGGGCTGTGCGCTTTGTGGTGCTGCACGCTCACCCGCAGCCGGAGTGTCTCAACGTGGCACTCCGCGACCGGGTGGTGGAGACGTTGGAGCGAGCCGGCCACACCGTCGAGCTCGTGCGGCTGACGCAGGGAGAGTGGATCGACGGCGTCAGCGTCGCGGGCGCCGAGGGTCTGGTGCTCGTCTACCCGACCTGGTGGGGCGGCCTGCCCGCGCCGATGCTCTCGTGGGTGCAGAGCGAGCTTGCGGCCTGGCTCGACGGCTCCGCCGATCGGGCAACGTCACCGCTGCGCACGGTGAGGCACCTCATAGCCGTCACCACTCACGGCTCTCCCATGTGGACGAACTGGCTTCAGGGTGAGCCTGGGCGCCAGTTGCTGCGACGTACGATCGCTCGCTTCTGCGCGCCCGGGACCAGGCTGCGCTGGGTGGCTCTTTACGGGTTGGACCAGCACAGCCCAGAGGGGATCACCGCCTTCGTGGAACGGGCGGGGTCCGAACTGGCCGCAGTCGGCGCCTGATCGGGGTCGCTAAGCCGGCAGCCGCGGGCGACGCGGTCAGCGGGCCGCCACCACTGCGATCTCAACCTTCCAGGCGGGTTGGGCCAGCTCGGGCACCACCACCAGCGTCGAGGCGGCCAGATGGCCGCCCAGGAACTGGTCGCGTTCGGCCATCACCGCGCCGAGGTCCTGGCCCGGAACGACGTAGGTGGTCATCGAGACGATGTCGCTGGAGGACATGCCGGCCTCCGACAGTATGGCCGCGACGTTCTGCCAGACCGTGCTGGCCTGCTCACCCACATCGTCGGGGACCGACCCGTCGGACCGGGTGGGCAGCACCCCCGAGGTGTGCAGCCATTGCTGGGCGCCGTCGGTGGCGACGGCGTGGGCGTAGCGGGCTGCCGGCGGGGCGATGCCGGCTGGGCTGATCACTCGTGAAGTCATCGCGGCGATGGTAGCCGCCCGTCCCGCGGCCATCGGCGGGTCGAGACGGGATCGGGGCGGCCCGCGTATGGAGGCTTGCCGGCGCCGTGACACACTCTCGCCCATGGCACAGCGCATGGCTCTGTATTTTCAGGACAAGCACCCCATCGGCTACGAGATCGAGATGGCCCAGTACGCCGAGGAGCGGGGCTTCAGCGAGATCTGGCAGGCCGACACCCGGCTGGCCCGCGACTGCGTGGTGCTGATGAGCGCCCTGCTGGCGTCGACAGACCGGCTTCGCATCGCCAGCGGGGTGCTGCCCATCTACACCCGCAACCCGGCGGTGATCGCGGCCACATGGAGCACCATGCACGAGCTTGCCGGACCCGCGCCCGACGGCGGCAGCCGGGTGATGCTGGGGCTCGGCGCCTGGTGGGAGCCGATCGCCGGACGGGTCGGGGCCGGGCGGCGCAAGCCGCTCACCGCCATGCGCGAGAACGTCGAGGCGATCAGGGCCCTGTTCACCATGGAAGAGGTCACCTACGAGGGCGAGTTCGTCCATCTCGACCGGGTCAGCCTCGATGTGGCCTACGGCGACACCTCGCCCCGCGACATCCCCATCTACATCGGTGCCACCGGCCCGAAGATGCTGGAGCTGACCGGCGAGATCGCCGACGGGGCGATGCTCAATTACGTGGTGCCGGTCGACTACATCCGCGACGCGGTCGCCCGTGTCTCCATCGGGGCCGCGAAGTCGGGGCGCACCATCGACGACATCGACCGGCCGGAGCTGCTGATCTGCTCGCTGTCCGAGGACGATCCTGATCTGGCCCTGCTGACCGGCAAGTCGCTGGTGGCGTACTACCTGGGCACCGAGCCCCACATCATGGCCGCCTCCGGCGCCGACCCCGAGCTGATTGACCGCGTCAAGGAGGTGGTCGGCTGGCCGGCCACCGAGGCCGACTACTACAAGGCGGCTCCCCTCATCGGCGACGACCTGGTGCGGGGCATCATGGCTGTCGGCTCCGCCTCGGAATGCCGCGACAAGGTGGCCGAGTTCATCGACGCCGGTGTCACCTGCCCCGTGCTCTACCCGCTGATGGACAACATGGAGCCGGTGATCGACGCCTTCGCCCACTGGTCGCCCTGATGTGACCGATCTGCTCATTCATGGTGGTGCGGTGGTCACTGTGGACGACACCGGCACGATCCATGACCCGGGCTGGGTGTACGTCCGGGGCAACCGGGTGGCCGAGGTGGGGGCGCGGGAGCCGCCGTCGAGCCGTCTGCGACAGGCGACGGAGGCGATCGACGCCGCCGGCTGCGCGGTCATGCCGGGGATGACCAATGCCCACACCCACCTGTTCCAGACGTTGTTCCGGGGCCTGGCCGACGACAAGGCCCTGCTCGACTGGCTGAGAGACTGCATCTGGCCGGCCGCCGTCCATCTCGACGCCGAGACTGCCGGAGCCGCGGCCATGGTCGGGCTGGTCGAGAACCTGCGGGGTGGGGCCACCTCGGTCATCGACCACCAGTACATCCATACCGACGAGGGCATCAACGACGCCGTGTGCCGGGCGGCCGACGAGCTGGGAGTCCGGTTCCTGCTGGCCCACGGCTGGGCCGACCGCAACTACCACCCGAGGATGGAGCAGACCGCCGAGCAGGCTGTCGCCCGGGCCGACGCGGCCCGGCGCCGCTGGGACGGCCACGACGACGATCGCATCCGGGTGGAGCTGGCGCCGCTGATCCCCTGGGGATGCTCCGACGAAGCCATGCGCACCACCGTGGCCGCCGCCCGCAGCTGGGGCCGCGGCACCCATATCCATTGCGCTGAGACCGCGGTCGAGGTTGATATGAGCCTCGAAGAGCGGGGTACGCGCCATGTGACCTGGCTCGACTCGCTGGGAGTGCTGGGTCCCGACATGCAGCTCGCCCACAGTGTCTGGCTCGACGACGACGAGCTTGACCTGATCGCGGCGACCGGCTCGGTGGTGGTCCACTGCCCGGTCTCGAACATGTACCTGGCCTCGGGCGTGGCCCGTGTGCCCGAGATGCGGGCCCGCGGCATCACGGTCGCGCTGGCCAGCGACGGTCCGGGCAGCAACAACCGCCAGGACATGTTCGAGGTGCTCAAGGCCACGGTGCTGCTCCAGAAGGTGCATCACCTCAACCCGCTGCTGCTGCAACCGGCCGATGTGCTGCATCTGGCCTGCCGCAACGGTGCGGCTGCCTTCGGGCTGCCCGGCGCCTTCGGCATGGTGGCCCCCGGGCAGCGCGCCGACCTGCTGGTGGTCGACCTGGGGTCGCCGCTGGTGGCGCCGGTTCACCGGGTTCCCAGCGCTCTCGTCTACAACGCCTCTCCCCGGGATCTGCGAGACGTCGTGGTGGACGGCCGGATCCTTCTGCGGGCCGGTGAGCTGGTCGTCGCCGACGAGCACCAGATCATGGCCGAGGCCAACGCCGCCGCCCGCCGCCTCTTCACCCGAGCCGGCATAGCCTCCCGCGTCACCCGGAGCTAAGCGGAGGCGGACGGCCGGGCTCCGCTGCGAGATTCGAGGCCGCGGACCGCTAGCGTTTTCTGCCGTGCCTCTCGTGATCGCGTACCACCGACCTGCGTCCCTGGACGAGGCGCTCGACCTGCTGAGTTCGCCTCGGCGGGTGGCCCTCGCTGGCGGGACGAAACTAAACGCCGACCGTGAGCCCTCCGATCTGGAGGCCGTCGACCTGCAGGCGCTCGGTCTGGATCAGGTAGCCGCGGCCGGCGCCGGGCAGGTGCGCCTGGGGGCCACCGCCACCCTCGACGCGGTCCGCCGCTGTGAGTTGCTGCCCGAGTCGTTGAGGGAGCTGGTCCGGGCCGAGCAGCCGTCCACCCTGCGGACGCTGGCCACGGTGGGCGGCCTCGTAGCCAAGGCTTCGGGCGAGAGCCTGCTGCTGGCCGCCATGCTGGCTCATGAGGCCCGGGTGGCGCTGGCGGGCCCCGGCGACGCCGGATCTTCCGAGCGCGGTCTCGGAGAGTTGCTGGCCGCCGGGCTGGCGCCGGGCTCGCTGATCACCGCAGTGACCGTCGATCCTTCGGGGAGCACCGCGGTGTCCCGGACGGGCCGCACACCCGCTGACGTGCCCATTGTCGCGGCCTACGGGCGCCGAACCGACGGCTTCGTGGCCATGGCGCTCACCGGCGTGGCTGACCATCCTGTGCTGGTGGATGTGCACGACCCGACCGCGGGCCTGGACCCGGCGGGGGATTTCAGAGGCAGCCGCGAGTACCGCCTACATCTGGCGGGCACGCTCACGGCCCGGGTCATGCAGGAGCTGTACCCATGACCATCGACGTCACCTTCGAGCTCAACGGCGCTGCGGTCACGCTGGCCGTGGAACCCCACCACACCCTGCGGGAGGCTCTGCGCAGTCTCGGCATGTTCTCGGTCCACTTCGGCTCCGACAGCGGCGAGACCGGCGCGGCCGCGGTGCTCTACGACGGGCGGCTCGCCTCCGCCGACGTGATCCTGGCCGCATCGGCCGACGGGCATCGGATCACCACTGTCGAGTCGCTCAACGTCTCGCCGGAGTTGCATCCGGTGCAGACCGCCTTCGTGGCCGTCGGAGCCTTCCAGTCCGGCTACTCCGCGGGCGCGATGATCCTCGGCACGCTCGCCCTCCTGGAGGAGAATCCCGACCCGTCCGAGGACGACATCCGGGACATGCTCTCGGGGATCCTCGACCGCGAGACCGCATATGTGAAGCCGGTGGAGGCCGTCAAGCGGGCTGCGGCCGTGCTGCGGGGCACCGAGACCGAGCCGTTCGCCCCGCTGGTCATTGACTCGCTCACCGACGGCTCTCGCCCGCCTGCTGAGCCGCCCACCGGCAGCCCGGCGCCCGAAGCGCCCCACGCGGTGCCCCGGCTGGTGCCGTCGCGCGAGGTTCCCGACATGGCCGTGGTGGGCAAGCCCGAAGTCAAGGTGGACGCCGTGCGGCTGGCCAAGGGCAACCCGGCCTTCACCGACGACATAGAGCCCAGGGGGATGCTGTACGCCAAGGTTCTGCGCAGCCCCCACGCCCACGCCCGCATCCTGAGCATCGACGACTCGGCGGCCCGGGCGGTGGACGGGGTCCACGCGGTGCTGCACTACGGCAACACCCCCCGGGTCAAGTACGCCTCAGGCGGGCAGAGCTGGCCCAACCCCCACCCCTACGACCAGGTGAGCTTCGACGACCGCGTCCGCCACGTGGGCGACCGGGTGGCCGCGGTGGCCGCCGAGACCGTCGAGGCCGCCGAGGAGGCGGTGCGCCTCATAGAGGTCACCTACGAGGTCCTGCCCGCGGTGTACGACGAGCGATTCGCCATGGACCCCGACGCCCCCAAGGTCCACGACGAGGACGACACCACCCACATCTGCGATCCCGAGCGCAACCTGGTTCACCACATCACGGCCCAGCGGGGCGACGTTGACGGCAACCTGGCGACCGGAGCCCACGCCTTCGAGCAGACCTTCAGGGTCCACCAGGTCCAGCAGTGCCCCATCGAGCCCCACATCTCGATGGCGTGGCTCGACTCCGACGAGCGCATGGTGGTCCGCACCGCCACCCAGGTGCCGTTCCACACCCGCCGGATGCTGGCCCCCCTCATCGACATGGACATCAAGGACATCAGGGTGATCAAGCCGCGCATCGGCGGCGGCTTCGGGGCCAAGCAGGAGATGCTGATCGAGGACATCGTCGCCCACCTGGCCATCGCCACCCGCCGCCCGGTGCGCCTCGAGCTGGACAGGGCCGAGGAGTTCTACGCCAGCCGGACCCGCCATCCCCAGACCATCACCTTCCGCACCGCGGTGGACGACGACGGCAGGCTGCTGGCCCAGGACATGGCCATCATCGGCAACACCGGCCCCTACGGCACCCACGGCTTCACCGTTCAGATCGTGTCGGGGCTGCGCGGCCTCACCTCCTACAACGCCGCCGCCAAGCGCTTCGACTGCCACGTCGTCTACACCAACATCCCGGTGCCGGGCGCCTACAGGGGCTACGGCGCGCCCCAGGCCGAGTTCGCTCTCGAGGCCCACATGGAGGACATCGCCCGCACTCTCGACCTCGACCCCATCGAGTTCAAGCGGCGCAACTGGGTCAAGGTCGGCGACGAGATGGACATCGCCCCCCACCTGGGTGAGCGGGCCGTGGCCGAGGAGGAGCTCGACGAGTACCCGAAGGTCATGTCGTCGGGCATCGAGGAGTGCGTCGCCCAGGGGATGCGGGAGATCGACTGGAGCCGCCGCGACGACGCCGCCTGGAAGGCCCCCACCGACCGGCCCAACATCCGGCGGGGGATCGGCTTCGCCTTCTGCATGCACGGTACCGCCATCCCGTTCCTCGATATGGGGGGCTGCTCCATCAAGCTCAACGACGACGGGTCGTTCAACATGCTCATCGGGGCCACCGACCTCGGCACCGGCGCCGACACCGTGATCGGTCAGATCGCAGCCGAGGTCCTCGGCGTGCCTCTCGACGACATCAAGGTGTACTCCAGCGACACCGACATGACCCCGTTCGACACCGGCGCCTACGCCTCGTCCACCACCTATATCTCGGGCACGGCCGCGCTGCGGGCCGCCGAGGCGGTCCGGGAGCGGCTCAAGGCGCGGGCCGCGATGCTGCTGGAGGTGGACGAGCCCTGCACCATCGAGCTGCGCGACCGCCGCGCCTACGCGGCCGACGGGCGCTCGGTCACGCTGGAGGAGATCGCCCTCGACTCGCTCCACTGGCAGGAGCAGGAGCAGATCATGGGCACCGCCTCGCATGTCTCGCCCGACTGCCCGCCCCCGTTCGCGGCCCAGTTCGCCGAGGTGGAGGTTGATGTCGACACCGGCCAGGTGACGGTCACCAAGCTGGTGATGGCGGTGGACTGCGGGGTGGCCATCAACCCGGTCACCGCCAGCGGCCAGGTCGAGGGGGGAATGATCCAGGCCCTCGGCTACGCCCACTGCGAGGAGATCGTGCTCGATGACGAGGGACGCATGGTCAACCCGTCGTTCGGCCCCTACAAGATCTACCGGGCCGACGAGATGCCCGACACGGTTGTCTACCTGGTCCAGACCATGGAGGACAGCGGCCCGTTCGGGGCCAAGGCGGTAGCCGAGATCCCCAAGGACGGCGTGGCTCCGGCGGTCCGCAACGCCATCCTCGACGCCACCGGAGCGGCCATCAACGAACTGCCCTTCACGCCGGAGCGGGTGTGGGCGGCCCTGCAAGCCCACAGCTGAAAGGGGCTCCTGCCGGGTCGGGGCTGATCGTCTCGGCCGACTGGGCCGTGCCCGTCGCGCTGGACGAGCCGCAGCGCCAGTGGGGCGTGAGGGTGGCCGGCGGGCTGATCGACGACTGCGGCCCGGCCGGCGAGCTGCGGGCCCGCTACCCCGACGACGACCTCTGCGATGGGAGCGGTTGCGTGCTGCTGCCCGGCTTCGTCAACGCGCACGTGCACCTGTACGGCGTGCTGGCTCACGGGGTGCCTGCGCCGGCGCAGCCGGTGGCCGACTTCTGGGGCTTCCTGGACGACTACTGGTGGCCGCTGGTGGAGAACGCCCTCGACCAGGAGATGATCTCAGCCGCGGCCGCCTGGGTGACCGCCGAGCTGGCGGCGGGGGGCACCACGAGCTTCTTCGACATCCTGGAGGCCCCCAACGCCCTGCCCGACGCCCTTGTTGCCGAGCGGGAGGCGATGGCCGCCAGCGGGCTGCGGGGAGTGCTGTCGTTCGAGGCCACCGAGCGGATGGGCGCGGCCAACGGGCAGGCCGGACTGGACGAGAACGCGCGCTTCATCGAGGCGTGCCGGTCCGGCGGCGGCCCGTCGGGCACCGGCGACCGGGTATCGGGCGCGATGTGCATCCACACCACGTTCACGTGCAGCGAGCCCTTCATACGCCGGGCCTTCGAGACCGCGGCCGAACTGGACGTGTTCTGCCACGCCCACGTCAATGAGGGAGTGCATGAGGGGCGCTGGTGCGCCGAGCATCACGGTATGCGCACCCTCGAGTTCTACGAGCGCATCGGAGTGGCCTCGCCCCGGTTCCAGGCCAGCCAGTGCGTGCAGATGTCGCCCCGCGAGATCGAGATAATCGCGGCCACCGGCGTGAGGGTGTCGCACATGCCGCTGTCCAACTGCGAGGTGGGCGGCGGTATCGCGCCAGTGCTGGAGATGCTGCAGCGGGACGTCACCGTCGGGCTCGGCTCCGACGGCTACCTCAACGACATGTTCGCGGTGATGCGGGGTGCCTTCCTGTTGCACCGGGCCGCCACCCTCGATCCCGGCGCGATCAGCGCGGCCACCGTGCTGCACATGGCCACCGAGGGCTCGGCTCGCACGATCGGCCTGGAGCGGGTGGGCCGCCTGGAGCCGGGCTGGCACGCCGACCTGCAGCTGGTCGATCTTGGTGGCCCCAAGGGCCTGCCCACCCCGGTGGAGGCCCACAACCTTTGTGACCAGCTGGTGCTGTGGCGCAACGCCGCAAATGTGAGCCGGGTGATGGTGGGCGGCGACTGGATCGTCGACGGCGGCGAGGTGATCGGTGCCGACCTGGACCGGTTGAGGGCCCGCACCCTCGAGCAGGCGGCCAGACTGTGGTCGTGAGACCGGTTGCCGAGGGGCTGTGGCTATGAGCCTGCTCAGCCAGCTTGCCGACGCGGTCGACGGCGGGGTGGCCGTGGCCTCGGCCACCGTGGTCGACACGTCGCGCTCGGTGCCCCGCCGGGCTGGGGCCAAGATGCTGGTGTTTCGCGACGGCGCAATCTCCGGCACCGTCGGCGGGGGCGAGATGGAGGCCAGGGTGGTGGCCGAGGCCGTCGCCGCGCTTGCCGACGGCCGCTGCCGTCTGCTGTCCTACCGTCTAGTCGACCCTGTCCGGGGCGATCCCGGCGTCTGCGGGGGCGACGTCCAGATATTCGTGGAGCCGCACATGCCCAAGCCGACCGTCATCGTCATGGGATACGGACACGTGGGCCGGGCCGTGGCCCAACTCGCCCACTGGCTGGGCTTCCGGGTGGTGGCCTCCGACGATCGGACCGGGATCGACGACGGTCCCACCGGCGGGGAGGATCCTGAGGAACTCGCCGGCGAGCCACCGAGCGGTTCTGTTGACGAGCTGGTCGTCGGCTCCGTCGCCGACCTGCTGGCGGGACGGACGCTCGAGGCCGACGCGTCGGTGGTGCTGGTGACCCGCAACGTGGACGTGGATGCCGCGTCCCTGCCCGCCCTGCTGGCCACCGACGCCGGTTACGTGGGGGTCATGGGCAGCGAGCGTCGCTGGGCCACCACCCGGGCCCGCCTGGAGGCCGATGGTGTCGATCCGGCCGCGCTTGACCGGGTCCATGCCCCTATCGGCATCGAGGTCGGGGCCGAGACCCCCGAGGAGATCGCGCTGAGCATCATGGCCGAGGTGATAGCCCATCGCCGGACCTGAACCCGCTGGAGACGGGTCTTCACCGCTCTGCGTGCTGCGGGGTGGGGGCGATCTGGCCACCGGCGTGGCATGGCGGCTCACCCGGGCCGGCTGGCCGGTGGTGGTGCTCGAGCTGCCCGAGCCCTTGACGATCCGCCGGACGGTGGCGCTGTCGACCGCGGTCACCGACGGGGAGATCAGCGTGCAGGGCATGAGGGGCGTGCTGGCGGCGTCGCCTCCCGACGCGGCGGCGGCCTGCGACCGCGGCGATGTGCCGGTGCTGGTGTCGCCGGAACTGGCCGACCTCGGGCCGCTGCAGCCCGACGTCGTGGTCGATGCTCGCCTGGCCAAGCGCAACATGGACACGTCCATCGACGATGCCGACATCGTGATCGGCCTGGGTCCCGGCTTCACTGCGGGCACCGACTGCCATGCCGTGGTCGAGACCATGCGGGGTCACCGGCTGGGCCGGGTGATCTGGTCCGGCTCCGCCCTGCCCGACACCGGCACACCGGCCGAACTCGGGGGCCGGTCGGCGGATCGGGTCATGCGGGCCCCGGCTTCGGGAGAAGTCCTATGGCACGCCGGCATCGGTGACTCGGTGAGCGAGGGTCAGCTACTGGGGGAGGTGGGCGGCGCCGCGATCAGCGCGCCCTTCGACGGAGTCCTGCGAGGGGCGATACGACCGGGAACAACGGTGCCGGAGGGTCTCAAGATCGGCGATGTAGATCCCCGCTGCGATCCGTCGGCGTGCTGGGAGATCTCCGACAAGTCCCTGGCCGTGGGTGGGGGAGTGCTGGAGGCTGTGCTGGCCCACCTCAGCGGCCTAGCCTGAGAGTTCGGCCTCTAACCGGCCCGGTTGCGGCGGCATGTCGGCGGCAGCCGTAGGGTGAGTTCCGTGATCCGGCCTGAGTTCAACGTCCTGCCCCATGGACCCATCGAGCGGGCCGTCGAGATCGCCCGGTTCGGCGAGACACTCGGCTACCAGCGGTGCTGGGTGTACGACGAGGGGCTCGCAGCCGCCGACGTGTACGTGGCCATGACCGCCATCGCGCTGGCCACAACCTCGCTGGAGGTCGGGCCGGGCATCACCAACCCCTACACCCGCCACGCCGGCGTCACCGCCGGCGCGGTCGCCTCGCTCGACGAAGTTTCGGGCGGACGGGCCTTCCTGGGTATCGGCGCGGGGGGAAGCCTCACGCTCAACCCTCTCAGCATCGAGCGCAACCGGCCGCTGGCCGCGGTGCGCGAGACCATCGACGCCTGCCGGCGCCTGTTCGCGGGCGAGGCCGTCAGTGTCGACGGCGTCCATGTCCGGCTGAGCGAGGCGTCGCTGCTGCACGCCCGGGCAAGCACCGAGGTATGGCTGGCCGGGCGGGGACCGCGGATGCTCGAGCTGGGCGGCGCGGCCTGCGACGGGGTGCTGGTCGACTTCGTCTACAAGCCGCACATCGGACCGGCGGTGGAGCGGGTCCGGGGTGCCGGCCGGGCCGCCGGCAACGAGCCTCGCATCTCCTACTCCACGATGCTGGTGACCGACGACGACACCATGGCCGCCGTCAAGCCCCACTTGACCTACCGGCTGGTCGACTCGCCCGCGGAGGTGCAGGAGGCGATCGGGCTCGCTGACGCTGACGTGGCCAGGATCGGGGCTGCGCTCGCCGACGGTCTCGAGGCCGCGGCCGAGCACGTGCGGGACGAGTGGGCCCTGCCCTTTGTGATTGCCGGCACCCCCGACGAGTGCAGCCAGGAGCTGCACCGGCTGGCGGCCGAGCACGGGATCGAGTCGTTCGTCGTGCCCCTCCTCGACGACGAGTCGGCCGAGAGGCTGCTTCGCTCCGGTGCCGAGATCATGGGATTTGCATAAAACTTTATGACATAGTTTGAAGTTGCTGGAACATCACCTAAGGTGGCTGTTGCCGTCCCGGTTTGCTGGGTGCCGGGCGAGCCGCCTCAACCCGGGCGACCAGAGTCCCGCCTCCGAAGGCCGCGGCGCGCGGGGAAGAGCAATGATCATCTGGTACTGGTCCGTCAAGGGCGGGGTCGGGACTTCGGTCGTGGCCGCGGCCACTGCCATCCGCCTGGCGTCGGAGGACCGCGACGCCACTCTGGTGGACTTGTGCGGAGATCAGCCGGCGCTGCTGGGAATGGCCGCCGGCGCGATGCCAGCCGAGCCCGGAATCGGCGACTGGGTGGCCGCGGGGGACGGTGTGGCCGCCGACGCCATCGGCAGGCTTCTCGAGGACGTGGCTCCCGGCCTGCGCCTGCTGCGGAGGGGCACCCAGCCGCCGACGGCCGGCGAGGCCTCGACGGGCGAGGACCGACCCCCACGGCTGCTGCTCGCCCTTGAAGTGCTGGCCCGCACCGGGCCGGTCGTGGTGGACGCCGGATTGGATCACGCCGGCTTGCGTTCCGCGATCGACGGCCCGCACCGGCCGGTATGCGTGCTGCGATCCTGCTACCTGGCTTTGACCCGGGCCCAGCAGGTGGCCGGCCCCTACGAGCGGGTGGTCCTCGTGGAGGAGCCGGGCCGGGCCCTGCGCGCCCGCGATGTGTGCGCCGCGGTAGGGGCCTCCCACGTCCAGCGGGTTGCGTGGGATCCCCGCGTGGCCCGATCGGTGGACGCGGGCACCATCGTCAGCATGCTCCCGCCGCCCCTGCGGCGATTCGAGCTCTCGGCATGACCGGCGCAGCCGCTGGTGTTGCACGGGCCCCCATGGCCGCCGGCACGCAATCCGGCGACGGTTGCGAGGCGCTCGTCGAGGTCGTGCACCGCAGGGTGGTCGACACGATGGAGCGCCTGCCCATGCCGCGCGCCGACATCGCGGCGATCGTCCGTGCGCTGGCTCCCCTCACCCCGACCGACGTCGTCGACGATGTGGTGGAGCGGGTCGCCGCCCGGGTGCACGGCCTCGGTCCCCTGGAGCCGCTGCTCGCCGACCCGTCGGTGAGCGAGGTGATGATCAACGGACCGGGACAGGTGTGGGTCGAGCGGGGCGGCAACCTCAGCCGGAGCGCGGTGTCACTGGACAGCGCCGCGGTCAGCCTGGTCATCGAGAGGATCGTGTCCCCGCTCGGCCGCCGGGTCGATCAGCTCACGCCGTGCGTGGACGGGCGTCTGCCCGACGGTTCCCGGGTCCATGTGGCCGTTCCTCCGGTGGCCGTCGACGGTCCCTATGTGACCATCCGCCGCTTCGTGGTACCCGATGTGGCCCTGGAGTTGTTCGCCGCACCGCCGGTGGCGGCTCTGCTCGAGGAACTGGTGGACCGGGGTGCCAACATCGTCGTAAGTGGGGGCACCGGAGCGGGCAAGACCACGCTGCTCAACGCCCTGGCCGGCCGGATCAGTCCCCGGCATCGGGTTGTCACCATCGAGGACGCCGCCGAGCTGCGACTCGAGCATCCCCATGTGGTGCGCCTGGAGGCCCGGCCCGAGTCCCGCGAGGGCGGCGGGGAGGTGACCATCCGCGACCTTGTCCGCAACGCGCTCCGGATGCGACCCGACCGGATGGTGGTGGGAGAGGTGCGGGGTCCTGAGGCGCTCGATCTGCTCCACGCCCTCAACACCGGCCATGGCGGCTGCCTGTCGACACTGCACGCCAACGGGCCCGTCGACGCGCTGCGCCGGCTGGCTGCACTGGCCGCGGCCGCCGACGAACGCCTGGGCGTCACCGCGGTCAGGGACCATGTGGAGTCCGCCATCGACACCGTCGTTCACGTCGGGCGAACCGGCGGCGCGGTCCGGCGGGTCGCGGCCGTCGCCGAGGTCAACGGGCACAACACCGTCCGGGTGCTAGCCGACGGCCGCGGAGTTCACCAAGGGATCTCGCGGCCTGCCCGTCTGGTGGCGGGACCGTGACGGTGGCGTTGGCCGCCGTCCTGGTGTTCGTGGCGCTGGCGCCCGCACCGCGGCGGCCCGGGACCAGAGGCCGAGCCAAAAGACGATTGGGGCCGGGTCCGATCGGATCCGGGCTAGCAGCCCTCATAGAGCGGTGGCGGCACCGGCGCGATGACTCGCTGCCCCAGGCGCTCGAGTTGACAGCGCGGGCGCTGCGCTCCGGAGCGTCGGTGTTGACCGCGCTGGACACGGTGGCGACGGAGATGCCCGAGACCGGCTGGACAGAGGTGGTCGGCAGGGTGCGCGGGGGCTTGGATCTCACCGAGGCGCTTGACGGCTGGGTGGACGGCCGGTCCGAGCGCCAGACAGCTGCGGCTCTGCTGGTGCTGGGCCACCGGTCGGGTGCGGCTATGGCAGCCAGTCTCGACCGGGCCGCGGCATCGCTGCGCCAGCGGAGCGCCCTGGGCGACGAGATCCGGGCGCTCACCTCACAGACCCGGGTCTCGGGGATGGTCGTGGCCGTCGCACCGGCCGGCTTCACGGCCGTGATCGCGGTAGCTGATCCCGGTGCTCTGGGCACGCTGGTGGCTACCCCCATCGGGCTGCTGTCGCTGATGGCCGGGCTGGTGCTCGAGGGCCTGGGCGTCTGGTGGATGGGCCGGCTCAGCCGGGGGGTGGTCAGATGGGCGTGAGCCTTGCGGCCGCGCTGGCAGCGGGCGTGCTGGTTCTGTGGGTTCTCGACGCGGCCTTGGGGTCGAGCGGTCCGGCCAGACGCCGGCTTCGGGGCCGGGACCGGCCCGACCGGGACTGGAGTGGCGCGTTCGCGGTGGTGGGCCGCCGACTCTCGGGAGGAGTGCTCGAACCCCCCGATGAGACGCTGGTGGGGGTCGCGGTCCCCCTCTGCGTGGTTGCGGCGGTCGCTCTGGGCGCGGCAGGTGGCCTGCTCGCTCTGCTGGCCACCGTCGCCGCGGTCGCCGCCAGGCAGCGGGGTCGCCGCCGCGACCGTGTGCTGCGGATAGAGCGCCACCTCCCCGAGGTCATCGACCTGCTGGGCTTGGTAGTCGGGGCCGGGAGGCCCACAGTGGCAGCCCTGGCAGAGATCTCTCCACGGGTTGTGGAGCCGTTCCGCTCGGAGTTGACGGCTGTGGCCAGGCGCACATCGGCCGGCGAGCCATTCGTCGAGTCCGTTCGGAGGCTGCGCGAGAGCCTAGGGCCCAGCGTCTCGCCCGTGGTGTACGCCGTCACCGCGGCCGAGGTCGACGGCGCACCGCTGCAGCCGGCTCTGGCGCGGGCCGCGGACGAGGCTCACCGCCGCCGACGGGTGCGGGCCGAGGAGGCGGCGCGCCGGGTGCCGGTGCTGATGCTGTTCCCGCTGGTGTTCTGCATCCTGCCCGCCTTCTGCCTGTTGACCATCGTCCCGCTGCTCATCGGGACCGTCTCCGACCTCCGACTCCCCTAGAGCGAGGACCGCAGGGCCGGCCCGCTCGGCCCGATCGATCTCTACGACACCGCCGCCGCATCGCCACCGGCGAGCACGCGGCTCCCAGAAAGGAGCGAACATGATCCTGCGCACCCTGGCCGCACTGCACGCTCGGTGCCTTCTCGCCGAGCACCGTCTCTCCAACCGTCGCGCCGTTGGGGACCGTCGAGCCGGCGACCGGGGCCAGACCACGGCCGAGTACGCGCTGGTCATCGTCGGTGCCGCCGCGGTGGCGCTGTTGCTGCTGGCCTGGGCGACGGGCTCCGGCAAGATCGCGACCCTGCTGGACAAGGTGGTCGACACGGTCGCCAACATGGTCAATTGACGCACTGGCGATGGCGCCCGTCCGTTGCCCGGCGTTCGCCGGACCAGGCCGGTCAGTCGACGGTTGAGTTCGCGCTGATGGTCCCGTTCCTCGCGCTGATGCTCTTGGCGGTCGTGCAGGTGGGCCTGCTCGTGCGAACCCGGGTGCTGGTCACCCACGCGGCCCGGGAGGCGGCGCGCTCCGCCGCGGTGGGAGGGGCCGACGGCGAGGTTCGCTCGGCCGCCCTCGCCTCGGCCGACCTGGACCCGCGGCGGCTGCAGGTGCTGGTCCGTCGAAGTGGCGGCAGGGCCACCGTGGAGCTGACGTACGTGGAGGCCACCGACGTTCCGGTGGTGGGGCCGCTGG
Source organism: Acidimicrobiaceae bacterium (assembly GCA_009837445.1). GTDB lineage: Bacteria > Actinomycetota > Acidimicrobiia > Acidimicrobiales > Aldehydirespiratoraceae > Aldehydirespirator. Next base: position 93,310 of record VXTM01000015.1, read on the forward strand.
TGGGTGAGGCCACCTTCGAGGCCCGGGCCACGATGTATCTGGAGGTAGGGCCGTAGGCCCGCTGACGCCGGGTCGATCCCCTCACGCGGTACCGTTTTCTCTTGTGTCCGTGACGATCCGGCGCTCCGAACGGCCTCCGTGGACCGTTCTCAGCGTCGGCGGCGAGCTCGATGTGGTCGGTGCCCCCGACCTGCGCCAGGCCGTCGTCAAGGAGGTGGCCGACGGCTGCCGCGGACTGATCATCGACCTCTCGGAACTGGACTTCGTCGACTCTTTCGGCATGGGTGCGATCGTTGGAGCGCTGAAACGGCTGCGCCAGCGGGGCGGCGAGCTGGCGCTGGTGTGCCCGTCGCGGCGGATTCGCCGGGTCTTCGAGCTCTGTGACCTCGACAGGATCATCGCGTTCCACGATTCGATCGACAGCGCGGCCGGGTCCCAGCCAATGCCCTCGGCTCCGGTGACGTCATGAGCGGCGTGGCCAACCACACCATCGAGATCGAGATCCCTCCCCGGCCCGACTACGTGTCGCTGGTACGGGTGGTGGTGGCTGCCGCGGCCGAGCTCGATCCGAGCTTGGAGCCGCCGCGGGTCGACGATCTCCGGGTGGCGGTGTCGGAGGCGACGACCAACGCGATCCAGGCCCACATCCGCTCGGGCTGCACCCGCCCGGTGCGGGTCAGCTGCCAGCGTTCCGGTGGGCAGGTGTCGGTCGTGGTCAGCGACGAGGGCCCCGGCTTCGACGCCGACGCGCTCTTGCAGGCGACGCCTTCGGACACGCCGGTCCGCCTGGGCCGGGAGTCGGGAATGGGCATCTCCATCATGAGGGCCCTGGCTGACGAGTCGAGCATCGACTCGGGCCCGCATGGCACCGACGTGCATCTCCGGTTCGAGCAGCCCTAGAGGCCGAGCGCAGGATCCAGCCCTCATTCCGGTGGCCTCGGTCAGTCGGTGTCGCTGGTCCCGGAGGCCTTCTGCTCGTCGGCGGCCAGATCGTCGATGGCGAGGTGACCGGTGTCGTCGGACCTGTGCACCGCTCGAAGCAGCAGATGGGCCACGACGGGCAGCGTGACGATCATCGCCGCCGCGGCGATGACCAGATAGCCGGCGCCGGCCCATCCGAGCAGCGGAGCTGCCCCAACCGAGGTGAGCAGCAGGGCCACCGGGCTGGCCTTGCCGGCAGCCTGGATCCGCGCGAACGGCGTGGAGAAACGGAGCAGCCCGATCCCGGCCAGCACTGCGATGACCGCGCCGGCGACCATCAACGCCTCGGCCGTAGCCCTCATGGCTTGCGCGCTTTCTTGGCCAGGTCGGTGTCGCGCTCAAGGAATCGGCTGGCCGCGAACGTGCCGGCCAGCCCGACCAGGGCGATGACGATGAGGAGCACGAGGAACGTCTGGCTCCCCCGGTCGGCGGCATCCACGGCGATACCGCCGACCAGCGACACAAGGGCGACCTCCACCGCGATCACCCGGTCGGCAAGGCTCGGGCCCCGCAGCAGCCGGTAGAGGCCGCAGAGACCGGCCACCGCGAAGCCGGCGATGGCGACCGTCGCCATCATGGGCTGCCCATCGGACTAGAGGTCGGCAGCGCCTTGCAGGCCAACTCGGCGAGCTTGCGGGCGTGGGCCACTGTCGACTCGCTCTTGCTGCCGTGCAGGAGGTGGATGTAGTAGCGGCCGGTCCGGCGGTCCACATCGACGACCGCCGTGCCGGGACTGAGGGTGATCGACGCCGACAGGAGAAGCATGTGCTCGCTGCCGGTGACCGGCAGGTCGACGGCGACGATGGCCTCCTCGGTGCCGTCGTTGGGGGTGGCGATCTCCACCGCTACATCGATCGTCGAGCGGGCCAGATCGATCAGCACCAGCCAGGCGAACCGCAGCAAGGGCCGGAACCGGATCACGTGGCGACTAGTCGCCCCCCGGTCGACGGCGAGAACGACGATGGAGAGGGCGAGGCCGGACGCCACATTGGCGACCGACACCGATCCCCAGAGGCCGCACCAGACCAGGGTGAGTCCGGCGGTGGTCACGACCCGCCGCGGGGTGCCCGCGTATCGCCTCACGGCCGCACCGCCTCTATGTATGTGGCGGGGTTACGGAGGCTCTCGGCGGCCTCGGTGGAGAGATCCAGCAGCGTTCCCGCGAACAGCGCCACCATCAGGGTGCCGGCGACGGCTATGGCCGTGGCCGTGTGCATGGTCCGCTGGCCCCGGGCCGGGGCGGGGCTCGGTCGGGGTCCCTCGGTCGGTCTACCCCAGAAGACCTCGTTCCAGATCTTGCTCATCGACAGCAGCGTCAGGCCTCCGGCCACCAGCGCGGCCACGACCACCACGATGGTTCCGCCACGGTCGATGGCGGCTGAGATGACCGCCAGCTTGGCGACGAAGCCCGAGAAGGGCGGGATGCCGGCCAGGCTGAGGGCCGGGACGGCGAACATTACGGCGACAAGCGGCTGGCGACCGGCCAGGCCGCCGGATCGATCCAGAGAACTCGAGCCCTCGTGGTTCTCGATGAGGCCACCGACTAGGAAGAGGACGGCCTTCACCGGCATGTGGTGAATCAGGAACAGGATGGACCCCGCGACGCCGGCGACGGTGAAGAGGCTGAGGCCCATGAGCATGTAGCCGATCTGGCTGATGACGTGGAAGGACAGGATGCGCTTGACGTCGGACTGGGCCAGAGCACCGAGGACGCCCACGACCATGGTGGTGGCGGCCACCATCAGCATGAGCGGCCCCAGATCGTCCATGGCGGTGAGGTTGTGGAACCGGATCATCGAGTAGATCCCCACCTTGGTCAGCAGGCCGGCGAACACCGCAGTGATGGTGGTCGGCGCGGTGGGGTAGGAGTCGGGCAGCCAGCTGAACAGGGGGAACACCGCGGCCTTGGTTCCGAAGACCACCAGGAACCAGGCTCCGATTCCGAGCCGGACGCCGGTGTCCAGTTGCGGTATCCGCTCGGCCAGCAGCGCCATGTTGACCGTGTTGGTGGCGCTGTAGACGAACGCCACGCCCAGCAGGAACAGCGTCGAGGCCAGCAGGTTCATCACCACGTAGGTCATGCCGGACCTCACTTGGTCCCGGTTGCCCTGGTGGGTCAGCAGCACGTAGCTGGAGACCAGGATCAACTCGAAGGCGACGAAGAGAGTGAACAGGTCGCCGGTGAGAAAGGCCAGGGAGACCCCGGAGGTGAGCACGCACAGCAGCGGCCCGCTCAACTGCGGATTCGCCGCCCAGACCGTCCGGCGCTGGCCGATGGCGAAGATCTCCACCACGAAGATGATCGTCAGCGCCACCGGGAGGATCAGGGCGGCGAACAGGTCGGCCACTAGAACGATGCCGAGTTCCGGTGCCCAGCCCCCGACCGCGACGGTGTGGGTGCCGTCACGGGCAACGGCCACCAGCATGATGTGCGAGGCGAGCGCGGCCGAGCCCAGTCCCGCGAGGACGGCCAGGTCCCGCAGGAAGGGGCGGGAGCGCAGGGCGAGGCTGCAGGCCGCGGCCACCAGCGGGGCGACGATCGCGATCGAGATCAGCTCGGTCATGTCGCGGCCTGGTCCTCCTGCTCGCCCGGCAAGCTGTCCGGGCCCGCGATCCGTCGGTCCTCAAGGTCGTCCTCGACCAGGTCGTCGCCGGTGATGGTCCGCTGGCGCCGGGCCAGGGCCAGGAGGAACAGGGTCAAGCCGAACGAGATCACGATGGCGGTGAGGGTCAGGGCCTGCGGCAGCGGGTTGGCCATGGCCTCGGGTTCCGCCTGACCGGCGATGGGGGGACGCCCGGCCGGCCCGCCGGCCGCGATCAGCGCGACCACGGTCGCGTGGCCCAGCAGGGAGTAGCCGAGGACGATCCGGCTCAGCGATCGCCCGGTCACGAGGTACAGGCCGACCGCGGTGAGCCCTCCGACAGCTATCAGGAGCGCGCCGTTCATTCCTGCTCCTGGTGGTCGGGCTCGGCCGGCGGGTCGGCTGCGAACTCGGCCGCTCCCAGCCCGTCGAGCACCGCCATGACCGTTCCGACGACGATGACCGCCACGCCGACATCGAACAGCAGGGCTGAGCCGGTCTTCACCTTGCCCAGCAGGGGAAGCTCGAACGACAGTACCTGCTGGTCGAACAGCAGGTCGCCCCAGAGAAGCGGCAGCAGGGCGACGCCGGCCACGATGAACACGCCGGCCGCCACCAGCGTGATGCCGTAGGTCGGTCGCAGGAACCCGGCGATGGTCCTCAGGGCGAGCACGGCGCCGAACACCAGCCCGGCCGCGAACCCGCCGCCGGGGTTGTTGTGGCCTGCGAACAGCAGGTAGCAGCCGAGGACGGTCGCGAACGGGCTGGCCGCCCGGATCCCGAGACGGATGATGGGAGCGTGCCCGTTTATCATGAGGCCGATCCCTCGGGACGGTCGGAGGCCCGAGCGAGGGCAAGGACGCCGAGAGCGACCGTGGCCAGCACCAGGACCTCGCCCAGCGTGTCGAGAGCCCGTATGTCGGTGAGGATCACGTTGACGATGTTGCTGCCACCGCCTTCGTCGACCGAGGCGGTCGCCATCTCGGTCAGCGGCGGTGCCGCCACCGGGCTGCGGGACGCCGCCGCGAGCCCGACCACCACCGCGGCGCCTCCGAGTCCGGCCACCGTCATCCGCACCGCTCGCCACCGCAGCCCGACCCTCGGGAAGCTGCGGGAGAGATGGCCGAAGGCGAGCACGAAACCGACCACGATGGCCGCCTCGACCAGGAGCTGGGTGAGGGCCAGATCGGCGGCGCCGTGGACCACGAAGACGGCCGCCACCGCGATGCCGGCCGCTCCGAGCGCGAGCCCTGCCGCGAGACGGGTGCCGACGAAGGAGAGGGCCACCGCCGCGCCGATTATGGCGACGGCGAGCACCGCCTGCAGCGGCGTGTCCCACGCCACGACGTGGTCGAAGCTCACATAGCCCAAGAACGGCAGGGCGGCGAGGGCAGCCGTGCCCGCCATCGTCACCAGGTACACCGGCAGTGAGCCGTGCTGGAGCCGTGCGCTTGTCGCTCGCCCGAAGGTCATCGTGGCCTCGATGGAGGCGTCGGTCCAGCGGGCGCCGTACTCCACCGGGACGCGACCCAGTCGGCGGCTTAGGACCAGACCCAGGCTGGCGCCGAGCGCTAGGACGATCGCGGAGATCCCCAGGTCCAGCGTCAGGCCGGGCCAGCGGTGCAGGTCGCTGACTTCTGCGGCGCCGGCGAGCCGGGCGGCGGCGGGCCCCAGGACACCGTTGAGCGGACCGAGGGCCGCGTAGCCCACCAGCCCCGCTAGTCCGAGAACCGCAGCCGGAAGGCTCAGAGCATGCCGGCGGGCGGCGAGTGCCGTCTCGGGGCCGGGGCCGAACACGGTGACCAGGAACCGCGCCGTGTAGGCGACGGTCAGCACCGAGCCGGCGATGACCCCGAAACCGACGATCCACGCTTCCGGCCCTTCCAGCGCCAGCGCGGCCTTGATGGCCGCCTCCTTGGCGACGAATCCCAGCAGCGGCGGGGCGCCGGCCATCGAGAGCCCGGCCAGCACGGCGACGGTGCAGGCGATCGGCATGGAGCGGGCCAGGCCACCCAGTTCGTCGATGTTGCGGGTCCTGGCCCGCACGTCGATCTCTCCGACGACCAGGAACAGCGCGCCCTTGAACAGGGCGTGAGCCACCAGGAGGGTCACTGCCGCCAGCGCGGCTTTGGCCGTGCCGACGCTGAACAGCGTGATGAGCATGCCCAACTGCGACACGGTGCCCCACGCCAGCACGAGCTTGGCGTCCCGGTGGCGCAGAGCCCCGATCGCGCCCCAGAAGACAGAGGCGACCCCGAAGGCGAGACCGCAGGCCTTCCAGGTGGGCAGCCCTCCCAGAGCGGGACCCATCACCGCCACCAGGACCACACCCGCCTTCACCATGGTTGCCGAGTGGAGGTAGGCGCTGACCGGCGTGGGAGCGACCATCGCCGAGGGAAGCCAGGGGTGGAAGGGGACCTGGGCCGACTTCGTGGCCGCGCCGACCATCACGAGTACGGCGCCGAAGGTGGCGGTGGCCCCGTCGACCGGCATCATCTCGCTGATCAGCGTCGTGCCGGCCGAACGGGTCACGAGCAGCAGACCGGCCAGCAGGACCAGCCCACCGCCGGCGGTGATCATCAGCGCTTGCCGGGCGGCCACCTGTGCTGGCTTGTCCGTGTTCTTGTGCCCGATTAGCAGGAACGACGTGACCGACGTCAACTCCCAGAAGACGAACAGCGACCAGACCGAGTCGGCCCAGACCAGGCCCAGCATCGCCGTCGAGAAGGCCAGCAGCGTCGCCGCGAACCGGCCGATCCCGGCGGCGGAGGGTGCGAAGTACCCGTAGGCGTAGACGAACACGCCGAAACCGATGCCCGACACGATCAGGGTCATGATGTCCACGAAGGCGTCAACCCTGAAGGTCATGGCAAGATCGAGACCGGGCACCCAGGCCACGTCGGCCGATTCGGGCTGGTGGTCCCCGAGTCTCGTGGCGGCCCAGACCGCGGTCACCGCCGGAGGAACCGCACCCACCAGCAGGCCGTTTCGGCCCAGCCGGCGGCTGGTGGCGGCCAGCAGCACGCACACCGCGACGTGAAGTACGAGCAGGCCGAGTATCACCGGTCTGCCTCACTCCGCGCTTGCTCTACGGTGTAACTTCTCACGGCTGGCACCCACCAGTGGCCGAGCGATTGCACCACCGACCCCGCTTGCTCGAACGGCTCACAATAGCGAGGTCTTACTAAGGTGCGTATCGGCCCACCCGACAGTACTGCACGGAAATCCGATGTCGTCAGACCCCCCGAGACTCCCCGACGGCCCGGAGCCCTCGCCGCGTACATGGATCGGCAGCGACCGCTGGCTGGCCCGGGAGATCGGCCGGCCCATGCAGCGTTTCTTCCACCTGCAGGCCGGCGGCGGGATCGTGATGCTGGCCGCTGCGGTGCTGGCCCTGGTCTGGGCCAACTCGCCCTGGCGCGACTCGTACCACGACCTGCTGGAGAGTCACACCCGGGTCGAGCTGGGCGGCCTGCTGGTGCTCGACAAGCCCCTCGAGGAGTGGATCAACGATGCGTTGATGGTGCTGTTCTTCTTCGTGGTCGGCCTCGAGATCAAGCACGAGCTTGTGGCGGGACACTTGCGAAGGCCCGCGGCCGCCGCGCTGCCGGCGATCGCCGCCATCGGTGGGATGGCGGTCCCGGCCGTTCTGTACGCGGCCTTAAACACGGGCAGTGAAGGCTCGGCCGGCTGGGGGATTCCGATGGCGACCGACATCGCCTTCGCGGTCGGCGTGGTCGCGCTGCTGGGACGCAGCGTCCCCAGTTCGCTCAAGGTCTTCCTGCTCACCCTGGCGATCGTGGACGACATCGGGGCGATCGTCATCATCGCGATCTTCTACACCGACGACCTTTCGCTGGCCTGGCTAGGGGCCGCGGCCGGCATCGTGGCGCTGCTGGTGCTGATGAGGCTGGGACGCGTCTGGTACACGCCCGTCTACCTCGCGGTGGGGATCGTGTTCTGGTTCGCGCTGTTCAAGTCGGGCGTACACGCCACCATCGCCGGTGTGATCATGGGCCTGTTCGCGCCAGCACGCCCGCTGTTGAGCAGGACCAGGTTCATGGACGGGCCCATGGGAATGCTCCCGGAGGACGCGCCGCGGCTGACTTACGAGGCGCACGAGAAGGTGACGGTGACCGATCAACTGGGGGTGTTCTCCGAGCGCGTCCTCAGCGTGGAAGGCGCGCGGCGGCTGTCGTTCGAGGCGCGGGAGCGGGTGGCGGTGGCCGATCGACTGGCGGACTTGCTGCACCCCTGGACGAGCTTCCTGATCATCCCGGTGTTCGCGCTGGCCAACGCCGGCGTCGAAGTGTCCGGCGAGTCCCTGGACCAAGCCTTGGCCTCGCCCATCACGATCGGGATCGTGGTCGGCCTCGTCGTGGGCAAGATTGTGGGAGTGTCGTCGTTCACGTGGCTGGCCGTGCGGCTCGGGATCTGCCCCCTGCCCGAGGGGGCCACCTGGCGGGCGGTGGTGGGCGTCGGCGCGCTGGCCGGCATCGGCTTCACCGTGTCGCTCTTCATCACCAACCTGGCGTTCGCACCCGAGCACATGATCTCTCAGGCGACGATCGGCATCCTGGCCGCATCAGCCATCGCGGCCCTCCTGGGCGCCGCTATCCTCCGCAGTTCTCGACCCGGCTGACTCGGCCGCGCCGGCGCATTAGCGTCGCGCCGGTTCGGCGGTGCGCCGTCGGGCCGGATCCCGCCAGTCGTCGGCCGGTTCCCCAACCCTTGCCAGCCCCTGCTTATCCTGTCCAAGTCCCTATCTGGTGACGGGCGCCCGCCCGTCGGATCGGTTCGAACCCCATGGCCAACGCTCTAGTCATCGTCGAGTCGCCCGCCAAGGCGAAGACGATCTCCGGCTATCTCGGCGCCGGGTACGTCGTGGAGTCCTCCATCGGCCATATCCGCGACCTTCCCAGCCGGGCGGCCGAGGTGCCCAAGGCCTACAAGTCCGAGTCGTGGGCCCGTCTCGGGATCGACGTCGACAACGGCTTCAAGCCGCTGTACGTGGTCAACAGCGACAAGCGCCAGCAGGTCCGCAAGCTGAAGAGCCTGCTGGCCGATGCCGACGAGCTGTACCTGGCCACCGACGAGGACCGCGAGGGCGAGGCCATCGCCTGGCACCTGCTGGAGGTGCTCAACCCGCGCGTCCCGGTGAAGCGGATGGTGTTCCATGAGATCACCCGGCCGGCCATATCCGCCGCGGTCGACTCGCCCCGCGAGCTCGACCGTCGCCTGGTGGACGCCCAGGAGGCCCGCCGGATGCTCGACCGGCTCTACGGCTACGAGGTGTCGCCGGTCCTGTGGAAGAAGGTGATGCCCCAGCTGTCGGCCGGGCGTGTGCAGAGCGTGGCGGTGCGCATCGTGGTCGAGCGCGAGCGCGAGCGGATGAGCTTCGTCAGCGCCTCCTTCTGGGGGCTGACGGCCACGTTCGCCCCCCGGGACGAGCAGGGGCCGGAGTTCACGGCTGCGCTGGCCTCACTCGACGGCTCGCGCGTCGCGACCGCCCGGGACTTCGGTCCCGACGGCCGTGCCACCCGCAGCGATCTGACCGTGCTCGACGAGGCCGGAGCCGCGACCCTGGTCGCTGACCTCCATGACTCGGATTTCGCGGTGAGGTCCCGGACCTCCAAGCCGTACCGGCGCCGGCCGGCACCACCCTTCATAACGTCGACGCTGCAGCAGGAGGCAGCCCGCAAGCTCGGCATGTCGTCGGCGGCGGCCATGAGAACGGCCCAGTCGCTGTACGAGAAGGGCTACATCACCTACATGCGGACCGACAGCACGTCGCTGTCCTCGGCCGCGGTGGCGGCGGCCCGCTCCGAAGTGGCTTCTCGCTATGGGCAGGATCTGCTCCCGGCCAAGCCGAGGACTTACGCCAGCAAGGTGAAGAACGCCCAGGAGGCCCACGAGGCCGTCCGGCCCGCCGGGGAGGCTTTTGCCGATCCCAGGACGGTGGCCCAGCAGGTGCCCCAGCCCGAGGCCCGGCTGTATGACCTGGTCTGGAAGCGGACGCTGGCCAGCCAGATGACCGACTGCACCGGCGAGACCGTGCAGCTGCGGGTCGGTGCCCGCACTTCAACGGGACGGGACGCCGAGTTCGCGGCCAGCGGAACGGTGATCACCCATATGGGCTTCCGTGAGGTGTACACCGAGGGCACCGACGCCGGCGAGGCCAGCGAGGCCGCCGACGAGCGGCGCCTGCCCCCGCTCGACGAGGGTGACGCGGTCAGCAGCCGCGGGATGGAGGCCTCCGGGCACGAGACCCAGCCGCCGGCCCGCTACACGGAGGCGTCGCTGGTGCGGCGTCTCGAGCAGCTCGGAGTGGGCCGGCCCTCGACCTACTCGTCGATCATGGGCACGATCACCGACCGGGGCTACGTGTGGAAGAAGGGCTCGGCGCTGGTGCCGTCGTTCACCGCGTTCTCGGTTGTGAACCTGCTGGAGCGTCACTTCCCCAAGCTGGTCGACTACGCCTTCACCGCCGAGATGGAGGACGACCTGGACCGAATCGCGGCTGGTGCCGAGGAGCAGGTGCCATGGCTCCAGCGGTTCTATTTTGGCGGTTCCGACGACCCGGGCCTGAAGGAGAAGGTGTCGAGCCGTCTGGGCGACATCGACGCCCGCTGGGTGAACTCGATCCGGCTGGGCGTCGACGACGACGGTGTCGAGGTCGAGGTCCGGGTATGGCGCGACGGTGCCAGCGTGCACAGGGGCGAGGACTCGGCCTCGGTGCCCGACGGCACCGCCCCCGACGAGCTCACCGTTGATCGGGTGCTGGAGTTACTGGCCGCACCCAGCGACGAGCGGGCTCTGGGCACCGATCCCGCCACCGGACTGTCCGTCGTGGCCAAGTCGGGCCGCTACGGACCCTACGTGCAGCTCGGGCTGGCCGACGAGGTCCCCGACAAGCCCAAGTTCGCATCGCTGTTCAAGACGATGGAGCTGGAGACGGTCACACTCGACCAGGCCCTGACGCTGCTGTCGCTGCCCCGCACGGTTGGGGCCGATCCCGCCGACGGGGTGGAGATAACCGTGCAGAACGGCCGTTACGGGCCCTACGTGCGCAAGGGTTCCGAGAGCCGCAGCCTGGCCGGCGAGGACCAGCTGTTCACGGTCACCCTGGAGGAGTGCCTGGCCTTGCTGGCCCAGCCGAAGAGCCGGGGCCGGTCCGCGGCGCCGGCCGCACCCTTGAGGGAGTTGGGGGACGATCCGGTCACGGGACGGGCCGTCGTGGTCAAGGACGGCCGCTACGGCCACTACGTGACCGACGGAGAGGTCAACGCATCGCTCCGGTCCGGCGACACGGTGGAGGGGCTCACCCTCGAACGGGCCTGCGATCTGCTGGCCGAGAAGAGGGCGAAGGGCCCGGCCAGGAAGCGCCCCGCTCGCCGGAAGCCGGCCCGCAAGCGAGGCTGACCGGCACCGCCCTCCGGGGCGGTGTGCGGGCGCGACGCCTAGCCTCGGTGCCGTGGACGAAGAAGCCCTCCGCTCCTCGGCCGGCCTCCGGCTCGACGACGCGTTCGAGGCGGCCCGCCCCTCCGGGCGCCTGGAGCGGATCTTCGGCACGTGGGACTTCTTCAGGCTCTGGATCGCCCAGGTGGTGTCGGCCACCGGCGATTGGCTCGGCCTGTTCGCCACCATCGCTCTGGCCGACCAGATCGCTCCGGAGGGTTCCAAGAGCACGGCCATAGCTCTGGTCCTGGCCACCCGGGTGGCTCCGGGGTTCTTCCTGGCCACCGCGGTTGGGGTGATCGTCGATCGGCTCGACCGCAAGCGGGTGATGGTCACCTGCGATCTGGGCCGGGCGGCCGTGCTGGTCTCGTTGCCCTTCGTCGACACCTTGGTCGGGCTGATCATCGCCAGCACCCTGCTTGAGTTGCTCACGATGATGTGGCAGCCCGCCAAGGAGGCCACGGTCCCGAATCTGGTGCCCCGGGACAAGCTCACGTCGGCCAACTCGCTGAACGTGGCCGCCGCCTACGGCATGTTCCCGGTGGCCGCGGGGGTGGCAGCCCTGCTGGCCAAGGCAGCCGAGGCGGTGTCGGATGAGGGTTGGGTGACGACGTTCCGGCTCAACGAGGAGGGCCTCGCCTTCTACGTGGACGCCCTGTCGTTCCTTGTCACCGCCCTGATCATCTGGCGGATCGCCATTCCCGCCCGTACCCGCGACGAGCGCCGGGCCACCAAGAGGGGGAGCCTCGACCTCGGCGGGGCCATCCGGGAGCTTCGTGAGGGCTGGCGACTGGTGGGCAAGAACCCCATCGTGAGGTCGGTGAACGTGGGGTTGGCCACCGCGGTCATGGGTGCCGGGATGGTGTTCCTCCTCGGTGCCCGATTCGTGGACGAGGTGATCGTGGGACGGGAGGCCGATTTCCACGCCGTGCTGTTCTCGCTCGGAGTGGGCATGGCAATCGGTGTGGGATCTGCGTCCGCGCTCCAGAACCGCATCAACCGGACCCGGGGGTTCACGTCCGCGCTGATCGGCGCGGGAGTCGTGCTGCTGGCGGCCGCGTCGGTGGACCGGCTGTCGCTGATGATCCCGCTGGTGGTCATGCTCGGCATGCTGGCCGGGCCTTCCTACGTGCTCGGGTTCACGCTGTTGCACGAGAACGTGTCCAACGAGATCCGGGGCCGGGTGTTCTCAGCTCTGCTGGTGCTGGTGCGGTTGTGCGTACTGATCGCGCTGGCTGTGGGCGGGGTGCTGGCCGACCTGCTCGACAACCTGTCTGAACGGTGGTGGGACGGGTTCATCACCGTGCTGGGCGCCCGGGTCGAGCTCCCCGGTGTGCGGCTGACGATGTGGCTGGCCGGCGTGATCATCGTGGTCGCCGGCGGTCTGGCCAGCTGGAGCCTCCGAGCCGGCGCCGTTCCGGCTGCCGGGCCGGCGGACGGATCGGACGCCCCTGAGGTGGAGGAGCCGGCGGCGGAGACCTCGGCGGGGCCGGAGCAGTGAGCGGCCGCCTTATCGCCGTCGAAGGTGTGGACGCGTCGGGGAAGTCCACCCAGGCCCGGATGCTCGCCCATTCCCTGGGAGCCGAGTTCACGTTCCAGTTCGGCGCGACCGGTGTGGGAGAGGTCATCCGGCGAGTTCTGCTCGACCCGGCCAACGACTCGGTGGACGACCGGACCGAGGCGCTGTTGATCATCGCCGACAAGGCTCAGCACGTCGCCGAGATCGTCGGCCCGGCGCTGGCGTCCGGCCGCGACGTGGTGACCGACCGCTTCACCGCTTCGACACTCGCGTACCAGGGCTACGGGCGGGGGCTCGACCTAGGCGAGTTGACGGCGATGATGCGCTTTGCCACCGGGGGGCTCGAGCCGGACCTGAACGTGCTGATGGACCTCCCGCCCGAGCAGGCCTGGCAACGGTTGGGGTCATCCGTGGATCGCTTCGAGGGGCAGGGCCGGGAGTTCCTGGACCGGGTTCGAAACGGCTACCTCGCCCTGGCCGCAGCCGACCCGGAGCGCTGGGCGGTGGTGGACGCAGCCGGCACCACCGACGACGTCGCCGCCCGGATCCTGACCATGGTGCGCGAGCGTCTCGTGATCAGCTGATGAGCCTCCTGCAGGTTGCCGGGGAGTCCACGCCGGTCACCGGGTGGTCGGCCGTGTTGGGCCAGTCGCGGGCGGTGGCCTCGCTGGAGTCGGCGGTGGCGTCGCCGGTGCACGCCTACTTGCTGGTGGGGCCCCGGGGCTCGGGCAAGAGGACGGCCGCGGCCGCTTTCGCGGGCGAGTTGATCGTGACCGCCGACGAGCGGACGGGCGCCGAGCCGGAACGAGCGGAGCGGCATCGCCGGCTGGCCGCCCGCGAGGAGCATCCGGACATCTTCGTGCTCAGCCCGGCGGGCAACAGCCTGCGGCGGGAGGAGGAGGTGTCGCAGCTGATCGTCGAGGCGAGCCGCACACCGGTTGAGGGCACCCGCAAGGTGCTGGTCGTCGACCGGTTCCATACCGCCACTCCGGCCGCGGCCGCGGCCCTGCTCAAGCCGGTGGAGGAGCCGGCCACGCCGGTGGTGTGGGTGCTGCTGGCCGAGCAGGTGCTTCCCGAACACGTGACCATCGCCTCGCGCTGCACCCGGGTGGACTTCGGTCCCGTCCCCGATGACGACGTCGCGGCGGCGCTGGTGTCCGAGGGCCTGGCCGGGGCTGATCAGGCGCCTCTGGTGGCGGCCGCGGCCGCGGGCAACCTTCATCGGGCCCGGGTCCTGGCGGCCGACGAGCGGGTGGCGGCCCGGCAACAGGCTTGGTGGTCGGCCCCGGAGCGCTTGGACGGCACCGGGGCCGCGGTGGCGGAGGTGGTGGCCGAGTTGCGAGCGCTGATCGACGACGCCGGCGAGGCCCTGACCGCACGCCACCGGGCCGAGATGGTCGCCCTCGATGAGCGTGAGGCCCGGTTCGGCACCCGGGGCTCGGGCCGCCGCGACATCGAGGCCCAGCACAAGCGCGAGCACCGCCAGTTCCGCACCGACGAGATCCGATTCGGCCTGGCCACGCTCACGGCCCGCTACCGCGAGCAGGTGGCGTCGGAGCCCCACGACCCGGCTGCGGACCGGAGAGCCATGAGGGCCATCGACCGGCTCCGAGTCACCGCCGAGAGCCTGATCCGCTCCCCGAATGAGGCCCTGACCCTCCAAGCCCTCTTCCTGGACCTGCCGCCCACCCGGTAGCCTGAGCGGGCGCTTCGCGGGCCTGCCTGCCGGGCGCACAGGCCCGAATAGCTCAGTCGGTAGAGCGACGCTCTCGTAAAGCGTAGGTCAGGGGTTCAAGTCCCCTTTCGGGCTCAACTCTAGGAAGCGAAAATAGGTGTTGAAGTGTGGATACGTGTGAACGATTTCTCTTGGTTACCATTTTAGATATGTCGGCTGAGCGTTCGGCCACCGGTACTTGACACCACCGGTACTTGACACCACCGGTACTTGACTGTGCTGATCCGGTACATGCTTGACATGTTGGCTTCGGTAGGTGTGTTACACATCTGGGACGCGGTTCCGGTAGCTGGGCGACACTGGCTCCGGTAGCTGCGTCACACCGCGATGGTCCACGCATGGTGGGTGTCATCCCGGGTCTGAGTCCCGACCATGGGGTCGGTGGCGGCGGCTCGCGCTTGGAGCGAGCGCGAACTCGTCGCTGGTCAGCCGCGATGCATGGTCGTTGCTGCCACTTCGGCGTGCTCTGTAGCGTCTGCTGGAGGACACTCCTAGACTGTTGTACGATTTGTCCTCAAACTGATGGGCATGTAATCGCCAAACTGTTAGATAAAGTGTCTTGACGGTGATGGGTCCCGCCCCTTGGGCACTTGGTCCCGGCCATCCAACGCCACAAGCTAGAGAGAGGCAGCCCCCGTCAATGGATGCCCCACCGCAACATCCGTTTCCCGGCTACCGGCCTCGGGTGTCCGAGAAGGACATCGAGGATGCGCTCAGCCGGCGAGGCGCCGTGCTGATCGAAGGGGTTCGCTGGTGTGGCAAGACTTGGACGGCGCTGCGCTTCGCACGCAGCGCTCTTCGCCTTGACGACGACGATGCGTTGAGGCTGGCTGACATCGATCCTGGCGAGGCGCTGCGCGGCGACGCTCCTCGCCTCGTCGATGAGTGGCAGAACGCTCCTCACCTGTGGAACCGGATCCGCCGCGAATGCGACGAGCGGCCGGATCTGGGCCAGTTCATCCTCACTGGCTCAGCGTCGCCGAGCGACGACGTGACCCGCCACACCGGGACCGGGCGAATCGGGCGTGTGACTCTGCGACCTATGTCGCTGTTCGAGACGGGCGCCTCGGACGGATCGGTGTCGCTGCGGGGTCTCTTCGCCGGTGAGGCCACGTCGGGCATGGCCCGTGACGACATCGGGCTGCGCGACATCGCGTCGCACATTTGCATCGGCGGGTGGCCCGCGAACATCGGGGTGGAGGAGGGAAAGGCGCGGCGTTCGGTGCGTGACCACCTCCATGAATCGGTCCTCGTCGATATCCGCGCCGCCAGCGGGGTCCGTCATGACCGTGAGCGCGTTCTGAACTTGGTCCGATCAGTCGCCCGCAACGTGGCCACCGAGGCTCGCACCGCCAAGCTGGTCGCCGACATGGCCGGCGAAAACGGCGAAGGCGGGATCTGGCGTCAGACGGCCAACGAGTACCTGACCGCGCTCAGGCGCATCTTCCTGCTAGAGGACCAGCCCTCCTGGCCCGTGCACCTCAGGTCGCGCGCCGTGCTGCGCAAGGCGCCCAAGCTTCACCTCGTCGATCCGTCTCTGGCCGCGGCTGCGCTGCGAGCCTCGCCCGAGCAGCTCATCTCAGACATCAAGACGCTCGGATTCCTGTTCGAGTCGCTCGTGGTGAGAGACCTTCGCGTCTACAGTCAGCCCGATCAGGCATCGGTGTACCACTACCGCGACAGCGACAACCTGGAGGTGGACGCCGTCGTCGCACGTAACGACGGCGCATGGATGGCCGTCGAGATCAAACTCGGCCACCGGCCCGACACCATAGACGCCGCCGCCGCGGGCCTGCTGCGCCTGCGCGACAAGGTGACCGCATCGCGCCGATCCGACCTCGCCGGACTAGTCGTGGTGACCGCACTGGGCCCCGCCTACCGCCGCCGCGACGGCATACACGTAGTCCCCATCACAGCCCTAGGCCCCTGAGGCATCCGCTGGAGCAATACCCAGACAGCAACGGGCCCCAGCGGTCCGTCAATGAACAGGCCGGCGGCACCCGCAGCGCCCTCACGATGGGATGACGCCCTCGCGCGGGCCCTAGCAATCTAGGCGACAACGATCTAGGCCAGTTGTTGAGTGGGTGCACGTCGAAGTGGCGCAGTGCAATCCAGAGGTGGCTGCGACACGACAGCATCGGATTCTCGCACCGTCCGGCATCGGACAGCCAGTAGGACGCTGCGGTGTCTCCGCCTACAGTCGCAGGGTGCCTACGCTGCTGCACATCTCTGACCTTCACCGCACAGCGGACCCACGCGTCAGCAACGATGAACTGCTCGCTGCGATGTCCAGCGATGCTGCCAGGTGGGAGTCGGAGGGCATCCCGCGCCCGGATCTGCTTGTGGTGAGCGGCGACTTAGTTCAAGGAGTAGGGATGGCCGATGACAACCCAGACCCCGACATAGAGGCGCAGTACGCTGAGGCACGGGACCTGCTGGACGGCTTGGCGGCGGAATTCGTTGACTCCGATCGTGCGCGTGTCGTAATCGTTCCGGGCAACCATGACGTTCACTGGGGACGCGCCCGCAGTGCGATGACGCGCCTCGCCGATTGCCCGCCCGGAATCGCTCGTAAGGCCCTGAGACCCGACTCGATGTTGCGCTGGAACTGGGAGGACCAGCACGCATACCAGATCACGGACAATGGGTTGTACGACTCCCGCTGCGGTCACTTCCGCCGGTTTCGAACCGACTTCTACTCGGGACTGGAGTCTGGTCCTGTCGTCCATGAGAGTGATCTCATCGCTGCGGAGTACGCCTCTCTGGGGTTGGTCGTTGTGGGATTCGCATCGTGGTACGGGAATGACTGCTTCTGCCGCGTCGGCGAGATTGACCGATCGGCGCTGGCCGCATCCCAGAGGCTATTGGCGGCCTCAGGGGCCCCGATCGCGGTTGCGGTGTGGCACCACAGCCTGGACGGTGGGCCTCAGGCTCAGGACTATATGGACCGGCGCGCCGTCCACAAACTGATCGACTATGGCTTCAGCGTCGGTCTCCACGGACACCAGCACTACCCGGGGGCCGCACCATACGAGTTGCGCTTGCCCAACCTAACGTCGATGGCTGTTGTCAGCGCCGGGTCACTTGCGGTGGGCGACGACGAGCTCCCGACTGGCGAACTCCGCCAGTTCAACATTGTTGTTGTGGACCCGGACCGTGAGTCCGTTACGGTCCATGTGCGGGCGATGTCATCCGCAGGGGTCTTCATGGGCTCACCCCGAGTTGATTTTGGGGGGGAGACATCCATAACGCTCAAGTTGCCGCGCTCGCGTGTTCGCCCACAGCCGCCCACGGCCACTCAATTGTTGGATGAAGCTATGACAGCAACAAGACTTGGAGAGTTCGAGAAGGTACTTGAACTCGTACCGAAGATCGTGAGCCCCGCTTACATGTCCCAGAAGCGCCAAATGGAGATCGACGCCCTGGATGGCCTCCGGAGATATGAAGCCCTCCTCGACTTGATTCGTCCTCCGCGCAGCCAGGATGAGGCGATAAGGGCAATCTCGCTGCTGGTCGATTCCAAACGGTTCGACGAAGCGGAGTCAGAACTTGCAGCGGCGTCCGGGTTGCTCGATCCCGCGACCGCGAACGGCCTCGCTGCTCACATTGCTGGCGCAAGGATGCTGTCGTGAACCCAATTGAGAGAAGAATTGCGTTCAAGGTCGAGTTCTCGCGGATTCTCGAACTCCTCGCCGATCAGATATATCAGTCTCCGCTGGCTCTCCTACGGGAGAACACACAAAACGCCTTCGATGCGGTGCGCATGAGGGAGGCCATCCAGACCGACCGCTTTGAACCGCGGATCGAAGTGACGGTTAGTGATGAGGCCGTCACAGTTGTTGACAATGGCATCGGGATGACCGCGGAGGAGGTAGAGACCCACTTCTGGTACGCGGGCAAGAGCGGCAAGAACACCGATGCCGCTCGGGCGGCTGGCGTGGTGGGCACGTTTGGCATCGGGGCCCTCGCGAACTTTGGTGTCGCTGAAGAACTCTCGGTTGAGACTGAATCAGCAGTTACCGGCGAACGTACCTTGTCGTCAGTACGGAAGACCGACCTGTCCACAGATACTGAGGGTATCTCCGTCACACCCGCCGAACGCACGGGCACTCCAGGAACAGTGGTCCGGGCTCGACTGAGTTCCCAGAGCGGTGTGTCCGTTCATGACGCACGTCAGTACCTCAAAGACTTCGTCGAGTTCGTCGACATCCCGGTCTTATTCAACGGGGAGATCCTCAGCGGTTCGACACATCGGGAGGTACTCCCATCCGAGAGACACGCCTGGATGGAACGGCTCGCGGACGTGTCCGTGGCGGGAATCCTCTCGGGTGACATAGAGGTCATCGGCATGGCTTCGGGAGAACTCCGCGTTGTTGTCCAGAACATCAGGACAGCCACGGGACTCGGGAGACCTGGCGCGATTGTTCTGCTGCAAGACCTCAACGCCCTTCGGACACTCCGCTCAGGGTTTGGTCTGGCGACCGTAGGCATGCAGTCGCTGTACGGGTGGGGTGGAGTGGTTGATCTGCCCTTCCTCACGCCGACGGCAGGGCGTGAGGCCTTGGACGCATCTTCGAACCAGCTGCTACAGCAACTGCTAGCGGCCATCGACAGCCTGATCTCGCCGGTGGCCGCCGGTCATCCTGAAGCCCTCTCAAACGAGCATGTCCTTCAGTGGATTGCCGCCACGAGGCGATATGAACTCTGCGGTCCACTGGAGGTTAGCTTCCGCCCCGGTGGCGATCCCGAAACCCTCGAAACCGTGGTCCAGCGCAGTGGACTCCGGTACTACGGTGGGCGTGACTCATCGGTGATCGCCGCATACGCCAGCGAAGACGAGCCTCTCGTCGTTCTGTCGCGCCGCTCGCAGCGACGTGATTGTGAACAAGGCTACCTCGCGATGCAGGGCATCAGAGAAGTCGACATAGCGCCCAAAGTAAAGGCGGAACTGGCCCCAGGTGAGCAGAGCTTCGCCCACTCAGCTCTGGCAACCCGCGTTACCAGGGTGCTCGAAGAAGACTACTTCTTGCCTGCTGAGATTCGGTTCGGCTCGATCTCGGGAGAACTGCCAATTCTTGTAACGGATACGGGTACTCCTGTGGTTATATTCCTGGATTCGGACTCCACCACAATCGCTCCTCTGCTCGCGCTCTACCGCGACGACTACACCGCGTTCGGCCCTTTTGTGAAGGACTTCGTGCGCTCAGCAGTTTTTCCCCGGATATCGAAGCTGGTACCAAGTAGCACTCGGGAAGGGGCGGAAGCCTTCTTGAGGCACCTCCGATCCAACCGAGAGTGGTTTGAGTACGAACTGGACGACAAGGCCGAACTCGAGGAGATCCTCGAGGAGTTAAGGGCGGGGCGACTGACTCTCGCTGAAGCGACGCGACAACTGGTGGATAGCAGCCGGTCGGTGGTGGAGGTTAGTCCTGGTGGGGCAGTGCCACTGTCGTCGGTTGTTGGCGGCGTTGAGGACCAGACTGAAGATGACGCCCTCCCCGACCCCCTAGCTTCCAGACCCGCGATCGATCGTCGAGATGAAGAAACGACGGCACTCATTCTAACGAGCGAAGAAGCAGACCTGAATGGCTACACATGCTTCCTGTCACTGAGTTCAAGAGTCCAACGCGAGAAGGGAGACTTCTTCCTGCAGCCTCACGCGACAGAAATAGTGTGGGGCGGCAGGAAGGTGGTCTTTGTCTTCCAGCACCACTCCGGCCGGTTCGGCCTGTATTACGACATTCTTTGCCCAGGTCTCGTTGCTGAGACGGCTGGAGGCGGGCCGAGAGTCACATCCACTATCCTGACCAAGGACCGGACGTTCATCCCAATCCCCTCCGACATCGCTGCGGCGTTCCTGCCGAAGGCGGGAGAAGTCACTCGGTTGGAGGTCAGATGCGACATCCTCTACATCGATGAAATTGAGGTCCCGGACTGAACTGGATGGTACACTACCGTGGTTCGGTTCCGATCACGCAACCGCTCTGGAGCCTTGCCATTGCTCTGTTGTGCGCACAGAGCTATCCCCGCGGGGTGGCGCCGGCCTACGGAAGAACTCGCCCCTCACTCGGCAAGCCCGCCTCAGTCGTCGGTCCAGTAGGTATGTGCCTCTGCAGGGCCAGGCGGCCCGTTCCAAGCCAATTCTTCATCAGACGCGGTCAGCAAGCCGCTCAACCAGGATTCAACGAGTTCGGTGTTGCCGGGTAGGAATGGAAGAGCTCCGACCCCCAGAGAACCGAGTGATCGATAGAGCGAAGATCCAGACTTGAATGTTGCCGTCTCTTCCACTGTCAGGGGGAACAGAGCGGCGCCTCGCACCGTCGGTCTGTAGGTTCGGGAATCCACGTTGCTCACAATGGCGTCTCGATACCGGTGAAGTTCGTTTACAGCGTCGATCGGTGGGCCGGGCGCACCGTACCTCTTACGGAACGGCTGCGAGGCATCGACACGGTACTTTGCGTCGAGGGCGATGATCAGTTGAGGGCGATCTCGGCCGTGGACGATGAGGACAACATCGGGCCGCTGAGTGCCGGTGTCGCCGTCGTAGGATCTGTTGTACGACAGGGTGAGTGTGTGCTGTTGGCCTGGGAGCACGATGTCGCTTTGCTGGCCTCGCTTGAGACCCACACGTAATCCGCTCGCTCTTGAGCTGATGACAGCCTGAGGCTCAGGTTCACTGCCGGTGAGTCGTGACACGATTGCGACCACTTCAAGGAAGCACCAGATCTCGTAGAGGTCGTGCAGATCCTTGAGTTCTAGTTGCGCTGGCCCGTCTTGCAGGTCGAGCGCGAGCCTGAGCGACGTAAGCACTCGGTACGCCTCCCGATAGCCGGGTGCCGTCATGAGGGTCAGCGACGGGGGTGCTCCTTGGTCCAGGCGTGAAGCAGTTGAGATGGCCTTCATGCGTCTGAGTTGCTGGACCCGCCTAGCGAGGTGTCGGATTTCGTTGCGTCGCGCCACATCTCGTTCCGAGGCGTGGCTATCGTCGTGGGGGAGGCGGGGATCGTCGAAACCGGAGGCCATCTGCTGCAATCGTTGCTCGACAACTTGCAGCTGGTCTGCGAGCCATCGATGCTCGGGCGTATCGAGTGTTGTCTGCGCGACCACGGCTGGGATGGTCTCGCGTATCGTCCCGATCCCCGTCAGCTGGTCTGATTTGCCGGACCCCTTGCCCCGCATGATGGCCCGTCTTGCCACCGCGTCGGGACGCCTGAGCCGATGCGATGACGCGAACTGGATTTGGCGTTGCAAGTGGCGGTACGGTCGCTGGTTGATGTGTTGGACCGCATTCGACAGGTCATTGACGCTGTTGCGGAGGCTGGCGATCCAGTCAAGCGCAGATGCGCCTTCGCTGCCATGCGTTGCTGGTTGATGTGTTGAACGCAGGTAGGCCAATGCGAGCGCTCGGGAGGCTGATTGGACCTCTTGGACGAGTGCCATGTAGTCGGCGGTGTAGTCGATCTTTGTGGGCACGACCTCGATCGTGATCGAGACACGCTCTGGGCCGACGCCGATCTCGAATTGAGTGTGGCCGACTTGGCGTCCGAAGTTGACGGAGCCTGCGACGACTCGCTGTCGTGGATGCCTAGCGAGGTCTCTGCTGAACAGCGGATCCCGATGCCGGACTACAGGCTCGTGATCCTCTCCAGCAACGTACAGGTGATACGTCGTCTCCTCGAAGAACACTGGACCCTCGCCGCTCGCCGGATCCCAACTGCGCTCCTCGCCTGTCGTCGTCAGGTACTCGGCTTCGAGGCCTGAACAGTGGCCTGATAGGCGGAGAGACCCAGGTCGATCGACGCTCACACCCTCCATTACGCCGGCTGGCGGCTCGCAAGGTCCTCGGATCTCGGCCTCCCAACTGGAGCTATGCAGGCGAAGCAGGGCCATGCGAGACGATCGTCAGAGCCAGAATGATGTGAAGCCTGTGTCGTCGAGCCGTTGCAGCATCATCGATATGCGGTCGGCGCAGAACGGAAAGGCCTCCCTTGTGAGGCCGGTCGTCGATTCTGCGGTTGCCGCGGGATCGGCCCACTGCAGGAGTTGTTCCAATGCGGCCCTGATGGCGACACCGCTTCCTTGGATGCGAGGGAGGGCCTTCATGGCGATCGCGAGGTCGAGGGTGTTGATGACGCCTTGGTCCTCGCTGACGAAGCTGTCGGCGCAGTCCCGCGCGCTGAGCACGAACATTGCGATCTCGTCGCGCACGCGGTAACCGACCTGCATCTGGACTGGCGCCAGCGCCTGGTTGATCGTCTCGAGCGCCGCGACGATCCTCTCCACGTCTTTGTCCTCTCGAAGGGGATGCTCGCCAAGTGACAGAGCCGAGGGCCGCCACCGGCTGACATCCCAAGCTTGCGCATCTTGGGTGGGTTCCACTGACTTGACCACCGACAGCGACACCGTGGAGAACTCGATCACGAAGCTACGGTCGAGCACTTTCCGTGAGAATCCGAAAGTCGTCTCGTCCATGTTCACCGAACCGACAATGCACAAGTTGCCCGGCAGGTGTACCGCCGACCACTCGGTGTCCCTTGCCGTAGGAGCGAGAGCCGCCGAGTGGATTTGTTTGTCGTGTGTCCATTCGCGTTCCTCGATGTGGCTGAGCACTTCGGCCAGGTAGTACTCGACCCGTGCAACGTTCATCTCGTCCAACAATGCGAAGAACTGCTGATCGGGATTGTCAATCGCTTCCCGAGCGACTCTCAACAGCTCGCCCGGAACGAAGGTCCCGTCGAGTCGCTCATAGCCAAGAAGTTCGCTGCTATCGGTCCAATCCGGACGGACCGCGATGTGGCGCAGATGCGCTCCAGTGGCGTCGGCGACCAGCTTCGGCAGCTTCGTCTTGCCGGTTCCGGAGATACCGGCGAGGATCACGAACGGCTTGGTACGCGCGGCGGTGATGAACGCCGCTACCTGCCAGGGATCGAATACGAAGCCCCTAGCGGCGACGAAGCCGATCACATCCTCGACATCCGCCTCGCCGACGCTGGCAACACTCGCTGATGACGGCAAGGCCGCCTTCTGCGCCTGCGTCGGCGGTACTGGTAGGTAATCCACAGGAGCGACACGGGTCACGACAGTCAACAGTTCGGCAGCGCTTGCCTCAACGCTGAACAGTCCCTCGATCTCGGTATCGGTGACACCGAGCGCCGCCTTGGTGGACTCCACCAGACCCCGTCCGGAGTCCTTGAGATCATCGTCGGATACCGCGCTCCCCCGGTGGAGCCAGATCGCTAGATCAATGAGCAGCGGCTTGCGTCCCGAAGACTTGGGATTGTTCCCCTTGATGAGGAGGATCTCCTCTAGTTCATGGGCGGTCCGGAATATCGGCTTGAACTGCTTGGGACTCGTTCCCGCCACGTGCTCCAGAGGCCGCGATGGCCATGACGCCCATCGACTGACCGTGTCTGATGGCCCATTGGAGGGGTATTTCTTGCTCCGATAGCCCAGACCAGTGTCTCGGCGCGCGCCGAACGGCGAGAAGTGCGGACGCTCACCCTCGTCCGCTACGCGTGTGAGCTCGTCGACCGCTTTGACGTAGTCCGGGGCGCGGAGGCCTGTGACTACCGTCTCCACGGTCACGCCGTCGGCCCTCATGTTGGCAAGGACAAGGGCTCGCTTGAACACCAGATAGTCTGTCAACGCCGAATTGGCGCGAGACTGGCCGAGCCGTTCGACAGCGTTCCTAATCGTCTCCTGGCTCAGATAGTTCGTCATGGTCCTCCACGGACTCCGTCGCGAACGCGGCATCGAGATGACCGAGGGCCTCTGCTGCGTGCTCACAGTATTCCCGACTCAGGTCGATTCCGATCGAGCGGAAACCGTGCGCCCTCGCGAAAATCGTGGACGTACCCGATCCGTTGAATGGATCCAGCACAATCCCTCCGGGTGGCGTCGAGGCCAGAATCGGGATCCGAACGAGTTCTTCGGAGAACGATGCCTTGTGCCCGCCACCGCTGCCATTCGAAGTCTCAACCTCCCAGGTGTCAAGAGGCGGCAGTACGCTCCCCGACGGCATCTCTCTGCCAACCGGAAGCCGGTTGAAGTAGTAGTAGCGGCTGTTCGTTAAGTGGAACACGTACTCGTGCGACACCGAGCAGCGGTCACGAACCTGATCAGGTACAGGGTTGGGCTTCACCCACACGTTGTCGTTCCGGATCAGCCAACCTGAGTCCTGTAGCGTGATTGCGAGGCGATGCGGGATCAACAACAACTGCTTAGGCCGTGCCCAAAGCCCATCTCCGGGCCTATCTTGCGGGCGGATGCCGAAACGACGCGCTCCCTGCTTGACCTCCTGGCTCTTGTGAGCACCCTTGCCGCTCCAGTACGTGTCACCGATGTTGATCCACAGTGAACCCGTCTCGCGCAGCACCTCCCGACACAGACCGAACACCTCCACAAGATTGTCGATGAACGCGGACGGGTGGTCTTCGAGGCCCAACTGACCCTTGAGGCCATAGTCCCTCTGCCCGTAGTAGGGAGGTGATGTCACGATGCAATCAACGCGCAATCCGATGTCGATGAGCAGCCGGAGGCGCTCCTTGACATCGCCTTGCAGCAGCACGCAGTGCTCGTCCGCGTACACCGATTCATCGACCAGACGGCTGTCCTCGAACAGGGGCTGGGGAGTCGTCTCCGGTCGCAGCGCCCGGTTCGCAGGCGTGTCCTTGAGACGGCCACGCTCAGTCACCGAGCTCACCGATGTCGGGACGAGAGCCAGATGGGGCCCATCCGCTTCGGTCACAGGACTCCGCTGCTGTTGTACCATCGCATCCCTCTAATCGCGCCGCCAAACTACGCCAAGCCGGGCCTAGGTGGGGCGACCCACCGAAACCAGTGTGACAAGCGAGTGTGACAAACAGCAGAGGGGTGCCTCGTGCGGCGCCAGCAACGATTCGTTTGAGGACGGCGACTCCGCCGCAAGCAGCAATACCCAGGAACGCCCTGGAACACCCTCGAACGCTGAACCAGGCGATAAGCAGGGAGCGCAACGACGCCGTGCCGGAGTCCGCCAGTGTCAACGGCCAGCCCGGCCAGCTTCCGCCGCTAGAGGCCGTGTGTCAACGGCCGTGTAGCCCCCGGGCACAGCACAGCAGCTATAGGCTCCGGCGTTGCGGCGGCCGCTATAGGCCACCAATTGCCCGAGAGGCCCCTCGGCGTAGCAGGCGCCGAAAAGGGCCACGCCCGGCAGCAGTCAGCCCGCAGGGCGGCCGCAGGTGCTCGACGACGCGTGGTAGATCCCAGAGGTTACGTTCCTAGCCATCGACACTGCATTCCCATGCTTAGTCGGTTACCAGTTCCGGGGGCCCGTGGTCAGTATCGGGCCGGTGGTGCCGGCAGTCGTGCGGGCGGTCTGTCGGCGGCTGCGTTCGTGAGCGTTCGTGGGGTGGTTTGGCCGCCACACGTTTGCACTTGCAGTGCCGCCGTCGAACACCGGGCCCGTTTGTTAGTCGAACAGCCCATTTGTTCGGGTCTCGAACGCCCGTCTTGGGGCTGTGGAACGCACGCGAACGCGGAGGAACGCGGGTGTGGACGTGGTTGCTGTGATGGTGTGTGTCGGTGTTTTTGATCTGGGGGTTGGTTGGGCTGGCGGGTGGCTTGTCCGGTGTCGGCGTTGGCGTCTAGAATGGTGTTGGAACGACAGGAGGTGTGGTGGTGGTTGAGGGGGCTGTGGCTGGGGTTGTGGGT
>VXTM01000031.1:0-98347 GCA_009837445.1 Acidimicrobiaceae bacterium
AGCGCTCCAGGTCGACACCCCTCTCGGCCAGGGCGGCCACGCCGAGATCGGCCATGCCCACTGCGGCCACCCAACTGCCTCGCCGGGAGGCCTCGGCCGCCAGCGCCACCGCCAGCGTCATCGAGCCGTGGCCACCGACCGCTACCGCAGCACCCCGCCGGATACTGCCCTCTGGCAGCAGCGGCGCCAGCGCCTCCTCCACGGGAAGCCGCCGCTCATGGGCCGCCCCTGACGGCGCGTCGAGCCGGTCCGGTAGTGTCCGCGTCGCGGATCGAGCTGCCATCGGCCCATTATAAGAACATATGTTCGCTTCATGCCAGCGGGATCCGCTGCAGTGTCAGGCTCGGGTTCTTACGCTGGACAGCCAGTCGAGGATCGTTCGGACCAGTTCGTCGGAGTGGCGGCGGTCGGTGAAGAGATGGTCGGCGCCGGCCACGGTGTGGAGCGTGGCCGAGCCCGCAGCGGCCAGGGCTTCGGTCTGCTCGTGCCCGACCACGGTGTCGGCCCCGGCCTGGACCACCAGCATGGGCCGTCCCAGAGTGGCCGCGGCTGCAGCCGCATCGTGTTGGTGCAGGTCATCGAGGAAATCCCGTCCAATTCTCACCGGCTTGGGTCCGATCCTCACCTCGCCCGAGCCCTGCGAGCGGATCTGCTCCAGGGCGTCGTCGGAGAAGAGATGCTCCACATGGGCGACCGAGGCCGGCGACGCCACCGCCACCACCTGGGCCACGGTGTGCAGGCGGGAGGCGGCCAGCACCGCGGCCGCTCCGCCCAGGCTGTGCCCGACCAGCACGCACGGCCCGGCCCCTCGCTTGATCAAGGCCACCGCCGCCGCGGTGATGTCGCTGACGTTGGTGGCCACGGTGGTGTCGGCCAGCTCGCCACCGCTCTCACCCAGGCCGGTGAAGTCGAAGGCCAGGGTCAGGTACCCGCCTGCGGCCAGGCCCTTGGCTATCCGGGTGGTCGTGAACAGGTCCTTGGAGCAGGTGAAGCAGTGGCACAGCAGGGCCGCTCCGATCACCGCGGTGCCGTCGCCGGGCCGGTGAAGCGCCGCGGCCAGCTTGGCCCCGGCCCCGCCGGTGAACTCGAATCGCTCAGTAGTGGATGCCACCGTCATCGGCCCAAGAGTCGAACGCGGCGACCGCATCCATGCCGCGGCTATCGAAACAACCGCAAGCGATAGGGTGACGCCCTATGACCGCAACTCCCCAGATCGTGCTTCGCATTGCCTTAGCCCTCGCGGCGTCCTTCCTTGTTGCTTGCTCGGGTAGTCAGAGTACTGATGCCGCGTTCACAGGCGATGGCCTGACGGTTGGCGATGAAGCGGTCGGTGAGGTCGCACCGTCCGAGGATGTCGAGCCGTCCGAGGATGCTGGTCCGTCCGAGGATGCCCCTGTCGCCGAGGATTCGGCCGAAGATGTTGCTCCGGCTGAGGAGGTCGAGCCGGCTGAAGATGTTGCTCCGGCTGAGGAGGTCGAGCCGTCCGAAGATGTTGCTCCGTCCGAAGACGATGACCCCGCCCCTCTCGTGGACCCCTTGACGGTGGAACGCCTCATGAGGAACGCGGAGCGGTTCGAGTACACGATCGGCACGCCCGGCGGCGCGCTCACCATCACGACCATCTCCGACCCGCTCACCTTCAACCTGGCAGTCTCCAACGACGCGTCATCGTCGGGCGTGCTCGGATACCTGTTCGAGGGCCTCACCGAGACCTCGTGGCTGAACGATGAGGTGGAGCCGGCGCTGGCCGAGGCCTGGGAGCACTCCGACGACGGCCTGACATGGACGTTCCACCTGCGCCGCGACGTCGCCTGGCACGACGGCCAGCCCTTCACCGCCGCCGATGTGGACTTCACGTTCAACCGGATCATCTACAACGACGAGATACCCGCCAGCAGCCGTTCAGCGTTCGAGTTCCGGTACCTCGACGACAGCGGCGAATGGCAGGTGGACCAGATGGACGTGGCCGTGATCGACGACCACACCGTCGAGTTCACCCTGCCGGTGCCCTTCGCCCCCTTCCTGCGTTCGATGGGCACGGCCATCTACCCGCGCCACATCCTCGAGCCCCACGTCGACGACGGCTCCTTCGTCGACACCTGGGGCATCGACACCGATCCGGCCGAGATCATCGGCACCGGTCCTTTCACCATCGCCAGCTACGAGCCGGGCGAGCGAGTCGTGATGGCCCGCAACCCCGACTACTGGCTGACCGACGAGGCCGGCAACCGCCTGCCGTACCTCGACCGGATCGTCCACGACATCGTCGAGGACCTGGAAGCCGAACTCGAGGGCTTCATTGCGGGCGAGTCGGACGTCCATGGGCTGCTGGGCGAGGAGTACTACCAACTCGAGCCCCTGCAGGAGCGGGACAACTTCACCATCCACCGGCGCGGCCCGGCCTTCGGCACGACCTTCCTCTCGTTCAATGTCAATCCCGGTGTCAGCCCCGACACCGATCAGCCGTATGTCGATGCCCGCAAGCTGGACTGGTTCGGCAACGTGGAGTTCCGCCGGGCAGTGGCCCACAGCGTCGACAGGGACGCGATCATCAACGGCGTGCAGTACGGCCTCGCCTACCCCCAGTGGTCCTCGATAAGCCCGGCGGCCGGCGCCTTCCACAACCCGGACGTCAGGACTTACCCCTACGACCTGGACAGGGCCAATGAGATCCTCGACAGCCTCGGCTGGACCGATACCGACGGTGACGGCATCCGCGAGGACTCCAACGGACATGCGATCGAGTTCAACCTGGTGACCAACACCGGGAACCTCGTGCGCCAGGAGGTCACTCAGATCATCCAGCAGGGAATGGAGGCCATCGGGCTGGAGGTGGACTACCAGGCGATCGACTTCGGGGTGCTCGTCGGTCAGCTGACCAGCACCTACGACTGGGAGGCCATGGTCATCGGCTTCACCGGCGGCCCTGACCCCTACAGCGGGATCGGCTTCTGGCACAGCACGGCTGACCTGCACCTGTGGTATCCCAACCAGCCGGAGCCGGCCACCGACTGGGAGGCCCAGATAGACGAGCTGTACATCATGGGAAGCCGGGAGCTCGATCCCGAGGCGCGAGTGGAGCACTACTGGAGGGCCCAGGAGATCGCAGCCGAGAACGTGCCCGTCATCTACACGTCGCAGCCCGAGCGGCTTACCGCCGCACGCAACGTCTTCGGCAATGCTACGCCCACCCTGTACGCGCTCTGGGACACCCGCTACCTGTACCGGACCGACCAGTAGGGAGCGCGTACCGGTCTGCCGAGGCCTGCCTGGGCCGCGTACAGTTCACCCTATGTATGACCTGAAGATCAGTGGCGGGCTGCTGGTGGACGGAACCGGCGATCCGCCCCGGCCCGCCGATGTGGCCACGGTCGGCGACACGATCGTCGCCGTCGGTGCCGACCTCCCGGGCGACGCGACTCGCACGATCGACGCCGCCGGCCAGATCGTCACCCCCGGCTTCGTGGACGTGCACACCCACTACGACGGCCAGGCCACTTGGGACGACCTGCTCGAGCCCAGTTCCGGCCACGGCGTCACCACCGTGGTCATGGGCAACTGCGGGGTCGGCTTCGCGCCGGTGCGCCCCGGCACCCAGGAATGGCTGATCCAGCTGATGGAGGGAGTCGAGGACATCCCAGGCGCGGCTCTCTCGGAAGGCATCGACTGGAGCTGGGAGAGCTTCGGCGAGTACCTCGACGCCCTCGACGACCGCCGCTGGGCGATCGACGTGGGCACCCAGGTTCCCCACGGCGCGGTCCGGGCCTACGTGATGGGGGAGCGGGGCGCCCGCAACGAGCCCGCCGACCCCGACGAGATCGCCCGCATGGAGCGAATCGTGGCCGAAGCGGTGTCCGCCGGCGCGCTGGGTGTGTCGACATCGCGCACTCTCGCCCACAGGGCCATGGACGGCGAGCCCGTGCCGGGAACGTTCGCAGCCGAAGACGAGTTGTTCGGCCTGGGCCGCGGGCTGCGCGACGGCGGTGGAGGAGTCTTCGAGCTGGCTCCGGTTGGATCGGCGGGCGAGGACATCGTCAAGCCCCGCTCGGAGGTCGAGTGGATGCGGCGCCTGTCGGCAGCGATCGGCCAGCCGGTGAGCTTCGCGCTGCTGCAGGTGCCCGCTGCGCCCGACCTGTGGCGCGAGCTGATGGACGTGTCCCTTCAGGCCGCTGAGGAGGGAGCTGAGCTCTATCCGCAGGTGGCTGGACGGCCGTTCGGCTTGCTGGCCGGTTGGCAGACCAGCCATCCCTTCGTCAAGCGACCCAGCTACCGCGCCATCGAGCATCTCGACATCGACGAGCGCGTCGAGCGCCTGCGCGACCCGGCTGTACGGGCCGCCATCTGCTCCGAAGCCGACGGCGAGCGCCGGGGCGGCATGCACGAAGGAGTCAGCATGCTGGTGGCCCGGATGCTCGACCAGCTCTACGTGCTCGGCAATCCCCCGGACTATGAGCCGACCCCGGACCGATCGATCGCCGCTGTCGCCGCCGCGGCCGGCGTTCCCATGCAGGAGGCCGCCTACGACGCCTTCTGCGCCGAGGACGGCCGGGCCCTGTTGATGGTGCCGCTGTTCAACTACGTGGATGGGAACCACGACGTGATCCGGGAGCAGCTCACCCACTCGCGGGCCGTGATGGGCCTCTCCGACGGCGGCGCCCACTGCGGGCTGATCTGCGACGCGTCGATGCCGACCACCATGATCAGCCACTGGACGAGGGACCGCAGCCGGGGCGAGCGGCTTCCGCTCGAGTGGGTGGTGCGCAAGCAGTCGCAGGACACAGCGGCGCTGTTCGGGCTCAACGATCGTGGAGTGGTGGTGCCGGGAAAGCGGGCCGACCTCAATGTGATCGACCACGCTGCCATCAACCTGCGCACGCCCCGGCTCGTGCACGACCTGCCCGCCGGGGGAAGGCGCCTGCTGCAGCACGCCGACGGCTACACCGCCACCATCGTCGCCGGCCAGCAAACCCGCGACGCAGGCGTAGACACGGGTGCCCGTCCCGGCCGGCTGGTGCGCGGCCGTCGAGCCGCCTGAGCGAACTCATGGGCTGCTGTGACGGGCGGGTAGTGATCGTCACCGGTGCGGGCCGGGGGCTGGGTCGGGCCCATGCCCTGGCCTTCGCGGCCGAGGGTGCCCACGTGCTGGTCAACGACCTCGGCACTGAGGGCGACGGCTCGCAGCCCGGCTCCAACGACGCCGCTATCGCAGTTGCGGAGGAGATCAATGCCGCGGGCGGCTCAGCGGCCGCCAACCACGCCGACGTGGCCGACTGGGATCAAGCCGGGGCCATGGTGGCCCAGGCCATCGACACGTGGGGCCGTCTCGACACGCTGGTGTGCAACGCCGGGTTCCTGCGTGACCGGATGCTGGTCAACATGAGCGAGCAGGAGTGGGACGCCGTGGTGCGGGTCCATCTGAAGGGCCATTTCGCGCCGGCCCGCCACGCGGTGGGCCACTGGCGGGAGCGGCAGAAGGCCTCCGGCGAGCCCCCGGTCGCCCGGATCGTAAACACGTCGTCGGGAGCGGGCCTGATGGGATCCATCGGCCAGGGCAACTACGTCGCGGCCAAGGGCGCCATCGCGTCGCTGACCATCCAGCAGGCCGCGGAGTGGGGTCGTTACGGCGTTCTCGCCAACGCGATCGCGCCCGACGCCCGCACCCGGATGACGGCGGTCATCCCCGACTACCCGGCGGCGCCCGCCGACGGATGGGACCCGAAGGCTCCCGAGAACGTCTCCCCGCTGGTCGTGTGGCTCGGCAGCGCGGCCTGCGACGTGACCGGCAGGGTGTTCGAGTGCACCGCAGGCCAGCTCAATGTGTGCGACGGATGGCAGCACGGGCCGGTCGTGTCGGTGGGGGAACGGCCGATGACGGTGGCCGAGGCAGGCGACCTGACCCGTCGCTCGGTGGGGGCTGAGCAGCCTCCGGCGCCGGTGTTCGGCACCGGTTAACCGGGATTCAACCCAATCTTCCAGAAATATTCAAAAAAATCTTGACAAGAATGTGACAAACCCGTGACGATGGTGTAACCTGCTTGTCAGGAACCGGGTCTGAAGAACAGGATTCGACAGAACCGGATCCGCAATCCCCCCCTCCAGGGACCGTGCGGAGCCCGCCAGTTGCAGCTGGCGGGCTCCGGCGCGTTCGGGCTGGCGGGCTCCGCTGTGTTGTGGTTCGTGCCCGCCAGTTGCAGCTGGCGGGCTCCGGCGCGTTCGGGCTCCGGCGGGTTGTACGCTCCGGCCATGAGCAGTCCCATCCTCGGCGCCCAGACCTTCTGGGAGCTGCTTGAGAGACGGGTGGCGGCCACACCCGACCGCATGATGCTGGTGGACGAGGCCGGCCGGGTCCTGACCTTCGCCGGATTCAAGGATCAGGCCGAGCGGGTGGCGGCGGGTCTGATGGCCATGGGCGTCACGACGGGCACACCGGTGACGTGGGTGCTGCCCACCCGCATCGAGACGGTGCTGCTGAGCTTCGCCCTCAGCCGGCTCGGGGCGGTCCAGAACCCGATCATCCACATCTACCGCAAGCGGGAGGTCGAGTTCTGCGTCCGCCAGACCGGAGCGAAGCTCATCGTGCATCCCGGCGAGTGGGCAGGTTTCGACTACGGCGCCATGGTCGGCGAGATCGTCGCCCAACTCGACCACCCCTGCCAGACGCTGACCGGCTACGACACCCTGCCCGAGGGCGATCCCGCCACCCTGCCTCCTCCCCCCGATGCCGGAGACGCCGGCAGCGTCCGCTGGCTGTACTACACCTCGGGGACCACCTCCGATCCCAAGGGCGTCAAACACACGGACGGGTCGCTCATCGCCGGCGGGATAGGGCTGGCGCGGGCCCTCGACATGAGCGGCGACGACGTCGGGTCCATCGCCTTCCCCTACGCCCACATCGGTGGACCCGACTACATCGTCACCATGCTCTCGTCCGGATTCGGCGCCGTGCTCGTCGAGCGCTTCGACCCGGCCGCCTCGGTCGCCACCTACGCCCGGCGCGGCGTGACCATGGCCGGCGGATCAACGGTCTTCTACCAGATGTTCCTGGAGGAGGACCGCAAGTCGCGCGAGGCCACCGGCCGCCCGGCCATGCCTGCACTGAGGGTGCTGTCGGGCGGCGGCGCCCCCAAGCCGCCGGAGATCTATTTCCAGGTCAAGGCGCAGATGGGCATTCCGGTGGCCCACGGCTACGGGATGACCGAGTGCCCGATGATCTCGCAGGGCTCGCCCCGCGACACCGACGACCAGCTCGCGCACACCGACGGCCGCCCGGTCCACGGCTGCGAGGTGTCGATCGTGGCGGTCGCCGCCGACGGCGGTGAGGCCCCGGCCCCGAGAGGTGTGCAGGGCGAGGTGCGGGTGCGGGGGCCGATGCTGTTCGCGGGCTACACCGACTCCAGCCTCGACGAGCAGGCCTTCGACACGCGGGGCCGATTCCGCACCGGCGACCTCGGAGTCCTTCGGCCCGACGGGCACCTGATCCTCACCGGGCGAGTGAAGGACATCATCATCCGCAAGGGCGAGAACATCTCGGCCAAGGAGATAGAGGACGTGCTCTACGCCCATGACAAGGTGGCGGCGGCCGCGGTGATCGGACTGTCCGACCCCGAACGAGGCGAGAGGGTCTGCGCAGTGGTCGAGACCGCCCCCGGCTCCGAGGATCTGACCTTCGACGAGATGGTCGAGGCCTGCGTCGACGCCGGCCTGGCCCGCCAGAAGGTCCCTGAGCAGCTCGAGATACACCCCGCCCCACTGCCTCGCAACGCCACCCTCAAGATCCTCAAGCACAAGTTGCGAGAGATCTACGAGGCCAGACGACCGTTCAACTTGACCGCACGAGAGGTCTACGTAGCCCGACAGGAAGATGACTGAAGGCAACACCCATGGCTGAAATCACCATCTATCACAACAAGCATTGAAATTCCTCCAAGAACGCCGTGGCGGTCGCCACGGACGCAGGTGCCGACGTCGACGTGGTGCTCTACATGTCCGAGCGCCCCGACCGTGACACCCTCACCGGGATCATTGAACGGCTCGAGGACCCGGTGGAGAACCTGGTTCGCAAGGACTCGCAGTTCTCCAAGCTCGGGCTCGATCCCGATGACTACGTCGGGAACGCCGACGCGGTGGTGGACGTGTTGCTGAGGTATCCGAGGCTCATGCAGCGCCCGGTGCTGGTGCGAGGCGATCGGGCCATCATCGGGCGACCCCTCGGCGAGGCCAAGGCCAAGGACCGCTTGGCCGATTTCCTCTCCTGATCCCCCCGGCACCGGCTCGGTTCGCTACCGTGGGCGCCGGACACTCACTCAAGCCGACCCAAGGGAGAGCCGATGCGCATCGTGGTGGACTTCGACCTGTGCGAGAGCAACGCCGTCTGCATGCAGATCGCGCCCGACATCTTCGAGGTGCGAGACGACGACTTCCTATACATCCTCAACGAGACGCCCGGCGAGGCCGACCGATCCCGCGTGGAGGAGTGCGTGCAACGCTGCCCGAAGCAAGCCATCTCCATCGCCGAGGACTGAGGGCCCGAGCCGGCACCCCGCCGAGGATCGACGACCCCCGCCCGGCTAGACGCAGATGACCTCCATCCCGCGCGCCGTAACCATCGTCGGGGCCTCGCTGGCCGGATTCAACGCCGCCGAGGCTCTGCGCCGCGACGGCTTCGAGGGTCCGGTCACCCTGATAGGCGCCGAGGACCACCCGCCCTATGATCGGCCCCCGCTCTCCAAGCAGGTGCTGGCCGGAGACTGGGAGCCGGATCGGGCTGCACTCACCGACACCGAGGAGCTGGCCGACGACGGGATCGAGGCCCGCTTCGGTCTGCGGGCCACGGGATTGGACCTCAACGCCCGCGAGCTCACCCTCCACACCGGCGAGACCGTCGCGTTCGACGGGCTAGTTATCGCCACCGGGGCCCGCTGCCGCACGATGCCAGGCACCGACGAGCTCAGCGGCCTGCACGTGCTGCGGTCGCTGGACGACTGCCTCGCCCTGCGGGCCGATCTGGAAGCCGGGCCGCAGCGGGTGGTGGTGGTCGGTGCGGGATTCATCGGGGCCGAGGTGGCCGCCACCGCCCGGGGCCGCGGCCTGGAGGTGACGGTGGTTGAGGCGCTGCCCACCCCGCTGGGCCGGGTGCTCGGTGACGAGATGGGCAGCGTCTGCGCCGAGGTTCACCGCGACCACGGCGTCGACTTGCGCACCGGCGTGGGGGTGGACCGGATCGAGGGCGACCACCGGGTGGAGCGGGTGGTGCTGTCGGACGGAGCGACCGTCGATGCCGATGTCGTGGTGGTCGGCATCGGCGTGATCCCCAACACCGAGTGGCTCGAAGGCTCCGGCGTCGAGATCGACGACGGCGTGATCTGCGACGCCTCGTGCCTGGTGGCCGACCGGGTGACTGCGGCGGGTGATGTGGCCCGCTGGCCCAACCAGCTCTTCGGCGAGACCATGCGGGTCGAGCACTGGGACAACGCCGCGGCCCAGGGCGCCCACGCAGCCCGGCGGCTGCTCGACGACGAGATCGGGCCGTTCGCGCCGGTGCCCTGGT
Organism: Acidimicrobiaceae bacterium; assembly: GCA_009837445.1. Lineage (GTDB taxonomy): Bacteria > Actinomycetota > Acidimicrobiia > Acidimicrobiales > Aldehydirespiratoraceae > Aldehydirespirator. Next base: position 9,548 of record VXTM01000031.1, read on the forward strand.
TCTGGAGCGACCAGTACGACCGCAAGATCCAGCTGGCCGGCCGGGTGCGGCCCGACGACGAGGTCCGGGTGGTGAACGGCTCCGTCGAGGAGCGACGCTTCGCGGCGATCTACGGGCGCGGCGGCCGCATCACCGGCGTGCTCGGATTCAACCGGCCCCGCCACGTGATGCGCTACCGGGCCCTGATCGAGCAGGGCGCCAGCTTCGACGAGGCCCTCGCCGCCGAGTTCTGAAACCCTCCGCCCACCGGTAGCCTGACGGCGTTCCGCCGCAGGGTGGGACGCATCTGTGCGCAGCACGCAGGCTGCGGGTCTCGCACTGCGGGCCATGCAGCAGGGTCAGAAACCCACTGGAGAAACCATGCCAACCAGCCTCCCCCCCAAGGCGGACACCATCGCATCGATGGCGGAAACCTTTGGGCTCGCCGCCAACGACACCGGTTCACCCGAGGTCCAGGTTGCGCTGTTGTCCGACCGCATCAACCATCTCACCGAGCACCTGAGGGTCCACAAGAAGGACCATCACAGCCGGAGGGGCCTGTTGATGCTGGTGGGCCGGCGCAGGAGGCTGCTCGACTACGTGAAGGAGAACGACGTCGAGCGGTATCGGGCGTTGATCGCCCATCTCGGTCTGCGACGCTGAGCACTACGGGGCGGCCAGTGCGCCGCCCCTCCGGCTGCCGGCGCCGGTCGCGGCGCTGACGGGCCGGCGACGATCCCAGTGACAACCAACCAGCGGCACGGCCACTCCGGTGCCAGTCGTATCGGCCTCGCCCCGTAGCGGCGGCGGGACCGATACGACTGGGAACTGGCGGGGCCGTGCCCGAGATCGGGCCCCGGGACGGGGTCCGCAAGGAGTAATTCCATGGCCGATGCCATTTCCGTCACGGGCGCATTCACGCGCGCCGACGGCAAGGACGCCACCTTCGAGACGGGCCAGCTGGCCCCGCTCGCGGGTGGCTCCGTCACCGCCCGCATGGGCGACACAGTGGTGCTCGTCACCGCTACCGGTGCCAAGTCCCCCCGGGAGGGCGCCGACTTCTTCCCGCTCACCGTCGACGTGGAGGAGCGGATGTACGCCGCGGGCCGCATTCCGGGCTCGTTCTTCCGGCGCGAGGCCCGCGCCGGCGAGCAGGCCATCCTGACGTGCCGGCTCGTCGACCGCCCGCTGCGCCCGAGCTTCCCGGACGGCTTCCGCAACGAGGTCCACGTCGTGGCCACCGTGCTCGGCGCCGACCAGTCCCACCCCTACGACATCATCGCGCTCAACGCGGCCTCGCTGGCGCTGTGCATCTCGCCGATCCCCTTCGACGGGCCGATCGGCGCGGTGCGGCTGGCCTGGTCGTCGTCGGGTGAGTGGGTGCCGTTCCCGACTTACGAGGAGGGCGAGGGCTCAGCCTTCGAGATGGTGGTGGCCGGCCGGCTCGCCGACGACGACGTGGCCGTCATGATGGTCGAGGCCGGGGGAACCTCTACCACCTGGGAGCTGTACTCCGACGGTACGCCGAAGGTGGACGAGGACGTGCTCGCCGGTGGACTCGAGGCGGCCAAGACTTGGATCCGCGAGATGATCGAGCTGCAGCAGCAGATGATCGACGCGGTCGGCGCGGTGGACAAGATGGAACCGCCGCTGGCCCTCGACCACAGCGACGAGATCCTCGCAGCGGTGCGCGAGAGCGCCGCCGATCGGATCGCCGCCACCCAGCAGATCGCCGACAAGACCGAACGCCAGGAGGCAGAGGCTGCCCTGTCCGGCCAGGTGATTTCCGAGCTCGAGGCGCGCTTCGGCGACGACCCGGCCACCGCCAAGCAGATCAGCAGCGCCATCCGGGCGGTCACCAAGCAGGCCGTGCGCAGCCGGATCGTGGCCGAGGGCATCCGCATCGACGGGCGCTCCCCGAACCAGCTGCGGCCCCTGATGAGCCGGGTCGGGGTGGTCCCCACCGCTCACGGCTCCGGGCTGTTCCAGCGAGGCGAGACCCAGGTGCTCAACTTCACGACGCTGGGCATCGGTCGCAGCGACATGCTGATAGACGACCTGTCGCCGACCGAGAAGAAGCGCTACTTCCATCACTACAACTTCCCGCCGTTCTGCACCGGCGAGACCGGATTCATGCGAGGGCCCAAGCGTCGGGAGATCGGTCACGGGGCACTGGCCGAGCGGGCCGTGTTCCCGGTGGTCCCGGGATTCGAGGAGTGGCCCTACACGGTGCGCACCGTGTCCGAGGTGCTGGCCTCGAACGGGTCGAGCTCGATGGCGTCGGTATGCGGATCGACGCTCTCGCTGATGGACGCGGGCGTGCCGATCAAGGCGCCGGTGGCTGGCGTGGCCATGGGCCTCGTGCACGCCGACGGCGCCTGGGTGACCCTCACCGACATCCTCGGAGCCGAGGACGCCTTCGGTGACATGGACTTCAAGGTGGCGGGCACCACGGACTTCATCACCGCGCTGCAGCTCGACACCAAGATCGCCGGCATCCCGGCGTCGGTGCTGGCCGACGCGCTGCGACAGGCACGCGAGGCTCGCCTCGACATCCTCGACGTGATGGCGGAGACCATCATGGAGCCCCGCGCCGATGTGCGCGACACCGCCCCGAAGATCGCCACCTTCGAGATTCCCGTTGAGAAGATCGGAGAGGTGATAGGCCCCAAGGGCAAGGTCATCAACGCCATCCAGGCCGAGACCGGAGCCGACATCAGCGTCGACGACGACGGCGCCGTCGGCATCGTGGCCATCGCGTCCACCGACCGGGGTGCGGTGCTCGAGGCGGAGCGCCAGATCAAGCTCATCCTGGATCCGCCCACCGCCGACGTGGGTGCCACCTACCGGGGCCGGGTGGTGAACATCACCAAGTTCGGTGCGTTCGTGAACATCCTCCCCGGCCGTGACGGGCTGGTTCACATCTCCAAGCTGGGCGGAGGCAGGCGCATCGACAGGGTCGAGGACGTGCTGGAGCTCGGCGAGGAGATCGAGGTGGTCGTGGAGGACGTCGACCCCAACGGCAAGATCTCGCTGATTCCCAAGACCGACGGCTCCGAAGCGCCCTCGGCGCGTCCGGAGTCCCGTCGCGGCGAGGGCGGCGGCCGTCCGGACCGGCGCCGGGGCCCCGACCGCGGCGATGCGGACCGCTCGTCCGGGCGTTCCGACCGCAACGGAGGCGGCGGCCGCGGCGACCGCCGGGACTCCGAGCCCAGGCGGGACGACCGCGGCGCGGGCCGCGTCCGGCAGCCGGCCGCGGCCTCGGGCGCGAGGCAGGTGTCGTTCGAGGACTCCTTCGACGAGGAGCTGGCGAAGGACTTCGGAGACCTGGGCCCGGATCCCCGAGCCCGGCGAGCCGGTCGCCGGGGACCGCGCGGCCCTCGCTAGCCGACCATGATCAGAGTCGGGGTGTGCGGCGCCACCGGGCGCATGGGCACCGAGGCGTGCCGGGCGGTCGAAGCCGATCCTGACACCGAGCTGGTGGCCGCCATCGGCTCGGCCGGCTCGGTCGCGGAGTTCGTCGACGCCAGCGCCGAGGTGGTGGTCGACTTCACCGTCGCGGAGGCGGTCAGGACCAACACCGGGCGCCTCGCGGAGGCGGGCATCCACGCGGTCATCGGCACCTCCGGGCTGACCCCCGACGACATCGGCGCGCTGCGGGAGGCCTTCGTGCGCAGCCACTGCATCGTCGCGCCGAACTTCGCGGTCGGTGCCGTGCTGATGACCCACTTCGCGGCACTGGCCGCGCCGTACTTCGACACCGCAGAGGTGATCGAGCTTCACCACGACCGCAAAGTCGACGCGCCGTCGGGGACGGCCCTGACGACCGCCGAGGCCATGGCCGGAGCATCCGGCGAGTGGGCGCCGGACCCCACGGCGAGCGAGGTGCTTCCGGGCTCCCGCGGCGGCCGGGGCCCCAGCGGGATCCGGATCCACTCGGTGCGGCTCAAGGGCCTGGTCGCCCACCAGGAGGTGCTGCTCGGCGGGCCCGGTGAGACCCTGACGATCCGTCACGACTCCATCGACCGGTCGGCGTTCATGCCCGGGATGCTGCTGGCCACCAAGCGGATCGTGGCGCTCGAGCCGGGTGTGACCGTTGGCCTCGGCGAGGTGCTCGGCATCTAGGCCGCGGAGCTGCTAGGAGCGTGCGTGGTTTGATGAGAGCCGGTTGTGTTGCAGTGATGTCACTCCCGCTCTTGTTCGCTTCGCTCACGGGCCGCTCGGGCCACGGCCTCGCCCGTATGCGGAGGGTTCGCTTGTCTAGCCGCTCGGCCTCTTAGTGCGCAGGCTCGCATCGCCGGGGTGGGTGGCTTCACACCTGTTCGCGGTGGCGATGGTCGTGCTCATGACCAACTTGGGGTTCTGGCAGCTTCGACGGCTCGACGACCGGCGCGCCGACAACGCTCAGATCGCGGCGGCGATGTCGCAAGACCCGTCGGACATCGCCGCCTATCTCGACACACGGGGACTTCCCCCTGAGCACACCTCGGTGGCCGCCAGGGGCGCCTATCTCGCCGGCGCGGAGGTGCGGATCGGCAATCGCAGCAGCGGCGGTCAGCCCGGCTTCTGGCTGGCGACCCCGCTGGAGCTCGCCGACGGCCGGGCGGTGGCGGTGGTCCGGGGTTGGGTTCCCCGGCGCAGTGTCGTCGGGCTCGACGACCGCAGCCCGGAACCGCCGGCGGGGGAGGTGACCGTGGTCGGTCTCGCCTTCGACAGCGTGGACGGCGGGAGGATCGCGGAGACCGGTGCGGGCGAGACGCCCGAGATCTCCCGCATGGATCTAGACCGCTTCGCCGAAGTCTCCGGGGTCGACGTGGAGGGCGTCTGGATCAGGCTGCGAGCCCAGTCGCCACCGCAGTCGGAGGGGCTGCCTGAGCCGGTGCCCGATCCCGACCTGACCGAGGGGCCGCACCTGTCATACGCCTTCCAGTGGTTCTTCTTCTCGGCCGGAGCGGTGGTGGTGTACGCCCTGATCCTCCGCCGAACCGTGACCGGTCGCCAAGAGACTCCCGGCACGACCTAAGGTTGTAGGCGATGGGACGGTTCGGACGTGTGCTCACCGCGATGGTCACGCCCTTCACCGACGAGGGGGCGCTGGACCTTGACGGCGCCGCCCGGTTGGCGCAGTGGCTCACCGCCCACGGCAACGAAGGCCTCGTGGTGGCCGGCACCACCGGGGAGAGCCCGACCCTCACCCACGCCGAGCAGGCCGACCTGGTGGCCGCGGTGACCGACGCGGTCGATGTGCCGGTGGTCGCCGGGGCCGGGAGCAACGACACCCGCGCCGCCATCGACCTCACCGAGCGCTGCACTGCAGCCGGCGCCGACGGCATCCTGCACGTGGCTGGCTACTACAACCGCCCGTCGCAGGCCGGGCTCGACTCGCACTTCCGGCACTGCGCCGAGGCGACCGACCTTCCGACCCTCATCTACGACATACCGGGGCGGACGGGCCGCAAGGTCGCTACCGAGACCCTGGCCCGGCTGGCCCACGAGGTTCCCAACATCGTCGGTATCAAGGACGCGGCCGGCTCGCCCGCGGAGACGGCCCGCCTGCTGGACATGGCCCCCGAAGGCTTCGAGGTGTACTCCGGCGACGACTCGCTCACCCTGCCCCTGCTGTCGATCGGGGCGGTGGGCATCATCGGTGTCGCCACCCACTGGGCGGGCCGGCAGATGGCGGCCATGTTTGACGCGTTCGAGAGCGGCCGGGTGGCTGAGGCCGCGGCCATCAACCGCAGCCTGTTCGACTCCTACGACTTCGAGACCGGCGACGACGCCCCCAACCCGGTGCCCACCAAGTGCATGATGCGGGTGCTGGGACTGCCCGCGGGGCCGTGCCGCCTGCCCATGGGACCCGAGCCCGCCGGCCTCGAGGACCGGGCCAGGGAAGTCCTCACCGCGCTGGGCGCAGGCTGACCCTCAGCTGTGGCCGCGCCGGTAGCCGTCACCTTCCTGGGCGGCCTCGGGGAGATCGGGCGCAACTGCGCGGTCATCGAGACCGCCGGTCGCCGGGTGCTGCTCGACTGCGGCCGGATGTTCGCGGGCGACGACCTCCCCGGCGTCGACTCGGTCCTGCCCGACTTCGAATGGCTGCTCGATAAGGGGGGAGTGGAGGCCTGTGTCGCCACCCACGCCCATGAGGACCACATCGGCGCTCTGCCGTACCTGCTGGAGCGCCTGTCGTTCCCGGTGTACGGATCAGCGTTCACGCTGGGCCTGGTACGGCACAAGCTCACTGAGGCGGGCCTGCTCGACCGGGCCGAGCTCCGCGAGGTTCGCGACGGCGACCGCTTCAGCGCCGGGCCCTTCGAATGCGAGGCCATGCCGGTCACCCATTCGGTCCCCGGCGGCTTCATAACGGCCTTCTCCACGCCGCAGGGCCTGATCCTGCACTCCAGCGACTTCAAGCTCGACCTCACGCCGGTGGACGGGCGGCGCACCGCGCTGTCCCGCATCGGCGCGCTCGCCGACGACCCGGGCGTGCGGCTGCTGCTGGCCGACTCGACCAACGCCGACGACCCCGGGTCGACCCGATCGGAGCGGGACGTGGGCGACGTGCTGCACGAGGCGATCGGCCGCGAGGAGGGTCGAAGGGTGATCGTCGGGGCCTTCGCCAGCCACATCCACCGCATCCAGCAGGTGATGGACGCAGCTGTCCGCACGGGACGCACCGTGGCCACGCTGGGCCTGTCGATGCAGCGCAATATCGGCCTAGCCCGCGAGCTCGGGTTGCTGCGGGTCCCCGATCACGCGCTGCGCGACATCACCGACATCGAGGGAATCGATCCGGCGAAGGTGCTGATCGTCTGCACCGGCTCCCAGGGCGAGCCCCGCGCCGCTCTGACCCAGATGGCCGAGGGCGCCAGCAAGTGGGTGGAGATCGGCGATCGGGACACGGTCATATTCAGCTCCCACCCGATCCCCGGCAACGAGGCCGCGGTTGGCGCGCTCCGCAATGGGCTGGCCCGGCGCGGGGCCCGGGTGCTGCACACCCGCAACCTCAACGTGCACACGTCTGGCCACGGCAAGCAGCAGGAGTTGAAGGTGCTGCACTCGGCCGCATCGCCGCAGTGGTTCGTGCCGGTGCACGGCGAGTACGAGCACCTGGTGGCCCACGCCCGGCTGGCCCGCGAGATGGGCATGCCCGACGAGCGGGTGCTGCTGTGCTGCGACGGCGACCGGATCGAGCTGACCGACGATGGTCTGCGACATGCCGGCTCGGTCGGTGGAGTCCACCTCTACGTGGACGGCACGGTCGGCGACCTGGGATCGGTCGTGCTCGACGAGCGGCGAAAGCTGGGTGGGGATGGCTTCGTGGCGGTGGTCGTTGACCTGGATCTGGACCGCGGCGTGCTCCTGGGCCGGGTCGAGGTCGTGTCGCGTGGCTGGGTGGAGCAGCCGGCCTTGCTGGCCCACGAAACCGCGGTCGCCGACGCCGTGGGAGCCGCGGTTGGTGATGCGCTCGACGACGGCAGCAGCGACCTCGACGCCCTCAAGGATCTCGTGCTCCGCACCGCCCGGCGAACGTCCCGGGAGCGGACCCGCCGGCGGCCTGTGATCGTCCCGGTGGTGCGCGAGGCCTAGCAAGTCGCGCCCGGGGTGGGTCGCCCCGGTCCCTAAGCACGCTGGGGTTCACAAGGCTGTCGGGCGTCACTGGTAGCGTCACAATTCATGGCCGGCAAGGACGCCAAGAGCTCCCGTAGCACCTCAAACGGGCCGAAGCAGGCCAAGAAGGGCTCGCCGCGGGGTTCGGCCGCGGTGGGCTTGGTGGTTCGGCGTCATCGCCGCGACATCTGGGGCTTGGCCGCCATCGTGGCCGGCCTGATTGTGGCGGGCAGCGTCTGGTTCGCGGCCGCGGGACCGGTCGGAGAGCAGATCGATCGGGCCCTGGCCGCCGGGTTCGGCCTGGTGCGTTCTGCCCTGCCCGTCGGGCTGGCGGCGATGGGAGCGGCCGCGCTCTGGGGTGGACGTCGTGGCGATCCCGCCAAGACCGCAACCGACGGCGGCGACGGAACCGAGGCCACCCAACCGGTCGGTGCGCCTACCGTCGAGAGGTCCGACTCCGCGGCCAGGATGGTGCTGGGCGGTGTGCTGTTGCTGGTGTCGTCCACGGGGTTGCTGCATCTGGCCCGGGGCCGCCCCGGCCTGGGTGACGGCGTGGACGAACTCGGTACTGCGGGCGGCGCGCTGGGGGTCGGCATAGGCGGATTCCTGCATGCCTGGACCGCGGCGTGGGGCTCCGTCCTGCTGCTCGTCTTCGTGGGCCTTGTCGGCCTCATCGTCGTCACCGGGCTCACCGTGCGATCGGCGATGGCCGCGCTGGCGGTCGCGCTCCGCCCTGCATGGCGCTTGCTGCGGTCGCTGGTGGTGAACCTGTTCAGCGACATCAAGGACGAGCCGGCCGGACGCGAGGCCACCGCTCTCCCGACGTACGGGCAAGCCGAGGGCGCACCGTTCCGGGCGGAGGCGGATTCGAGCGACGCCGGCCCCGACGACGGGCCACCGCCCGCCGAGCCCGAGCCCACTGGCGAGGTGGGAGTGGTTGCCGCGCCCGCCGATCCCGCCAAGGCGCTGGCGGCGGGCGCGGGCCGGAAGCGGCGCAGCGGCCCATCCAAGTGGAAGCTGCCGGCCGCCAAGATCCTCACCGTGACGCCGTCGCGGCAGATCGACAAGGCGGCCGTGGCCGAGCGCGGCCAGCTCCTGCAGGCCACCCTGGCCCGGTTCGATGTGCCCACCATCCTGCTGGAGCCGGTGGTGGGGCCGACCGTCACCCGCTTCGTGCTGGAGCTGGAAGAGGGTGTCAAGGTGTCGAAGCTTGAGAGCCTGCGTAAGGACATCGCCTACGCCATGGCGTCGCCGGACGTGCGGATCCTGGCCCCCATACCGGGCCGGCGGGCCATCGGCGTGGAGGTCCCGAACCTCGACCGTCACATCGTGCGACTCGGCGATGTCATGCGATCACCGGAGGCACGCGCCGCGGAGCATCCCCTGGAGGTGGCCATCGGCCGGGACATCAACGGCCAGTCGGTGATGATGAACCTGGTCACCACACCCCACCTGCTGATCGCCGGGGCAACGGGGGCCGGCAAGTCGTCGTGCCTCAACTCGATGATCACCTCGGTGCTGATGCGGTCCACGCCCGACGATGTCCGCATGATCCTGGTCGACCCCAAGCGGGTGGAGATGGGCCAGTACGACCGCGTCCCTCACCTTCTGACCGCTCCGGTCACCGACCCCCGCAAGGCGGCCAACGCGCTGAGTTGGGCCGTGCGGGAGATGGAGCGGCGCTACGACCTGCTTCACGAGACCGGATTCCGCGACATCACCGGCTACAACGGCGCCGTTGACGAGGGCTCCCTGGACCCCCCGCCCGGGGCGAGGGACGCCGACGGCGAGCCGTTGCAGTACCAGCGCCTGCCGTTCGTGCTCCTGGTGGTGGACGAGCTGGCCGACCTGATGATGGTGGCCGCCAGAGACGTCGAGGAGTCGATCGCCCGGATCGCTCAGATGGCTCGCGCCGTCGGCATCCACCTGGTGATTGCCACCCAGCGGCCGTCGGTCAACATCATCACCGGGGTGATCAAGGCGAACATCCCGGCCCGGCTCGCCTTCGCGGTGGCGAGCCTGACCGACTCGCGGGTCATCCTCGACCAGCCCGGTGCCGAGCGGCTGGTGGGCCAGGGCGACATGCTGTGGCTCGGGCCCTCGTCGTCTACGCCGCACCGCATCCAGGGCTGCTGGGTGACCGAGGACGAGGTCCGCGCCGTGGTGGGGCACTGGGTGGATCAGGCGCCCGACTTCGACGACGATCCGTCGGTCTCCACCGACGGGCCGGCTGGCGGTAAGTCCGGTGGCCAGCTCCAGCCGGGGCCCGACCTGGGCGGGGCGCCGATAATGCCGGCGAGCATCACGGATGCGCCCCCGGTGGAGGACGACGACGGTGACGAACTGCTCGAAGCGGCCATGGCTCTGGTGGTCGAGACCCAGCTGGGCTCCACGTCCATGCTGCAGCGCCGTCTGCGGGTCGGCTTCGCGAGGGCGGGACGGATCATGGACCTGCTCGAACAGCGAGGCGTGGTAGGCCCGTCGACCGGTTCGAAGGCCCGCGAGGTCCTGATCACTCCCGAGGAGTTCGAGGGCCGGCAGGCCGGCTGAGCGGATGCTGCTCGGTCTCGTCTACTCGATCGTCGGCCTGGTCGTGCTGTCGCTGGCGGCCGACCAGTTCGTGCGGGGGGCGGCCCGGCTGGCCGTCGTACTGCGGATGGCGCCCATCGTCGTAGGCGCCATCGTGGTGGGTTTCGGCACCAGCGCGCCCGAGATGCTCGTGTCGGGGGTAGCCGCAGCCAACGGACGCCTCGACATCGGCGTGGGCAACATCATCGGCTCCAACGTGGCCAACATCTCGCTGGTGCTCGGCGCGGCGTCGTTCGTGGCGGTCGTGCCCGTCAGCCGCTCCGTGGTGAGGAGGGATGCCGCGGTCTCAGTGGCTGCGGTGGCGGTATTCGCGCTGCTCGTGCAGGGCGAACTCACCCCCCTCGAGGGGGCGCTGCTGCTGGTAGCCCTGGCCGCCTGGTTCGTGCTGGTCCTCCGGGGGGCGCGCACCATCGACCGCGAGGCGGACATGGACGACCTCTCGGAACTGGTCGGCGAGGATCCTCCCGCCCTCGGGATCGAGACGCTACGGACCGTGGTGGCGCTCGCCTTGGTGGCCGGCTCGGCCTACATCCTCGTCGAGGGTGCCGAGCGGGTAGCCGACGCGCTCAACCTGTCGGGCGGCTTCGTCGGCTACACCATGGTGGCCGTCGGCACGTCGGCACCCGAGCTGGTCACGGCGGTGGCCGCCGCCCGGCAGCGCGAGACCGAGCTTCTCGTCGGCAACCTGCTGGGAAGTAACGTGTTCAACTCCCTGGCCGTGGGCGGCGTCATCAGCCTGGTCGGACCCGGTCCGGTCGGCGATGTCACTCTCCAGACCCTCGGTTCTCTGATGATGGTGGTGATCTGCGTGGTGAGCTGGGCGGCCATGGCCATGGGCCACCGGGTCAGACGCATCGACGGGATAGTGCTGCTCGGTCTCTGGGTGGTGAGCATCGCGCTGCTGGCCGGCTGACCGTTGCGAGGGTGACGCGCTCATGACGCGGCTCGGCTCCACCGTCCGTTCACTGGTCTGCGTCGCCCTCCTTTGCGCGGGCTGCACTTCAGCCTCAGACGAATCGAGCCCGCTGGCAAGCAGCGAGCCTGCGACTCCGGCCGTAGCCGATTCCACGCCGGTGGACACCGCACCGCCGGGCACGACGGCGCCAGCAACGGCGTGGGAGCCCACAGCGGTCGATGAGTCCCCACAACCACAGGAATCCGCTGCAGTGCTCGATGCGCCGGCAGTTGCACAAGACGAGACCCAATCGGTGACCTCGGTGTTCCCGCCGTTGGGCGACGGCACCGATGTGGCTCGCTGGACCGTCGAGATCATCGAATGGTTCCCGCACGATCCTGAGGCCTTCACCCAGGGCCTAGAAGTCGCCGGCGGCACCATGTACGAGAGCACGGGCCTGTGGGGAGAGTCCTCGTTACGGGAAGTGGACCCAGCCACGGGTGAGGTTGTCGCGCGGGCCGGCCTGGCCGACGAGTTCTTCGGCGAAGGGCTGACTGTGGTCGGCGACCGGATCCTCCAACTCACCTGGCAGAGCGGGACTGCGTTCGTCTATGACCGCTCGTCCCTCGAGGTGGTGGGCGAGCACGCCTACGAGGGTGAGGGCTGGGGACTGTGCCTGTCGAGCGATGCGCTGATCATGTCGGACGGCTCGGACCGGCTGGCCCGCCGGGATCCAGAGACCTTCACGCTCCTCGGGACGGTGACGGTGACTGCGTCCGGCTACGACGGGAGGCTCGACTACTTGAACGAACTCGAATGCGTCGAAGGTCTTGTGATCGCCAACGTCTGGCAGACCGATCATCTGCTGGTGATCGATCCGGTGTCGGGCCGGGCGGTGGCAGCCATCGATGCCGGACCTCTCGTCGACGACGTGAGCCGGAACGCATCCGGTGACATGGACGTCCTCAACGGGGTGGCATTCGATCCGGACAGCGCCACCCTGTGGATGACCGGCAAGCTCTGGCCCCGGCTCTATAGGGTCCGCATAGTGGAGGTGCGCTAGGTGGGATCACGAGGCCGAGCGAGTAGGTGCGTTCTGGCGGCCGCTGCGCTGATGGCCTCAGCGTGCGCGGGCGGCTCAGAGCTTCGCTCATCCGGTGGGGCGTCGCCCACCCTGCCCCCTTCCTCAACCACCGTGCAGCTGCCGGAATCGGCGAGCGCAGGCACAACCTCGCTCGACACGACAACAACCGAGCCCGACCGGTCCTGGCGGCTGCTGGCCGGCGGCGATGTGCTGATGACGCGAACGGAGCCTGCGGGCATCGACCCCTTCGCGCTGCTGGACCCGCCGCTGGGCTCGTCGGACTTCTCGCTCGTGAACGTGGAGATGGCCATCAGCGACCGCGGCGAGCCTCACTGGAAGGAGTTCGTGTTCCGGGCTCCGCCGTCGGCCGCCGAGCGCATCGCGGCCGGCGGCGTCAGCGTGGCCAACCTGGCCAACAACCACGCCAACGACTACGGCCCGGACGCCCTGACCGACACCATAGATCTCCTCGAAGCAGCCGGTGTGACCACCATCGGCGCGGGCCGCGACGCCGACGAGGCCTACCAGTACCGGCTCCTGTCCACCGGCAACGGCGTTCGGGTGGCCTTCGTTGGCGCGTCCATGATCGTGCCCGCCGCTTTCGCGGCCGGTGCCACCACTCCCGGTATCGCCTCGGCGCACTCACCGGCCCGGGCCCGAGTCCTCGATACGGTGCGAGCCGCCGCCGCGGAGGCCGACGCGGTGATCGTCGCGGTCCACTGGGGCATCGAGCGCGACACCTGCCCCAGCAACGACCAGCGCCTCCTGGCCCGGCAGCTTCTCGACGCGGGTGCCGACGCCGTCATCGGACACCATCCGCACGTGCTCCAGCCGGTGGAGTTGGTCGGCCGCAAGCTGGTGGCCTACTCGCTCGGGAACTTCATCTGGCACGTCCGCTCGGGCATCCTCGGCGAGACCGGGGTCCTACAGATCGACTTCGACGGCGACGGGGTCACCACATGGGAGTTCCACCCGCACGTTCTCGACGCCGACGGCGCGCCCGCTCCGGCCGACTCCGGCGAGCGCGTTGAACGCATCCGCGACATCCTCTCCGGCAATTGCGCTCCCCATGACCCCCCGCCACCTGAGCGCACCAGCACCACCACGACCACCACCACTCTGCCCCCTCCGACGGGGACGGCTGGCGTCTGATAGGCCGATGTCCAAGGGGCCCAAGTCCTTCGTGGTGCACACCCTCGGGTGTCCCAAGAACCAGGTCGACTCCGACAAGTTGACCGGGCTGCTGGTCTCCGACGGTATGGCTCCGGCCACCGACGCCTCCGAGGCCGACCTGGTCGTCGTCAACACCTGCGCGTTCGTTGAGGAGGCCCGCCAGGAGTCGATCGACACGATCCTGGCGCTGGCCGGCACCAAGGCGTCAGGCGCGTCGCTGGTGGTGACCGGCTGCCTCGCGGAGCGCTACGGCGACGAGCTTGCCGGAGCGCTGCCGGAGGTCGACCGGATCGCCGGGTTCGGCATTGCGCTTACCGGTGCGCCCGTCGCCGGCGCTGCGGCTCGCCCTGCGCCGGTGCCGGTCGAGCTGGGACGCCGCGACACCCGGGGTGTTCCGGCCTTCGACCTACTCAACCTTCCCCGGCCGCGGTCGCCCCGCCCGTGGGCGTACGTCAAGATCGCCGAGGGTTGCGACCGGGCCTGCGGCTTCTGCGCCATCCCCAGCTTCCGGGGTCCGCAGCGCAGCCGCCCGGTTGAGCAGATCCTCGCCGAGGTAGAGCAGCTCGGAGCGGCCGAGATCGTGCTGGTCGCCCAGGACCTCGCCTCCTACGGCCGGGACCAGGGCCGGGGCGAGCGCCGCATCGTGCCGCTGGTGGAGGCCGTGTCGGCCCGGGTCGCCCGCACCCGGCTGCTCTACCTGTACCCGTCGGACCTCAACGACGCCCTCATCGACGCGATCTGCGCCACCGGCGTGCCCTACTTCGATCTGTCGCTCCAGCATGTGTCCCGGCCGCTGCTGCGGCGCATGCGGCGATGGGGCGACGGCCAGCGGTTCCTGGCCCGCATCGAGGCGATCCGCCGGCGCGAGCCCGACGCGGCCTTCCGTTCCAACTTCATCGTCGGTTACCCGGGCGAGACCGAGGACGACCACGACCTGCTGCTGCGCTTCGTGGAGCAGGCCGAGCTCGACTGGTGCGGTTTCTTCGCCTACTCCGAGGAGGAGGGGACCCATTCGGCCACTCTCGGCGGCAAGATCGACGAAGGCCTGCGCTCGGAGCGCCTGGCCGAGCTCACCGAACTCCAGGACGCCATCACGGCCCAGCGCCGCGATCTGCTGGTCGGACGCCGGGTCGAGGTGCTCGTGGACGAGCCCGGCGTGGGCCGGACCCACCGCGAGGCCCCCGAGATCGACGGGATCGTCGATGTGCCCGACGCTCTCGCGCCGGGTACCTTCGCAGAAGTGACGGTTACCGCCGCTGAGGGCTGCGATCTGGTGGCGGCATGAACTCGCCGAGCGGCTCCGAAGCGCCCGCGCAGGCCAGCCTCCTGCACCCTGCCAACCTGCTGACCCTCGCCCGGCTTCTGCTGTCGCCCATCCTGTTCCTATTGATCCTCCAGGCCGAGGACACCAAGGGAGCGTCCTGGGCGGCCTTCGGGCTGGGCCTGGCCATGGCCGGCACCGACTTCTTCGACGGCCGGGTGGCCCGTTGGGCCAACGTCACCAGCCGCAGCGGAGCCTTCCTCGACCCTCTCGCCGACAAGGTCGTGGTGCTCGGCGCCGCGTTCTGCCTAGTGGCGGTAGAGCGCTACTGGTGGGTGCCGGTGACCATCATCGCCTTCCGCGAGCTGGGCATAACGGCCTGGAGGGCGCGGTGGGCCGGCGCGGGCGTCTCCATCCCGGCCCGCCGCTCGGCCAAGTACAAGACGTCGGTGCAGGGGCTCGCGCTTGCGATGGCGGTCATGCCCACCCTGGAGGATGCCCACGCCGTGCTGACCGTCGCATTGTGGGTAGCGGTGGTGTTCACCGTGGTCACGGGACTCCAGTACCTGATCGACGGCCGCTCCGCCCTAGCGAACAATCGTGAAATGTGAGGTAGTGGCGGTCGGGACCGAGCTCCTGCTCGGCCAGATCGTCGACACCAACTCCTCGTGGATCGGGGAGCAGTTGGCTCTGGCCGGCATCGACAGCCATTTCCAGACCAAGGTCGGCGACAACCTCGACCGGATGATCGCCGCGTTCGAGCAGGCGCTGGACCGCAGCGATGCGGTCATCGTGTGCGGCGGCCTCGGCCCCACTCCCGACGACATCACCCGCGAGGCGATCGCGGCGGTGATGGGCGTCGGGTTGCGCCGCGACGAGGCGGTGGTCGAGCGGATCCAAGCCATGTTCTACCGCCGGGACCGCCAGATGCCGGCCAACAACCTCCAGCAGGCCGACGTGCCGGTCGGGGCCCGGGTGATGGACGTGCAGCCAGGTACCGCGCCCGGGCTGATCTGCCCGGTGAGGCGAGGCCCGACGGGATCCGGCGCCGGCAAGGTGATCTACGCCGTTCCCGGGGTGCCGTGGGAGATGCAAGAGATGGTCAGCGAGTGCGTGCTGCCCGATCTGCAGGCCCGCGCCGGCGAACGGCACGTGATCCGCAGCCGGACACTGCGCACCTGGGGCCACTCGGAGTCCGGCCTCGCCGAGCTCCTCGAGCCGGAGATGAGCCGCCTCGACTCCACCGGCGAGGCCACCATCGCCTTCCTGGCCAGCGGCATGGAGGGCCTGAAGGTCCGCATCACCGCCAAGGCGGCCGACGACGAGACCGCGCTGAGCGTGCTGTCGGGCGTGGAGGCCCGGGCCCGAGCCGTGATCGGCGATGCCGTGTTCGGCGCCGACGACGACACCATGGAGTCGGTCGTCGTCGACCTGATGCAGTCGCAGGGCCTAACCCTGGGGCTGGCCGAGTCGGTCACCGGCGGGCTGATCGCGGCTCGCCTCACCGACGTCCCCGGAGCGAGCAGGGTGCTGCGGGGCGCGGTGGTGCCCTACGACCGGGAGATCAAGACCGGTGTTCTGGGCGCGCCCGACGTGAACGCGGTCAGCTCCGAGATGGCGCTGGCCATGGCTGAGGGGGCCTGCCGGGTGCTGGGTGCCGACGTGGGTCTGGCCACCACCGGCGCAGCCGGCCCCGACCCCCACGAGGGCGCCGAGGCGGGAACGGTATGGATCGGTCTGCACCTCGACGGCGAGGGCGAGGCGACCCGGGTGCGCTTCAACATGGCCCGGACGATGGTGCGCCAACTCGGCACGATCACCGCGCTGAACCTGCTCAGGACCCGCTTGCTTACTCGCGCCGGCTGAGCGCGGTCTCGAGTACCTCCAGGTCGGCCTGCCAGCATCCCATCATGTGGGTGGGTTTGAAGCCCATCTCGATGTTGATGGCCAGCATGTGGGCGTTGCTGGCCGCGTTGCCGGTCTGGAGCGCCGTTACGTCGGGCTCGGTGGCCCGCAGCCGCTGCCACATGGCGGCCTTGACCCAGCGCCCGATTCTGCGGCCACGGTGGGCGGGGAGCACCACCGTGCTCCACTGCCACGAGACCGCCGGCCGGTGCCGGTTGATGAACACCTCGGTGGTGCCGGCCGCCTCGCCATCGGAGGTGACGGCCAGCACGCCGTGGTACTCCAGCCCGCGGGCTGCGCGGGCTTCGATCTCGGCTCGCACCATGGCCGCGTCGACGACGGTGTCGGCGATCTCCAGGTCGTCGGTGGGGGCGTCGTTCATGGCGTTGGCGGTGGCCACCAGGGCGTCGATCCGCTCCTCCGGGCAGCGGCGGGCCCAGTGGACCAGCTCCAGGTCGGCCGGACCGGCCGCGATCCACTGCGCCATGAGCTCGGGGTCCACCGCGGCCGGGTCGAGCCTGGACTCCTGCTCGGTGTAGCGCAGCTCAGCGCCCAGGCCGGTCCAGAAGGCGTGGGCGGCCGGGGTGTGGTCGCCCCACGCGATGACCGAGGTTCGCCCGTCGGCCCGGGCCAGCCGCAACAGCTCGGTCAGCACCGCGGCCGCGATGCGGTCGTCTGTGGGGGTGATCTCGACCCCGGCCAGGTTGGCGTTGGCGGCGTCCGTGTTGAGCTCCACGTGCCCGATGGCGGCGGCGGTGCTGCCGTCCGCGAAGGCAACCACTCGCTGGTGGCGGCAGTGGTCGGTGGCGTTGTCGTCGAAGGTGGCCCGCAATTCGGCGGCGGGCGTGACGGGCAGATCGGGGTCGCGCTCGCGGTCGATCCGCTGCTGGAGTTCCAGCGCCGCGGTGAAGCCGGCCGGATCCAGGGATCGGGCGTTGAGTATCTGCACAAGCGGAGCGTACGGGCGACAAGATGGATCGGGGAACCAGCCCCGGCCCCGGAGCGTCACAAGTGTGATCGAGTCCAGGGAGCTAGGCGTCTCCCCGACCCAAGGAGTCCGTTCATGAGCCACAGTCGCAGGGCGGCGATGCTGATCGCCACGATGGTGCTGGTAGTCGCCACCGGCTGTGGCGTCGCCGGGTCAGTGTTCGGCGGCTCCTCGGTGACCGGGACGGTCACCTACCGGGAGCGGATCGCGCTCACGCCCGATGCGAGGCTGATCGTGCAGGTCCGCGACACGTCGTACGCGGACGCGGACGCGGAGCTCGTCGCGGAGCAGGTCATCTCCGACCCGGGCCAGGTCCCGATCTCCTTCGAGGTCGACTACGACCCCGGCGACATCGACTCCGGCAACACGTACTCGGTGTCGGCCCGCATCGAGGAAGCCGACGGCCGCCTGGCCTTCATCAACGACACCGCCTACGACGTGATCACCCGGGGCAACCCGAAGCGGGTGGACATGGTGCTGGTCCTGGTCGAGCCGCCGCCGGAGATGGTGGACGGCGAGTTCAGCGCCGAGGACCGCCAGCCGGTGGAGGAGCCGGTCCACGTAACCGGCACGGAGATCGTCTGGGAGGGCCAGCAGGCCTTCGCGCATGTGCTCTTCGCGATCCCCGAGGTCGACGGGTGCTACCGGATCGGCCGCGAGGAGGCAACGGCGGACGGCAACCGCATAGTCGTAGAGGTCACGGCATGGGTTCCCCGTCCCTCCCCGTGGGCGATCGACTGCTCGGAGAGGACCCTGGAACTCGACGCGTGGGTGTTGCTGGGAGAGGTGGGAGACACCCTCGCGACCGGCGAGACCTACACCGTCGAGGTCAACGGCGTCGAGACCCTCACCCTCGCCGTGCCCTAGCCCGCGTCCGAGCCGAAGCCGGCGCTGGGCATGTCAGCCGTGGTCGTCGGTGCGCTCGAGGCGGAGGGAGGCGGAGTTCATGCAGTAGCGCTCGCCGGTGGGGCGGGGGCCGTCCGGGAACCGGTGACCCAGGTGGGCGCCGCAGTTGGCGCACACGGCCTCCTCGCGGACCATGCCGAAGCTGCGGTCGGTGTGGATCTCGACCGCGGCGGGGTCGACCGCCTCCCAGAAGCTGGGCCAGCCGGTGCCGGACTCGTACTTGGTGTCGCTGGAGAAGAGGGGGATGTCGCAGACGATGCAGTGGTAGGTGCCGTCGTCGTGGCAGTTCCAGTACTCGCCGGTGAAGGCCCGCTCGGTGCCGGCCTGCTGGGTGACCTGGTACTGCGCGGGCGTGAGGCGGTCCCGCAACTCGGCATCGTCGAAGGTCTGGCGGGCGGGGGAGGCTGTCGAGGTCATGGAGGATGCCTTTCTACTGGGCTCGGATCCGGGTTGGCGGCGTCTTGCACGGAACATTCGCCGGGCCATGGTGTTGCCTTTCTCGTTGACGGCTCTACGGTAGGCAACGCACACGGGCTTCGTTTGGTTCCCGGCCGGCGAATCGGAATCCCGTGAGGCCTAGATGAGAGCACTGCCGGCCCGCTCCATCCCGCTCGAGGGCGATTAGTCGCGCTGCTCGGGCGCTTCTCGGAATGCTTGATCTGAACAAGTGTTCGCATTACAGTGATTCGTAATTACACTATTGTCATAGCACGACGACGGACCGGTGCAGCCGCCAGGCCTGTCACACCCCCCTCATAAGTTCATCAAGCATCCCCGACTCGCCGAGAGGCCACCAGACATCCACCCGCCCCGAGGGGCACAGACACAGGAGAACGAAGTGGACGATCGACACAAGGCTCTGGACATGGCCATGAGCCAGATAGAGAAGCAGTTCGGCCAGGGCTCGGTCATGAAGATGGGCGAGAAGGCCGCTATGAACATCGAGGCGGTCCCCACCGGGGCGCTGTCGCTCGACCTGGCCCTCGGCATAGGGGGCCTGCCCCGGGGCCGGGTAACCGAGATATACGGGCCGGAGTCCTCGGGCAAGACCACCCTGGCCACCCATGTGGTGGCCGAGGCTCAGCGCAATGGCGGCATCTGCGCCTATGTCGACGCTGAGCACGCAATGGACCCGACCTACGCCAAGGCCATCGGCGTGGACATCGACGAGCTGCTCATCTCCCAGCCCGACACCGGCGAGCAGGCCCTGGAGATCACCGACATGCTGATCCGCTCCGGGGCGCTCGACGTTGTCGTGATCGACTCGGTGGCCGCGCTCACCCCGCGGGCCGAACTCGAGGGCGACATGGGCGACACCCACGTCGGCCTGCAGGCCCGGCTGATGTCGCAGGCGCTGCGCAAGCTCACCTCCAACCTCAACAAGTCCAACACCATCTGCATCTTCATCAACCAGCTGCGCGAGAAGATCGGGGTGATGTTCGGCTCGCCGGAGACCACGCCCGGTGGCCGGGCGCTCAAGTTCTACTCGTCGGTACGGCTCGACATCCGCCGGATCGAGTCGATCAAGAACGGCATGGAGGTGGTGGGCAACCGCACCCGGGTGAAGGTGGTGAAGAACAAGTGCGCCCCGCCGTTCAAGCAGGCCGAGTTCGACATCATGTACGGCCAGGGCATCTCCCGGGAGGGCTCGGTGCTGGACCTGGCCGTCACGGAGTCCATCGTGAAGAAGTCCGGGGCCTGGTACACCTACGACGGCGAGCAGCTCGGCCAGGGCCGCGAGAACGCCAAGGCGTTCCTCCAGGACAACCCCGAGCTGATGGTGGAGATCTCCGACCTGGTTTGGAAGGCCGTAATGCCCGAACTCGAACCGGAGCAAGAGTCCGACTGGGATCACCCCACAGCATCAGAGCCGCCAGCCACAGCAGTCGCCTAGCCCGGGGGTCATAGCCCGCAGGTCCCTTGGCCTGAGGGCGTAGCCTTGGGGTGTGGGCCGGACCTATGCCATCCGCACCTTTGGGTGCCAGATGAACGAGCACGACTCCGAGCGGATCGCGGGCCTGCTTGAGAGTGATGGCTACCAGCGCGCCTCCGTTCTGGAGGAGGCCGACGTGATGGTGCTCAACACCTGCTGCATCCGGGAGAACGCCGACAACAAGCTGTACGGCGCCTTGGGCCGGCTCAAGGCCGTGAAGGCCGAGCGGCCTGATGCGCTCATAGCGGTGGCCGGCTGCCTGGCCCAGAAGGACCGGGAACTGGTGCGGGAGCGGGCCGGGCACGTCGACGTCGTGTTCGGCACCCACAACGTGCACCGGGCCGCCGAGCTCGTCGACCACGCCCGCCGGCACGGACCGGTGGTGGAGATCCTCGCCGAGACGGTCCGCGAGGACGCCGAGGCCTTCCCGTCGGCGCTGCCGGCTCGGCGCGAGGCGGAGCACTCCGCCTGGGTGACGATCCAGATCGGCTGCGACAACAGCTGCACGTTCTGCATCGTGCCGGCGGTGCGCGGTCCCGAGATCAGCCGGCCGTTCGGCGAGCTGGTGGACGAGGTGCGGGACCTGGCTGCGGGCGGCGTCAGCGAGGTGACCCTGCTGGGCCAGAACGTCAACAGCTACGGCCGCGACCTGGCCCTGTCCCGCCGGGGGAGTGCCAACGGCAACGGCGCGAGCGCGGCCGGAGACGACGCATGGTGGTGTGGGTCGGACTGGCTGTCGGACCGGCGGGCCCGGCCGCTGTTCGCCGACCTGCTTCGGGCGGTCGGCGAGATCGACGGCATCCGGCGGGTGCGTTTCACTAGCCCTCACCCCAAGGACCTGCGGCCCGAGACCATCGCGGCCATGGCCGAGGTCCCGGCGGTGTGCGAGCACCTGCACCTGCCGCTCCAGTCGGGTAGCGACGCCGTGCTGCGGGCGATGCAGCGTGGATACACCGCCGAGCGCTACCTGGCACGGCTCCGGGCCGCACGGGAGGCGGTAGACGACCTGGCCGTGTCCACCGACATCATCGTCGGGTTCCCCGGCGAGACCGAAGAGGACTTCGTCCAGACCCTGGAGGTGGCAGCCGAGGCCCGCTACGACAGCGCCTTCACGTTCATCTTCTCGCCCCGGCCCGGCACCGCGGCCGCGGAAATGATTGACCGGTTCGTGCCCCACGACGTGTCCGTGGACCGCTACGAGCGCCTGCGACGGGTGATCGAGCGCTCCAGCCGCCTCGCCAACGAGGCCCGCGTCGGCAGGGTCGAGGAGGTCGTCGTGGAGGGGCCCAGTAAGAAGGACCCGTCCGTGACCACCGGCCGCACGCGGCGCAACACCCTGGTGCACTTCGGATCGCCGCCCGGCGGAGTGCCGCCGACCGGCACCTACGCCCGGGTCGAGATCGCCGCGGCTGCGGCCAACTTCCTGCAGGGCGCCCTAGTCGACATCGAGGCACCGCGAGCGGCCGCGTCGCAAGCAAGCTCGGGCCGTCGCCTCATCCCCGTGGCTGTGGCCGCGACCTAGTGTCCTGAGTCGTAAGTTCAGGCGGCTCGCTCAGACCTCCGTTGAATCTCGGGTTGGTTCTGTGCCCTCAATCCACACAAACCGCACCAAGAAATCTGACGCCAACACCTGCGGCACCGGAATGGGGCTTCGTGATCTGGCGATGCTTGCAGAGCGGCCACTGGTGATCGTCGGCCCCACGGCCTCCGGCAAGTCGGACTTGGCGATGGGCGTGGCCCGGCTGATCGGCGGCGCCGAGATCGTGACCCTCGACTCGATGCAGGTGTACCGCGGCATGGACGTCGGCACAGCCACGCCCAGCGCGGCGGAGCAGGCCGAGGTTCCCCACCATCTGATCGACATGGTGGAGGTTTCCGAGGAGTTCGCGGTGGCCGAACTCCAAGCCCGGGCCCGGACTGTTGTCCGCGAGATCCGCGACCGGGGCGCTGTACCGGTGCTGGTGGGCGGCACCGGCCTGTACGTGCGGGCCGTGATCGACGCTCTGAAGATCCCTGGGCGCTACCCGACGGTTCGGGCTGAACTGGAGGCCGACCCCGACACCGAGGCACTTCACCGGCGCTTGGTCGAGCTCGATCCGGTCGCGGCCGGGCGCATGGAACCGACCAACCGCCGCCGGGTCGTCCGGGCCCTCGAAGTCACCATCGGCAGCGGACAACCGTTCTCCTCCTACGGACCGGGCCTGGGCCACTACCCGCCCACACCGTTCGTGCAGGTCGGGCTGCGCTGGGACCGGGACCGCCTCGACGAGCGCATCGCCTCCCGATACCAGCAGCAGATGGCTGCCGGCTTCCTCGACGAGGTGAGAGCACTAGCCGAACGCCCCATCTCGCGCACTGCGTCCCAGGCCCTCGGCTACAAGGAGCTGCTCGAACATGTGCAGGGGGAGACGACCCTCCACGAGGCCCTGGAACTCGCCGTCGTGCGCACTCGCCGGTTCGCCCGGCGTCAAGAGCGATGGTTCCGTCGCGATCCCCGCATCCACTGGCTCGACGCCCCCACGTCCCCCGCCGACGTGCTGTCCGTCTGGAAGCGAGCCGCCGGGACCCTCCCGACTAAGCGGAGGAGCGGGTAGGCCCATTCTTGATGTAGTTGTGCCGCTGTGGTGGGGTCGACTACGTCAAGAACGACGACCGGGCCGTGGGCGCCGCGTTTGGGATGCTTCCCCCGCGCGAGAGACTGCATAGATGACCGGCGGGCTGCGACTCGACAAGCTCCACGGACTGGGCAACGACTTCCTCGTCGCGCTCGTCGACGAGTTGCCCGCGGAGGCCGATGCTGCCCGGACGGCCGCCGCGCTGTGCCATCGAAGTGGCGGCTTCGGCGCGGACGGGCTGATCTATGCCGTGGTCGACCCGCCGAGCAGCGGCTTGGGCCGCACCGCCACCATGCGGCTGTGGAATTCCGACGGCTCGCCGGCCGAGGTGTCCGGCAACGGCCTAAGGTGCCTCACCCACGCCATCGCCCGCACGCTGGGAGAGGCCGAACTGGACATCGTCGTGAACACTGTCGCCGGTTCTCGCCGATGCTTGATACAGCCGACCCACCTGCCGGATACCGTCGTCGGGACCACGGAGATCGGCCCTCCTGGTCCCGGTCCCCGCCCTGACCGGCTCAGCCGCGACCCCGAGGTCGCCGCCGAGGGCGTCCTCGGACCGGGCGCGATCGCACGATGGGCCACGTTGGATGTGGGCAATCCCCATGTGGTGCTGGCCGTGGTCGATCCCGCCGCGGTGCCCGTCCATGAAGCCGGACCCGCAGTGGAGGCCATCTTCACCGGCGGCATCAACGTCCATTTCGGGGCGGTCACCGGTGCGGACGAGCTGACCCTGGGCGTGTGGGAGCGGGGTGCTGGCGCGACCGCGGCCTGCGGGACCGGCGCGGTGGCCGCCGCGGCCGCCTTTCACCGCTGGGGCGAGGTGGGCCAGAATGTCACCGTGCGAATGGCCGGCGGCGATGCCCGGGTGAACCTCTCGGGACCAGTGACCCTCACCGGCGAATCGACCTACGTGGCCGCAGTGGACGCCGCCCGTGTCTGACGCCGGCGAGCCGCTGGAGGGCCACGGCGTGCCCGAAAGCGACTTCGACGCCAGCGAGAGCAGCGACGCCCAGGCGGGCGGCGCCGACACGCACCGGGGCGGGTTCGGCGAGTTCGGAGGGGACGGTCCCGGCCTCATCGACCGGGCCTTCCGGGAGCGGATCATCCTGGTCGGCGTGACCCGGCCGGACCGGGACGCCTCAGCCACCGACGCATCCCTCGACGAGTTGAGCCTGCTGGTGGACACCGCGGGCGCGGATGCCGTCGAGAGGGTCTGCCAGCGCCGCGCCGCCCCCGACCCGTCCACCTTCGTGGGCGCCGGCAAGGCTCGCGAGATCCGCGCCATCGCGGAGGAGGTGGACTGCGACACGGTGGTGTTCGACGACGAGCTCAGCCCCGCGCAGCAGTTCAACCTGGAGAGGCTCCTCGGGCGCACCGCCCTGGACCGCACCGCGGTGATCCTCGACATCTTCGCCCAGAACGCCAGCACGCCCGAGGGCAAGGCCCAGGTGGAGTTGGCCCAGCTCCGGTACCGGCTGCCCCGCCTGCGCGGCGCTGGTCGCAGGCTGTCCCAGCAGGCCGGCGGCATCGGCACCCGGGGCCCCGGCGAGACCCAGCTCGAGGTCGACCGCCGGCGCCTCGAGCGGCGCATCCACAAGCTCGAGGCCGACCTGCGCCGCATCGCCGGCCATCGCCGCACCCAGTCCAAGGCCCGCACCCGCACCCGGAACCGGGCGGTGGCCATCGTCGGCTACACCAACGCGGGCAAGTCGTCGCTGCTCAACCGGCTCACCTCAGCCTCGGTTGCGGTAGAGGACCGCCTGTTCGCCACCCTCGACCCCACCACCCGGCGGCTGGGCCTGCCCGGCGGCGAGGCGGTATTCATCACCGACACGGTTGGCTTCGTGCGCAAGCTGCCCCACCAGCTGGTGGAGGCGTTCAAGACGACTCTCGACGTGGTACGCGACGCCGATCTGCTGGTCCACGTCGTGGACAGCGCCGACAGCGATCCCGACGGCTCGATGGCGGCCGTGCGCGTGGTGCTGGCCGAGATCGAGGCGGCCGAGGTCCCCGAGCTGGTGGTGTACAACAAGAGTGACCTGGGCCCGGCGGCTGCCCGGCTGGCTGAGCGCACCGAGGGCTCGGTGGCCGTGTCGGCCGCTACTGGCGAAGGGATAGAGGAACTGCTGGGCGCCATCGGCGACCGGATGCGCCGCGTCGCCCGAGAGGTCGAGCTGGTGGTGCCATGGGACCGGGGGGATGTGCTCGCGGGAGTGCACCGGGAGGGTCAGGTGCTGGACTCCACCGCCACCGAGCAGGGGATGAGGGTCAGGGCCCGCCTGGAACCGTCGTCGGTCGGCGCCCTAAGCCGCTACGTGGTCAACGGCTGGGACGGCGAGTGACTGCGGGCTTCGCGCCGCCCCCGTATCCCTACGAGAGGCTCGACGAGTTGCGGGCCGCGGCCGCGCCTCTGCTCGGCGGCGCGGTGGACTGCTCAATCGGGACGCCCTGCGACCCGCCACCGGCTCAGGTCGTGGCCGCGCTGGCCGGCTCCGGCACCGAGCGCGGCTACCCGGCGTCGATCGGCTCGCCGGCGTTCCGGCAGGCGGCGGCCGCCTGGACGCAGCGCCGCTTCAACGTCGAATTGGATCCCGACTCGCACCTCGCGGCGTGCATCGGCACCAAGGAGTTCGTGGTCTCGCTTCCCGGCTACCTGCGACTCCGCCATCCTGATCGGGACACCGTGCTGTACCCGGAGGTGTCTTACCCGTCGTACGCGATGGGGGCGACCCTGGCCGGGTGCCGGCCCGTGCCGGTGGCCGTGGACCGTCACTTCCGGGTCGACCTCTCCACGATCGACCCTCGCGACGCCGCAAGGGCCCTGTGCCTGTGGGTGAACACGCCCGGAAACCCGGCGGGAACCCTCGACGACCTGGGTGCGGCCGCCGCGTGGGGGCGGCACAACGGCGTGCTCGTCGCCAGCGACGAGTGCTACGCCGAGTTCACCTGGGACGGCCCGCCCCGCACGATCCTGGAGCACGGCACCGGCGGCGTGTTGGCCGTTCACTCGCTGTCGAAGCGCTCGAACATGGCCGGCGTGCGAGCCGGGTTCTACGCGGGCGACGCCGAACTGGTCCACTACCTGCGCGAGTGCCGCAAGCACGCCGGCTGTATGGTGCCTGGCCCGGTGCAGGCGGCCGCAGTGGCCGCCTGGAGCGACCAGGATCATGTGGACCAGCAGCGAGCCCGCTACCGGGACCGCCTTGAGCGGCTCGCGTCCATCATCGAGCTGGCCAACAGGCTCGGACACCTCCGCGACGCCCGATTCATGATCGACGACGCGTTCGAGCTGCCCGAGCTGCCCGCCGGTGGCTTCTACCTCTGGACCCGGATTCCCGGTGGCGACGCTTGGGCGTGCGCGGATGCGCTGGCCCGCAGCTGCGGCCTGATCGTCAGCCCGGGAGAGTTCTACTGCGAGCAGCTATGCGCATCCGGGGCCGTCGATGCCCGCGAGTATGTCCGCATCGCCGCGGTGCAACCTGAAGGACGTCTCCAGTTGGCGGAGTCCCGCCTGCTGGAACTGGCTGGCTAGCAGGCGCCAGTAGCCTTCCAGCCCATGTCAACGCTTGAGTCCCGCATCGGCCAACTCTGGGAAGCCCGCCCCGATCTCGACGGCGACGACCCCGAGGTGATCGCCACCGTGCACGAGGCCATCGACGCCCTCGACACCGGCGAGGCCAGAGTGGCCGAAGTGCTCGACGACGGCACCGTGAAGGTCAACCAGTGGTGCAAGCAGGCCATCCTGCTGCTGTTCTCCACCGCCAGGATGAGCACCATCGAACTAGGCCCGTTCGAGTTCGCCGACAAGATCCCCCTCAAGACCGACTACGCGGCCCGCGGCGTTCGGGTGGTGCCGGGAGCGTCGGCCCGCTGGGGCAGCTACCAGGCGCCGGGCGTGATCATGATGCCCAGCTACACCAACATCGGCGCCCATGTGGGGGCCAACACCATGGTCGACACGTGGGCCACGGTGGGGTCATGCGCCCAGATCGGCGCCAACGTGCACCTCTCCGGCGGGGTCGGCATCGGCGGCGTGCTCGAGCCTCCGGTCGCCCAACCGGTGATCGTGGAGGACGACTGCCTGATCGGCAGCCGCTGCATCGTGGCTGACGGCGCCCGGGTCGGGCAGGGGACTGTTCTGGGAGCGGGGGCCATCCTCACCGGCTCCATCCCGGTGATAGACGCGGAGACTGGCGAGGAGCTGGGACGGGGCGAGGTGCCGCCCTGGTCGGTGGCTGTTCTGGGCACCCGGGCACGCCAGTTCGGTGGCGGCGAGTACGGACTGCCGGCAGTGCTGGTGATCAAGCGCCTGTCCGAGGGCGAGCGCCACGACAAGTCGGCCCTCAACCAGATCCTCCGCGACCACGGCGCCACCACCTGACATGCCCACCGGGGTCTTGCCGGCCGGCGACCTGATGGCGCTTGCGGCCGCGCTGGTGGACGTACCCTCCGAGAGCTACGACGAAGGGCCGCTCGCGGACCTGATCGAGGAGGACCTGCGCCAGGCCGGGCACCTCAGCGTGGATCGGGTGGGCGACAACGTCGTGGCCCGCACCCATCTGGGCAGCGGTCGGCGAATAGTCCTGGCCGGCCACACCGACACCGTGCCGGCAAACAACAACGCGCAGGCCCGCGTCGACGGCGACGTGCTGTGGGGCCTGGGCGCGGCCGACATGAAGGGCGGCATTGCCGTGATGCTGGAGCTGGCCCGGACGGTCGAAGCCCCCGCCGCCGACGTCACCTTCGTGTTCTATGCCCGCGAGGAGGTCGACGCGGCCGACAACGGCCTGCTCGAGGTGGCCGCAGCCCGACCCGACCTGCTCGAGGCCGATGTCGCCCTGCTGGGTGAGCCGACCGCCGCCGCGGTCGAGGCCGGCTGCCAGGGCACGATGAGGCTGAGGGTCACCCTGGCCGGGGAGAGGGCCCACACCGCCCGCGGCTGGATGGGTCGCAACGCGATACACCGGCTCGCGGCCGTGCTGAGCGCGGTCTCCGCCTACGACGCCCGCCGGCCCGTGGTGGAGGGATGCGAGTACCGCGAGGGTCTTGAGGCGGTCTCGGTGAGCGGGGGAGTGGCCGGCAATGTGGTGCCCGATCGCGCCACACTGATCCTCAACCACCGGTTCGCTCCCGATCGGACGCCCCAGCAAGCCGAGGAGCATGTCCGGTCGCTTCTCGAAGGCGTGCTGTCCGAGGGTGACACCGTCGAGCTGACCGACATGGCCCCGCCTGCGGCTCCGGGGCTCGACCACCCGCTTCTGACGGGGCTCATCCGGCGCAGCGGTGTGCCGGTGCGAGCCAAGCTGGGCTGGACCGATGCCGCTTTCTTCGCGGCCCGGGGGGTGCCGGCATCGAACTTCGGTCCCGGCGATCCGTTGCTGGCCCACACCGCCGGAGAGCGCGTGCACCGCGACGAACTCATCTCAGTCCACGCCGCCCTCGAGGACCTGCTCGTCAACGGCGCCTGAGCAGGCGCCGGCGGGGCGGTAGACCGGCTAGTAGCGGCGCATCATGGTGACCACCTTGCCGTAGACGGCCACCTCCTCCGGCTCGAACTCCATCGGCTCCATGTGCTCGTTGGCCGGCTCCAGCACGATCCGGCCACCGCCCCGCCGCAGCGTCTTGACGGTGGCCTCGTCACCGGGGATCCCGGCCACGACGACCTCGCCGTCCTCGGCATCGCTCTGGGCCCGGCACACCACGTAGTCGCCGTCGAGGATCCCAGCGTCGATCATCGAGTCACCCCGCACTCGCAGCATGAACAGCTCACCCTCACCGGTGAGGTCGGCCGGCATCGGCACCAGCTCCTCGACGTTCTCAGAGGCGAGCACCCCGGATCCGGCGGCGACATCGCCGACGAGGGGGACATGGCGCACCGGGCGGCGCTCGACGGCCGCGCCCGAGTTTTCGTCGTAGCAGACCTCGATGGCGCGGGGGCGGGTGGGGTCGACCCGCAGGTAGCCGGCCGAATCGAGCACATCGAGGTGGGCCTTGACCGAGGCCGGTGACCGCAGACCGACCTTGGCTGCGATCTCGCGGATCGAAGGCGGGTAGCCGCGGTCCCGCTGGTGCTCGACGATCATGTCGAGAATCTGGCGGCGGCGAGCCGTGAGCGGCTTGCGGTGGGGCGGGGGCGTCATGTCTGTCTCCGATCTTTGGAGCCGGATGGGGTTGCGGTTACGAACGTATGTTCGCTACAGTATGCACGAACACACGTTCAATAAGGAGCTTATCCGTACACATGTTTGCGGAACACGCGTTCGATGTCAAGGATCTCGACTCCAGCGGCCTTGTCACACCCCTGCGGGAGGATGGACGCATGGCGCTAGCTCCTGCACACGTTCTCGCCCCAGGCTCTGCTGATGCTCTTGCCGCTCCGCCGGCTGCGGCGCGGTCCGCGCGCCTGCCGGAGTCTGTGTACCGCCGGCGCCGGGTGCTCGCGGCGACGGTGGCGGCTGCAGTGGTCACGCTGGTGCTGGTGGTGGGCCGTCCCGACCGTGTTCCAGTGGGCGAGGCCAACCCCTGGCCGGCCACGGCAGAGGTCTCGCTGTCGGCGGAACTTCCGGGGGTCTATGTGGTGCAGCCGGGCGACACGCTGTGGGACATCGCCCGCGCCCTCGCACCCGGTGAGGACCCCCGTGGATTGGTCCACGAACTGGCCGGCACCGCAGGCGGAGCCGCGCTGGAGCCCGGCCAACGGATCGTCATCGACGACGTTCGCGCCGTGGCTCTCGGCAACCTGGGAGGAGAGACCTTCACGTCGCCCGCTCAGCCGGTTTCAGCCGGTTGAGCCAGCTCACGGATGTAGCGGACGAAGAGGGTGCCGGAGGCCTCCAGCAGATGGTCGACACGCATTCTCTGCGGCACGCTTCGCATCGATCCGTACACGATTCTGGAGCTGGCCCCGCCGGCGACCAGCGGCGCGACCGACAGGCAGAGCTCGTCGATTACGCCGGCGTCGGCCAGTTGCCCGTTGAACGACGGGCCTCCCTCGGAGAGCACCACGCCGGCGCCCAGCCGGTCGAGTTCGGCCAGGATCTCGGTGGCCTGGGGCCTCTGCGACGGCAGCCGCACCACCTCCGCCACCGGATCGAGGCGGGCCACGGCCTCAGGCGCGGCGGTGCTGCCGGTGAGGATCACCGGCAAGTCGTCGTCCGGGCGCTGATCGGCGAACAGCGGCAGGCCCAAGTCGAGGTCGAGGCTGGCGCTGACCACGGCCAGGCGGGGCCGTTCGGCCCTCCCCGCGGCGAGCCGGGCCCGCCGGGAGGCGTCACGGGTCCGAGGCAGACCGTAGCGCTCGGCCCGCACCGTGCTGGCCGCGGCAACGATCCAATCGGCGCTGGCCCGCACCGCCGAGAAGACGGCCTCGTCGTCCGGGTTGCTGAGCGCTCCGCTGGTGCCGTCGATGGCGACCGCGCCGTCGGCGGAGGCGATCATGTTGATCATCAGCCAGGGACGCCCGGCCGGCTTGGGCCGGGCCAGCGCCGGGTAGAGCTCCATCGGGTCGATGTCGACGACCGGGCCGGGCAGGAGTCTCCGCACGCCCGCGACGGTACCAATGTTGCCGTACACAGCTAATCCCGAAGTAATCCAGAGGCGAGCCCAGAAATCCCTAGGCGGGTCCACAGTCACGCGGGCGTCTTCATCGCCGGGCGTCCTAGGGTCGCGACGGCGGGCGCATCGCCGCGCGCCCGGTAGAATCTCAGGAGGGTAATTCTCATGACGATGGCCCCCGAGCAGAGCACTCTGATCTCCGGCAGCCACCCTCTGCCCGCGGGTCAGGAGGATCCGGCTGACCGGATCGTGTGGGAGCGCCGCGACGCGCGCCTGCTGGACCATCGCGACGGGTCGGTCGCCTTCGAGCAGCCCGATGTGGAGGTTCCGGCCACCTGGTCGCAGAACGCGACCAACATCCTGGCCCAGAAGTACTTCCGCGGCCCGCTGGGCACGCCCGAGCGGGAGTGGTCGCTAAGGCAGGTGGTTGACCGCGTCGTGCGCACCATCACCGACTGGGGCGATGGCGACGGCTACTTCGCCGACGAGTCCGAGGCGTCGCTGTTCCGGGCCGAGCTGACGCATCTGCTGTACACGCAGCGAGCCGCCTTCAACTCGCCGGTGTGGTTCAACATCGGCGTGGCCGGTGTGCCCCAGCAGGCGTCGGCCTGCTTCATCCTGTCGGTTGACGACACGATGGAGTCGATCCTCGAGTGGTACGCCGAGGAGGGCCGGATCTTCAAGGGCGGCTCCGGCGCGGGCGTGAACCTGTCACGTATCCGGGCCAGCTCGGAGCCCCTGGCCGGTGGCGGCACCGCGTCAGGGCCGGTGAGCTTCATGCGGGGAGCGGACGCCTCGGCCGGCACCATCAAGTCGGGCGGCAAGACCCGCAGGGCGGCCAAGATGGTGGTCCTCGACGCCAACCATCCCGACATCGAGGACTTCATCTGGTGCAAGGCCCGCGAGGAGCGCAAGTCGAGAGTGCTGGCCGCGGCCGGCTTCGACATGGGCGTCGACGGCGCCGACACCACGTCGGTGCAGTACCAGAACGCCAACAACTCCGTGCGGGTATCCGACGAGTTCATGAGCGCGGCCACCTCTGGCGACGACTGGGACCTGACGGCCCGCACCGACGGCACGGTGCTCAAGCGGGTTCCCGCCCGCTCGATCCTGCGCCAGATGGCCGAGGCCGCGTGGGAGTGCGCCGACCCCGGCGTGCAGTTCGCCACCACCATCAACCGCTGGCACACCGCCCCGGTCACCGGCCCCATCACCGCCAGCAACCCGTGCTCGGAGTACGTCCATCTCGACGACAGCGCCTGCAACCTGGCCTCGATCAACCTGCTGAGCTTCCTCGACGACGACGGCCGCTTCGACGTCAGCGGCTTCCGCAGGGCGGTGCAGGTGGTGTTCGCGGCCCAAGAGATCCTGGTGGGCCACGCCGACTACCCGACCGGGGCCATCGCCGACACCACCAGGGCGTTCCGCCAGCTCGGGCTGGGCTACGCCAACCTCGGGGCGCTGCTGATGGCCATGGGCCTGCCCTACGACTCCGACGAAGGCCGGGCGGTGGCGGCGGCCATCACCGCGCTCATGACCGGCGAGGCCTACCTCACCTCCACCCGCCTGGCCGAGCGCATGGGACCCTTCGCCGGCTTTCACACCAACCGCGAGGCCATGCTGCGGGTCCTGGACCAGCACCGCACTGCCACCGCCACCATCGACGAGGACCTGGCGCCTCCCGAAGTCCTCGAGGCCGCCCAGCTGGCGTGGGACGAGGCCTGCGAGCGCGCCGACCGTCACGGCGTGCGCAACAGCCAGGCGACCGTCCTGGCGCCCACCGGCACCATCGGGCTGCTGATGGACTGCGACACCACCGGCATCGAGCCCGATCTAGGGCTGGTCAAGTCCAAGCGGCTGGTGGGCGGCGGAACCATGGAGATCGTCAACACCACCGTGCCGAGGGCGCTTCGCCGCCTCGGCTACGACGACGAGCAGGTTGAGAGCATCACCGATCACATCGCCGAGCACCACAGCGTGGCCGGCGCGCCCCTCGACGCCGGGCACCGCGACGTGTTCGCCTGCTCGCTGGGTGACGACGCCATCAGCACATCGGGGCACATCGAGATGATGGCCGCAGTGCAGCCGTTCCTCTCCGGCGCCATCTCGAAGACCGTCAACATGCCGGCCGACGCCAGCGTCGACGATGTGGAGCAGCTCTTCATCGACTCCTGGCGCCTCGGGCTGAAGTCGGTGGCGATCTACCGCGACAGCTCGAAGGTGTCCCAGCCCCTGACCGTCGGCACGGCCGTGGGCTCCGGCACCTCCGAGGGCCCCGGACGGATCCCGGATATCGAGCCGCCGGCCGGCGAAACCACGGCGGAGCCGGTTCGCCGGCGGCTCCCCAAGTCGCGCCGATCGCAGACGTTCGAGTTCCGGGTGGCGGACTGCAAGGGCTTCGTGACGGTGGGGGAGTACCCCGACGGCCGTCCGGGCGAGATCTTCGTCAAGGTCTCCAAACAGGGCTCCACGCTGGCCGGGATCATGGACGCCTTTGCGATCTCGCTCAGCCACGGCCTGCAGTACGGGGTGCCGCTGTCCGCCTTTGTCGACACGTTCGTCGGCGTGCGCTTCGAGCCTGCCGGCATCACCGACGATCCCGACATCCGCATCGCCACCAGCCTGATGGACTACCTGTTCCGGAAGCTGGCGGTGATGTACCTGACATCCGAGGAGCGGGCCGCACTGGGCGTCTACACCACCGGCGAGCGGACCCAGCCGACGCTGCCCGGTGTGGAGGAGCAGGTCGCCGAGACCGAGCAGGGACACGACCTCCCACCCGATCCGCCCTCGGTCCCGTCGCCGGGCCAGCTGATCGGCCAGTTCGACTTCTCCGCGGCGTCGGCACCGCCCGAGCCGCCAGGGCCCGAGCGGCCCGCGAGCGCAGCGAGCATGAGCGGGGGACAGGCGACAGCCCGCGGCGCGAGCCCGCTAGACGCGCCCTTCTGCATGACCTGCGGCGTCCCGATGCGCCGCGCCGGCTCGTGCTACGTGTGCAACGACTGCGGCGCCACCAGCGGCTGCAGTTGATGCCCCGCTGAGCTACTCGCCGGCTGCTTCGGCCGCCCCTGCGGCCAGCTTCTTCTTGTGGCGCAGGTAGTTGCCGACCATCTCCCCGAACGGGGCCGGGTTGTAGATGTCCTCCTCATAGCTCCACAGCCCGCCTCCCGCGTACTTGAGCAGCGTGAAGTTGTACTCCTGGTGGAGCGAGCCGTCGCCGGGGTCGGCCATCCGGTTCCATACCTTGCACACCACCCACCCCTTCGTCTCGTCGATGATGTACCACTCGATCGGGAAGTGGATCATCTCGTTGTTGGGCCACTGGCTCATGGTCGATTGGATCCAGTTGTAGATGGCCTCTCGCCCGCCCATGGTGCCGAAGTGGTGCTCGATGTAGGTGGCGTCCTCGGTGAACTGGTCGGCCCACTCGCGCCAGTCGCCGGACGTGCCGGCTCGCCGGGCCACCTCCTGGTAGCGGGCGAAGGCCTCCTCGATCTCGTCTCGGCTCCAACGGCTCATGGTTGACGCTCCTTGCTTGGGGTGCCTGCTCCGGGCAGGGTCATCCGGACAGATCGAAGCGTAGGTGACGGCTCAGGTCCCCTACGAGGTCGACCAGGAAGCAGCGCTCGACGAAGCGCCAGCGCCCGTCGATGCGTCTCAGGGTGTCGTGGTAGCGGCCGCTGATGATGGCCTGCATCGGTGAGTCCGGAGCCTGCTGGAGAACGATGTAGACCGAGCGGACCGTGGCGGTGCCGCCCTCGGTCTCGATGATCGGGTTGGCGGTGATGTGCCGGGTGCGAGGGGTGCCGTCGTCGTAGGTGATCACCGTGTTCCGGTACATGTCCGCGATGGCCTGCGCTCCGGAGGGACCGTCGGCATCGTCCCCGTAGCTGAAGGTGCAGTGCTCCATGAGTTCGCCGACCTCGTCGAAGCGCCCCGCGTCGACAAGCTCGGCGTAGCGGTACAGCTCGTTGGTGATGGCGGTGGCTTCGTCGGAGCCCATCGACCACGACCGTAGTATCGGCTGAGCATGGCGCGCCCCTCGTTGCCCTCCCTGTCCGTGCTGTGGCGCGGTGCACTCAGGTTCGTCGACGACCTGCGCCAGGAGTGGTCCCGGGCCCGGGTCGGGGGCCTCGCAGCTGAGATCGCATTCTTCGGGCTCCTGGGGCTGTTCCCGGCGGTGATCGTGTTCGCGGCCGCGCTCGGCTCGCTGGACCTGGTGATCGGCGTAGGCGCGGCGGCCGACACCGAGGAATGGCTGCTGGACCGCGTCGCGGAGACCTTCGGTCGCGACAACACCCTGCGGGCCACGATCGAGGAGTTGTTCGACCGGTCGAACGCGGGGCTGATCACCGCCGGCGTCCTGATCACCGTCTACGCCTCGTCGCGGGGCTTCACCGCGGTTGTCGGTGCCCTGGACGTCACATACGGCCATGAGCACCGCAGGAGCTGGTTCTCAACCCGGGTAACCGGCTTCGTGCTGACGCTGTGCACCCTGATCGTGTCTGCGCTGGTTGCCGCCATGGTGGTGGTGGGGCCCCTGCTCGGCGGCGGTGAGGAACTCGCCGAACGCCTTGGCGCCGGCTCGGCCTTCACCACTGCCTGGGTGTGGTTCCGCTGGCCGGTGGTGTTCGTCGTGGTGGTCTGCTGGGCCGCCTCCCTCTACCACTTCGCCCCCCGCCGCCGGACTCCATGGCGCACCGATCTGCCCGGTGCGGTTGTGGGCACGATCTGGTGGCTGACGGTGTCGCTGGGCTTCCGCGTCTACCTCGATGCCGCTTCCAGCGGCGTGAACGCGGTGTTCGGCCTGCTCGGCGGGGCCTTGAGCCTGCTCATCTGGCTCTACCTGCTTGCGATGGGCCTGCTCGTCGGGGCGGAGATCAACAGCATCCTCAACAACCGCCGCGACCAGCACACCGCGACAGAGGCCTCCCGTTAGGCAGTACTCTCGCAGCGATGAGCGATTTCCGGGTCGACCTCGACGAGATCACCTTCAACCTGCGCCATGTGGCCGATCTCGAGGGACTGGCCGCGCTCGACGGCTTCGAGCATGTGGAGTCCGACACAGTCGACCAACTGCTCGCCGAGGCGGCGCGGTTCGCGGAGGAGGTGATCGCGCCGCTGAACCGCGTTGGCGACACGGAGGGCTCGCGCCGCCTCGACGACGGCTCGGTCGCGACGCCCACCGGGTTCAAGGAGGCCTACCGGTCCTACGTGGAGGCCGGGTGGGGCGCCGTGTCCATGGATCCCGACTACGGCGGCGGGGGCTTCCCCCACCTGGTCGGGCTGGCCACCGAGGAGATGTTCACCACTGCTTGCATGTCATGGTCGCTTTGCCCGCTGCTCACCCAGGGCGCCATCAACCTGCTGGGCGCGCACGGAACCGGCGAGCAGAAGGCCCTCTACCTGCCGCAGATGGCCTCCGGCGTCTGGACCGGCACCATGAACCTCACCGAGCCCCAGGCCGGATCCGACCTCGGGGCGGTAGCGACCCGCGCCGTGCCCCAGCCCGATGGCTCCTACCGGCTGTTCGGAACCAAGATCTTCATCACCTACGGCGAGCACGACCTTGCCGACAACATCGTTCACCTGGTGCTGGCCCGCACGCCCGGCGCACCTCCGGGGACCCGGGGGATCAGTTGCTTCCTGGTGCCCAAGCACCTGCCCACCGCCGACGGATCTACCGGTGCCCGCAACGACGTGCACTGCGTCTCGATCGAGCACAAGCTGGGGATCCACGCCAGCCCCACCTGTGTGATGTCCTACGGCGACGGCGAGGGTGCGGTCGGGTTCCTGGTCGGCGATGAGAACGGCGGGATGCGGGCCATGTTCACGATGATGAACCATGCCCGTCTCAGCGTCGGCCTGGAAGGGGTGGCCATCGCCGAGCGGTCCTACCAGCAGGCTCTCGCCTACGCCCACGAGCGACGCCAGGGCCGGGCACCCGGCGCGCCCGCCACCGAGTCGTCGGCCATCATCGACCATCCCGACGTGCGGCGGATGCTGCTGGACATGCGGTCCACCACCAGCGCGATGCGGGGGCTCGCCTACCGCAACGCGGAGGCCATCGACCGCTCCTCGCACGGGGCTGACGCCGACGAGCGCCAGGAGGGCTCGGAACGGGCCGCACTGCTGACGCCTCTGACCAAGGCGTGGGCCACTGATCTGGGATGCGAACTGGCCAGCGTCGGCCTTCAGGTGCATGGAGGTATGGGCTTCATCGAGGAGACCGGCTCGGCCCAGCACTATCGCGACGCCAGAATCGCTCCCATCTACGAGGGCACCAATGGCATACAGTCGGCCGACCTCGTCGGACGCAAGCTGTCCATGCGGGGCGGTGCCGCGGTGCGCGACCACCTCGACGGCGTCCGGGAGACCGCGGCAGCCCTCGACGGCACCGCGGGCCTCAAGTCCGTGCGCCAGCACCTCGAAGCCGCGGCGGACGCCACCGGCGAGGCCAGCGAGTGGCTGCTGGCAGCCGAGCCGTTCGATCGCCTCGCGGGTGCAGACGCCTACCTGAAGATGCTGGCCACCACGACCGGCGGGGCTGCCCTGGCCGACGGAGCACTGGCCGCAGACCGGCTCGAAGCGCCCGAGCTCGCGGCCGACCGGACGGTCCTGGCCCGCTTCTTCGCAGCCAACCGGCTGTCGGCAGTTCCGGGACTGTTGGCTGCGGTGACCGAGCCCGCCGACGATCTGGTCGCGGCCAAGCAGCGGATCCTGGCGGTATAGAGGAACCGGCGGACCTAGTGGCTGGCGTCTCGGCTCTGCTGATCGGTTCGATCCCGAGCCCGCCCCGCAGCGGCGTCGATCTCGGGCCGCTGCAGCTGCGGGTCTACGGGATGATGATCGCGCTCGGCGTGCTGGCTTCGGTGTGGCTGTCGCGGCGGCGCTGGGCGGCGCGGGGCGGCAACCCCGACCAGATCAGCCGGGTGGCTGTCTGGGGCGTGATCGCGGGATTGATCGGCGCCCGCCTGTACCACGTGATCACCGACTGGAAGAGGTTCCAATCCGACGGCTGGCTGGAAGCCTTCGCCATCTGGGAGGGCGGGCTGGGCATACCCGGTGGTATGGCGGCCGGGATTCTGGTCGGGCTGTGGATGGTCCGGCGCCAGCACATGAATCAGGGCGAGGCCATCGCGGCGATCGTGCCCACCCTCCCGCTGGCCCAGGCCATCGGGCGTCTGGGCAACTGGTTCAACCAGGAGTTGTTCGGCGGGCCCACTGACCTGCCCTGGGGCCTCGAGATCGACGAGGCCCACCGCCCGGCGCAGTACCTCGACGTCGAGACCTTCCATCCGACCTTCCTTTACGAGGCGGTATGGAATCTGCTCCTCTGCGGTCTGCTGCTGCTTCTCGACCGCCGGCGCCGGCTGCTCGACGTTCCGACCCTGGTCACCGACCCCCGCAGGGTTAGCCGGCCCGGGTCCCTGATGGCCGTTTACGTCCTCGGATACGGGCTCGGGCGGCTCTGGATCGAGGCGGTGCGCATCGATCCCGCCAGCCTGATCCTGGGTGTCCGGATAAACATCTGGATGAGCCTCGTGCTCATCGCGGGCTCGGCCGCGTACCTGGTCTGGCTCCGCCGGCGCGCTCCCGGGCCGAGACGTCCTGTCCTGCCCACCTGAGTGCGAGCGAGGTCGCCGGGTCCGGCTAGTTGAAGCCGCGCAGGGGGAAATCGGCGCCGCGCTGGAGCCAGTTGTCGGCCAGGTAGTCGGCGGTGCCGTCGATCAGGTGCATCGTGTAGGCGTGGCGGCTGCGGTCCGAAGTATTGGCCGCGCTCCAGTGCGGCAGCGTGCCGTGCAGGGCGATGAGCGTCCCGGCTGCGGCCTCCAGCGGAACCAGGTCCGCAACCGGGTAGGGAGTGTCATCGAGTACGTCGGTGACCGTGCCCCGGTTGCGGTCGGACGGGTCCACGAGGCGGAAGCGGGTCTTGACCGGAATCTGGTGGCCGCCGGGCACGGCCCACATGCAGCCGTTGGCCAGGGTGGCGTCCTCGATCGCGAACCACAGCCCGATCACGCTCTGGGGCTCGGTCCACAGGAAGGTGTGGTCGCAGTGACAAATGACCTCGCCGCCGATGCCGGGCTGCTTGAAGATGTACATGGACTGGAGCAGTCGGGGATCGGCTAGGCCGAGGTCGGCGGCGAGAGCAGCCAGCTCGGGGGCCCTCGAGAAGGTGTCGAAGGTGGGGTCGAGGTCGTGCATGGCGTGGCCGATCTTGTTGACGGCCAGCGGCATCGGCCGGCTCAGGCGCCCGTCGACGACGGCTCCGTCCTCGAAGAACCAGCGCACCGTGTCGCCCGAGCCTAGGAACCATTCATCGGAGGCGTGGCTCTGCTCGGTGGTCGAGAACACGGTGAGGCTACCGTCGGTGTCCGGATCGATTCCGGCCAGCATCGAGTTGACATGGGCCTTGAGGGCCTCGCACCGCTCGCTGGGCACGAAGCCCGGCAGCACCAGGAAGCCGTCGCGCTCCCAGTCCCGCAACTGGTCCGGCCCAAGGATTGACAGGTCCACCAGGTCCACCTAGGCCTCCCCCTTGCGGTACGGCAGACCGTCGGCTCGAGGCATACGCAGCCGCTGGGAGAAGAACACCAGCACCACCAGCACGATCACGAACGGCAGGATCGAGATCCACCAGTCGGGCACGGTCGTCGACAGGAAGTACCAGACGGCCGCACCGAGCCCGAGCCCGGCGGCCAGCCCCGCGTCGATGCGGCGCCTGCGGTTCAGCGCCCACGCCAGCACGGCCAGCAGGGCGATGGTGTTCACCAGCAGCAGGGCGTGCGACGCCGAGCCGTCCAGGTCCCGCAGCCCCACGCCAAAGGGGTAGCCGAACAGCAGGGCTCCGGCCATGATCCCGCCCGGACGCCAGTTCCCGAATATGAGCGCGGCCAGGCCGATGAATCCCCGGCCGTTGGTCTGACCCTCGAGGTAGATGCCCGACAGCTCCGGACTGGCGATGAACGCCCCGCCCAGACCGGCCAGCGCCCCGCTGATCACCACGCCGAAGTACTTGTAGAGGTAGATGTTGATGCCCTGGGTCTCGCCGCCGGTGGGGTGCTCGCCGCAGATGCGCAGTCGCAGCCCGAACCGGGTCCGCCACATCAACCAGGCACTGAACGGGACCAGCGCGAAGGCGATCATGGTGGCCAGCGAGAGCTGGGCCACCAGGCCCCGGGCCAGCCCGGTGAGGTCGGACACGAAGAACCAGTCCTTGCGGGTGAACCAGCCGAGAATGTCGGGCGTGTCCCAGCCGAACAGGTCGCCGCCGGCCAGGAACGGGAAGGTGAACCGGCCGACGCCGGGGGTGCGGGGCGACTGCGTGATCGAGCCGCCGTCGTAGCCGGTGAGTATCTCCGATGACAGGAACCGGGCAACGCCCGGCGCGGTGACGTTGATGGCCACGCCCGAGATGATGTGGTCGACGCCGAACGACACGGTGGCGATGGCGTGGATCAGGCCCCCGATGGCGCCGCCGCCCATCCCGATCAGCAGCCCGGCCCAGCCCCCGTAGTTGATGGCGCCCCAGGCGCCGAACCAGGTGCCCAGTATCAACATCCCCTCCAGGCCGATGTTGACCACCCCGGCTCGTTCCGAGAACAGCCCGCCGAGCCCGGCCAGCATGATGGGCACCGCCCAGCGCAGCATGGCCTGCGACGAGGTGACCGCCGTGAGCCGCTGGGTGTCGTCGAAGCCCTGCACGACAGTGAGGACGAGCACGCCCACCGCGGCGTAGACCATCCATCGGGCCCAAGTGGGCAGCCGCCCGAGTATCGCCGCCACCGCCATCATGGCGTGGCCGCTGGACTGGTTGCCATCGCCGCGGCCGCGGCTGCGGCCTCCTCGCGCTCACGGATCCGGCGCACGACCTCGTAGGCGATGACCGCGGTGAGGATGATGACGCCCTTCATGATCTCGACGATCTCGCGAGACGCGGCCCCCGAGATCTGCAGGATCCCCGAGGAGACGTCCAGGAATCCGAAGATCAGGGCGGCCACGGCCACTCCCGCCGGATGGTTGCGCCCGAGAAGAGCCACCGCGATCCCGGTGAATCCGAGAAGGCTTATGGGGTTCGACGGGTAGTAGCCCGTGTCCATCAGCTCGGTCATGCCGACCAGTCCGGCCACCATCCCCGAGAGGGTCATGGCGATCACCACCATGCGCTTGGGCGACACCCCTCCCACATGGGATGCGGTCGGGTTGGCGCCGCTCGACCGCAGGTCGAAGCCGAACACCGTCCGGTTCAGGATCACGTGGTAGACGACCCCGACCACCAACGCGACGACCATCATGCCGGTCAGCTTCTTGCCCAGGCCGATCTCGCGGGTGAAGACCTCCAGCCAGGAGTTGATGTCGGGCAGCAGGCCGCTCTCCGCGATGGGCTCGGTGCCGACCCGGCCGCCGGTCGCCGATATCTCGCCCCCCGCCTGCCATTCCACGATCCACCACGCGGCCAGACCGGAGATGACCACCGCGTTGAGCATGATGGTGGAGATCACCTCGTTCACCCCGCGTGTGACCTTCAGCACTCCGGCCGCGCCCGAGAACGCTCCGCCCACCGCCATGGCGATCACCAGGATGAACGCGACGTGCAGCACCGACGGCAGCTCGACCTGGGCGCCTAGGTGGGCGGCGACGATGAAGGCCAGCAGGTACTGGCCCTCCACGCCGATGTTGAACAGGTTCATGCGGAAGCCGATAGCGGCAGCCACGCC
Organism: Acidimicrobiaceae bacterium; assembly: GCA_009837445.1. Classification (GTDB taxonomy): domain Bacteria; phylum Actinomycetota; class Acidimicrobiia; order Acidimicrobiales; family Aldehydirespiratoraceae; genus Aldehydirespirator. The sequence goes on from VXTM01000031.1 coordinate 50,762, forward strand.
GGACAGGTACAGGGGCGTGGCCCGGTTCAGGATGTCCACCTGGGTTTCGAGCTTGCTGGCGTGCTGGAGCATGTCCGCGTAGGCGGCCAGCGGATTGCTGCCCGAGATCAGCAGGACGATCGAGGAGAGCACCACCGCGATCACCACCGCCGCTATGGGCGCCGCCGACGCCAGCATCAGCCGGTGGGTGAGGCGCTCGGTCACGCTGTTCCGGCCTCCGATCTCCCGCTCTTGTTCGCTCCGCTCACGGGCCGCTCGGGCCACGGCCTCGCTGAGCGACTTGCCGCGATCTTCACGAGCTTCCGCCTGTTCGCTCGGCCTCTAGGGCAGCACCGGTCATGTAGGCGCCGAGGTCACGGGGGGTGATGTCGTTGGGGTCGAGGCGCGCAACCAGGCGGCCCCGCAGCATCACCACGATGGTGTCCGACAATCCGATCAGTTCGTCGAGGTCGGCCGACACCAGCAGGGTGGCCAGGCCTCGTGAGCGGGCCTCGCGGATGTCGTCCCAGACCGCGGCCTGGGCCCCGACGTCGATCCCGCGGGTTGGATGGTTGGCGATGAGCACCGCGGGGTCGGCCACCATCTCCCGTCCCACGATCAGCTTCTGCTGGTTCCCGCCCGACAGGGCGTGGGCCGACACCTCGATGTGGGGCGTGCGGACGTCGAAGTCCTCTTTGATCCGGTTGGCCCGTCCTCGCATGCCCAGGCGGCTCAGCCACGGGCCGCGGGAATACGGCTTCTCGGTCTGGTGGCCCAGAGCGGCGTTCTCCCAGAGGGTGAAACCCAGCAGCAGCCCGTCGCGGTGGCGGTCTTGAGGCACGTACCCGAGGCCCATCTCGCGCCGGTGCCGCACCGATACGTGGGTGATGTCGCGGCCCAGCAGCGTGATGACGCCCTGATCCGGGTCCTGTATCCCGATGATGGCGTTGACCAGCTCGGCCTGGCCATTGCCCTCGACCCCGGCGATGCCCACAATCTCGCCCCGGTGAACGCTCAGGGTCACGTCGTCAACCACGGCCCGGTCGCCCTCGCCGGCCACCCTCAGACCTGAGAGCTCGAGCGCGACTTCCTCGGTCACCGTGGAAGCGCCCGCGTCGGGTACGGGCAACTCCGAACCGATCATCATCTCGGCCAGGTCGTGGGCGGTCACCTCGTCGGGCTTGACGGTGCCCACGGTACGGCCCTGGCGCAGCACGGTGATGGTGTCGGCGATCTCGAGGACCTCGTCGAGCTTGTGGTCGATGAACAGGATGGTGGCGCCGCTGGCCTTGAGTTCCCGGATGTTGCGGAACAGCTCGTCGACCTCCTGGGGGACCAGCACTGCGGTGGGCTCGTCCAGGATGAGGATCTTGGCCCCCCGGTAGAGGACCTTGATGATCTCCACTCGCTGCCGTTCACCGACCTCCAGGGTCTCCACCAGGTCGTCGGCGTTGATGTCGAGCCCGTAGGCCCGGCCCACCTCGTCGAGGTGCTCGCGTCCCGCCTGGAAGTCGATCCGGCCCAGCGACCGCATCGGCTCGGCGCCGAGGATCACGTTCTCGAGCACGGTGAGCTGATCGGCCAGCATGAAGTGCTGGTGGACCATCCCTATCCCCAGCTCGATGGCCTGAGCGGGTGAGTGCAGCTCCACCTCGTCGCCCTGGATCCTGATGGTGCCCGAGTCGGGGGGCTGCATGCCGTAGAGGATCTTCATCAGGGTCGACTTGCCGGCCCCGTTCTCTCCGCAGATGGCGTGGATCTCGCCCTCGGCCACCTCCAGGTGGATGTCGTCGTTGGCCACCACGCCCGGGAACCGCTTGGTGATGCCTGTCAGTTCAATGGCTGACGCCACGCAGCCTCCCTCGGAAACGACGACCGGGCCGGAGGTTAGTCCGGCCCGGTGTCATCGTTGGATTTGTGCTCCGGAGTGGCCCAACGGATCGGGCCTACCGGCGCTCAGTGGCTAGGGCTCGGTAGGCACCGAGATCTCGCCCGACACGATCTGAGCCTTGAGGGCCTCGAGTTCGCCGGTGATGTCGTCCACGAACCCGCCCGAGGTGCTGTAGCCGACGCCGTCGACCGAGAGGTCGTAGGCAGTCGGCCCGGGCTGCATGGTGCCGTCGATCACGGACTTGATCATCTCGAAGATTGAGACGTCCACCCGCTTCAGCATCGACGTCAGGATGTAATCCCGCACACCGGCGTCGGCGGTGTTGTACTGATCGGAGTCGACGCCGATGGCCCACACCTTGGACCCGGTGGCCTCGCTCTGCTCCAGGGCGGCCTGGAACAGGCCAGCGCCCGATCCGCCGGCCGCGTGGTACACGATGTCGGCCCCGTCCTCGTACATGGCCAGCGCGATCTCCTTGGCCCGGTCCGGGGCGTTGAAGCCGTCGAAGTCGGGAGCCTCGGTGATGTAGTCGCCGATGATCTCGATGTCAGGGTTCACGGCCTGCGCGCCGGCGTTGAAGCCGGCCTCGAACCGCTCGATCAGGCCGCCGACGTTGGCCACGCCGCCGATGAAGCCGATCTTGCCGGTCTGGCTCTTGAGCGCGGCGGCTGCTCCCACTAGGAACGAGCCCTCGTGTTCGGCGAAGACCAGGCCGGCGATGTTCTCGCCGTAGGGGGCGACCGGATCAGCGCCGAAGTTGAGCATGGCCGAGTCGACCACGCCGAACATCGTGTCGGGGTTCTCCGCGCCGACCGCGGCCGCGTCACCCTCGAACAGGAACCCGACGCCGATGACGATGTCGTGGGCGTCAGCGGCGAGCTGGAGCAGTTCGCCCCGGTTGGAGCCGTCCGGCTCGGGCGAGGCCTCAGTGAAGGTGATGCCGAGCTCGGCGGCGGCCCGCTCGATGCCGGCGGCGGCGGAGTCGTTGAAGGACTGGTCGCCGCGGCCGCCGATGTCGAACACCAGACCGACCGAGATGTCAGTCATCTCGGGCATCGCGGCGTCGTCAGACTCTTCCTCGTGGTCGTGGTCGTCGTCGTCCTCGTGCGCGTGGTCGTCCTCGTGGTCGTGGTCGTCGTCGTCTTCATGTGCGTGGTCGTCGTCTTCGTCCGCGGCCGGTTCGGGCTCGGGTTCGGGCTCGGCGGCGGCCGGTTCGGGCTCGGCGACGGTCTCCGTTTCCTCGTCGTCGCCGCACGCCGAGGCGAGTAGGGCGAACGACAGCAGGATCGCAAGCAGCGCAAAGAGGCGCTTATGCATGGGCCTTCCTCCAGGGTCGATAGGCAGTTGCCTAGCGGATGCTAGCCCGCTGCGGCTCAGTTCCGCGAACGGTTACCGGTCCATTCCAGCAGGGCATCCGCGGGCCACGTGTTGATGATGTTGTCGACCGGAACGTCGCAGCGCACGGCCTTGTCGGCTCCGTAGGGCTGCCACTCGAGTTGCCCGGTGGCGTGGGCGTCGGTGTCGACTGACACCTTGCAGCCCCACTGCACCGCCAGCGCCAGCAGTTCCTCCGGCGGATCCTGGCGTTCGGGGCGGCAGTTGATCTCCACCGCCTTGTCGAACTGGGCGCAGGCTGCGAAAACGATCTCGGCGTCGAACGTCGACGGGGGACGGCCCCCGCCCACGACCTTGCGGTTGGTGCAGTGGCCGAGGATGTCGGTGTTGGGGTTGGCGATGGCGGCCACCATCCGGGGAGTCATCTCGGCCGACGGCATCCGCAGCTTCGAATGTACCGAGGCCACCACCACGTCCAGTTCGGCCAGCAGGTCGTCCGACAGGTCCAGCGAGCCGTCCTCCAGGATGTCGACCTCCATCCCGGTCAGGATCCTGAACGGCGCCATCTCGACGTTGAGCCGTGAGATCTCCTCCATCTGGCGGCGCAGCCGGTCCTCGTCGAGACCGTGGGCCACCGTAAGGCGGGCCGAGTGATCGGTGATCACCACCCACTCGTGTCCCAGCGCCGCGGCCGTCTCGGCCATGGCCCGCAGCGGGGCACCGCCGTCGGACCAGTCCGTATGGCAGTGGCAGTCGCCGCGCAGGCGCTCGAGCACTGGCCCTCCCGCGCCGACCGGCACCCGGCTGCGCTGCTCGAGTTCGGCCAAGTACCCGTCGTCGGTACCGGCGAGCGCCTCGGTGATGACCCGTGCTGTGCTGGGCCCTACGCCGTCGATGTCGGTGAGAGTGCCTGCGGCGGCTCGCTCGGAGAGTTCGGCGTCGCCGAGTTCATCGGCCACTGCCAGAGCCCGCTGGAAGGCTCGCACCTTGGGACCGGGAGCCAGCTCTCGGTCGAGGTAGTGAATGGCTAGCGACAGCGCTACCGAGGGTCGCACGGCTTCGAAGCTACCCGCTGGCAGCCTCTTGCTCTCATGAGTCGCCGGCTGGGACTCCTGGCAGGCGATGGCGGTTGGCGGCCACCAGCGCGTAGACGGGCCGGGCCAGCCAGCACAGAGGCGGGTGCACGATCAGGTGCCCGATGACTCGCCAGGCTCCGCCCACGGCAACCAGGGACCGGCCGATGGCCTCGGCGCCTCGGCTGCGCCGCGATCGCGGGCCCCGGTTGTCCACCCACCACACCGCGGCCGCCACATCCGCTCGGGACAGCGCCAGCTCTTCCAGCTCAAGCGACTGCCACGGTTCCACCCGGGCGTCGGGGGGCAGGCGGGCCCCGATCCAGCGGGCCGAGCGCACGCAGAAGCCGCATTCGCCGTCGTACACCAGCAGCACCCGCACAGTGTGCCGTCCCGAGCGGGTTCGGCATCCCGAGCCGGTAGCGTTGGGAGCCATGTCCAAGCGCACCAGCAAGCGCCGGGCCAAGGCCCGCCGTTCGAAGGCGAACCACGGCCGCAAGCCCAACGCAGGCCGCAACAGCTGATCTGACTCCCGGTCGACGACTGTCGGCTGTGCAACACGGAGCCCCCTTGGAACGGTTTGGATTCGTCGGGCTTCCCAACTCTGGGAAGACTTCATTGCACAACGCCTTGGCCGGCGGCGACGCGGTGGCGGCCCGACACGCGTTCTCGACTAGGTCCGCCACGGTGGGCGTGGCCAAGGTGCCCGACGGCCGGCTGCCGCGGCTGGCTGAGATGAGTTCCAGCCGCCGCACCGTTCATGCATCGGTGCAGTTCACCGACATCGGCGGCCTGGTGTCGGGCTCGAGCCGGGGCGAGGGCCTGGGCAACGCCTTCCTGGGCCACGTCCGCGACACCGACGCCATCGTGTACGTGCTGCGTGCCTTCGCAGATCCCGATGTGCCCGGCGACGACGACCCGCTCGACAGCCTGCGCGTGCTCGAGACCGAGTTGGCCCTCGCCGACCTCGACAGCGCCACCCGCCAGCTCGGCAAGCTTGCCCGGGCCCTGAAGGGAGACCCGTCGCTGCGGGCCTCGCACGACCTGCTGGCTCGGGCCGTCGCAACCCTGGAGGACGGCCTGCCGCTGTACCGGTCCGGCCTCGACGACTCGGAGCGGACCGGCCTGCGCCCGTTCTTCATGCTCACCAACAAGCCCGTGCTCGCGGTGGTGAACATCGGGGAGGATCGCATCGCCGACGCGGAGGAGTTGGCTTCGCCGGTGCGAGAAGAACTGGGCGACGCTGAGGTGGTGCCGCTGTGCGTGCAGTTGGAGGCGGAGGCCGCGCAACTCGACGAGGTGGAGAGGCCGGAGGTGCTGGCGGCCCTCGGCCTCGGCAGCGGCGCTCTCGACCGGTTCCTGGCGAGCGCCTACCACCTGCTGGGATTGAGGACCTTCCTGACTACCGGGCCCAAGGAGAGCCGGGCCTGGACCTTCCGGGCGGGCGCCTCGGCGGTCGAGTGCGCGGGAGCGGTCCACTCCGACATCCAGCGAGGTTTCATCCGGGCCGACACCATCGCCTACGACGACCTGCTGGATGCCGGCTCGTGGGTCGCGGCCCAGAGGCAGGGTCGGGTCCGCTCCGAGGGCAAGGACTACCTGATGGCCGACGGCGATGTCGTCGAGTTCAGGTTCAACGTCTGAGAGCAAGCGGCTGATCAGTGGCCGAAACAGAGCTATTGCGGCGTTCCAGCGGGGGCCGCTAGGCTTCCTCCGGCATGCCAACCGACGCCGATGTCCGGCTGCTTGCGGACCTTGAGCCGAGCGTCGAGAGGCTCTACGAGCGGCACCTCCAGCAGACCAGGGAATGGCATCCCCACGCCCTGGTTCCCTGGAGCCGGGGCGAGGACTATGCGCCGGACTACGAGTGGTCCCCGGATGACGCCGGGCTGAGCCCGGAGGCCCGCAGCGCTCTGTTCGTCAACGTCCTCACCGAGGACAACCTGCCCTACTACTTCCGGGACATCGAGCGCATGTTCGGCCGCGACGGCGCCTGGGGCCATTGGGTGAGGCGCTGGACGGCTGAGGAAGGCCGCCACGGCCAAGTGATCCACGACTACCTGGCCGTTACCCGCTCTGTCGACCCGGTGAGTCTCGAGCGGGCCCGCATGGCCCAAGTGCAGTCCGGTGAAGCGCCCGCGCCGCCCAACGCGCTGGAAGGCCTCGCCTATGTGACGCTGCAGGAGTTGGCCACCCGCATCTCGCACTTCAACACCGGAAAGCACATCGCCGATCCTGCCGGCACAGCGATCATGCGCCGGGTCGCGTTCGACGAGAACCTCCACTTCCTGTTCTACCGTGACGCCATGGCCGCCGCCCTCGAGGTGGAGCCGTCCCAAGCGGTCGTGGCCATCGCCAACCAGGTGAAGGGCTTCGCGATGCCCGGCGTGGGCATCACCGACTTCGAGGCGCACGCCCGCACCATCGCGGACGCCGGCATCTACGACTTGGCCATCCATCACGACCAGATACTCCAGCCTGTGCTGATGCGGGATTGGAAGCTGCCCAGCCTCACCGGTCTCTCGGGTGTGGCCGAGGCGGCCCGGGAACGGCTCATGAGGCTGATCGACCGGATCGGACGGGTTGGCAGGCTCATGGTCGAGCGCCGCACCGAACGCCGGGCTAAGAGTCCGCATGATTGGGGGCTGGATCGGCTGCGCCCTACGGGCTGGGCCGGCGGCACCCGGTGAAGGCGGGCCCGGCGACCCACTAGATTCGCCTCCATGGCGTGGTTGGTTTGTGGCGACCGGGTCATCGCGTCGCTGGAGATCGCTTCCAGCCGTCGCGAGCGTCGCAAGGGTCTGTCGGGCCGTGACGGGATTGAGGGCGCTCTGCTGCTGGAGCGGACCCGCTCAGTTCATTCACTCGGTATGCGATTTCCCATCGACGTCGCCCACTGCGACTCCGAAATGCGGGTTCTGCGGGTGACGACGATGCGAGCCAACCGGATCGGCCGCGTCGTGCCGAAGGCCAGGGTCGTGATCGAGGCCGAGGCGGGCAGCTTCCGGCGCTGGGGAGTGACTCCAGGCGTAGAGCTCGAGATCCGGCAGTGAGCGGCTCGCGGCCCGGAGGCGGGGATCCTCCGGAGGGTGGCTGCCTGGTGCTGGTCGGCACTCCGATCGGCAACCTGGGCGATCTCAGCGCCCGGGCTGTAGAGGCTCTCGCCTCAGCGGACCTCGTCTGCTGCGAGGACACCCGGCGCACGGGGCGCCTGCTGGAGCACGCCGGGGTGACCGGCGCCCGCCTACGCCGGGTCGACGAGCACACCGAGGCCGAGGCCTGCACCGAGGTGTGCGAGCTGCTCGGAGCCGGGGCCACTGTGGCGATGGTGACCGACGCCGGCATGCCCGCGCTCACCGATCCGGGGAGCCGGCTGGTGGCCGCCGCCGCGGCGGCCGGACACACGGTGACGGTGGTGCCGGGCCCATCGGCCGGCTTGGCCGCCTTGGCGGTGAGCGGGCTGGCTACCACGCGGTTCTGCTTCGAGGGGTTCCTGCCCCGCAAGGGCAGGGCCCGCGCCGAGCGCTTGGAACTGATCGCCGGTGAGCGCCGCACCACGGTCCTCTACGAGTCGCCCCGCCGGCTGCAGGCCTGTCTCGAGGACCTGGCCAAGGCGTGCGGCCCGCAGAGGCGAGCCGTCGTGGCCCGTGAGCTCACCAAGCTCCACGAGGAGGTGGTGAGGGGCAGCCTGGCCGAACTCTGCGAGTGGGCCGCGGGGCCGGTGAAGGGCGAGGTCGTGGTGGTCGTCGAGGGCTCTGCCGAGGCAGGCCCGGTGCCCACCGACGATCAGCTTCGGGCCGCGGTCGAAGACTTCGTGTCCGGTGGCGCCAGCCGTAGGGACGCGGCGGCATCGGCCGCGGCGGCGCATGGCGTGTCCCGCCGGCGGGTCTACAACCTGGCAATCGACAGCCAGAGGCCGAGCGAAGGGGCGAGCGAATCCGGCGCATACGGGCGAGGCCGTGGCCCGAGCGGCCCGTGAGCGCAGCGAACAAGAGCGGGAATCAGAGTGAGGTGTCGGAGTAGGAAAGCCGCTCACCGGTGGGGTCTCGCCGAGAAAACGGTGGGCTCGGCTGGGGAAGACCTTCGCATCTGGGGATAATGTGGCCCGCCATGGCGGTGCGGGTGCCTGTACTTGTCGCGGTTGCGTGGCCCTACGCGTCCGGGAGCCGCCATCTCGGCCACGTTGCCGGGGCGTACCTTCCTGCCGACATCTACGCCCGCTACCAGAGGCTGGCGGGCAACGACGTGCTGATGGTGAGCGGATCCGACGTGCACGGCACGCCGATCACCGTCCGGGCCGACGCCGAGGGTGTCACCCCGGCTGAGATAGTCGATCGCTATCACGCCGAGTTCTGCCGTCAATGGGAGCAGCTCGGCATCTCGTGGGACCTCTACACCACCACCGGGACCCCCAACCACGCCGCCGTCACCCAGGACATGTTCCTGGTGCAGCTTCAGAACGGCTTCATCGACAAGCGGGTGTCCGAGCAGTACTACGACCCCGTCGGCCAGAGGTTCCTGCCTGACCGCTATGTCGAGGGGAAGTGCCCCCACTGCGGCTTCGACGCGGCCCGCGGAGACCAGTGCGAGCACTGCGGCACCACCCTCGACGCCACCGACCTGATCGAGCCCCGATCGAAGATCAGCGGGGCCGTCCCCGAACTGCGCTCCACCGAGCACTTCTACTTCCGCTACTCGGACTTCACCGAGCGGGTCGGCGCCTGGCTGAAGACGCGCCAGGGCTGGCGCCCCCACGTCCTCAACTCGGCCACCGGCTGGACCAACGAGGGCCTCCAGGATCGAGCCATCACCCGGGACCTGGACTGGGGAGTCGAGCTTCCCGTCGACGACCTGGGCGAGGGCAAGCGGATATACGTCTGGTACGACGCGGTGATCGGCTACCTGTCGGCGTCCAAGGAATGGGCGGCCCGCAACGGCGACGCCGAGGCCTGGAAGCGCTGGTGGCACAACGACGACGCCCGCCACCTCTACTTCGTCGGCAAGGACAACATCCCCTTCCATACGCTGCTGTGGCCCGCCCAGCTGATGGGCTACGGCGGCCTGCACCTGCCCGACGACGTTCCCGCCAACCAGTACGTGACTTTCTCGGGGGCGAAGATGGCAGCCGGCCGCGGTGTCGGCCTCACCATCGGCGAGGGCCTGAGGCTCTTCGAGCCCGACGCCTTGCGCTACGCCCTGGGCGCGGCGCTGCCCGAACACGCCGACACCGAGGTCTCGGTCGAGGAGATCGCCCGGCGGATCAACGACGAGTTGGTCGCAACCTGGGGGAACCTCGTGCACCGGGTGTTCACGATGGTCCATGCGAAGCTGGGGGGCACCGTGCCGGAGACCGGTGAACGCCCAGCCACCGACACTGCGCTGCTGGCCGCGGTCGACGATGCCCTGACCGAGGGCGCCGACTGCATCGAGCGGGTCGAACTGCGGGCCGGCCTACGCACCGCCATGGGGGCGGCCGCCAAGGTGAACGCCTACCTCAACTCGACCGAGCCGTGGAAGCTGGCGTCGTCGGAGCCGGACCGGGCCGCGGCGGTTCTGGTCACCGCGCTGGAGGCCGTCGCCGGCGTGCGGACTGGATTGGCCCCCTACCTCCCGTTCTCGACAGAGGCACTCGACGACGTGTTTGGTCCGGTCAAGCGCTGGGAGCGTCCGACCGTGCCGCCGGGCACGTCGGTGCCTAAGCCCACTCCCTTGTTCGCCAAAGTCGACTTAGACGCGATCGATCTCGCCGCCCAGGGCGCCCGATGAGGGGATGTGGCTGACATGCCGTGGGCCGATCACCACTGCCATCTTCCGGCCGGCGACGCGGCCACCGAGGTGATCTCCGATGCTCGCTCGGCAGGCGTTGACGTGCTGATCAACGTCGGCACCGACGTGGAGGACTCGCGGCGGGCCATCTCGGTGGCCGAGGCTCATAACGGGGTGTGGGCCACCGCCGGCGTGCATCCCCATGAGGCCTCCAGCGGCCTCGATGGGTTGGAGGCCCTGGTCTTGGGCCACAATGGTGTGGTGGCCGTGGGGGAGACGGGCCTCGACTATCACTACGACCATTCGCCGCGCCCGGTGCAGCGTCGGGTCTTCGCTGCCCAGGTGGAGCTGGCGAACCGGCTCGGCCTGCCGCTGGTGGTCCACTCCAGGTCGGCCTGGGACGACACCTTCGCGGTGCTCGACCGCGAGGGAGTGCCGTCCCGGACGGTGATGCACTGCTTCACAGGCGGACCCGACGAGGCCGAGGAGTGCCTGCACCGCAACGCCGTGCTGTCCTTTTCTGGGATCGTTACCTTCCCCAACGCCGACGACGTGCGCGACGCGGCCCGGGCATGCCCGCTGGATCGCCTGCTGGTCGAGACCGACAGCCCCTATCTGGCGCCAGTGCCCCACCGCGGTCACAAGAACCGCCCCGCGCTGGTTCCGGTGGTGGGCGCGGCCGTGGCCGCCGCCAAGGGTCTCGACGTCTCGGAGGTGGAGGCGGCGACCTGGGAGACGACCCGTGCCTTCTACGGGCTCGACGGAGAGGCCGGTTCAGATGGCCCCGCCTGACCGCCGTCTCCGGCTAGTTCTCGTCGGGGTGGCCGCGCTCGTCCTGCTGACCGCCACCGCTGCTCCCGCGTGGGCTCAGACCGACCCCGACGAGCAGGCGGCCGCGAATGTGGAGGACCTCGAGGACCGGGCGAGGCAGTGGAACGAGGCTCGCAGGCGTGCTCGGGAGGAGGCTCTGCGCAGAGCCGAGGAGCTGGCCAACCAGGCCAGGACCACTACCAGCACGACGACTACGACTACGACGACGACCACGACTACCACCACGACGACGACCACTGAACCACCGACAACAACCGAGGACGGTGAGATCAAGCACCCGATACCGGCGGGGACCACAGAAGCGCAGTGGCACGCTCTCCGGCAGTGCGAGTCGACCCAGAACTACCGGGCCATCAGCTCCAGCGGCCGGTACCGAGGCGCCTACCAGTTCTCGATCCGCACGTGGAACTGGGTGGCCGAGATGCACTATCCGGACCTGGTCGGCGTCGATCCCATCGATGCGTCGCCTTCGGACCAGGACAAGATGGCGTACAAGCTCTACGAGATAAACGGCTGGGATCCCTGGCCCACCTGCAAGAAGAGGCTGCCCTCCTGACCCACACGCAGTCGGGTTTGCAGGCGCTGATGGACCGCTTCGACATCTCGCCGCGCCGGTCCTTGGGCCAGAACTTCGTGACGGATCCCAACACGGTGCGGCGGATCGCCCGGCTCAGCGGCGCGGGCCCGGCCGATCACGTGCTGGAGATCGGCGCCGGTCTGGGCTCGCTCACCCTCGCCCTGGCTGAGACGGGTGCGTCGGTTCGGGCGATCGAGGTAGACCCCGGATTGACGGCCGCGCTGCGTGAAGTCCTCGCAGAGGCGGGCGCTCGGCGCGTCGAAGTGGTGGAGGGAGATGCCGCCAGACTCGACTTCGATGAGGTCCTGGCGGGTTCGGACCGGTGGATGCTGGTGGCCAACCTTCCCTACAACATCGCTACGCCGCTGGTCCTGGACCTGCTGCGCGACGCTGGGGCCATAGAGACCATGGTCGTGATGGTGCAGCGCGAGGTGGGGGAGCGGCTGGCTGCTCCCCCCGGGTCGCGGGCCCGGGGCATTCCCAGCGTGCTGGTCGAGCGGAGGGGGACGGCGCGGGTGGTGGGAAGGGTTCCGGCCTCGGTGTTCCGGCCTCGGCCGAAGGTCGAGTCGGTGGTGGTGCGCATCGAGCGCCATGCCGGCCGCGAGGCGCCGTGGCCCCCTGAGGCCGACGCACGGTTCGAACTCCTCGTGCGGGCCGGGTTCGGTCAGCGGCGCAAGATGCTGCGCCGCTCGCTAGCCGGGCTCGCCGGACGGGAGAGCTTCGCGGCCGCGGGCGTGGACCCGTCGTCCCGCCCCGAGGCGTTGACCGTGGACCAGTGGATCAGCCTGGCGCGAGTCATGGGCTAGCTGTCAGGACTTCTCGCTTCTCACGATGTGGCCGCCGACTCGGTCCCAGCGATGGCCCGCCAGACCCGCTGCGGGGTGTAGGGCATGTCCAGGTGGGTGACGCCGAGCGGCGCCAGCGCGTCGAGCACCGCCGACTGCACCGCCGGGGTCGACCCGATCGTGCCCGACTCGCCGATGCCCTTAGCGCCCAGCGGGTTGAGAGGGGTCGGCGTCTCGGTGTGGGCCGTCTCCACCCGGGGCAGTTCAGAGGCGGCCGGTATGGCGTAGTCGGCGAAGTTGGTGTTGCGGGGGTTGCCGTAGGAGTCGTAGGTGGTCTCCTCGTACAGGGCCTGCGAGATGCCGGTGGCCACACCGCCGTGCACCTGGCCCTCCACTAGCACCGGGTTGAGGATGCGGCCGCAGTCGTCCACCGCCACATGGTGCACGGAGCGGGCCTCACCGGTGTCGGCGTCGATCTCGACGACCGACACGTGGGCGCCGAAGGGGTAGCTGGACTCGCCCTGGTTGAAGTCGGTCTCGGCCGCCAGCCCGCCCGGCTCGACGCCCTCGGGAAGGTCCTCCGCGGCTGCGGCCGCGGCGAGCTCGGCCCACGACACCGTCCGGGCCGGCACGCCTGCGGGGGCCAGGCCACCGGGGGCGACCACTATGTCGCCGACGTCGGCCTCGAGCAGGTTGGCAGCCAGGCGTCGGGCGGTGTCGAGGACCTCGGTGGCCGCCGTCCACACCGCGCTGCCGCCGATCTGCAGGGACCGCGACGCCACCGTGCCGGTGCCCCGGGGCACCTCGGCGGTATCGCTGTGAACGACCCGGACCTGCTCGGCGGGCACGCCCAGCACCTCGCCCAGGATCTGGGAGAAGGCGGTCGCGTGTCCCTGGCCGTGCGAGGCCGTGCCCACCCTGGCGGTGATGGTGCCGTCGAGTTCGACGGTGACCGACCCGAACTCCTCGAACAGCCCGACCGCGGTTATCTCAACGTAGGTCGACACGCCGATGCCCATCAGCTTGCGGTCACCGGCGGCCCGCCGGCGGGCCTGCTCGGCTCGCAGCTCCTGGTATCGGGCCGTCTCAAGGGCCAGGTCCAGGGCGCGTTCGTACTCGCCGCAGTCCATGTTGGCGCCGGTGGGTGTGGTCAGCGGGAAGTCACCGGGCGCGAGCAGGTTGCGGCGCCGCAACTCGGCGGGATCGATGCCCAACTCGGCCGCGGCCTGGTCGATGATCCGCTCCAGGCACACGGTCGCCTCGGGCCTGCCCGCTCCCCGGAAGGCGGCCACCGGCGTGGTGTTGGTGACCGCCGCCACCGCCTCGTAGTGGACCACCGGAATGCGGTAGGGCCCCGACGCCATCATCATCGTGAAGAAGGGCAGGAACGCCCCGATGCCGGGATAGGCCCCGACGTTGGTGGTGGCCTTGATCCTGATCCAGCGGAACGTCCCATCGTCGCTCAAGCCGAGCTCCACGTCGTTGACGTAGTCCCTGCCCTGGGTCATGTTGACCAGGTTCTCGCTGCGGGTCTCGGTCCACTTCACCGGCCTGTCCATACGCCGGGCCAGCCAGGCCGCCACAAGAAACTCCGGGTAGGCGGGGGCCTTGGAGCCGAATCCACCGCCGACGGCGGGCGCGACTACCCGCACATCCTCCGGTGGAGCGCCCAGGGCGGCGGCCACCGCGTTGCGAACCTCGTGGGGTCGCTGGGTGGTGCACCACACCGTCAACGGTTCGGCGCTCTCGCCGTTGCCGGGTGCGGCCAGCACCACGGAGGGCTCGATGGGCGCCCCCGACATGCGGTGGTTGACGATGCGGACCTTCACCGTCAGGTCGTGGCCGCTCATCGCTTCGGGGTCGGCGGGAGTGGAGAACTGCATCGCCAAGTTCGATCCGTGGGCCTCGATGATCACCGGTGCGGCCGGTTCGAGCGCCTCGAACGGGTCGGTCACCGCGTCAAGCGGCTCGTAGTCGACCTCCACCAGCTCGGCCGCGTCGACGGCCTCGGCCCGGGTCTCGGCCACCACCACCGCGATCGGGTCACCCACGTAGCGGGCCTTGTCGGCCAGGGGCTGGCGGCTGAGCTCGGGCGGCAGCAACACGAACTGGGGCTGGGGGCCGATGGGCAGGTCCGATGCGGTCAGCACGTCGAGGACGCCCGGCGCGGCCTTGGCCGCCTCGGTGTCGACGCCTGCGATGCCGGCGTGGGCCATCACCGATCGCACGAAGGCGAGATGAACGGTTCCAGGCGGCGCCATGTCGCCCACATACCGAGCGGTGCCGGTGAGCAGGTCGGGGTCCTCCCGCCTGAGAACGGCGTTGCCCATGAACGATCCTGAGGCCACGGCGGTCTCCTTGTTCGACTGCGACCCGTGGACTCTAGAGGCCGCGCCGGCCTGCGGCTTGATCCTGCGCCGGAGCATGGTCCGGCAGTAGCTTCGCAGCGTGATCGCGGCCCTGGCCCCGGCCAAGCTGACCCTGAGCCTGCGCATCACCGGTGTGCGCGACGACGGCTACCACGAAATCGACGCCGAGATGGTGACGCTGGACCTCTGCGATCGGCTGGAGATCCACCCGGACTCCGGGGGCGCCGTCGAGGTGCGGATGCTCGATGCCGCCGGCGATGCCTTCGGGGCCGCGCTGCCGGTCGCCGACAACCTCGTCGTGCGTGCTCTGTCGCTGGCCGGTCGCCGCGCCCGGGTGACCGTTCACAAGCGGATCCCGGCCGGCGCCGGACTGGGCGGCGGGTCCGCCGACGCGGCCGCGGTGCTGCGCTGGGCCGGGTTCACCGACCCCGTGCGGGCGGCCTCAATCGGTGCCGACGTGGCCTTCTGCCTGATCGGCGGCCGGGCCCGGGTGCGCGGCATAGGCGAGATTGTCGAGCCCCTTCCCTACGTTCACGAGCAGTACACCCTGTTGCTGGTGCCGCGGTCATGCAACACCGCAGCCGTGTACGCGGCCTGGGACGACCTCGGGGGCCCGGCGGGCCCCAGCGGCAACGACCTGGAAGCCGCCGCGCTTCGAGTGGAGCCGGAGCTGGCGGCGTGGCGAGACGAGTTCGGCAACGCCACCGGGCTGACCCCGCGGCTAGCGGGAAGTGGCAGCACCTGGTTCGTGGCCGGCGCCCACCCCGGCCCGAACCGCGTGGTGGCGACCACGACCGAGGCGGCCACGCCGTTCGCCTGAGGGTGATCGGTGGGAGAGGGGCCCGGCTGCTACTTGCGCCGTTGATGCCGGGTGCGCCGAAGCATCTTCTTGTGCTTCTTCTTGCGCATGCGCTTGCGGCGCTTCTTGATGAGCGATCCCACGGGGCGTGAACCCTACCGGGGCTGGCGACCGAACACGCATCCGTACGGCGCTCGCTAGTGTTTGATCGGGCCGTCCGCCTCCCGGGCGGGCGCCGATGGCCGGTAGTTCAACTGGTAGAACGTCGGACTTTGGCTCCGGATGTTGCAGGTTCGAGTCCTGCCCGGCCAGCAGTTTTAAGAAGGTGACGGGAGCGTCGCCCCGCGGCGTCGGCGCCGTCCTACAATGCCGGGCGCCATGAAGCAGCAGACCCACAAAGTGCTCCGGGTGGTGTCGGGGCGGTCCAGTCAGGACTTCGCCGCCAGCGTCTGTGCTGAGCTCGGTGTCGAGTTGGGCACCTCCCACATCGAGAACTTCGCCAACGGCGAGATCCATGTCCGTTACGGCGAGTCCATCCGGGGATGCGACGCCTTCATCGTCGGCACCCACGCCGAGTGGGAGGGCGGCTCCATCAACGACGCAATCCTGGAGCAGCTCGTCATGGTCGATGCGGCCAAGCGGGCCTCGGCGAAGCGCATAACCGTGGTGGCTCCCTTTTACGGGTACGCCCGCCAGGACCGCAAGGCCTCCGGGCGTGAGCCCATCTCGGCCCGTTTGCTGGCCGACTTGTTCCTGGCCGCGGGAGCCAAGCGGCTGCTGTCGGTGGACCTGCACTCGGGACAGATCCAGGGGTTCTTCGACGGCCCGGTCGATCATCTCACGGCCATGCCGGTGCTGCTCGAGTACCTGCAGTCCCTCAAGGGCGAGGACCTGGTGATCGTGTCGCCCGACGCGGGGAGGGTCAAGGTCGCAGAGCGCTACACCAACCTGCTGCACGCCGATCTGGCCATCGTGCACAAGCGCCGAGACAACGGCAAGCACGAAGTGTCGGCCAAGGAGATCGTGGGCGATGTGCGCGGCCGCACCTGCGTGATCGTCGACGACATGATCGACACCGGCGGGACCATCGTGGCCGCCGCCGAGCTGCTAGCCGCCAGCGGGGCCAGCCGGGTGATCGCGGCGACCACCCACGCGGTGTTCTCGGGACCGGCCGTGGAGCGGCTCCGGGACTCCGTGATCGACCTCGTCGTGTGCACCGACACGCTGCCGCTGACGGCCCGCAAGCGGTTCTCGAAGCTGCACGTCGTGTCGGTCGCACCGATCGTGGCCCGGGCCATCTCGGCGGTGTTCGAGGACACCTCGGTGAGCGAGATCTTCGGCGGCAACAACCTGGTCTGATCGCTCACAACCGTGCCGGCTTCCATGTGGAGCAGGCTTGGGGCGGCAGTAGCCTCAGACGAATGGCTATGAACCTCCTGACCGCCGAAACCGGCCGGCCGCGCGGCACCCGTCCGAGCCGGCGCCTGCGCCGGACCGGCCGAGTTCCCGCGGTCGTGTACGGCATGGGCGAGAACCCGATCACGGTGTCGGTCGACCGGGCTGATCTGCGGGGGGCGCTGTCCACCGATGCCGGTCTCAACGCCCTCATCACCCTTGAGGTCGACGGTGACCGGCAGCTCTCGATCGTCAAGGACCTCCAGCGCCACCCGGTTCGACGCGATGTGCTCCATGTTGACTTCCTGCGCATCGACCCCGACCAGGAGGTGGAGGTCGATGTGCCTCTCGTTCTCGTCGGGGAGGCCAAGAAGGTCACCCAGGCCAGCGGCATGGTCGACCAGGTGATGCACCAGGTACCGCTACGGGCCAAGCCGTCCGACATTCCCACCGAGGTGACCGCCGATGTGAGCGACCTGGAGGTCGGGTCTTCGCTTCGGGTGAGCGATATCGACCTTCCCGCCGGGGTCACGCCGTCCGGAGATCCTGACGCCACCTTCGCGGTGGGCCTCATCACCCGCTCCACCAAGGAGTACCTGCGCCAGCAGAAGGCTCTGGAAGAGGAGGCGGAGGCCCTCATCGTCATGGGCGAAGCCGAAGAGGCCGAAGAGGCGGAAGCGGACGACGAGTCCTAGAGGCCGAGCGGGCGGCCGGGCCGTCGCTATGGCCATCGGCTCGCGGACCGGCTGCGCGGCCGACCTTCTGGTGGTGGGGTTGGGCAACCCCGGCGACGAGTACGCCCGCACCCGCCACAACGCGGGCCGGTGGGTGGTGGACGAGCTGGTGGGCCGCCACGACGGTCGGCTGCGCCGGGCCCGCCGCCTGCACGCGATGGTGTGCGAGCTGCGCGCCGGCCGGCACCGGATGGCTGTGGCCGCGCCGGTCACATGGATGAACGAATCCGGCCGGGCGGTGGCGCCTCTCGTGCGCCGCTTCGGCCTCCGCGACCTGGGACGCCTGGTGGTCGTGCACGACGAGCTGGACCTGCCCGTGGGCCGTCTGAAGGTCAAGACCGGCGGCGGGCTTGCTGGCCACAAGGGGCTGGTGTCCATCCGGGCGCACCTGCGAAGCGACGCCTTCACCCGGGTGCGCATCGGTGTCGGCAAGCCCCACACGACCCCCAAGGGGGGCGAGTACGTCCTCAAGCGGCCGTCCCGGTCCGAGCAGGTCGAGCTGGAGGGGGCTGTGGCCCGAGCGGCTGACGCGGTGGAGTGCTTCCTGGAGCACGGACTCGAGGTCGCCATGAACCGCTTCAACACAGCTTGAGAGCCGTGGCCGCTACCTCCGAGACCCGCCACGGCCTGCGATCCCTGCTGCCGCTGCTGGCCGAGCATCCTGGCCTGGACGAGCTGCTGGGCCGGCGCACCGCCTCGCTGGCGGTGCCCGACGCCGCCCGGGCCCCGGCCGTGGCCGGTCTGAGCGCGGCCTCGAGCCGGCGGCCGCTGCTGGTCGCGGTGCCGACTCGAACCGAGGCGGAGTCCCTGGCCGCTGACCTGGCCGCCTTCCTGGGCCCCGACGAGGTCGAGGAGCTGCCGGCCTGGGAGACCCTGCCCTTCGAGCGGGTGAGCCCGTCGATCCACACCATGGGAAGGCGCTGCCGCGTCCTGCACCGGATGACGGACTCAGCCGTCACGCCGGCGGTGGTCGTGGCCTCGGCGCGGGCGGTGGCCCAGTTCGTGTCGGAGGCGAAGGCTGCCGCGCCGATCAACTTGAGCGTCGGCGACTCCGTCGACCAGTCGGCGCTGGTGCGGCGCCTGTCGGAGTTCGGCTACCACCGGGAGCACCAGGTCGAGCACCGGGGGGAGATGGCCGTCCGCGGCTCCATCGTCGACGTTTACCCCTCAACGGCGTCGGCACCGGTTCGCATCGACTTCTGGGGCGACGACATCGACCGGGTGGTGGAGTTCTCGGTCGGCGATCAGCGGTCCACCAATCCCTTGGACCACCTCGAGGTCTACCCGGCCCGGGAACTGCGCCCCGACGGGCCGATGCGGCGGCGGGCCGCCGGTCTGGTGGCCAGCCAGCCCTGGGGGCGGGAGCAGTGGGACCGGCTGGCCGACGGAGAGTTCTTCGAAGGCATGGAGTCGTGGTGGCCGTGGCTTGTGGACCGGCCCGCGGTAGTGCCCGCTCTGCTGGGTGCCGGCGGTGCGCTGGCGGTTGTCGAACCCCGCCGCTTGGCCGACAGGGTCTCGGAGATCCTGGCCGAAGAAGCCGACCTCGCCGCGGGCCTGGCCAAGACCTGGAACACCGACGCCGCCGGCATGCCCCCGCTTCACGCCGGCTACGACCAGCTGGTGGCGGCGGCCGCCTCGCCGGTGTGGGAGCTGCCCGCGGTGCCCGACTCCGTGGGCGCGCCCGCGCTGGCCGCGTCAGGTTGGGACCGGGTGCACGGCAATGTCGAGCCGCTGGCGGCCCGCCTGCGCGATCTGAGCGGGCGGGGCTACCGGGTAGTGCTCGGCGCGCCGGGTGGGGCGGCCGCCCGCCTGAGCGGCCTGCTCGCCGAGCACGGCGCCGCCGTCGAGCCGGTGGAGGCGACGCTCGGCCGGGGCGCGGTCCTAGAAGGGATCAAGCTGGCTCTGCTGTCGGAGACCGATGTGACCGGCCGGCGGCGCGCTCACCGGCCGCCGAGGACGCGGTCCCGCGATCAGCGCCGCTTCCTGGCCGATCTCGTTCCCGGGGCCTTCGTCGTGCACCAGCACCACGGGGTGGCCCGCTTCGAGGGAATGGCCCGCCGGGCCGTCGGCGGTCACGAGCGCGAGTACCTGCTCCTCGCCTACCGGGGCAGGGACCGTCTCTACGTGCCCTCCGACCAGATCGCCTCGATCCGCCACTACACCGGAGGCGACTCGCCGACACTGTCGCGGATGGGGGGCTCGGACTGGGCGGCCACCAAGAACCGGGTGAGGCGAGCGGTGGCCGAGGTGGCCCAGGAACTCGTCGTCCTCTACCAGAAGCGCATGACCACCGCCGGTCATGCCTTCGACCCGGACACGCCGTGGCAGCGGGAGCTCGAGGACTCCTTCGAGTACCAGGACACCCGGGACCAGCAGCAGGCCGCCGACGAGGTGAAGCGCGACATGGAGCGTCCGGTGCCGATGGACCGGCTCTTGGTGGGGGACGTGGGCTTCGGCAAGACCGAGATCGCGGTGCGGGCCGCGTTCAAGGCGGTCCAGAGCGGGCGCCAGGTGGCGGTGCTGGTGCCCACCACGCTGCTGGCCCAGCAGCACACCCAGACGTTCCGCGACCGCTACGGGCCCTTCCCGGTGCGGGTGGAGACGCTGAGCCGGTTCCTGACCCCATCGCAGACCCGGGAGGTGCTGCGAGGACTGGAGACGGGCGAGGTCGACGTGGTCGTGGGCACCCACCGGATGCTTTCGGCCGACGTGGGCTTCAAGCGCCTCGGTCTGCTGGTCATCGACGAGGAGCAGCGCTTCGGGGTCCGGCACAAGGAGTCGATCAAGTCGCTGAAGGCCGATGTGGACGTCCTGACCCTGACGGCCACACCGGTGCCCCGCACCCTGGAGATGAGCCTCACCGGCATCCGCGACATGTCCCTGCTCGAAACCCCGCCCGCGGACCGCCAGCCGATCCTCACCTACGTGGGCGAGCAGGCCGACCGCCCGGCGGCCGAGGCCATCCGGCGCGAGCTGCTGCGCGACGGGCAGGTCTTCTACGTCCACAATCGGGTGGCCGACATCGACCATGTCGCCGAGCGGGTGCGCTCGCTGGTGCCGGAGGCCCGGGTGGCCGTGGCCCACGGCCAGATGGACGAGGGCACGCTGGAGCGTGTCGTCCTCGACTTCGCCGACTACCGCTACGACGTGCTGGTCTGCACCACCATCATCGAGTCCGGCATCGACATGCCCACTGTGAACACCCTGGTGGTGGACCGGGCCGACCGCCTCGGCCTGGGCCAGCTCCACCAGATCCGCGGCCGGGTGGGCCGGGCCGGCCGGCGGGCCTACGCCTACCTGTTCCATCCCGTCGACCGCGTGCTCAGCGAGGAGGCCTACGAGCGGCTCAAGACCATCGGGGAGGCGACCCAGCTGGGATCCGGCTACCGGATCGCCATGCGCGACCTCGAGATCAGGGGCGCGGGGAACCTGCTGGGCGAGGCCCAGTCGGGGCACATCGCCGCGGTCGGGTACGACCTCTACTGCCGCCTGGTGAACGAGGCGGTGGCGGAGCTGCGGGGCGAGACCGTCCCGGAGCCGCCCGACGTGACCATCGAGGTTCCCATCGACGCGCACATCGGTGCCGACTACATCGGGCGGGAGGCCGCCCGCCTCGAGGCGTACCGTCGCCTCGCCGCGGCCACGGAGCTGTCTGAGCTGGCCGACATCCGGGCCGAGTGGATCGACCGGTTCGGTCCCGTTCCCGATCCGGCCGAAGCGCTGCTGGCCATCGGTCGACTGCGGGTGGAGTGCCTGCGTCACGGCGTCGCCGAAGTGGTCGTCACCCGACGAGGCGGGGGTCCGCTGACCGCGGCACGGTACGCGGCCCGCCTGGCGCCGGTGGAGTTGCCGGCCAGCCGCCAGGTGCGGCTCCGCCGCCTGTACGGCGATCACGCCGTCTACAAGGACGAGGCACGGGAGCTGCACGTCCCGTTGCGAGCCGACGCAGGACCGGTCATCGACCAACTCGTGACGCTGCTGGCCGACGTGGTGGCGGCCGGCGCGCCAGCCGACGCTCCTCCCGACGCTAGGGTTCGGACCTCGTGAGCCGGATCCGCCCCATCACAGCCGCCTGCGCCATCTTTGCCGCGGCGTCTGTGCTGGCGTCGGCGTGCGGAGCGTCGTCGGACGCGGCCGCGGAGGTGGCCGGCGTGGAGTACCCGGTCGATGACCTGACCGCCTACCTCGAGACCACCGACCCCGACAGCGAGGCTCGGGCGCTGCGCGCCGAGGCGGCCGCCTGGCTCACCAACTGGGTGTTCTTCACCGCCCTTGAGCAGGAGATGGCCGAGCGGGGGATCGCGATCACCAACGCGCACGAGGCCCAAGCGGTCGCCGACATCACCCAGGCCGACCCGTCCTTCGTGCCCGGCGCCGCCGGGAGCCGGATCGTGATCCGCCAGCGGGCCGCAACCCTGGCCGCGTTCGAGTGGACCGAGCGTGAGGTGCCCGCCGCGGTCGCCGGCGAACCGCCGCGCCACCTGTGCTCGAGACACATCCTGGTGGCGACCCAGCCGGAAGCCGATCAAGTGATGGCCCGACTCGAGGCCGGAGAGGACTTCGCCCTGCTGGCTCTCGACCTCTCGCTCGATCCGGGCAGCGGATCCCTGGGCGGCGACCTCGGCTGCGTGCCGGAGGGCTCGTTCGTGGCGCCCTTCGAGGACGCGGCCTACGGTGCCGGCCCCGGCCGGGTAGTGGTGGCGGAGTCGCAGTTCGGCTTCCACGTCATCGAGGTGATCAGCTCCGGACCGGCCACCGCACAGAATCACCCCCAGCTCGACGCGGAGTCACTGGCCCGGATGGCCGAGGACGCCGAGCTGGCTGCGCTCAGCGTCGCCCAGGGCGAGGCTCAGGCCCAGCGCCAGCAACTCCTGATCGACATACAGGCGCAGATCTTCGAGCGCTACGGGCCGGATGTGAGGATCGACGACCGCTACGGGCGCTGGGACCCAGACCAGTTCCGGGTGGTCGTGGACCAGACCGGCTGACCGGGTCCGGTCCGGTGTCCAGCCTCGCTTCCACCCCCGGCGCCCCCGAGCACGGTCCCGAGGGCCTTCGCACCGCCATCGAGCGTCTCGACGAGCTTGTGCGGACACTGCGCACCGAATGCCCGTGGGACCGCGAGCAGACCCACACCAGCCTCCGCCGCTACCTGCTGGAGGAGACCTACGAGGCGTTGGAGGCCCTCGACGCCAGAACCGGCGCAGATGGCGAGGTTGAGGTCCTGGACCGGGATCTGTGCGAGGAGCTAGGCGACCTGCTCTACCAAGTCTGGTTCCAGGCCCATCTGGCCTCCGAGCGCGGCGCCTTCAGCATCGTGGACGTCGCCCAGGGAGTGCGCGACAAGCTGATCGCCCGCCATCCCCACGTCTACGGCGACGTTGTGGCCCCCGACGCCGACACGGTGCGAGCCAATTGGGACGTCATCAAGCTCCAGGAGAAGGGGCGCGACTCGGTCATGGACGGAATCCCGCAGACGCTCCCAGCGCTGCTGCGGGCCGTGAAGGTGCAGAAGCGGGCGGCCGCGGCCGGCCTCGCCGCGGATGACCGGCCGCAAGGCCCCTTCATGGAGACGGAGGGTGCGCTGGCCGAGCTTCGAGCCGATCCGAACGAGCACACTCTGGGGGAGCTGCTGCTGGCCGCGGTAGAGCTGGGCCGGCGCATCAAGATCGACCCCGAGGACGCCCTGCGGGCCGCGACCGAACGAGCCGAGGGTCGCTATCGCGCGCTGGAGGACGAGCGGAGCTAGAATCCAGGCTCCACACCGACGGACGCCGAGGGATCGGACGGAGCGGCGCCCGACCGTGGGGTCGTGCCGTGCCTTGCACGGCGTAGATCACAACCCGGAGGTTCGCCGGTGGGTGGCATAGAGGCAGTCCAGGCGCGCGAGGTGTTCGACTCGCGGGGCAATCCCACCGTGGAAGTCGACGTCGAACTGCGCTCGGGCGCGAGCGGCCGGGCAATGGTGCCGTCGGGAGCGTCGACCGGAGCGTTCGAAGCGGTCGAGCTGCGCGACGGCGGCGACCGGCTGCGAGGTCGGGGTGTCCTCGACGCGGTCGCCAACGTCGTCGGCGAACTGGCCGGCGCGGTCAGGGGGTTGGACGCCGTCGATCAGCGGGCCGTGGACGTGGCGCTCATCGACGCCGACGGCACCGACACCAAGTCGCGCCTGGGCGCCAACGCCATCCTCGGGGTGTCGCTGGCCGCGGCCCGGGCCGCGGCAGCCGAGCTCGAGATCCCGCTGTGGCGCCATGTCGGCGGAGCCAACGCCCATGTGCTCCCGGTGCCCATGATGAACGTCATCAACGGGGGAGCGCACGCCGACAACAACGTCGACTTCCAGGAGTTCATGGTGGTGCCCGTCGGGGCCGCCTCGTACTCCGAGGCCCTGCTGTGGGGCGTTGACGTGTATCACGAACTTGCCGCCGTGCTGCGGTCCCGGGGCCTGTCCACCGGGCTGGGCGACGAGGGAGGCTTCGCCCCCGACCTGGACTCCAACTCCGACGCGGTCGCGCTGCTGGCCGAGGCCACCGAGCGGACCGGCCTGGCCGTCGGCGACGACATCGCCTTCGCGCTGGACGTGGCGTCGACGGAGTTCTTCGCCGACGGCCGCTATGTGCTGTCCAGCGAGGAGCGGACCCTCGACTCGGGCGAGATGGTCGACGAGCTTCGCCAACTCTGCGACGCCTATCCCATCGTGTCGGTAGAGGACGGCATGGCCGAGGAGGACTGGGACGGCTGGGCACAGCTCACGGCCGCACTGGGGGCGCGGGTGCAGCTGGTGGGCGACGACCTGTTCGTAACCAACAGCGAGCGGCTGGCCCGCGGCATCGAGTCGGCGGCGGCCAACGCCATCCTGGTCAAGGTCAACCAGATCGGGACCCTCACCGAGACGCTGGAGTGCGTGGAACTCGCAGTTCGCAGCGGCTTCGGGGCCGTGATGTCGCACCGGAGCGGGGAGACCGAGGACACCTTCATCGCCGACCTCGCAGTGGCCACGAACTGCGGTCAGATCAAGACCGGCGCTCCGGCCCGCAGTGACCGGGTGGCCAAGTACAACCAGCTCCTGCGGATCGAGGAGCAGCTCGGCGAGGCGGCCGCCTTCAGGGGCCGGGCCGCGCTGGCGCCCGCCGCCGCGAGCGCATCTCCGACGTCATGAAACGGGCATGGTGGCATCGCCTGCTCCTGGTGACCCTGTTCGCGGGCACCCTCGGCGCGGCCGTGATGTTCGGCGCGTCGTCGGTGGGCACCTGGTTCGACCAGAACGCTCAACGGGCCGATGCCGAGCACATCGCGGTGCAGCTCGAGACCCGCATCGCCGAGCTCACCGACGAGATCGACCGGCGCACCGCCACCGACGGGGTGCGGCGCGAGGCGCTCTGCTTCGGGCCCTACGTGGAGCCCGGGACCGAGGTCTACGCGGTGATGGGCCTCAACGGATGCGTCGGCGCGCCCCAGAGGCCGGCCGGGTAGGGGAGCCATGCCGGCCCATCGCTTCGATGTGAAGGTCCGCTTCTACGAGCTGGACCCCTACGGGCATCTGAACCACTCCGCTTACATCCAGTTCTTCGAGACGGGCCGGATCGAGCTTCTGGAGGAGGTCGGGGTGGACCTGGAGTCCTTCGCGGCCCGGGGGTACCGGTTCGTGGTCAACCGCATCCAGACGTCGTTCGACCGGCCGGTTCACGCCGGTGAGACCATCACGGTGGAGACCGAGGTCGTCGAGTTCCGCCGGGCCTCGTCGGTGTGGCGCCAGCGCCTGATACGCGGCGACGAGGTGGTGGCCCGCCAGGAGGTGCGGGCCGCGATCACCAACACCGAGGGCAAGCCGGCGCGAGTCCCCCCCGACGTGATCGAGGCGCTGGGCCCCTACTTCGTGTGAAATCGCGGCTCATCCGCTCGGCCTCTAGGCTCAATCGGATGGCAGCCACCGATCTGCGCTCCGTCTCAAGCGTGGCCGAGGTGTCGCAGGGGCTTCGCGACCACGCCTACCTGCCCGACGAGGCGCTGGCCACCGCGGTGTACCTCGCCCTGCGCCTGCGCCGGCCACTGCTGCTGGAAGGCGAGCCCGGCGTGGGCAAGACCGAGGTGGCCAAGGTGATCGCCGACTGGGGCGGCGGACGGCTGATCCGGCTCCAGTGCTACGAGGGCATCGACGCGGCCCAGGCCGTCTACGAGTGGGACTACGCCCGCCAGTTGATGCACCTGCGCACGATGGAGGCCACCGGGCGGGCCCGCGGCGCCGACGAGGACCGGCTCGCCGACGAGCTGTACAACGAGCGCTTCCTGGTGCGCCGGCCCCTGTTGGAGGCGATCGAGGCTTCCGAGGGCCCCCCGCCGGTGCTGCTGGTCGACGAGGTCGACCGCTCCGACGACGAGTTCGAGGCCTTCCTGCTGGAGGTGCTGTCGGACTACTCGATCACCATCCCCGAACTCGGCACCTTCGCCGCGGTCGAGCCGCCCGTGGTGCTGATCACCTCCAACCGCACGCGGGACGTGCACGACGCCCTGAAGCGCCGCTGCCTGTACCACTGGGTGGCCCATCCCGGCCCGCAGCGGGAGGCGGAGATCATCCGCCTGCGAGCCCCGGAGGTGACCGATCGCCTGGCCCGGCAGGTCGCCCACGCCGCCGCCGCGATGCGCGAGGTCGGGCTGTACAAGCCGCCGGGAGTGGCCGAGACCATCGACTGGGCCCGGGCCTTGAGCCTGCTGGGCGGGGCCACGCTCGACCTCGCCAACGCCTCGGCCACCCTTGGAGCGCTGCTGAAGTACCGCGAGGACCGGGACCGGGTGATCGAGCACGACCTGGCCGCCATCGTGGCCGACGCCGCCACCGCCCACAGTCCATGAGCGACGAGGGAGGCGGCGCCGCGGGCGCGCCAACCGGGCCGCGTGGCTCCTTGGAGTCCGACCCGGTCGATGTCGCTGTCGGCTTCGCCAGCGCGCTGCGCCGGGCCGGCCTGGAAGTGTCGCTCACGTCGGCCCTGCTCTACGCGGAGGCGCTGTCGGTGTGCGATGTCGCCAGCCGGCCCTCGCTGTACTGGGCGGGAAGGGCTGCGCTGGTCCACCGGATCGAGGACGTCGACGTCTACGACGCCGTCTTCGGGGCCTTCTGGCTGGGTGAGCCGCTGGGAGTGTCACCCATGGCCGCGGCGAGCGTCCCGGTTGTCCTCCAGGTCGACGACGCCGACGGCTCCGACGAGCACGGCGAGGAGTCACCCGGCGACACCGAGACCATCACGCTGCGCTACAGCGCCACCGAGACGCTTACTACCAAGGACTTCGCCGACTACACCGACTCCGAGCTCGAGGAGGCCCGCCGGCTGATGGAGCGCCTGCGCTTCTCCGGCCCGACCCGTCCTAGCCGCCGCCCCGAGCCGAGCCGGTCGTGCCGGGGCCGCCTCGATGTGCGCCGGACCGTCCGGGCCGCCATGCGCTCGGGGGGCGAGCCGATGAGGATGCACCGCCGGATGAGCGGCCGCCGGCCTCGGCGCCTGGTCATGCTGCTGGACGTGTCGGGTTCCATGGAGCGCTACGCCCGGGCCTTGCTGCGCCTCGTCCACGCGGCCGTGGCGGGACGCAGCCGGGTTGAGGCCTTCGCGCTGGGCACCCGCCTCACCCGGCTCACCCGGGAGCTGTCGTCGCGGGACCCGGACCGGGCCATGAGGGCCGCGTCGGCCGCGGTGCCCGACTGGAGCGGCGGCACCCGCCTCGGCGCCGGCCTGCGAGCCTTCAACGACGAGTGGGGATGCCGGGGGATGGCCAGGGGAGCGGTGGTGGTGATCCTCTCCGACGGCTGGGACCGGGGCGATCCCGCCGAGATGTCCGAGCAGATGCAGCGCCTCCAGCGGGTAGCCAACCGGGTGGTGTGGGTCAACCCGTTGAAGGCCTCTCCCGGGTATGCGCCGCTGGCCCGGGGGATGGCGGCCGCCCTGCCCCACGTCGACGACTTCGTGGAGGGCCACAACCTCGAGTCGCTGGAGCGCCTGGCCGAACTGGTGCTCACCGACACGCCCAGGGCTTCGCGGCCGCGGGACGGGAGCCGTGCCGCCGGCACGGTGCTCGCTGGAGCTTCGGCGTGAAAGAGATCCTGATCGATCTTGATCGCTGGCAACGGGCCGGCGAGCAGGCCGCAGTGGCTCGCGTCATCGACCTGGAAGGCTCCGGACCCCGGTCGCCGGGCGCGGCGATGGCAGTGACCGCAGAGGCCGAGGTGGTCGGCTCGGTGTCGGGCGGCTGCGTGGAGGGCGCGGTGGTGACCGAATCGCTGGAGGTGATGGCCGCCGGCGACCGGCGCATCGTCACCTTCGGCTACAGCGACGACGAGGCCTTCGCGGTTGGGCTCACCTGCGGCGGAACCATCCATCTGTTTCTGGAGCCCCTGGAATGGGGCCCGGTTCATGACGCTCTCGCCGCGGACCTGGCTGAGGAGTCTCCCGCGGCGCTGGCCACGGTGGTGGAGGGCCCCGGGGTGGGCGCCAAGATGCTGGTCCGCCCCGAGGGAGTGCCGACGGTCGGCTCGCTTGGCACCGCGGGCCTGGACCGGGCCGTGCAGCGAGACGCCCGGGGAGAGCTGGTGGCGGGCCGCTCGGGACTGCGCCGGTACTCGGAGGAGGGCGAGTACTCCGAGCAGGGAGAGATCCACGGCCAGGAGGTGGCGGTGTTCGTCGAGTCGTTTGCCCCCCCGCCCCGGATGCTGATCTTCGGCGCGGTGGACTTCACCGCGGCCCTGGCCAGGGTGGCGAAGGTTCTCGGCTACCGCGTGACGGTGTGCGACGCCCGGTCGGTGTTCGCCACCGCCAAGCGGTTCCCGATGGCCGACGAGGTGGTCGTCTCATGGCCCGACCGGCTGCTCGACGAGGTCGGCGACGGGCTCGGCCCGAGGGACGCGGTGTGCGTGCTCACCCACGACGCCAAGTTCGACGTGCCCGCCATCTGCTCGGCCCTGAGCACCGACGTCGGCTACATCGGGGTGATGGGCAGCCGCCGCACCCACGATGACCGCAGCCGCCGCCTGATCGAGGCCGGAGTTACCCAGGAGCAGTTGGGCCGTCTGCGCTCGCCCATCGGGCTCGACATCGGTGCGGCCACCCCTGAGGAGACGGCAGTCTCGATCGTGTCCGAGATCATCTCGCAGCGCACCGGTCGCCACGCCCGGGCCCTCTCTGCTACCAGCGGCCCCATCCACGACTGATCCAAACGCGGCCGGACCAATGTTTCATGTGCGAGAGTACATGTAATGATGCGAAGTGCCGGAGTGCCACCCCCACGAAGTTTGGAGACCGGTGGGGTGGTGCTCCGGCACTTGCGTGATATCTAGTGTAACGCCATTGGACTACGCGTAGCAACCGATGGTCTCTGGGGGCGGTGCGATCGGTGTTGGTTGTGCTGGTGGCGGGCAGACTGGCGTCGTGACTGACGGTGGCGTGACTGACGGTGGCACAAGCGAGGCGCACGGCGAGGATCGCCGTCTCGGGGTGGCGGCCGTGGTGCTGGCGGCGGGAGCCGGCATCCGCTTCGACGGCGAACGTCACAAGCTGCTGTGCGAGGTGGGGGGCGTGCCGCTGGTGCGCCGGGCCGTGGACGCGGCCCTGGCCGCCGACCTCGACGAGACCATCGTGGTGATGGGGGCCGTCGACCTGCTGGACGTGCTGCCGGAAGAGGTCACTGTGCTTCAGAACGACGCCTGGGAGCAGGGCCAGGCCACATCGCTGGCCGCGGCGGTGAGCTACGCCGGTTCTCGAGGCCACCGCGCCGTGGTGTTCGGGTGCGGGGACCAGCCCGGGGTGCCGGCCTCAGCCTGGGCCGCGGTGGCCGAGGCCGACTGCGACCTCGCCGTGGCCGACTTCGGAGGGGCCCGCCGGCCCCCGGTCCGTATCGGCGCGGCGTTGTGGAGCCACCTGCCCCTCACCGGCGACGAGGGCGGGCGGGTGCTGATGCGCCGCAGACCGGAGTTGGTGCAGGCGATACCCTGCGAGGGGAACCCCGACGACATCGACACCCTGGAGGACCTGCGAAAATGGAACTGAACGACTCATTCGAGGTGGCCCATCCCATCGGCGCGGTGTGGGATGTCATCACCGACGTGGAACGCATCGCTCCGTGCCTGCCCGGCGCGCAGCTCACTGGCAGCGACGGCGACGCCTACGAGGGACTGGTCAAGGTCAAGGTCGGCCCCATCACGTCGCAGTACAAGGGCAAGGCCTCGTTCACCGAGCGCGACGACGCCAACCACCGCCTGCTCATGTCGGCCAGCGGGCGCGACACCCGCGGCGCGGGTAACGCGTCGGCCGAGATCACGGTGGCCCTCGAAGCGGTGAGCGACACCGCCACCAGGGTGAGCGTCAACACCGACCTCACCATCACCGGCAAGGTGGCGCAGTTCGGCCGGGGCGTGCTGGCCGATGTCAGCAAGAAGCTGATGGGACAGTTCGCCGACAACCTGGCCGCGCTGGTCGCGGCCGATGTCGACTCCGGCGAGCCCGCCGAGGCGGAGGCTGCCGGCGAGCCGGCCGGGTCAGATGCTTCCGATGACGGCGCTCCAGACGAGGCCCCTGCGGCGCCGGCGCCCCAGACCGAGGTCGAGGCCGTCGACCTCCTGGAAGTTGCCGGAGCCCCGGTGCTGAAGCGGCTCGTGCCGGTGATCGTGGCCGTCATCGTCGTCGTGATCATCGTCATCATCGCTTTGGCTGCCTGATCCCGCCCAGCAGACGGTGGCAGCTGGTTCTGATCGCACTGCGGGCGGGTTGCTGCCCGCGGGCGGGGCAGGATCCAGTTGCAGCCACGACGATCTCGCACAGGTGGCGAGGCTGCTGGGGCGTGAACCGGCCGGCGACTTCGAGGTTGTCGTGCGCGACGCCTCGGGTTCGCCCGCAGTAATCCGCAACGCCCCCATCCTCGATGACGGGCGGCCCATGCCCACCCGCTACTGGCTCGTGGACGAACGGCTGCGCCGGATGGTCGGTCGGCTGGAGTCAGAGGGCGGGGTTCGGGCCGCGGAGGCGGCCGTGGACCCCGGAGACCTTGCCGCGGCCCACGCCCGCTACGCGGCCGAGCGCGACGCGGCCGTCCCCGACGGCCACACCGGTCCGGCACCCTCGGCCGGGGTCGGGGGCACGCGGCGGGGTGTGAAGTGCCTCCATGCCCACTACGCCTGGCACCTGGCGGGCGGCGACGACCCGGTCGGGCGCTGGGTGGCCGAGCGTCTGGGGCCGGATGCGGCTGCGTCGCTGCGGAGAGTGGGATGAGCCCCGGCCCGGTAGCCGTGGTGGACTGCGGCACCAACACCACCCGGCTCCTCATCACCGACGGCCGCGGCCCCGCGGCCGAGCGACGCTCCGAGATAACCCGTCTGGGCCGGGGCGTAGACGCCAGCGGCCACCTCGAGGCGGCCGCGGTCGAGCGCACCCTGGCCTGCCTGCGGGACTACCGGGAGGCCATCGACCGCCACAACCCGTCGGCGGTGAGGGTCATCGCCACCTCCGCGGTGCGCGACGCCGCCAACCGCTCGGAGTTCCTCGAGCCGGCCGAGTCGATCCTGGAAGCGGCCCCCGAGGTCCTGTCGGGCCGCGAGGAGGCCGACATGTCCTTCCGGGGCGCGGTCAGCGAACTGGACCAGTTCGACGGACCGTTCCTGGTGGTCGATATCGGGGGAGGATCCACCGAGCTGTCATACGGGGTCCGGCACTGCACCGATGCGCTGTCGCTCGACATCGGCAGCGTGCGCCTCACCGAGAAGTACGTCCATCACGATCCGCCCCGGCCCGAGGAGCTCTCGGCGTGCCTGTCGGTGACCGAGTTGCACCTCGACGACGCGGTGCGGGCCATTCCCGCGTTGAGCGGGGAGTGCCGGCTGGTCGGCGTCGCCGGGACGATCACCACGGTCGCCGCGGTGGAGTTGGGCCTGGCCACCTATGACCGTGACCGGGTGCACCACTTCAGGCTCTCGAAGGAGGCGGCCGAGGACGTGTTCCGCACCCTGGCCACCGAGGCGTTGGCCGATCGGGTCCACAACCCCGGCCTGCACCCCGGCCGGGCCGACGTGATCGTGGCCGGGACCTGCATCCTGGTGAGGATCATGCGGTACTTCGACTTCGACGAGTGCCTCGTCTCGGAGGCGGACCTGCTCGACGGCCTGGCCCTGTCCTTACTCGAAGCCTGAGGTCCAAGCGGCGACTAAGGTGCGCGGCCGTGAGCACCCTGCTTGGACGGCGAGTGCTGCTACGGCCCCTGACGCGCAGTGACTTCGGCGAGTGGCGTGAGGTCCGCCGGCGCAACCGTGCCCGCCTCAAGGAATGGGAGCCCCAGGCCCTGCCGGGACGCCCTGACTCCGCCGAGGATCCCCGGGCCTTCGCCGACCGCTGCTCAGCCCGCCGGCGCGAGCGCCAGCACGGAACCGGCTACGGGTTCGGGGTGTTCGTCAACGGCTGCTTCCGGGGCGAGATGAACCTGTCCTCGATCCAGCGCGGGCCGTTCCAGTCGTGCTACGTCGGCTACTGGATCGACGAGGCCGTCGCCGGCAACGGCTACACGCCGGAGGCCCTGGTGGTGGCGGCCCGCTTCGCGTTCGAGGAGCTGAAGCTGCACCGGCTCCAGGTGGCCATCGTGCCCCGCAACTCGGCCAGCCTCAGAGTGGTCGGGAAGCTCGGTCTCCGCTACGAGGGCCTGGCCGAGCGCTACGTCGAGATCAACGGGGTGTGGGAGGACCACCACCGCTTCGCCATTACCGAGGAGGAGTGGCGGGTCCGGGCCCCGGAGCTGGTCGAGGCGTGGATCGCGCCGGCGCTGGACGGCCACGCCGGGCGCCCGGTCTCCGAACTGGTGCCGGGGCGCACCGAGAATCAGGGCTGACTGGCTCTAGCGCTCCGTCTCGGGGCTGGCCGAGCGGCCCGCGGGGCGGATCTCGAGGATCAGGTCGCCGGGTTCGAGCAGCCCGCCCGGCGCGGCCGCGATCGACTCCACCGTGCCTGCCACCGGCGCCGAGATGGACGACTCCATCTTCATGGCCTCGATCACCGCCACGGTGTCGCCGGCCTCGACCCGGTCGCCGACCGCCACCGACACGTTGACCGCCCCCCTGAACGGCGCAGCCACATGGCCCGGCCTGGTCGGGTCGGCTCGGGCGTGCTCGGGCCGGTCCGAGGCCACCGTGCGGTCGAGCGTGTCGATGTCGCGGGGTTGGCCGTTCACCCTGAAGCCGACGATGCGGATGCCCTCGTCGTTGGGCTCGCTGATCGATCGCAGCCCCAGCAGCAGCCGTACACCCCGGCCCAGCACCACGGCGGTGTCCTGCTCGTGGGGGTCGAGGCCGTACCAGAACAGCAGCGACGGCAGCACCGACAGGTCGCCGTAGCGGTCCGTCTTCTCGGCCTGATCCGCCGACGGTGTGGGGAACAGCAGCCGGTTGAGGGTGGCTCGGCGGTCGGAGGCCAGACCGGCCTGGTCGGCCTCGGTGAGCTCCTTGCGGGTCGGTGACCACGATCGGCCCTCGGTGGCCCGGGTGCGGAACGGCTCGGGAAACCCCCCGGGCGGCGTGCCCAGCTGCCCGTGCAGAAAGCCGATGACGCTGTCGGGAAGGTCGACGCTGGCCGGGTCATCCAGCAGCTGTTCGGGGGTCACCTCTGACGCGACCAGGTGCAGGGCCAGGTCGCCGACCACCTTCGACGACGGCGTGACCTTGATGGGGCGGCCGAGCAGCTCGTTGCAGGCGGCGTAGAGTCGCTCCACCTCCTCGAAGCGGTGTCCCAGGCCCAGGGCCCGGGCCTGGGCCCTCAGGTTGGAGAGCTGGCCGCCGGGGATCTCGTGGCGGTAGACGGTTCCGGTGGGCGACTGCAGGCCGGCCTCGAACGGGGCGTACACCCGCCGCACCGCCTCCCAGTAGGGCTCCAGATCGCCGATGGCGTCGAGGCTGAGGCCCGTCTGGTGGGCCGTGTCGTCGGTCATGGCCACCACCGACGCGATCGACGGCTGCGACGTCATGCCCGACAGGGGCGGCGCGGCCGCGTCGATCGCGTCCACTCCGGCCTCGACGGCGGCCATGTACGTGGCGAGTTGGCCGCCTCCGGTGTCGTGGGTGTGCAGGTGCACCGGCTGGTCGAAACGCTCCCGCAGGGCTGTGACCAGCGTCGTGGCCGAGCCTGCTCGCAGCAGGCCGGCCATGTCCTTGATGCACAGGATGTGGACCCCGGCCTCGACCAGCTGCTCGGCGACCGTCAGGTAGTAGTCGAGGGTGTACAGGTCCTCGGCGGGGCTGGACAGGTTGCCCGAGTAGCAGATGGTGCCCTCGGCCACTGCTCCCGCCTCGAGCACTGCGCTGATGGCCGGAGCCATCTGGTCTATGGAGTTGAAGGCGTCGAACACCCGGAAGATGTCCATGCCACAGTCGACGGCCTCGGCCACGAAATGGCCGGCCACCGAGTCCGGGTAGGGCGAGTAGCCGACGGTGTTGCGTCCTCTCAGCAGCATCTGGGTGCAGATGTTCGGGGCGGCCTCCCGGATCCGGGCGAGACGCTCCCAGGGGTCCTCGTGCAGGAACCGCAGGGCCACGTCGAAGGTGGCGCCGCCCCAGCACTCCATGCTCAGCAGCTGCGGCATGGTGTGGGCCATCTCGCGGGCTCCGGCCACCAGGTCGATGGTGCGCAGCCGGGTGGCCAGGATCGACTGGTGGGCGTCGCGCAGGGTGGTGTCGGTCACCTGCACCACCTCCGCGGCCCGCAGATCGGCCGCGAACCCCTCGGGGCCCAGCTCCAGCAGCCGCTGGCGCGACCCGGCCGGAGGCACGCCCGTGCGGGCGGCAGGCAGCTTGGCCGCCGGGCTGACCCTGGTAGGGGCGGGGCCGTGGGGGAGGTGGACGGTCACGTCGGCCAGGTACCGCAGCAGCCGGGTCGCCCGGTTGGCCCCGACCGAGGCCGCGGTCAGCTCGGGCCGGTCGTCGATGAAGCTGGTGGTGACCGGCCCGGCCCTGAACTGCTCGTCGGCCAGGATGGCCTGCAGGTAGGGCTGGTTGGTCGACACACCCCTAACCCGGTACTCGGCCAGGGTGCGCTGCATGCGTCGCACCACGGTGGGAAAGTCTTTGCCCCGGCAGGTGATCTTCTCGATCATCGAGTCGAAGTGGGGGGTGATCTCCACCCCCTGGTAGACGCAGCCGTCGAGGCGGACCCCGGCACCGCTGGCCGGGCGGTAGGCCACGATCCGTCCGGTGTCGGGACGGAAGTCGTTGGAGGGGTCCTCGGCGGTGACCCGGCACTGCAGGGCGAAGCCCCGCAGGTTGATGCTGTCCTGGGTGAGTCCGAGGTCGCCGAGGCTGGCCCCCGAGGCGACCAGCAGCTGCGACTCCACCAGGTCGACGTCGGTGACCTCCTCGGTCACGGTGTGCTCGACCTGGATCCTGGGGTTCATCTCGATGAACACGTAGCGGCCGGCGCCGTCCACCAGGAACTCGACGGTCCCCGCGTTGCAGTATCCGATGGAGGAGGCGAAACGGACCGCGTCGTCCAGCAGGCCGGCCCTCACGGCGGGGTCCAGGTCGCGGGCCGGGGCCATCTCGACCACCTTCTGGAAGCGGCGCTGCACCGAGCAGTCCCGCTCGTAGAGGTGTACGACGTTGCCGGCGCCGTCGGCGAGGACCTGAGCCTCGATGTGGCGGACGCCGGTCATGGCCTCCTCCAGGAAGACGGTGGAGTCGCCGAATGCGCTGCCCGCCTCGCGCTGGGCGGCCTCCACCGCCTCGGCCAGGTCCGCGGGGTGCTCGACCCTGCGCATGCCCCGGCCGCCGCCGCCGGAGGACGCCTTGACGAACAGCGGGAACCCGATCCCTTCGGCGAGGGTCGCGGCGTCGGCGGGGTCGTCGATGGGCGGCGACTGTTGCAGCACCGGCAGGCCG
Organism: Acidimicrobiaceae bacterium; assembly: GCA_009837445.1. Taxonomy (GTDB): domain Bacteria; phylum Actinomycetota; class Acidimicrobiia; order Acidimicrobiales; family Aldehydirespiratoraceae; genus Aldehydirespirator. Next base: position 86,180 of record VXTM01000031.1, read on the forward strand.
GCCTCCTCGGCGGCCCGCCGGGCCCGCATCTTGTTGCCGGTCAGTCTCAGCACCGCCGCGCTCGGCCCGACGAAGGTGACCCCGGCGGCGTGGCAGGCCTCTGCCAGGTCGGGGCTCTCGGACAGGAACCCGTACCCCGGGTAGACCGCGTCCGCCCCCACCTCTACCGCTTTGGCCACGATGGCGTCGTGGTCGAGGTAGGCCCTTACCGGCCGGCCGGCCTCACCGATCACGTAGGCCTCGTCGGCCTTGATCCGGTGCAGGGCTCCGCTGCGCTCCTCTTCAATGGGGAGGATGGCGACGGTACGGATCCCGAGCTGTGTGGCCGCCCGGAAGGCGCGGATCGCGATCTCGCCCCGGTTGGCCACCAAGAGCTTCTCCATGACCTCCCCTCAATCAGGCTCCGGTCCCGCCGCGCGCTTCGGGTCTCCCCGCGCGGCCATCGACACTACATCGCTTCCGCGCGCGGGTGCCCGTGGTGGGCGGGGGTGTCAGGGCTTGCCGCTGATCTGCGACTGGAGCCTGCGGACCAGGTCCTTGAACGGGGGCTGTCCCATCGACCACAGCTGGGGATGCAGCTCGCGGTCGACGGCCGCCTCCGAGTCGGTCACCTCGTCCAGCGCCAGGATCGTCGCCTTGGTCCGGGCCACCAGCTCCTTGGGCTGGGCCGCGGCCCTGGCGGCCAGTTCGTGGGCCCGGTCGAGGAGGTCGTCGTCGTCGACGACCTCCCAGGCCAGCCCGGTGCGGTGGGCGTCGGCGGCCGACAGCACCTCGCCGAAGATCACCATGGCCATGGCGGTGGTGCGGTCGGTCACATGCCTCAGGCGCCAGGTGTGGCCTCCGCCCGGGTGCAGCCCGATCTGCAGGAAGCGGGAGTCGAAGCGGGCCCAGCGGCGGCCCGCCAGCACGATGTCGCAGGCCAGGACCATGTTCATCCCGGCCCCCACGGCGGCGCCGTTGACCGCGGCGACGGTGGCCAGCGGCGAGTCGGCCACCCGCAGGAAGCCCTCGTAGATGCGGGTGATGCCGGTGGACTCGGCCGCGAGCAGGTCGTCGAGGTCGGCGCCCGCGCAGAATCCCTTGCCCGCGCCGGTCACCACCAGCGCGCCGATCGCCGGGTCGGGTTCGAGCTCGTCGAGGGCCGCGCAGATCTCGTCGTTCATGGTCTGGTTAACGGCGTTGCGCTTGCCCGGGTCGTTGAGCGTGAGCCGGGCCACGCCGTCGGAGATGTCGATGTTCACGAAAGCCATGGTTCGCAGTATGGCGCGGCACCGGCGGTACGGTGCTCCGGTGCCTCCGGCGGCGTTCGCCTCTTTCAGTCATCGCGGCTTCCGCTACTTCTGGTTCGGCGGGTTCATCACCAACTCGGCGCGATGGTTCCAGTACGTGGCGCTGCCTGTGGTCGTGTGGGACCTGACCGGCAGCCCGGGCTGGGTCGGCCTTGCCGGGTTCGCGCAGTTCGCGGCCATGGCCATGGTCGCTCCGGCTGCGGGGGTGGTGGCCGACCACTACTCGAGGCGCCGGATCTTGATGATCTCGCAGTCGTTCATGGGCGTGGTCGCGGTGGTCATGGCCCTGGCGTGGATCCAGGGCGTGCGCTCGCCGGCCGCCTATGTCGCGCTGGCCGCGGCCTCCGGGGTGGGGGGCGGCTTGAACCTGCCGGTGTGGCAGGCCTTCGTGAGCGAGCTGGTGCCCAGGGACTTGCTCCTCAACGCGGTGACCCTGAACTCCACGCAGTTCAACAGCTCCCGGCTGATCGGCCCGATGCTGGGGGGAATCACGGTGGCCGCGGCCGGGCCGGCCGCCGCGTTCTGGGTCAGCGCGGCCGGCGCCCTGGTGGTGTTGTTCGCTCTGGCCCGGGTCGAGTCCAGCATCGCGGTGGCCGGGCGCGGGATTCCGAGCATGCGCCTGATCCGCAACACGATGGCGGTGGCCCGGTATGTGAGGGCCCGGCGGGGCCTGGTGGTCGCCTTCGTCACCGTCACGCTGATCGGATCGGTGGGCCTGCCGATCCAGATGCTCTGCGTGGTTTTCGCCGAGGACGTGTTCGATCGGGGACCGGGCGGTTTCGGATTCATGCTCACCATGCTCGGGGTGGGCGCGGTCGTGGCTGCGCCCGTGGTGGCCTCGCTCGGTGGACGGGTGTCGCGGTCCGCGATCCAGCGGGTCGCGCTGGTCGTCTACGGCACGGCGGTCCTGGCACTGGCCGTGGCCCCGACGTTTGTGGTGTACCTGGTGCCGCTGGCCGCGATCGGGGCGGCTCACCTCGCGTCGGCGAGCGCGCTCAACACTGCGGTCCAGCTCCAGGTGGACGAGGACCGCAGGACCCAGGTGATGTCGCTGTACGTGATGGTGCTGATGTCGTCCAACCCTCTCGGGCAGCTCGCTCTGGGCCAGTTGATCGAGCTCGTGGGAGCCCGCCCCGCCTTCGGCATCTACGGCGCTCTGCTGCTGGCGGGAACGGCCCTGCTCCACGCCGCGGGCTGGCTGCGCCAACTGGACGCCGAGATAGGGGAGTACTCCCCGGAGGTGCTGCCCGAGGTCCATCCGACCACCCCGTCGCCTCCCCGCCACCGGGGAGACACGACGTGACTCACCAGTCCTCGGGACTGCCCTCGTCGGCGCCGTCCAGGTACTCGGTCCCCTCGTCGCAGTCGGGCTGAACCGGGCACCACCGGCAGCTCGGGCCGGGGGAGACTGTCGGCTGGCGGGTGCCGCACGCCAGCTCCACGTAGCGGTGAGCGCCGTCGATCACTCGCTCCGAGGCCGACAGGAGCAGGTCCTCGGTCACCTCCTCTGAGTGGATGCGGCCCTGGTCCAGGTAGTAGGTGGCCAGCAGGCGGGGCGGCAGGATCCTCAGCGCCTCAAGCAGGGCGTAGAAGCGGAGGTCCTCGCGATGGGCAGGGGAGAAGCCGCCCGTCTTGAAGTCGATGATCACCTTGCCGGCCACCGTGCCGTCGGGTTGGCCCAGGGTGAGGTCCGGTTTGCCCGACAGCACGATCAGCCCGCCGTGCAACTCGGCTCGGATTGGGCTCTCGGTCGCGGGTCGCCAGGCCGTCTTGAGCGACGGGAAGCACTCCAGGAACTGGGTCATGGCCGCGCTCGTTCCGGCCCGGAGCTCGGCTCGCTCGGACTCGGAGCAGGTCGCCAGGTAGTCGCCGATGCTCTTGTCGGCGTTCTGAAGGCTGGTGATCGCCTCGTCCACCAGCACCAGCGGGGAGTTCTCGCCCCGCCAGTGAACCGACAGCTCGATCGCCTTGTGCATAACCGTGCCCCGGGCGATGGCCGGCGACCATGCGAACGGCTCGGACCGGTCGGCCAGGAACTTCCGCTCGCATCCGAGCACCTGCGAGAGCATGTACTTGCTGAGGAACAGGTTGTCGCCGTCGAAGTCGTTGGATTCGATGGGCGTGATCAGCGGCTCCAGACGAGCTTCGAGGTGATCTCGCAGCTCGTCGCGGAGGCCCGGATCGAACTCCGGACGGGTGTCCCGCTGTGCCCCGAGCAGGGTCACGACCTCCTGCTGGGCCGGGTTGTACTGGTCGGCGTGCATAGGGCTCGGAGCGGCTCCTGGGAGTGGGGAGGGGCTCGTGTCACACCCCGGCGCGACCATAGCGGTCATGGGAATCACATCGCTCGACTTCGGCTCGGCGGCTCGCGCTCTGGGCCGGGCCGCCCGCCTGCGGGGCTTGGTCGTGCCGGTGTTCGCCAGCCCGCCGTCCCGTGGCGACCTCGACCGGTCCATCCGCCGCCGCAACGGATCGCCGATCGTGTCGGTCCGCCTGAAGGACCGCCCCCGGGGCGCGGTCCTGGCCGACATGATCGAGGGGATCATCGTGGCCAACTACCTCGCGGGCGCACGGGCGGACCTAGCCCGCTCCGCTCTATGGCTGGCCATCGACGGGGACGCCGGTCGCCAGCCGACACCGGAGGACGAGCCGGCTCGACCCGACTCCCGTGCTGACTCCCGTGTCTCGCCGCAGGAGAAGGCGGTCGCCTAGCTCCCGCCCCACCCCGCCAGCGCGGTCAGTTGCGACAGGCGAGCCGGACGCGACGGGCTAGGTTGACGCCCGTGCCCGGGTGGCGCAACTGGCAGACGCGGCCCGCTTAAAACGGGCTGCCCTAACGGGCATGTGGGTTCGAGTCCCACCCCGGGCACTCTATATTGCACCATAAATAGCTTTTGAACTTGGATTATCTGTGTTCAATCTGAAGCTGTTACCACTTTGAATATGTCGAAGGCTGTGAGTCGTTGATGACATTGATGACATTGATGACATCGACGACAGTCGATGACAGTCGGTGATTGAGGGCTAGCCTCTGGCCTGTGCCGCCGGCGGCGCCGGTGACTACGTCCACCGGGCTGGCGAGACCCTTCAGGGGGCCAGAGCGGCCAGGGCGTCGTAGTCGATGGCGGCGGAGCCGGCGGTGGGGTGCAACACGTGGATGCAGATCTCGGTGGTGCCGGCGTCAGCGTGTTCGGCGAGCCGGCGTTCGATGGTGTCGATGTCGCCCCAGGCCACCATGGCGTCCACGAAGCGGTCCGACAGGTTGTCGATGTCGTCGTCGCGGAAGCCGAGGCTCTTCCAGCAGTTCCGGTAGCCGGGGGCCCGGATGTAGAACTTCATGACATTTGCGCAGGTGGCCCGGGCCTGGTCGGGGTCGGTGGTGAGCATCACTTTCTGCTCCACGCACAGCTTTGCGTCGGGGCCGATCACCGAGCGGGCGAAGGCGGTGTGTTCGGGAGTGGCGTTGTAGGTGTGGGCGCCGTCGGTGCGCTCCGCGGCGAGTTCGAGCATCCGGGGCCCGAGGGCGGCCAGGACCACCGGCAACGGTCTCCGTGGCAGCACTGAGATGTACTCGAAGGCGTCCATAGCGTCGAGGTAGGAGCGCATGTACGACAGCGGCTTGTCGTAGGGGATGCCGCGGATCTTGCTGACGATCACCGGGCTTGACACGCCCAGGCCCAGAGTGAACCGGCTGCCGGTCTGCTCTGCGACGGTGTACGCGGCCCGCTTCATCGCGTCCGCGCGGCGGTTGTAGACATTGGCGATGCCGCTGGCGAGTCCCAGCGTAGAGGTGACTGCTCCAAGGTGGGCGGCTTGCGCAAATGGATCCCGGCCGAGAATCTCCGCCAGCCACAGCTGCGAGTAGCCAAGATCTTCCACCTTCTGGGCGAACTCGGCGACATCAATGGCGCTCAACGCTTCGGGGTTGGCCCAGCAACTACGTTTGACCGCCATCTGTACTCCCTTCAGCAGGCTCGTGGCTCCACCGTACCGGAGGCTGCGGACTGAACCAGCGCCAGCGCATTACTCGCCGCTGGCCTGTGAGGACGATTCGTGCTCGGTGCCGACGGTCGTGAGAGTATCGGCCCTCGGGGTGCGCTCGCGGCCGTCTCATGACGACGCGGACCTCGGCCAGTTCCTTACTACCGGGTGGTCGGCTTCGACAGCATCGACGCGGGCCGCGCCGCCGGGTTCACCGAGTCCGGCAACCTCGAAGAACTCTTCATTGACCTCTGTGAATCTCTGGTGTTGGGTTGGGAGGAACTGCTCAGGGTAGATGGCCTCAACGGGGCAGACCGGTTCGCAGGCGCCGCAATCGATGCACTCTTCGGGATGGATGTAGAGCATCCGGCCACCGGTGTAGATGCAGTCCACGGGACATTCCGCCACGCAGGCCGCGTCTTTGACATCGATGCATGCTGGACCGATTACGTAGGTCATGGGTACTCCTGGTGGCCGGGGTGCCGCTCATAGACCCGCTCCAGCATGTCGAGATAGTCGGGCTCGCCCGCAACCGACAGCGGGCTGGGCTGCTGGCCGGGGTAGCCGATCAGCCGGCGTACCTGGGCACTCAGGAAGTAGGCGCCCACGACGGCCGTGGACAGGACGGTGAAGTCGTCGGGGCGGTGCTCCGCCAGTTGTCGCACGAAGGCATCGGGTTCGCTGTGTTGTGCCTCGTCGAGCAGAGCCTTCAGCGGTTCTGCGAGGGCGGGAGCGGCGTCGAGGCATCGATCCAGCAGACCGTCCGCAACCCCGACGGCCGAGGCCGCCGGCATGCCGAGTCCTTCGGCCACGAGGATGTCGGCCAGCTGCGCCAGCGTCAGGCGCTGGGTTTGCGTCGGCCACGTGCCGCTCACGACGGCACTTCTTGTGAGGCTCGTGACTGGATCATGTGGTCGACTACTCGCAGCGCGTTGGCCATGATCGTGGCCGTCGGGTTAGCCGACCCGCCGGTCACGAACACGCCGCCGTCAATTATGTAGAGATTGGCCACGTCGTGGGCGCGGCACCAGCGGTCCACCACCGAGCATCGAGGATCGTCACCCATCCGGGTCGTGCCCAGGACATGACCGATGCCGGTCGGCCAGATGTCACGCACCATGGTTGACGCGGCTCCGGCAGCCTCGGCCGCTTCGACGGCGCGAGCTACGTTGAAGTCGAGCATCCTGCGGGTGTTGTCCGACACCCGGTACTCGATGCGAGCCGCCGGCAGGCCCGAGGAATCGCGCACCGCGGGGTCGAGCACGACCCGGTTGGCGTCCTCGGGCAGGTCCTCCGCTTGGATGCCCCAGGTGAAGGCGTGTCCGAACACTTCGGCGCCCGCCCGGTGGAAGGCCGGACCCCACACCGCATCGAAGCCCTCGTGGCGGTGCGCCTCCTGATATTCCGCTGCGGCGAACATAGGGCCGCCGTGGGGCATGACCATCCACTTCGTGCCGCGGACGAAGTCGCGGTCCGGGTGGGTCTCGGCGAACTCCAACGAGTAGATGCTCTGACCCCAGGGACCCTGCCAGCTGTCGAGGAAATCCTCGCAGACGGCCGTGACCGTCCGGTAGGGATGTTGCATGAGCCGTCGCCCTACCAGTCCTGAGGAATTGGCCAAGCCGTCCGGGAACCGCGGCGACGCCGACAGCAGCAGCAGACGGGCGGTTCCCACGGCGTTGGCTGCCAGGATCACTACCTGCGCCGGCTGCAGGTGCTCGACGCCGTCGCGGTCCAGGTACACGGCGCCGCGCGCCCGGCCTCGCTCATCGATGGGGATCTGCGCCACGCGGGCTCCGGTCACTAGGCGGGCACCCGCGGCCAGCGCAGATGGCCAGTGGGTGAGCGATGGGGTGGCCTTGGCGTTCTCGGGGCAGCCCATCATGCAGGTGCCGCGTCGTTGGCAGGCCTGAAGTGAACGGTGGCTCCGTGAGGCGATGGCATTGGAGCCCGGCCACCAGTGCCATCCGAGGCGGTCCATGCCCCGGGCGGCGGCCATCCCGATCCGGCCGATTGGTATCGGCGGGTTGGGATAGGGCTCCAACTCGGGCAGGGCCGGGTCGTCGCCCAGACCCGACACCGACATTTCCCGGGCCACCTGTGCGTACGGCTCGGCCAGATCCGACCAGTTGATCGGCCAATCGTCGGCCACGCCGTCGAGGGTTCGCGCCTTGAAGTCCGACGCGAGCAGCGGCTGCCACATGGCCGCCCACTGCACCAGTCCCCCGCCGACGCCGTTGTACATGACCGGCCGCACGTCTGCCTCGCCCGTGAGCGGGTAGTCCGCCGGCCCCCGTCGGGTGTTGGGGTCGGGGCTCCACTTCTCGATCCACGCCAACTCAGCCTCGGGTCGGTCGCTCATGTAGTCCGCCGGGCCGGTCCAGTCGCCCTGTTCCAGACAGACCACCTCGAAGCCGGCGGCGGCCAGATGAGCGGCGGCTACCGCGCCGGAGGCGCCTGAGCCCACGATCACGACATCGGCTGCGACGCCCGGCTGCGGCCGCCGCATCAGCGCTCGGTCCGCGTCGTCACTTCGGCAGGCTCGTGTGGCGACCTTGCGCGGTTGTCCTCACTACGCCGCATCACCACCTTGAGAGCCTCAGCATATTGAAGTACTATACTGCAGTGAAGGCAGATGGTACTTTGGCGGTCGTTACATTGGCGAGGGTGACTGACATGTACTCAACCGCGCACAGCGTCTCCTCGAACTGGCACGCACCCGCCTCCGAGGTCGGGCGCCGCGGCGCCGAGCGGCCTCCCCTCACCGTGCACACGGTGGGCAAGGAGATCAAGCGGCTGCGAAAGCTTCGGGAGCTGACCCTGGAACAGCTGGCCTCGGACTCGGGGGTCAGCGCCGGGTTGCTCTCGCAGGTGGAGCGTGGGCGGGGGAACCCCTCGTTCAACACCCTGGTGCAGGTGGCCCACGCGCTGGGGATCCCGGTGGCGCGGCTCGTCGCCGGCGAGCAGATGTCCTCGCCGGTGGTCCGGCGTGAGGAGCGTCGCCGGCTCAGTCTCGGCGACGGCAAGCTCGTCCTGGCCGAGATGCTCACCCCGAGGCTCGACAGCGCCCTCGAGGCCATCCGGATCGTCACAGAGCCTGGGTACTCCACCGAGGACACGCCGTTCGTGCACGACGGCGAGGAGTTCGGCATCGTCTTGGAGGGAACCCACGCCGTGAATGTCGGCGGCACCCACTATGTGCTGCGGGCTGGCGACTCGATCTCCTACAGCTCCACGATCCCGCACTGGTACGAGAACCCCGGCGACGTCACCTCGGTATCACTGTGGGTGGTGACCCCGCCGAGCTTCTAGGGCGATGGACTGCGCCGTCACCCGACCGGCCGCCGATGCGCCCGTGGCGGCCCGCAGCGACGTGGTCGTCGTGGGTGGCGGCCCGGCCGGACTGGCCGCGGCGGTCTCGGCCGCCCGCGGCGGGGCGAGTGTCACCCTCCTGGAACGTTACGCCCACCTGGGCGGCCTGGCCGCAGGCGGAATGGTCCTCGTGCTCGACGACTTCGCCGACGGACCCGACGAGATCACCGTGCGCGGCCTCGCCCAAGAGATGGTGGATCGCCTGCATGTTCTCGGACTTGCGGTGTACCCGCCGCCCGGCGACCGCCTCCTCAGCAGCGAGATGTGGCAGCGATGGTCCCGCTGGGGTCTGTTCGACCTCTACGCCAAGGGACCGGAGAAGTCCATCGTCTACGCAGTGGCCTTCGATCCCGACGGCTGGAAGCGGGTCTCCAACGACCTCGTGGAAGAGGCGGGGGTCGACGTCCGGCTCCACTCCTGGTATTCGGCGCCCATCATGTTCGGCGACACCATTGGCGGCGTGATCTGCGAGACCAAGACCGGCCCCCAGGCCGTGCTCGGCGACGTGGTGATCGATGCCAGCGGCGACGCCGACGTGGCCGCTGGGGCGGGCGCGCCCCACGTCGAGGGCTCCTACATGGTGACCACCGTCTTCCGCCTCGGAAACGTCGACACCGACACCGCGGAGCGGTTCGAGCACTCCCAGCCCGCCGAATGCCACGCGGTGAACCGCATGGCGCGGCGCATCCTCGGCGGCTCCTGGGCCATGTGGTGGCTGAGGACGCCGCTGCGGGGGGTGGTGTGGTGCAACTGCCCGCACATGAACGGCTACGACGGGCTGAGCGTGGAGGACCTCACGGCCGCCGACCGGGAGGGGCGCAAGAGGATCGCCGACCTCGTCGAATACGTGCGGGAGCACTATCCGGGGTTCGAGAACGCCGTCGTGATCGATGTGGCCCCCCAGATCGGAGTGCGCCAGTCGCGTCTGATCGAGGGCGAGTACGTGGTGACCAAGGACGACGTGGTCAACCGGATCCACTTCGCCGACAGCGTGGCCCGGGGCCGCGGCTACTACACCCCCTACCGGGCGATGCTCCCCCAGCGCGTGGAGCAGCTGCTAGTGGCGGGCCGGCACTACTCGGTGACTCCCGAGGCCCAGAAGCTGTCTAGGGAGATCCCGCCGTGCATGTCGATGGGCGAGGCCGCTGGAACGGCCGCCGTCGCGGCTTTGAACTGCGGCGTCACCGTTCGCAAGGTCGACGTTGCGGCCGTGCAGCGGCGCCTGCGTCGCCAGGGCGCCGACCCGGGTGACATCCCGTCGCCGCGAGCGCGTCGGGCCCGCAGCACCCGGGAGGCGAACTCGTGACCGCCACCGCTGCCCAGCCGCTTGCGGGAATCAGAGTCCTGGACTTCTCGCAGATCATGATGGGCCCGGTCGCCACCCAGCTGCTGGCCGACCACGGCGCCGACGTGCTCAAGATCGAGCGCCCCGGCAGCGGGGACATCTTCCGTCAGGCCCTCGTCGACCCCGACGGCGCCGAGCATCCGGCGTTCGGTGCCCTGAACCGCAACAAGCGCAGCATGGTCGTCGATGTCCGCTCGCCCGAGGGTCTGGCCCTGATCGACGACCTCGTCGCCGCGGCCGACGTGGTGGTCAACAACTACCGGCCAGAGGTGATGGACCGCCTCGGCCTGGGGTACGAGCGCCTGTCGGGGATCAATCCCCGCATCGTCTACGCCCAGGGAACCGGATTCGGCACGGGCGGCGTCTACGCCCGCAAGGGCGGCCAGGACATACTGGCGCAGGCCCTCACCGGTGCGATGTCGCACAAGGCTGACCCCGGCCACCCGACCGCCATCTATCCCGTCTCTCTGGCCGACTACACCGCGGGCATGCACATGGTGCAGGGGATCCTTATGGCTCTGTTGCATCGGACCCGGACCGGCCGGGGCCAGAGAGTCGAGGTCTCGCTCTACGACTCCCTGCTCGCCATGCAGATCCTGGAGGCCACCATGGCGCTGATGGGCCGCGACCCGCTCAACTGGGCCCGAATGCCCCTCGTGGGCACGTTCGCCGCGGCCGATGGCGAGGTCGTGCTCGTAGGTGCATTCAAGCCGAACCCCCTGCGCGACATCTGCGAGGCGCTGGATCTGGAGGATCTCTCGGCTGACCCCTCCTTCGCCACGATGGCCGAACAGGCCGCTAACCGGCCCCGTCTCCAGGCCCTGATCGCGGAGGCCATCGGCGGCTTCGCCTCCGCGGAGGTGATCGAGCGGCTCGAGGCGCAGGACGTTCTCTGCGCCCCGGTGCGGACGCTCGACGAGGCCCTGCAGGACCCGCACACCGCATCCATGATCGTGGAGATGCCCCGCCCGGGCCGCGCGCCGCTGCGGTCGGTGGCTTCGCCGGTGCATATGCCCGACACGCCGGCTGCGTCGCACAGCCCGCCGCCCCCGCTGGGAGCCGGCGCCGCCGCGGCGCTCGAAGAGTACGGGATCGCGCCCGAGCGTGTCGGTGCGCTGGTCGAGGCGGGTCTACTGGCATGAGCATCGATCTGGACGTCAGCGATCACGTCGCCAGGGTGACGATCAACCGTCCCGAGCGGCTCAACGCCATCGACAAGTCCCATCAGGACGATCTGAGGAGTGCCTGGGAGGCCATCGAGGCCGACCGCTCGGTGCGGGTCGTGGTGCTCACCGGCGCCGGCGACCGGGCCTTCTGCGCCGGCGACGACATGCGCGCCGAGGGTCCGACCGGCCTCGACTACTGGCTGCACGCCCGCGAGCACGGCTTCGGCCACCTGCCGCTGCGCGACTCGCTGGACGTGCCGGTGCTGGCCCGGGTCAACGGCTACGCGCTCGGAGGCGGCCTCGAGCTGGTAGTGGGATGCGACCTGGCGGTGGCGTCCGAGGACGCGGTGCTGGGCTTCGTCGAGCCCCGCCTCGGCCGCCTGCCCCTCGACGGGGGGATCGTGTCGCTGGCTCGGCAGCTCCCGGCCAAGTGGGCCATGGAAGTCCTGTTGACGGGCAGGCGCTTCAGCGCAGCCGAGGCGCTCGTCCTGGGTCTGGTGAACGAGGTCGTCCCCGCCTCCGAGCTCGACGCCGCCACCGACCGCTGGCTCGAGAACCTGCTGGCATGCGCACCGCTGTCGCTGCGGGCCATCAAGCAGATCGTCCGCCGCACCGCCCACATGACCGCAGCCGACGCCCGCATGGCCAACCTTCCGGCCCTCGTGGAGGTGCTGTTATCGGCCGACGGCGACGAAGGGATCCGCGCCTTCAGCGAGAAGCGCGCTCCCCGCTGGGAGGGCCGCTGAGCCAACTCCGATGACCGGAGCGCTGGAGCCCGCAGGCAGAGCAATTGACTTCAACTTGCTGATGATCTACATTTTAGTGAACTGCTTGATGTCCAGGGGAGGACTCAGATGAGAAGCCGACGAGTTTGCGCAGCCCTTCTGCTGGCCGGTGCCCTTGTGGCGACCGCCTGTGGAAACGACGACGATGAGGGTGCTGCCGCGCCTGATCCCGAACCCACCGAGGCGCCGGCCACCACCGCCGCGCCTGATCCCGAACCCACCGAGGCGCC
>VXTM01000031.1:98357-117791 GCA_009837445.1 Acidimicrobiaceae bacterium
CCACCGAGGCGCCGGCCACCACCGCCGCGCCTGATCCCGAACCCACCGAGGCGCCGGCCACCACCGCCGCGCCTGATCCCGAACCCACCGAGGCGCCCACTGTGGCCCTTGTGGTGAACCAGAGCGCGGGCGACCTCGGGCCCATCGATGACCTCGTGCTCGGCCTTGAGAGGGTGGAGGCCGCCTACGGCGCTGACACCACCTTCATCGAGGCGACCGATCCGTCGACCTTCGAGACCACACTCCGCAACCTGGCCAACCAGGGCACCGACATCATCGCGGTGACCTTTCCACCCATGCAGGATGCGGTCGTGGCCGTGGCCCCGGACTTCCCCGACGCCCGCTTCATCCACATCTTCGGCTTCGAGGGAGGCCTCGACAACCTCGTCTCCATCGGATTCGACTACTACAAAGGCACCTACCTGGCCGGCATCCTGGCGGGAGCGCTGAACACCACCGGCAAGGTCGGATTCGTGGGCGGGGTATCCATCCCGCCGCTGAACGCCGACTACAACGCCTTCGTGGCCGGGAGCCAGGGGCAGAATCCCGGCATCACCGGTGAGGCCGCCTTCGCCGACTCCTTCGAGGATCCGGCCAAGGGCCGGGAACTCGGGGCCGCGCTCTACGACGGCGGAGTGGACATCATCATGACCGACGCGGCGGCCACCGACCTCGGCGTCATCCAGGCCGCGGAGGAGAAGGGCGGCTACGTGATCGGCGGGTCGGTGAATTACTTCGACAGCCCGGCCGTGATCGGAAGTGTCCTGCTGTACTGGGCGGAAGTGCTCCACACCCAGGTCGGGCACGCCCTCAGCGACGACTACACCCCCGGCTACGTCGGCGCCGGGGTTGCCGAGGGTGGAGTGGACCTGGTCGTCAACCCCGACTTCCTCGCCAACGGCCCCGCGGAGATGGTCGAGATCATCAACGCCACGCTCGACGAGATTGACGACGCTCGCTCGCAGATCAAGGACGGGTCTCTAGAGGTTCCCTTCGATCCCGAACTCTGACAACGATAGTCCCGCATCGATGACGGTGCCGAGCGGACCGGCACCCGCCGCAGTCCCGGCGGTTCGCTGCCGGTCGCTCGGTGTGTCCTTCGGTGCTGTCCGGGCCCTACACGACGTCAGCCTCGATCTTGCACCCGGCAGGATCCATGCTCTGGTCGGCCAGAACGGCGCCGGCAAGACCACCTTGGTCAAGGTGTTGGGCGGCCTCCAGGCCCCCGACTCTGGGGAGGTGCACATCGCAGGGCGGAAGCTCCCCTCCGGCGATGCGCGCGCCGCCAGAGCCGCCGGGCTCGCCATGGTTCATCAGCACTTCTCGCTGCCTCCCTCGTTCACGGTCGCGGAGGCTCTGGAGCTGACCGCCTTTCGCCCGGGGGGCCGGTCGGTCTACCGGCGAGCCGAACTGCGCCGGCGCTGGCGGACCGCGGCAGCCGAGATCGGCGGCGAGGCGGTGCTGTCGACGCGCATCCGGGACCTTCCCGTCGAGACCCGCCAATCGTTGGAGATCGTGCGAGCACTGGCCACCGACGCGCGCGTCGTGATCCTGGACGAACCCACCGCCCTGCTCACGCCGACGGCCATCGACACGCTGTTCGAGCGCCTGCGGCGACTCCGCGACGACGGTGTCACCGTTCTCGTCGTGCTGCACAAGCTGCGGGAGGTGGCCGCCGCCGCGGACACCGTGAGCGTGCTCCGCGACGGCGAACTGGTGCTGGGCCCCAGTGAGATGTCCGAGCTTTCCCAGGGCCAACTCAGCGACGCCATCGTCGGGCCCGCCTCAGGAGCGGACCGAGCCGTCGGTGTGGAAGCGGCCGCCAACGGTGAGCGACAGACCCTGCTGGAGCTGGTGCGAGTCTCGAGCCGGGAGTCGGCCTTCGAGCCCGGTCTGCGCAGGATCGACCTCAGCGTCGACACCAGCGAGATCGTAGGCATCGCCGGCGTGGAGGGCAACGGCCAGCGCAGCCTCGTCTCGGTCATCGCCGGCCTCGACGCCGTCGTCGAGGGCTCGATGGTGCTCGGCGGAACAGAGATGACCAGCGCGCCCTCCGCCCGGCGACGGCTGCGGGGGCTGCGCCTCGTGCCCTTCGACCGCAACAGCGAGGGGATCAGCCGCCGCGCCCCCGTCTGGCTGAACCAGTCGGCGCTGCGCCTCATCGGTCGGCACCCTCGACGATTCCCGCTGATCTCTCTGCGCCAGTACAAGCGGCAGGCGGCCGAGGCGATGGACCACTGGCAGGTCCGCTACGACTCGGTCACCCAGCCGGCCGAGAGCCTCTCCGGCGGCAACGTGCAGCGCCTTATCCTGTCACGGGAGATGGCCCCCGGACTGGAGGTGCTGGTAGCGGCCCAGCCGACCCGCGGCCTGGACTTCGCCGCCACCAACTTCGTGCGCCGTTCGCTGCGAGGACTGCGGGACGCCGGAGCGGGCGTGCTGCTGGTGTCCTCGGACCTCGACGAGCTGTTCGAGCTGTCCGATCGCCTGCTCGTGATGTACGGAGGGAGCATCGTGGCGCGTTTCGAGGCGCCCTACGACCGGCGCGCGGTGGGCGACGCCATGACGGGAGCCCTCCGGTGACCGGTGGCCTGCAACGACTGGCTTCGACCGTCGTGCTGGTCGGATTCTCGTTCCTGTTGACGGCGCTGATCCTTTGGATCAGCGGCTACGGCGTAGGTGACGTCTTCTCCGGCACCATCCAGGGGGCGATAACCGCAACGGGCGCAGCCACTTCAACGGTCCGTTGGGCGATTCCGCTGCTGCTGATCGGCCTAGGAGTGGTGATCGGCTTCCGGGCGGGGTTCTTCAACATCGGCGGCCAGGGACAGTTCTACATGGGCGCCTGCGCGGCGCTGGTTGTGGCGCTGGGCTGGCGCGAGGGTCCGGCGACCCTGGTGATCCTGTGCGGGACTGCGGCAGCGATCATTGCCGGACTGTCCTGGTCGCTGCTGCCCGGTTACCTGCGCGTGCGCTTCGGCACCGACGAGGTGCTGACCACGCTGATGATGAACTTCATCGGCGCACTCGTGCTCCAGTACCTGACCGCCGGCCCCATGCGCAACCCGTCGGGTACCGGCCAGACCGCGGCCAGCGAACGCATTCCCGAGGCGTTCCGCATCACCGACAGCTCCGGCGTTTCAGCCACCGTCCTGCTGCTGGTCGGAGCCGTGGCCGTGCTTGTCTGGCTGCTGCTGGAGCGTACCCGCTTCGGTCTGACCATGACCCTGGTGGGCCGCAACCCAACCATGGCCCGCTGGCAAGGCATAGACGTGCGCCGGGTGGGCCTCGTCACCTTCGGACTCTCCGGGGCGCTGGCCGGTCTCGCCGGCGCGGTGGAGCTGCACGGCCCGGGGGCGCGACTGGTCACCGGGTTCTCACCCGAGGTGGGCTTCACTGCCGTCGTGGTGGCGCTCGTCGGCCTGCTGAGCGTCTGGGGCACCGTCGTGGCCGCGATCTTCTTCGGCGGCCTGCAGTCGGCCATCCTGTTCCTGCCGATAGTGACCGATCTCCCGCCGCCCGCGCTGGTGCTGCTGCACGGCATGGTGGCCTTCCTCGTAACCGTCAAACTGCGGGCAGTGCGCCGACGCCGGACAGGATCCGCCTCCGAGGCTGTGACAAGCTGATGGAACAGATCCTGGCCACGACGTTCCGCTCGGCCGCCCCGCTGGTGCTGGTAGCCACTGCGGGCGTTTTCGCCTTTCGGGCCGGGATCTTCCACCTGGGCCTCGAGGGGCTGATGATCACCGGCGCATTCACCACCGTGGCCGTCGCCGAGACCACCGGGTCGGTGACACTCGGCATCCTTGCAGCCATCGGCGTGTGCATGGCCCTCTCCGCGCTGTACTGGTGGGTGATCGGCCCGCTCGGCGCCAACGTCATCATCGCCGGGCTGGGACTCACCTCCATCGGCCTCGGCGGCACCGCCTTCGCGCTGGGAGCCATCTACGACCGGCGCGGCTCCCTGTTCACCGACGTGGTGCTGCCCCGACCCCTCAGCGGGATCACCTCGGGCCCGGGCGTCATCGTGTCGGAGCACTCGATCCTGGTTTGGCTCACGCCGCTGATCGTGCTGGCTGCCTGGATTGTGCTGCGCCGCAGCCGATTCGGGCTGCGCCTCGCCGCGGTGGGCGAGTACCCGTTTGCGGCGCGAACTGCGGGCGTGAGTCCATCGATCATGCGGCTCCAGGCCTTGCTCATCGCGGGAGCGCTGTGCGCGCTGGGCGGTGCGGAGCTCTCGGTCGGAGCGCTGCACAACTTCACCGAGAACATGACCAACGGGCGCGGATTCATTGCCTTCGTGGCCGTCATTTTCGGAGCGTGGCACCCCATCGGCGCAGCCCTCGCCGGGCTGTTCTTCGGTCTCGCCGACGCCATCGGCATCCAATCGCAGATCAACATCACCGAGAGAGTGCCGCGGGAGTTCGTGTTGATGATCCCATTCGTGCTCACCGTCGTCGCCGTTTGGCTCGGCGGACTCTGGCGACGCCGATCCCTAGAAGCCGAAGCCGGCTACGCCGAACTAAAGGAACCAGACTTCTGAGGCGAGCCTGATGGCGACCCCCTCGCTAACGCCATCCGTGGTCCGGCCTCACGGCGAGCTGAGCCCCATAGAGCAGCCCGGCTGCCGTGGAAGTCGTCCCAGGGCGGCAAGGAACGTGACTGGAGCCCAACGCTGCAGATCACCATGTGCGCCCACGACCTGCTCGCATGGACCAAACTCCTCACCTCCACCTGGTCGTCGTTGGTTTGGCATCCGAGAGTCCACTCGGGAAACCTCGACGACCGGTGAATGGTCACCTATCCGCGCGGCCTCTTGATCTATCGTCAACCGCCGAGTGTCAACGGCCAGTGGGATCTGCCCACTGACGGCCAGCAGAATTGCCCAGTGGCGGCCAGCAGAATTGCCCGCTGGCGGCCAGGTGTTCTGCCCACCGTTTAGTTGGTCAGTGGCGTCACCCCCTTTCCGGCGGTGGCTTGGGTGAGACGGATGCTGTCACCGGTGGTCATGACGATGTGGGCGTGGTGAAGCAGCCGGTCGACGGTGGCGTTGGCGATGGTCTTGGGCATCAGCTCGTCGAACCCGGCGGGGTGAAGATTGCTGGACAGGGCGATGGAGCGTTTCTCATAGGCGGCGTCGACGACGCGGTAGAGCGCTTCGGCGGTGTCGGTGCTGACCGGCAGCAGCCCGATGTCGTCGATGACGATGACGTCGGCGCGCATTATGCGTCGGATGGCTTTGGCGGCAGTGTCATCCGCGCTGTGGCGGCGCACGAGCGTTCCGAGGTGCTCGAGACTGAACCAGGTCACCTTGTGGCCGGCGTCGACGGCGGCGTGTCCTAGTGCTTCACAGAAGTGGGTCTTGCCGGTGCCTGATGGTCCGCACACCACGAGGTTCTCGTGACGCTGGATCCATTCCAGGGTGCGCAGCGCCCGCTGGGTCGGCACCGGGATCGACGACACTGCTTGGTCCCAGGCGTCGAAGTTCTTGCCGGTGGGGAACCCGGCGGCTTTGCGCCGGGCCCGGATCGAGGACGCTTGACGGCCGGCGAGCTCCTCGGTGAGCAGCGCTTTGACTGCTTCGGCTGGGTCCCAGCGCTGAGCCTTGGCGGTGGCCAGCAGGTCCGGCGCGGTGCGGCGCATGTGCGGCAGTCGCAGTTCGCGCAACAAGTCGACGACCTCGTCGATCGGTGCTGGGTTCATCGGTCGGCTCCTAGGCGGCTCCAGGCGGCGGTGCCGGGCTGCAGCGAGTGCACGTCATCGGCGCGTCGGCGTTGTCCGGGAGGGTGGGCAGCCAAAATCGAGGCCAGGTCTCCGTCGGCGAAGCGGCCGAAGGTCGCGGCGTGGCCGAGCGCCCAATCAACGCGGGTCTGGCCATGGAGGCGGGCCAGGTCGACGGCTTGGGCCATCTTGGTCTTGATCCGCGACGTGCCCGCGGAGGCGGCTTCCACGAGCCAGGTGCGAGCGCCGTCTCCGATGGCGAGGAACTCGGCTTCGGCCGCGCTGGCCGGCCTCGGCTGGCGCCCGAGGGGCCCTGTTGGGCGCGCCGGGTAGTGAGCGTCGTCGATCATTGGACGTCCAGGCGTCGAACGCTGATGGCGGGCGACCTCGACTGGACCTGCCGATGCGCAGCGCACCACGACGATGTGGTCACCGTCGACGCGCACCCACACCGTCTCATCGGCCAGGGTGTGCGGGACCGAGTAGGTCACCCCGCCGAAGCTGATCGTGGAGCTCCAGGAGACTTTGCGGGTCTCGCCGAACACCGCCGTGTAGGGGGTCTCGGGCAGCGCGTGCAGCCGCTGCTGCTCCTCGGCGAGCATCTCGGTTGGCGCCCGCCGGGTCACCCGATGCTGGCGGCCGTTGACCTCAGCCATCCACGCGTCGCAGGCCTCGACCAGTTCGGCCCAGCTGGTGTAGTCGCTGCGCAGGTTGGCGTCGGTGGGCACCAAGTCGGCCTTGGCGACCCGCACCGTCGCTTCTGACCCGCCCTTGGACTCGGGGTCTGCCGGCACACACGTCGCCACCGTGATCCCATAGTGCCCGCCGGCCGCGACCATCTCCGGATGCCTGACCGGCACCCCCGCGACATGATCGATCGTGACCGTGCGCTCGTTGTCGGTCAACCAATACGTCGGAGCGCCGCCGAAGGCCCGCATGGCCCGGTCCACACAGGAAATCACCGTCGCCAGCCGACGATCCCAGGTCGGCACCACCACCCGGAACCGAGACCACGCCAACCACGCACAGAACAGACTCGTCGCCCTGCCGGCGATCACCGGACCGGCGCCCCAGTCCCACTGCGCCCACATCCCCGGCTCAGGGATCCACGGCCGATACACCCGCCGCCGACCACGGCGATGGTTGGCCTTCACCTCAGCCACCGCTCGACGCACAGTGCGCTCCGAACCGGTGAACCCCAACGCCTTCAACTTGTCGAAGGCCCGATCGGCACGGATCTTCGCATCCGACCGCTCCACCCACTCCTCGATCTTCGGCATCCACGGATCGATGATCCGCTCCCTGCGCCGCGGCCCCACGCCAGCCAGCGCGCCGGCGTCGCGCCTGGCCACATAGCGGGCCACGGTGTGATGAGACACCCCGGCCAGCTCACCGGCACCACGCAACGACCCACACAGATCGAACGCTTCCAACATGTTCATGATTTCCTCGCGAGACTTCACTTGCTCCTCCTGCTCGATGGCCACTGTCGTCGTGACCGGCCATTCGAGTAGGAGGAGCACCCCACCGAGGTGGACCCCGACGAGAGACGGACTTCAACGCGGGCAACTCTGTTGGCCGCCACTGGGCAGAACCGCTGTCCGCCAGCGGGCAGCTACATGGCCGCCACTGGGCAGGATCTCATGGCCGCCGACACCGAGTCGGCTTTCTCGTCCTGACGCGCTGAGAGCGCGTGAGGCCAGCTCAGCGGCGAGCAGCACACGATTCTCGAACCTCGACAATGATGAGATGTGACGGTGCATTCTGCTGGTGTGCACGGGTATGCCGCACTTGGGTGAACTGATCGCAGTCGAGTTGCGCATCGACGACTACGAGTTCGGTCTCCACTCGTGGACACTGATCGACGACGAGACGATCCAAATCGACGGACGGGTTTATGATGAGTTTCTCCCTGAAGGCAAGCTGGCCCTCGGCGACATGCTGGTCATCCGAGCGTGGAACGGCTACTTCCAGGACCAGGAGCAAGTCGGCACGGCCGCGTTCGCTCTGGACGGCTACGTCCAAGCACTCAGCGACCTCGCCGACGCTTGTTGAGCAGAATTGATCCCATGATCACGTCACAACCTGATTGAACCGACCCGCGAGATGACGCCAGATTGGATCGTTAGGGTGCCTCCGAGAATAATCCCAACCGATGACGCTCGACTCGAAGAATGAACACATCGGACTGACCCGCATTCACCTTCTATGGGCGGGTCCGCACACCTTCGGGGACGTCTTGAAGATGCGTGGTCGCAGCGACTACGGGATCTACCAGGTCTACGGCCCCCACCCAGACGGCGCGACGGAGTCGCTGCTCTACATCGGGCAGGCGAACCAGCAGACCTTCGGCGAGAGGTTCAGAGGCTCCGATCACCAGAAGTGGAAGCCCGACGGCTGGGGCGACAATACCGTGATGTTGCGGTACTTCACGGGACGGGTCCACCAGACGAAGGATGAGCAGCAGGGGGACGCCATCGGTGACGAACTGCGGCGCGCGTACATCAACCTGGCGGAGAGGCTCCTCCTTCTCGCGCACACCCCCCATTGGAACTCGCAGGGCATCAACGAGATTCCGAGAGAACAGGCGGATGACTACGACAACCTCCACATCCTCAATTGGGGAACCCGCGCCTCGCTGCTGCCGGAGGTCTCCGGAGCGCGCTACACCGAGACGCTGTTCGATCAACTCTGCGACGGCCCCCTGAAATACGCGGCAGGCTGACGGCGGCCGGCCCGCATCGGGAAGTCGTGTGGCGACAGACGGGCTTGGTCCGGAATAGCTAGCCCCGATCTTTCAGTAGCTCCCCTGAAGAGGACCGGGCTCTTGGTTCGGGGGCTGCTGCGTTCCCGTGCGTTCCTGACTATTGCCAATGCCCGCGCCCATGGTCCCGTCTCAGCCGAGGCCGACGATTTCAGCAACCCTTCGGGCTCGTGTCGGAGGAGGGTGCGTTCGCAGGGTGCGTTCCTAGGTGGTTTGGCCGCCACACGTTTGCACTTGCTGTGCCACCCTCGAACACCGGTGCCGTTCGACAGTCGAACAGCCGGGGTGTTCGTTCACCGAACGGGCCCCGCGAACGCACAGGAACGCTGACGAACGCGGAGGGAACGCCGCCGCGAACGCATTACGATGAAAGCCTGTTTCATTATATTCCGATCTGGCTGCCTGTCGGGGCTCTAGGGCCGACGGCTCAGATCTGTGACGCGTGAACGAACGGCGAGAACCAGACGCTGGGCGATCAACAAGACGAAGGGCGCGACACCGTCAAGGTCGCGGTGCCAGCCGCCCAGGCGGTGCCCACCTTGGTGTCGCCACCGGGGTCAGACTCAGCACCTGCGCTGCTGCTCAGTCCTCGTGTTGGTGTTGGCCTTGCGGTTGTGGGGGCTGCCACTCGTCATCGCGTTTGGGGCCGGTTCGCAGCACCGCCCTCACAAGGCTCTCGGGCGTAGCCAACTGTGGGTGACGCGTCCGTCCACGCCTGCGCCGCCGCGCCCAAACTGCCACGCGCCCGCAACCTAGCCGCGTCGCGTTGCCTTCGCAGCTCGACTGATCGGCGTGCCCGCCACTGGGTCGCTGACAGCCCGAGGTGCCATATCCGGGCCGTGTCTGCCCGCCGCCGCCAACGGCTTTGGCCACAGCGGGCCTCACCGCGGCGACACACGACGGCACCCGACACCCTTGAGATCAAGAACCATCGACACCGCCCGCTGTCACAACAGCTCCCAGCGCCTAGGGGTGCCGCGTTCGCCAGCGTTCCTCAGCGTTCGCGGATCCGTTCGAGGCTCGAACACCAGACCTGTTCGACTACCGAACAGCCCCGGTGTTCGACAGCGGCACAGAAAGTGCAAACGTGTGGCGGCCAAACCACCCCACGAACGCACCCGCGACGCACCACGCCCGGCAATGGGTGTCAAATGTCGTTCACGCCTGTCGGCCACCGCCCCGACATCGGATCACCGACCCCGGCACCGATCGAGCCCCAGCGCTCAAGAACGCGACCCCGATAGCCAGGAACGCGACTGTCAACAGCCCTCCAGCGCCGCTCGCCCCAGAGCATCCGCGGGGCGGGCGGGGACTGCCGACGGGCTTGGGGCTTAACAGGGGGAAACGGCCGAGTGTGTGGCCGGCCCTGTGCGCGGGCTGGCCCGTACTGGGGCTGGCCCGTACTGGGGCTGGCACCGGCGATGGGGGCGGCTGTGTCGGGGCCGTGCCAGCGGGCGTTGGGTGGGTTGTGCCGACAACTGTTGTCATACTCGTGTGCGACGATTGGACTCCGTGTTGGCGACGGCAGCCCAGAGAGGAGGGGTGCTCATGTGGGCGACTTGGCATTGGCAGCAGACCACAGCTGGGCTGCCGCCGGGCGGGCACGGGCTTCCGCTTGGGGTGCAGTGTGGACCTTGATCAGCTGTATGTGAGGGCGGCTGGCTTCGAGCCGTACGACTTTCAGCGGCGTGTTGCCGAGGAGGGTCTGCCTGAGCTGCTGCGAGTCCCGACGGGGTGCGGCAAGACTGAGGCTGTCGGGCTGGGATGGCTCTACCGTCGCCGGTTTAGCGTGGACGCCGAAGTCCGCGCTGCTACCCCTCGCTGGCTGGTGGTAGCACTACCGATGCGTACCCTTGTCGAGCAGACTGCCGACCGTTACCGCGGATGGCTCGCGCGCCTGGGCTTGGACGGACATGTTGGTCTCCACATTGTGCAGGGCGGCGTCGGTTGGACAGATCGTGACTGGCGACTGTCCCCCCACCACGACGCGGTTCTTGTCGGCACGATCGACATGCTCCTATCACGGGCGCTCAATCGTGGCTACGCGGACCGACGCTGGCATTGGCCGATCTCATTCGGTGGGTTCAACAACGGGGCGCATTGGGTGTTCGACGAGATCCAGTTGATGGATGTCGCCACGCCGAACACGCGTCAGCTTCAATCGTTCCGCGACACACTCGGCACGGCGCTTCCAACCGCGAGCACATGGATGTCAGCCACGGTTGACGATCGCTTACTGCGCACGGTGGACCGGCCCGATATTGAATCCGTAGTCGAACTGAGCGATCACGACCGCGAAAGCCAACTCGGGCGGCGCCTCGACGCGGTCCGCGCCATCGAGGAGATTGATCTACCCGACAAGAAGCCCGAGCAGGGCCTCGCACAAGAACTTATTGCTCGCCACCAGCCGGGCACCCTGACGCTCGCTGTGGTCAACACGGGAGATCGCGCATGCGCGGCTTGGAATTCGCTGAACAAGCTCGCCCCTGACGCCGAAGTGGTGCTCCTACATGCCCGATTTAGACCCGCCGATCGTGCGGCGCACACAAGAGCCGCCCTTGCCCAACCCGGACCTGCAGGCAAGATTGTCGTCAGCACGCAGGTGCTCGAAGCCGGGATCGATCTCTCTGCAGCGCTGCTGTTCACCGAGGCTGCTCCGTGGCCGTCGATCGTGCAGCGCGCCGGTCGCTGCAACCGAGACGGTGCCCAACACGACGCACGGCTGTTGTGGGCGGTGCCACCCAACGACCCACCCTACGAGGAAGCCGATGTGCGCGCGTCCGTAGAAGCGCTTCGGTCGTTTAAGGGGCAATGGCTTACCACCACTCGGCTACAGAACCTCAATGTCTGGACATCAAACCGGATCACGCCCGTGATCCGACGCAAGGACTTGATCGAGCTGTTCGATACCACTCCCGACCTGAGCGGCAACGACATCGATGTCGCCCGGTTCATTCGGGACGGTCGTGACCGCACGGTCCAAGTGGCATGGCGCGAGATCGCTGACAACAAGCCGTTGGGAGGATCTCCACGTCGAGAAGAACTCTGCGGCGTGCCGATTGCCGACTTCAAGAAACGGTTGAAGGACCGTCGGGCGTGGCGTCTTGACCATCTGTCCCGAGGCCGCGATCCGTGGACACGATGCACTGCCAGCGATCTGCGCGACGGAATCGAGGTGGTGCTTGATGCAAGCGACGGTGGCTACGACTCAGAGGTCGGCTGGAACCTACGAAGCGGCCACGTAAGCGTGATTGCAGTGCCCATGTCGAAGTCGGACGGCGTCAGCTCGCCCGATGACGATGTTCGAGTTGGTGACGATCCGGCATCTCTGGGCGATGCCTGGTATCCGCTCTCGAGGCATCTAGTCGATGTCGAGCGTGGGTGTTTAGCGCTTCTTGAGACGTTCGACCCTGGCGGTCTCAGCGAAGAGATGTACCGTGCCGCGGCCATGGCTGGTCGCCTCCACGACATCGGCAAGGCATCCAGTTGGTGGCAGGACGCGGCCTTGGCCACCGCAGACGAAGGAAAACTAGACAACCTCAAGGAGCGGGGACCCTTCGCCAAGACTGGCAGCCACAAGCCGTTGCGTTTCGAGCGCCGATTCTTTCGTCACGAACTCGCGTCGGCCTTGGCGCTAATGAACGAGGGGCGCGTCTGCCTCGACGATCACCACGAAACCGATCTCGTGGTCTACCTCGTCGCGTCGCACCATGGGCGTGTCAGGCTGTCGATCCGCCGGCCACCCGAAGAGTCCAGTCTCGGTGGCGAGGTCACCTCGACACTTGGTGTCGCGCCTGGAGACAAGCTGCCGGAGGTCAACATCGGCGAGTTGACAGTGCCTTCGAGCAACCTCACGATGCCGGCAGGTAGCGACAGGTATGAACGGCGTGCCCTCGCGTTGCGGGACCGCCCCGACCTCGGGCCGTTCCGGTTGGCATTCCTTGAGATGGTTGTCCGGTGCGCTGACTGGCGCGCAAGCCGTGATGTCGGAGTTGCCTCATGAGCACGGTCCATTTGCATGGCTGCAGAGTTGAGCCTCTTCTCAGCTATCTCGCGGGACTCGGAGTCGTCCGGTTGGTTGCCGAGCAACTCGATCCCGACGTGTCGGCCCGATGGGATGGCGACCATTTGGTCATCATCGGCAAAGAACTAGACAACACGAAGCTCGTCGAGTTCTTGGCCGAGGAATATCGTCCCACCCCGCTGATCGCCCCTTGGAATGGTCGTGGAGGGTTTCAAGACGGCCGGGAGAGACCGTCTGAACAGATCGTGAAGAGGGTCGAATTCAGCGACTCGAGGCGGCTTGAGGCATACCGAAGCGCTATCAGTATCGCTCGAGACGCTTGTGAAGCGGCTCGCGGCTACCAGTTGATTGAGAAGGGCAAGGTATCCGACAACCGGAAGCTCAAGAAGAAGTTCATTGAACTGTGCCGAGCGACCCTTCCCGACGAAGCGCTTGCTTGGCTCGACGCGTCGGTGGTTCTACTAGACGACGACATTGCGTTCCCCCTGATCTTGGGAACCGGGGGCAATTTCGGCAGTATGGAGATCTCAATTGGATTCCTCAGACAGCTGGACGCTCTCGGACTTCTGGGCGGACGATCCGATGAATCGAGCCGGGCTCTGCTCAGACATTCCCTCTTCCGGGACGACGATGCCCGACTCGATAGAAGCAGCGCCGGTCAGTTTGACCCTGGAGGCGT
This sequence comes from Acidimicrobiaceae bacterium, assembly GCA_009837445.1. Taxonomy (GTDB): domain Bacteria; phylum Actinomycetota; class Acidimicrobiia; order Acidimicrobiales; family Aldehydirespiratoraceae; genus Aldehydirespirator. The sequence continues at coordinate 111,546 of VXTM01000031.1, forward strand.
GGGTGGCCCAAACAGTTCCTCGACCGGCAACGCCCGAGAACTCGCCAATCCATGGGGTTTCGTGCTCGCAATGGAGGGCGCAATCGTGTTCGCCAGCGCTGCAGCTCGACGGCTCGGAGCGGAGAGCCAAACGGGTGCCCGCAAGGCCAGCATGCCGTTCACTGTCGATGCGACGGGGGTGGCACACGACTCCGCGTCGGAGGATGAAGAGCTAAAGGGAGAGCTGTGGGTCCCGCTGTGGCGCCACGGGATGTCGTACCGCGAGATCCAGCACTTCATTTCCGAAGGGCGATCGCAATGGGGTCGCCATCAAGCCCGATCAGGACTTGACTTCGTCCGGGCCACCGCGACCCTGGGCGTGGATCGCTCTGTTGACGAGTTCGCTCGTTACCTCATCAGTGTTCGTCATGGGCAGAACGTCCTCGCTGTTCCCACAGGGCGGTTCAGGGTCCACGACCGTGTAAGGCCGGAGGCCGATGTGCTGCGTCAACTTGATGGCTGGGTTGACAGCGCCAGGTTCAGCAAGTCGCCGACGGCGGTGAACACGGCGCTGCATGCCCTGGACCGAGCCCAGTTCGCGGTTGCGACACTTGGCGGTGCGGGCCGCCTTCAGGCAGTGCTCGGCGCGCTCGCCGAGGCCGAGCAAGCAGCATCACGGTCACCCGGCTACCGCGAGAAGCGACACCTCCGCCCGATCAACGGGCTGTCGGCGCGGGAGTGGGCGCCTCTGCTTGACGACGGTTCGGCCGAGTTCCGAATCGCCGTCGGCCTTGCATCGTTGAGCGACGAGTTGCCTTCGGGCTCGCCGAGCGCGGCGGAAGGCGTCGGAGGGAGCCTCGCGACGTTGCTCCGTCCCGTGACCCGAACCCAGAACGGGTTGGCCTGGTCGAGAGGCGGATCGAGGGTTCCCAACCTCGGTGATCGTTCGCTGTACGAGATTCTCGTCGATGTCGTTGGCGTTCGGGCTGTTCTGGCATCTTCTGCTCAGCCGGAAGAGGACGGCCACGACGACATCGCGGGCCTTCCGTTCGCCTTCCACTACGGGCTGAGCGTTGACCTCGCTGATGTCGGACGACTCCTGGGCGGGCAACTCGACGTGGAGCGGCTGGGTGCCATCCTGGCGGGGTTGCTGCTGCTGGAGTGGAAGGGTGCCCTTGGCGCAGTGGCCCCCCTCTTGGGTGTTCCCCATGACCCGGTCGCCCGCTTGCATGCCGCGAGCCAGCCCACCTTCGTAGTGCTAGCGCCCTTTTTCAACGGACGACTTCCGGTCGCTCCAACGGAGCTTGAGCCGAACCCCAGCGGGTCAATCGCAGTGCGTCCACGACCAGAGTGGATCGGGGCGATACGCGCTGGAGCGGCCCACACCGCCGCGAGGTCCGCCGCTCATCTGCTCCGCGGGCGCGGGTGGAGGCTGATACCGGGCGACTTCGAGAGCGAGCGCATGGACCGCGGTTGCTTGGCGACGGCCCTGCTGTTGCGCCTCGATCGCACCGCCGGTGATCAAAGCCAACTTCGATTTCTGCTCAACCAACACAACACGATCGATACTCGCCGGCCGGCGAGCACAGAAAGGCAGGAGCCACACCATGAGCAAGCGTGAGACGCACACCATTGAACTGAAGGCAGTTCCGTCCGACCGGTTCCAGCCCACCGGGTTCCCGGACTTGGGGGCAGCCAAGTTCCAGAAGCCGGTTGGGTCGAGCAACGAATGGGTCGATGCCATACTCGTCGAATCCGCGCAATCCATGGCGAATCGTTTCGAGGCCGTGGGATGGAGCGAGGCACTTCAAGAGCCCGTTGCCGTGCTCAAGGATCTGCCGTGGGTCCGGGTTGTCGCCGCCGACGACGGCCAGTACCTGACCTCAAGCCGCACTGAGGCGCATCGACTGGCATCGGCATTCGTCAAGGAGTCCACGGACGTCAACGACGTAGACATGCTCACCAAGATCGGTGATCTTCTGGGGTTGGCCGAGGACACCCCGCTCCCGCCACGTCAGATCGCTGCGAGCATCTTCGCGCTTGACCCGTTCTGCCTGATCCACGGCGTCTTCTTCGCCGACAGCAAGTGGCCGGGCCAACCGAAGATCGCCCGTGCCCTTACCGGTTTCATCGAAGCGGTGGACGTCAGGGAGGCTTACTCCGGGGGCGTGAAGCGAGATGACGTTCGGCATGGGCACCGGGAGGGGGTGGGCGGATCGGCCGAGGGCTACGGCCACGTCCCCTATCACCGGACCGAGTACACCGCCCGCTCGATCACTCTCTACGTATCGATAGATGTGGGACAGATTGAAGCGTACGGGCTGTCGCCCGTAGCGACGGAGCTGTTGCTCGCCATCGCCCGTTGGGAAGTGCGATCACTTCTCGATCACGGCCTGCGTCTACGCACTGCCTGCGAGTTCGAACCGCTCAACGATGACAACATCCAACTTGCAGATGCCGAGACGCTGGCAAATGAGATCCGCCGCCTCATCGACGGCGGGTTCCCTGAACTCGCCGATTCGGATGAACCGCCGTTGGTGGTCCGCTGGTCGGATTGGAAGAAGCGCACCAAGTGACCACGATCCTGCAGGTGCAGTTTCCCTGGGGCAGGTATCACGCCACCCCATGGGGGCGAAACGTGAACGAAGGCCATCCCGAGTGGCCCTTGTCGCCTTGGCGTATCCTCCGAGCGCTGTTCGCCACCTGGAAGACCCGGTGCACGCACCTTCGTGCACAGGATGTCGAGGCTGCTCTCCGTCAGCTGGCGGGGCCACCCACGCTTCACGTTCCTGCAATGAAGCCCGGCCATGTGCGGCACTACATGCCCCAACTCGGTCATCGCTCAATCGGCAAGGACAAGTCTGACACGACGATCACCTTCGACTCGTTCGCCGCCTTCAATCCAAGAACGCCGCTACTAGTGGAGTGGGATGCTGACATGGCAGTCGGTCCCAGAGGGGCCTTGAAGGAAATGGCAGCAGCGCTCTCCTACCTCGGCAGATCGGAGTCCATCTGTGATGCGGCGCTGGTGTCCCGAGTCGAACATCGGGATCTCGTGTCGTGGCGACCAGCGGGATCCGAGGACCGCACGGATGCCGAACTTCTATGCGCCCGTCAGCCATTCGAGATGACCGACTTGCTTCAAAGCCCCGATTCAGTCAGGAAGAACGGACGACTCATCCCGACAGGCAGCCACCTCGTCCCCTATACGAAGGCCACTCCAGAGACGAATGTCAATCACAGCGCGAGTTGGCGACCTACGTATGCGGCCGTGCGATTGGCATTGCATCCCAGACCGCGCCCCATGATCGCTGACGCGGTCGCCGTCGGTGAACTGCTCCGCCGAACCGCACTCAAGAAGCATGGTGTGCCCTCGGAAGCACTCAGCGGCAAGACATCGTCGGGTACTCACAGGCTCGACAGACACCAGCATGCCCACTACTTGTCTCTCGCACGAGACTCCAAGTTGGATGCCGCAGGACCGATCGATTCGCTCATCGTTTGGGCTCCCGGCCGGCTGAACGGTGATGAGTTCGCAGCCCTCGCGCGAGTGAAATGGCTTAGGGCGGGCCGGTCCGCCCCCGGGGTCCCTGACTTTGCTGTAGCTGTAGTCGGCGTCGGTGACATCGAAGAGATCGCCCCTGAGGTCGTAGGACCATCGCGGCGCTGGGTATCGCACACGCCCTTTGCTCCCGGAAGGCATGATCGGAGGCTTGCATGGGCCAGACACATTGAAGTAGAGGTCGAACGCGAACTCTCCCAATTTCGGGACTATCCGTCTCCCGCTTCCGTGGCTGTGGTTCCCGGCGACGTTCGGCGCTATCGACGCTACAGACTTCCCCCGAAGGAGACCATGGCGGCGAATCGACGCGCTGCGATGGTGGAAGTGCAGTTCGAGCAGCCAGTGGAGGGGCCGATCAGCCTCGGAGCCCTCAGCCACTTCGGTCTCGGCCTCTTCTTGCCTCAAGATGACGACAGCCACCATCCGAGATAGTCCACAGCAACTTGAAGGGCAGCACGGTCGGATGCAGACCGTCATAGCTGCATGAGCGACGTTCCCGAACTCGTTCCAGCCCGGATGATCAATGAGTTCGAGTACTGTCAGCGCCTGTTCTACCTGGAGTGGGTGCAGTCGCGCTTCGAGCACAACCAGGACACGATGGAGGGCATCTACGTCCACCGGGCCGTCGACGCCGGCGGGGGCCGGATGGGCGAAGCTGGCGATCCTCCGTTCAGGAAAGCGAGGTCGGTCGAGTTGAGTTCGCAGCGCCTCGGGCTGATCGCGAAGGCCGACATCATCGAGCAGAAAGATGGCAAGGTCGTGCCCGTCGAGGTGAAGCGTGGGCGGCCGCCTGCGCACGGGCCGGCCTGGATGCCCGAGAAGGTCCAGTTGTGCACCATTGGTTTGCTGCTGCGCGACAACGGCTACGAGTGCACCGAGGGCCAGATCTACTTCGCCGAGACCCGCAAGCGGGCCACGATCCCGCTCGACGACACGCTGATCGCGCACACTTTGCAACTCGTCGAGGCACTCCGAGAGGTCGCTGCGTCGCCCAGTGCCCCTGCTCCGCTCGTGGACAGCCCGAAATGCCCGAGATGCTCGCTGGTGGGCATCTGCCTGCCGGATGAGACGAACCTCCATGTCGGTCGCAGCGCTGCCGCCCCTCGGCGCCTAACCCCTCGCGACTCGGCAGCGAGGCCGCTGTACGTCACCGAGCAGGGCGCCCGCATCGGAATCCGCTCCGGGCGGGTTGTGGTCACCAAGGATCGGGAGGAGCTCCAGCAGCTCCGCCTCATCGACGTCTCGCAGGTCTCGGTGTATGGCAACGTTCAGGTGAGCAGCCAGATGATGCGGGCCGCGTTCCGTGAGTCGATTCCCGTGTGCTGGTTCTCCTACGGCGGATGGTTCCAAGGCATCGCTGAAGGTCTGCCGTCCAAGCACGTCGACCTGCGCAGGCGCCAGGTCGCCATCGCGGCGCAGGCAGGGCTGCCGATCGCTCAATCCATGATCGAGGGCAAACTGCGCAACTCGCGGACATTCCTGATGCGAAACTCGCGCTCCGATGTCAAGACGGTGCTGGACCAGCTCAAGTCGCTCGCCGAAACGGTGGGCGAGAGCGAGTCGATCGAGAGCCTGCTGGGCATGGAGGGAACCGGTGCTCGTCTCTACTTCTCCAAGTTCTCGTCGATGATCCGGGATGAGAGTCTCGGGTCCTTCGACTTCAACGGCCGCAACCGGCGCCCGCCGAAGGATCCCATCAATTGCCTGCTGTCATATGTCTACGCGCTCCTCACGAAGGATCTGACCGCGGTGGCGATAGCGGTGGGATTCGATCCGTACCTGGGAGTGTTCCACCGGCCGCGCTTCGGCCGGCCTGCGCTCGCGGTGGATCTTGCCGAGGAGTTCCGCCCTCTGGTGGCCGAGTCCGTGGTGATCAACGTGGTGAACAACGGCGAGATTGGGGAGAGGGACTTTCTAGTCCGCGCCGGAGGGGTCTCGCTTACCCAGGATGGAAGGCGGTCGGTGCTGTCCGCCTACGAGCGACGCCTCGACACCGAGGTGACGCATCCGACCTACGGCTATCGCATCACGTACCGGCGGGTGTTCGAGGTTCAGGCCCGCGTGTTGGCTGCTCACCTGCTCGGCGAGATACCCGGCTACACGCCGTTCATGACGAGGTAGCGACAATGGCCGCGGGAAGGACGCGATATCTGGTGAGTTATGACATCAGCGATGCCAAGCGCCTCAGGCAGGTGCATAAGATCGTCAAGGACTTCGGGTGGCCGATGCAGTACAGCGTCTTCATATGCGACCTGGACCCAGTGGAGATGCTCATACTGAAACAGGATGTCGGGGACATCATCCATCACGGGGAGGACTCGGTAGCGTTCGTCAACCTCGGCCCACCTGCACACCGCGGCCGCGAGTGCTTCGACTTCATGGGAGTCAGGACTGCGCTACCGACCTCGGGCCCGACGGTCATCTGATGCGAGCACTACGGTGAGCACACAACTCCAAGGGACCGCTCGATGCCTTGTGGCACAAGGCAAACCGCAACTTGACAACACAATCGACATACCTTCGAAGCTCACGCTTCCTCCACCGCTCGCAAACGCCTGCGAACAAGCACTTCAAGGGCACCAAATCAAGCGAGCGGTTTGGCCGGGCACGTGCCCGGCCCTCCATTGAAGGCAGGGTCGGGTCGGTGATCATGTCCCCGAACCGGCCGGGTTTGGCCGGGCACGTGCCCGGCCCTCCATTGAAGG
>VXTM01000051.1 GCA_009837445.1 Acidimicrobiaceae bacterium
ATAGGGCGAAGCCCGTGTCGGTCATCTGACTCGGCGACAGGACCCGCCGGCCGGGAAGGCAAGTCAGCGGTGAAAGGGAGGCTTAACCACCTGTGCGGCCAGGTCCCGGCCCCGTACATCAATGACGACCTCGTCGCCCACACTGATGTCGGGCGCCAGAAAGGCCAGCGCAACACCCTGGCCCAGCACCGGCGAGAAGTTGCCGCTGGTCACCACGCCGATCTCGCCGCCGTCCCGCCGGACTGTGCAGCCGTCTCGGGGCGGGCGGCCCTTGGAGGCCAGCAGGCCCCGTAGCCGCCGGTGCGGTCCGGCCTCGCGCTCGACCTCCAGCGCAGCCCGGCCCCGGAAGTCGCCCTTGTCCCAGCGCACCACCCATCCCAGACCGGCCTGAAGCGAGGTAATGCCCGGACCGAGTTCGTGGCCGTGCAGGGGCAGGCCTGCCTCCAGGCGCAAGGTGTCGCGCGCTCCGAGGCCGGCCGGGGTGACCCCCGCGTCCACGAGGCGCTCCCACACGGTCGGAGCATCCTCGACACCCACCGCCATCTCGACACCGTCCTCGCCGGTGTAGCCGGTGCCGGCCACGGTGACCGGGATCTCGCCGAAGCGGCTGGCGCTGACCTTGAACCGCCCAACCGAGGCGACCTCGTCGCCGCCCGCGGCGGCGAGCCGGGCCCGGGCTTCGGGGCCCTGCACCGCGATGACGGCTCGTTCCGCGGTCACGTCGGCCACGTCCAGACCGGCCGCTCCTTCCTGGAGGGCGTTAACGACCCGGTCGGTGTTGGATGCGTTGGGCATCACATCGAAGCGTTCGTCGCCGACCCACCAGACGATGATGTCGTCGAGCACCGAAGCGTCGGTGGCGTCCAGCAGGTGGGTGTACTGGGCCGACCCGACCCCGACCCGGTCCAAGTCGTTGGTCAGGGCCCACTGCAGGGCGCGGTACGCGCCGGGGCCCTGCACCCGCACCGTCCCCAGGTGTGAAACGTCGAAGAGAGCCGCACCGGTGCGGCAGGCCATGTGCTCGGCCACGGTGCCGGTCTCGTACTGCAGGGGCATGTCCCAACCCCCGAACGGCACGAGCTTCGCCCCGGATCGCGAGTGCACATCGTGCAGTGGGGAGCGCCGCAGATCGGACATGGCGAGGTCGGGCTCAGGCCGCGACGGCGAGCCCGTACTTGCGGCCGATCCACTCCATGTCACGGCGGTTCAGGAACTTGACCTGAATGTCCGGGTAGTACTCGGCGAGCAGTCTCAGCTTCTGCTTCTTGCGGTTGACGAGCCGCTGGCGCAGGGTGGTCAGCTCCACGTACATGTCGAAGTCGGGCAGGTAGAAGTCGGGCGTGAATCCGCAGGCGGTGTTCCCGCTCGAGTCGCGCTCGAGCACGAACATCCGCGGCTCGTACTCCCAGCGGATGCCGTAGGAGTCGAGCAGGCCGGCGAACGCCTGCTCGGAGGGGTGGGCGAAATCCACGCGCGGCCTCTAGGACTCGCCGACCGCGGTCTGAGCGTCGCCTTCCTCGTCCTCGTCGCTCTCGTCGGCGGCGGCGGGGTGGAGCTCGACTATGGCCGCGTCCACCTCACGCCCGATGTTCGACAGCGGCAGCACGCCCTGGCCGCGCTGGAGGGCGTCGATGAGGTCGTCCTGGCTGCGGACGATGGCCGCGTTGGCCCCGTCGATCACCAGGTTGGCGGAGGAGATGTCCTCTCCGAGCTCGTTGCGGATGTAGTCGAAGATGGCCCGCACCTTCTCGAGCTTGATGCCGTTGTCGAGCAGCCGCTTGATCACCTTCAGCCTGACCAGGTCGTCGTAGCTGTACAAGCGGCGGCTGCCGCTGCCGGCGGCCTGTACGAGCGAAGGAGTGATCAGCTCGGTACGGGCCCAGTAGTCGAGCTGCCGGTAGGTGATGCCGACCACATCGGCGGTGAGCTTCGCGCTGTACCCCTCGAAATGCGCCATATCTCGGTCCATGAACTGCTCCCTTGCTTGCTGCTGGTGCCCGTCTCGGACTCCGAAAGCAATGACAGCATCGGAATTACGATGCTGTCACCTGTGGAAACTCTACGGTGAACCGGCGCGCGAGTCAAACACCGACGCTCGAATGCAGCTCCTGGCGGCCGACGGAAGGCCGCGGCTGACGGCTGCTACGCGCCGAAGTCCTCGGGAGAGACCGAGTCGATGAACTCCCGGAACTGCTCGACGACCTCCTCGGCGGGCGGCTGGTCGGCCACCGCGGTGCCTTCCGCGGTGTAGCCGGCCTCCTCGATCACCGACTCCTCGGCGAAGATCGGCGTGCCGGTGCGGGCCGCGAGGGCGATGGCGTCGGAGGGACGGCTCGACAGCACGAACCGGCTGCCGTCGCGGAGCAGGTGCAGCTCGGCGAAGAAGGTCTTCTCCCGCAGCTCAGTGACCACGACCCGCTCCAGGTCGGCCGACAGCTCCTCGAGCACGTTGCGCAGCAGGTCGTGGGTCATCGGCCGGGGTGTGGTCATGCCGTCGAGGGCTATGGCGATGGCGGTCGCCTCGGGCGCGCCGATGAAGATGGGAAGCAGCCGCGCCGAGTCGGACATCTCCCGCAGCAGCACGATTGGCGCGTTGGACGGCAACTCCACCCGTACTCCGAGCAGTTCCATCTGCTGCACGTCGGCATCCTACTCCGTCACGATTAGGGCGATCCGTAGAAGACCGGAACGTACACGTCGGGGTCGTTGGCCAGCAATTCCACATCGGCGGCCGCAATCAGCCGGAGGTTCCGGTACCGGCCCTCATGGTCAAGGCCGTAGCCGACCACGAAGGCGTCGGCGACTTCCACGCCCGCGAAGTCGATCTCTACCGGCACCACCCTGCGGATCCGCCGGTCCAGCAGCGTGCACACTGCCACCGACCTGGGGTTGCGACGCTCCAGTTCCCTCCGCAGGAAGGCGGTGCTCAGGCCGGTGTCGACGATGTCCTCGACGATCACCGCGTCGCGGCCGGCGATGTCGAGGTCGAGATCCTTGAGCAGGCGAACCCGGCCCGAGCCGGGGGTGTAGGGGGTGATGGCCATGAAGTCCACGCTCACGGGCACGGTCATGACCCGAACCAGGTCGGCGAGGAACGGCACGCTGCCTCGCAGCACCCCGATCAGCACCACGCCGTCGTGGTAGCGGGCCGACATATCCGAGGCCAGGCGGGCAACGGTGGCGTCGATCTCCTCCGCCGTCAGCAATACGCGCGGCTGCCGGAGCGCCGCTTCCTGAGACGCCACGGCCCTCAATCCAGGTGCGGCCGTAGCAGGCGCCGCAGCAGAAGGCGATGCAGGGTCTCGGTCAGCTCCACGACCTGGCTCAGCTCGGAGCGCAGTCTCGTGGTGGCGCCGCGCGCCATGAGAGGCCCGAGCAGTTGCTCGTACACGCCGGCCTCCCGGTCGGCTGCGACCTTGAACATTCGCAGGTTCCGCGCCGCGATTCCGTGCTCGGCCAGGGCTGCGACCGTTCTCGCCGCTAGCAGCGCATCCTGATCGAACACGGCCTCGGTCCCGTGGCCGCCCGATCCGCTCGCCGGGGCGATGAGGCCGAGACGCTGGAGCTCGTAGATGTGGTCGACGTCGCTGCCGACGGCGCGGGCCAACTCCCCGGCCGTGAGGGTCACGGTGTCCTCCGCGGGCTCCGCGGCGCCCACGGCGTCCTCGGAGTCCGCTTCATCGCCCTCGGTGTCGTGGCGGGCCGCGAACAGCGACGGGGTCCCTGCCGGGGCGTCGCCCCCTCCGGCCGCGCTCCGCAGCGCTGACGGCGGCACCTCGCCCGCAACGAGCCGGCGCTTGATCTCCTTAAGGGGCAGGAAATGGTCGCGCTGCTGGACCAGGATCCAGTTGAGCCTGTCGATGTCGGTCTCGAAGAACTTCCGGTAGCCCGACGGGGTGCGCTGCGGGGCGATCAGGCCCTGGCTCTCCAGGAAGCGGATCTTCGAGATCGTCAGGTCGGGATGCTCGGCCGACAGCAGCGAGAGCACCTCGCCGATGGACCGGTGACCGCCGTTCACTGCGGCGAGGTCCCGTGCACGAAGACGAGCTTGAACTTGCCGACCTGCACCTCGTCGCCCTCGCTGAGTTCGCCGCGTTCGATGCGCTTGCGGTTGACGTAGGTGCCGTTGAGCGAGCCCACATCCCGGATCGAGTATCGGGCACCGTCGCGCTCAACCTCGGCGTGACGGCGCGACACCGTTATGTCGTCGAGGAAGATGTCGCTGGCGGGATCCCGGCCCAGCGACACCACATCGGAGTCGAGGGCGTAGCGGGCCCCCGCCTTCGCCCCCTGGTTGACTATGAACAGCCCCTGGTGGCGCCCGAACGCTGAGCGGTCCACGTAGACGGTGCCGGGCGAGGCGTCAGGCTCCACCGGCTGGTGCTCGGAGGTGGCGTCACTGGGCATCAGCCGCACCCGCACGAAGCGCAGGTCTGTGCCCGGCGGCGGTTGCTGTTACCGCACTCCAGGCACGGCGCCGGCGCCACGTCCCCTACCCCGCTATGAGGTCCCTGTAGCCGTCCGCGTCGAGCAGGCGGTCGAGTTCGGCTGCGTCGTCGAAGGTGACGGTGCAGATCCAGCCGTCTCCGTAGGGGTCCTCGTTCAGCCGCTGCGGCGCGCCGCCCAGCTCGTCGTTGACCTCGGCTACAACGCCGCTCACCGGCGCGAACAGCTCCGAAACGGACTTGGTCGACTCGACCTCCCCGAAGGCCTCGCCCTGCTCGACCCGGTCGCCCACCTGTGGGAGCTCCACGTAGACCACATCGCCTAGCGCGTCCTGCGCGTAGTCGGTGATGCCGATCCGGACGGCGCCGCCTTCGACCAGCGCCCACTCGTGATCGCTCGAGTAGCGGAGGTGCTCCGGAATGCTCATGACCCGAAGCTATCCCATCGCGAAGACGAACTCGCGACCGTGGGGAATCAGCGGGCCGCAGCGTCGCCCCCAGATTCGCCCTATCATCGTTGCTACGGCAGTGCTATCGTGGCACTGAAAACGTTTCCACATATCGGAGAGGGTCCAGTGGCCGACGTCGTCCTAGAGAGCGTGAACAAGGAGTACGACAACGGGTTTCAGGCGGTCACCGACCTGAACCTTGAGATCAACGAGGCTGAGTTCCTCGTGATGGTCGGCCCGTCGGGCTGCGGCAAGTCCACCACCCTGCGGATGATCGCCGGGCTTGAGGACATCACCTCGGGAACCCTCAAGATCGGCGAGCGGGTGGTGAACGACCTTCCGCCCAAGGACCGCGACATCGCCATGGTCTTCCAGAACTACGCCCTGTACCCGCACATGAGCGTGTTCGACAACATCGCCTTCTCGTTGAAGCTGGCCCGGCGTCCCAAGGCCGAGATCAAGGAGAGGGTCTCGGACGCCGCCCGCATCCTGGAGTTGGAGGGTCAACTCGACAAGCGCCCCGCCCAGCTCTCCGGCGGCCAGCGCCAGCGGGTCGCCATGGGGCGTGCCATCGTGCGCCGGCCCCGGGTGTTCCTGCTCGACGAGCCCCTGTCGAACCTCGACGCCAAGCTGAGGGTCCAGATGCGGGCCGAGATCACCGGCCTGCAGCGCGAGGTCGGCGTCACCACGTTCTACGTGACCCACGACCAGGTGGAGGCCATGACCATGGCCGACCGGGTGGCCGTGATCAGCCAGGGCGTGCTGCAGCAGGTCGACACGCCGATGACGCTGTTCAACGAGCCCGACAACATCTTCGTGGCCGCCTTCATCGGTTCGCCGTCGATGAACATCATGGAAGGCGTGTTGGACCGCAACGGTCAGGGCCTGAAGATGACGCTGGGCAGCCAGTCGCTGTCGGTGCCCGAGGAGGTCCTGCAGCGCAGGCCCGCGCTTCAGGGCTACTTGGGCCGCAAGGTGGCCGTGGGTCTGCGTCCCAAGGACTTCGAGGACGCGGCGATCACCTCGGACCATCCTGCCGATCAGCGGCTCCGGGCCGAGGTGCTGCACACCGAGGCGCTCGGCTTCGAGATCATCGCCTACTTCGACGTCGACGCCAAGCCGATCATCTCGCAGGAGGCCCTGGAGCTGAGCGACGAGGAGATCAGCGCGGCCGAGGGCTCCGCGACGAGGGTCCACGCCCGGTTCAACCCGTCGACCAATGTGCGCTCCGGCGATGCCATCGAAGTGGCCGTCACCGTCGGCAACGCCCACTTCTTCGACATGGAGACGGGCCTGGCCATCAGAGGCTGAGCCTGACCTCCGGAAGCCGACCGGAGGCCGACCAGAGGGAGACCGTGGCCCGAGCGGACATAGCCGGCCGGTTGGCGATCGGGCCCGCCACCGGAGACGTTGAGTTGGTCGCGGCCGTCGACGAGTGGATCGAGGCGGCCGTGCCCGAAGGCTGGCGACGGGCGGCGGTCAAGGGCCGGGAAGCGATTCGAGCCGTCCGCAGCCGCGAGGACTACGCCGACTGGTACCCGGTGTTCGCGGCCTCCGGCCTGGTCGTCGCGACCTGGCCGGTCGCCTACGGCGGCCTAGATCTCTCGCCCCGGCAGGCCCGCCTGGCCGAGGACCGGCTGGCGCCCTACAACCTCGGGCGCCTCAACCCCCTCGGGCTGCACAACACCGCGCCCGCGCTGTTCGCCCACGGAACCGAGGAGCAGCGCCTCAGATTCCTGCCGCCCATGGTGGCCAACCTCGAACGGTGGTGCCAGATGTTCAGCGAGCCCGGCGCCGGCTCGGACCTGGCGTCGCTGGCGATGAGGGCGGTGCGCGACGGCGGCGAGTGGGTGCTGACCGGACAGAAGGTGTGGAGCACATGGGCGCACCGCTCGGAGTTCGCGATCTGCCTCGCCCGCAGCGACCCCTCGGTGCCCAAGCGCAGGGGGATCACCTACTTCCTGGTCGATCTGCGCAGCCCGGGCGTGGAGGTCCGCGAGCTGAAGCACATGGGCGGCGAGGTCGACTTCAACGAGGTCTGGCTGGACGGGGTGCGGGTACCGGACTTCCATCGGGTCGGACATGAGGGCGACGGCTGGCGGGTGGCGGCCGCAACTCTCGCGGGAGAGCGCCAGATGGTGGCCGGCGCGGGGTCCGGCGGTGTCGACCGCATCGGGGGCAGCGGGGTGCGCAGACTGATCGGCATCGCGCAGGAGCGGGGTGTGGAGCCGGTCATGCGCGACCGTCTCGTGCGCCTCTACTGCGAGGAGAGGGTCCGCGGCTGGACCAACGACCGGGTGCGGGCCACCGTGAAGGCGGGCGGCACGCCCGGCGCGGCCGCATCGATCGGCAAGGTGCACCAGGGCACGTTGAACCAGGCGATACAGATGCTGGCCACCGACATGCTGGGCCCGGCCGCGGTGGCCTATCCGGACGCCGGGACCTGGGCCGGGGCGCTGCCCTACGAGGTCTCGGGTATGTTCCGCAGCCGGGCCAACACCATCGAGGGCGGCACGACCGAGGTGAACAAGAACGTGATCGGCGAGAAGGTGCTGGGCCTGCCGCGGGAGCCCGACCCGTTCCATGGAAGCAGCTGGGAGGACACCCCTCGATGAGCTACGCGCACCTGGTCGTCGAGCGCCACGGGCCGGTGGGGTGGCTCATAAATGACCGCCCCGAGGTCCGCAACGCCATGAACAGCGCCATGCGCGACGAGTTCGCCGACGCCTGGACTGAACTCGACAACGACCCCGCGGTGCGGGTCATCGTCCACACCGGAAACGGCCGCGACTTCCAGACCGGCGTGGATGTGGGCGAGATCGCATCCGACGGTGTCGGCATGGAGCGCTACCGCCAGTCGATGGAGGACTTCGACGTCCACTTCACTTCGTGGCATCAGGGCGTATGGAAGCCGGTCATCACCGCGGTGAACGGCATCTGCTGCGGGGGCGGGTTCCACTGGGTGGCCGACTCCGACATCGTCATCGCAGCCAGCGACGCCCAGTTCTTCGACCCCCACACCTCGGTGGGCCAGGTGGTGGCCATCGAGGCCATCGGCCTGATGAAGAAGATGCCGGTCGAGGCGGTGATGCGGATGGCGTTCATGGGAAGGCACGAGCGCCTGGGAGCCGAACGCGCCTACGAACTCGGCATGATCTCCGAGATCGTCGACCCTCCTGGACGGCTCAGGGAGCGGGCTCAGGAGCTGGCCGAGACGGTGGCCAGGAACTCCCCCGCCGCCATGGCCGCCACCAAGAAGGCGCTGTGGGGCGCATTGGAGACGGGCCTCACCGACGCCTGCAAGCAGGGTGCCCGCCATCTGGTGTCGATGTGGGGCCACCCCGACCAGACCGAGGGTCCGGCAGCTTTCGCCGAGCGCCGGGATCCCGACTGGCAGCCGCGGTGACCACGACGCGGGATCTCCGCCGATGAGCCTCCTGCGGCTCCTGGTCGAGCACCCGTCCTCGAGCGAGGACCCGCTCGTCCACACCCTCGACCGGTCGCTCACCAAGGGCGAGGTCCTGGCTGCGGTCGAGACCCGGGCCGGTGACTTCAGTGGCCTCCGGGGGCAGCTCTCACCGGTCGTCGCCGACGGCGTCGAGGCGCTGATCGCGATGTTCGCCTGCTTCCGGGCGGGCGCCGTCTACGTACCGATCAATCCCCGCCAGCCCCAAGCCGCAGTCGATGACATCACCCGGGCCATGCCGGAGGTCGCTTCGCCGCCCGACGCCGCGTTCGTGCTGTGGACCTCCGGGACGACCGGGCGCCCCAAGCCGGTGGTGCACACCCACGACGGCTACATCGAGATCATCGATCGGGTTCTGGAGCCCTTGCGAGCCAAGCCGAAGGACCCCGCGAGGCCACCGTCTCCGAACCTCATCCCGGTGTCGATGGCGCTAAACGCGGGGATCTACAACGCCCTATTCGGTCTCCGGGCCGGTGCTCGGTTGGTGATGATGGACGGCTTCGACACCGCCGCCTTCGCCATGCTGGTCAAGCGTCACCAGATCCGATCGACGGTGCTGCCGCCGGCTGCGATAGCGATGCTGAGCGATGATGCTTCAATCGAGTCTCTGGCGCCGCTGCGCTATGTGCGCTCCATCACCGCGCCGCTGTCGCCATTTCAGACCCGCCGGTTCACCGACCGCTTCGGGGTGACCGTGCTCAACGGCTACGGCCAGGCCGAAGTGGGTGAGGTCATCGGATGGACCGCCGACGACGCCAGGATGCACCCCGGCAAGCTCGGCGCCATCGGCAGGCCCCACCCCGGCGTCGCGATCGACATAGACGATCCCGATAGCGACGGGGTCGGCGAGCTGCTGGTCAAGCCGCCTAGCACTGCGGCCGACTTGGACCCGCGGCGTCTCACCGCCGGCGGGTTCGTCCGCACCGGCGACCTGGCCCGCATCGATGGCGACGGCTTCGTATGGCTCGAGGGCCGGCTCAGCGACCTGATCAACCGGGGCGGCCACAAGGTCTTCCCCTCAGAGGTCGAGGAGGTGCTGGTGGCGGTGCCCGGCATACGGGAGGCGGCCGTGGTCGGTGCCCCCGACAGCCGTCTGGGCGAGGTGCCGGTCGCGTTCGTGGTCGGTGAGACCGACTCCGATCTGGGCGAGGTCTGCCGCCAGCATCTGGTCGCCTACAAGGTGCCGGTGCGATTCGAATTCCTCGATCGGCTGCCCCGCAGCGAGACTGGCAAGGTGCTCCGCAGGGAACTGGTAGCTCAGCCATGACACCGTCCGCGAGCATCGAGCCCGGGATCGTGACTGGCGACGGGGCCGCCCTTGCCGGCTTCTACTGCGACGCGCTGGGGTTCACGGTCGACGCCGTGCTCACCTTCCCGCAGGGAGTGGTCCGCCGGCTGTGTCGGGGCGAGGCCCGGCTGAAGCTCTACCAGCCCGCTCGAACAGCAGGAGCGGCCCCGCCTGCCGGCAAATGGCCGGATCGAGCGGGATGGGCGTACGCCGCCCTCCATGTGACCGACGCGACCGCCGAGGCGGAGTCGGTCAGAGCCGGTGGCGGGACGGTCATCACCGAAGTGACCGCTCACCGTCCCGGAGCGTGCTTCGCGCTGATCGCCGATCCCGAGGGCAACGTCTGGGAGTTGCTCCAGGAGGCTCCTCCCGCATGAACTACGAGACCCTCGACGTACGGGCCGACGGCCCCGTGGGATGGCTCGTGTTCGACCGGCCGGATGCGGGCAACGCCATCGACGCCCGCATGTTCGTGGAGCTTGAGGCCGCGTGGGTCGAGCTCGAGGCCGACCCGGGGGTGCGGGCCATCGTCAATACCGGCAACGGACACTCCTTCCAGACAGGTCTGGACGTGAAGCAGCTCGCCACCGACCGGGAGGCGCTGCGGGCCGGCTCCCGGCAGACACGCGACTTCGCCCTGCGGATGACGGCGTGGCACTGCGGCGTCACCAAGCCGGTGGTCGCGGCGGTCAACGGGACCTGCGCCGGCGGCGGCCTGCACTTCGTGGCCGACGCCGACATCGTCATCGCCGCCGACGACGCCACGTTCCTGGATCCCCACGTGTCGGTCGGGCAGGTGTCGGCGTTCGAGACCATCGGCCTGCTCAAGAAGGCCCCTATGGAGTCCGTGAGCCGGATGGCGCTGATGGGAGCGCACGAGCGGCTCAGCGCCGAGCGTGCCCGCCAGCTCGGCATCGTCTCCGAGGTGGTGGCCGCCGATGACCTGCGGGCCCGGGCCCGGGAGCTTGCCGCCAGAGTGGCCGAGGGAGACCCGGCTCGCATGCGCTCTCTGAAGCAGATGATGTGGACTGCGCTGGAGGCACCGTGAGCGTCAACGAACAGGCCTACATCCATGAGTTCATCGACATCAGGGGAACCAACCGGGCCAACTACATGCACCACATGGCGGCCAACTGGAGCCCAGGCGCTCAGGAGAGCCGCAACCAGTTGCTGTTCGGAATCTGGGCCGTGCTGGGCAGCACCGGCCCATGGCCCCAGGTGTGCAACATCTGGGAGGAGCAGGGCCTGGATGGACTGGCCCGCTCGTTCGGCGGTGAAGCGGTCGGCGAGGGGCTGCAGGATCCGACCCTGGAGCGGTGGTGGGCCAAGGCGGCCGAGTTCCGCCGGGGCGGCTTCGACCGCATCCTGCTGCCGGCGGTGTGGATGCCGACCATCGAGCAGTGGATGGCCGCCGGCCTCCGGGCCAGCGTTTTCGCCCATGAGATCCTGAGGTGCCGGCCCGGCACCGCGCCCGACCTCCTCGACCTTGCCCGGACATCGGCGTCGCCTGCTTACGACCGCTTCGGCTGGACGCTCGTAGGTGCGTGGACCACCGCCATGCGAGACGACGACGAGGCCGTCCTGCTGTGGGCCGTGCCGGGGTGGCAGGCCTGGGCTGACGCCGAGGCCGCCCAGCGATCCGACGAGGGACTGCTGGCCTGGCGCTCCGAGGCCCGCCTCACCACCACCGACTGGCATCGCATCCTGCTGGTGGCCGGGCCGCTCTGCCCGTTCCGCACCGGCCGCCAACCCAGCCGCGAGGATCAGAAGGAACTCGATTGAGCGCATCGGTGCCCGAGGCGTCGCTCTCGCTGTGGGACCTCATCGAGCGGGCTGCCGAGCGATGGCCCGGCCAGCCGATGCTGGTGTCGCGTCAGGGTGACCGGGCGACGTTCGGCGAGTACCGCGACCGGGTCCTGACCATGGCGGCCGGGCTGGCCGGCACCGGCGTCCGGCGGGGTGATGTCGTGTCCTGGATCCTGCCGACCTGGGTCGACACCGTGGTGTTGGCGGGCGCGCTGTCACGCCTGGGAGCGGTCCAGAATCCGATCATCGGCATCTACCGCCATCGCGAGGTGGGGTTCTGTGCTCGCCAGGCCGCCACCAAGTGGCTGATCTCCCCGGGAGTCTTCGGCGGGTTCGACTACGCGGCCATGGCGGCCGATGTCGCCGGCGACTTGGAGGGCCTGAGGACGCTCACGGTCGAGCCGGGGTCGTTCCCCGAGGGCGATCCGGCGACGCTGGCGCCCGTTGCAGCCGCCGAGCCGGGCGAGACCCGCTGGATCTGCTACACGTCGGGCACGACCGCCGACCCCAAGGGGGCCCGGCACTCCGACCAGACCGTCGGCTCGTTCGGGGGGCCGATGGCTGAGCGTCTCGACGTGCAGCCCGGCGACCGCTACTCGCTTACCTTCCCGTTCCCTCACATCGGCGGCATCGGGCTGCTGTTCATGGCTCTGGAGCGGGGATGTACCCACCTGCTCGACGAGACCGTCGACCCTGAGGCCACGGTGAGGTTCCTGTCCGAGCAGGGATGCACCCACGCCGGGACGGGGACGCCGTTCTATCTCATGTACCTGGCCGCCCAGCAGCGGCTGGATGGTCCACTGTTCCCGGACCTGAAGGTCTGCCCCGGCGGCGGCGCGCCCATCCCGCCCGCGCTGCACCGGCGGGTCGTCGACGAACTGGGCGGCGTCGGGGTGGCCTCGGGATGGGGACTCACCGAGGCGCCGGTGTTGACCAACGGCAGCGTCGACGACCCCGACGGCAAGCTGGCCACCACCGAGGGCAGGGCCCTTCCCGGCGTCGACCTCATCGCCGTGTCGGGCGACGAGACGGTGTGCGGTCCCGGCGTCGAGGGCGAGCTGCGGGCCAAGGGACCGCAGGTGATGCTCGGATACATGGACGGCTCGCTCGACGCCGAGGCATTCGACGCCGGCGGCTACTACCGCACCGGCGACCTCGGCGTCATCGACGCGGACGGGTACGTGACGATCACCGGGCGGCTCAAGGACATCATCATCCGCCACGGCGAGAACATCTCGGCCAAGGAGGTCGAGGACCTGCTGTTCGGGCTGGACAGCGTCGCGGACGCCGCCGTCATCGGACTTCCCGACGCCCGCACAGGCGAGTCGGTGTGCGCGGTCGTGGTGCCGGCCGAGGGCGCCCAGGTGACCCTCGAGGGCCTCGCCGGCCAGCTGGCGGCGGCCGGTCTGCGCCGCCAGGCCACTCCCGAGCGCCTCGAGATCGTCGACGGGCTGCCCCGCAACCCCGCGGGCAAGGTGCTCAAACGCGAGCTCCAGCAGCGATTCGGACTGGCGGCGGCGCAAGGCCGTGGTTGAGATTCACTCCCCCGCTGTCAAGATGGAGACGATGATGAACGCAACAACCAACGGAGACCGCTACACGGTCGTCTCTGCAGACTGCCATGCGGGCGGCGACATCGACGACTACCGCCCCTACCTGCCGTCGAGGCTGCACGCCGACTTCGACGTCTGGAAGCAGGACTACATCAACCCATTCGACGATCTCAAGGACTCGAAGCGGGTCCGTAACTGGGACAACTCGGTGCGCCAGCGCGACCTCGAGGCCGACGGCCAGGTCGCCGAGGTCGTGTTCCCCAACACTGTGCCGCCGTTCTTCCCGTCGTCGCTGCTGGTCGCCCGTCCCCCGGCGACCACCGCCGAGTTCGAGCAGCGGTGGGCTGGCCTTCAGGCCCACAACCGCTGGCTCGTGGACTGGTGCGGCCAGCTGCCGGGACGCCGGGCCGGTCTGGCCCAGGTGTTCCCCAACGACATGGATGCGGCCGTGGGCGAGGTGGAGTGGGCCGCCGAGAACGGGCTGAGCGGCGTGCTGGTGCCGGCCATCCCGCCCGACTCGCCGGTCCCGCCGCTGTGGAGCGAGTACTACGACCCGCTGTGGGCCGCATGCCAGGACACCGGGCTGTCGGTCAACCAGCACGGCGGCGCCGGCATACCCGACCTCCAGGACTCCCCCAACCGTGCCTTCCTGATGTTGATGGAGGTGCCGTTCTTCGCCAATCGCAGCCTGTGGCACCTCATCGTGAGCGGCGTGTTCGAGCGCTTCAAGAAGCTGCGCTTCGTGATGACCGAGCAGCGTGTCGGATGGGTACCGGCGACGCTGTCGAAGATGGACGCCTACTGGCGGCTGTTCACCAGCGCCGGCACCGTCGGGGAGATGCCCGCCGACGCCGCGCAGCTGCCCAACCCGCCGAGCAGCTACTTCAAGACCAACTGCTACATGGGGGCCAGCTTCCCCGGCCGGGACGAGGCCGAGGCGATCCGCCAGATCGGCGTCGACCGGTTCATGTGGGGCAGCGACTACCCCCACAGCGAGGGCACGTTCCCCGATTCGGTGGCGTCGCTGCGGCACGTGTTCTGCGACTGGTCTCAGGAGGACCTCCGCAAGCTCCTCGGTGGAACCGCCGCGGAGGTCTACAAGCTCGACCTCGACGCGCTGGCCTCCGTAGGCGTCGGGCCGACGGTCGCCGAGGTGGCCGAGCCCCTCACCGAGCTGCCCGACAACCCCAGCATGGCGTTCGGCTTCCGCCCCTGATCGTCGGAGGCAGATCCCCCGCACGATGGGCTTCCCGACATCGCCGGAGGCGCTCGGTCCGGTCGAGCTGACCCGCTACCTGCGGGACGCCGGCCTTCTGCCGGGAGGACAGGTCACCGACACCCGCTTCGAGATGATCGGCGGGGGGAAGATGGGCGACAACGCCCGCTACTTCCTGTCCTACGACGGCGCCGCGGACCGGGGCCCGCCGACTCTGGTGGCCAAGTTCCCGGCCGCCGACGAGCGGGCCCGGACCATGGCCGGTGCCGCTGGCGCCTACTACAACGAAGTGATGTTCTACCGGGTGCTGGCCCCGAGGACTTCGATCCGCATCCCGACTGTCTACGGCAGCGAGATCAGCGCCGACCGCGGGTCGTTCCTGCTGCTGCTGGAGGACATGGCCCCCGCCGAGCCGGGCGTCCAGACGGCGGGTGAGAGCCATTCGCACACCGAGACCGCGCTGCGCGAGGCGGTGAAGCTGGCCGCCGCCTTCCACGGCGACAGCAGCCTCGCCGGCATCGACCATGTGGTCGGCTCGACCCGCGGCGGCGAGAACGCCGAGTTCGCGCAGCTGCTGCTCCAGGACGCCTGGCCCGGCTTCGTGGACCGGTTCGGTCACGTGCTCGACGCCGACGGCCTGGCCTTCGGCGAGCGCTATGTAAACAACTTCGCCTCGGCTGCCACGGGCTACCAGGGAGCCACCACGCTCGTGCACGGCGACTTCCGCAGCGAGAACATCCTGTTCCACCGCGACACCGCCACCACCGTCGACTGGCAGACCCCGGCCGAGGCCAGCCCCCTCACCGACATCGCCTACTTCCTCGGGGGCAGCGTCGAGGTCGACGACCGCCGGCTCTGGGAACGCGAGCTGGTTTCAGACTGCCGCCGGCAGTTCGAAGAGGCCGGCGTCGAGATGGACGAGGCCGAGTGCTGGGACATGTACCGGCGGGCCGCCATGCACGGGATCATCATCACCGTGCTCGGCGCCACCTTCAGCAGCCCCGACCCCCGTGGCGACGAGATGTTCTCGACCATGATCCGCCGCCACATCCAGCACTGCCTAGACGCCGGAGCCTCCGAGTTCCTCTCCTAGCCCAGTGTGGATGATCTCCATTCACGCGGTGAATGATTCGCCGACACGGGTCAGCACGATGGTGGTCTCGGGTGGGACCGAGACCGTGTCGTGGGCCGGGCTGCCCAGGCGGCAGCCCGGCTGGCTGGCGAAGGCAGGCTCCCAGCCAGGGGAGCCCAGGCTGACGCCGGTGGGACGCTCCGAGAGGTTGGCGACCACCGCGACGGTGCCTCGCCGCAGCGCGGCCACCTGTGGGCTCGGGGCGTCGATCCACTCGAGCGGGGCCCGCCACATGTCGGGATGCTGGCGGCGCACGGCCAGCAGGGTGCGGTAGCGGTGAACGGGCGCATCGGGGTCGGCCTGTTGACCGGCGATCGTCTCCTCCGGCGGGCGCCGCTCGGCGGCGATCCACGGTTCGCTCGCCGAGAAACCGTTGTGGGCGCTGCCGTCCCAGGGCATGGGGGTCCGGCACCCGTCGCGGCCGCTGGTCGCGCCTGCGTTCCTGACCGACACCGGATCGTGGTAACCCCGTAGCACGCCGTCTGCCAGTGCGAGCTCTTCGCCTTGGTAGAGGAACGGAGTACCGCCGAGCGCCATGAACAGGGTGCTGACGGCCAGCGATCGCCGCACGCCGGCCTCGCCCCCGCCGAAGCGGGTGACCGGCCGGGAGCGGTCGTGGTTGCTCAGCACCCAGGAGATCCCCTGGGGTGCGGCGTCGTGCATGGCCCGCACCATCGTCAGCAGAGTCTCCGGCGCCCAGGCGAGGAAGGCGGCCCGCAGGAAGAAGGCCTGATCGAGCGCGCCCGGCCCCACGTAGCGGGCCATGCGGCCCGGCCACGGAGCGTTGACCTCTCCCAGCAGCATCGCCTGCCTCGGCGCGCAGACCTGGTTCCAGCGGCGGAAGATCTCGACGTTCTCGGACTGGTCCATGTCGTAGCGGTGCTCGAAGGCACCGAAGGCGTCGAAGGGATCCATTCCGTCGGTGATCGGCGCGATCTGGGGGTTGTCCCGCAGTTCGGCGTCCTTGACGAGGCCGTGGGCCACATCGACCCGGAAGCCGTCGACGCCGCGGTCCATCCACCAGCTCAGGATCGAGTCGAACTCGTCCCTGACTGCCGGGTTGCGCCAGTTGAGGTCGGGCTGCTCGGGCAGGAAGAGATGGCACCAGTACTGGCCGGACGCCTCGTCGAGGCTCCAGGCCGGCCCGCCGAAGTGGCTGCGCCAGTTGTTGGGAGGGCCCCCGCCCGGCGCCGGGTCGGCCCAGAGGTAGAGGTCCCGATCAGGACCGTTCGGGCTGCTGCGGGCCCGAGAAAACCAGGCATGCTCGATGGATGTGTGGTTGGGCACGATGTCGACCATCACCCGCAGGCCGCGGCGGTGGGCCTCGCTCACCAGCGTGTCGAAGTCGTCGAGCGTGCCGTGGCGGGGAGAGACGGCGCAGTAGTCGCTGACGTCGTAGCCGTGGTCGTGGCCCGGCGACGGGTAGAACGGGGTCAGCCACAGCGCGTCGACCCCCAGCCAGCTCAGATAATCGAGCCGGCTGGTGATCCCGGCCAGGTCGCCCATGCCGTCTCCGTCGGAGTCGGCGAAGGACCGCACATAGATTTCGTAGCCGACGGCCCCGCGCCACCAGGGCTCGGTTCCGTCAACCTTGCCGGTCCCCTGCTCAGACGGGCTGGCCTTCACCTTGCATGTCTCCCGCAAACGTTTACAATCAGGCAACTCTACTGATCAGAAGGCGCTCGCGCTGCGTTGGGCTGGGGCCTTCAGCGCCGGGCGAGGTGGCCGTGATCGAGACGGGACAGGACGTGTTGCCCCACCCGATCGCACTCGTCGAGATGCGGGTATCCCGACAGGATGAAGGCGTCGATACCGACCTGGCGGTACGCCCGGAGCTTGGCCACTACCTCGTCGGGATCGCCGACGATGGCTGCCCCCGCGCCGGAGCGGGCCCGGCCGATGCCGGTCCACAGATTGGCTTCGACGTAGCCGTCCCGGTCGCTCTGGTCGCGAAGCTCGGCCTGCCGGAGCACGCCGACCGACGCGGCGTCGAGGGAGCGGCCCCGGATGGCGGCGCCCACCTGGTCGTCCAACCGGCTCACCAGCGCTGTGGCCGCCGCTCGGGCGGCGTCGGGCGTCTCCCGCACGACCACATGGCTGCGCAGGCCGAAGCGCAGGCTCCGGCCCCGCCGGGCTGCCCTCTCCTTCATGTCGTTGACGGTGGCCTCCACTCCCGCCACGGTGTCGGGCCAGGTCAGGAAGACGTCGCAGGCCTCGGCCGCGGTCTCCTTGGCGGCCTCGGAGAAGCCGCCGAAGTAGAACATCGGGCAGCGGCCCGACACGGTGGCGGCCCTGGGCGGGTCGAGGGTCAGGTCGACGAACTCGCCGTGGAAGTCCACCGGCTGGCCGTCGAGCAGCGTGCGCAGCACGTGCATCCACTCGAGGGTGCGGCGGTACCGGGGAGCCGACTCCAGGGTCTCGCCGGGGATGTCGCTGGAGATGATGTTCACGGTGAGCCGCCCGCCGAGCATGCGGTCGATGGTGGCGATCTGGCGGGCCAGCTGGGGCAGCCACAGCTCCCCCATCCTCACTGCCAGCAGCAGACGCATGCGCTCGGTGAGGGGCGCGATCCCGGCCGCGAAGGCGGTGGCGTCGATGCCGAGCGTGTAGCCCGAGGGCAGCAGGATGTTGTCGAACCCGTTGCGCTCGGCCGCCAGTGCGATGTCGCGGCAGTGCTCCCAGCTGCTGGCCAGCGCCGGATCGGGCACGCCCAGGTATTGGTAGTCGTCGTCGCACAGGGCGCCGAACCAGGCGACCTCCAGCGGGTCGGAGCGCGCCGGTGACTCAACGCTCACGGCAGCCGAGCGCCCTCGGAGGCTTCGATCACGTCGTAGACGTCATTGCGGTCGAGCTGGAGCCCGGTCGCGAGCGCAAGGCGGGCCAGCCGCTCCGGGCGCTGCGTTCCCAGCAGGGCGACCGGCTTGGCCGGATGGGCCAGCACGAACGCGACCGCCACCACGGCGCGGTCGACTCCCTCCCGTGCGGCGAGGCGGTCGAGCACTGCGAGCAGATCGGGCCGGGCTCCGGAGCCGTCGGCCAGACGGCCGCCGCCCAAGGGGCTCCACGCCAGCGGCACCACGCCGTCGCGCATGCACAGGTCGAGGGTGCCGTCGCGCAGCGGCGCGAGATGGGCGGCGGAGTACTCGGGCTGGGTGGTGGCCAGCGCGAACGGCAGGTGCGCGGCGAGGGCCTCGTGCTGGCGCGGCGTGAAGTTGGACACCCCGACCTCGCGGATCTTGCCGGCGGTCCGCAGACCGCTGAGAGCCTCGGCCATCTCGGCGGGGTGGGTGAGCATGTCGGGCCGATGGATCTGGTACAGGTCGATCACGTCCGTGCGCAGGCGGCGCAGCGACGCCTCGCAGGCCGCGGTGATCGCGTCGCGGCCCGAGTTGTAGGGCACACCGGGGACAATCCCGCCCTTGGTGGCCAGCACCATCCGCTCACGCAGTCCGGGAGCGCCCGCGAGGATGCGCCCCAGGTTCTCCTCGGCCTCTCCGAAGGCCTGGCCGCCCCAACCGAGTCCGTAGATGTCGGCGGTGTCCACCAGGTTCATGCCCAGGTCGAGACCGGCCTCGAGCACCGCCCGGAGCTCGTCGTCGGGCCGGGCCACGAACCGCCAGCAACCGACGCCGAGCGGGCCCACGGCGATATCCTCGGAGAGCGGGCGACGGTTTGGGTCTATGAGTCCGGGTGTCACTGGGTCAAGCTATCTGTGAGAGTCAAGACACCCGAGAACTGCAGTGGCGACCCGACCGCGCCAGCCGGGACCGATGGGCATGACTGAGCTGCGTTACGGCGTGATCGGCACCGGGATGATGGGCCGCGAGCACATCGCCAACATCTCGCACCTGCCCGGAGCGCAGGTGACGGCGGTGGCCGACCCGCACCCGTCGTCGCTGGCCGCGGCCGCCTCGCTCGCACCCGGCGCCGCCCGGTTCAGCGACGACGGCGACCTCCTGGCCTCCGGCCTCTGCGACGCGGTCGTGGTGGTCACGCCCAACATGACCCATGCAGCCGTGCTCGAAGACGTGCTCGGCACCGACCTGCACGTGCTGGTGGAGAAGCCACTCTGCACCGACGTCGAGAGCTGTCGGCGGGTGCTCAAGGCCGCCGACGATCACCGCGGGCTGGTCTGGGTCGGGCTCGAGTACCGCTACATGGCGCCCTTCGCGCGCCTCATCGAGGAAGTGCGCGCGGGCACCGCGGGTCGGGTTCTCATGGTGTCGCTGCGCGAGCACCGCTTCCCGTTCCTGGACAAGGTCGGTGACTGGAACCGCTTCGCGGCCAACACCGGCGGCACGCTGGTGGAGAAGTGCTGCCACTTCTTCGACCTCATGAACCAGGTGATGCCGGGACGGCCCGAGCGGGTGTACGCCTCCGGCGGCCAGATGGTCAACCACCTCGACGAGAGCTACGGCGGTCGCATCCCCGACATCCTTGACAGCGCCTATGTGGTCGTCGACTACGACGACGGTGCCCGCGCCCTGATCGACCTCTGCATGTTCGCCGACGCCAGCCATGACCAGCAGGAGTTCGCGGTGATGGGCGACGCCGGCAAGATTGAGGCCCTGGTGCCCTCCGACATGGTGCGGATCGGGCTCCGGGGCACCCACGGCATCGGAGACGTGCAAACCGTCAGCGTGCCTAGCACCGCTGCTTACGAGGGCCTCCACCACGGCTCGAGCTACGTCGAGCATCAGCACTTCCTCGAAGCGGTCCGCTCGCTCGACGACGAGGGCCGCAGGGCGTCGTCGCAAGCCAGCCTGTCGGCAGGACTGCTGTCGGTGGCCATGGGCGTGGCCGGCAACCGGTCGATCACCACGGGAGCGCCAGTGCGCTTGGCCGACGTGATGTGAGCGTCGTCATCCCTTGACGGAGCCGGCCAGCAGGCCTCGCACGAAGTGCCGCTGGAGGCTGAAGAACACGATCAGCGGGACCACCATGATCACGAAGGCGGAGGCGAAGCGCAGCTGGAAGTTCTGGCCGCGCTCCCCGACCAGGTTCACCAGCGCCACCGTCATGGGCTCGTTCTCGTTGAGGAACACCGAGGCGATCAGGTAGTCGTTCCAGGTCCACAGGAACTGGAACACCGCGAACGCGGCCAGCGCGGGCCGGGCCAGCGGCACCACGAGACGCCAGAAGATCGTGAAGTGGCTAGCGCCGTCGATGCGGGCCGCCTCGAAGATGTCGCCGGGGAGCTGGCTCACGAAGTTGTGCAGCAGCAGCACCGCCAGCGGCAGGCCGAACGCGGTGTGGGTGAGCCACACGGCGGCCGCGGTGTTGGCGATGCCCAGGTCGGGCAGCAGCACCAGCGTCCAGTCGAGGCCGGGCACGGTGAACCGGGCGCCGTTGTTGAACAGCTGGAGCAGCGGCACGAACGCCATCTGGTTGGGCAGGGCGATCATCGACACCAGCCCGATGAACAGCCAGTTGCGCCCCCGGAAGTCCATCCACGCGAACCCGTAGGCCGCGAAGGCGGCCACCGCGATGGGGATGATCGTGGCCGGGACGACTATGGCGACGGAGTTGAGCGCGAACTCCCACATCGACGGCTGCGCGGTCGTCTCGCGGAATACGTCGCGGTAGTTCTGCAGCGTCAGGTTGTCGAGGTCGTTCCAGGCTGTCCACCAGCCCGAGGTCTCGATGTCGGGGACCTTGCGGAACGACGAGACGAACAGCCCAAGGGTCGGCACCGTCCACAGGATCACGATCAGCCACATCACCCAGGTGGGGAACTCCGCGGCCAGGCGGCGCAGCCTCAGACCGGTGGGCATCGCCGCTCTCTGCGCCGGGGTCATGCCTGCTCCCTGCTCGGAGGCGGCGCCGCGAGTCTGCACGGCGGTCATGCCAGCTCCCGCTGGAGCCGGCGGATGTTGTACACCATGACCGGCAGCACCAGCGCGAACAGCACCACTGCGAAGGCGCTGCTGGAGGTGAAGTTGCGGTCGCGGAGCTGGTCGAACATCTCGTTGGCCAGCACGTTGGTGCGGTTGGCGCCGTTGGTGGTGGCCTTGACCAGGTCGAAAACCTTGGTGACGATCACTATGAGGGTGGTGACCACCACGATGATGGTGGGCCTGATCTGGGGCATCACCACCCGCCAGAAGACCTGTGCCCGGCTCGCCCCGTCGACCTCGGCCGCCTCCGTGAGCTCCTCGGGGACGGCCCGGATGGCTGCGGCCAGCACGACCATGGCGAAGCCGGTCTGGATCCACACCATGATGAACATGATCCAGAAGTTGTTCCACGGGATCATCGAGGCGTTGATGAAGAAGCCGCGGGGGGTGAAGCCGATCCCCTGGAGGACCGCGTTGAACAGCCCGGTCTGGTTGCCCATGGGCTGCACCTCGTACATGAAGTCCCAGATCACCGCGGCCCCGACCATCGAGATGGCCATGGGCATGAAGATCAGGGTCTTGCCGATCCGCTCCCCCCGGGACCTCTCGGCCAGCACGGCCAGCAGCAGCCCTAGGACGGTTGACAGCCCGGCCACGGTGACCACCCACCAGATGTTGTTCCAGACCACCCCCCGCAGGGTGGAGAGTGCCCCGAAGATCAGGAGGATGGAGGCCACGACGGCCAGTGAGGATGAGGCCGGCGATCCCCAGTCCATCTCGACCTCGCGACCCCGGGCCCGGGCGATCAGCCAGACCGCGACGGCCAGCACCGCAGCTACGGCGGCGATGCCCAGGGTCACCCGGCTCGACACCACGACGGTGAGCACATCCATGACCGCGGAGCGGTTCGGCTCGCGAGCGATCGACTCGATGAGGGCCGCCATGACCAGGGCCACCAGCACCAGGGCTGCGATCTTGAGTCCCCGGAGCATGCCTCCGGCCGTGGCCACCTGCGCCCGCCCGCCGACGATGAGAGCCGAACTGGCCCAGGCCGCGCCCGCGGCGGCGACCACGGCCACCAGCCCGACGATGAACAGCCGCCCGGTGAAGATGGCCGACCAGCCCTCGACGGTGAAGAAGGTGTCGTCGGTGAAGATGTCCTTGTAGTGGTCGAGCGTGAAGCCGGGCTCCCGGCCCCTGGACCCCGGCTTGAGCGACAGGAAGGCCGTGCGCAGGCCGGGCAGCACCAGCCCGCCTCCCACGAATATGAGCGCCGGGCCCACGAACACCCAGGGTCGGAGAGTGTCCGCCCAGCGGGACCGCCGGTCCAGGGCGGGCTCAGTCAGCCAGCCTCCGACCGCGGCGATTCCCGCGCCCGCAACTCCGCCCGCGAGGAGGACCAGCCAGCCCTCCTTGAGCGGTCCGCCCAGCGCGGGGCCGCGAGGCAGCCAGCCGTTGTGCTGGACCACCGCGCCGGCCACGAGACCGACCATCCCGCCGACTGCGGCCGTGAAGGCCGGCCAGCGGCCCCGGACGCTGTCGACGGCCCGGTTCGCGCCGATGAAAAGCACCGCCGACACAGCCAGCGACACCACGACCGTGATGATCATGGTGATGAACTGGTCCACCGGGGTCAGCCTCTCAGTTCTTCAGTCTCGACAGCTGCCCGGACATGAGCGGCTTCTGCGGAGGGGACACTAACCCGGCGAGGGGTGTGGGGGCGCTGGCCGCCCCCACACCCCTTGGGGGGTCGATTGTTCCCTTTGCCGGACGGGCGTCAGGACGGCCAGGCGTCCTCGACGTCCTCGGCGAACTCCTCGGCGGTCTTGGAGCCGGACACGAAGTCGGTGCCCGAGCGCCAGAACTCGCCTGCCCCGACCTCACCCGGCATCAGGTCCGAGGCGTCGAAGCGGAATGGGTTCGCGCTGACCAGGATCTCGGCGAGTCCCCGGTCGAAGGAGGAGCTGTACAGCGATGTGTCGTGGTCGCGGTTGGGCGAGAGGAAGCCGCCCTTGTCGGACGCGATGCGAGCGTTGGCGTACTCGGCTGTGCCGATGTACTCCAGCACCGCCAGGGTCTCCGGCTTGTCGGTGAAGGCCACCGCATGGGTCCCCGCGCCGAGCACCACGGTGCCGAACTCGTCGCTGATGGTCGGCAGGTAGAACACGTTCACGTCGCCGTCGGGACCGAGCGACGAGGCGCCGGCCTCGAGGTAGTGGGCGCCCGCGAAGTTGGCCTGGCGGTGCATCATGCACTCGCCGTTGAGGTGGGCCGCTGCCATCTCCCGGAAGCTGCGCTGGGAAATCAGGTCGCGGCCGCCGCTCACGTTGCCTTCCGTGAACCAGATGTTGCCCACGAACTCGGCCACCGCGACGACCCTGGCGTCGTTGAAGGGGATGTCGTGGTTGACCCACTGGTCATAGACGTCGGGCCCGTGGAGGCGGAGCATCATGTCCTCCATCCAGTCGGTGAAGGCCCAGCCGGTGGCCGCGCCGGACTCGATGCCGACGCACCACGGGGTCTGGCCGTTGCCCTTCATCGTCTCCATGAGCGCCTCGAGCTCGGCCCAGGACTGGGGAATCTCGTAGCCGTTGTCGGCGAAGCCCTGCGGGCTGTACCACACCAGGCTCTTCACGTCGCCCTTGTTGGGCACGCCGTACACGTTGCCGCCGGAGGTAGCCAGGTCGAACCAGAACGGGTCGTAGGAGCCGCCGATCCTGTCGAGCATCTCCTGGGGCAGGGCCACGGCGTCGCCGGAGTCGCCGAACTGCTTGATCCGGCCCGGCTGGGGGATGACCACGATGTCGGGCGGGTCGCCGGCCTCCACGGCCAGGTTCAGCTCGGTGGTGGCGTCGCGAGTACCCGAGTAGCGGACGACGATCCCGGTGCGCTCACGCAGCGGCTCGAAGCCGGCCACGAAGCCGTCGGCTTCGGACCCGGTCTCGGGGCCGAGGATGGTGACGACGCTGCCGGCAAGGCTCATCTCCATCTCCATCATCGCCTCTTCCATCTCCGTCATCGTCGCTTCCATCGCCGCCTCGGCCTCGGCCGCTCTGGCGGCGGCCGCGTCGGCCTCAGCCATGGCCTCGGCCATCTGGGCCTCGAGTTCGGCGACCTGCTCCGGGTCGATGGCGTCGTCGCCCTCGGCCATGGCAGCCGCAAGGGCCGCTTCGGCCTCGGCCGCTCTGGCGGCGGCCGCGTCGGCCTCAGCCTGGGCGGAGTCGGCCTCAGCCTGTGCGTCGGCAGCCGCGGCCTGGGCGGCGTCGGCCTCAGCCTGGGCCTCGGCAGCTGCGGCGTCGGCGGCACTGGTGTCAGCGACTGTGGGCTCGTCGTCATCGCCGCAGGCCGTCGCCACCAGGGCGAAGGCAAGCAAGGCGCCGAGGATCAGCCAAAGGCGCGAATGATTCTTCATTGTTTTTCCCTCCCAGGAATGCAAACGTTTGCAGAGCGGACGTTATCGCGCCCGCTGCTCAGAATCAACCTGCCTTCGCAGTGGTTTCCCGCACAATCAGAGGCACATCCCAGGTGATGTCGGTCACGGGCTCGCCTTCGATCAGCGCCAGCACCGTCGCCGCGGCCCGGACTCCCATCTCGTCCACCGCCTGCCTCATGGTGGTGAGCCCCATCGCGGCGGACAGGTCGTGGTCGTCGAAGCCAATCACGGAGAGGTCACCCGGTATGTCGAGGCCGTGCCTCGTGGCCGCCCACAGCGCGCCGAAGGCCATCTGGTCCGACATGCAGAACACCGCAGTCGGCGGCTCATGGCCTTCGAGCAACTTGGAGAGCGCCGCAAAGCCGCCCGCGGCAGTCCATTGGCCGCTCACCGCCAGTTCGGGATCGAAGGGCAGCCCGGCCGATCGCAGGGCGTCCCGGTAGCCCAGGCCGCGCTGCTCGGGCACGGGCGTGGGAAGGTCCACCAACGAAGGCCCTACCACTAGGCCGATGCGCTCATGCCCAAGGTCGATCAGATGCTCTACGGCCCGTCGAGCCGCGAGCCGGTTGTCGATGATTATCGACGAGGCGCCCTCGAGCCGCTCGTTCACCGCGACCACCGGACGGTCAAAGAAGTCGCCGGCCGAGCTCCCCTCGGCGCTGACGAAGGTGTCGATCAGGACTATCCCGTCCACCCGCCTGCAGAAGGAGCGGGCCTCGACAAGAAAACGCTGGCGGTCCTCGGGGGTCGCCATCATCGAGACGAGCAAGTCGTAGCCCGCCTCGGCGAACACCGAGTTGATGCCGCCCAGCGCCCGGGACGGGAACCACGACCCGAACTGGGGCGCCGCCAACCCGATGGTCCAGGTCCGTCCCGACACTAGGCGGGCTGCGTGCGGGTGGACCTCGTACTCGAGCTCGGCTGCGACCTCGACCACTCGGGAGCGGGTCGCGGGCGCCACATAGGGGAGGTCGCGCAGCGCGCGGCTCACGGTGGCCACCGACACTCCCGCCTCCCGGGCTATGTCCTTGATGGTCGGCCGGCCATCAGCCACTGGTCTGGTTACCTCCCCCGCGGTGTTGCAGCCGCAATCGGGTCATTGCAAGTGTCACAGCACACGCGGTCGAAACGCTAGACGGCGAGGCCGGCCGAGCCGGCCACCCCGTGTCTCACGTCACCGCGTCACCGCCTCAAGGTGCGGTCAGCCCATCCACTGGCCGCCGTTTACGTCGATGGTGGCGCCGGTGATGTAGCCGGCGTGCGATCCGCACAGGAACGCCACCATGGCCGCGAGGTCCTCCGGATCTCCGGGCGGGTTGCCGGGGACGGAGGCCAGGATGCGCTCGCGCCGAGCCGGGTCGAGCGCATTCCACATCGGTGTGTCGTGGGGACCGGGGGCCACCGCGTTCACGGTGATGTTGTCGGCGGCGTGGTGCAGGGCCAGGAAGCGGGTGAACGTGACCAGGCCGCCCTTGCTGGCCGCGTAGGCCGGTCCCGACAGCGGCGATCCACCGAAGCGGGCGTTGACGGAGGCGATGTTGACGATCCGTCCACCGCCGGCCGCGGCCATACCCGCAATCACCTGGCGGGTGCACAGGTAGGCGCCGGTCAGGTTCACGTCGATGATGCGACGCCACTCCTCGGGACTCTCCTCCAGCACTCCCCCGGACCCCGTGATGCCGGCGTTGTTGATCAGCACGGTCGGGTCGCCGTGCTGGCGCCTGATCGCGTCGAACGCAGCCGCCACCGACTCCTCGTCGGCAACGTCACACGACAGGACCTCGGCGGCGGCGTGGTCGGGGTCGCCGGCCGTGTCCAAGCCGACGACGGTGTCGCCTCCGGCCCGGAGGTGGGCGCACACCGCGGAGCCGATCGCTCCGGCCGCGCCGGTCACGACCGCCACCCGGCTCACGGGACCGCCCACTCCTTGCTGCGCTCGACGGCCCGCCTCCAGCCGGCGTAGGCGCCGTCGGCGGCGGGGCTGCCGGTGCCGGGCACGGCCTCGAAGTCGAGCTCCCAGTGCCCGCCTACGGCGTCCAGCGAGGGCCAGACACCGGTCGCGAGCCCGGCCAGGTAGGCGGCTCCGAGGGCGGTCGCCTCCTGGAGCTTGGGCCGTTGCACGGGCACGCCAAGCTGGTCGGCCTGGAGCTGCAGCATTGAGTCCATCGCACAGGCGCCCCCGTCGACTCGCAGGCTGCGCACCGGCGTGCCGGTGGCGGCGGCCATGGCCTCCACCACGTCGCGGGTCTGGAAGGCCATCGCCTCCACTACCGCCCGGGCGATCTCGGGACGTCCGGTGCCCCGGGTGAGGCCCACGATCGTGCCCCGTGCGTAGGGGTCCCAGTGCGGGCTGCCGAGGCCCGCGAACGCGGGCACCAGGTACACCCCGCCGGTGGAGGAGCACTGGGCGGCCAGGCCCTCCAGTTGCGCGGCCTCGTCGATGATCTGCAGGCCGTCACGCAGCCACTGCACCGCCGCACCGGTCACGAAGATCGCGCCCTCGAGCGCGTAGGTGGCCGCCGGACCCTGCGGGGTGTCCAGCAGCCAGGCGACGGTGGTGAGCAGGCCTTCCGCCGGCGGCGGGAGCTCCGGGCCCACGTTCATCAGCACGAACGACCCGGTGCCGTAGGTGTTCTTGGCGTCGCCGGGCGCGAAGGCGGCCTGCCCGAACAGGGCCGCATGCTGGTCGCCGGCAACCCCGGAAATGGGGACTCCCGGGCCGCATGCTGCATCGGCGCTGGTAGTGCCGAAGCTGCCGCTGGAGGGCCGCACCTCGGGGAGGGACTCGGCGGGAACTCCGAACGTCGCGCACAGGTCGGGGTCCCATTGCAGCGAACCGATGTCGAAGAGCATGGTCCGGCTGGCATTGGTGGCATCGGTGGCGTGGACCCCGCCGCCGGTGAGGTTCCAGATGATCCAGCTGTCGATCGTTCCGAGGGCCAGGTCCGGACTCACCGGCACGCCGCCGTGGAGGAGCATCCATTCCATCTTCGAGCCCGAGAAGTACGGGTCGAGCACCAGGCCGGTGCGCTCCCGCACGAGCCGCAGGTGCCCGGCCTCTTGGAGTTCCGCGCACCGGGGAGCGGTACGGCGGTCCTGCCACACGATGGCTGGATGCAGCGGCTCGGAGTTCTGCCGGCTCCACGCCACCACCGTCTCTCGCTGGTTGGTCACCCCGATGGCCGCGGGAGGCTCATCGAGGCGGCCGGTCACCTCTCCGAGAGTCGCCTGGACCACGTCCCAGATCTCCGAGGCGTCGTGCTCGACCCGGCCCGGCTCGGGGAAGTACTGGGCGAACTCGCGCTGGGCCGAGTCGACGATGCGACCGGCGTCGTCGAAGGCGATGGTGCGCACGCTCGTGGTCCCGGCATCGACGGCCAGCACGACGGTCATGCGGCTGCACTCCCGAACAGCAGGCTCTCGGCTCGCTCCACCCCCCGGTCGCTCCCGAGCGTCTCCGAGGTCTCGAGCATCGCCAGCATGGTGCGGCGGCGCAGGAAGTCCTCCATGGTCAAGATGTGCTCGTGGCGGGCCATGACCATCACCTCGGCTGGGCTGTAGTCGACGACGTCGCTCAGCGGCAGGCCGAGTTCGTCCGACTCCTCCACCAGGTCGGTCACCTCCAGAGCCCGGCGACCGTGGCGACGCCACAGACGCGCCGCGGTCAGCTCGTCGAATCCCGCCCGGGCCGCGCTGCGCCGGAAGCGGGCCTGCACGCCTTCGGAGGGCTCGCCGAACCAGGCCCGTTCCGGCGGCGTTGGCTTGAGACCGCAGGAGCGGGCGGCCGCCACCACCTCCTCGCCCACGTTGAGGCAGTCGCTGAGCTTCCCGCCGAGAATCGAGATGGTCCCACGGCCGTTGTCGGCCTCCACAGCATGGCGGCGCGACAGTTCGGTCCAGTCACGGTCGGTGTCGGTGTCCGCCCCGATCACCAGGGGGCGAACGCCGCAGCGGTACGCGATCACGTCATCGGCGCTCAGCGGCGACGAGAGCTGGAGCCGGGCGTTGGCCTGCTCCAGCAGGAAGTCACGGTCGTGGTAGGTGATCGACACGTCCGAGTCCTCGACGCGGGTGTCGGTGGTGCCGATCAGGGAGCGGTGGCCCATCGGGATCACGTAGAAGAGCCGCTGGTCGTCGTCGAAGAAGGCCAGGATCCGTCCCGATTCGGTGACCCTGGGCACCACGATGTGGGTTCCCTTGGAGAAGCACAGAGCCGATCGCAGGGTCGATCCGGTCAACTCCGCCAGGTCGGCTGCCCGGGGCCCCGCGGCGTTGATCAGCACGCTCGCCGACACGGTGTGGCTGCTTCCCGTCAACTGGTCGGTGACCTCGGCGCGCCAGCCCTGCCCGGCCCGCTCGGCGTCGTTCAGGCGCAGGCGCGACACCGCGACCGCTCCCTTCTCGACGGCGTCGAGCAGCAGTTGGAGCACGAACCGGGCGTCGTTGTCCACGAGGAGGTAGTCGGAGTACTCGACCGCTCCCCGCACCCCCTCCGAGTCGATCGCGGGCTCGGCAGTTGCCAGCGCACGGGCCGACAGCCGTCGGGGGCGCCCGGTGGCGAAACGTCCCAGCGCCCAGTAGGCGTGCGCCCCGAGGGTGGCGTAGGTCGGGGAATATGGCGATGTGGGGCCGAGCGCGGCGAGGAACCGGACCTCCTGGACCCGGCTCGCGTACGAGCGGGCCAGCAGGTTGCGGGAACGGCACAGCCCGGCCACGAGCCCGAGTTCGTAGGTCTGCAGGTACTTGAAGCCGCCCCAGATGAGGTTGGAGGACTCCTGGCTCACGCCCGAGCCGAAATCCTCGGAGTCGATGAGGGCCACGTCCAGGCCGTGGGCCGCCAGCGCCAGCGCCGAGACCGCGCCGTTAATGCCGCCGCCCACGATCAGGGCGTCGTGGCCCCCGGTGGTCAGCTGCTCGAGACTCCGGTCTCGCGTCTGGTTCGCGATGGGATCGCCCTGGGCGGTCACGCCTAGCAGGTTAGGGGCGACGGGCTGTCGAGGGCTCTGGGGGACTCCGGGTCCGTTATCCACTCGGTCCACGACCCGTCGTACACCGCGACGTCGTCGTGGCCGGCTATGGCGTAGGCCAGCGCGGTGCCGCAGGCGCCGACCCCGCCCCGGCAGTAGGCGATGGTGGGCTCGGGCGCGCAAGCGCCGGCCTCGGCCAGGCGCCGGCGGGCCTCCTCGGGCCCGGTCCAAGTGCCGTCGGCGCCGGTGAAGGTGATCCCGGGGGCCACGATGCTGCCGGGGATGGCGCCGCCGTCCTGCTGGCGGGCGCCGTCCATGCGCCCGTCGACCAGGCGGGTCGGGGTGCCGACCGCGGCCCGCATCTGCTGGTGGGTCACGTAGAGGTCGGGATTGAAGCGGGGCGTGAAGTGGGCCCGCTGGTGGCTGGGAACGGCGCTGGTGGTGGGACGGCCTTCGGCCTGCCACTTGGTGATCCCGCCGTCGAGGACGGCCACATCGGCGTGGCCGTAGGTCCGCAGCGCCCACCACAGCCTGGCCGCCACCGTCACGTGCTGGTCGTCGTAGGCCACCACGAACGTGCTGTCGCCGATGCCCCGGGCGGCCATGGCCTCCGCGAAGCGCTCCGGCCCGGCCAGCATCCACAGGTCGGGGCGGTCCGGGTCGGCCAACTCGGTGTCCCAGCGGGCGTGAACCGCGCCGGGTATGTGGGCCTTGGCGTACTCGTCGTCACCGTTGCGGGTGTCGAAGGGGCGCAGGTACCAGCGGCAGTCCACGACCCTCACGACCGGATCGTCGAGGTGCTCGGCCAGCCACTGGGTCGATACCAGAGGTCCTTCTGCCATACGGTGATCTTCGCAGACCCAGACGGGGGGCGTCACACCGTCAGGTCTGGACCACCGCGGGGCGGACCTGCTCGGCCAGCAGCCGCACCCCCTCGTCGCGGTCGGGACCGAACGTGTACCAGGCCAGGGGCAGGTCGAGTCCGGCGTCGGCGAAGGGGCCCAGGCCCTCGATCACGTCGTCGGGTGTGCCCGCCACCGCGAACACGTCCACCAGGCTGTCGCTGAGCACCGCCGCGCCGGCCTGCTCGCCGCCCTCGGCCACCGCGGCTCGCACCGCAGCCACCGCCTCGGGGTCGGCGCCGGCCTCGTCGACCACCACTCCCTCCACCCGGGCCAGGTAGTAGGCCAGGACCTCCTTGACGGCGTTGCGGGCCTCGGTCCGGTCCGGTCCGACGCTGGTGAGCACGTTGGCGCTCAGCAGTAGTTCGTCGACGTCGCGGCCGGCCCGCTGCGCCCCGACGGCTAGCCGCTCCCGGGCCCAGCGGGTATAGCCCACGCTGGTGATGGCGCCCAGCTGCACCCCGTCGGCGTACTGGCCCGAGACCTCCATCATCCGGCGGCTGACCGCACCCACGTCGACCGGGACCGGCGAGGCCGGCGGCCGGTCCAGGCGTAGCCCCGGCGCCACCGTGAACGTGGTCGGCTCGAAGTCGAGGGCCTCGCCCGCGGTGAGCCGCCGCACTGTACGCACCGCTTCGACGGTGTTGGTGAGGGGCCGCCAGCCGGGCGGTGCCATACCGAAGCGCCGGACCGTCCACTCCGCCGCGCCCAGCCCGTAGCGCAGCCTCCCCGGTCCGATGTCGGCCAGGGTGGCCGCCTCGAGCGCCAGCAGCACCGGGTCGCGGAACACCGGGTTGGCCACGCCGATGCGCACGGTGACGCGCCGGGTGGTGTGCAGCGCGACGGCCGCCACCGGCATGACCGAGTTGAACAGCCGGCTCTCCGGCAGCGACACCTCCTCGAAGCCGAGACGGTCCGCGGCGGCCACCACCGCTAGCGTGTCAGCGACGGGATCCTCGTTCGACAGCGACAGGCCTAGGCCTCGGAACCCGGTCATCTTCCTCACGATCGTCACGGCGACAGGAGCTGCGAATGTGGATCTCCACGATTCCATACGATGAGGCCGAGGGCGAGTTGAGGGACCACTACAACCGCCAGGCCCGGGCGCTGGGCGAGCCCACGGAGATGACCATGGCCGGGTCGCTGCACCCTGCGCTGGTGGCCGCCCGGCTCGACCTGTACGCCGCGACGGAGAAGTGCCCGTCGCGTCTCACCCCCCACCAGCGGAACCTGATCAGCTTCGTGACCTCGGCCATCAACGGCACCGTCCACTGCATGAGCCAGGTGACGATCAAGCTGCGCCAGACCGGCCTCGACGATGAGGCCATCGCCAAGCTGGCCGCCGACCCCGACTGCTTCGAGTCGCTTTCGCTGGAGCCGGCCGATGCCGCGGTGGTGCGCTACGCGGTGAAGCTCACCCGCTCACCGGGCTCGATCACCGAGGCCGATGTCGAGGAGCTGCGGGCCGCGGGCTTCGACGACCTGGACATCATCGATGCCAACGCCCAGTGCGCCCATCTCAACTACGTCAACCGGGTGGCAATGGGCTTGGGGATCCACTCCGTGGTCGACCCGGATTTTCCCGCTTACTCGGCCATTCCGCAGGGGTAGTCGGCACTTCCGGCCGGCGGGTCCTGTCGCCGAGCCCCACGACCGACACGGGCTTCGCCCTACTCGTCGGTCGTGCGACTCGCCGCCACCCGCCGGCCTTGCGGGACGGGCTCAGGAGTTGTTGAAGATCTCTGCGCTTTGGCGGATGTGGTCGGCTGCGGTGGGCTCGTCGTTCATGGGCAGCATGAAGTAGTCGAAGCAGTCACGCAACTGGCCGATGCGGGCTGAGATCTCCTCGGGCGTGCCGGCCAGGCCGTAGCGGTCCACCAGGGCGTCGGGCAGCAGCTCGGCCGCGTCGTGCATGCGGCCGGCCAGCATCAGGCGGCGGACCTCCTCGGTGGTGGCGTCGTCCAGGCCGTCGGCTGCTCGCACCTCGGCAGGCGCGTCCACCGCCATGTAGGAGAAGTGGGGCAGGACGCGGCGACGCTCGGTGTCGTTGTAGGCCAGGTAGGCCGACCAGGCGATCTCGGCCGAGCCCGCTGAGCGGATCCGCTCGGCGAAGGCGGGCAGGTCAGCGGGCGGTGCGGCCGACAGGATCACGCAGTCGGAATGCTCCGCCGCGAGGCGCTGGACGCGCGGCCCCCGTCCGGCCACCGCCATGGGCAAGGGCTGTTCTGGCCGGAACCAGGGCAGCGACGCCTCCCCCACCGTCTCGCCGGCCAGCAGGCGCCGGTTGAGCTCGAACGTCTCCCGCAGGGCGGTGAAGGGGCGCTCGGGGTCCATCCCGAGCGGCTTGAGCACCCGGCTGCCACCCACGCCCAGGCCATGCATTACCCGGCCCGGGGCCAGCTCCGCCAGGGTGGCGATGGCCGCTGCGGTGGCGACCGGGTGGCGGCTGAACGGGTTGGTGATGGCCGGAGCCACCGTGAGCCCGGTGGCCTGGACTATGGCGGTAAGGGCCACGTACACGTCGCGCTCGGTGCCCTCGTCGGCCACGAAGCAGGCCTCGGCCCCGAGCGACTCGCCCAGGCGGGCCAGCTCGACCAGGCGCCGCACCGGCTGGGTCGGCTCGAACCAGACGCCCCACCGCACGCTCACAGCCCCGCCTCCGCTTCTGATGCCTCGATTGTGCTCACGGCGCCTCTTCCCTTTCGGCTCGTCCTTGGCGTAGGGACTCGCGCCCCAACGGTATGTACTGCACCGCCGAGAGGTAGCTGTAGACCAGCGAGGGCGCCGCGCACACCCATCCCGCGACCCGGAAGCCTTCAGCCACGGCTATATCGGAGGCGCCGGCCAGCAGCAGCGGGAAGCAGAAGTACAGCCCGAACGTGGCGCACTTGCCCCACCAGGTCACGTCGATCGGCTTGCCCCCCATCGACAGCAGCACCAGCCCCACCACGGCCACGATGCCCTCCCGGGCCAGGGTCAGGATCACCAGCCACCACGGGACCGAGCCGTCGATACCCACAGCGAGCACCCCGGCGAGCAGCACCCCCCGGTCGGTGATCGGATCGAGCAGCTTGCCGACCTTGCTGACCGAGTTGAACCGCCGGGCCCACCAGCCGTCGACCCAGTCGGTGGCTCCCAGTGCGCCCCACAGTAGGGCCGCGGCCCAGCGGTCCTCCGCGCCGAACAGCAGCCACAAGAACACCGGGATGCACAGCAGGCGGCCCGCCGAGATCAGGTTGGGGACGGTGAGGATCCGGTCCTCTCCGGTGCTCGACGCTGCCATAGAGGTTCAGCCTACGATCAGCGGATGCCCTCAATCTTCACCCGGATCATCGACGGCGAGATTCCCGGCCGCTTCGTGTGGCGAGACGATGTTTGTGTCGCCTTCATGGACGTTCGGCCCCTCAACCGGGGTCATGTGCTGGTGGTGCCGAGAGTCGAGGTCGACCACTGGGTGGATCTCGACTCCGAGACCGTGGCCCATCTGATGGCCGTGGCCCACGGCGTGGCCGCGGCCCAGCAGGCGGCCGGGCTGGCGCCGGACCGGGTGGGCTTGGTGATCGCCGGGTTTGAGGTCCCCCATGTCCATGTGCATGTAGTGCCCATCTCGACCATGGCCCACCTCGACTTCACCCAGGCCGACACCAGCCCCGACCCCGACGACCTCGACACGGTCGCGGACCAGCTGCGGACATACCTCGCCCAGTAGACCGGCCTTCTCCCCGATTCTCGATGTAGTTGACCCGCTCAGACGAGGTCAACTACTTCAAGAATCGGCGCGAGCCGGGTCAGACTTCGAGCGGGTTGGCCCGCTCGATGAGGTGGGCGCCGTTGTTGCGGGCGTTGTTGACCTCGGTGGACACGGGGTGCATCCGGATCAGGCTCGAAGGCGCTGGCACCAGCAGGCCGGCTGCGGCCTCGGCGTCAGTGTTGGACGGCTCCAGCCAGAGGTCCCAGGCGCCGGGCGGCAGCACCACCGGCATCCGGTCGTGGATCTCGGCCATGGCGTCGTTGGCCTCGCAGGTGATGATGGTGCACGAGTGCAGCTCCAGGGGCTCGCCGTCGGCGTCCAGGCTTTCGGTGTCGCGCCACTTCTCCCACAGGCCTGCGAACGCGAACGGCTCGCCGTCGGGACGGCTGATGAACATGGGCTGCTTGCGCTTGGAGCCCTCAAGGCGCTGCCACTCGTAGAAGCCGTCGGCGGGGATGATGCAGCGCCGGCGTGAGAACGGCACCCGGAAGGCGTTCTTCTGGGCGACCGTCTCGGCCCTGGCGTTGATCATCCGGTTGCCGATCTTGGGATCCTTGGCCCAGAACGGCACCAGCCCCCAATGCAGCGTGTCGAGGCTGCGGACGCCTTCGCGCTCCCGGACCGCGTACACGGTCTGGGTCGGCGCCACGTTGTGGTTGGGCGACAGCGTGTGCTCGGACGGTGGGACCAGCGCGCCGAAGTACTTGGCCACCTCGTCGGGCGGGGTGGCCGACACGTAGCGACCGCACATGGGACCGGACGCTAGTGGCGCTAGTGGGGTGCGACCCGGTCGAGGGCGGCGACCGCTTCGGCCACGATGCGCTCCATCAACTCCGCGCACGTCGGCAGGTCGTCCACCACCCCCACGCACTGGCCGGTGGGCAGGATTCCGGCGTCGATGTCGCCGTCGACCATGGTCGCCCTGGTGAGCATCGGAGCGTTCGCCGCCATGGCCATCTGGCTCCAGGTCAGCTGCTGGCTGCGCCGCATGCCCATCCCCTCGCGCAGCATCGCGGCCACCGACATGCCGGTGAGGCCCCGGAAACGCCACGCATTGGCCGCGGCCTTCGCCAGGCGGGTCAGTCGAGCCGACTCCAGCGAGTCGACCAGCCGGGTGCGGATCACCCTCTGGGGCTTGCCGTCGATGCTGCTCGACACCACCGTGCCCGTGACAGGAGTGCTCAGATACACCGATTTCACCGCGTCGGGCACCTTGGAGTCGGCGGTGAGCAGGAAGCGGGTGCCCATGGCCACACCGTCAGCTCCCCACGCCAGGGCCGCGGCCAGGCCTCGCCCGTCGAAGAACCCGCCGGCCGCGATCACCGGCACGTCCACAGCGTCGACCACCTGGGGCAGCAGCAGCGACGTAGGCACCGTGCCCGTGTGGCCGCCGCCCTCGCCGCCCTGGCACAGCACCGCGTCCACGCCCAGTTCGGCCATCTTCTCGGCGTGCCGGCGAGCGCCCACGGTGGGCATCACCAGCACCCCTCCGTCCTGCAGGCGCTTCACGACCGGCGCGGGGGGCGGACCGGCGAAACTGGCCACCCGCACCCCGGCACGGACGAGCCGATCGGCCCGGTCGGCCAGATCGACGGCGTCGGGGCGCAGGTTCACCCCGAACGGCCGCTCCGTGCGTGACCTGACCTCGGCTATCGCCGCCTCCATCTCATCGCCGGTCATGGTGGCCGCGGCCAGGATCCCGAGCCCGCCCGCCTCCGCGGTGCCCGTCACCAGCGACGGGCCCGCGACCCATCCCATACCCGTCTGCACGACGGGGTACGCCACCCCGAAGAGCTCCGTGGCCCGGGTCTGGAGCCGCCGGTCGATGAGCACGGCTGCACCCTACCGGTCGCTCCCTGCCCGCTCGGCCGCTTCCGGCCGCCGGGGGTGCCCCGCGGCGAGCCGCCTATCCTGCGGATGCTCCACAAGTGTCCGCAGGAAGGGGGCGATCGCGATGGCTCGACGGCTCACAGAGTTCAGCCACGGCGCCGGTTGAGGCTGCAAGCTCGCTCCGAGCGATCTCGCGCAAGTTGTGCGCGGCCTCACCCCTGATCCCCCACCGGAGCTCCTCGTCGGTCTGGCCACCGGCGACGACGCGGCCGTGTGGCGCGTCGGTCGCGGCCGTGCCCTGGTGCTGACCGCCGACTTCATCACCCCGTTGGTGGACGACGCCCGCACCTGGGGCCGCATCGCGGCCACCAATTCGGTGTCGGACGTCTACGCCATGGGCGGGCGGCCCCTGCTGGCGCTCAACCTGGTGGCCTGGAACTCCGAGGAACTGTCGAACGACCTTCTGACCGAGGTGCTCGCCGGCGGCGAGGACACGGCCCGAGCCTGCGGCTTCGTGGTGGGCGGGGGCCACACCGTGGACGACCCCGAGCCCAAGTACGGCATGGCCGTCGTGGGCGAGGTCAACCCGTCGCGGATGCTCACGAACTCGCGGCTGCGGCCCGGCAACGCGCTGGTGCTGACCAAGCCGCTCGGAACCGGGGTGATCGCCACCGCCATCAAGCATGGGGAGGCGCGGCCGGACGTGGTGGACCGGGCGGTCCGGGAGATGACCCGGTCCAACGAGGCGGCCGCGGCCGCCGCGATGCGCCACGGCGCCACCGCGGCCACCGACGTGACCGGCTTCGGCCTGCTGGGCCACGGCCTGCGCATGGCCCAGGAGTCCGGCGTGGACCTGGAGATCTCGGTCGGCGAGGTTCCCGTGATCGAGGGAGCCCGGGAGCTGGCCGCGGCGGGGGTCGTGCCCGGAGGCACGGCCCGGAACCTCGACTGGGCGTCTCCGAACCTCCACACCGGCGAGGCCAGCGACGTGACCGTGACGCTGCTGGCCGACGCGCAGACCTCAGGAGGCCTGCTGCTCGGCATGGTGAGCCACGACGCAGGCCAGGCCGCGGTGACCGAACTTCGACACTCGGGCCACGATGCAGCCGTCATCGGCCGGGTCACCGAAGGCTCGGGCCAGATCCGCCTGCTCGGCTAGCGACTGGCAAGCCCGCGAGCCCGAGGCGGGGGTCAGTCGAGCAGGTCCGGCTGCTCCTGGATCATCTCGGTGTACAGCGGCTGGAACGTGAACCACATGGCCAGGCCGCTGCCGACCATCGAGTAGGTGTGGCGGGCGACGTCGTCGGGTATGTCGATCGGGTCGCCGGCGGCCTCGGCCAGCAGCTGCGACTGGCAGGCCCGGTCCATGGCCACGAAGGCGCCGGCGGCCGCGTCCACCGAGGCGCCCACAGTCAGCAGGCCGTGGTTCTGCAGGATGGCCGCCTTGCAGTCGCCCAGCGCGGCCGCTATGCGCTTGCCCTCGTCCAGCTCCATCACCACCCCGCTGTAGCCGTCGAA
The DNA here is from genome assembly GCA_009837445.1 of Acidimicrobiaceae bacterium. Taxonomy (GTDB): domain Bacteria; phylum Actinomycetota; class Acidimicrobiia; order Acidimicrobiales; family Aldehydirespiratoraceae; genus Aldehydirespirator. The sequence continues at coordinate 37,594 of VXTM01000051.1, forward strand.
CACCACGTGGTCGTCGTAGAAGGCGCAGGCGTCCTGGGTCAGCGGGCGCAGCAGCCGTCCCAGCGCTGAAAACGACTTGCCGTGCATCGAGTGCGAGTGGGCCGCCGCCACCACGTCGGGCCGGGCCGCATGTATCTGGGAGTGGATGGCGAACGCCGCGCCGTTCAGGAGCGCGCCCTCACCGTCGATGATCGTCCCGTTCGAGTCCACCCGGATCAGGTTCGACGCACGGATGTGGGCGAACGGCACGCCCCAGGGGCTGACCCAGAAGGTCTCGGGATCCTCCGGGTCGCGCACGGTGACATGGCCGGCCGCGCCCACCGCGCCGTCCTCGAACCCGAGCTTGGCGAAGATCCGGTAGGTGGCGGCCAGGCGCTGCTTGCGGTGCCGGCGCTCCTCCTCCACCGTGTCGAAGGTGGGCAGGTACCACTCCGGCTCCGGACCCGACCGGGGGCCGGTCTCGTGTTCAGCGGTCATGGCCGGATGGTAGCGCCGCCACCATCAGCGGTCGGCTCGCGGCTTGGCGACGGTCCTGGTGGCGAACACCCCTACGGCGGCGGCGACCATCATGGAGCTGCCGACGATGCCCAGCGTGACCGCTCCCGCGCTGTCGAGGAGCAGCCCGCCCAGCAGCGGCCCGCCGGCGCGGCCCGCGGCCATGAGCGCCTGAGCGTCGCCCACCCGCTCCTCGGGATAGCGCGACCGGCTGGCCAGCACATCGAACACGCCCGGTATCGCGGCCCAGAAGAAGAATCCCCACACCACGAGAGCACCGAGGAACAGCCACGGCCAGTCGGTGGTGGCGACCACGATCGCGCACACCGCGGTGGCGACCATCCAGGGGCTGGGGATCCTGCGGGTGGCCTTCAGCCGGGCGCCCGGAATGGCCACCACCGCGTTGAGGCTGAACCCCACCGCGACCGCGGTCACCGTCAGCCCCGGATCGCCGGTTCCCAGCACGACTGCATAGATGAACACCGCCGACCCGCCCAGGGTGAACAGGCCCAGGCAGGCCAGCAGCACCAGCGCGGCGGGAACCGCCCGGTGGCGCTTGCGGTCCCGGGGCAGCTCGCTGACCTCGCTGTGATAGCCGAACGCGAGCGGGATCAGCGAGACAACCGCGAGCATGGCGAACACGAGCCGCACGCCGCCGGCCTCCAGGAGGGCCGAGACCGCGGGCGCGGCGACCACCCCCACCACGGGCCCGGCGACGGCGACGTCTCCCATTCGGCGATCGTCACCGAAGGCCTGCACCCAGCCGTACCAGGCCAGCAGGCCCAGCGCCACGCCGTTGACGAGGCGCAGCGGCACGAGCAGAGCGAACGCCGGCAAGGTTGCGGAGGCAAGGTTGGCGGCCGTCGCGGCAAGCAGGGATCCCACGAACACCGGATCTCGGGGCTGCAGCCAGCGACCCGCTCCCCAGGAGCCGATGACGAACCCGCCCAGCTGGAACACCCCGATCAGCGACGCGGAGCCGAGGCTGATGCCGTAGTGGTCGGCGATCTCGGGCATCAGGAACGGCGTCGACACGAAGGCCAGCACGCTGAAGCCGACCGCCAGGAGGATGCCGGCCTTGACGGTGGGCCGCAGCAGGTAGACGAGGCGTACCGGACTCTGCACCAGCCGACGCTACTCTCGCTTCGAAGGGAGCGGCGAGATGTTCGACTTGAGTGGACGCACGGCCCTGGTGACAGGAGCGGGACGCAACATCGGGGCGGGCATCGCCCGGGTCTCGCCGATCACGGTGCCCGCGTGGTGGTCAACGACTACTTCTATGAGAGGGCTCGCGCCGTGGCGTCCGAGATCGGCCGGGCCGGCGGTCTCGCATCGCCCGCAGGCTTCGACGTGACCGATCTGGACGGGGTCCTAGACGCAGTGGGCGAGATCGGTCAGGTCGACATCCTCGTCAACAATGCCGGACTGGCCGGACCGACCGACATGAAGGCTGAGCAGTTCCGCGACATGGACCCGGCCGACTGGCAGGCTCCGGTCGACGTGAACCTGTTCGGGGTGATGAACTGCTGCCACGCGGTGCTCGACGGCATGTGCGGCAGGGGCTGGGGACGCATCATCACCATCTCGTCGGCGGCGGGCAGCAGCGGCGTAGGAATCGGTGTCGCCCCCTACAGCGCCGGCAAAGGCGGCGGGATGGCCTTCACCCGCTCGCTGGCGCTGGAGGTGGCCCGTTCCGGCGTGACGGCCAACACGCTTGCCCTGGGGCTGTTCGAACACAAGAACCGCGAGATCACCGAGCGTTTCGCCCGAGCCGTCCCGGTGGGCCGCACCGGCCAGCCGGCCGACGTGGCTGCCGCCTGCGTGTGGCTCGCATCCGAGGAGGCGGCCTGGGTCACGGCTCAGACCATCGGAATCAACGGCGGCTCGCTGACGAGTTGACGCTCGCCACCCAAAGGAGGGACAAGGGAGGGGCCATGAGGCTCGAGGGCAAGGTTGCGCTGATCACGGGCACGGCCAGCGGGATCGGCCGGGCAAGCGCGCTGCGGTTCGCTGAGGAGGGGGCACGGATCGTGGCGGCCGACATCGCGGAAGCCAACCATGAGACCGTCGAGCTGATCCGGGCCGGCGGGGGCGAGGCCACCGCGGTGCACGCCGACGTGTCCGACGACGCCGACATGGCCATGGCGGTGAAGACCGCCGAGGCGACCTACGGGAGCCTCGACGTCGCCTTCAACAACGCGGGGATCATGATGGCCGACGACGCCGACGCCGTCGCCACCACCACCGAGACCATCGACAGGACCCTGGCGGTGAACCTCAAGGGCGTGCTCTACGGCTGCCGGCACCAGATACCGGCCATGCGCAGGGCGGGCGCTGGGTCCATCATCAATACGGCGTCCTTTGTGGCGTCTGTGGGGGCGGCCACGCCCCAGATCGCCTACACCGCCTCCAAGGGGGCCGTGCTGTCGCTGACGCGAGAGCTGGCGGTCATCCACGCCCGCGAGAACATCCGGGTCAATGCCCTGTCACCGGGGCCGCTCCGCACGGAGTTGCTCATGGCCTATCTCGACACCGACGAGAAGCGGCAGCGCCGGCTCGTGCATGTGCCGATGGGACGCTTCGGCGAGGCCACCGAGATGGCTTCAGCCGCACTATTCCTCGCATCTGACGAATCCTCTTACATGACCGGTGCGAATCTGCTGGTTGACGGAGGACTTACAGCCGCCTATGTAACGCCTGAGTAGATAACAGTTCACGAAGTGTGGAAAATTACACTCTCCGCTCCAAACTCAGTATTCTCGTGCTCAATAAAACTCACGAGAGGTTAGATAATACAGTCCGCTTTGGACGTGCCTATAGAAGTTATGCGTCCTGGTTTGACTGTTCTGATTTTGCACTCAGTTCGGCCGCGATGGCGCGGCGCTCGGACTCGTCGTCGTGCTTGAACGTCATGATGTCTGCGAGCAGGATCCTGCGCCGGTTGCCGACACGTCGGAACGGTATTCTGCGCTCGTCCAAGAGTTTGACCAGATACGGCCTGGACACGTTGAGCAGGTCAGCGGCCTGCTGGGTCGTCAACTCCGCATTGACGGGCGAGACCGCCACCGCGTTGCCGCTTGCGGTCTCGGCCAGCATGCGGACAAGGAGCTTGAGGACGTCAATAGGCACGTCCACGGCCGCTTCGTCCTCACCTAGGAGCATCGACACCGACGCCGCCGTTGCCTCCGGATGTCGCGCCAGGAGTTGCTCGAGGGTGTCCGCCGCCTGGGCTGCCCGGTCCGAGAAGGCCTCGTCAGGAATCGCTAGACGGTGTTTCGAGGGCACGGTATTCGTCACAAGCCTCCCCTAGTGCCTTGAACATTAGCACGGCAATCACCGCGCCTATGTCACTTCGTCCAACAAAACTCATGTCCACTCCAGTGTCGATCATTTCACACTGATCTTCGGTTTCCGTAACATGATACGTGCAGATCGTATCTTCCTAGTTCAAGGAATCATCAGCCGATACGCCTATCACTATACATAACTGCGTAAGCGGGTTGAGTGAGGTCGACATCGAGAGGGGCGAGAGCGCTCCCGGAGGGAGACCGCGCCATCAACGGCTCAGTTACGCCGGGTCTAATGGTTGTGGCGTGGGATGCCGTGAGTGCGGGATGTGTCCTTGTACTTCAGCGCGGGACGCAGGACCATGCCCTCGTCCATCTGGGTGACCATCGAGCGCTGGATCTCCTGCCACGGCGTCTGAGACTCCGGGACCGGATACCCGCCTGCGGCCTCGAGGTCGGCGCGCCGACGCTCGATCTCAGCGTCGTCGACGAGGATGTCGGCTCGGCCGCGTCGCAGGTCGATGCGGACCCGGTCGCCGGTTCGCAGCAGCGCCAGTCCCCCTCCGGACGCGGCCTCCGGGCTGGCGTTGAGAATCGACGGCGAGCCGGAGGTCCCCGACTGGCGGCCGTCGCCGATGCACGGCAGCGAGTCCACGCCCCGGACGAGCAGCGCGGCGGGAGGCTGCATGTTCACCACCTCGGCCGCGCCCGGATATCCCACCGGGCCCGCGCCCCGCACGATCAGCATGCAGTCCTCGTCGATGTCGAGGCCGGGATCGTCGATCCGAGCCCGGTAATCCTCGGGGCCGTCGAAGACGATGGCCCTGCCCTCGAACGCGTCGGGGTCGTCGGGATCCGACAGGTAGCGCCGGCGGAACTCGTCGGAGATGACGCTCGTCTTCATGATGGCGCTGTCGAAGAGGTTGCCGGACAGGTGCACGAAGCCGGCGTCGGTCACCAGCGGCTCGTCGACGCTGCGGATCACGTCGGGGTCCGCGATCCGGGCTCCGGCGCAGTTCTCGCCGATGCTGCGCCCGTTGGCGGTGGGCGCGTCGGGATGGGGCAGCAGGCCGGCTCGCATCAGTTCGCCCACCACCGCGGGCACGCCGCCCGCGTGGTGGTAGTCCTCCCCCAGGTACTCCCCCGCGGGCATCAGGTTGACCAGCAGCGGCACCGAGAGGCCGTACTTCTGCCAGTCGTCGTTGTCGAGGGGCACGCCGAGGTGCGCGGCGATGGCGTTGAGGTGGATCGGCGCGTTGGTCGACCCGCCGATGGCGGAGTTCACGACGATGGCGTTCTCGAACGCCGCCCGGGTCATGATGTCGGAGGGGCGCAGGTCCTCCCGCACCATCTCGACGATCCGCAGCCCGGTGAGGTACGCCATCTGGGCCCGCTCCCGGTACGGCGCGGGGATGGCCGCCGATCCGGGCAACTGCATGCCCAACGCCTCGGCCAGCGAGTTCATGGTGGTGGCGGTGCCCATCGTCGAGCAGTAGCCCGTCGACGGCGCGGACGAGGCCACCAGGTCGATGAACCCGGCCTCGTCGATCTCGCCGGCGGAGAATAGCTTGCGGGCCTCCCACACGATCGTGCCCGACCCGGTGCGGCGGCCCTCGTGCCAGCCGTTGAGCATCGGGCCCACCGACAGGGCGATGGCCGGCAGGTTGACGGTGGCGGCGGCCATCAGGCACGCCGGAGTGGTCTTGTCGCAGCCGATGGTCAGCACCACCCCGTCAAGGGGGTAGCCGTGCAGCACCTCCACCAGCCCGAGATAGGCCAGGTTGCGGTCCAGGGCTGCGGTGGGCCGCTTGCCGGTCTCCTGGATCGGGTGCATCCCGAACTCGAACGCGATCCCGCCGGCCTCGCGAATGCCCTCGCGCACCCGCTTGGCCAGCTCCAGGTGGTGCCGGTTGCAGGGCGACAGGTCGGAACCGGTCTGGGCGATCCCGATCTTGGGCTTGCTGGACTGGAGTTCCTCGCGTGTCAGGCCAAAATTCACGTAGCGCTCGAGATACAGCGCCGACAGGTGCGGATCGCCATCGGCGCCGAACCAGGCCGCCGACCTCAACTCGCGGTCGCTTCCAGACGAATCAGGAGCGACGACCATAAGGCCAGACTACTCGCCGGGCATCGAGCTTCTTTCTGCGGGCGCTGTGGCGCGTCCGGTACCCGCGCTGCGAGGATAGGGCGATGCAGGACCGCAGGATCGCGATGGTGACCGGCGCGGGCACTGGACTGGGCCAGGCCGCCGCCCGGGCCCTGGCCGGCGACGGCTGGCACGTGATCGCCGTAGGCCGGCGGGCGCACCTGCTGTCCGATACCGCCGAGGAGTGCAGTCGTGCCGGCGGGTCGGGCTCGGCGATCGCCGCCGACGTCAGCGACCCGGCCTCGGTGGCGGCCCTGTTCGAGCAGGTGCGCGCCGATCACGGTCGACTCGACCTGCTGTTCAACAATGCGGGAACGGTCGCGCCGCCGGTGCCGATCGACCAGCTCGAGGTCGAGGACTGGCAGCGTGTCGTGGACGTGAACCTCACCGGCTCGTTCCTGTGCGCCCGCCACGCCTTCGGGCTGATGAAGACCCAGGAACCGCCCGGCGGCCGGATCATCAACAACGGGTCGATCTCGGCCCAGGTGCCCAGGCCGAACAGCGCGCCCTACACGGCCACCAAGCACGCCATCACCGGGCTGACCAAGTCGCTTTCGCTCGATGGGCGTCCCTTCGGCATCACCTGCGGCCAGATCGACATCGGCAACGCCCGGACTCCTATGACAGCGCGGTTCGCTGAGGGCGTGCCCCAGGCCGACGGCAGCATCCGGCCTGAGCCAACCTTCGACGCGGCCGACGCCGGCCGGGCTGTGGCGTACATGGCCAGCCTTCCCGCCGACACCAATGTGCTGACCATGACCGTCATGGCCAACGGCATGCCCCTGGTGGGCCGCGGCTGAATCTGGATCTTAACAGATTTTGGACAAAGTCCAGAATCAGTGCTATAGTGGTTGCGTGATCGAGGACGCCGAGCAGCTGCTCAGAGACAACGGCATCCAGGTGACCGCCCAGCGGCTGGCTGTGCTCGACGCCGTGTCGGCCCGCCCGCACGCCACCGCCGACGAGCTCGCGGACGACGTCCGGGCCAGCATCGGGGCGGTGTCGCGCCAGGCGGTGTTCGACGCTCTGGGCGTCCTGTCGGAGAAGGGCCTGATCCGGCGCATCCAGCCGGCCCGGTCGGCGGCCCGTTACGAGGACCGGGTCGACGACAACCATCACCATCTGGTGTGCCGCCACTGCGGCCGCATGGTCGACGTGGACTGCGCGGCCGGCTACCGGCCGTGCCTGGACGTCGTCGACGATTTCGGGTTCGCCATCGACGAGGCCGAGGTCATCTACTGGGGCTTCTGCCCCCTCTGCCAGAAAGCGCCCGCCGCCGCCGGCCAGGACTCATTGGATCGAAACCACTAACCCCCAACCTGCCAAGGAGCAATCAATGACCACCGAAGACACCAGCACCGCCGCCGAAGCCGCTTCCGCCGGAGGGTGCCCCGTGCTGCACGAGGCGCCCATGGCGATGGGCTCGCTGGCCAACCAGCAGTGGTGGCCCGAGCAGCTGAACCTGCGGCCCCTGAACAAGAACTCGCCCAAGATCGACCCCATGGGCGACGGCTTCGACTACGCCGCCGAGTTCAACAGCCTCGACCTGGCCGCGGTGAAGGCCGACATCGCGGAGGTGCTGACCACCTCGCAGAACTGGTGGCCGGCCGACTTCGGCCATTACGGCCCGCTGATCATCCGGATGACGTGGCACAGCGCCGGCACCTACCGCATCCATGACGGGCGGGGCGGCGGCGGCTCGGGCACCCACCGCTTCGCGCCGCTCAACAGCTGGCCCGACAACGCCAACCTCGACAAGGCCCGCCGGGTGCTGTGGCCGGTGAAGCAGAAGTACGGCCGCAAGATCTCGTGGGCCGACCTGATGATCCTCGCCGGCAACGTGGCGCTGGAGTCGATGGGCTTCGAGACGTTCGGCTTCGGCGGTGGCCGGGTCGACGTGTGGGAGCCCGAGGAGGACATCTACTGGGGTCCCGAGACCGGCTGGCTCGACGACGAGCGCTACAGCGGCGACCGGGAGCTCGCCGACCCCCTCGGCGCGGTGCAGATGGGCCTGATCTACGTGAACCCCGAGGGCCCCAACGGCACCCCGGACCCGCTGGCCGCGGCCCGCGACATCCGTGAGACGTTCGCCCGCATGGCCATGGACGACACCGAAACGGTGGCGCTGATCGCCGGAGGCCACACCTTCGGCAAGACCCACGGCGCGGCCGACGGCGACCAGTACGTCGGCCCCGAGCCCGAGGGCGCCAGCCTGGAGGAGCAGGGCCTCGGCTGGACCAGCACCTTCGGCACCGGGGTGGGCGGCGACGCCATCACCAGCGGCCTCGAGGGCACATGGACTCCCACCCCGACCGCGTGGGACAACTCCTTCTTCGAGACCCTGTTCGCCTACGAGTGGGAGCTCACCAAGAGCCCGGCCGGCGCCTGGCAGTGGATCCCGGTCGACGGCGGCGGCGCCGGCACGGTGCCCGATGCCCACGACCCGTCCAAGAGCCACCCGCCGGTGATGCTGACTACCGACCTGTCGCTGCGGATGGACCCGGACTACGAGCCGATCTCGCGGCGCTTCCTGGAGAACCCCGACGAGTTCGCCGACGCCTTCGCCAGGGCCTGGTTCAAGCTGGTGCACCGCGACATGGGGCCGGTCGTGCGGTACCTGGGTCCGGAGGTCCCCGACGAGGAGCTGATCTGGCAGGACCCGGTCCCCGCGGTGGACCACGATCTGGTCGACGACGCCGATGTGGCCGCGCTTAAGGCCAGGATCCTCGACTCGGGCCTCTCAGTGTCGCAGCTGGTATCGGCCGCCTGGGCTTCGGCGTCGACGTTCCGCGACAGCGACATGCGCGGCGGGGCCAACGGTGCCCGTGTCCGGCTCGCCCCCCAGGCCGACTGGGAGGCCAACGACCCCGCATCGCTCGCCGAGGTGCTGGCCGCGCTGGAGGGCATCCAGGCCGGCTTCAACGGCTCTCAGAGCGGCGGCAAGCGGGTGTCGCTGGCCGACCTGATCGTGGTGGGCGGCTGCGCCGCCGTCGAGGAGGCCGCCCGCCGGGCCGGCGTCGACGTGACGGTCCCGTTCTCGCCGGGGCGCACCGACGCCTCGCCGGAGCAGACCGACGTCGAGTCGTTCGCGGTGCTGGAGCCGACCGCCGACGGGTTCCGCAACTACTGGCGGGCCGGCGACAAGCGCCGCCCCGAGACGGTGCTGGTCGACAGGGCCAGCCTGCTGTCACTGACCGCGCCGGAGATGACGGTGCTCGTCGGCGGCCTGCGGGCTTTGGGCGCCAACTCCGGCGGGTCGTCGCTGGGCGTGCTCACCGATCGGGCCGGGTCGCTGACCAACGACTTCTTCGTGAACCTGCTCGACATGGGCACCGAGTGGCGGGTGTCCGAGACCGAGCACGTCTACGAGGGCCGCGACCGGGACTCCGGCGAGCTCCGCTGGACGGCCACCGCGGTCGACCTGGTGTTCGGCTCCAACTCCCAACTGCGGGCCATCGCCGAGGTCTACGGCGCCGACGACGCCTCCGAGCAGTTCATGGCCGACTTCGTGGCTGCCTGGGACAAGGTCATGAACCTGGACCGGTTCGACCTGGCCTGAACCCCGACAGCTACGTTGGACGGATGTCCTCCGTCGGCGCGCCATGAGTTCCGCGACTGATCTCCACTACCTGTCGGCCACGGACGCGGTCGGCTTGTTCCGGCGGCGGGAGCTGTCACCGAGGGAGTTGATGGAGGCGGTCATCGCCCGGGCCGAACGGGTCGAGCCGACCATCAACGCCTTCACCGACACCTTCTTCGAGGAAGCCCTGGAGGCGGCCTCAGCCGCAGCCGACGCCTACGCAAAGGGCCCCAACCGCCCGCTGGAGGGGCTCGCGCTGGCGGTGAAGGACGAAGTCCACATCGAGGGCCAGCGAGCCACCGAGGGCTCGCTGCTGTTCGCCGATCAGGTGGCCGACGGCACCGACCCCTTCGCTCAGCGCCTGCTCGACGCGGGCGCGATCGTGCACGCCCGCACCACGACGCCGGAGTTCTCGATGGCCGCGGTGACCTGGTCGCTCCTGCACGGCGTGACCCGCAACCCGTGGAACCCCGACTTCACCTGCGGGGGGTCGTCGGGGGGCTCGGGGGCGAGCCTGGCCGCGGGCAGCTGCACGCTGGCCACCGGCTCCGACATCGCCGGGTCGATCCGGATCCCGTCGTCGCTGAACGGCCTGGTGGGCTTCAAGCCGCCGTGGGGACGGGTGCCCGAGGTCTGGCCGTGGAACCGCGACGCCTACGCAGCGTCCGGTCCGCTGGCCCGCACCGTCAACGACTCGGCACTGTTCGAGAACGCCATGGCCGGCCCGCTGGAGACCGACATGTTCTCGCTGGAGCCCTGCCAGCTGCCCGAGCCGGTCCCGCCGGCGCGGGGCATGCGGGCGGCGGTGAGCGCCGACCTGGGCTACTTCGACGTGAGCGAGGAGGTGTCCGAGGCGCTGGCCGGGGCGGTGGCCGCTCTGGCCGCGGCTGGAATCGAGTGCGAGCCGGTGGAGCTCGACTGGACTGATCAGGCCAGCTCGACGGCCATGACCCATCTGAACTTCCTGAGCCGGAGCGTGTTGACGGCCATGCTCCCCGAGGGAGGGTCGGACCAGCTGACCTCCTACATCCGGACCTGGCTGGAGGACTCCCCGGAGGTGTCGGTGACGCAGTGGTGGCAGAGCTGGGAGTACGGCGACCATATGTACGCCGAGATGCAGAGCAAGGTGTTCGGCGCCGGCTTCGACGCGCTCGTCTGCCCCACCCTGACCAGGACCGACATCCCGGCCGACCTCGGGCGGGTCGACGACGCCGACCCCGCGGAGTGGCACAACCAGCTCGACTTTTGCATGACCTACCCGTTCAACATCCTGGGCCGGCTCCCGGTGATGAGCGTGCCCATCGGGGTGGCCGGCTCGACCGGCGTGCCCATCGGCATGCAGATCGTGGGACCGGCCAACACCGACGTCGTCCCCTACCGGGTGGCCGCATCCCTAGAAGCCGAGCGGGGATCTTTCTTCGATACGCACCGCCCCGCGCTCGGCGCGGCCTGAGCAGTATGCGGGTTCTGATCACCGGCGCTGCGGGGATGGTCGGCCGCAAGCTGACCGGGAGGCTGCTCGAGCGGGGTCGTCTGCGGGGCGAGCGCATCGACGCCGTCGATCTCGTGGACTTGGTGGAGGCCCCGGCCGACTCGGAGTTATGCACCGCACATGTCGCCGACCTCTCACGCCCCGGCGAAGCCGAGGCGCTGGTGTCGGTGGGGCCCGACGTGGTGTTTCACCTTGCCGCGGTGGTGTCCGCAGAGGCCGAGGCCGACTTCGACAAGGGCATGGGCGTGAACCTCGACGGCACCCGCCAGCTCTTCGACGCCATCCGGCTGGCCCCTGGAGCGCCCCGAGTGGTGTACGCGTCGTCGATCGCGGTGTTCGGCGCGCCGTTCCCCGATCCGATTCCCGACGACTTCCATCCCACTCCCCTCACGTCCTACGGCACCCAGAAGCTGATCGGCGAGGCGCTGCTGGCCGACTACAGCCGCCGCGGCTTCTTCGACGGCATTGGGATCCGCCTCCCGACGGTCAGCGTGCGCCCCGGCGCGCCCAACGCGGCCGCCTCGGGCTTCTTCTCCGGCATCATCCGCGAGCCGCTAGCGGGCCTTCCGGCAAAGCTGCCGGTCTCGCGCGACGTGCGCCACCCCCACGCCAGCCCCCGCACCGCCGCCGGCTTCCTCATCCACGCTGCCGAGTTGGACACGTCTCGCCTCGGCGGCCGCCCCAACCTGACCATGCCCGGCGTGTCGGTCACAGTGGGCGAGCAGATGGAGGCGCTCGGCCGGGTTGCCGGCCCCGACGCCGTGGCGCTGATCACCGAGGCCCCCGATCCCGCGATCGCAAAGATCGTCGCCGGCTGGCCCACACGTTTCGACACAACCCGCGCCACCAGCCTCGGCTTCGTCGCCGAAGAGACATACGACGACATCATCCGCATCTACATCGAAGACGACCTGTCCTAACCCGGTACTAGCCAGGATCAAGCGGCGCGCCGTCTGTGGGGCGTGGGAGACTCTGGGGTATGGCACGGATTGAGATCATTCCTGACGACTCTTGGGACGGTGCGCTCGGTGAGCTCTACCCCCGCGTCGTCGATCCCAAGTACGGCCGGGTCGACAACGTCCTCGCCGTGCACTCGCTCAACCCGCGGTCCATGGCCGCTCACCAGGGCTTGTACGAGTCGGCCATGGCCGGCACGGCCACGCTGCGCAAGGTTGAGCGCGAGCTAATCGCCCTGGTCGTGAGCCTCGAGAACGGCTGCCACTATTGAACCGTCCACCACCGGCGCGGTCTGCGCCGGCTCATCAACGACGATGAGTTCGTCGCCGCGGTCGAACAGGACTGGACGACCGCTCCGCTGTCGCTGAAACGCACCGCCATGCTGAGGTACGCGGTCAAGCTGACCAGGACGCCCGGCGCGATGACCGATGCCGACGTCGACGCCCTGCGATCGGTCGGCTTCTCCGACCGCGACGTACTCGACATAACCGAGGTCGTCGGCTACTACGCCTACGCCAACCGGATCGCCGACGGTCTCGGCATCGAGGTCGAACCCTGGAGCAGCGACTGACACCAGGGCAGCCTCAGCTCGTCAGACCTTCGTGACGCGGTCCCCGACCCGGATCGCTCCGGGCTTCACGACCCGGGTGTTGACGCCCCGGAGCCGGTGCGCCTTGCCGATCTCGGAGTTGACCCAGCGCTGGGCGTCGAGCCCGTACCGGCGGACGAACTTCCCGCACCCGGTGTGGGGCTTGGCGCTGATCTCGACGACCGCCTCCCCGACGGCCACCCTGGTGCCCGCCGGCAGGTTGGTCTTGCTGAGGTCGAAGTCGACGTAGAGCTGGTCGCCGGCCAGCGGCCAGCGCTCCACCGGACCTGCGATCAGCTCGGTGGCCCGCACGTTCATGAGGGTCAGCTGCGCGGCGACGTTGGGCTCGCCGTGTTCGGAGTAGGGATCGCCGCGCGTGGCCCAGTTGTCGCCCACCAGACCCGTGTCGACGTCGAGGGCTCCCTCCTCGATGGCCTCGCGCTCGTCCACTCCGGGCCGGCGCACGATCAGCCGGAGCTCACCGTCGTCGGACGGCGCCTCCAGGACATGCGCCAGGCCAGCTTCAAGCTCTTCAGGAGTGCGTTCTGCCATAGCCAGAGAGACTACGGCTCGGCCTCCCGTTCGCGTACCGGCCACCTCGCTCAAGTCGTCGAACCCTCCCGATCGCCACGTCTGGGAGCGCTCTTAGGCAGTAGTGCCTATAGGTACGAGTTGACAGGTGTTCTAATAGGTGTTTAGGCTTGGGAGCGCTCCCAAAGGAGGGTCATGACACGACCGCTCAATCTGGAGGAAGTGGGACGCCGTGCCGGCGTGTCGCGCTCCACCGTCTCGAGGGTCGTCAACGGCGGGCCCAACGTGAGCTCCGAGACCAAGCGCCGGGTGGAAGCCGTGATCGCCGAGACCGGTTACCGGCCCCACGCGGCGGCCCGGTCACTCGCCTCCAACAGCACCGGCGTGATCGGGCTCGTGATCCCCAGCGCGGTGGCCACCCTCTTCGATGACCCCTACTTCGGCCGGCTCATCCTCGGCATCAGCAGCGCAACCAACGAAGTCGACATGACGTTGGCCCTGTTCCTGTTCGGAGCCGGGCCCGACGAGAGCTCGATCATCTCCCGGGTGGTCGCCCCCGGCCTGGTCGACGGCGTGATCGTGACCGCTACCACCCGGGGCGACCCCCTCATCGACCACATGCAGGGCACCAGCATGCCCTTCGTGGTGGTCGGGCGGCCCGACAACGCCGGCTCGACTTTCTGCGTCGACGTGGACAACCGGGCCGGTGCCCGCACCGCGGCCCTGCACCTCGCCGGGCTCGGGCGCCGCCGTCCCGCTCTCATCGCGGCGCCCTCGAACACGACCGCCGGAGTCGACCGCCGCAGCGGCTTCCTCGAGGGACTGGCCGAAGCGGGCTTGAGCATCGAGGACCGCATCGCCGAGGGCGACTGGTCCCAGGAGTCGGGCCGCGATGCCATGGCCCGGCTGCTGGCCGAGCGGCCCGACGCCGTCTTCGTCGCCTCGGACCGCATGGCCGTCGGGGCGTTGCGAGCCATCCGGGAGGCCGGACTGCACTGCCCCGGCGACATCTCGGTGGTGTCGTTCGACGGCATCGTGCCGCCGGACCTCACCGCGCCCCGGCTGACGTCGGTCGTGCAGCCCGTGACCGAGGTCGGCGAGCGGGCCGTGCGACTGCTCACCGCGGTGATCGCAGGCGCCTCGACGCCCGAGCACGTGGTGTTCCCGACCGAACTGGCCGTACGCGAGTCGTGCGGCGCCACCCCTACTGCGGGGGCGTGATGCCCGCCGCAGACCCCGATGTCCCAATTACGTCGCAAGACGTCATCCAACAACAGGAGGAGACAACAACAATGAGTAAATCATCTATCTGGCGGCTGCTCGCCGTGCTGCTCGCCGTATGCCTTGTGGCTGCGGCCTGTGGCGACGACGACGAGCCGGCCCCTGTTGCGGTAGTTGACACCGCGGCAGTGGACCAGGCCGAAGCCGACGCCGCAGCGGCTCAGGCGATGGCCGACGAGGCCGCCGCAGAGGCCGCAGCCGCAGAGGCTGCAGCCGCGGAGGCCGAGGCCGCGCTGGCGGCTGCGCAAGCCGACGCTGACGCCGACGCGGGCGCGCTGGCGGAGCTCGAGGCGGAGCTGGCCGAGGCGCAAGCGGCGGCCGACGCCGCCGACGCCGAGGCCGCCGCCGCGGCCGAACAAGCCGCCGCCGCAGAGGCCGCCGCCGCAGAGGCCGCAGCGGCCGCAGCCGCGGCAGCCGAGCCCCCCAAGGAGGACGTGACGCTGCGCGTGCTGGTGCACCAGAACCCGCCGATGGTGGAGTTCATGGAGGAGTTCAACGACTCCTTCGAGGCGGCCAACCCGCACGTGACCGTCGACATGTCGGTGGTGGCGCCGGGCGACCTCAGCATCTCGACGCAGACCCGCCTGACCGCGGGCGACATCGACGTCATCGACATCTTCGGTTTCTCCAACGCGGCCCAGCCGTACATGTCGGGCATCCAGCCCCCGAACTGGCAGACCCTCATCGAGGCCGGCCTGCTGATGGACCTCACCCGCCAGCCGTTCGTCGACCACTACGACAGGGCGACCCTCGACGACGCGGGCTCGTTCAACGGCAGGCTGTACGCGATCAACCTTGGACGGGTGTCCTACAGCGGCATGTTCCTGAACCTCGACCTGTTCGATTCGGTCGGTGTCGAAGTCCCGACCACCTGGGGCGAACTGGTCGCCGCATGCGACACGTTCAAGGCCTCCGGCAACGAGTGCATGACGCTCGGCGGCGGCGACGGCTGGCCGATCTTCGTCGGCGCCTACGGCCTGCTCGGCGCGATGTACCCCGACCAGGAGGCCCTGGTGGAGGGACTGTGGACCGGCGACATCCGCTGGGACGACGAGCGCTCCACCGAGATGCTGCGCCGGATGCAGGTGTTCACCACCGAGATGCTCGAGGACGGCGTCTCCGGCCTCTCCCATGACGCCGCTCCGGCCCGGTTCGCGGCCGGCGACGTCGCCATGATGCCAACCGGCGTGTGGCAGGCACCTGCCCTCGACGACGTCGGGTTCGACTGGACCTACATCCCGTTCCCGGGCAGCGACGACCCCGAGGACAACAAGTACCTGTTCGGGAAGTACGACCAGGGCTGGGCCATCGCGGCCGACACCCCGTACCCCGAGGAGTCGCTCGCCTATCTGGCCGCCTTCTCGGAGCCCGACACCTACGAGGCCTTCGCGAACGCGGTCGGCTTCATCCCGACGCAGCCCACAGCCGGCTTGAACACCAAGCTCGGCGCTGAGGTCGCGCCGTACCTGGAGACCTTCCGGGTCGGCTTCGAGCAGTTCTGGGCGGCACCCGCAGGCGCCGGCCAGTGGGCGAACGTATCGCAGGCCCCGGCCTGGTTCTCTCCGTTCAACGAGTGGACCGACGCGGCCGCGCTGGCAGCCCAGGCCCAGGCCGACCTCCAGTCCGGGCTCGACGCCGGCTAGACAAACCGCACCGTTCCCCTCCCAGCTGTGGGGGGCTCCTCTCCGGCACGGCCGGGGCGGGAGTCCCCCACAGGGGGAACCCGAGAACCCTGCGCACCACGGCTGTGATCCACCGAAGCTACTTGTTCGCCAAGGGCTGGCGGAGCGCGACTCCGGTCCTGCTGCTGCTGCCCGGCTTCCTGCTGTACCTGGTGATGGCGGTCGGGCCCTCGCTGGCCACCGCCGTCTACTCGTTCACCGACGCCACCGGCATACGCGGCATAGCCATCAACTGGATCGGCTTCGAGAACTACGACGAGTTCCTGTTCAGGGGGGCGGCCTCGCGCGACAACATCGCCGCACTGCGCAGGACCATCTACTTCTGCCTCTTCGTCACCGTGATCCAGTTCGGCATCGGCCTGCTGTTCGCGGTGCTGCTGAACCAGAAGATCCGCGGCAAGAAGTTCTTCAGGACGCTGTTCTTCATGCCGGTGATCCTCGGCGTCGCCATCCAGGGCCTCATCTGGAAGCTGTTCCTGCTGCCCCGGGGCGGCCCGGCCGCCGAGTTCTTCCAGCTCTTCGGCTGGACCTCGGAGCTTCTGGGCGGCCAGCCCCGGCAGGCGTTCGCCTGGGTGATCGTGGTGCAGATCTGGGCGAACGCCGGCATCACGATGGTGATCTTCATCGCCGGGATGCAGACCATCCCGAACGAACTCTACGAGGCCGCCCGCATCGACGGAGCCGGCAAGTGGCAACTGTTCCGCAACGTCACCTGGCCGCTGCTGACACCGGCCGTCAACACCAACCTGCTGCTGAACATCATCGGGTCGCTCCAGGCCTGGCAGCTGTTCCTGGTGCTCATCGGGTACCGCCCGGGCACACAAGTGCTCGGATACCTGGTGTTCGCTGAAGGCTTCGGGCAGACCTCGGGGTCGGTGGCGTCCGCCTTCCGGCAGGGCTACGCCGCGGCCGCGTCGATCGCGCTGTTCATCCTCGTTCTGGTGTTCGCGCTGGTGACCCACGCCTGGCTGTCGCGCCGCGAGAAGAGGTACATCGGATGACCGCCGTCGAGACGCCTCAGGCGCCCCGGAAGGCCAGAGAGCACGGGCCCGAGCGCGCCGTCCGCGGGGAGCCGCCCGGATGGCTCGTCCGGCTCCGGAGGCAGAAGCTGGCGTCGTACGTGATCCTGCTGGTGTTCGCGGTGCTGTACATCGGGCCGCTGCTGATGCTGGTCACCACCGCGTTCAAGACGCTGCCCGAGTTCTTCCAGAACCCGACCGGCATGCCGGAGTCGCTCCGCTTCGAGAACTTCACCGAGGCCTGGAACGAAGCCCAGTTCGCCCGCTACCTGATCAACTCCGTCGTCTACACCACGGTGGCCACCGCGGTCTGCGTGGTCACGTCGGTGCTGGTGGCGTTCCCGATCGCCCGCGGCTACCTCAAGGGCGGGAAGTACATCCTGCTGCTCTACGTGATCGCGCTGTTCCTGCCGCCGGCGCTCATCCCGCAGTTCCAGCTGATCCTCAACCTAGGCCTGTTCAATACCCGCGCCGGCTACATCCTGCTGTTCCTGGTCAACCCGATCGGCATCATCATCCTCGTCAACTACATCAAGGCGATCCCCCGCGAGCTGGACGAGTCGGCCGCCATCGACGGGTGCGGGTACTACCGCTTCGTGTTCAAGATCATCGTTCCGCTTATCCGCCCGGCCATCGCCACGGTTACGGTCCTGCACGCCATAGGCCTCTGGAACGAACTGGTGCTGGCGATCATCTACCTGACCAACGACGACCTCTACCCGGTGACGCGGGGCCTGATCGCCTTCGAGGGCCTCTACGGTGCCAACTGGCCGCCGATGGCCGCCGCGGTCCTGATCCTGATGACGCCGATGGTGGTGCTGTTCCTGTTCCTCCAGCGATACATCGTGTCGGGCCTGACCGCCGGGGCCGTGAAGGGCTGACGTGGCCGGAACAGGCACTCTCAAGCCGCAGGCCCGGCCCGGCGGGCCGCCGCGCTGACGGACGGGACCCCCTTGCCCAAGATCACCGACGTACGGGCCATCCTCACCCAGCCGGACGCCTGCCGGCTGGTGGTGGTGAGGGTCGATACCTCCGAGCCGGGACTGTACGGGCTCGGCTGCGCCACATTCACCCAGCGGGCCTTCGCCGTGCAGGCCGCCGTCGAGCGCCACCTGGCCCCGATGCTGGTGGGCCGCGACGCCGACCGCATCTCTGAGATCTGGCACCTGGCCATGAACCACGGCTACTGGCGCAACGGCCCGGTGCTCAACAACGCGGTGTCCGGTGTCGACCAGGCCCTGTGGGACATCAAGGGCAAGCAGGCGGGAATGCCCGTCCACCAGCTGCTCGGCGGCCCGTTTAGGGCCGCGGCGGCCGCCTACGTCCACGCCGACGGCCGCGACGCCCACGAGGTAGCCAACAACGCTGTCGCGCTGATCGAGCAGGGCTTCAGGCACGTGCGGGTGCAGATGGGCGGGTACGGCGGCCCCGCCGACGGGCTGCACCTGCCGCCGGCCGCGCCGGCGGGCAACTACTTCGACCCGCGGGGCTACAGCCGGGCCATGCTCGCCATGATCGACCACGTCCGCTCCACCGTGGGTGACCACGTCGAGCTGCTGCACGACGTCCACGAGCGACTCCACCCGATCGACGCCGTCCAGTTCGCCAAGGACCTGGAGCAGTACCGGCTGTTCTTCCTCGAGGACCCGTTCGCGCCCGAGGACATCGGATGGTTCTCCACGCTGAGGCAGCAGTGCGCCACCCCGCTGGCGATGGGCGAACTGTTCAACAGCCCCCACGAGTGGCAACCGCTGATCACCGGCCGGCTCATCGACTTCGTGCGCATGCACGTGAGCCAGATCGGCGGGATCACCCCAGCCCGAGCCGTGAGCGAGCTCGCGGCCACCTTCGGGGTGCGCACGGCGTGGCACGGCCCCGCCGACACGTCGCCCGTCGGCCATGCCGCCAACCTCCATCTCGACATGTGGGCGCCGAACTTCGGGATCCAGGAGTGGCCCCAGCCCTCGGAGCTCACCTACGAGATGTTCCCGGGCCTGCCCCGCCCGGTCGACGGCTACCTGCACCCCGGCGACGGACCCGGGCTCGGCATCGACATCGACGAGAAGCTCGCCGCTGAGCATCCCTGCGACGAGACGGTGGAGCAATGGACCCAGACCCGGCGGCCCGACGGCGGCCCAGCCCGGCCATGACCGGCTCCCCGCCAGCCGGCGGCCCGATCGGCCGGTACCCGGACCTCGCCGGCCGGACCGCGGTGGTGACCGGCGCGGCCAAGGGCATCGGCGAGAGCATCGCCCGCCGCCTGGTCTGCGAGGGCATGAACCTGGTGGCGGCCGACAAGGACTGCGAGTCCCTCAACGGCACGGTGCGGGCGCTCGAAGGGCTCGGAGCGACCGTCGAGGCGGTGTGCGCCGACCTCACCCAGGAGGCTGCGGTCGACACCGTCTTCGACGTCACCCTGGAGCGCTTCGGCACGGTCGACGTGCTGGTGAACAACGCGGCCGACCTCCAGAGGCGATCCGCCCTCGAGGAGCACCGCGCCCTTCTCGACCTCCAGCTCGCCACCAACGTGCGCAGCCCGTACCTGTGCTCCCAGAGGGCCGCGGCCGCCATGAGCGAGGCCGGCGGCGGCAGCATCGTGCTGGTGTCGTCGGTGGGAGCCGACCGGGCCCACCAGTACGGGCTTCCCTACGACATGACCAAGGGAGCCATCAACGCGCTGACCCGCGCCCTGGCCGTGGACCTCGGGCCGCGCGGGATCCGGGTGAACGCGGTCGGGCCGGGCGTGACCCGCACCTACCGCTGGCCGCCCGAGGACATCACCAAGGGGCCCCCCGAAGTCGTGACCCAGATCCCGCTGCGGCGTCCGGGCACCGTCGACGACATCGCCTCGGCGGTGGCCTTTCTCGCGTCCGGCGAGGCCGGCTACATCACCGGCCAGGTGCTCTACGTGGACGGGGGCATCACCGCGCAGCTCAGCCCGCCCGGGCCGCTGGCCCTCTAGGCGCCGAACCATGAGAAGTCGAGCAAGTCTCGCCAGGGGTGTGAGCACGGCAGCGTTGCTGTGCGCCGTGCTGGCCGCGGGCTGCGGGTCCGACGAGGCGACGCCCTCGCAGGAGGCGGCTGCCCCGGCTGCGCCGACGGTCGCGACCACCAGCTCCGCGCCCGCCACCACGTCCATTGCCCCGACGACCACGACCGCGCCCGCCACCACGTCCATTCCCGCGACAACCACGACCTCGTCCACGACCACAACGACAACCTCCACCACCACGACTACCTCGACGACAACTACGACGTCCACGACCACGACGACCACCACCGCGCCGCCTCCGCCCACGACGACGGTCACCGCCCCGGACCCGGTGCCGATCGAAGAGATCGAGGGCTGGGAGCTGGTCTGGCACGACGAGTTCGACGGCGACGCCATCGACCCCACCAACTGGACCTACGACATCGGCGGCTGGGGCTGGGGCAACGGCGAGGCCCAGTACTACACGTCGCGGCCTCAGAACGCCCGGGTCGAGAACGGGCTACTGGTCATCGAGGCCCACCAGGAGAAGTACGAGAACTCCTACTACACCTCGGCCCGCATGCTGACGAAGGGCCTGAGGGAGTTCAAGTACGGGCGCTTCGAGGCCCGCCTGAAGGTGCCGGCCGGCGCGGGGCTCTGGCCCGCGTTCTGGATGCTCGGCGCCCACTTCGACCGCCACTCCGAGGACCAGCAGAACCACTGGCCGCACGTGGGCGAGATCGACATCATGGAGTACATCGGCCGGGAGCCGGACCTGGTGTTCGGCACGATCCACGGACCCGGCTATGCGGGGGCGACCGGCTTCACGAGGTGGAACCGGCAGGACTACCCCATCGCCGACGACTACCACACCTACGCCATCGAGTGGGACTACGACGGCATCACCTGGTTCTACGACGGCGAGGAGTACTACACGCTCACCAGGGACGTGACCGCCCATCGGCCCTGGGTGTTCGACCACGAGTTCTTCATGATCCTGAACCTGGCGGTCGGCGGGCAGTTCCCCGGACCGATCGCGCTGGACCTCGAGTTTCCGGTCGCGCTGTACGTCGACCATGTGCGGGTGTACCAGCAAGTCGACGAGACCGAGGAGGCCACGGCCAGTTGAGCAGCGCGACCACCGCCAACATGCAGCCCGAGGGCAGGCTCTGCGTCGAGGACGGCCTTGAGTGGTACCGGGTAGACGACTACGACCTGCTCGACCCGTTCCTGGTCAACGTCACCGGCCGCAGCGACCTGTGGCTGTTCGTGTCGAGCACGGGAGCGCTGACCGCGGGGCGCCGCAGCCCCGAGCATGCCTTGTTCGCCTACGAGACCGACGACCGCTTGCACCGCAGCGGCGGCCGGACCGGCCCCTTCACCCTCATCAGGGCTGGCGGGGGCGCCGATCCCTGGCAGCCCTTCGCTCCCCATGCGCCCTACGGGACCGTTCGCCGGTCGGTGGCCAAGACGCTCTGTGGTGATCGTCTCAGGTTCGAGGAGCACAACCCCGAACTGGGGCTCACCTTCCGCTACACGTGGGCGACCGCGGCCGGCTACGGGCTGGTGCGCACCTGCGAGCTGGCGGCATCCGCCGGCGCCTCGCCCTGCGACGTCGAGTTGCTGGATGGGCTGATCGACGTGTTGCCCGCCGGCGTGGAGCTCGAGGCCCAGCAGACGTCGAGCACCCTCGTCGACGCCTACCGGCGCTCGGAGTTCGACCCCGAGTCGGGTCTGGCGCTGTTCACGCTCGAAGCGCTGGTCAGCGACCTGTCCGACCCGGCCGAGTCGCTGCTGGCCTCGGTCGTGTGGTCGCGGGGCCTCGACGCCGCGGTCACGGCCATGTCCGATCGCCAGATCCGCGGCTTCCGCTCAGGCAGGGACCTCGAGCCCGAGCATCTCGCCACCGGCGTCAAAGGCGCCTTCCTCGTGTCGGCACCGGCTCGGATCAGCGCGGAATCGCCGGTGCGCTGGACGATCGTGGCCGACGTCAACCGGGACCACATCGCGGTGGCTCGGCTGCGCAGGTGGCTGCGCAGCACCGGCGAGGCCGATCCGATCGCACGGGCCGCGGTCGACCAGTCCCACCACGAGCTGACGAACCTGATCGCCCATGCCGACGCCCTCCAGCAGACAGCCGACCGCGGCGCAACCGTCCGGCATCTGGCCAACGTCACCTACAACTGCATGCGCGGCGGCGTGCCGCTCGACGCCCACCGGGTGGCCGTGGCCGACGTGAGCCGGTTCATGGGCGCCCGCAACCGGCCCGCCGCCGCCCGGTTCGAGCAGCTCGCCACCGGGATGGACGCGGTCGTCGAACTCGACGAGTTGCAGGCGGCCGTGTCGTCGGACGCCACGCTGGCCCGGCTCGTGAACGAGTACCTGCCGCTCACGTTCAGC
Source organism: Acidimicrobiaceae bacterium (assembly GCA_009837445.1). GTDB lineage: Bacteria > Actinomycetota > Acidimicrobiia > Acidimicrobiales > Aldehydirespiratoraceae > Aldehydirespirator. Next base: position 60,024 of record VXTM01000051.1, read on the forward strand.
CGCCGTCACGGCGATCCGAGCCGCCCCTGGAACAGCTTCCAGATCGGCGACGGAGCCTCGGCCGGCGACCGGCTCTTCGCGTACGAGGGCAACTGGCGCGACATCTTCCAGAACTGGTTGGCGCTGGTGCACAGCTTCCCCGGCTACGCTCCGTCGTTCCTGGCCAAGTTCCTGAACGCCTCCACGATGGACGGCCACAACCCCTACCGGATCGGCAACGACGGCATCGACTGGGAGATGCCCGGGGAGGGCAACTGGTCGACGTTCGGCTACTGGGGCGACCACCAGATCGTCTACCTGCACAGCATCCTCGACGCGGTGCACCGGTTCCATCCGGGCTCGCTGGAGGCGGCGCTCAACCGGCTGGAGTTCTCGTACGGGGACGTGCCCTACCGGATGCTGCCCCACGACAGCATCGTGGCCGATCCGAAGCACACCCTCGAGTTCGATCACGCCGCCCAGGCCGGCATCGACGAGCGGGTGGCCGAGATCGGCGCCGACGGGCGGCTGGTGGCAACAGCCGGCGGTGGCGTCCATCACGCTTCCCTGGCCGAGAAGCTGCTGGTGCCGGCCCTGGCGAAGCTGTCGAGCCTGGTTCCCGGCGGCGGGATCTGGCTCAACACGCAGCGGCCCGAGTGGAACGACGCCAACAACGCGCTGGTGGGTATCGGCGTGTCGGTGGTGACGGTGTTCCACCTCCGCGATTACCTGGCGTTCCTCGACGGTCTGCTGGAACGCTCACCCGTCGAGGAGGTGCCGGTCGCGCCGGCGGTGCTGGAGTGGATGACCGGCCTCGAATCGGCCTTCGATGCGCACCGCGGGCTGGCTGAAGGCGACCCGATCACCGCCGAGGCCCGGCGGGAGCTGCTCGACCAGGTGGGCCGCAGCGCCTCCTCCTACCGCGCAAGCGTGTACGGCCGGCCGCCCGAGCCCACCCGTCCGGCGAGCGTCGCCGCAGTGCGGGGATGCATCCGGGCCGCCCTCCCCCATCTCGACCGGATCATCGCCGAGGCCCGGCGGCCCGACGGCCTGGCCCACGCCTACCGGCTGCTGCGGCTCGGGCCCGCGACCGCGGAGCTCGACCCCCTGTACGTGATGCTGGAGGGCCAGGTCGCCGCGCTGAGCTCCGCCCTGGCGGGCCCGCAGGACGTGATCGACCTGGTGGACGCCCTCTTCGACAGCGACCTGTACCGCCCCGACCAGCAGTCGTTCCTGCTGTACCCGAACCGGTCCCGCCCCTCGTTCATGGACAAGAACCAGGTGCCCGAGAGCCTCGTCGGTCCGGCTCTCAGCAGCCTGATCGACAACGGCGCCGGTATCGCCCGCCGCGACGCCGACGGCAGCGTGCGCTTCGCGGCTCACCTGCGCCGGGGGCAGGATCTCGAGGACGCCATCGACTCGTTGGAGGAGGCCTGCCGGCCCGACCGCGCCGGCCGCGCCGAGGTGCTGGACGCCTACGAGGCCGTGTTCGAGCACCGCGCCTTCGCGGGGCGGTCCCAGACCATGTACCGCTACGAGGGGCTCGGCTGCGTCTACTGGCACATGGTGATGAAGCTGATGTTCCGCCTGCAGCAGCGCATCTTCGCGGCGGCCGACTCGGCCGCCGACCGGGACCTCCTCGCGGAGATGGTCCACCGCTACCGCCGTGTCAGGGCGGGGCTCGGGCCCTCCAAGACGGTGGCGGACCACGGCGCCTTCCCCCTCGACCCGCATTCGCACACGCCGGCGCACACCGGCGCCCAGCAGCCGGGCATGACCGGCGCCGTCAAGGAGGGCATCCTGCTGCGCTGGGGCGAACTCGGCCTGCGGGTCAACGACGGGCGCCTGGGCTTCACCCCGATCCTGCTCGACCCGGCAGAGTTCCTGACCGCAGCCTGCCCGTGGCCGCCGCTGGGCGACGGGGAGTCGCTCCAGCCGGGCACGCTCGGGTTCACCTACTGCGGAGCGCCGGTCGTCTACCACCTGGACGGCGCCGCCCCGTGGACCCGTACAGCCCTGTCCGGCGGCGAGACGGCCACGAGCGCCGACCGACTGGACCGGGCCTTCAGCCGGGCCCTGTTCGCCCGCACCGGCGCCATCGCTCGCATCGACGTGGGCATCGACCCGGCACGGCTATTCCCGCAGGAAGGCGCCGCATTAGTCTGAGGCTGTGGGTGCGTGGTTGCTGGCCGCTGCGATAGCACTCGCGCACGGGCTGCTGGCGGTGTTCCTGATCGTGGGCGCGCCGTTCGCGGCCCGCCGACCCCGGCTGATGGTGTGGTACCTGATCATGCTGGCACCGACTGCGTTCGTGAACCTGGCGCGGCTGCCGTGCCCGCTGACGGTCTGGGAGAAGGACCTGTGGCGCCTCGCCGGTGAGACCCCGTACCGGGGCGGTTTCATCTCGCACTACTTCGTCAAGCCGTTCCACTCCGGCGGCCTGACCCCCACCGGAGAGGACCTCCTGCTGGTCTCGGTGGTGGTCTGGTGCCTGTCGTGGCTGCTCTACTCCGCCGTCTGGCACCTCCGGAGGCGGCTGCGAGGCATCGCCCGCGGCGTCGACTCCGCCCGCCAGGCCGCCGCGCAGTAGCCCCGGGGCGGAGTGCCGGCCCGCGTCCCGGCGCTCTTGTGGAGAGCCGCTTGGACTCACGCGACGCCGAGCACGATAGCCTCGCTGGGTCGCAGCAATCGTAGTAACTGATACAGGGGGCTGACTCGAAGCCACTGCGCGGCGGGCCCTCTAACCGGCGGGGTCATGTACACGTACTCGCAGATAGAGGAGATCGCCGCTGCCGGTGGCTACACGATCGGCGGGCGCGATATCAGCCGGGTATCGGCCGCGCACGTGCATCAGGTGTATGCGGGCCTCATGAACAGCGGCCACGAGGAGGCCTACATCGCCATCGGGGCCATGACGAAGCTGAGACAGTGGCTGATCCACGGCGGCTTCGAACCGCCGCCGGTTCGGGGCGCCGGCTTCGTGCGCAGCGACCGCGAGGTGTGGGTTGCGTACACGACCTACGAGGTCCCCGCGCTGGTCCGGGGGCGTGCCTCCGCTCTCGCTGATCTCAGGAGCTACCTCCCGGTGGCGGCCAGTCCCCACTACGACGGGTCCCTGCGGGTGAAGACCGACCCGCCGATCCATCTCCTGGCGGATGTCGAAATCGTCTTGAGGTCGCCGCTGGGCAGCATGACGCTGAGCCGGCAGGACGCGCTCATAGTCGAGCAATGGCTGTCGGTGACGATGCGCCGCAAGGACCGCCGGGGGGTGCTGTGCCTGCCCGGTGCGTGGATCAGCGCTTAGGACGCGGGGCCGCTACGTCCTGACGCCGCTCGGCCCCTAAGAACGCGGGTCGGGCGGCGCCGGATCCGTTGGCGGGTACTGGCCCGGCGGGACCGCGCCCGGTGGCGGGGCCTGCCTCGGCGGAGCCTGTCTGGGCGGGACCGGATCGGTGGGCGGGTACTGGCCCGGAGGAACTGCGCCCGGCGGGGCCTGCCTCGGGGGGACCACACCCGGCGGCGGGGCCTGCCTGGGCGGGACTGCGCCTGGTGGCGGTGCTTGCCGCGGCGGGGCTGCGCCCGGTGGCGGCGCTTGCATGGGCGGGACTGCGCCCGGTGGCGGACCCTGCCGCGGAACCGGGTCGGTCGGCGGGAACAGGCCGGGCGGGACCGGTTGGCGCGGATCCATCCAGCCCTCGCCGGGACTCACCGCTCGCTCGCTCCGGCGCCGGCGACGCTCGCGGGAGTTGAGCGGCCGCTCGTAGTCCTCGAAGTCCTCCGGCACGAGCACGAACTCCGGGTGGGACTCGATGCCGAGCTCGCCCACGTCCTGACCGACGTACTCGACGTCGCGCGACACCCTCATGCCGATCGTGAGGTCGATCACCTTCCAGACGATGAGGGAGGCGACGAACGTGAACGCCATGACCGCCCCGGCGCCCGCCAGCTGGACGCCGAGGTCGGCTCCACCTGCGATGCTGGCGGCCAGCGTCCCCCACACTCCTGCCACCAGATGCACGGGGATGGCCCCGACCACGTCGTCGAGCTTCAACCGCTCCAGCAGGTAGGTCGCCACCGAGCAGAGCACCCCGCCGACGGCTCCGATGACGATGGCCCACTCGCTCTCGGCGATGTTGGGGGCGGCGGTGATCGACACCAAGCCGGCCAGGGCGCCGTTGAGGCTGGAGGCGAGGCCCAGCCGGCCGAAGAGGGGGCGAGCGACGAGCACGGCGGCGACCAGGCCGCTGGCCGCGGCGAGGTGGGTGTTGGCCATGACGCTGCTCATCACCACTGCGTCGCCGGGGGTGCCCAGCACCAGCTGCGAGCCGCCGTTGAATCCGAACCAGCCCAGCCACAGGATCAGCACTCCGAGGGTCATCACCAGCACGTTGGACGGCGGGGTGGCCTTCACGCTGCCGTCGGGACGGAACTTCCCTCGGCGGGGCCCGACCACCAGCAGCGCTGCCAGGGCGGCGCATCCGCCGGTGGTGTGCACCACGGTGCCGCCGGCGAAGTCCTGGAAGCCCATGTCGTAGAGCCAGCCGCCGCCCCACACCCACGCGCCGACGATCGGGTAGATGAACGCGGTCAGCACGAGCGTGAACGCCCAGAACGACCACAGCTTGACCCGCTCGAGGATGGCGCCCGACACGATCGACGCCGCGGTGGCCACGAAGAGCATCTGGAAGAACCAGGCGGACATCGATGCGTGCCCGTTGGCGACGATCTCGTCGATGCGGCCGGTGGCCCCGTCGAACAGCGCCGCCTCGGCGCCGGTGGGTCCGTGGAGCAGCTGGAACCTGCCGACGATGTCGCCGACGTCCAGGTACATGAGGTTGTAGCCCACCACGAAGTACGACAGCCCGGCGATCGAGTAGATGCCCACGTTCTTGAGGCAGATCATCGACGAGTTCTTGGTGCGGACCGTGCCGGCCTCCAGCATCGTGAATCCGGCGCCCATCCACATCACCAGCACGCCCCACACCAGGAACGAGAACGAGCTGAGTATGAACTCGATGTCCTGGTAGGAGGCGGTCGGGGCGACCTCGGACTGCGCCGCCTGGGCAGCGCCGGGCAGGACCGCCCAGAACCCGAGCACCAGCAGCGCCGCGAAGGCGATCCTGGCGATCCGGTGTCGGTCAAGATGCATACGACGGCTCCTCCCGCGGCACGAACGGCGGACATGCTACCGATTCGCTCTGTCCGTCCTTAACGCTCTAGGAGAATCTGACGCCAGATCTGCAAATGGGTTGGCGGATTCGTTCCCTCAGGAAGGCCCGGCATTAGCCTGAGCGCTCGTGGACCCATCCGCCGACCGCTAGCCGTGGCTGCCGGCATGGGCCGCGTCGACGCGGCTGCGGTGGCTGCGTCGGGCGCCCTGCTGGCCGCGGGGGCCATCCCGCAGATCATCTCGGGTCCGCTGGGTCCGTACCTGCGGCTCGATCTCGGGATCAGCTCATCGGAGCTGGGGCTGGGCCTGTCGCTGTCGGCCATCCCCGGCGTGGTGTTCTCGGTATGGGGCGGGCGCCTCACCGACCGCGTCGGCGGGATCACCATCGGGCGGCTCACCTGCATCGTCTCGGGCCTGTTCGTGGTGGCCATGTCGCAGGCGCCCAGCATCACGTGGTTCATTGGGCTGCTGGCCGTGGCCGGGTTCCTGCGGGTGATCTCCGAGCCGAGCTCGTCGAGGATCCTGGTGGACCTTCTGGTGCGCACGCCGCGGGTGCTCGCTTTCGGCATCCGCGAGGCGTCGCTGCCGCTGCTGGTGCTGGTGTCCACTGCGGTGCTGCCGGTGTTCGGGGACTGGCTGGGCTGGCGCACCGTCTTCGCGGCGTCCTCGGTGTTCGCGGCGGTGGGGATGTGGCTGCTGCTGGGCCCGGCCCGGCCCCGCCGGCCTTCGAGAGCGCCGGACGGCTCGCCGGCCGCCTCCCAGCCGCCTGTCTACGAGCCGCCCGCAGCCTCCGGCGGCGATGTGCCGACCCTGGGGTTGAGCTTCTACGGCGGCGCCGGCCTGCTGATGTTCAACCTGGTCGTGTTCAACACGTTCGCATCGCTGTCGTTCGTCGATGCGGGCTCCAGCCCCGACGGCGCGGCCGCCCTGGTGGCGGCCTCCGCGGGTGGGGCCGTGCTCATGCGGGTCGGCTGCGCCTATGCGGTGGCCCGTCGGGGGCTCAACGCCCGCTCGACCCTGGCCGCCATGGCCGCGGTGGCGGTCGTCGGCTATCTGGCCATGGCCACCGGCAACAGCCAGTGGATGCTGGTTGGGATACCGGTCGCCTACTTGTCGGGCTGGGGATGGACTCCCCTGCTGTACAGCTACATCACCGTCGGGCGCGAGCAGTCCACCGGCAAGATCACCGGCGTGGTGTCGGCCCTTTTCGCGTCGGCCGCGATCGCCGGCCCGGTGGCGGCGGGCTGGGTCGCCGAGCGGTTCGGCTGGCTGGAGGTCTGGGCGGCCGCAGCCCTCTTCTCGGCGTCGGCGGCCGTCCTGATGGCGTACCGGCCCGCGGGCAGCCGGTCCCGTTGAGGGCGCGGTCAGCGGATGGCTAGGCGCAGGATGAACTCGTAGACGCGGTCGCCGTACCACTTCCTGACGGCCAGCGCGGGTCGGGCCAGCATTCCCTTGACGTACCGGCGGCGCGGCTTGGCTGTGGTGGCGGCCTCCGCGAACACCTTGGCGAGCACTTTGGCGTCGGTGCCTCGGTCGGTGACCCGCGGGTTCTCCCTCATCCTGAGCAGCGGCTCGAGCTGGGCCTGGTAGGCCGAGCCGTCGATGCCGTATCCGGCCATCCGTTCTGCCGCCACGTTCCCGAAGTCTGTCTTGATGAGGCCGGGCTCGATCACCACGACGTCGATGTTGAACGGCGCGGTCTCGAGGCGCAGGCAGTCCGACCAGCCCTCCAGGGCGTGCTTGGTGGCGTGGTACCAGGCCCCGAAGGGCGAGTAGACCTTGCCGCCCACCGACGAGACGTTGACGATCCGCCCGGAGCCCTGCGCCCTCATGTGGGGCAGCACGAGCTGGGTGAGGTGGGCCAGGCCGAAGAGGTTCACCTCGAACTGGTACCTGGCGTCGTCGAGGGGGATGTCCTCGACCGGTCCGTACAGCCCGAAGCCGGCGTTGTTGATCAGCACGTCGATGCGGCCCTCGCTGTCGATGATCCGGCCCACGACCCGCTCGTTGCCGTCGCCGTCGGTGACGTCCAGCTCGACCGGCGTGACGCCGTGCTCGGCCAAGTCCTCCATCAGGCCCAGCCGGCGGGCGGCGGCGTACACCCGGTGACCCTGCTGGGCCATCAGGATCGCGGCCTCGCGCCCCATCCCGGCGGATGCTCCGGTGATCAGCACAACCTTTCCCATTACGTTTCTCCCTTGATGAACCGCAGCTACCGCCAGTCTGCTACAGGGTTGACCGGCGACGACGCCATCCACCGCGACGACTACCGCCTGGCCAACGGCCTGGCCGGCGAGGCGCTGACGATCCCGTCGGCGAATCCGAGGAACTTCCATCAGGCGATCTCTCACACCGGGGCGATGCCGCTCCAGGACCTGTGGGCCAAGCTCTTCGTGCCGGAGGGTGCCGGGCCCCATCCGGTGGTGATCGTCGCCCCGGGCAGTCTGGGGCTCCAGCAGCACCACATGGCCATCGCCGCGTCGATCATCGATGCCGGCATCGCGGCCTGCACCATCGACCCGTTCAGCACTCGGGGCGTGTCCAGCACCGTCGTGCGGCAGGTCCAGTTCTCGTTCGCGGCCAGCGCCTGGGACGTCCTCGCCGCTGCGGAGGTCCTCGCGGCCCGCGCCGACATCGACGGCGCCCGGATCGGCGCGCAGGGCCACAGCCGGGGCGGTTCGGCGGTGCTGAGCGCGGCGTCGGTGCATCTGGCGGCCGCGTCGGGGGCTCCCAAGCTGGTCGGGGTGTACGCCGCCTACCCGTGGTCGGGCCAGCAGTTCCTCGACCCGTCGGTCGGGCGGACCCGGATCCGGGCGATCATCGGCGACCAGGACGACTGGTGCCCGCCGGCCCAAGTCCAGGCCCACATCCACGCCATCCGACTGGCGGGCGGCGACGCCACGGTGCGGATCGTGCCCGGCGCCAACCACAGCTTCGACCGCACGACCCCGCTGGAGTACATCGCGGACGCCTCGGTGACGCCCGGGGCGCCCACCTTCTACATCGCCGATGACGGCGCCTTCATCCTCCCCGCCTCCGAGGAGCCGGACCCGGACCTGGTCGACCGCGACGGCTTCCTCTACGCCATCGAGGCCGGCTTCGGCGTCCGCGGCGCCCACATCTCCGGCAACCCCGACCTGGTGCCACTCTTCTACGAAGACATGACAACGTTCTGGACCGAGGTCATGGCGCCTGCTGCGGCCTAAAGACGGCGCGAACAGCGATAGCGCCTCAGTGGAGCCCTTGTGTGACAATGCATAGGTTGATATATTGAATACTGAGCCTTGCCATCAGGCATCAGCGGTGTGCCAATCAACCCGACAACACCCGACAGGATCCCTGCCGCGACACCTGAACGAGGCGCACCGTGACCGCAACCGCCGCCCAACCCGCCGCCGAGGCGACCCACATGGCCCACACCCCCGACCCGCAACCCGACCCGGCCGCGGCCGGGACGGGGACCCGCCGGTGGGCCGCGCTTGGCGACATGCTGCTGCCGACCCTGCTGGCCACTGCGGTGGTCGGCCTACTCATCTACTCGCTGGCCGACGAGCGCAGCCGCATCGATCGCCTGGAGGACACCCTCAACACCCGATTCGCGGCAACCGACGCCAAGATCGACGGAGTCGACACGAGACTCAGTGCCAAGATCGACGGAGTCGACGCAAGACTCAGTGCCAGGATCGATGGACTTGACGACAGGATCGACGGACTCGACGCGAGACAAAGCGGAAGGATCGATGGACTCGACGACAAGCTCGACAGGATCGACCTGAAGCTGACCGCGCTCATCGCTGCGCTGAACAAGACCACCGAGGTGGAAGCCGCCCTCGAAGGCAGGCTCCTGGACACCGAGCCCGTGCCGTGAGTCTCGCCTAGCCCAGGGCGGGGCATCGGCGCCGTTCGGCTCGCCGGGTCCGAGGCGTTACCTTGAGCGCCGTGAACGGCATCGACTCGGCCGGTGAGCAGGATGGGTGATCAGGCGGCTCCCGCCCTGGCCCCGCTGCCGGAGGACTGGAGCCGGGCCCTGGCGGTGGTGGCCCATCCCGACGACCTGGAGTACGGCGCGTCGGCGGCCGTGGCCCGCTGGACCGCCATGGGCAAGGACGTCCGCTACGTGCTGGCCACCCGGGGCGAGGCCGGCATCGACTCGATGCCGCCCGAGCAGACCGGCCCGCTGCGCACCGCCGAGCAGGTGGCCGCCGCGGCTGCCGTGGGTGTGTCGGTGGTCGAGTTCCTGGACCATCCCGACGGCCTGGTCGTCAACGGGCTGGAGCTGCGACGGGACCTGGCCGCGGCCATCCGCCGCCACCGGCCCGAGGTGATCATCGGCTCGAACTTCCGTGACCGCTGGGGCGAGACGGGACCCTGGAACCACGTCGACCACCGGGAGCTGGGCCGGGCCCTGCCGGACGCGGTGCGGGACGCGGCCAACCGCTGGTTGTTCACCGATGCGGGCGAGCCGTGGAGCGGTGTGCGCTGGGTCGCCTTCGCGTCCTCGTTGGCGTCCACCCACGCGGTGGACGTGTCGGACCACATCACCGAGGGCGTGGCCTCGCTGGACTGCCACCGCACCTACATCGACAACCTCGGCGACCCGGACTTCGACCCCGACTCATTCCTACGCGGCGGCTGCCAACAGGTGGGAGAGATGGCCGGCGTGCCCTTCGCCGTCTCCTTCGAGCTAGTCCCGGTCTGACGAGGCGCCAGCCAGCGCTTCCAACTCCAAGTAACTAACCACCGGCGCAACCACCGTCGCCTCGACCAGCGACGCCGGATCAAACGCACCCCGGTCGACAGCCAGCACCGGCAGCCCAGCCGCTCGCGCCGAAGCGATCCCCGCCGGAGAGTCCTCGACCGCCACAACCACGTCGCGGCCCAGCCCTGCTGCTGCCCGCTCGTACATGTCCGGAGCCGGCTTAGGAGACGCCACCTGATCCGCGCCAACGATCTCGTCAACCAGTCCCGCAAGGCCCGTCCGAGCAAGAGCCGCCTCGACGTCACTGGTAGTCGAGTTGGACGCCACCACGACCGGGATCCCCCGAGCCCTCAGCTTCCTCAGCGTCTCTTCTGCATCGGGATAGCTGCAGAGCTCTTCCCGCCTGGCCGCCGCAAACGCTCCCGCGAACCGCGTGCCCAGTTCCAGCAGTTCCCGCTCATCCAGCCACTTCCCGAAGTAGCTGACGCTCTCCTCGTCGGTGCACCCGGTCACCGCCCGCAGGTCCGACAGCGTCAGCTCGATCCCGTAGTCACCCGCCAGAGACCGCCACACCCGCCACCCAAGCTCCTCAGTGTTGACAAGCACCCCGTCGCAGTCGAACACAACCCCAAACTCAACGACACGGCTCATGAGCGGTCATCCACATGTAGGCAGGCCCTGCAATGTACGGCAACCCTGATCATGTCCTGTCGGATGGGGAGGCCCGAACTCCTGAGGCGCGCAGGCGCTCTGCGGCTAGGCGGCCATCCGGATGAACCGGTCACCGGTCTTGGTGTCGACGTAGGCGAAGCTCTGGGGAGGACGGAAGCCTTTCGGATTCGCCCGCAGATCTTGGAGCGGGACCCGCCGGCCGAACGCTCGAGGCTGGGTCAGCGCCAGAGCGGTGCCCACATCCACCCCATCGAAGTACTGCTGGAACTCGTGATAGCGCAGGTCGGACCTCGAGCCGTACTCGCGCCACAGCGCCCCCAGGCCAACGGATCGAACGTCAGTAATGACGCATGTGCCGAGCAGCGCCCGTACAGGCGTCGTGGCATACAGCAACGCCAGCGTGGGAACGACGATCTTCGGCACGGTGCGGCGGAGTTCGACCGTCTTGACACCGGAGAGGATGGCTTCCGCGAATCGGGGCTTGAGCGACAGGACGACCATCCGGTCAGGGTCGAGTCCCTGTCCCATCCCAACTCCCCTACTCGAACTCGGTTGATTTGGCGCCTAGGGCCTTGGCGTTCTCAAAGACGGTGCGGTGGGTGGCCTCGTCGAAACCCTCCTCGCTCTTGGCACGGACCTCCAGGATTAGTTCCACGTTGTCTCCGAGCTTGCTGGTGACGTGATCGGCGATGTCGCCTAGCTGCTTGATGCAGCGGACGGGGTCGAGGTTGAACTGGGCGTAGAACTGGGTGCGCCGCGGGGGTTCGGGTTTCGACTTGGGCGGGGGACCGTCCAAGTCGGCGGGCTCGCCAGGATCGTCGGGGCTGTCTGCCGAATCGCCGTCAGATTCGGCCACTTCGGGTGCCGCGGGTACCTGATCTGGGTGGATGAGCAGGCCACTTGGTGCGGGCGGGATTGCGTCGTCGGTGTGCAGCCCTACCCATCGCTCGCCGTCATGGGCCTCGGCGTAGGCGAAGGTCTCCTGTTGCCAGGTAAGGGTCGTGGCCCGGTTCGCGATGGCGCTGTAGAGCACATCGCGGTTGGCGAGTCGGGGCATGTAGGGGAACCGGGCGTAGGTTTCCCACAGCTTGTGGACGGCGATGTCTCCGCGTTCGGACCAGAGTTCGCGGCGGTCTAGGTCCATGCGGATGCGCACCCCGCTGTACGTGCCGATGAGCTTCTCCTCGCTGCTGAGCTTGGCGCTGGTGCGCTTCGCGAGGTCGCCTGCCGCCGTGACCCTGGTGGTCTGCCATTCGACGTCGCGCTGCCCGGGCTGCTTGATGGGGGTGATGGCCAAGGTGAAGGTCTCCGCGACCAGGCTGTCGACCTGCTTGGAGGTCTCTTGAAGCTTGCTGTCGGCCTGGCGCTGCTGGTGGGCCGTGAGGTTCATGGACTGGTCACCCACGATGGACTTCCAGGCCAGGTACATGCGGGTCGCGGCCCGCAGTTCGGCCAAGCGGTTGGCGGCTGCGGCCAGGAACACGACCAGGTTGGGGTTCACTCGAGGACCGGCGTCGCGCTGGGCCAGGATGCGCTCCGCGAGCGCCACTGCCGGGCTGTTGGCGTCATTGGGCGAGTGCGTGGCGCCAGGTTCGAGGATCACCAGACGCACGCCGTCGTCGTTGTCGGGGACATCGCCTGGGCCTTCGGCGAATACCTGCACCGCCGCGAAGGCTCCCCGATCGCGCTGGTTGCCGATACGGCGGCGCACCTCGTCGTCGGCGTCTCGATCGTCGTAGTTGGAGCCGGCGCGGTCCGCGGCGATTCGAGTGACGTTGGGGATCAGCGAGTACCAGTACTGAGCACCGTCGACGTAGAGGTGGGTGGCCTCGCCCGAGAGACGCCGCAGCGCGTCGGCGAACTGTCCGGGGGACTCTCCGGGCTGCGCGCAGCCCAGCACCACCGACTTGAGGTCCACTCCCCTCCTGCCGTCGGGCCGAGGGGCGGATCCCATGTACACCGCCCGGGCGGCCCGGCGGGTGGCCGACAGCCGCCCGAAGTGGCTGTTGTTCTGGTCGATGCGCAAGGGCAGCGAGTTGGCCCCGTCCACGTCGGCTTTGATGACGGGGTCCCAGCCGTCCTCCAGGTACTTCTTCATCTCGCTGACCAGCAGCCCGTAGTCCATGGGCAGGTTGCCGGGCATGATCAGCAGCGAGCGGTCGTCGCGCTGCCACAGCTGGGATATGGCCAGCGCCATGAGCCGCAGCACGCCCCGGGTTCGTTGGAACTTATCGAGAGCGGACCAGTCGTCGAAGAGCCGGTCGAACAGCTCGGGATGGATCGGATAGCACAGCTCCATGCGGCGGCGGTACTCGCCCTCCCCCACTCCGGCCGGGAACTTGTCGCCCTGATCGCGGTACATGTCGCAGAACGCCCGGATCACGCCGTCGCGCACCCGGGCCTTGTCGGCGGGGATCGGGTCGAACAGCCGGCGACGCACGATCTCGAAAGACTCGTCGGGTGACGCCGGCTGCCACTGAGCGGCCTTGCGGGCCACCACGTTCTTGAGCTTCTCCAGAGCAGTGCGCCCCTTGGGGCCGCCCACTTCGACATCCGACGCAGGGATCGAGATCAGCACCATCACGTTAGGAACCGCAGCAGCAGCCTCGGTGAGAGCCTGGGCGAAAGTGAACTGGGTGTCGAAGTCTCCCCCCGCGGGGCGCACACCACCGGGTCCGTCGTCGTCGCTTCCGTCACGTAGCTGGCGGGCGTAGGCCACCCACTCGTCGATCAGCACCACCGCCGGACCGAACCGCTCGAACAGAGTCATGAGAGCGGCGCCGGGGCTCGTGCCGGCCAGGTCGTCGGCCCGTACGATGTCGTAGCCCTCCTTGCCGCCGAGCTGGTAGGCGAGGTGGCCCCACATAGTGTGCAAACGAATGCCGCCACCGACCGACTTCGGTGCCGACGCCGAGATCATCTGACCAACCAACACGGCGCGGTTCACCCCCTCCGGGGGTGTCACGCCCTCCTCTGCCAGGATCTCGGCCAGACCGGTCAGCTTGGCCGGATCCACGCCGGAGGCAAGGTGATATAGCGCTATCAGCGAGTGGGTCTTGCCCCCTCCGAAGTTGGTCTGCAACTCGATTACCGGATCACCACCCTGACCTGAAAGGCGCCGGGCCGCGTCGGCGAGAAGGTCTCGCAAGCCCTGAGTGATGTAGGTACGAGCGAAGAACGCCTGAGGATCCCTGTACTCGTGCTCTGCGCGGCCATTGACGACCTGCTCCAGGTCGGCCGCGTACTCGGCCTGCTCGAAGCGACCCGCGGCCACATCGGCATGCGGCGCGATGATGTCCCGCCACGGCGTCAGCCCTGCTTGGGGCGTTCCTTCAGTCGGCTTGGCCGCTGTGCGGCGGCGCTCGCTGCGGGACTCCTCGTCGAACATCTGACGCATCAAGTCCCGGCGCAGAGTGCGGATCTGATCGCGCTGGTCGCTGTTGCCGAAGGCCTCCAGCACTCTCTCCATCGAGTCGAGGGCCCGCACGGTGTCGTCGCTGGTCAACGACTGCTGATGGGCCCACCGGTTGCGCACATCGGATACCTCGAACACCAGCGACCGCACCGACGGACCGAACCCGTGGCTGAACACCTCATTCCAAGTGGCCTTGATGCCTTTGAACAAGAACGCCGAATCACCGACCGAAGGCTCCCGGTCGGGACTGTGCAACCTCGAGTTGACCTGCTGGAGCCATCCGTTGCCGTAGAACCCCCGCCAAGTCGCCTCACACGCCGGGCTGAGCCCGTCGCGCAGCAGATCCAGCGCCTTGGCAGTCCGCTCAGTGTTGGCCATCACCATGATCGGCGACTCCCGTGACCGCTGGCAGAGGTGTGGGCGACTTCACACATGCCCCAACAATGCCACGAGACAACGACAATCACGATGCGCGGCCGTCAGGCGCTATCCGCCGGGACGCAGCGGTAGCGGCCTCCTGCAGCGACCATCGGGTCGCTTGACTAGATCGAGTGGAGGCGGACTTCGTCGTGGACCAGCCGGGGGTGGAGAGATTCAGCTGCATCGATGAGTTGCAAGATGTCGTCCTCGTCGGATGTAGCGATTACGACGCTGGAGAAGTTGGTTGCCATAGCCGCAGCGGCTGCCACGGAGGCATCGGCTACGTCATTGACGCCGCTGATCGGCCGCAGGCGACCGGCGAGACGAGCCATCTCTTCATCCAGCGAGATCGTACGACACCGCTTGAGCGCCTGGTTGAGGCGGGCCTGAGACGGCGCGCCGGTCCACACCTGCGCGAGTGCGCATGCTGGTACCTGGACTCTGTCACCTGCGTCGAAGGCGGCTTCAACGAGCGCCCACACGCGACGACTGTCTCGCTCAAGCGCGATGAGCGCCCCAGCATCGAGCATGAGAATGCTCACAGACCGAGAGCCGCTCGTGCTTCTGCCTTCTCCTGGGGAGTCAACGGGCCGTGTTGCCCCTCCCAATCGGAGATCACTTCGTGCATCTCCTTCTTGTCGGACTGCCGGCCCTCTTCATCGTGGAACCAGTCGCCGTGCTGCTCGATGTAGCGCGAGGTCGCCTGGTGCACCTCGGCCTCAACGTCGAACTCGTTCGTAGCGGTTGCAGCGTCCGTCAACCGAGCGTCAGCGCCCGATGCGGCCTGGTCACCGACGAGCCTGATCCGGCCGACAGCCGAATGAACGGTCACCTCACCGCCTGTGATGCCGAACTCGGTCCGCCACGACTGCACCGTCCTGCGCTTGACGCCGGCCTTCGTCGCAACTTCGTTGATTGGGACGGACCTGGTCAGATGAGCCCACCGCATTCGCTGCGCCCGCGTGTGCCCCTTGCCCATCGTCCAGGTTCTCCTCCGGTCGGACGGCCAGCGTAACCGCGCGGTGTAGCGACGCTCGACTGCCGTCCATTACCAGCGACGGATGTCGGCCGCGGGAACTCTCAACATGGATCGATATCTTCATGTGTATTTGGTATATCTGGTATCAGATTGGCTGACAACCAGCCCGAGGGCGAAGATGGGTCTCGCGGGTGGTCCGGCCTCGGCGACGAGTTCCCGACGAAGCTGAGCGCTGAGGCTCCAGCGGGAGCCACGAGAAGTACGCCGCGGGAGAGCTTGTTGGCAGTCGGTGAGGCGACACCTGAGAAGATCGCGCAGGCAGATGCTTGGCGGCACCCGATCAAGGAGCATCCGCGCAAGAGTTCGCGCTGGCCTTCCCTCGGTATCTCTATAGCAGGTTCCCCTGGGAGGGGGCCGAGGCAGCGGCTGCGACGGTGGCAGCGCCGGTGCGAAGGTTGGGCCAAGCGGTGATGAGGCCGTTGTAGGCGCCGGCCTCCGATGCCCAGCCCTTATCGTTGGCCTTCTGGTACAGCAGGTAGGCGAGCTGGCGAGCCCGGTCGCCGTAGCCTCCGAGAGCGTGCAACAATTCGGCCGTCCCTGACTCAGAGCGCTCTAGCTCCCGTGTCAAATGCTGGGTGGCCTCCCACACCGTGAGCCGTTCGTCATCCACGGGCGACCAGCCGGGATCGAGTTCGCTGCGCTTGTAGAGGCGGAACTTGCCGGCGCGGGCCTCGCCGATGCCAGAAGTCCTGATACCGGCCAATGAGGTGTTCTTGGCCCGGGCCACACTGTCAGCATCTCCTGAGGGTCCGGAGTTGTAGCCGTGCTCCGCGAACCAGGTGAGAGCGAAGCGGGTGTCGGCATCGAGCTCGGCCTCCTCGCCGTCGAGCACCTCACCCAAGACATCGTTGATGATTGCCAGCGCAGCTGACACCGGCATCGATGACCCGTCGGCCTCCACTACCCGGGCATACCGGGAGAACACCTTGACGCCAGGCCCGATGGTCGACTGCGCCATATCGACTGGAGCGATGTTGCCCGACTGTAGGACCCGCACCGCCTCAGGAAGCTCCTGTCGCAACGCGGCGATGAACTCGCCCCGGGTAGCGAGGACGGCTTTAGCAGGCCGCGGCCGACAGGCTAAGACGATGGAAGAAGCGAGAGCATTGGAGCCGAGGCCGCGTGGCCGATTCGCGAGTTCCGTCCTCATCGGCCAGGTAGCGCTGACCTGAAGACCGGCGTCGAGGACTGCCTGAAGGAAAGTGTCCCATCCTGTGGAGCGCACCTCGCCCTCGCTGGTCTCGGTTGCCTTGTACGCGTAGTAGATCGTCGCGGGGATCTCTGGAGTGACGCTCGTCGCGAGCGCCTCCATGAACTCGGCCATTCCAAGTTCGAAGTGCTGCCTCGCGCCTGCAGGTCCTCCGTGGCGACCAGAGTCTGCGATTATCTCGTCTGTCTTCGGCGTCACCATCGTGGAGAACTCATCCGGCCACACCGGCGAAAGGGTTTCACGCATCCAGACATAGAAGAAGTCTGAGATGTCGGCATACCCGACGTTGTCGTAGTACGGAGGGTCCGTGGAAAGTGCAGCACCTGACAACTCTCGCACGTGTGCACGCGCATCCCGTTGAACCGCTGTGCCTGGAACGTTGATTGGCAATTGCTCGATCGCTCGCGCGATTCCTGAAACGGCGTTGGACCAACTTCCCGACGATCCCCCCATCGGATTGTTCTCGGTGAAGTCCCATGTCATGGGTATTGCTTGGCGTGCAAAGACATTCCGGGCGTGTTGACGGGAAGAGTCCCACGAGCAGATCGTCGAGTTGCGGTCCGCCAGTCGATCAATGGCGAAGGCCAGATAGGTGACGACCGCATCTGCGTAAGCATCGGCACCGCGGCCGCCTTCGCGCAGCCTCACACCGTCGGCAACCAACCCGGCCGCCGAAGCATGCTTCCGTACCCGCTCAACCATCTCGCCGAGCAAGTCTGAGAAAGTCGTGAGCGTCGTCAACTGCCTCGGCGAGAATAGCTTCCACCACTCGTCGAAACCGTACGCCTGGACGCGAAACCCAAGCCCTTGGTCAGGTAGTGCAACCTCCGGCTTCCAGCGAGGTTGCGCCGCGAGAGCCGAGACCGACTGGGACGGTGTAGGTACAAGATACTGACGACCCAACTCCCCACCCGCGACCACTGCAACAAGTTCGTGACCCATGCGTCCGGCACGACTCTCGGCTTTGATGTATGACGATGGAATCGCCGTGCCGGTCGCTAAGCAGGTTCCCTTGCCGCCGGTACAGGTGCGCTCGTGCGTGGGTTCACCGCCTTCTCGGATCGCATAGTTGATCGTCATGATGTCGCGGTCGATGATCGGCTCGATCCAGACCTTGGGATTGCCCGGTTTCTTGGCCAGTGTCCATGACGCAACCAACGGCACATGCCCCGACCAACTCGGATCAGGCGACTCCACGGTGCGAGCCCAGATCCAGGCAATTGGCGTGAGCTTCTCGCCGTTAGGGCCGATTGCGTCGGGGTACAGGTGACCGACGCGTTTCTGGACCTCGTCTCGCATCCATTGTCCATAGGCTTCCACGTCGGCGGCCAGACCCTGCGCCCTCTCCCAAGTAGTGAGGGTCTTGTCGATGTTGGGATGCACCGGTGGCATCCCGGCGAAATGCGGCGGGATTTCGATCATCGCCTTGTTGATGAGCACCGCAACGGGGTTCAGATCCCCGGCGAGCGCGGTGAGCCCGAGCCGCTGGGCCTCCAGAGGTATGGCTCCGCCGCCGGCAAAGGGATCCAAGATCGGCGGCGGCCCGTCGGGGAAGCATCGGTCGATCTCAGTCCGGGCCTCGGCAAGTACATCGGGGTTGTTAGAGTTCTCCCACTTGACAAGCCGCTCCAAGATCCCGAATAACCGCCGCCGCTCAGCGTCGATCCTGTTCATGCGCTCGGTCTTCTGTTCGTCGGTTTCGTTGTCGAGTCTCGCGAACTCGTCATAGCCGGAGGGGTCGTCCACCAGCGACGCCCAGATCACCGCCCGAGCCGCTGCCAGCGGCCGCCGAGCCCACCAAAGATGCAGTGTCGACGGATGCCCATGCCGGATCGACTTCTCCCGCGCCGCCTCGCGGTTGATCGCCGCCAACGGCAGCGCCACCTCAATCAGCTTTGGCTTGAACATGGTCACAACGCGCCATCCTACTTCCCTGTCGAACGATCCATCTTGCAGCACTCTCCGAGATCACTTGAACCGTGAATCCGCTGTGCCAAGACTTGTCCTTCGACTCCGCCGCAAGCACTCAGATCAGTCGAGCATTCAGCCATTGTTATAGAGGAGACAGCGGTGGGCACCACCGGGACACAATCACCTTCGGCAACTCGTCATAGCCTCTACAGACAAGAACATCAAAAGTCCAGCCTTCGCTGGCAAGCATCCTTAGTTCAGCGACTGACTGAGCTGACAGGATTGGCTCGTAGTCATAGTGCTCCGGCGCTTCCAATAATCTACCACCTCTCTTGGCGATAGCATCATAATCATTAAGGCCATCAAAGGCAGACTCAACATCTTCAGGACCACCGATATGGTAGACACTTCCCCCTCTCCTCAAGCGGTTTGCTTCGCGTTGTGCTTCCTCTCGACTGAACCACCATTCACCGATCTCCCTCGTGAGGTCAGGCCCCATTTGACAGTACCGGCAAGCCGCTACCGGACACCATCCTCGTCGCGTAACCTTGACTTGAGCATCTCTTGAGTATCCTCCAAGTGAACTGCTTCGATGAGTCGCATCCCAAACCACGCTTGCTCCGTCGGTACCCCAAGTGATATGAACCACATGTCTATAGGAATTATCACTTATTCTGACGATGTCTCCGGGTTGAAGTTCGGTCGCTCTCTTGTCCACCCAGAGCAACCTGGCCGCGGCCTCGCTAACCAACTCGTTATCATGCTCAGCATGTATCTTCACCAAGTGTGGCCATAATTCAGGCATTTCTTCATACCAATGAAACAGCGTTCGGCGAAGTCGTCGTAGTGAGATGTTTGGACGTCTAGCAAGATACGCCGCTCTAGCTTCAAAACGCGTTCGCTTCGTCGCAAGGAAGAACTTACGAATAGCATTCAGCGACCTGATGAAACGTCTAAAGCAGTCACGAAATCGCTGCCTAACGGCTGGCAGACGTTGTAGAGTATAGAGCGCAACTGCGCCGATGACGGCTCCCAAAGCAGTGCTGATAACAATGTCGGTTGAGTCCATAATACCTCTGGTCTCCTTGTTCGATCTAGCCTCCGGTTACATGAACATGCGGTAGGGATAGACACTTCTAGGAAGTGACGGTACAGTGGCAATAGTCCGAGCTAGTCGTCGCGAGTAGTGAATCGTTACGGGGACCGGATCGTAGAGCGCATCGTTGTTCCAGTCCATCTTCGTCAGAGCTAGGACTTCAGCGGCAATGACTTCAAGCGGTCCGCGTCCCATGTGTCTAGTCATGATTAGCGGTGACGGAATGCTCTTTCCGCCCTGAAAGTAGCTTGATCCGCGTCGTGCGACGGATGGAGCATTGCCAGCGACCCATACGAGGGCAGACATCCCCGACAAGGGGATCATTGTTCCACGGTGGACTGGGTAGCCGTCCGGCTGGCTCTTGCGCCCCTCTCTCTTGGATTCCTGGAGCCAGACGCCGCGCCACTTCACGCCAGTAATCACTTGTACGCATTCGATCTCTTGCACGGCCGCTAGCGCATCCGAGGCTCCTGCGAGTTCGTCGTCGCTGAACGGTGTCGTCTTGTGCACGACGACCCGCTCGGGGATCGAGCCACCGTTGCGTCGTCTATACAGGTCGAGGCTCCGCGCGAGGACAGCTCTCATGTCGGCTCGGCTGAGATAGGGATTCCGTCGCGCAGCGTCGGAGTCATCGAGCGGATCCCGAGCGTCGTAGGCGACGAACTGCATTCCTCCCCCGTCGGCGTCGAAGACCTGTGAACAGCAGGTCACGAACTTGGCGTCGGCGGGATCGCCCCGTAGGGCGTAGGCGAGACCGATATAGGCGCTGTTGGGGGGAGTCCCAGGTAGCGGGGTGAGACGCCAGGGTGTGCCGCCGGCCTTCACGTACAGGGCTATTGCTAGCCGCCACGAGACCGACGCTGGGTACTGAAAGTCGAACGTACGGTCATTGATGATCTGCGTTGGAATCGCCAACTCAGCCCCGATCGCCTTCAGTTCGTCATGGGCATCAAAGCCTGCCCCAAGCAGTCCGGGACCCCAACCATTGGGTAGGTGGACGACGGCTACATCGAACTCGTCCCGCACCGCTGCAAGCTCACGCATCCGCTCCGATATGGCGCGCCGAACCCGATCCGTCGGTGGTCCGGCACCGAGTTCTTCCAGCCGCTCGGGCCATGTCAGATGTGCTGACTTGGCTGCCGGAACCAATAGAACCTTGAACAGCGATTCAAAGCCCGGGTACGGAGGAACGTAGTCTTTGCGATCTGACGGCTGCTGATGATTCTGAACATTCTGTAGGACGTATCTCCGGCCGTCCTTGCCGGAATCTGGACCGACGATAGCGATGCGTACGCTGTCCGTGTACGAGGCCAAAGAGTTCTTGCTGTATGGTCCGTGCCTCACTAGCCCCCTGAGCGGGTGCGCATCGACTCGTGACGCGTCTGCCGAAGAGAAGGCCAACAGTGGCTCATCAAGTGGCGTGTACGGGGCGAGTTGGCCAGCACGCGTCGATGTGCTCATGGCGTACTCAGCGCCTTGACTGTGAGGGGGCTGCTCCATGCTGTCGTCCAGGACAGTCGAACTCTGCATTGATACCCGAACCTTCGAAGTAGTGGGCAGACAGGTCCGTCTCCTCCCTAGGTACGATGAGCTTTGCCCACGCTGCAATGACGTTGTGCCATGTCTTGTTGTATCGCTGAGCCCAGCGCTCCCTTCGCCAATCGGCGGCGATGAACCTTGGATCAGACTCATCTGCCATTGATCTGACACGACGACGCGCTTCGTCAGGTTGCGGTTCTCGATCATCTTCCCTCGGCAGGTCGACCCATGTGTATGGTTCATACACCAGCCACCATCGGTCATCCCAGACTTCAATTCGGACTCGAACGGCCTCCGCGAAGAAGCACCCGATGCGTGGGACACTACCTGTCAACGACGCGCCGTAGGCCTTCTTCAATTCGCTCAACAACTTGTGATGCTCTTGCGCAATATCCCTACGAAGGTTCTCGTCAGGGAGCCTTACGACCACGGCATGGCCGCCGCGACTTAGGATTGGACGTAGTGGTCGATATCGCGCGATCGCCTTAACCAACGCATCGTAGACGAGTCCCAGGTCAGTAGGGCTTCCGGCTGGGTCGAGGTGCATCGTTCCGGTCAGCTGCCCGCCTACGGGAGCGAACGCTCGCCTTATCGCATCGTCTGGACCGAAGGCAGCCAACCGACGACCGTAGGAAGCAGCCGTCGCCCATACCTCAGCGTCCTTGATGAGCTGACGAGCCTCGATGGTTGTGAGTGGCTTGTCTACGGTCACCTCTCGGGCCTCATGAGGAAGGCTGAGTAGTTCTAGTGCCGAGCAGCGCACGGCAGGGAATGGCGCGGCTCGACGCTCGGGAAGGGCGACCGGCTCGACAATGGGCTGCGGCCGGACGGCTCGAATGTGCTGACTCAGTGAGTCACTCAGTTCGACCTCGCGCTCCAGATCGCCCGCTAGCTCGTCGAAGTTCTCGGAGTAAACGACATGAGCCTCGATACCAGATGCAGCAGCTCGGTCGAGCAGCGAGGCAACCCTCGGTAGTAGTGAACTACCCGGGCGGGCGACCCACCAGAGACCCGAGGGAAACGCCCCCGGACAGTCGGCCGCTTCGTCCAGGGTGCACATGATCGACTCGTCACGACCGCTGTAGCCAACAACGACGAGTCCGAATCGTGCCATCGCGTTTACCAAGACTCGTCGAAGTCGCTCATCCTGGGTCTGAAGTTCTTGGGCTGTATTCTTGAGGCGCTCTGACCGGTAGTCGCCATGGAGCTTCACGAGCAGAGGCCATGCCGCATCTCGGAAGCACTGTTCGCCTCGCTCCACGGCGTCGAGGGCACTCACGGCAAGGTGCGCCTGTCGATCCGGCGGCAGGAGATCATCCGTCACGCCGGTAGTTCGCTCGATGAGCGGGTCAAAGTTGGTGGTGAACAAGCAATGGATCAAGCCTTCGGAGATGAACGAAGCAAGGACTCGATGCCCGAAGGACGGAGATCCCTTCTTTGCTGCACTTTCGATGTACGAGTGCCGATCGGGTGCTAGAGGGAACGCGGCCTCAAAATAGGCAGAGTATTCGCCCGGGTCTCCCGCCGGAGGAAAGCCATGAGCATCATCAAAGAACGCAGTGATGCGCTCCTCCCAAATCGGGTCGCTTACGTCCACCTCGCTTCGGCGGATCTTCGTGCGTGCGCAGAAGAGCCGGGCCCTGAAGTCCGCGATCATGTCCTTCGCCGTGGGAACGCCCGCGGATGCCGAGGCTCCCGCACCAAGCAACCATGCAAGCCGGTGCGTCCGCTGCCCGAAGGACCGGGCGAACACATCGCTCGAGACATGCTCAACCACAGCGAGACCTCCTGGCCGCAACCCACCGGCATGCAGGTGTCGAAGGCGATTGGCGCAACTCGACACTCCGATATTGCAGCGGGAGTGAGTAGCTGTACGACGACCAGTCGGAGCGGTCCAGCCCTAGTGCTCCTCCCCTAGCATTTTGCGGCGTGGCGGCAGCCTTGGGCGTGTGCTGACGATGGTTGCCGAGATGATGAGGGGAGGTGCTCACGGGGCACAGCTCCGATGTAATTACGCCACTGTTCTTCGAGATCCGGCACCATAGCGCGGTTTAGCCCGAGCGGCTACTCCGTCACTGGGCGGCACACCTGTGAGGGGGATCCGTTTGTGAGTCCAGTTGCCCGACGCCTACGCGGGTGGGGGTGCCGTGTCTGTCCATGGAGCGTGCTCGCCCGGCCGCCTTGCCCGACTACACCTGAGGTTGGCCACTGCCGCGCGATCAGCCGGAACGGCCGCCTGTCCCCATCCTTCTGAGGTACCGCCTAAATCTCGCAGTTACGGTCCGCCATCTGGAAGCCCGCCGTGTCTGCAGTGATCGCTTCCACAAGGTGCCAGTCTCTTCTTCGCAGTGCACTAACAGTCCGGCCCACTTGTGTCGCGCCTCCGCCACTCTCTCAGAAAGGTGGCCACCTAATGGGTTGCCTTTATGGTCCTCGCAAATGCCAGCTAGTTCAAGTAATCCGAACAGAAAATGACACGAAAAGGCCGGTTGCAGAATGTGAGCAGCAGGCAACACCTGTGAGTTCTTGCCGAGATCAAGCTGCGACTGTTCAAGCAGGGCGGATCGGAATGCCAAGTGTCGTTCCCATCGATTGTCATGATTTCCTACGATCTCATGGGTTAACTCATGGTCTGCACTCTTGTTCAAGATCTTGTGAAGTTGGGTCGTCGTGTGACGATATATCGAATAGAGGTACGGATCCGGTGGCTGCCTGGACGAAATACAGGACCAGAATGTCAATAGGGCCTCAAGGATGAGAATGACTTCGGCTGAAAGTCGCAGAAAGTACTCGTCTTGGCGACGTTCTAGCTGGGCTGCAGGGCGCAGATCCCAATATGTCTTGAAGGCAAGTCCTGCCAGGACTACTGCGCAAAGCGCTGCGATGGCGGCGGAGCCATCGACGATGGCCTCCCATGGAATCATGGCACCTCCTAGCACAAGGGCCGAAGCCGACGAACGAATGATCGCTCACCCCGACCATCACTGCAACCGATGACTCGCAACACCGGGACTGTTGCGTAGGCATGCCTGGCAGTTCGCACAAGTACCGGTCTTCATAGTCACGGAATCTGACTGGCTTCATTGATCTGCTGATCGGGCCGAAGGCTCGAACAACGGTGTGGCAGTTCTCGCGGAGGCTTGAACCCGATCGCGTTACCCTCGTAGTCGCTGGTGCCGCAACGGGTACACCCCCCTCCCCCCAACGTCAGCTTGGTGGGCTGACATGGGCGAGAAGTTCAGCGACGTTCAGCGGGACGCTGGTCTGGGCGGGGTGTAGGGACACGTTCTTGAACGGATCGATCAGGTAGTGGACCTCGGGCTCGACATCGGGGTCGTCGGGGACTGATACCACGGCTAGGCGCCAGCGCTCGACGTTGTTGTGGGCCTTGCCTACTTGGCGGCGGCTGACGCTGATCTGCTCGGTTTGTGGCAAGTGGCCCTTGACCTCGATGAAGTAACAAACGCCCGTGACTGGGTCGGTTGATAGCACGTCGTAGCCGGGGTTGCTGTGGGGCTGCTCCTCGGGTACGCGACCCAGCACCAGTTCGGTCTTCATCACTGCTGCTACAGCCCGACGGTCGGTTTCGGCCTTGATGGCCGGATCGGTCGAGGCCACCGGGCGACCGGCCAACTTGTCGAGTAGTCCCTGAGGCACGACCACCGCAGCGGCGACGATTGTCGGTGGGCTGTTGTGTAGGTCATCCTCTTGGGATAGCTCTAGGCGCCTACGAGCGAGGCGGGTCTGCAGCTCATCAGCTCTGGCCCGGGCCCGACCCGAATTGATGCGAGGCTTCTTGCCCTTGATCTCTTGGGCCTTGATCTCCTCGGTGCGTTGGTCCCAGTAGCGGATCTCCGATTCCAGACGCTGCCACACGGCGTCCCAGACCTTCGCGACTCGGGCGTGGGTTATGGCGGCGACCTCATCGAAGTGTGGGCCGGCCAGATGCTCGATGGCCCAGGATCGGGCGGTCTCCTCAGCGGTCCGGCCGGCCCAGTCGAAGTCGAGGCTCCCGTCCAGCAAGGCCTGCTGGTCCGCGGACAAGGGGGCATAGTTCAGATAGGGCTCGTCGCCGGGGTCGCGGGTGCTGCCTTGCCGGTCGATCTCCACGTAGTGAAACCGCCTCGACACCACCTGGCGGGCTCCTTGGACCTGGCGCCCGTCGGTGATGGTGTGGTCCAAGTAGACGAGCAGCCGCGGATCGGTCGATGGGTCGTCCTCGTCCACCAGAACCGTCCCCTGCTGCAGCGTTTGGCCGCAGTCGGCCAACACCTTGTTTACCAGTGCCGCCAGCAGCGGTGTGCCCGGTGAGATCAGATCGGCCCGCACCGAGGCACCCAACGGGCCGTCGCCGGCGCGGCTGGGTTGGATGTGGTCCTTGTCGAAAGTCACCCTCTCATAGCGGTCATGCACCGGACCCAAGTCGGCTTCGGCGTGGGCCCGGACCGCGGCAGGAACCCGGGTGATCTCGAAGCGGCCCTGCTCGCGACCCGCGATACGGCCTCCATACATGCGGAGAGCCTCGGTGAAGAACGACTCGACGAACCATGGTTGGAGCCGCCGCGCGCGGGCGATCTCCATGTCGCGGCGGATCTTGTCGTTGGCGGCGGGGTCGGCCAGCCCAGCTACCAGCGCCCGCTCGTCGAGCACTTCCTGCATCTGTTGTCCGATGTGGGTATCGATCACCTCGTCCATCCAGACAACGCGGGCGGGATCCTCGTCGGAGGCAATGGCACGCATCAGCAAGTCCCGCAGCGACATGGTGATCTGGGCGTCACCCAGCACGTCGTACACCTGGTCGCCGTACACGCCGCGCTGCTCTTCGATCTTTGCGAACAGCCTCTCGAACACCTGACCCTCACGGGTCTCGAAGGCCACCAGGTTCCACAGATGGCAGGGCCGCTGCTGTCCGATGCGGTGAACCCGCCCGAAGCGCTGCTCGATGCGGTTGGGGTTCCAGGGCAGGTCGTAGTTGACCACCATGTTGGCCACCTGGAGGTTGACGCCCTCACCGGCCGCATCGGTGGCCACCAGCACCCGCGCCGTCGGATCCACCCGGAAGCGGTCCTGGATGGACCTGCGGTCATGGCGCTTGATGCCGCCGTGGATCCTCACGACAGCCTCAGGGCGCCCCAGTTCTGCCTCGATCCGCCCGGCCACATAGTCCAGGGTGTCCTTGTGCTCGGAGAAGACGATCAGCTTGCGGGCCGGCTCCGAGCCGCCGTTGGCGTCCGACCCGGCCTCGGACGAATCTGACAGCGTGGTTGCCGTGAAGCGGTCCGAGCGCAACAGGTCACGCAGTTGGAGCCACTTGGTGTCGACGCCGCTATGTCGCACATCGTCGGCCAGCTTCACCAAGTCCTTGAGCTCCGCTACCTCGGCCTCCAACTCCTCCGCGGTGCCAGCCGCGGTGGCTGCGTCAATCACGATGTCCTCGAGTTCCTCGCGCTCGGAGTCGCCGTAGTCATCGAAGTCGAAGTCCTCCAGATCGGCAATCTTCACTCCCTTGGGCAGATCGATCACCGACACGGGCTGGCCAGAAGCGGCCAGACGATGCAGCTCCGCGGCTTGCTCGTCGAGGCGGTCTCGCCGGCGGCGTAGCGAGTGGTAGATGGCCGCCGGTGATGAGGCCAGACGGCGCTGGAGACCGGCCAGCGCGAAGCCGACGATGATCCCGCGACTCTTGTCGCCCTCCTCGCGCATCCGGGCGGCCCGGTTCATGCCGTTGCGCACATACTCGGTGACCGCCTCGTACAGCCCGGCCTCGGGTTCGGACAACTCGAAGTTGAGGCTGTGAGCGTGGCGCTGGGGGAAGAGGCGCCTGCCTTCGAACGTGCGCAGGTTCTCCTTCACCAGCCGCCGCATCACATCGCTGACATCGGGCATGGAAGGCCCATCGCCCTTCTTGGCATCCGAACCGCTGCCATCTCGTAGACGACCTGCGAACCGCTCAGGGTCGATCAGGGTCATGAAGGCAAGGAAGTCCTCGTTCTTGCCGTTGTGCGGTGTGGCCGTGAGCAACAGCAAGTGACGGGTGCACTCCCGCAGCGTCTCTCCCAGCAGGAATCGCTTGGTGCGGCGGAGCTCGTCGCCGTACCGGTGCGCCGACATCTTGTGCGCCTCATCCACGATCACGAGATCCCAGTCGGACGCCTTGACCTTGGCCATCAGCTCTTCGGAGCGCGACAGCTGGTCCACCCGAGCGATGAGCAGATTCTTCTCGGTGAACGGGTTACCGGTGCGGGACGCCTCGACCGCCGCCCTTGACATGAGTTCGAACGACAGACCGAACTTGTCCCACAGTTCGTCCTGCCACTGCTCCGCGAGGCTGCCTGGTGCCACGATCAGGCAGCGGGCAACGTCGCCGCGCAATACCAGCTCGCGGATCAGCAGCCCCGACATGATGGTCTTGCCCGCGCCCGGGTCGTCGGCCAGGAGGAATCGCAGCGGCTTCTTGGTGAGCAGCCGGTTGTAGACGGCGTCGATCTGGTGCGGGTAGGGGTCGATGTTGGACGTGTCCACCGCCGCGAACGGATCAGCCAGATGGGCCTGCTGCATGCGGCGAGCCTCAGAGGCAAGGCGGAACATTGCGCCGTCGGCATCGAAACTCCACCGCCGCTCCGACACTTCCGACAGCCCTGCTAGGTCATCGGCCGCGATGATCCGGTCTCCTAGCTGCCCATCACTGGTCCGGTAGGTAAGAACCGCTGAGCCGCTGCCGTGCATCTCCACGGCCACCACCGTCACATCGGCATCGGCAACCACCCCCGACAGCCGCATCCCCGCGGCGAGATCGCCGAATGCCAGCGTCACAACGCCGATGCTCCGCTCTCAGGCCGACTGTTCATTGGTTCGCTCCCGGCCGCTAAGGCGGCAATCAATCTTCGGAGATCGTACGCGCTACCTGTGACGCCGTGAACACTCACTCCGCAGAGCGGACCCAATCAGACAGCCAGGTGTCTCTCTTGTCGCAACCGCACACCCAAGACGCCTTGCAACACAAGAAAGCCCCGCCAGTGCGCCACCGACGAGCGGCGACGGACGGCGAGGAGGATTAACAGCAACGATAGCGCGGGGTCACCTATATCGAGGTCCGCGCCATCAGAACCGAACGGGTGCTTACCTCGCTCTGACCACCTCAGCCTCTGTAACCCACCGCGCAAGAGTGCTCAGAGCTCCGAGAATCTCAAGCGCTTCGGTTGAGTCAGGCTCCGAGTTCCGGGGATGGTGGACGGCCAGATTCCTGATCCGCTTCACGCAGCCCATTGCATACTGTCGAGCACCGTCATGAGCGTTCCGCCAAGCGACGGAGTCCCTAGAGCCGTAGCCCCGAAATCGCAATCTCGGCTCGTGTCTTGTCGGGCCGCGGCGGTCAAACGACACTCTGGCCAGCTCACCCAATGACAGATCCTCGACACCAAGCAGCGACCTCCATTCGGCCTCCAGAAACTGTGCCGCAGCCACGATGGCGGCCTGATAGTGGCCATCGACAAACAGCGGATCCGCTCTCCTGGCGATCCAGGGATGGAAGTCGGCTAGACGCACGACGGTCCTGTCCTCCTGCCCGACTTCGGCCATTGGCAGCACCGGACCCGACATGGCTAGTCCAGCGGCGCCACCCGAGCCTCGCCGCTTCGCTCCGGATACCGATCGGGACTCAACCATCTCGTCGGTCCGTGCCTGCGGCTCCGCGTCTATGGAGACTCCTGGAGCAGGCGGCGGCCTCGGTGTGAAGTGCGGAACCTTGAACCCAGGGCTCGACATGAACCACGGACTCCGCCTGAATCCTTCGAGTCGTTCGCCGATTGTTCCCGTGTGAGCATCGGCCGGTATGACGAAGTACGCACGAGCCGTCCCTCTTCGGTACCACAGGACGTGCGGCTCAGTGTCCAACCGAAGCTCACGTGTGAGCCGCTCGGCCCATTCGCGCATCTGAACGGGGTGTTCGGCAGTACGCCCGAGATGGTGATACACCGCCACCGTCTGGCCGCTCTCCACAAACGCCTCGACCTCGTGCACGTAGGCATGTTCTGTGGAACTGTGCCCGGCCGAGGGCGGGGCGAGGCCCTTGTCAGGATCGAGGAACACGACGTCGTGCCCCTGCACGGCTTGAACAGCTTCCTGAAGCCAATGGCGACGTGACCGCGCGTCTTGAGGTACCTCGCCCTCGAAGAAGTCTGTGGTATCGCCGAGTATCCCGCTGGCCGCGATCGCACCCAGGCTGCGGACTCCGCCGTCGAGCAGCTGCCCGAGAGCGTTGTAGAGCTTCGGGTCGCAACTCTCAAAGCGCTCCGGCTGGCTCAGATAGCTCAGCTTCTGTCCGTCTGCGGCAGAGCCGATGGCGCCTGATGGCAGGTACCACACGACCCCAAGGGTCAGGCGCGGCTCCGACGCGGGCCATTCGCCGGTCAAGGCACGCAGCAAGCCGTACTTCCCGAAGTCCCCGACATCGCCCACGAAGTGATGCTGCACAGACTCACCTTCCGCCGAGGTCGGCGCGACACAGTAGGCGTCACGTATCAAGGATGCGGGCTGTCCTGACGAGGAGGGTAGGCCTGCCAACAGGCTGATCCATCGAGAACTGTTGCGGCGACAGGAGAATGCTCGAACCCCCTTAGGGTCTCGGTCACGAAATGGCGGCCGTCGGACGGAATCCATGCGCATTCAACAACTCGACTTATGGAACTTCAAGGCTTTTGAACAGTTCACAATGACTCTTGGGACAAACGCCTTCTTGGTGGGGCCCAATAACGCCGGAAAGTCGACCCTCATTTCAGCCGCACGAGTTGCAGCAGGAATGCTGGAACACGCGACCCGGCGGAAGCCGACTGGCCGTCGAGCACACGGGCACCGGCATGTGACGACACATTCGCTCCGCGCTGATCAGTACGGCCTAGTGACGGAGAACCTCCGACATCAGTTCCGATCCGGCGAGTCGGCGGTGTCGCTACGTACGGACACCGATCTGATTCTCACCGGAGTTTGGCCCTCAGAAGACGACGTATTCCCGAAGCCGTTCTTCTACCTACGCCGCTCCGATGGACGAAACGTCTCGCAACCAATCAAAGTACGAGAACTGACCGGACAGATCGGGATCATCCCGGGCCTCTACCCCATCAACCACACCGAAACAGTCCTACAGGAGGAATACGTTCGGTCATATTTCCAGCGCAGCAGGTCCAGCCAGCATGCTCGAAACCAACTGCTCTTGATCAGGCGCGGCGAGGAGTTCGAGGACTTCATCGAGTTCGTGAACCTTTGGCTCCCAGAGATTGAAGAACTCTCGGTCACCACACGTCCGGGCAAGGAGCCAGGCGACCGAGAGATCGACGTGTTCGTGCGGGAACGTGGCGACCGGACGCGGAAGGAACTCTTCTGGGTCGGCGACGGCATGCAGATCTTCGTGCAGATCCTGACCCATCTCTGGCGCCTGAGGTCTGCGGATGTAGTGATCCTCGATGAGCCCGACCTCTACCTGCATGCCGACCTTCAGCGGCGTCTAGTGAGGCTGCTCGACTCAACTGCTGCCCAGACGATCACTGCAACCCACTCATCGGAGATGCTCGCGGAAGCGTCTTCAGAATCGGTTGTGTGGGTCGACAAGACCCGCCGAAGGGCCATCCGTCGACCGAAGCCAGCATCACTCGAGGATCTGTCGGCCCAGATCGGCTCAAGTTTCAACCTACGGCTCGCGACGGCCCTCCGTGCCCGAACCGTGGTCTTCGTGGAAGGCGACGACATGTCCATCATCCGAGAACTGGCGAAGACCATTGGTGCCGATCACCTAGCCGGGGAGCGCAATTGCGCAGTCATTGAGATCAAGGGCTTCACAAACTGGGTTCGGGTCGAACCCTTCAAGTGGTTCGTCTCCGACTTCCTCGATGGTGCGGTTGAGGTATTTGTGCTGCTAGATCGCGACTACCGAGCCGATGCGGACGTTGACCAAGTGCGCTCGACTCTGGAAGCAGCCGACATCCACGCCCATGTCTGGCGGCGGAAGGAGCTCGAGAGCTATCTGCTTGACCCGACGGCACTAGCACGCGTGTCAGACGCATCACCGAGCTACGTCTCGTCCCAACTGGAGTCGATCACGGATGCCATGACCGAAGACGTCCTGGCCCAGTTCGCCGAGAAGCGTCACTTCTTCAGCGCGTCCGGCAAAAAGGACATCGCTGGCACCATCCGTGACACGAACACAGAACTGAGGCCACTAGTCGTGGATCCTATGTGGCGCCTCCACAGGTATCCGGCCAAGGAGATACTGACCGGACTCAACGGGGACCTTCAGCGGGCCGGCCACACAACGGTCTCGGCCAAGAACCTCGCTCGTCAACTGCTCGCATCCGAAATACCCGAAGAGATGCGCAACTGGCTCTACGAGGTTGACTCGAGCATTCGCCGGTAGACCGACTCAACCCCACACGGCTCGCCCAACTGATGGGCTGGTCGATCATTGACAACTGGACAGCACCAGCGACATCGCGCTCCCGGCGGTCTGATGGGCCTGCACATGCCGACTGGTGCATGGCACTAGGGGCTAGGCGCGCTCATGGAGGCGGTCGGCCATTGAGGTGATCTCCGCGTTCATGGTCAGGCTTTGTTGCCATTCGGTGGGGATGGACTCCGCTCCGTAGTGGGCGCCGGCGAGCTGGCCGTAGATGGCGCCTGTGGTGTCGGCGTCATCTCCGAGGTTGACCACCTTGAGGGCGCCCTCCCTGAAGTCCTCGGTGTGGAAGAAGGCCCACAGGACCGCCTCTAGGGTGTCCACCACGTAGCCGGTACCACGGATCTCGGGGGGCTGCTTGCGCTTGAACGAGCCGGCGGCTATGGCGGCGATCCTCGGGGCGAGCGGGGCCTCGTCCCACAGGCCCTCGACCGCGCTGTAGTGCTCGGACAGCAGCGTCTGCTTGTCGACGCCGCGCAGTGAGCCCACCAGCAGGCCCGCGAAGTAGCGGCAAGCGTCGACCGCCTCCACGGCACCGTGGGTGGTGCGGGAGCTGTCCGCGCTGCGGTCGATCGCCTCCCGGGCGTCGCCGGCGAAGAACATGGGCACCGGCGCCAGCCGCATCAGCGAGCCGTTGCCCGCCGACATCGGGCCGGTCGGCCCCGAGTACGGCTCGCCGGTCCGCTCGAAACGCACCAGGGCCTCGCGGGTGGTGCCGCCGATGTCGAAGCACTCCCCCGTCGACGACAGGTACCCCTCCCTGAACCACCGCAGGTAGCGCCCCATCTGGTCCACAGGGTCGAACCCGCCCGACTCCAGCAGGCTGGTGGCCAGGCACAGCGCCATCGACGTGTCGTCGGTCCACTGGCCCGCCCGCAACCCGAACGGCCCCCCGCCGACCATGTCGTCGATCGGGTCGAACGAACCCGGCGGGCTGAACTCCAGCGTCGTACCCAGCGCGTCCCCCGCCGCCAGCCCCACCAGACAGCCCCGGAAGCGGTCCCTGGTGCTCACCTCGCCCACCGGCGTCGCTCCGGTCCTGCGACGCCGGCTAGTGGCGGCGGGGCTCGGCCCACCGCTCCACGAAGGCCCGCTGGTGGCGGGTCTGGGGCGACTCGGTGTGGAGCCAGCTCTTCTCCACGTGCTGCCACCACTCGGCGATCTGATCGAGGGCCCCCTCGCCGGTGAGCCCGTGGCGGACCAGCCAGCAGCCGACCACCGTCCCGGTGCGGCCGATCCCGCCCCAGCAGTGCACATACACCGTGCGACCCGCATCGAGGGCGTCGTCGATGGCGTCGAGGATGGCCGCCATCTCCCCGGCCCGGCGCGGCACCGACATGTCGGTGATCGGATGGCTCTCCCGCCGCACCGACCGGCCCAGAGCCCGCGCCTGCTCGTGCGCGACCTGCTCGTACGGGGCCAGCCCGTCGCGCCGCTGCGTCAAGTCGATGAAGCAGTCGACGCCGGCCTCGATCAGCGCCCGCACCTTGGCCGCCGCGTCCCGCGGGTCCAGCGCCCCGGGATACTCCCCCGCCGCGAACCGCCCCTCCCGAACCCAGTAGCTGTTCGGAATAGGACGATCGGGGCGGGCGGCGGCGCTCATGAACCAAGCCTCCTAGACCGCCGGCCCTGCGTCCAGCATCTCAGACGTTCGGTCATGCCGGCCGGCTCACTAGAGTCGACGCACATGCGGATCACATTGACCAACGTCCTCGTGGACGACCAGGCCAAGGCCCTCGCCTTCTACACCGAGGTCCTCGGATTCCGGAAGCATCACGACGTGCCCGTCGGGGAGTACTCGTGGCTCACCGTGGTCTCCCCGGAGCAGCCTGACGGGCCGGAGCTGCTCCTCGAGCCCGACGCACACCCGGCCGCCAAGACATACCGCGACGCCCTCACCGCCGACGGGATCCCATCAGCACAGTTCACCGTCGACGACGTCCATGCCGAGCACGCGCGGCTGAGCGCCGCCGGCGTCGAGTTCACCCTGGCGCCCACCGACCTCGGCAACGTTGTGGCGGCCGTCTTTGCTGACACCTGCGGGAACCTGGTCCAGATCGTGACCCCGGCTCCAGAACCTGCATAAGCCCAAATCGGCCTGCTAGCGCTTCACCCCTCACGGGCGGGGCGCTTCGGCGGAGTGTCGGATGTCGGTGAGGAACGCCTCGACTTCGGTGAGGTCGATCGTGCGCCGGAACGGCGGCAGGCCCCGCAGGAGGTCCTGGCGGTACCCGGCGGTCGCCAGCCGCGAGTCGAGCACGGCCACCACGCCCCGGTCCTGAGCGGAGCGGATGAGCCTTCCGGCGCCCTGGGCCAGCAGCGTGGCCGCGCGGGGAACGTCGATCTCGCGGAACCAGCGCGGCCCGAGCCGGTTGCGGCGGGCGACCATCAGCGGCTCGTCGGGCCGAGGGAACGGAATGCGGTCCACGACCACCAGCGACAGCGACCGGCCGGGAACGTCCACGCCCTGCCACATGGTCATCGTGGCGAACAGGCAGCTCTCCTCCTCCGCGGCGAACCTGCCGATCAGCTCGCGGTTGGGCAGGTCCCCCTGGCAGTAGATCCGCAGCCCCGTCGCCTCCCGCACAGCCTCCGCGGCGCCTCTCATGGCGCTGTAGCTGGTGAACAGCGCCAGCGTGCGCCCTCCGGCTGCGACCGCCATCGTGGCGATCTCCCGCTGCACGGCCTGCGCCCATCGAGGATCCTTGGGGCCGGGCAGATGCTTCGCGCAATATAGGAGGCCGCGGCTGCGGTAGTCGAAGGGGCTGCCCACATCGAGGCTGTCGTGACCCTCGCCGGGCAGGCCGAGCCGGTCGGCGAGATTGATGGGGACGGTCGCGCTGGTCAGAACCGCCGGAGTATGGGCCCACAGCCGCTCCTCCAGCGGTGGGCCGACATCGACGGGGGCGGTCCGCCAGGCCGGATTCCCCTTGGAGCCCTCCACCCAGACGGCGTCGTCGTTATCGGGGTCGGACGCTCGGTCGAGATCCTCGGTGAGCGCGTCGAGGAGCCGTCGAGCCATCCTGCGCCGCGTCTCGTCGCCCTGTGCCTCGCGGACCTCGGCGCCGGCCGCGCCGAGATGTCCCCGGCACAGGGCGGCCGCCTCGACCAAGTCGTCGGGAAGCGATGTCAGGAGCGTGTCGCGGTGGGGTTCGAGGGCGTTCCGCAGGATGCGGCCGGCCTCCTCCA
This sequence comes from Acidimicrobiaceae bacterium, assembly GCA_009837445.1. Classification (GTDB taxonomy): domain Bacteria; phylum Actinomycetota; class Acidimicrobiia; order Acidimicrobiales; family Aldehydirespiratoraceae; genus Aldehydirespirator. The sequence continues at coordinate 94,807 of VXTM01000051.1, forward strand.
CCCGGTCGGCCGTCGCCGAGCCCGCAACCGCAGCCCTCACCGCCCGGGCCGCGTACCTGAACCGGCCCCCGGTGATCGACACCCCGGCGGCCCCGGCTGCGATGTCCTCGAGAGTGTGGGCCTCGTCGAACACCACCGCATCGTGGGACGGGAGGATCTCCGCGTCGGTGAACGCATGCAGGCAATAGAGGTGGTGGTTCACCACCAGCACATCGGCCTCAGCCGCCCTGTGGCCGGCCTGCTCGGCGAAGCACTCCGACCCCGACGGGCAGTTCGCCGCGCCCGGGCATTCCCGCCCCGACACGCTCACCATCTCCCAGGCCCGCACCGAAGGCTCGAAGTCGAGTCCGGCCCGGTCGCCGTCGGCGGTCTCGCCGGCCCAAGCGGCCAACTGTGTGACCTCCTTGCGGACGTTTTCGGCCTCCAGGGCCGAGTCGGCGGTGATCAGCTGCTGCTGCCCGCCGGCGGCCGCGGCGGCCAGGTCGGCGAGCTTCTTGCGGCAGAGGTAGTTCGACCTGCCCTTCAGCACCGCGTACTTGAGCGGCACGCCCAGCGCCCGGGCGAGCAGGGGAAGGTCCTTGTCGACGAGCTGGTCCTGGAGGGCCTTGGTGGCGGTGGCTACGACAGCCTTTTTCCCGCTCGACACCAGCGGCGCGAGGTAGGCCATCGACTTGCCGGTCCCGGTGCCGGCCGCCACCACCAGATGCCGGTCCTGATCCAGGGCGGACGCCACCGCCTCACACATCTCATCCTGGCCGGTCCGGCTCTCGCCGCCGCCCGGCATCGCCGACACGACCCCGTGAAGCGCTTCGACTGCTTCCTGTGGTGCACCCACGGCCACCGACCGTACCCGTGCGCAGACCTAGTGTCGTGAGTCAGGAATTCGTTGCAGACGTCGCCGCCAAATTTTCTCGGGCGACTTGTGTGGACTGAGTGCACACAACCAACCCGAGATTCTCCAGCGGCCGCCATCGCGGCCACCGGGCGCTCGGATTCAGGTCCTCGTGATCACACCGCAGGCCACGCGGTCGCCGGCGCCGGGCTCGGGGCCGTAGCTGTCCGGCTTGTCGTGAATGATGATCGCGGAGCCGTCGGAGTCGAACACCGACGTTGCGCCATTGGCTGCCAGGGTCACCTTGTCGGTGAAGTGGTCGGCCCGGGCCGTCCCGTCGCTGCCGGCATGGATGTTGGGAAGGTCGCCGGCGTGGGATCCCTCCGGGTGCATGAAGCCGTGGCCCTCGCCGCCCGGCGCGTAGTGGCCGCCGGCTGCGGAGAAGTCCGGCGTGCAGGCACCGACCGAGTGGATGTGGAACCCGTGGGCTCCGACGGTCAGGCCGCTGACATCGGCTGAGATCCACACTCCGTTGGGTCCCTGCTCAAGGGTGACGGCACCCATAGGCACACCGTCGGGCCCCGACATCGACGCCACCGCGGTCTGCCCAACCCCGGCCACGTCATCCTCGCTGCACGCCACCAGCCCCACCAGGACCAGAAGCCCCGCAACCGAGACGATGACCATTCGTAGGATGCGCATGGCCGCGAAGCCTAGGACCCGAGTCGAGCACGACCCGTGATGTCCGACGGCCAGAGCCGGCACCACGCTTACACTCCATCTCCTTCGTGTCTCAGGACTCCTCCACCGCCGGCCGGCACCGTGTGCCGTCCACCGCCCAAGGATCACGGCTCGAGTCCTTCGGGCTGGTCGAGTGGGCGCTGCTGGGTGGCGTGGCGCTCATCTGGGGCTCCTCGTTCCTGCTCATCGAGATCGGCCTGGAGTCGCTGGCCCCGGGCACCATCACCTGGCTCAGGGCCACGCTCGGCTTCCTGGCCCTGGCCGCCGTCCCCGCCGCCCGCCAGCCGGTGGACCGGGCCGGCTACCCGCGCATCGTGCTGCTCGCGTTCGTCTGGGTGGTCGTCCCGTTCCTGCTGTTCCCCATAGCCCAACAGCACATCGACTCGGCCCTCACCGGAATGCTGAACGCGGCGACGCCGATCTTCAGCGCAGCCATCGCGGCCGTGCTGCTGCGATCGCTGCCCCGCCTGCGCCAGGCGGCCGGCATCGCGCTCGGGTTCGCCGGCACGGTCGCCATCGGCCTGCCCGCAGCCCGCCTCTCGGCCGACGCCGCCTGGGGGGTGCTGCTGGTGGTGGCCGCCACCTTCTTCTACGGGATCGCCCTCAACCTGGCCGTCCCCCTCCAGCAGCGCTACGGAGCGGCTGCGGTGATGATGCGAGCCCTCGGCGTGGCCACCGCAGCCACCGCTCCCTTCGGTCTGGCCGGCCTGGCCGACTCGCGCTGGAGCCTCGCGCCGGTGGTGGCCGTGACGGTGCTGGGCGTGGTGGGCACCGGCGCCGCGTTCGTGCTGATGGCCGCACTGGTCGGCCGGGCGGGTGCCACCCGCGCCGGGGTGGCCATCTACTTCATACCCCTCGTCGCCATGGTGCTGGGCGTGACCGTCCGCTCAGAGGTCATCCTCGCGCTGCAGTGGCCCGGCATCGCGATCGTGCTGCTAGGCGCCTGGCTAACCAGCCGCCACGAGCCCAAAATCCCCCACAACCCAGCTCTCCACTAACCGCTAGAAACTCGACATCCGAGGGCGAGCACTCGGCACCCTGGTACCGCGTGGTACAATTGTGTACATGGTTAGTGAGTCGCTGCGTGAGGTCCGGTCGAGGTTCTCGGAGTTCGTCGAGCGGGTCAGCGCCCACCACGAGCGCGTCGTCATCACCCGCAACGGCTCGCCCGCCGCAGTGATGATGAGCCCGGACGACCTGGAGTCGCTCGAGGAGACGCTGGCGGTGCTAAACGACCGCGAGGCCGTGGCGGAACTCGCCGAGGCCTACCGAGCCTGCGCAGAGGGGGACGTCGTGCGCGGGGTGGAGGCCGTCCGGGCGCTGCGGCCTTCGTGAGCGACGGTCGCCCATACCAGATAGTCGTCGCTGGACCGGCGGCTGCGGCCATCGCCGAGGATCTGCCCGAGGCGGTCGCCGCCGCGGTCGTAGAGCTGATCACCGGGCCGCTGCTGGACAACCCCCGGCGGGTCGGCGTGGCGCTGCGCCACGAGTTGGAGGGCCTGTGGAGCGCCCGCCGGGGCACCTACCGCGTCCTGTACAGGATCGACGACACCGCACATGAAGTCGTCGTTCTCCGCGTCAGCCACCGACGAGACGCCTACCGCCCAGGCTGAAAGCGGGCGAAGTCCCGCAACAACGAGACGACACTCCTGACGAGCGGGCTGACCGTCGCCCCGGGGGTGTCATAGGGGCTCTGTAGGGTCGTGCTCATGGCTAGAAGGACAGCGCGGCGGGGCAGTTGGAAGGCTGAGCCACTCACCGTGCCGCAGCTGATCCCGGCGCCGGCTCGGGTATGGACCGACGACGAGATGGGCGCCATCCGGCGCGGCTACGTCCCTCACATCATGGACGAGAAGTGGTTCATCTTCATGGAGGGGAACCGCCTGTTCGCCCATCGCAGCTGGACCGGGCTGGGCGTCTACGAGGCCACCTTCGCCCCCGCGGACGGTGGCTACGTGATCGAGTCCGCGGTCGTCACCGGCGACGAGACCGAGTACCGGCGCTCCTCCGACGAGGACGAGTCGCTGACGCTAGCGGTGCTCATCGCCAGCTACCTGCTGAAGGAGTCACTGACTGAGGAGCATCTGGCCTGCTTCGACCCGCACACCGCGTGGGAGTTCACCGTCCCCACGGTGCCCAAGGAGATGTTCCTGCCGCGGGTCGTCAAGAAGGCCGACCCGACCTAGACGGCGGGCTGAGTATCCGCCCGCAGTCGTCCACCGCGACGTGGCGCAACAGCCTCGTGTCGCCGGTGTCGGCGTCAACTGACAGTATGGGCGAGCCCCTACCAGCGTCAACCTCCCGAGCAGGCCGCGAGGAGTCGACACCGCCATGACCCGCACCCTTCTGTTCGTTCCCGGCGACAGACCCGAGCGCTTCGACAAGGCGCTGGCGTCGGGAGCCGACGAGGTCATCTGCGACCTGGAGGACGCGGTGGCCGAGGCGGCCAAGCCGTCCGCCCGGGAGGCGGTGGCGAGCTGGGTGCGAGCGAACTCCGGCGCGCCGGTGTGGGTGAGGGTCAACAACCGTCCCGACCTCCTCGACGCCGACGCCGCCATGGTCCGGTCGTTGGTGGCCGACGGCGTCGGCCTGGCCGGGGTGGTCGTGCCCAAGGCCGATCCCGAGGTCTGCGCCACCGACTTCGGCGGATGCCCGGTCATGGCCCTCATAGAGTCGGCCGAGGGCGTGTTGAGCGTGTACGAGGTGGCGTCGGTGCCTGGGGTGGTGCGCCTGGCGTTGGGCGAGGCCGACCTGGCCGCCGACATGGGCATGATGCCCTCGCCCGACGGTCTGGAGATGTGGCCGGTCCGCACCCGGGTGGTGGTTGCCTCGGCGGGCGTCGGACTGATGGCGCCGTGCGGGCCGGTGCACATGGACCTAAACGACGACGCGGGGCTGACGGCCACCAGCGAGTCGCTGCGCCGCCTCGGGTTCGGCGGGCGAGCGGTGATCCACCCCAGGCAGGTGGCCGCGGTCAACGCAGCCTTCACCCCCTCCGACGACGAGATCGCTTGGGCCGAGGCGGTGGTGGCCACCTTCGAGGCGGCCGCGGCCGAGGGTCGGGAGGTGGCGGTGCTCGACGGCCAGTTCATCGACGCCCCCGTGCTGCGCCAGGCCCGATCCGTGCTGGCCCGGGTACCCGACCGCTAGCCCCGGACGAGGACGGCGTCCTTGGCCTTGACGCTTACCGCCCGACCCCCGCTCCAGCCCCTAACTCCGTCGGCAGGCCTCAGCCCAGCGCCTCCCTGATCGTGGACGCGATGCGGGCAGCATCGGGCAGGGCCAGGTCCTCCAGCTTCGGGGCCGACGCCAGCGGCAGGTGCGGCGTCGTTATGCGCACGATGGGGCCGTCGAGGTCCCAGAACAGCTCCTCCGCCACGATCGAGCTGAGCTCGGCCCCCCAGCCGCACAGCCGGGGGTTCTCCTCCACCGTGAACAGCCGGCTGGTCTCCGAGACCGACGCCAGGATGGTGACGGTGTCCAGCGGGACCAGGCTGCGGACGTCGAGGACGGTGACCTCCACGCCGTCGGCCGCCAGCAGGTCGGCCGCCTCTAGCGCCCGGGGCACCATCAGCGCCAGGGCCGCCACGGTCGCGTCAGGCCCCTCACGGAGCACGCGGGCCTTGCCCAGCTCGTCGACGATTTCACCATCGGGCACCTCGCCCCTGGTCGGGTAGAGCGCCTTGTGCTCGAACAGCAGCACCGGGTCGGGATCGCGCACCGAGGCGGCCATCAGCCCGACCATGTCCGCAGGCGTGGACGGCGCCACCACCTTCACGCCGGGGATGGCCATGGCCCAGTTCTCGACGCTCTGGGAGTGCTGGGCCCCGAACCGCAGTCCCCCGCCGTTGCCGGAGCGGATCACCAGCGGGCAGCCGACCATGCCGTCGGTCATGTAGCGGGTCTTGGCGATCTCGTTGGCGACCAGGTCCCAGCAGACGGCGAAGAAGTCCGAGAACATGATCTCCGCGATCGGCCTGAGCCCCGTCATCGCGGCGCCCATCGCCGCGCCGAGGATGGCCTGCTCCGAGATCGGCGTGTCCACCACCCGGTCGGGCCCGAACTCGTCGAGCAAGCCGGAAGTGCTCTTGAACACTCCCCCGGCGCCGGCCACGTCCTCGCCGAGGAACACCACGGAGGGGTCTCGGCGCATTTCCTGGGCGATGCCGGCGGCGACCGCCTCCCGGTAGGTCAGTTCCGCCATCGCGAGCCCCCGTCCGCCCACACGTTGGTCCACAGGTCCTCGTCGGACGGCTCCGGCGCGCTCTTGGCCGCCTCGGTGGCCCGGTCGATCTCGGCCGCGACCTCCTGCACGATCGCCGCCAGCCGGTCCTCGCCCACCCCGAGGTCGAGCAGCCGCTGGTGGTACATCGGGATGGGGTCGTGGCCCATCCACGCCTCGATCTCGTCGTCGGGGCGGTACGTGCCCGGATCGGCGCGGCTGTGGCCGCCGTGGCGGTAGGTCTTGGTCTCGATGATCGACGGCCCGCCGCCGGTGCGGGCCCGCTCGATGGCCGCCTGCGCCGCGAGGTAGACGGCGTCGGCGTCGTTGCCGTCGACGATGGTGGCGTCCATCCCGTAGGCGGGGGCCCGGTCGGCGGCCGGGTGGGTCACCGGCGTGACCTCGCCGATCGGCGTGTACTCCATGTAGAGGTTGTTCTCGCACACGAAGATCGTGGGCAGCCGGTAGTTGGCCGCGTAGTTGACGGCCTCGTGGAACGCCCCGATGTTGGTGGCCCCGTCACCGAAGAACGCCACCGCCGCCTGGTCGGTGCCCCGCAGCTTGGCCGACCACGCCGCGCCGTTGGCGATGCACAGGTGGGCGCCGATGATGGCGTAGCAGCCCAGCATCCCGTGCTCCACCGACGTCAGGTGCATGGACCCGCCCTTGCCGCCGACCAGCCCGGTGGCCTTGCCAAGTAGCTCGGCGATGATCGGCTCGGGCCGCACCCCCCGAGCGACGGTGTGGCCGTGGCCCCGGTAGGTGGCGAAGCTGTAGTCGTCGGGGCGCAGCGCCACCCCGAACGCCGCGCCGGTGGCCTCCATGCCGATGCACAGGTGGCTGGTGCCCCGTACCAGCCCCTGCAGGAACAGGTCGTAGATGCGCTTCTCGAGCTGGCGGATCTCGTGCTGCTTGCGGAACATCTCGAGCCGGGTCTCGAGATCGATGGGTGCGTCCTTCAGCGACTCGTCGAACGGTTCGGGCAGGACGACCTGATGCTGGCCGTAGGGCGCGCCGCTCACCGGCACCGGCTCACGCCTCGCTCTCGGTGCCGGTGCCGGCCGGGGTGTTCAGATGCGACTGCGACTCCCGCAGGGTCGCCAGCGGCCCGTCGAAGGTGAAGTACCGGGTGCCGCACACCAGGAGGTCCTCGGCCGGGAAGCGGGTGATCACCTCGCAGCCGTCGGCGGTGACCACGACCTCCTCCTCGATGCGAGCCGCCGACCAGCCGTCGGACGCGGGCCAGTAGGTCTCCAATGCGAACACCATGCCCTCCTCGAGCACCTCGGGGTGGTCGAAGGAGACGAGCCTGCTGAAGATCGGCCTCTCCCAGATCGACAGCCCGACGCCGTGGCCGTACTGCAGGGCGAAGGCGGCCATCTCGTTCTCGAAGCCGAACTCCTCCGCGGCGGGCCACACCTCGCAGATGTCGGCGGTGGTGGCCCCCGGCCGCACCAGCGCGATGGCGCGGTCGATGTACTCGCGGCAGATCTTGTAGGCGTCCCGCTGGGCCGGCGAGGCGCTGCCCACCTGGAAGGTCCGGTAGTAGCAGGTCCGGTACCCGTTGAAGCTGTGGAGGATGTCGAAGAAGGCGGGGTCGCCGGGGCGGATGATGCGGTCGCTGTAGACGTGGGGATGGGGGGCGCAGCGCTCGCCCGAGATGGCGTTGACGCCCTCCACGTACTCCGAGCCCAGGTCGAGGAGGACCTTGTTGACCAGGCCGACGCACTCGTTCTCGCGCACACCGGGCCGCAGGAACCGGTACAGCTCCTCGTAGGCGGCGTCCACCATCGAGCAGGCGTGGGTCAGCAGGGTTATCTCGTCGGTGGTCTTGAGCCGGCGGGCCTCCAGGAACAGCTGCTGGCCGTCCACGACGGTGATGCCCGCGTCCTGCAGGGCCGCCAGCACCGGCATCTCGACGACGTCCACCCCGAGCGGCTCGCCCAGCAGGTCGTGCTCAGCCAGCACCTCGCGCACCTTCGACGCCACGTCGGCCGCCATGGCGGCGCCGGGCGGGATCGCGCCCCGCAGCGTCGACAGCCCGGCCCGGGAGCCGTGGGTCTGGTGGCAGGAGGCGTCCGGCGCGCCCGCATGGGCGTGGCCGTGGTCGAGCCACGGGTTGTACAGCAGGTGATGCTTGGCCGCCGACCCGAAGTCCCAGATGATCGGCTCAGCTCCACGGGCCAGCAGCGCGAACCGGATCATCTTGTCGATCGCCCATGTCCCGATGTGGGTGGACGTCATGTAGCGGATGTTGGCGAAGTCGAAGCACAGCACCGCTCCGAGCTCCGACCTCTCCAGCTCGGCCTTGAGCCGAGCCAGGCGCTGGGTGCGGAGCCGGTCCATGTTGACCCGTTCCTCCCAGTCCACGGTGTTCGGGCCGAAGGTTCGGATCCCCAACGTCAACTCCTCTCTGGTGGCTCGATGTCCGGCTCGACGCCCGCTGCGGCTTGCAGCCTGAGCAACAGGCTAAGGAAGTCGAGGTCGCCCATCCCTCTGGCGATGGCGTCGTCGACCAGTTCGGCCACCGCGGCTCCGACCGGGACCGGCACGTCCACGTCCTGGGCCTGCTCGCAGAGGAGTCGAAGGTCCTTGCGCAGGTCGCGGGTCGTGAACGTGGCGCGGTAGTCCCGGGCGATGGCGGCTTCGGCCTTGTACCCCAGGAAGGTCGAGCCGACGACCGACTTCGAGAGCGCGTCGGCGATGGTCTCGCGCTGCAGCCCGCTCCTCTCGCCGACCACGACCACCTCCGCGAACAACTCGGTGATCCCGGCGAGCATCAGGTTCACGCACAGCTTGGCGACCCGGCTCTGCTCGCCCTCGCCCAGGTAGTTCACCACGGGCGCAACCGTCTGCAGGAGATCACGGTGTTCCTCGACGGCCGCGGCCGGCCCGGACACGAGCAGCGCCGCCCTACCCCGACGCACCGTGTCCGGGTTCCCGCTCACTGGTGCCCGCAGGTATCCGACGGTCGCGGCCGCGCATGAGTCGGCCACCGCTTCGGAGGTGGCCATATCGATCGTCGAGAGTTCGATGAGCGTCGCCCCCGGCGCCATAGATCGGGCCAGTCCGGCGTCCAGCACCACCGCTCGAACCGCGGCCCCGTCGGTGAGCGAGGTCAGGACCGCCCGGCAGCCGCTGACCGCTTCGGCAATGGTCCCCGCCGGCCTCGCGCCCGCTTCGGCTGCCTGAGCCATTGGACCGGGCGAGCGATTCCACACCGCAACGTCGTAGCCGCCGGCCAGCCTTTCGACCACGGCCTGCCCCATGCGCCCGAGACCGAGGACTGCGACCGTTGGAGTGATCGGGCGCTCCTCCCCCGCTGAGCAGCTCATCGCCGCTCCCGGCTCAGACGATCAGCGGGAAGCGTGGATCGGAGTGCTCGCCTCGCCCCGAGGCCGCCCGGATGAAGGCGAGATCGTCGTCGAGGTCTGCGGGCCGGCCGGCCACCGTCCTACGGGCCAGAAGCTCGTCGAGGATGGCCGCGGTGACCGCGGTCCCGGCCGGCGTGGCGATGGGGTCCCGCTCCAGAGCATTGGTGAGGTCCATGCCGTGGGCCACCGCCTCGACGGTCCTGGTGGGGACCCACTCCTCCAGCGTCATCAGGGCGAAGAACCCGGATCCGATCAGCCCCGGCGGGTTGCTGCTGGCCCCCTCGACGGTCGCTGCGAAGGTGTCGGACACCTTCTGGGCCATCGACTCGTTGGTGTGCTCGGCGGCCAGGCCGACCGCGTAGTCGTAGACCACCGGGGCGACCTCGTTGCGGTTGGCGATGAAGAAGCTGACCCGGTCGCGGCCGGTCTGGCCGTCCTGGGCGCTGTCGATCAGCGCCGCCGTGAGCCCGATCGAGATGTCGATGTGAGCGACCAGCTCCTTGACCGTCCACCTCGGCGCGGTCTCATCGAATGGGTCGAGTTTGGTGGTACGGGCCCAGTCGTCGCTGGACAGCCCGGCGATGCAGGCCTCGACGGCGGCGAGTTCACCGCTGAGGACGGCCACCGAATCGCTGTAGTCGCTCATGGGTTCCTCCTTACCTGGCGGGCTACCCCTGGTGACGCCGAACCTTGGTCCGGCGTCTCCGATCAGCGAACCTAACAGAGCCCCGGATCAGCTTCTAGGCCGCCAGACATATGTATAGGTGCATCTTCGAGTATGATCAACATATGCACAAGCAGCGCGTGACCGTCACCGTGGACGAGCCTCTGCTAGACGCGGCCACTTCTGCTGTACGCGAGGGGAGGGCCCGCTCGGTGAGCGAGTGGATCGGCGAGGCTATGGCCCAACGACGCGACCGCGACGAGCGGCTCGCCGTGCTGAGCAGGCTTGTCGCAGAGTATGAGGCAGAGCGCGGCTTCATCACCGACGACGAGATCGCCGAGCAAGCCCAGCGGGACCGGGACGCGGCCGCTTCGCATCGGGCCGCAGCTCGCCGGGCCGGATGACCGACATCCTCGACTCAGGTGCGTTCATCGCGCTCGAACACGACGATCGACCGATGTGGCGACGCCTCAAGGCCGCCCTTCAAGCCCAAGATCCGCCCAGAACCCACGGAGGCGTAGTGGCACAGGTGTGGCGGGGCGGGGCAGGCCGTCAGGCTCGACTCGCCGGAGCGCTACAGGCTGTCGACATCGTGCCCCTCGACGCTGCACTGGGCCGGCGAAGCGGCGTGCTGCTGGCTCGCAGCGGCCTCACCGACGCCATCGATGCCGCTCTCGCGGCTATCGCCGACCACGGCGACCAGATCATCACCTCAGATCCAGGCGATCTCGCCATACTCGCCGCCGCCACCAACCGACGCATCGACATAGTGCCCGCCTAGCCACTGGGAACCGGCAAACATGAGCAGTGACGCCCACCTGCTACGAGCATCTCGTGGCGTTCCCCGGGGACTGAGCTGCCGTTCGACGTCAGAGGATGATCGTGAGGTTGTGCAACGGGCTGGACCGGTCGATCAGCACCGCCTTCTTCATACGGATCATGGTGGGCCGCCCGTCGTCCATACGCAGCACATGCTCATAGCGACCGGCAAAGATGTCGGTCACGCCCCGCCTGTAGGCATGCAGAGTGAAGGCGGACCTTGACAAGGCCGTTTGAGCGTCGACGGCCCAGACCATCACGTTGGAGATCATGCGCTGGGTAACCGACGGGGGTTGGTGGGAGTACACGTTGCCGGTGTTCATCCATGCGATCCGGTCGCCGAGCCGGCGGTGGTCATCGAAGGCGACCGACACAGCTCGGGCCGGGTCGTCAGCTTCGTCGCCGATGGGCACCCAATAGAGGCCGTCGTCCGTGAACAGGTCATACCAGGCCCCGAACTCACGTCGGTCCAGCAGGTCGGCCTCGTGGTAGAGGAACGCCTCGAACACGGCCCGGAGATCGGGGTCCGGCGGACCCGCGCACACAGCCGGCACGTCACGCAGCCACCGGTAGAAGTCGGCGTCCACCACACTGGGCTGCGGATCGCTTGCCAGCAGCTCGCTCATCCCGCGGTCAGGTTCATCTCGACGGTCATGAGCCTCTTCCACTCTTCGTGGTACGCCCGCAGCGGAGCGTCGTCGGTGACAGGGGTCGTCCGTATTCCGCGTTGATCGGTCCAGGATCGATCCACCTCCAGGCCCCTGCTGGTGTCGATCCACTCGATCTCGGGGATCGACAAGCCGGCCTGCTGTCGTTCGAAGTTCTCGAAGTCGTCCACCTCGCCGAAGTTCGGGAAGTCCTCCGCGATGCGCATCCTCAGCTCGTTGACCACCTCAGGCGCACCGTCGAGGGTGGTCGGATACCAGTTCACCGCAGTGAGGTCGACCTCGAGCGGGGTGATGACCACAACCTGGTTGCCGATGAGATGGAACGACGGGAACACCGTCAGGTTCAGCCCGGGCCCCGGCGCCATCTCGACAAGCCGGGACGCTTCCGCCTCGCCGTAACGCTCCACCAACGCGGCGTACTGCGGCTCCTTCGACGGCATGGGACGGGCGCGACTCCAGAGCGACTCCCCCATCCCCGGCCGCTGGTCCAACATGGTGTGGCCGTGGCCGAGCGTCTGGTTGTACATGTGGCCCTCGTCGGGATCCTCGGCTCCGAAGTTCGACAGCGACCGGCCACCGCCGTAGCGGATGTGGCTCATCTTGAGGATGGACAGGTGCGAGAAGGCCGGGTGGTACCCGTCTGAGCCGTTGTCCCAGATCAGCTTCCAGTTCCCGCGGTAGGTCATGCGGTAGGGCGTGTGCAGGGTGATCGTTCCATCCGGTGCCCGGTCCACGAACACATCGAGCCAGTACTTGGCCGGTCCCAGGAACTCGTCCAACGATGGAGCGTCGGGATTGAGCGTTCCGAACCAGAAGCCCCTATGCGACTCCAGCCGCGGAACCCGTTTCAGGTCGCGGGTGGACTTGTCGTGCGACGGTCCGTAGGCCGCGGGGTACGGAACCGCGACGCAGGCCCCGTCGTTGGTGAACGCCCACCCATGGTAGGTGCACACGAAGCGCCGGCTGTTGCCATGAGGCTCCTGGCACAGGGTCGTCCCTCGGTGGGTACATCGGTTGAACAGAGCGTGGACGGTGCCGTCACGGCTGCGGGTGAGGATGATCGGTCGCCGCCCTAGGGTCCGGGTGACGTAGTCGTCGGGCCGGGGAATCTCGCTGTCGTGGCCGATGTAGACCCACGTCCCGCCGAAGACCCGCACGAGCTCGAGTTCGAAGATGTCGCGATCGGTGTACAGCGAGCGGTGAGCCCTTCCGTCGCCGACGAGCCCGTCTAACCGGGGCTCAACCATGCGCCCCGGTTCCCCCTGAGGCTGCGCCCATGGGGCCAGTCTGCCAAGGCATATCCGGCCTCGTCAAGACGCCCAACAGGCCGCCGCACGGGTCGTTTGACAACATTCGGGGCCGCGGTCAACATGGCCCGACCGCGCAAGACCACCGGGGCTTCGTCCCTGAACAAGGGGGAATCAAGATGTCGATGACCGACGCCGTCGAGCCCGACCTGCTCGACAAGGTGCTAGAGAAGATCGGCCTCTCGGATCGGCCGGAACTCGACCTCGAAGGCCTGAGCACCACTTACAACGCGTGGTGCCAGTCGGTGTCGTTCGACAACGTGCAAAAGCGCGTCTACATGGGCGAAAACCGCTCCGGGCCGTTGCCGGGCATCGAACCCTCGGAGTTTCTCCAGAACCTCGTCACCCACGGCACCGGCGGGACTTGCTGGCCCAGTAGCAACGGACTCTGGGCCCTGATGCACGGGCTCGGCTTCGACGCCCACCGGGTCTCAGGAAACATGATCGTGCCCGTCCCCCTCGAGGAGCCCAACCACGGTTCGACCGTCGTGTTCATTGAGGGTCAGGCGCTGATGGTCGACAGTTCCATACTCAACCACGTCCCGATCTCGCTCGTGGAGGGTGAGGATTCGTCGACAGACTTCCCGCTCAACGAGACGCAGACCGAATGGGTCGGCGACACCTGGCAGGTTCACTGGCTGCCGGGCCATGGCCGTGATGAGATCATCATGAAGCTTGACGGCCCCGGCGTCGGCGAAAGCCGCTCGATGGAGTTCTGGGCGCACCGCTCAGACGTGAGTCGAGGCAGCAGCCTGTTCAACGACGCGCTGTACATCCGAAAGAGCGTCCCCGGCGGGGTCCGGACCATCGGCCGCGGAGCGCTGATCTCGATCGGCGCGGGCGGCGAGGTCGAGGTGGCCGAACTCGACAACGAAACTCGTGATAGAGAACTGATCGAGACGTTCGGGCTCTCAGAGGAGATCGTGGCGCGGACGCCGCCTGACGGCGAAGGCTTCGCCCTCGGCTAGTGGCGCTTCGACGATTTCGACGACGCCATCTCGGCATCGATTAGCGCCGCCAGGTTCATCAGCTTGTCCTGGAGTCTCCTGGAGTAGCTGACGAAGTTGGACATCGCGCCGGCGTCCGGCCGGTCGGACTGTGCCAGCAGCCTGAGCATGTCCCGATCGATGGAGTCCAGCAGGGCTCGGAGTTCGCGGCCGTGCTCGGACACGTCGGGGCGGCGGCCCTTCAACAGCGATTTCGAGATGTCGTCGAACAGGGCCAGCGTCTCGTTGGAGACCTCCCTGACCATCAGCAGGATGTCCCCCTTCAGCTCGACGTAGTTCGTTGTGAGGACTCTCTTGGTGTTGAAGATGTCGTCTATGGAGTCGTACACCTGGAACAGGTAGTCGAACTGCGTGTTCAGTTCCAGCAGGGACCGGGACTCCTTCTCGTCGACAACCGTCGTCACCGCCTTGGAGAAGTACGCGACGTACTCCTTCTCGAGGAAGGCGACGTGCTCGACACGCTTGGTTGCGGTTTCGTAGATGCTCCGGTAGCCGGACTCGATGCTGAGCGTGACCATGCTGTAGGTCTCCCGCAGGAAGGCGAGGAGCTCGTTGCGATTGCGCCGCAGGTCCGCCCTGACCCTCTTGTAGGCCGTCTGGTCGTCGAAGGTCGGGATCGCCAGTCGTTCGAATTCGACCTTCTCCTTGCCGAAGATGCGATCCACCATTCGGGTGAAGGGCTTGATGAAGGCCAGGAAGATGAGGGTGGTGACCAGGTTGAAGGCGAGATGGGCGTTCGCCAGCATCACCGCCGGATCGATATCGAAGTCGTTCAACATGTCGCCGAACACGACAAGGAAGGGCAGCGCGATCACCACGCCGCCCACATTGAACAGCAGGTGGCTCATAGCCGTCTTCTTGGCGTTGAAGTCCATGTTCACCATGGCGATCAAGGCGGTCACCGTCGTGCCGATGTTGGCTCCGATCACAAGCGGGAGCGCATTGTCGAGACTTAGCAGACCCTGCTGCGTGAAAATGATCGCCAGTCCGGTCGTGACCGAACTCGATTGCACGATGGCTGTGAACAGGCAGCCGGCCAGCACGGCCAGCAGGACGTTCTGGGGCTGGACGAGGTAGTCGCGGAGCACAGGCTCGTCCTTGAGTGGGCCCAGCGTCGCCGAGATGAGGTTCAGGCTGAAGAAGACGAACCCGAAGTAGAAGATGGACTTGCCGAAGATAGAGATCCTGGATCGCACGAACGACAGGGCGAACCCCAGGATGATGATCACCGGCGCGAAGGCGGTGAGCTTGAATGCGACGAGCTGCGCAGTGATGGTCGTGCCGACATTGGCGCCGAATATGACCCCGACGCTGTTCTGGAACGACAGCACTCCACCGTTCACGAGGCCCACCGCGATTACCGACGTGGCGGAACTGGACTGGATGACGGCGGTGACGAGCGCCCCGATCAGCACCCCGATGGCGGGGATCCTCGTCGCTCTGGCGATGAAACCTCTGAACCTGTCGCCGGTGATGCGCTCGATCTCGGCCGAGAAGTGCTCCAGCCCGAAGACGAACAGGATGATGGCGGTCAGCCCCGCCATGAGAACCTCGAGATACTCCACCGGCTATCTCCTGCCCCGAGCGGCGAGCGCGTCCCGCAACCCGCTCCGGTCGATTATGTCACGAGGCCGCCCAGTTACCGGACTGCGGTCTAGGTGTGGCGTTGTGCCCAGTCCCGGAGGGCGGCCAGCACGACTTGGCGCTTGCCGTCGTCCGGCAGGTACGGGGCCCGGGAGAGTTCGATCTGGATCCAGGGCATCTCAGCCGCGTGGAAGCGGGTGATGTAGCCGCCCCTGAAGGGGTCGTTGACCTTGACGGGGCCGTCGAGGTGGCGCTGGAAGCACTGCTGCAGGGACTCGATCCACTCCGGCGGGCAGGTCCCGTCGCCGTTGCTGAGGCACACCCAGGGCCTTTCGGTGCCCGGATCGGGCCCGACCGGCGGACCCTTCGCGGCCATGGTGTGGCAGTCGACGCCCAGCACCCAGTCGCCTGAGCGTCCCAGTTCCGTCAGGCGCTGGTGGTAGGGGCGGTGGTAGGCGTCGAGCAGGCCACCCGTTTCGGCCTGGGAGAGGGGACGGTGCCAGACCGGGACGTTCCAGCAGGTGTGGGTCTTGACCACGCCGTCGGGCCGGATGTCGTCGCTGGCCCGGTTCATGTCCACCACGGCCCGGGCCACGTCGGTGGTCACGAAGGCCCCGACCTGATCCTCGATGGCGTAGATCTCGGCCGCGCCGCCGTCGCCGTCCTCGGCGATCTCCGCCGGTGTGAGCGCGCACAGCGCCTCGACCTCGGCCGGTACCCGCAGACCGGCGTGGGGAACCGACACCAGCAGCGGCAGCATCACTCCGCAGTCGGCGGTGCCGGCAACGCAGCGGGTCCGGCGGCCGCGCCGTCCCTGCGGGGATCGGCCACCCCGACGAAACGCCCGCCGTCGGCCATGACCATCTGCACGCAGCCCATGTAGAAGGAGTGGGGCTCGCGGCGGTTCAACTCGAAGCCGGCACCCTCCAGAGCCTCCAGCACATCGGTCGGGATGCGGGAAGCCTCGACGGACACGACACCCTGGAGGGAGCAGTGGATGCGGGGGGCGTCCACCGCAGCCAGCGGCGAGGACTCCCGCAGCCGCAGCAGCACCTGCAGGATCGTCGGAGGGATGCGCTCGCTCCCCGGCGAGCCGATCGCCAGCCACGGCCGTTCGTGCTTGAAGACGATCGTGGGGGCCACGCTGGCCCAGGGCACCGCGTTGGGGCGCAGGTAGTAGGGATGCGAGGGGTCGTCGTAGTTGAAGGCGCTCATGTAGTTGTTGTAGAGGAAGCCCAACTGCGGCGACGCCGCGCACGATCCGTAGACGTTCTCGATCGACTGGGTGAGCGCCACCGCGTTGCCGTCGGCGTCCATCACCGAAAGGTGCGTCGTCTCGCCCGCGGTCCGGACCGGAGCGATGCGGCGGGCCACCTCCCGCGCGTAGCGGCGGTCCAGCATCTGCTTGTCCGATACCTGGGGGAACAGGTTGGGGTCGACCGGGCGGTCGTTGCGATCTATCAGGGCCTGCTGGATGGCTTTGGCCAGGCACACCGCGCCGCCGGGCGTGTCGATGTCGCGCAGCTCCCGGGGGAGGCTCCGGTGGATGTTGAGCAGCTCCACCAGCGTGCGGCCCGCGCCCGGCAGCGGCATCGTGAACAGCTGGTCGCGGCCGGATCGCCCCGGCAGGGGCTCGCGCTCGATGGGCACCGGGATCTGGGCCAGGTCGTCGTCGCGCAGGATCCCGCCGTTGGCCTCCATGTCCTCATGGATGAGGCGGGCGGTCTCACCCGAGTAGAAGTCCTCGTAGCCCTGCTCGGCCAGGCGAGCAAGGGTGGCGGCCAGCACCGGCTGGACGAACCTCGTGCCGGCCCGCCGGGCCCGCCGGCCGTCCTGCAGGAACAGCTGCCCGGCCGGATGGGCTTGCAGGTGCCGGCGCTCGCGCCGGGTGAGCCGGTACTGCAGCACGCTGATCTCGTAGCCGTCGGCGGCCAGCTCAATGGCCGGCTCCAGGACCGTCGCCCAGTCGAGGCTCCCGTAGCGTTCCAGCACGTACGCGTAGGTGGCGGGCGAGCTGGGGACGGTGGTGGCCAGATGGCCGCGCCGGCGCTCGGCCCGGAGGTCGGCGAAGTTCTCGATGAGGGCCCGGTTAGGGGCCCGCGACGAGCCGTCGATGGCGACGGTGGCCCCGGAGGCCCGCTGATGGATGAGCATCATGGTCTGGCCGCCGAGCCCCGACGCGGCCGGCTCGCACACGCCGAGGGCCAGGGCGGCCGCGACGGCGGCGTCGACCGCGTTGCCTCCCCGCTCCAGCATCTTCACGCCGGCGGCGGTGGCCGAGTAGTGGGCCGTGCTCACCATGCCGTGCGCAGAGGCGGCGACCCGCTGGGGCTCGTGGATGCGGGTGTCGGTCAACTCCAGCAGGTCGGTGTCTATCTCGGTGACCCGCCGCCGTCTGGGTCGCGGCTTGGGGGGCTCCCGCTCCTGCATAGGCGCGGCCGGCACCTGTGTGGTGGGTTGGGTCATCGGGTCAGCGTCCGATCCGGCTAATCAGGTACTCGGTCAGCACCAGGGTGCGCTGCACCAGGCTTATCCGCTGAACCGCCTCCTCGGGCGTGCCGCCGTGGACCATGGCCGGACTGACACCGCACACCGCGGCGGTGCCTTCGGGAACGAGGCCGGCCACCGAGGGCCACGCCGACGACTCCCTCTCCACCTCGATCTCCCATTTGGCCGCGGCGGCCTCCAAGGCATCCACCAGCGGCTGGTTGCCGGGCCGGGTCGTCATCGGCGGCCGGTCGGTCAGCCGGTGGAGGCTCCACTTCGGTCCGCCCCGGCCGAGCACCTTGCGCATGGCGGCCTCGGTCTCGTCGGCATGGGTCGGGTTCAGGTACGACATCATCAGCGAGATCTCGACCCGGTGGGGCATGAACATGGCGTGGCGATCGGTGCGCATGTCAACGACGCCGATCGACAGGCGCCGGCGGGGCGAGCTCAGCTGGCCGATGGCCTCGACCTTCTCGCAGGCCCAGCGCACCACCGGCCGGCGCCGCCCGACCTGGCCGGGGCTGAGCCGCTCGCCGTCGATGGTCAGGTCGTAGCGCCGGCTGCCCCGCCGCTCGGTGACGATGCCGTGGCCGACCGTCCCGGGCCGGCACACCAGCACGTGCTCGGCCCGGGCCGCGGCCTGCTCGATCAGCCTGCGGCTGTGGGCCGCGTCGCGGCCCTCGTCGCAGTACAGCAACACACCCAGCGGCACGCGCCTGAGACTGCGGGTGCTGCGCAGCGCCCGCAGGGCGTACTCCAGCATCACCAGCGAGGCCCGCGACCGGCCCACACCCTCGCCGTAGAGCCATTCCGGGTCGCGGCGGAAGCCCTGCTGCACGCCGCCCGGCATCACCGGGACGTCCAGGTGGGCCACCAGCAGCACGCCGTCGTCGAAGCCCCGAACCGTCTCGAAGGTGTGCGCCTCGGGGTCGTCGGTCAACTCCGGCACGGGCCGCATCCCGACATCTGTGAGGATGCGGCCGGCCCGCTCCGCGGCCCGCCCCAGCCCGACCGGGTCGTCGGTGCGGCTGGAGACCTCCACCCATCGCCGCAGCGAGCGCTCCATGGCGTCGCGACGCTGGGTGACGAACTGGAAGGCCCGCTCCGACGGGTCCGCCGCCCGGGCGTCGACCGCCGGCGGCTGCGGGGTGCCGAAGTAGCGGGCGCTGGCCACCTCCACCAGGCGGTTCACGAACGCGGCGAAGTCCAAGCCCACATGGGCTGCCCCCACCAGGTAGGAGCCGTGCTCGCCGAGGCTGGGGAGGCTGTTGGCCTCCAGCACGTAGAGGTTGTCGTCGGCGTCCATGCGCATGTCGACACGGGCGCAGTCGTAGAGGCCCAGCGCCGAGAACGTGCGCACCGCGATCTCCTTGGCCTCCGCGGTGAGCTCCTCGGAGATGGGGGCGGGGCACACCGGCTGGATCTGGCGGCCGCTGCGGCCGGTCTTGTCCTCGTAGG
>VXTM01000030.1:0-19050 GCA_009837445.1 Acidimicrobiaceae bacterium
GTCCTCTCGTTGGGGGGGGGTCAGGGGGTGGACTGCCGGGCTTCCGACAGGCGGTGAAGGCGCTCGGTCACTATCCGGTCGCCCTCGGGCGTGCCGTCGTGGAAGGCGCCTATCAGCTCGTCGAGGGGCGATTCGAGACCGCCGTAGTTGCACTCGATGAAGCGGTGGTGGAGCTGGTGGTGGAAGTCACCCAGCTCGAAGCGCTGGCGCGCCGGGAGCCGCACGGCGTCGTAGCCGGTGTGGCTCATGGGCGCCCCCACGGTGTGATGCATCATCGCGAACAGCATGTGTACCGGGCTGGACGGGACGACCAGCAGCAGCAGGATGTCGCTGTAGAGGATCACGTGCTCCAGCGGGTGCATCGACAGGCCCGACCAGGGGCCGATGTTCATGTTGCGGTGATGCCAGGAGTGGACGTGGGTGTACACCGGGCGCCGGTGCAGCAGCCAGTGGCCCGCCCCGAAGTAGAGGACCGACCAGATGGGGATCAGGCCCAGCAGCACCACGAACCACACCGGGTTGTCGCTGAAGGACCAGTGCGGCGCGACGCCGTTGGCGTAGGCCCACCAGCCGAGGGTCTCCCAGGCGGTGGCCACCAGCATGGCCGGCACGAGGCTCAGGAACATGTTGTCCTTCACCTGGTCGTTGAACAGGAACAGGCCCTTGTTCTTCGTCAGCGGCCGGCCGTCGTAGCGCAGGCCGTCACCCTGGACGCGGTGGCGTTGCAGGAACAGGTGGAGCCCGCCGGCCACCACCGCCAGCAGGACGATGTTGCGGGCCCAGATTTCTGCTATCCAGCCCAGCCGCAGCGATTCAGCCTCGGCCAGCGACGGCCTAGCCCACGCCCAGATGGCGAACGCGATCCCCAGCATGAGCACCCGCGAGGTGAGGGGTCTCCATGTCTTGACCAGGTGGCGGGCGACGGCGGCGGGCTGCAGCGGCCAGTGCAGGAACGGAGCCGACCGCAGCGGCAGCTCGGGGGTGTAGTTCCAGGCCGGCCGCTTCCTGGCGGTCACGCGGCGCAGCGTAGTGCGGCGCCGGAACAACCGGACGCGTTCCGCGCGGCCGGATCACGACATCTGGATGAACTCGACCCAGTTGCCGTCAGGGTCCTCCACCATGGCGATCATCACGCCGGGACGGACCTCCATTGGCGACCAGACCACGGGTGCGCCGGCCGCTTCGCAATCGGCCGCGGCGGCCGTGACGTCGTCCACCGACATGGTGAAGTAGCGCAGGCCGGTGCATCCCTCGATGCCACCGCCGGTGCCCTCAGACACGTCGGCCACCGGCGTCACCAGCTTCAGCACGCTGTCGTTGCAGCGCAGGCGGTCCATCCGGGCGATGCCGACCGCCTCCAGCGCCAGCGTGGCCTCGAACTCGAGGCCCACGACGTCCCGGTAGAACTCGAGCATCGCGTCGCCGTTGGTGGTCACGATGCCCAGATCGAAGCCCGGTTTGGTGATGGTACGCGCCATGTCTCTTCCTCCAGTAGCGGCGGCAGTCGGTCCGTCAGTGAAGCAGCCAAGCTGCCGTCGCGCTAACGGGCGTTGCCCGCGACGGCAGCAGCCGGGCCACCTCTACGATCTGAAGGAGTGTTCTGCTCGGGTGAACGATGACGGCCGGCCGCGCTGCGCTGGTGACCGGCGCCGGGTCGGGGATCGGCGCGGCCTGCGTCGACCGGTTCCTGGCCGACGGGCACCGGGTGGTGGGCGTCGACCTGCGGGCCGGCCGCATGGCGGAGCGGGCCCGCGACCTGGAGGCCATCGTTGAGATCGACGTGGCCGACGCCGACGCGGTGAACGCCATCGACGGCGTCGACGGGATCGACATCGTGGTGCAGTGCGCGGCCATCGCCGGGCCGATCGGGCCGCTGACGGAGTTGTCGCCCACCGACTGGGACCGGGCCATGGCCGTCAACGTCTCGGGCGTGGTCAACGTGATGAGGGCCACGCTGCCAGCGATGGTCCGGCGGGGCTGGGGTCGGGTGGTCAACATCGCCAGCATCGCCGGCAAGGAGGGCAACGCCCATCAGTCGGCCTACTCGGCCAGCAAGGGAGCGGTGATCGCACTCACCAAGTCGGTGGCCAAGGAGCTGGCCACCACCGGTGTGCTGGTCAACGCGGTGGCGCCGACGATCACGGACACACCGCTGCTGGGTCCCGCCACTCAGGAGATGCTCGACTTCATGGTGTCGAGGGTCCCGATGGGCCGGATGTGCCAACCGGAGGAGGTGGCTGCGCTGGTGAGCTGGCTGTGCTCGGAGGAATGCTCGTTCAGCACCGGAGCATGCTTCGACATCACCGGCGGCCGGGCCACCTACTGACGGACTACTCCTGGGGTTGGTCGCGCGATGAGGGTCCTGGTGATGGGCGGCACCCAGTTCAATGGCCGGGCTCTGGTGAACGAACTGGTGAGGGCCGGTCATGAAGTCACCGTTTGCAACCGGGGCCGGACCCCCGCAGTGCTGCCGGCCGGGGTCCGTCGCCTGACCGCGGACCGCACCGACCACCAGTCGCTGCGCGACGCTCTGGGCGGCACCGACTGGGACTGCGTACACGACCTCACCGCCTACCATCCGCCCGACGTCGAGATGATGCTGGAGCTGCTCGACGGCCGCACCGGCCATTACGTGTTCGCCAGCTCCACGGTCATCTATGCCGCCTCCAACGTGCTGCCGGTCGCCGAGGACGATGGAGACGAGCGAGGCCCCGACCAGAACGAGTACGGCCTCCACAAGCTGCTCTGCGAGGACCTCCTGCGAGCCGCCCACGCCGAGCGGGGCTTCCCGGCGACCACGGTGGTCTTCTCGATGGTGTTCGGCCCGCACAACACCCTGCACGACCGCGAGCAGCGGATGTTCGCTCGCGTGCTGTCGGACCGGCCCGTCCTCGTTCCCGGTGACGGGACCACTCTGCTGCAGTTGGGCCACGTCGACGACCAGGCCCGGGCGCTGGAGCAGATGATGGGCAAACCGGTCACGTTCGGTCGCCGCTACAACCTCACTGGCCGCCAGTCGGTCACCCGCAACGGCTACGTCGACCTGGCCGAGCGGGTGGTCGGCCGCCCCGCGCATCGGGTGCCGATCCCGGCCGGGACGATGGAGCGGCTCTGGACCGGCGAGCTGCGCGTCGGGTCCGGTGCTATGAGCCTGGGAATGGACATCCGGTCGTCGGCCGGGTCCGAGCGGGTGGCTCGCAATCCGCGGGCCGACATGCTCCGGCGCAGGCTCCAGGTGGCCCAACTCGTGCAGCATCTGGCGCCGAACATCTGGTGGTGGAACCGCAGCATCGTGTTCAGCGTCGACCGGCTGCGCTCCGACATCGGCTGGGAGCCGAGCCACGACCTGACCTCGATGTTCGAGCACACCTTCGACTGGTACCAGCGCTCGGGCCGCGCCGAGGCCGACGCCACCCGCTTCGACTGGACCTTCGAGGACGCCCTCCTGCACGAGATCGGCTGAGAGGCCGAGCGGGTAGCCGTCTGCGGCTGCCGACCCGGAGGGGACGTGGTGGCTCGCGCCCTGGCGCGTGGCACGCTATGGCGGTGACCGCGGCCGCGGATCCCGCCACCTCCCGTCCCGACCGGCCCGACGCCGCCCCGACCGAGCGGGTCTTCAGCCTGTCGGTGGTCGTGTCGGGGGTTCGCTGCTTCCTGGCCTACGTGCTGTTCCCGTGGCTGCTGCCCGCAGCCGGCATCGCCTCAGGAGTGGGCTCGGGGCTGGGACTGGCCATCGGCGCGGTGGCCATCGTGTTCAACCTTCTGAGCATCCGCCGCTTCCAGCGGACCGGTCACCGCTGGCGGTGGCTGATCACCGCGCTGAACAGCGGGATAATCGTTCTGCTGACCGTGCTCATGGTCATCGACCTGAACGATCTTCTCTAGAGTCGGTCGAGCCGTGACCACCATCCCAGACTTCTCGCGGGTCGAGCTTCGCGACGGCGACGACGCGGCTGTCCCCCCGGCCGCGGAACCCGGCGTCCCGACCTTCGTAACCCCCGAGGGCATCCCGGTGCCGGCGCTGGCCGGTCCGGAGGACCTTGAGGGCGCCGACTTCGTGGACAGCTACCCGGGCCTGCCCCCGTTCGTGCGGGGGCCGTATCCCACCATGTACGTCACCCGGCCCTGGACCATCCGCCAGTACGCGGGCTTCTCCACCGCCGAGGAGTCAAACGCCTTCTACCGGCGCAACCTGGCTGCCGGTCAGCGGGGCCTGTCGGTGGCTTTCGACCTGCCCACCCACCGTGGCTACGACTCCGACAATCCCAGGGTGGCCGGCGATGTGGGCATGGCCGGGGTGGCCATCGACTCCATCCTCGACATGCGGGTCCTGTTCGACGGGATCCCCCTCGACCAGATGACCGTGTCGATGACCATGAACGGCGCGGTGCTGCCGGTGCTGGCGCTCTACGTGGTGGCCGCGGAGGAGCAGGGCGTGCAGCCGGAGCAGCTTGCCGGGACCATCCAGAACGACATCCTCAAGGAGTTCATGGTCCGCAACACGTTCATCTACCCGCCGGCACCGTCGATGAGGATCGTGGCCGACATCATCGCCTTCACCGCCGAGCGGATGCGGAGGTTCAACTCGATCTCGGTGTCCGGCTACCACATGCAGGAGGCCGGGGCCACCCTCGACATCGAGCTGGCCTACACCCTCGCCGACGGCGTGGAGTACGCCCGTGCCGGCCTGGCCGCCGGGCTCGGCATTGACGAGTTCGCGCCCCGGCTCAGCTTCTTCTGGTGCGTGGGCATGAACTTCTTCATGGAAGTGGCCAAGCTGCGGGCCGCTCGCCTGCTGTGGGCCCGGCTCATGAGCCAGTTCGAGCCCCAGGACCCTCGCTCGCTGTGCCTGCGGACCCATTGCCAGACAAGCGGCTGGAGCCTCACCGCCCAAGATCCCTACAACAACGTGGTCCGCACCTGCGTCGAGGCCATGGCCGCCACCCAGGGCCACACCCAGTCGCTGCACACCAACGCCTTCGATGAGGCGCTGGCCCTGCCCACCGACTTCTCGGCTCGCATCGCCCGCAACACCCAGCTGTTCCTCCAGCACGAGTCGGGCGTCACCCGAACCGTGGACCCCTGGGGCGGCAGCTATCACGTGGAGCGGCTCACCAGGCTGCTGGCCGAGCGGGCCTGGGCCCACATCCGCGAGGTCGAGGAGCTGGGCGGGATGGCCGCAGCCATCTCCACCGGCCTGCCCAAGCTCCGCATCGAGGAGGCCGCGGCCCGCACCCAGGCCCGCATCGATTCGGGTCGCCAGGCGGTGGTCGGCGTGAACCGCTACCGGCTCTCCGGCGGGGAGGGAGCGCCGGTGGAGGTCCGCCGGATCGACAACGCCGAGGTCCGCCGCCGCCAGATCGGCCGCCTCGAACAACTGCGCGCGGAGCGGGACCCCGAGCCCCTCCGGGCTGCTCTCGACGCCCTGACTGCGGCCGCTCGCACCGGCGACGGCAACCTGCTGGGGTTGTCGATCGACGCCGCCCGGGCCCATGCGACGGTCGGGGAGATCAGCGATGCGCTCGAAACCGTCTACGGTCGTCATGTGGCAGAGATAAGAGCGGTGGAGGGCGTGTACCGCAACGAGGCCGGCGTGCCGGGTTCGGGCGGCGGCGCCGGGGCCGGCGGGATCGATGATGTCCGGGGCCGGGTGGACGAGTTCGCGGCCCGGCGCGGGCGGCGGCCTCGCATCCTGGTGGCCAAGGTTGGCCAGGACGGCCACGACCGGGGCCAGAAGGTGATCGCCACCGCCTTCGCCGACCTCGGCTTCGACGTGGACGTGGGGCCGCTGTTCGCCACCCCGGCCGAGGTGGCGCGCCAGGCCGTCGAGGCCGACGTGCATGTGGTCGGGGTGTCCTCGCTGGCGGCGGGGCACCTGACCCTGGTGCCGGAACTGCGCGACGAGCTGGAGCGGCTCGGACGCGGCGACATCGCCATCGTCGTCGGCGGTGTGGTCCCCGACGCCGACGTCGACGAGCTGCTGGCGGCGGGCGCGGCCGCGGTGTACCAGCCCGGCACCGTGATAGCCGAGGCTGCCACCGAGCTGCTGGAGCTCCTGTAGGGATGGACGGCTAGACGTGGACGAGCTGGTCGCCGGCGCGCTGGCGGGCGACCGCACCGCACTGGGGCGCGCCATCACCCTGGTGGAGTCGACCCGCCCGGACGACCGCCGCCTGGCTCAGGAGGTGCTGTCGGCGCTGCTGCCCCACGCCGGGGGAGCCCACCGGGTGGGGATTAGCGGCGTGCCCGGTTCGGGCAAGTCGACGCTGATCGACGCGCTCGGCACACGGCTCACCGGCGCCGGTCGCCGGGTCGGGGTGCTGGCGGTCGACCCGTCGAGCACGATCACCGGTGGATCGATCCTGGGCGACAAGACCCGGATGGCTCGCCTGGCCACCGACGAGAACGCCTTCATCCGGCCGTCGCCGTCGGCGGGAACGCTCGGCGGTGTCACCAGCACGACCCCCAACGCGATCACGGTTCTGGAGGCGGCCGGCTACGACGTGGTACTGGTCGAGACGGTGGGTGTCGGTCAGTCGGAGGCGGCCGTGCACGCGTCGGTCGATTGCCTCTGCGTGTTGACGCTGGCCGGCGCGGGAGACGAGCTGCAGGCGGTCAAGCGGGGGCTGCTGGAGGTGGCCGACGTGCTCGCGGTCAACAAGGCCGACGGCGGCAACGAGAAGTCGGCCCGGCTGGCCGCAGCCGAGCTCCGCCGGGCCCTGCCCCTGCTGGCCCCGACGAGCGAGGACACTCCGGTCCCGGTGATGACGGTATCGGCGACGACCGGAGCGGGAGTGGACGAACTGTGGGAGTGCATCGTCGAGCACCGCCGCCGGCTGGAGGCCACAGGCGGCCTGGCCCGCCGGCGGGCCAGGGGCCGCCTTGCCTGGATGCAAGTACTGCTCGAGCGCGGCCTGCTGGAGCAGTTCGAGTCACGCCCCGGCCTTGCCGGCCGCCGGGCCGATCTCGAGAAGGCTGTGGAGCAGGGAGAGATCACCCCCGAAGCCGCCGTCGACCAACTGTTGACCCTGAGCTGACCAGCATCAAGTCAGCGGGCTCGGATCTCGAGGTTCCTGCGGTTGGTGATCTTGTAGCGGCGCTGGTCGTGGGTCACCCATCCCAGCTTCTCGAATGCATGGATGGCCTTGTTGACCCTTTCCCGGCTGGCGCCCACCATCGAAGCGAGCTCCTCCTGGGTGAGGGGCATCTCGAACTCGTCACGGTCACCGGCCATGTCGAGCAGGCGCTTGGCGGTGCGGCCCATCACATCGAGGAACACCGTGTCCGACAGGGCCCGGTCCATGGCCCGCAGCCTTCTGGCCAGGAGCTGGACCGCGCTCCAAAGCGCCGCGGGCGTGTCCTCGTACAGGCGCCGCAACTCCTCGTAGGGGACCATCAGGACGCTCGACTCCTCCAGAGCCCGAGCCTGCGCCGAGCGGTTGTAGCCGTCCAGGAACGCCATCTCGCCGAACAACTCGCCCGGACCGAGCACCGCCAGCAGCGACTCCCGCCCGTCGGTGGACTCCTGGGCGATGGCGACCCGTCCCGACAGCACCAGGTAGAACTCGCCGGGCTCGTCTCCCTCCTCGAACAGGACCACACCCCGCCGCAGCGACATGACCGAGCCGGCGATCGCGATGTGCTCGAGCTGTTCATCGTCGAGTTCCGCGAACAGAATCGTCTCCCGCAGGGCCACCCGCAGCGAGGCGGGAGAGGCCGCGATGGCGGCCTCGAGGGTTGCGGGGGTGGTGTCGGCCATGGCAGCGGCCCACACTAGTAGCGGTGAGCACAACCAATCGCGAGTCCTACGATGCCCCTGAGGGACCGGTGTGGGCCATCGTGGTGGCGGCCGGGGAGGGCCACCGCTTCGGGGGCGCCAAGCAGTTCCAGCCGCTCGGTGATCGGTGCGTGATCGACTGGGCTGTGCAGGGGGCCGCCCGCTGCTGCCAGGGAGTGGTGGTGGTGCTGGCCGAGGAGCGGACCGTCGGCGAGGACGCCTGGTCGCCGGCGGTCGCTGCTGCTGGCGGTGGTGGCAGGGTCGTCGTGACCGTCGGCGGGGTGCTGCGCTCCGACTCGGTGCGTCGCGGTCTGAGCGTCGTGCCCGGTGACGCCGAAATCGTGCTCGTTCACGACGGCGCTCGGCCGCTGGCTGGCAACGCGGTGTTCATGCGGGTGATTCAGGCCGTGCGCGACGGCGCCGACGCGGCCGTTCCCGTGATCGACCTGACCGACACGATCCGGCGCCGCGACGGCGGCACGGTTGATCGTCGAGAGCTTGTGGCGGTGCAGACGCCGCAGGCATTCCGGGCCGGCATCCTGCGAGCCGCCCACGCTGCAGGTGCCGACGCCACCGACGATGCCACGCTGGTGGAGGCGGCCGGCGGGACGGTGGCGCTGGTGGCCGGCGACGGCCGCAACCTCAAGATCACCGAGCCCCACGACCTCGCCGTCGCCGAGGCGCTGCTGGGCATTGGCGATGGACTCAACACTGGAGGAGGTGACCGTGGCTGAGCATGGCATGCGCGTGGGCCAAGGCTTCGACATCCACCGCTACAGCGACGATCCGGACCGGTCGCTGGTTCTCGGCGGCGTGCGGTTCGAGGGCGAGCGGGGCCTCGAGGGACATTCTGACGCCGATGCAGTCGCCCACGCCTGCATCGAGGCGCTGCTGGCGGCCGCCGGTCTCGCAGACATCGGGCAACTCTTCAGCGACACCGACCCGGCCTGGGCCGGTGCCGACAGCATCGAACTACTGCGGCTGGCTGCCGATGCGGTGCGCGACGCCGGATGGGATCCGGTCAACGTGTCGTGCACCGTCGTGATCGACACTCCCCGGATCGCTCCCCACCGCGACGCCATGCAGGACCGCCTCAGTGCCGCCGCCGGCGCACCCATAAACGTCACCGCCCGTCGCAGCGAGGGCGTCGGAGCCCTTGGACGCGGCGAGGGCGTGGCCGCATGGGCGGTCGCTCTGGTGGCTAGGCCGTCCGATCGCCAGGATCGGGCCGGTTCCGGTGAGCCGTCCTAACCGGTCGCGCCGGCCGCGCCCGGGGCCGAAGCAGCGCTCGCATCCCGGCAGGCCCGGTGGCGGCCCCCGTGGTCCGAAATCCCAGCAGCGAGACCGCGGCGGCCTGGGCGGCAACCAAGTCGAGGGGCGCCAAGCCGTTCGGGAACTGCTCCTGGCCGGCCGCCGCCGGACCCGATCGGTGATGCTGGCCCGGGGCCTGGACCCGGCTCCGATTGTCGAGCACATCGTCGAACTGGCCCGCGAGCAGCGGGCCAGCGTCCGGGAGGTGAGCCGCTCGGAGCTCGACGCGACGGCGCGCACCGAATCCCCGCAGGGAGTGGTCGCGCTGGCCGACCCTCTGCCCGAAGCCGACCTTGCCGACCTGGTGGGGGACCGGGCGGGCGTCCCGTTCCTGCTGGCCCTTGACGGCATCACCGATCCGGGCAACTTCGGCGCCGTCCTGCGCACCGCGGAGTGCGCCGGGGTGACCGGAGTGGTGCTGCCCCGACATCGATCCGCCCGGATCACGCCGACGGTGGCCAAGGCTGCGGCCGGGGCGATCGAACACCTCAGGTTCGCGGTCGTGCCCGGAATGCCGTCGGCGCTGCGCACATTAAGCAGCCACCACGTCTGGACCGTCGGGCTCGACGCGGCCGGCCCCCGGCCCCTTCACGAACTCGAGCTGTCGGGCGAGAGGGTCGCGCTGGTCCTGGGCTCCGAGGGCAGGGGCCTGTCTCGGCTCGTCGCCCAACGCTGCGATGTGCTGGCCTCTATCCCGCTGCGCGGGACGTTGGGGTCGCTCAACGTGGCGGCCGCGGCCGCAGTGGCCTGCTTCGAGATAGCCCGCCGACGCTAGCCGCCGTGCCGGATCCGCCGGCGAACTTCCGGCGGTTCGGGGGCACTATTGCCCACCATCCCCGGAAGATCGATCCGACGCGGCTAGCCCGCGATCTCGGCTAGGGCGGCGGCTGCCTCCGCGGGGCGGCCCGCGATCACGCCGTCCACGCCGAGCGCGAACAGGTCGGCGTAGAACTCGCGGGTCTCGACCACGTCGGTGCCGCTGAGCCACACCCACACCTCGAGGCCCTCGCTGTGGACCCGGGCCACGGTGTCGGCTGTCACGACGTCGATGCCGGCGTAGGTGAAAGGCAGCTGGATCACAGCCTGATGCGGGTCCAGGGCCTGGCCCTCCAGGAACCAGCCGACCAGGGTCGCCTCGCCGGGGGTGGTCGCCACCGATGGGGCAAACTCGCTGAACGCCGCCAAGACGTCGTCGTTGAAGCAGGCCACGATCACCGACTCCTCCCGTCCCAGCTCTGCGATCTCGGCTGCCAGCACCTCGGCCGCGGCTATGCCGGTCGCGGGGTCCTCCTCGCCCTCGGCGTTGCGCTGGAGCTTGATCTCGACGTCGAGGGTGTGGTGGGGGAAGCGCTCGGCCACCTCCCTGAAGGTCGCCACCCGGAAGTCGTCGGCGGTGAAGCCGGGCGGCGGCTCGACCGCTCCGGTGCGCACGCCCCGGAACACGTACTCGGCGGCCGGAAGGGTCTGGTCGCCCCACAGCCCGGCCACGAACCAGTGGGCGTTGTCGAGGGCCTGTATCTCGGCCAGCGTCAGCTCGGCCACCGGGCCCGAGACCTCGGTGGTGCGGTCGACGGTGTCGTCGTGCTGCACGATGAGCACCCCGTCAGCGGTGAGCATCACGTCCAGTTCGAGGATGTCGGCGCCGGCCAGCGCCGACTGGGTGTAGGCGTAGAGCGTGGAGTGCGGGTAGTCCTGGTCGCCGCCCGCGTGAGCGATCACCAAGGGCCGGTCAAGCGCAACCAGACCCTCCACCGTGGAAGCCTCCGGTCGGGGCACGGCGATGGTGGTCGTGGTCGGCGGCGCCTCGGTAGTAGTCGGTGGCACCGTTGTGGTTGGCGCCGTAGTGGTGGCCGCGGCGATCGTCGTCGGAGCCGCAGTCGTGGTGGTTGAAGTCGTGGATGTGGTCGTGGACGGCGAGGTCGTCGCAGGGGCCGCGGTCGTCGCCGGCGCGCTGGAGGTTGTGGCCGCGGCGCTGGTAGTGGACGCCTCGCCCGTCGCCCCCGACGCTGGGGCTGACTCGTTAGCCGCCTCAGGCGCAGCAGTCTCCGTACCGCCGCACCCCGCGGCAGCGATCACGGTGGCTACGGCCACGCCGGCGAGTGTTACGACCCGAGAGAGCCGCCGGGTCGGACCCTTGCCCCGATCGGTTCCTCCCATACACGCCGACCCTAGTGGCGGGAACTCACAGCGTTCGGTCGCTTGGCGGGAAGCCTCCCGGCATCGCTGGCCCGAACAACTGTCAGATTTCTACCTCTGCGGTGGATTCCTGACGGAAGTTCGCTTCGGCGGCGCGGTCTGCCATGATGGCGGCTCAACCGAGCCCGACTCCGGAGGATCGCCCAACATGCCGATGAGCACCGACCGCTTGACCGAACTGTTCGGGCTGGACGGCAAGACTGCGGTCGTCACCGGCGGGAGCCGAGGCATTGGCCGCATGATCACCGGCGGCCTGCTCGACGCGGGCTGCCGGGTGATCATCTCGGCCCGCAAGGCCGACCAGCTCACTGCGGCCGTCGAGGAACTTTCGGCCCGAGGCTCGTGCGAGGCCGTGCAAGCCGACCTGTCCACGCCCGAGGGCTGCCGGGCGCTGGCCGCAGCTGTACGGGAGCGGGTGGACTCGCTTCACGTCCTGGTGAACAACGCCGGGGCGAGCTGGGGGGCCCCGCTGGACGAGTTCCCCGTGCACGGCTGGGACAAGGTGATGGACACCAACGTGAGGGGCCCGTTCTTCCTGACCCAGGAGCTGCTCGGCCTGTTGCGGGCCGCGGCCAGCGCCGAGGACCCGGCCAGGGTGATCAACGTGGCCTCCGTCGACGGCCTGAAGGTGCCCGATATGGAGACCTACTCGTACTCAGCGTCGAAGGCCGGGATCATCCACCTGACCCGCCACCTGGCCAAGCGGTTGGCCCGCGACGACATCACCGTCAACGCCATCGCCCCCGGGCCGTTCGACTCGAAGATGATGGCGTTCATACTCGACGACCCGTCAGCCCGGGCGGCGCTCGCGGCCCACGTGCCGCTGGGCCGCATCGGCCGGCCCGACGACATGGCCGGCGCCGCCGTCTATCTGGCGTCGCGGGCCGGGTCGTACCTCACCGGCGCCACCGTGCCCGTCGGCGGCGGCATCGGCTTCGCCGACTGACCAGAGGCCGAGCTTGCGAGGCCGTGGCCCGAGCGGCCCGTGAGCGCAGCGAACAAGAGCGGGATCGCGGTCCCTCGCTTCAGGCGAGGCGGACCGGCAGCGACTTCAGTGCGTTGTTCAGGTTGGAGCGCTGACGCACCGGTTCGCCCGCCAGCTCGACCCGTCCGAAGCGGGCCAGCAGCTCCTCGAAGAACACCCGGCCCTCAAGCCGGGCCAGGTGCACTCCCAGGCAGAAGTGGGCGCCGATCCCGAAGGACAGGTGCGGGTTGGGGCTGCGGGTGATGTCGAACGAATGGGGGTCGTCGAACACCGCCTCGTCGCGGTTGGCCGAGGTGTAGACCATGGCCACCTTGTCGCCCGCCGCGATCGGCTGACCGGAGATCTCGGTGCCGGTCACCGCGGTACGCCGGAAGTAGTGCAGCGGGTTGGCCCAGCGCAACACCTCCTCGACCATTCCCGGTATCGCCGCCGGCCGCCGGCGCACCTCCGAAAGCTGCTCGGGATGCTGAAGCAGAGCCAGGAGCCCGCTCGACAACATCGTGCGGGTGGTGTCGTTGCCCGCGGTGACCAGCTGAACGAAGAAGCGGCCGAAGTCGACGTCGGTCATGAGGCGGCCGTCGAAGGGGCTGCCCAGCAGCACATCGGTGAGGTCCTCCTGCAGAGGCATGGCTCGGCGGCGTGCGGCGAAGCCCATCCCGTACATCGCCATCTCCACGCTGGAGGAGCCCCGCTCCGAGGGGTCCGCGATGTCGGGGTCCTGGCCGCCGGAGTTGCGCTCGGCCAGAGCATGGATCGTGGCCCAGTCCTCGCGGGGGAGGCCCATCAGCTCGCCCACAACCGCGCTGGGCAGATGCGCGCCCACCTCGTGCACGAACTCCACCTCCGCACCGGCCGGTGAGGCGACCCGGGCGTGGATCGGGTCCAGGATGCCGGCCGTGATGGCCCGGATGCGCTCCTCCATGCGGCCGATCACCCTGGCCTTGAACTCGGGTGAGACCGGCTTGCGGTAGGCGGTATGGCGGGGCGGGTCCATGGCCAGGAGCATGTCCCGCATGCTCTCGAGGCTCGCCGGTTCGAGGTCCTCGATCACCACCCCGCCCGCCGAGGCCGAGAACAGCTCGGGATGGCGGGCCACATGGACCACGTCGGCGTGGCGCAGCACCGCCCAGTACCCGGCTTGACCCGGCACGTCCTGCCAGCACACCGGCTGCTCACGACGCAGCATCGAGAACGCCTCGTGCGGCGGGCCGTCCACATAGACGTCCGGCGAGTAGATGTCGGTGGCGGTGTCGGTCATGGTTCGGGGGGCGGCGAGCGCTTCTCGCCGCGGTGCGTGACGGCTTTGAACGGCATGGTAGTGACGGTCGCGCCGCTCATGAGGGGATGGAATTCAGCGCTCACTCGGTACCCTCGTTTGGTGGCCCCACTCCTCCAGGAGGGCCGCAAGCGATCTACGGAGGCTGATACCAATGGCAACCGGACGATCCAGCTTCGCCAAGCGCCAGCGTGACATGGCCAAGAAGGCCCGGGCCGAGGCCAAGCGCCAGAAGCGGCTGGGCCGGGGCGAGCTGTACGAGTTGGAGCACGGCCGTCAGCAGGACGACGAAGACGACACGCCGTCGCACGCTCCGACGCTCAGCAACGACGAGATCATGGCCAAGGTGGAGGATCTGCACCGCCGCTATGACGACGGCCAGCTCGACCTTGAGACCTTCGACGAGCAGCGGGCCAGCCTGATGGCCCAGATCTCCGTCGACTGAGCCGGCTGCGCCCGCCGCTTTCAGGTCGCGCCTCTCTGGCCTGCCGCGTCCTGTAGGTTGGCAGCGTCATGGGATTGGGACAGATCCGCACGGGTCTCACCTTCGATGATGTCCTGATCGTCCCAAGGCGGTCGTCGATCAGGTCCCGCCAGGACGTGTCGGTGTGCACGCGGCTGTCGCGTCGTATCGAGTTGGGGATACCGGTCGTGGCCGCCAACATGGACACTGTCTGCGAGCATGAGATGGCTGTGGCCATGGCCCGTCTCGGGGGCATCGGCATCGTGCACCGGTTCATGCCCATCGAAGCCCAGGCCGATCAGATCGACCTGGTTAAGGAGGCCGGCGCCGGCCTTGTCGTCGGGGCCGCGGTGGGCACCGATCGCGACATGCTCGACCGGGCCAAGGCCCTTGTCGCGGCGGGCGCCGACGCGCTGGTGCTGGACATCGCCCACGGCCACTCCGACCACGCCATCGACGGGGTGCGGGCCTTGAAGGACCACTTCGCCGACATCGACGTGGTGGCCGGCAACGTCGCCACCCTCGAGGGCGCGGCCGACCTGGCCGACGCCGGGGCTGACGCAGTGAAGGTGGGAGTCGGCCCGGGCGGCGTCTGCACGACCCGCACCGTCGCCGGCGTCGGCGTGCCCCAGCTGACCGCTATCGCGGACGTGGCCCCGGTCGGTGTGCCCGTCATCGCCGACGGCGGCATCCGCAGTTCCGGCGACATCGCCAAGGCGCTGGCTGCGGGCGCGTCGACGGTGATGGTGGGCAGCATGCTGGCCGGCACCAAGGAGAGCCCCGGCGAGGTGGAGCAGGGCGCCAAAGGACTCCAGAAGCGCATCCGGGGTATGGCCAGCTTCGAGGCGGTCCAGGCCCGGGCCGACCGGGCCGGAGAGGATCTCGACGAGGAGTACCTGTCGTACCGGGCCCCCGAAGGCGTCGAGGGCACCGTGCCCTACAAGGGAGAGGTCTCCAAGCTCGTGCACCAGTTGATGGCCGGCTTGCGCAGCGCCATGAGCTACACCAACGCCGGCACGCTGGCTGAGTTCTCAGAGTTGGCCGAGTTCATGGCGGTCACCCCACAGGGCGTGATCGAGAGCCTGCCTCACGCCACCCTCGGCCCCCGCTAGCCGCAGCAGGTCAGCCCGCCAGTTCGGCGAATCGCTCCAGCGTGCCTGGATCGCCGCTGACCAGCAGCGTGGTCACCACTGACGACCGCCAAGCCTCCAGGTTCTCGGCGATCTTGGACCACGGCCCGATCAGCGCGATCTCCTCGCACATCTCGGTGGTGACGGCTGCGGTGGCCGCGGCCCTGTCGCCGGCCAGGAACAGGTCCTGGATGGTGTCGCACTGGGCCTCGTAGCCCATCCGGTCGAACACAGCCCGGTGGAAGTTGGCGCCCTTGGCCCCCATGCCCCCCACATAGAGCGAGATGACGGGCCGCACGAAGTCGGCGCAGGCATCCACGTCGTCTCCGGGGACCAGGATGGTGGACGCCACCACGTCGAAGTCGTCGAGGCTGCGCCGGGCGCCGGGCCGGCCGAAACCCTCGGACAGGAAGCCGCGGTACATGGCGTCGTGGCGGGGTGAGAACAGCCAGGCCAGCCAGCCGTCGCAGATCTCGGCTGCGAGGGCCACGTTCTTGGGTCCTTCGGCGCCCAGGAAGATGGGGATGTCGCGGCGTAGCGGATGCACGGTGCTCTTGAGGGACTTCCCCAGCCCGGTGCTGCCGTCGCCGGTGTAGGGCAGCTGGAAGTACTCGCCGTCGTAGGCGACCGGTCCGCCACGGTCGACGACCTGGCGCACGATGTCGACGTACTCCCGGGTGCGGGCCAGCGGCCGGCGGTAGGGCCGCCCGTACCAGCCCTCCACCACCTGAGGGCCCGAGGCGCCCACGCCGAGCACGAAGCGACCGCCCGAGAGGTGGTCGAGCGTCATGGCGGCCATGGCGGTTGCCGCGGGAGTGCGGGCCGACATCTGGGTGATGGACGTGCCCAGCTTCACCCGCTCGGTGGCCGCCCCCCACCACGCCAACGGCGTGAAGCAGTCCGAACCGTAGGCCTCCGCGGTCCAGATCGAGTCGAACCCGAGCTGCTCCGCGGCCGCGATCTGCCCAGTCACACCCGCAGGAGGACCCGCCGACCAGTAACCCGTGTTCAGCCCCAGCTTCATATCGTGGCTCCTACTATTGTGAGGCGACCTGAGCTCCCCTCGACCGGCAGGCACGTTACCGGAGCCAGCGTGGGGCCATCCGCGGCAGGCGGAGCCAGGCCAGGCGGCAGGAGGGCTCATGGGTCTGGCGGCGAGCATGAAGGCGGGAGGAGTCCCGGCCCTGGTGGCCGGGCTGGTCCTCGTGCCGTTGCTGGCGGTGGACGCGGTCTCGCCGGCCCAGGCGGACGCTCAGGAAGTCGGCGGGGAGCAGGAGCCCGGCGTCGAGCAGCCGGCTGCGCCGGTGTTCGTGGGGCCGTACACGGACGTCGTCGGCGACGGCAACAGGGCCGCAGTCTTCACCCTGCACGACCTGGGTGTGCTCGAGGGCACCGCGTGCGGCGAGAACACCTTCTGTGCGGATGAGCCGGTGAAGCGGTGGGAGGCGGCGGTGTGGCTCGTGCGTGTCGTCGACGGCGAGGATCCGGCGGCTACGGGGACTTCGACGTTCGGCGATGTGGACGTGCGCCAGTGGTGGGCGCCTTTCGTGGAGCGTCTCGCCGAGTTGGATGCGTCGTTCCGGTGCGAGTCCGACACGGCGCGATTCTGTCCAGAGGACTCGATGTCGAGAGCCGACGCCGCGGCTCTTCTCGAGACGGTCTTCGGGTTGCACTACGTTCCGTCGTCAGGATTCACTGACATCGCCGGGCATCCCCACGCTTCCAGCATCGGCAGCCTGGCCTCGGAAGGCATCGTTGACGGGTGCGGCGAAGATCCCCTGCGCTTCTGCCCGGACGATGCCGCGACGCGCGTCCAGACGGCCTCGTTCCTGGCGCGGGCCATGGGACTGGTCCTATCGGAGCCGGCCTTCAGCGCCGTGTCCGCCGGCAACCAACACACGTGCGGTTTGAGGGTCGGGGGCGAGGTCGAGTGCTGGGGATCAAACCGTTTCGGCCAGCTTGACGCGCCTGAAGGGTTCTTCTCGGCAGTCTCTGCCGGGGGCATCCACAGTTGTGGCATCCGGCTGGATGGGTCTGCCGTCTGCTGGGGTTTCAGCATCTACGGGCGGACGGACACGCCGGAGGGAGCCTTCGCTTCAGTCTCCGCGGGCGGGGTTCACAGCTGCGGTTTGCGCCCGGACGGAACTCCACTGTGTTGGGGCGACAACCGGTTCGGCCAGGCGGACCCACCCGACGGCCTCTTCAGCTCGGTGTCCGCCGGCCAGTGGCACACCTGCGGACTGCGCACCGACGGCACCGCAGTCTGCTGGGGTCACAACGCGCACGGGGAGAGTAGCGCTCGCGGGGAGCGCTACATCTCGGTCGCCGCCGGTGGCGACTACTCGTGCGGTGTGAGATGGGACAGCGCCGTCAGGTGCTGGGGCGCCAGCGACCGCCGGTCCCCGGCTCCTGGCTCGTTCACTGACGTAACCGTCGGTCTGAGGTACGCATGCGGGCTGCGCACCGACGGGCAAGTCAGGTGCTGGGGCCGCACGGATGGCTATCCCTACTTGGAAAGCGGCGGGGGGAACCCGCCGACGGGTGTGTTCAAGGCCATCTCCGCTGGCCGGTACCACACCTGCGGGCTGCGGACCAACGGCACCGTCCTGTGCTGGGGCTGGCCTGATCGGGGATTCGCAAACCGCGTAGCGAGGGAGTTCCGGACTGTCTCGGTCGGTCTCGATCACGCTTGCGGCGTGCTGGCAGGGAGCGCTGTCATGTGCTGGGGCAGCAACGGCAGTGGCCAGTCGGACGCACCGCTGGGCTTCTTCAGCACGGTGGCCGCCGGCGGCGGGCACTCATGCGGGATTCGCCGCAGCGGAGCCGTGGTCTGCTGGGGCGCCAACGACTCGGGCCAGTCCGACCCGCCTGAGGGCGAGTTCGTTGGGCTGTCAACAGGCCTGGCGCACACCTGCGGGTTGGGAACCGACGGTGTCGTGGCCTGCTGGGGCGCTAACGACTCGGGCCAGTCGGACGCACCCGACGGCCGCTTCAGTTCGGTGTCGGCGGGCTGGAACCATACGTGCGGTGTGCGCGAGGACGGATACGTCGAATGCTGGGGCGACAACGGGCACGGCCAAGCGTCCGTGCCCGGGGGTACTTTCGTCGCAGTTTCCGCGGGAGAGACCCACACATGCGGTGTGCGTGCTCTGGGTCGTGCCGTCTGCTGGGGCGAAGCCCTCGACGATCGGCAGAGGCAGTCGAGGCGTGCCTTCGCGTCCGTGTCCGCCGGGTCCGGGTATTCGTGCGGCGCGTATCGCGAGGGGAGTCTCCGCAGCCCCATCGCGGGTGTTGTCTGCTGGGGGGACGAGTCCCTAAGCCTCGTCGGGATGTATGAGGAGGTGTCGGCGGGGGGCTCTCAGATCTGCGCGTTGCGTCACGACGGTTACCTCCTGTGCGTCGGAGGTCCTGTCTACGAAGGTCCCGTCGTAGGCGGAGACTTCGGTAACGGGGTTGACCGTGGCCTCGTTGAGCCGTACCGCTCGGTCGGTGCCCACGGGACGACCACCTGCGCGCTGCGCCACAGCGGGTACGTGAGCTGCTGGGGCCAGCTTGCGGCCACGGACATCTATCTGTGGCGCGGCGCCCACAGGTCTTTCTCTGTGGGTGGCACGCAGATGTGCGCGGTGCGGTCGGATAACTCGATTTCGTGCTGGAAGACTCGCGAGCGCGTCCCTCGCATAGTCCCGCCTGTAGGCGATTCCTACGTCGATGTCTCCGTCGGGGGGTTCCATGCGTGCGCTCTGCGTTCCGACGGCAGCGTCGTCTGCTGGGGCGACGACAGCTACGGCCAGTCGGCTGACCCTGAGGGGACCTTCGCCGCGGTGTCGGCGGGTGGGTCTCACTCGTGCGGGTTGGGTGTTGGTGGGGCTGTGGTGTGCTGGGGCGACGACAGCTACGGCCAGTCGGCTG
>VXTM01000030.1:19060-79650 GCA_009837445.1 Acidimicrobiaceae bacterium
GGTGTTGGTGGGGCTGTGGTGTGCTGGGGCGACGACAGCTACGGCCAGTCGGCTGACCCTGAGGGGACCTTCGCCGCGGTGTCGGCGGGTGGGTCTCACTCGTGCGGGTTGGGTGTTGGTGGGGCTGTGGTGTGCTGGGGCGACGACAGCTACGGCCAGTCGGCTGTGCCCGACGGGACGTTCGTCGCCGTCTTTGCCGGCGCGACCGAGACGTGCGGGGTGCGAGCCAACGGGATCGTCGTCTGCTGGGGCGAGAACCCGATCAGGTTGCGTTAGCGAGCCGGTTGCGAGCGGGGTACGGCGGGGCGAGAGTGGAGTTCCGTGGACTTCGACCTGCCGCCAGACGACGACCCGCGCCGGGTTGCGGTCAGGCGCTGGCTGGCCGACCATCCCGAGCCCACCGGCCGGCAGCTGGCCGAGGCCGGGTACGTGGTGCCCCACTGGCCGCGGCCGTGGGGCCTGGAGGCCGACGGGCTGCACCAACTCGTGATCGACGAGGAGCTCCAGCGCGCGGGTGTAAGGCGTCCTGAGAACCTGATCGGCATCGGCTGGGCCGCGCCCACGATCCTGGTGGCGGGCACCGACGAGCAGAAGGACCGCTACCTGTGGCCGATCT
The DNA here is from genome assembly GCA_009837445.1 of Acidimicrobiaceae bacterium. GTDB lineage: Bacteria > Actinomycetota > Acidimicrobiia > Acidimicrobiales > Aldehydirespiratoraceae > Aldehydirespirator. The sequence continues at coordinate 19,677 of VXTM01000030.1, forward strand.
TCAGCGGCGAGGAGTACTGGTGCCAGCTCTTCAGCGAGCCCGACTCCGGGTCGGACCTGGCCTCGCTGTCCACCAGGGTCGAGCGCGACGGCGACACCTACGTGGTGAACGGCTCCAAGATCTGGTCGAGCGGGGCCCACATGAGCAAGTTCGGGATCCTCATCGCCCGAACCAACCCCGACGTGCCCAAGCATCGGGGCATCTCCTATTTCATCTGCCCCATGGACGCCCCCGGCGTAACGATGCAGCCCATCGTGGACATGACCACCGCCCACTCGTTCAACCAGGTCTTCTTCGACGACGTCCGGCTGCCGGCCAGCCTCCGGGTTGGCGCCGAGGGTGACGGCTGGCGCCTGGCCAAGGTGACTCTGGCCAACGAGCGGGTCGGGCTGTCCTCGGGCGGGGTGATCTGGAGCCTCGGCCCGACCGCCCAGAAGCTGATCGAACTGGTGACGGGCAACGGCGGCGTGCCGGACCCGGTGCTGCGGGACCGGCTGGCCGCGATGTACTGCGAGGCCGAGGTGCTGCGCCTCAACCAGCTGCGCACCCTCAGCGCCCGCCTGGCCGGCCGCACACCCGGGCCGGAGGCGTCCATCCAGAAGATCATGTCCGACGACCATGGCCAGACGGTGATGGAGCTGGCTGCGGCCACTGTGGGTGCGGCCGGGATGCTCACCGGCTCGGGTCCGGCCGGCGAGATCCCCAAGTCGATGCAGTCCGGCGCCACCGAGGTCAACTTCCCCCGGGGCGGCGGCCAGTTCCCCGACGTCGACCCGATCTGGCACTACGGCCTGCTGTTCTCGCCGGCGCTCACGCTGGGCGGCGGCACGTTCGCGGTCCAGCGCAACATCGTGGCCGAGCATGTTCTGGGCCTTCCACGCGAACCTAACGTGGAGGCTGGGCTCACCTGGAGCGAGGCCCAGCGCAGGCGGCCGTGAGGACGCAGGCATGGAGCGGCGGGCGTAGCGTGGGGGCGGCCGCACCTGGACGGAAAGCCCGTAGGAGGGACACGTGAAGACACGCATCACCGAGATGCTGGGGATCGAGTTCCCGGTCCTGGCCTTCAGCCACTGCCGCGACGTGGTGGCCGCAGTGTCCAAGGCGGGGGGAATGGGCGTTCTGGGCGCGGTGGCCCACTCGCCCGAGAGCCTGGAGATTGACCTGGAGTGGATCGAGGCCGAGGTCGGCGACCGGCCCTACGGCGTGGACGTGATCATCCCGGCCAGCCTGACCGGCGGCCCCGACGGGGGCCACAGCCTCGACGATGTCCGCCAGCTGATACCGGCCACCCACATCGACTTCGTGGACGACATCCTAGCCCGCTACGACGTGCCGCCCCTGCCCGCCGACGACAGCAGCGAGTCGCTCACGTCCTTCGGCAGCCTGGGCGACGCCACCCCGTTCTCGGTCGACGCGGCCGGCGCCCAGCTCGAGATCGCGCTGGCCCACCGGGGCGCGTTCGTGGCCAACGCGCTGGGCCCGCCCCCGCAGTACATGATCGACGCAGCCAAGGACGCCGGGAAGCTGGTGGGCGCCTTGGCGGGCCGGGCCGTGCACGCCGAGCGCCACCAGGCCGCCGGGGTAGATGTCATCATCGCCCAGGGGTACGAGGCCGGCGGCCACACCGGCGAGATCGGCTCGATGGTGCTGATCCCCGAGATTGTCGACGCGGTGGACCTGCCCGTGCTGGCGGCCGGGGGCATCGGCCGGGGGCGGCAGATGGCTGCGGCGATGGCCCTGGGGGCCGAGGGCGTGTGGTGCGGGTCGGTGTGGCTGACCACCGCCGAGGCCGAGACCCACCCGGTGGTGAAGGACAAGATGCTGGAGGCCACGTCGTCGGACACGATGCGGTCGCGCTCGCTCACCGGCAAGCCGGCCCGCATGCTCAGGTCGGCCTGGACCGAGGAGTGGGACCGCGGCGACACCCCCGACCCTCTGGGGATGCCGCTGCAGCCGGTGCTCATCCGCACCGCCCAGCGCCGCATCGAGCGGGCCGCCCACACCGCCGGCTCGGGGGCCGAGAAGCTGGCCAACTACTTCGTTGGCCAGATCGTGGGCACCATGAACCAGACCAAGACCAGCGCCCAGGTGGTGTACGAGATCATCGAGGAGTTCATCGACTCGGTGGAGTCCCTGGCCGCCCAACTCGACTCGTGAGCGCCCCCGGGCGGTACTTCGTCCAGAATCCGGGGCCGACCAACATCCCGGACCGGGTGCTGGAGGCCTTCCGGCGCCCGGCCATCGACTTCTCGGACCCCGACTTCATTGCGCTGGCTGACGGCGTCTGGGCCGAGTTGCCCGAGGTGTTCGGCGGGGCCGACGAGATCGTGGTGCTGACCACGGTCGGCCACGGCTCCTGGGAGTCGGCGCTGACGAACACCCTCGACCCTGGCGACGCGGTGCTGATCCCCGACTGCGGGCTGTTCGGCAAGCGCTGGGCGATGATGGCCCGTGACCTCGGCTACGAGGTGGTGTCCACGTCGGAGCATCTGAGGAGCCCGACCGACCCGGCCGAGATCGCCGACATCCTGGCCGCCGACACGTCCCACCGGATCCGCAACGTGTGCATCGTCCACACCGAGACCTCCACCGGCGCGGTGACCGATCTGGCCGCCATGCGGGCCGCCATCGACGCCGCCGACCATCCGGCGCTGTTCGTGGTGGACGGGGTGTGCTCGCTGGGCATCGAGCCGCTACGGATGCGCGACTGGGGTATCGACGTGGTGGTGGCCGCGTCCCAGAAGGGGCTGATGATGCCGCCCGGCCTGTCGTTCTGCGCGCTGAGCGACCGGGCTGTGGAGCGCAACCGCTCGGCGTCCACTCCCCGGTTCCATCTGGCGTGGGCGCCCCGCTTCGAGAGGGGCCACGTCTACATGCGCTTCGGGGGCACGCCGCCCATCCAGCACATGTTCGCCCTGAGAGAGGCGCTCGACATGATCGCCGAGAATGGCGGGATCGACGCCTCGGTGGCCCGCCACCGCCGCTGGGCCGCCGCGGTGCACGCCGCGGTGGACGGGTGGGCGTCGGGGGGCCCGTGGGAGGTCAACATCGCAGAGCCCAAGCACCGCACCGCGGCCATCACTTGCGTGCGTACCGGCGACATCGCGGCGGGCCCGCTGATCGAGATGGCGCGGGACCGCTTCAGGGTCAGCGTCGGGTCGGGGATGATGAGCTCGCTGGAGGGCCGGACCTTCCGCATCGGCCATCTCGGCGACCTCAACGAGCCCATGCTGCTCGGTGCTCTCGGCGGCCTGGAGACCGCGATGACGGTTCTGGGCCTGCCCCACGGCCACGGCCTTCCCGCCGCGGTCGCCTCCCTGGCCGCCTCCGCCGACCGATAGCCCAACCTCGTCGCCGCGAATTGGCAGCGCTTTGCACGGATGGCGTGCATTCTGCTGCCAGTTCCGGAGTGACCGGCCGCCGTGTGGGGGATTGGCAGCGTTTTGCACGGATAGCGAGCATTCCGCTGCCAGTTCCTGGGTGGGCTAGAGCCGCCCTAGGTTTGAAGCAGCGCCCGCACTAGGGCTCGAAGCTCGGTGATGCCGGTGCCCTTGGAGGCGCTGGTCCAGTGGACGGTGCCCCGGTCGGTACCGAGCTTGGTTGCCAGTTCGGCCTTGCGGGCGCCCCGGCGGGACGGGCGCACCTTGTCGGCCTTGGTGGCCACGTAGGTCACCGGCAGGCCGAGACCGTCGAGCCAGTCGACGGTCTGGAGGTCGAGGCGGGTAGGGCCGATCTCGCCGTCGATGAGGTGCAGCACGCCCCGCAGCGGCTCCCGGTGGGCGAGGTAGCCCTCCGCCATCGAGCTCCAACGGCGCTGCTCTGCCTTGGACGCCTTGGCGTAGCCGTACCCGGGGAGGTCCACCAGCCAGCGCCCCGACCCTTCCGCTCCGAGTTCGAACGCGTTGAGGAGCCGGGTGGCGCCGGGCGTCTTGGAGGTGCGGGCCAGCTGCTTGCGCTGGGCCAGTGCGTTCAGCAGCGACGACTTGCCCACGTTGGACCGCCCCACCAGCGCGATCTCGGCCACCGTGGCCGGCATGTCCTGCGAGCGGGGATACGACGACACGAAACGCAGCGCCAGCGGTCCGGCCATCCGCTCAGGCTAGGGACAGGCGTCAGTGCTGGTGCTCGGGGCACCAGTAGGTCGTGCGACCGCCGACTTGCTCGCGGCGTAGTGGTACTCCGTCTCGGGGGCAGCCGCCACCCCGCACCCGGCCCGGCTGGAGGTCGCCGGTGTGGGATCCGCCCCGCTCGCTGAGGACGGCCAGCGTGCGGCGGATGTTGCGATGCAGTCGAGCCGTCTCCCGAGCGTTCAGCGATCGGGCCTCGCGAACGGGGGATAGCGCTGCCCGCCAGAGGGCTTCGTCGACCAGCAGGTTGCCGAGCCCGGCTATCCGGCGCTGGTCGAGCAGCCGGGCCTTCAGTGCCACCGTCGAGCCGGCCAGGGCCTTCTTCAGCTGTCCGAGGGTCAGTGACAGCGCATCCGGGCCCAGCCGGGTCTCGTCGGGGTCGAGCTGCACGCCGCCGAGCCTGCGGGGGTCGCGCAGCACCATGGCGCCGCCGCCGGCGAACTCCAGCCCGAACCGGTCCCAGGCCGGCTCGTGGCGGGGGCTGTCGTAGAGCAGGTGGTCGATGGGCATGGCCCCGTCCACCACGATCTTGCCGGTCATGCCGAACCGCAGCCCCAGCCGCGGGCCGTCGGTGTCCATGACGACGAGCTTGCCGATGCGTCGGACTGTCTCAACGAGCGCCCCGGTCAGCTCGAGGCGCAGGGCGTCGGTGGTGGTTCCCCCCTTGGCGAACCACTCGTCGGGTGCGTGGACGCTGGCAACCGTCCGTCCCTCGGTCGCTGCGATGGCCGTCCGGTAGGCCTCCACCTCGATGATCTCAGGCACCGAGGCTCAGGTAGCCGTGGTGAGCCAGGCGTTGATGGCTTCGGCCAGGGCCGGGCCCTGGTCCTCCTGGATGAAGTGGCTGGCCGGCTCGAACTGGGCGTGGGGCTGGCCGGCCGCGCCCGGGATCCGCTCGACCATGTAGGGCTGGAGACCGCCCAGCACCGGATCGCCGGGCGCCCACAGGGTGAGCACAGGCTTGGTCCACCGGGCCAGGACTTCCCAGGCGGCCCGGTTGGCGGGCACGGCCGGGTCGTCGGGCGACACCGGCACCAGCAGCGGGAACTGGCGGGCCCCGGCCATGTGCACCTCGGCGGGGAACGGCGCCCGGTAGGCCTCGACCGCGGCCTCGCTCAACTCGTTGGCGGTGGCGTTGTCTACCAGCCGGCCGCAGTCCAGGTACGGCACGTCCTGGCTGAACTGGCGCCAGAAGTCGAAGCCGGCCCCGGGGGAGTCGCCCACCGGCAGAGCGGTGTTGGCCAGGATCAGCCGGTCGAACAGGTCGGGGTTCTCCGCCGCCAGGCGCAGGCCGATGAGGCCGCCCCAGTCCTGGCCGAACAGGTGCAGCGGGCCTGAGCCCCGCTCGGTCGCGGTGGCCTCCAGGAAGTCCTTCATCCAGGCCACGTGGCCCGCGTAGGTGTAGGCGGAGCGCTCGACGGGCTTGTCGGAGCGGCCGAAGCCGATGAGGTCGGGGACCATCACCCGGTGACCGGCGCCGGCCAGCACCGGGATCATCTTGCGATACAGGTAGCTCCAGGTCGGCTCGCCGTGCAGCAGCAGGATCGTGGCTGCGCCGGCCGAGGCGTCCGGGCCGGCGGTGACATAGGCCATGCGCAGCCCGTCCACGGTTGCGTACCGGGGCTCGTACGGGTAGTCCTCGACGGCGGCGAAGCGCTCCTCGGGGGTGCGCACGAAGGCGATGCCGCTCGGCGTGGTGAGCGTCTCGGTGTCTGTCATGGCTTCACGCTACGGCCGTCCACCCATACGTGGCTGATGTCGCCGGCGGTGGCCAGGCGGACGACCTTCTCGAAGATGCGGGCGTCGTCGTCGAACTCGTCCCATAGGCGGATCGAGCCTCCGGGGCGGTCGGTCCGCACTGCGATGGCGTCGAAGCGGCGCCCCGGCTCGATCAGCCCCACCGGCAGGTCGACCACCGAGGCCCCACCCGCGGTCGCCAGCCAGAAGGCGGTCACGGTGTCGATCCGCGACTCGGGCACACCGCGCTCGGCCGTGCCCAGAGCCGGGTCGACGCCGTCCTCGAGCATTCGGGAGACGGTCACCGCGTCCTGGCACACTCCGAGCAGGCCGGGGCGGGCGCCGCCGGAGATGTCGGTGCCCAGCCCCACGCCGACACCGGCGGCCAGGGCCCGGCGCACCCTGAACACCGCGTTGGCGAAGTACGCATTGGACAGCGGGCAGTGGGCCACGCCGGCCCGGTGTCCCGCCACCAGGGCCATGTCGCTGTCGGTGAGGTGGTCGCTGTGGGCCAGCACCGTACGGGGACGTATCAGGCCGAAGCTGTCGAGGGCCTCCGGGTCGGTCGAGCCGAAGCGCTCCTGGGCGTAGCCGCAGTGCCAGTCGGACTCCGCGCAGTGCGTCTGTACTCGCACCCCGGTGGCCTCGGCCAGTTCGCCCAGTCCCTGGAGCAGCGCGTCGGTGCAGGCCGGAGCGAAGCGGGGAGTGATGACGGGCTCCACCAGCGGGCTGCCCACGGCCGCTATGGCCTCTATGGAGGCCGCCGACGCGTCCACCCCCGCGGCGGCGGTGGCGTCGCGGTACCACTCGGGGGTGTCTTCCGGATGGTCCATGGCCACCCGGCCGACCAGGGCCCGCTGCCCGTACCGGGCGCAGGCCCGGGCCAGGGCCGTGGTGGCCTCCAGATGGTTCGACGAGTGGTACACGCCGGTGGTGGTTCCCATGGCCAGCAGCGACGGCACCAGGTCGTCCCATACCGCCGCGGCGAACTCGAGGTCGGCGTAGCGGGCCTCCAGCGGGAACGTGTACTCGATCAGCCAGCGCTCCAGGGGCAGGTCGAGCCCGGTGCCGAGTTGGGGCCACTGGGGTGCATGGATGTGCAGGTCCACCAGACCGGGCATCAGGATCGTCCCCGGATCAAGCTCCACCCTCTCGGCGGCGGATGCGAGCGCTTGCCGGCCCGCGACCGCGCCCTCGGGAGTGGACCGGTCGTGCACCGCAGCTATCGCTCCGGCCTGCACCTCCACCACGGCGTCGGTGACGGTGAGGAGGTCCGGTGCCGGCGTCTGCATCAGCGTTCCGGCCACGGCAAGCGTCATGGCGCCACCGTACTCACCGGCGCGCCGCTCCGAGTGACCGACCGCGGGCGCAGATCTCAGGCCAGCAGCTCTGCGAAGGCGTCGATGGCGGTCTCGATGTCCTCGGCGGTGACGTCGAGGTGGGTGACCAGCCGGGACTGCGAGCCGCTCCAGCGTGTGAGGATGCCGCGGCCTTCAAGCCCGTCTTGCAGATCGGAACTGTCGCCGAGCCCCTCGTCGATGCGGATGAACACCATGTTGGTGGCGCACCAGTCGATCTTCACGCCGTCTATGGCGGCCAGGCCGTCGGCCAGCCGGGCCGCGTTGGCGTGGTCGTCGGCCAGCCGGTCGATGTGGTGCTCCAGTGCGTACAGCCCGGCCGCGGCCACGATCCCGGCTTGGCGCAGACCGCCGCCCAGCATCTTGCGCCACTTGTGGGCCTCGTCGATGAGATCGGCCGGTCCGACCAGCACCGACCCCATCGGCGTGCCCAGCCCCTTCGAGAGGCACACAGACACCGAGTCGAACGGCTCGGCCACCGCGGCCGGCGACACCCCCAGTGCCACCGACGCGTTCCACAGCCGGGCCCCGTCGAGGTGGTGGGCCAGGCCATGGCGGGCCGCCAGCGCGGCCGAGGCCTCCATCTGGTCCAGCGTGAGCACCCTGCCGTCGGTCGTGTTCTCCAGACACAGCAGCCGGGTGCGAGCGAAGTGATGGTCGGGGGACTTCACGGCCGCTTCGGCCGCGGCCAGGTCGATCATGCCGTCGTCGCCGGTGGGCACCGGCTGGGGCTGGATGGACCCGAGCACGGCCGCGCCGCCGCCCTCGTACATGTAGGTGTGGGCGTGGCCGCCGACGATGTACTCGTCACCCCTCCCGCAATGGGCCAGCAGCCCGCACAGGTTGCCCTGGGTGCCGCTGGTCACGAACAGGGCGGCCTCCTTGCCGAGCAGCGCCGCGACGGTGTCCTGGAGCTCGTTGGCGGTGGGGTCCTCGCCGTGGACGTCGTCGCCCACCTCGGCCGCTGCTATCGCGGCACGCATGGCCGGCGTGGGCCGGGTGACGGTGTCGGAGCGAAGGTCGATCACAGCAGTCAAGACTACGCCCGCCGATCAGGGCCCCCCAGCCCCTGTGCCCACCCGCTTACGGAATTGGCAGCGTTTTGACCCCTATGGGGTGCGTCCTGCTGCCAGTTCGGAGCGAGGCCGGGGGTCGGGTGCAGGGAGCGAAGATCTCAGGGGCTTGGGAAGCCTGGCCGCCGGCGGTTGGCGCGGGAGACGGAGTGCCCGTGTGTGCCCAGGGCGTTGAACACGTCGATCCAGCGCGACGGCACCCGGGGCCAGGAGAAGAACTTCATCCCCAGGTTCACCGCCGGGCCTATGACCAACAGCCAGTAGACCGTCCCCCAGCCCACCGTGCCGCCCAGGATGGCGCCGATCGTGAACGGCACGGCCTCGATAATGAACCGGGCCAGCCAGATGGGCACGCCGCGGCGGTGCAGCGCCGTCATGACGCCGTCGCGCGGTCCCGGACCCAGCATGACGCCGAGGTACAGGCCCGAGCCCAGTGCCACCAGCCACGGGCTGACCAGCGTCAGGGCCACCTGCCCGAAGACCGAGGCGGGCTGGTCGAAGAGCGCCAGCGTCACGTCGGTGGACAGACCCACGACCAATGCGTTCATGAGCGTGCCGAAGCCGATCGGTTCGCGTGCGCAGATCAAGCCGGCGACCAGCGCCAGGCCGGTGAGTATCGCAACCGTGCCGATGGTCAGCGGGGTGTGCAGCGAGACGCCCTCGTCCCACACGACCCAGGGACCCTGACCCTGACCGCCGAGCACCACGAAACCCAGACCCATCCCGAAGATCCACAGGCCCGCCAACAGCTGCGGGAGCCGGCGGGCCACCTGGCGGGCCGTGGCGGACGGCGCGCCGCCTCCGGCGGAGCGAGGCAGAGACACCGGACTAGAGGCCTGCGATCTCGGTGACGCCCAGAGCGTCCTCCCCGGCTGCCGCGTAGAAGAGCCAGCGCTTGCTCTCGTCGCCGAGCACGCAGGGGTCACGCAGGCCGTTCTGCCGGCCGGCGGCCAGGCCTCTCGGCACCGGCTTGAGCGGCTCCCGCGCGCCCTCCCAGTCCTCGGCCGGCCGCATCAACTCGGTCACCGGACCCGGTGTCCACCCTCGCCAGTCGCCGGAGACGTCGATCACAGTGCGGTAGATCCGCTCGGGGGCTTCGTAGCAGCGGGTGAACAGCATCTCCAGTTCCCGCCGCCTGGGATCGTGGGACAGGCAGCAGTGCCGGATCTCGTCGTCGTCGAACAGCATCGGCCCGTAGGTGAAGTCCCGAAGCCCGTCGGGTGAGCGAACGACCTGCGACGGCATGGCCACGCCGTACCAGGCGTCGCCGGCTTCGAACATCCGCAGGTAGCTCGGGGCCACGGCGGCCACCGGCTCGACCAGAGTGAAGTGCCGCCCGGTGTCCGACGTCGCCACCATGGTCTTCTGGTTCAGCGACGGGTACATGCCCCAGCACGGCAGGTGGCCGCCGACCTCGGCGGGGACCATCCCGTGGAAGTACATCACGAAGCGCCGTCGACTGTCGTCGGCGTGGACGTCGGGCGAGGCGATGTGGGGCTGGCGATCCGACGGCGTGTCATCCACGTTGAGGACGTCGGGATCAACCATCCGCCATGGACCGGTGGGCTCGTCGGCCGCCGCCAGCCGGATGGACTGGCCGACGTGGTGCGCGAAGTACATCAGATACCGGCCAACAGGGTCCGGCATCCAGTCGGGGGCGGGCAGCACCGACGGCCCGTTCACGTTGAACCGGTCGTGGTCGCGGGGCACCCCCGGCGTGGTGGCGTCGATGATGCGGCGGCGGATCAGCGTCATGGGTGCCCTACGACCGGGTTGGGGGTCACCGGCCGGACCCGAAGCCGTGGGCGCCGATCAGCGGGACGAAGCGCACCGCCGTGAGCCGCTCCGCACGGCACTCCTCGGCGAGCACAGGGTTGCCGCCGTCCCCGTTGCCGCCGACATCCGAGGCGGCTGGGCGGGTGTAGCGCATCAGGAACTGGTCGCGGTGGCGTGAGCCCACCGGCATCACCAGGCGACCGCCCGGCGCGAGTTGCTGCAGCAGGGGCGGGGGAGGCGCTGGACCGGCCGCGGTGACGACGACCGCGTTGTAGGGAGCGTCGGCGGGCCAGCCCAGCGTCCCATCGCCCACCACGACCTTCACGTCTCCCAATTCCTGGCCGGCGAGGGCGGACCGGGCCTTCTCGGCCAGGCCGGGCTTTCGTTCGATGGTCACCACCCGGCCGGCCAGAGCCCGCAGCACCAGCGCGCCGTAGCCGGAACCGGCCCCGACTTCCAGCACGCTGTCGCTTGGTTGGAGTTGGGCTGCCTCAGCCATCATCGCCACCATCGCGGGCTGGCTGATGGTCTGCCCCTCCCCAATGGGCAGCGGACCGTCGTCGTAGGCCGCCGCGGCGAGTCGGCGGGGCACGAAGCTCTGGCGCGGCACCGTCCCGATGGCGGCGAGCACGGCCTCGTCGCGCACGCCGTAGCGGCGGGCCTGGCCAACCAGGTCGGACAGCTGGCGCGCCGGTTTGGGCATGGATGGATCAGGCGGCCGTGGCGGCGGCCGCCCGCCGGCGTAGGGGCGGATCCTGGCGGGGCGGCGTCCGGCGGGCAGGAAGGGCGGTCAGAAGGTCGGCGGTGGCGTCCGCCACCAATGCGACCGCCTGCTCGAAGGCGGCCTCGGTCGCGGCCGATGTCTTCTGCACCCCGCTGACCTTGCGGACGTACTGGCGGGCGGCGGCTTCGATCTCGGCGGTGGTGGCCGGAGGGGCCAAGCCGCGCAGGGTCGTGATGTTGCGGCACATGGCTGCGACTCTACGCCCCCTCGTGCGCGAGTGGCCGAGCGGGTGACCCAGACCAGGCGAGGCGGCGGGGGTGCTCGCTACTTCATCGTTCGACCGGGCGCGGTAATGTGCCCGGACCAGCCGGACGGACTACCAGGAGGACGAGGACATGCCCCAGACCGTGCAAGGAGTGGTGTCGATGGCGGAGGGTGAGCCGGTCACGATCACCGACGTCGTGATCCCCGAACCGGGCCCCGGCGAGGCGGTGGTGTCCATCCAGGCCTGCGGCGTCTGCCACACCGACCTGCACTACCGCGAGGGCGGGATCAACGACGAGTTCCCCTTCCTGCTGGGCCACGAGGCCGCCGGCCTGGTGGAGTCGGTCGGAGATGGAGTGACCGAGGTGGAGCCGGGCGACTACGTGATCCTCAACTGGCGGGCGGTGTGTGGTCAGTGCCGCTCGTGCCTGCGGGGCCGTCCCCACATCTGCTTCAGCACCCACAACGCGTCCCAGAAGATGACGCTGGCCGACGGCACCGAGCTGTCGCCCGCGTTGGGCATCGGCGCCTTTGTCGAGAAGACGCTGGTGGCCGCGGGGCAGTGCACCAAGGTGGACTCGGCCGCCCCGGCCACCGCAGCGGGCCTGCTGGGCTGCGGCGTGATGGCCGGCATCGGCGCGGCGATAAACACCGGCGGCGTGGGCCGGGGCGACAGCGTGGCCGTGTTCGGCTGCGGGGGCGTGGGCGACGCTGCCATCGCCGGCTCCAAGCTGGCCGGCGCCCACACGATCATCGGTGTGGACATCGACGACCGCAAGCTGGAGTGGGCCAAGCGCTTCGGGGCGACCCACACCATCAACTCCTCCGAGACCGACGCGGTGGAGGCGATCCAGGCCCTCACCGGCGGCAACGGAGTGGACGTAGCCATCGAGGCCGTGGGCCTGCCCCACACCTACCGTCAGGCCTTCGAGGCCCGCGACCTGGCCGGCACGGTGGTCCTCGTGGGAGTGCCCCGGCCTGACATGACCATCGAACTGCCCTTCATCGAGGTGTTCGGCCGGGGCGGCGCCCTGAAGTCGAGCTGGTACGGCGACTGCCTGCCGAGCCGGGACTTCCCCATGCTGATTGACCTCTACCTCCAGGACCGCCTGGATCTCGACGGCTTCGTGTCGGAGACGATCGGCCTCGGCGATGTCGAGGAGGCCTTCCACAAGATGGAGCGAGGCGAGGTGCTGCGCTCGGTCGTCGTCCTCTAAGCGGGGCGCTGACCGGACCATGCCCATCGAACTGGTCACGACCGACGGCGTATTCGCCCTCGACGGCGGCGAGTGGGAGGTCACCAAACAACATCTGGCTGGTGGGCGACGACCGCGAGGTGCTCATCTTCGACGCCGCCCACGACCATGAGCCCAACATCGGCGACGAGACCGAGCGGGTACTCGACCGCATGTCCGAACTAGGCCTCGCCTGAACCGCCCATGCCGGGCCTGTCGGAGGTAATGGAGCGGCTGGAGACGGCGGGGACGGCCCAGAACCGCAAGGTCTACGCCCGCCACGGCGCGGCCGAGCCCATGTTCGGGGTCAGCTACGCCGATCTCGGCAGGATCGCCAAGTCGATCAAGACCGACCATGACCTCGCTCAGCGGTTGTGGGACAGCGGCAATCACGACGCCCGGGTGCTGGCGTTGCGGGCGGCCGACCCGGCCGCGATGGACGAGCCGCTGGCCGGCCGCTGGCTGGGCGACGTGGACAACTACATCCTGGCCGAGGGCCTCGGCGGGCTGTGCTCGCAGTCGACTCACGCCCGCGCGCTGAGCGACGCCTGGAGGGACAGCCCGGCCGAGTGGACCGCGTCCACCGGGTGGTTCATCGTCACCTGCACCGCCGAGGATCCCGATGTGTGGTCGGTCCCGGAGCTGCGAGGCCTGCTACGCCAGATTGAGGGGGAGATCGGCGAGCGGCCCAACCGGGTCCGTCACGAGATGAACGGGGCGCTGATCGTGATCGCGCTGCGCGACGGGAACCTGCGTCGATCCGTGCTGGCCGCGGCAGGCCGAATCGGTCCGGTGAAGGTCGATCACGGCCAGACCGGCTGCAAGACCCCCGAGGTGGCCCCCTACGTGGAGCGCACCCTCGCCCACAGAGCCACCAAAGCCGCGCGGCAAGCGGAGAGAGCCTCCAAACGCAAGGCCGGCTAGATCCGGCTGATGTCGAAGCGGGTGGGGGCCGGGTGGTGCTTGGGCGGGCCGATGCCCGCGGCCTTGATCAGGCGCACGACCCGGCCGCGGTGGCCTGCGTAGGGCTCCAGCAGTTCGAGCATCGAGTCGTCGTCGCCGTCGGGGGCGCCGCTGAGGGCATAGGTCACCAGCACCGGCACGTGCAGGTCTCCCACCGGCACCGCGTCGGGATCGCCCGCGGCGGCCCCAGTCGTGCGGGCCGCGGTCCACGGTCCCACCCCGGGCAGGCGCTGTAGCCACTCGCGGGCCTCGGCCGCGGGCCGCTGGTGCAGGGCCTCCAAGCGCTCGGCGTGCTTAGCCGCGACCCGGATCACCCGGCTGCGGGCCCGGTCGACTCCCGCACGGTGGAACCCGTGATCGGGGACCCGCAGCACCGCCTCGGGACAGGGGAACAGCGGCAGCGGCCCCCCGCCGGGCACGTCGGCGCCGTGCATCCTGCCCATGCGAGTGACCGCAGTCCGGGCGTCGGCGCTGACCACCCTCTGGTATATGGCGGCGGTGGCCATCGCCTCGTACCAGCGGCCGGTGGCCCCCAGCCGCGGCACCCCCATCCGCGACACCAGACCGCTCACCACCGGGTCGCGGGGCCGGAAGCCGCTGGTGTCGTCGTCGCCGCCGAGCAGGGCCGGGAGTCGCTCGATGGCCCAGGCGGCGCCCGGCCCCCAGGCATCGGCGATGACCTCGCCGCCGATGGGTCGGAACGCCAGCGACGCTGACCCCTCGGGCGACTCGGTGGCCCACCAGCGAACGCCGCCGCGACTCTGGGACGTCTTCACCCACATCAACGTCACCTTCAAGTTCAGGTCGAAGGAGGGCCGGAAGACGGTTGAGCAGTCCGGCAGGGACGGCGGCACCTGCGGGGCCTTGGCCACGGAGCCGGTCGGCCGGGGCATGTCAGGAGCCCGGCTCGCCGGCGTCCGGCGTCGACTCGAGGGCCTCGACCGCGGTCCCAAGGGTCTCGAGGAGCTGCCTGTCGGACGCCTCGAGCAGTCCCAGGTCACCCTTGGCCTCCTCGATGGCAGCCCGGGTCAGCTCGCCCATGATCCCGTCGACCGGGCCGGGGCTGTAGCCGACCTGGAGCAGAGCTGCCTGCAACGCGGCGACCTCGTTCCCGTCGAGCGGCTGCTCATCGGCGGCGGCCTGAGCGGCGGCCGCGTCCTCCTCCGTGGGCGCTCTGGCCACGATGGCGCCGTCGGCGCCGCCGAGGGCGCTGTCGAAGATCGGGCCGGCCCAGCTCAGCGCCCACCAGAAGGCGAGCAGCAAGACGATCAGCAGGAAGGCGCCCTGGAGGTGCGTGCGCATGGCCGTGGGCCCGCCCGGAAGCGCCCCTGTCCTGCTCAGTTGTAGGCCCGCCTGCGGAGGCGCTCCCGGATCTTGGTGCACTCCGGGCACACCGGGTACCGGGACGGATCCCGGCTCGGGACCCACACCTTTCCGCAGAGCGCCCGCACCGGGGTGCCCTCGACGTAGGCCCGGTTGGCGTCGGCCCGCCGGGTGTAGTGGGCGAAGCGGTCGTGGTCGCCGTCGTCGGTCACCGGCCGGACATCGGGCTCGGTCACCGTGGTGGTCGCCGGCGCCGGAGTCTGAACGGGCGCGGGCGTGTCGCCGGAGCCGGAGATTTTCCTGGAACTGCTGGTCGTGCCGGTCATGGCTCCGAGCCTATAGATCCTGCGGCGCCCGGTAGGAATGAGCGGACCGCCGCGATGGTGTCGGCCTCGGCGGCCGGCTTGTCGCTGCGGTAGCGCACGACCCGGGCGAAGCGCAGGGCCACACCGCCGGGGTAGCGGCTCGAGCGCTGCACGCCGTCGACCGCGATTTCCACCACCTGCTCGGGCCGCAGCTTTATGACATGCGGGCTCCGATCGGTGACGAGCTCCTCGAAGCGGCGAGTCTGCCATTCGAGCATCTCGTCGGTCATGCCCTTGAACGTCTTGCCCACCATCACGAAGCCCCCGTCGGGGTCCCGGGCCCCGAGGTGGATGTTGGAGAGCCAGCGGTGGCGGCGCCCGCTCCCCGGCTCCACCGCCAGCACCACCAAGTCGAGCCGGCGGACCGGCTTCACCTTGCGCCAGGCCTTGCCCCGCCGGCCCGCGGCGTAGGTCGAGCCTGCCGCCTTCACCATCACGCCCTCATGGCCGGCGGCCACCGCGGCGTCGAAGGTTCGCTCGGCCTCGTCGGGATCGTCGGTGACGACGCCGGGTACGCGATGGTCTGTGACTGCCTTCCTCAGGCACTCCAGCCGGGCCTCGAGGGGCTCGTCGAGCAGGTCGCGCCCGTCGAGGTGCAGGACATCGAAGAACACGGGTGCTACCCGCACCGGTCCGATGCCGGCCGGCGCGGCCTCACCGGCCTGCCTGGTGCCCACCCGGCCCATCGTGTCCTGGAAGGCTGCGGGGGAGAGGTCCTCGGCCAGCCCGAGCACCTCCCCGTCTAGGGCCACGGTGTCGACGGGGAGGTCCCGCATCACGTCGACCACTTCGCCGAGGCGGCCGGTGACCTGGTTGAGGTTGCGGGTCCAGACCCGTACTTCGTCGCCCTGCCGGTGGGCCTGGATGCGGATCCCGTCGAGCTTCCACTCCACCGAGCACAGGCCCAACTCGGCGACGGCGGAGGCGGCATCGTCGGCGGTGGAGGCCAGCATCGGCCGGATCGGTCGCATCGGCCGGAAGCCCACCGCCTCCAGACCGGGCCGTCCCTTTGACAGGGCGATGCCGGCGGTCTCGCCGAGGTCGCCCGCCAGCATCAGGGCCCGGCGGACCGGAGCCGCGGGCACGCCGGCGGCCCGGGCGACGGCCTCCACCACCACACCCTCGCTGGCTCCCTGACGCAACTCGCCCACGAGCAGCCTCCGTACGAAGTCGGTCTCGGCGGCGGTGGCCCGGGCCAGGAAGTCGCCGAGCAGGTCGAGGCGCCGCTGGGTCGATCCCTCACCCGATGCGTCCGCGACCGCGTCGAGCATGGCGTCGAGATCGGCCACCGTCAGTGACGGCTGGGCAGCCGGCTGTGTCCGGAGCGCGGCCACCGTCGCCCAACCCACGCCGATGCGTCCCTGGCGGGGGTCGCCGGCGATCAGGCCGGCCACGACGCCGGCCTCGGATCCGGCCGTACCGGCGAGCAGCCCGCCGAGGGCCTCGATCTTGCCGGTGCGCGACGAGGTGGCAGCCACTTCGTCGGTGCACGCGACGAGATCGGCTAGCAGCATCCGGCCGGTTCTAGCCGAGGGCCTCTAGATCGGCCAGTGCCGACTCCCACTGGGCCAGCAGGGTCGCGGCCCTCTGGGCGGCCTCCTCGTGGGCCGAGGCCAGCGCGTGGACCTCCTCGGGCCGCTCGTAGACGGCAGGGTCGCTGAGGCGGCGGTGCAGCTCGGCCACTTCGGCGTCGGCCGCGGACCAGGCCCGCTCCAGATCGGCCACCCGCTTCCGGAGCCGGCTGGTGGCTGCCCGAGCCTGGGCGCCGGCCCGGCGGCGCTCGGCCCGGTCGGCGCTGGACCCGGCCCGGGGTGGAGTCGCGTCCGGGACTGAGCCGGTGGCCGGGGCCTGAGGGTCCTGGGGGAACAGCACCGACTCGTCGGCGCCCAGGTGCCACACCGCCCGGCCGTCGCGCACCTCGATGAGGGCGTCGGCCACGGAGCGGATCAGGTGGCGGTCGTGGGTGACCAGCAGCACGGTCCCGGGGTAGGCGGTCAGGGCGTCTTCAAGGATGTCGCAGCTCGGCAGGTCGAGGTGGTTGGTCGGCTCGTCGAGCACCAGCAGGTTCACGGGCTCCACCATCAGCCGGGCCAGCACCAGGCGGGTGCGCTCGCCTCCGGACAGCTCCTCCACCCTGCGGTCGGCGTCGTCGCCGCGGAACCCGAACGCGCCCAGGATGGTGCGCAGGTTCCGGCGGCCCGGATCGATTCCGGCGGAAAACACCTCGATGGCCCGCTTGGTGCCGTCGAGTTCGTCGGCCTGATGCTGGCCGAAGGCGGCCACCCGCACGTTCCCGCCGACCCGGACCGTCCCCGAGGTGGGGGACAGCTCACCCAGTATCAGCTTGAGGAGGGTCGTCTTGCCCGCTCCGTTGGGTCCCACCAGAGCCACCGTCTGCCCCCGCTCCACCGCCAGGGTCGCGCCGGACACCACCGGGCCGTCCCCGTCGGGGTAGCCGACGGAGGCCTGCTCCAGTTCGGCCACGACCCGGCTGGAGCGAGGCGGCGGGCCGAAAGCGAAGCGGGCGGCCAGATCGGAGCGGCTGGGAGCCTGGATCCGCTCCAGCTTCTGGAGGGTCTTGACCCGGCTCTGCACCTGGCGGGCTTTGGAGGCCTTGTACCGGAAGCGCTCCACGAAGCGCTCGACGCGCGCCACCTCGCGGGCCTGGCGGGCTGCGGCCGCCTCGATGCGCTGGATGCGCTCGGTGCGGGCCACCACGAACTCCGCGAACCCTCCCTCGTAGGCGATGGCGGCGCCCGACGCCAGCTCGACGATGCGGTCGGCCACCGCGTCGATGAAGTCGCGGTCGTGGCTGACGAACAGCACCGCGCCCCGCCACTCGGCCAGGCGCCGCTCCAGCCAGGCCATCGAGTCGACGTCGAGGTGGTTGGTGGGCTCGTCGAGGAGCAGGACGTCGGGTTCGGAGACCAGCAGCCGGGCCAGCGCCGTCCGCATCCTCCATCCACCCGACAGCTCGGCCACACCGCGGTCGGCGTCGGCACCGGAGAATCCCAGCCCGGCCAGCACCTTGGCCGCCTCGGCCTCCAGGGCGTACCCGCCGAGTTGCTCGAACTGGGCCTGGACCTCGCCGTAGCGGGCCACGAACTCGTCGTGGCGGTCGCCATGATCGCCGAGCCGACCCTCCAGTTCATGGAGGGTCCGGGCCATCTCGGCCAGCGGCCCCGCTCCGGAGGTCACCTGCTGACGGACGGTGCTCTCGGAGATCTCCCCCAGATCCTGGGGCAGGTATCCGATCCGCGCGTCGCGGGGCTTGGTGACGCTGCCGGCGTCGGCTTCGATCAGACCGGCCAGGATCTCCAGCAGCGTCGTCTTGCCGGCGCCGTTGCCGCCCACGAGCGCGACCTTCCGGCCCGGCGCCAGGTTCAGGCTGACATCGGCGAATAGCTGGCGAGTGCCGTAGGCCTTGGCCAGACCCGAAGCGGCGAGCATCACCGCCCAACGCTACGGCCGGAGGCCTGCGGGTGGGTCAGTGAAGCAGCTTGTCGAGACGGGACTCGGCCTCGGACGCGCCCCCGAAGCCCGGCTCGGTCGACTCCAGCCGGCCGAGCCATCCGACCGACACCCAGCCCGCCATCACCGCGCCGCCGTCGGTGTGCTCGGGAAGCTCGATGGCCTCCCCCCAGTCCATCTTCACCCGGAATGCGTCGGTGTGGCCCGGCCTCGGCTCGAGGTGGGCGGTGGCCATCGAGCGGGGCGGTTCGATGCCGACCTCGGTGCGCTTCCAGCCCCTGATCCCGGCCAGCTCCCGGCCGGGGACGTTGATGTTGAGCACCACCGGACTCTCGGGCAGGCCGGTGACGAGTCCCTCCACGACCGCCGCGGCCACGGTGGCGGCGCTGTGCCAGGGCTGATCGGCGAGCGTCTCCTCCCACGCCTGGCCCTCCACGCCGAACGACTCCACCGACTGGCTCACCGCCACGCCCGACACGCCACCGTTGCGGGCGGTCAGGCAGGCCCCGACCGTGCCCGAGTGGTACACGGAACGACCCACGTTGGCGCCGGGGTTGATGCCCGCCACCACCAGGTCGTAATGGCCGAAGAGGTCCAGACGCCCGAACATCACGCACAGCGCGGGCGGGCCGGTTACCGACCACACCTCGTCTATGCCGTCGATGCGGGCCCGATGCACCTCGGGCTGGATCAGGTGCAGAGGCCCGAAGGCCGCTCCATAGCCCGAGTACTCCTTGTCGGGCGCGGCCACCACCACATCACCGATGGTGGCCATGGCCCGGGCCAGCACGTGTAGCCCGATGGAGTCGATGCCGTCGTCGTTGGTGACGAGAATTCGCACCCGCGGACCATAGCGGCCCACCAGTCACCCGAGCCGGCAGGCCCGAAGTTCTAACCTGATGTTCACCTTGGGAAGCCACACTGGGACTGTGAGTGAAGGAGCGGCGAGCCTGGCCGGAGCCGCGGCTGGCGCTTCCATCCTGGTGGCCGAGGACGATCGGCGGGTGCGGCAGTCGCTGGAGCGTGCCCTGAGGCTTGAGGGATACGACGTCGTGGTGGTCGCCGACGGCGCGGCGGCGTTGAAGGCGCACCGGTACCACCGGCCCGATCTGATGGTTCTCGACGTGTCGATGCCCAACGCCGACGGTCTGAGCGTCTGCCGGATGCTGCGTGAGGCCGGCTGCGACACCCAGATCCTGATGCTGACCGCGCGCCACGAGGTCAGCGACAGGGTGGCCGGGTTGGACGCCGGCGCCGACGACTATCTGGTCAAGCCGTTCGCGCTGGAGGAGCTGCTGGCCCGAGTGCGAGCCCGGCTGAGGGCCGCGGAGGAGGCGCGGGGAAGCACCGGCGCCGCCGAACCCGCTGCGTCCGGCGGCCGGCACCTGGTGAGCTTCGCCGACCTGGAGCTCGACGTCGAGGGCCGGCTGGCGCGCCGGGCCGGTCGCCGCATCGACTTGTCCCGCACCGAGTTCGACCTCCTCGAGCTGCTGGTGCGCAACACCGGGACCGTGCTGAGCCGCTACGACATCTACGAGCACGTGTGGGACGGAGCCCTCGAGGTGGAGTCCAAGACGCTCGACGTGTACGTCGGGTACCTCCGCCGCAAGACGGAGGGCGGCGGCGAGCCCCGGATCATTCACACCGTGCGCGGGATCGGCTACGTGGCCAGGGTCGACCAGTGATGGGCGGGAAGGGCCTCCGGTGATGGAGGGCAGGGTGGTCCGGTGACGCTGCGGGTCCGGGTCGCACTGCTGGTGGCCGCCGTGGTTGCGGTGGCGGTGGCCGCGGTGGGCTGGGATGCAGTGAGATCAGCCCGGGCCGAGCTCACCGAGGAGGTCGACATCGACCTCATGGCCCGAGCCGGTCTGCTGGCCGACCAGCCCCGCCGGGACTTCTTCTCCCAGGTGCTGGGGCTGACGGGGCAGGATCTCAGGATCGGGCCGCTGCTGCGGGCCGACCCGCTCGGCTCCCTGGTGTCGCTGGACGCCCACGCCCGGGTGGTGGTCGTCGATGTCGGCCCCGGCTTGGAGGGCGTCGTTCACGGCGAAGTCATCCTCACTCTCGACGACGGCATCGGAACCGTCCCCGACGCGCGCCGCTTGGAGCGGGCCCGCCACCGGGACGGGCCCATGCTGGAGACGGTCAGCGTCGAAGGCATCAGGCTCCGGCTCATGACGGTCGAGGCATCCGACGGCGTGTTCGTCCAGGTGGCCCGGCCGCTGGCTGAGGTCGACAGCGCGGTGGAGGATCTGCATCAACGGGTGCTGCTGTTCGGCTTCCTGGCGGTGGCCGCGGCCGCGGCGGGGGCCTGGTTCCTGGCGGGGCGGGCCGTGCGGCCCATCGTGCGCCTGACGAGGACGGTGGAGGGCATCACCGCCACGGGTGATCTTGAAGGCGAGGTCGAGGGCACCGGCCCCGGTGAGGTGGGCAGGCTGGCCCGCAGCTTCCGGACGATGCTCGCGGCGCTGGCCACCAGCCGCCGCCAGCAGCGCCGCCTGGTGATGGACGCCAGCCACGAGCTGCGGACCCCGCTGACAAGCCTGCGGACCAACGTGGACCTGCTCCGGCGTTCCGACGAGATGCCGCCCACCGATCGTGCCTCGGTGCTGGAGGATGTGGACGCCGAGCTAGGTGAGCTCACCGACCTGGTGACCGAGCTGGTAGATCTCGCGGCCGACGTCCAGGCCGACGAGGAACTGGAGTTGATCGGTGTGGTCGAGGTGGTCGAACCGGTCCTCGAACGGGCCCGGCGCCGCAGCGGGCGCGACATCGCGCTACGGGTGGAGCGGGGAGTGCCGGTGGAGGGCCGCCCGGAGGCGCTGGCCCGGGCGGTGCGCAACCTCGTCGACAACGCGGTGAAGTTCAGCGCCGACGGGCCGGTCGAGGTGGTGGTCGACGGCGGCTCGGTGACGGTCCACGACGCCGGTCCCGGCATTCCCGAGGCCGACCGGGAACGGATCTTCGAGCGCTTCCACCGCCTGGAGGACGACCGGGACGAGCCCGGATCGGGCCTGGGACTGGCCATCGTGCGCCATGTGGCCGAAGCCCACGGCGGCACCGTCTGGGCCGGCGACTCCCCCCTCGGCGGCGCCGCTGTCGGGCTACGCATCCCCGAGATAGACGAGTAGAACTAGCCGGGTGTCGAGCGGGCGAGTCGCCGGTGGTCAGTGGCCGCGCCGGGACTTCTTGCGGGGCGGGCTCGGAGCCGCTGGCCTGGCCGCGGCCGCACCCCTGCTGGCGGCCTGCGGTGACGGCGATGAAGGCGTCCGCCGCGGCGACGGGCTGGTAGCGGACCCGCAGCCTGCGGACCCTCCGGCTGCGACCGGCGAACGGATCGTCATCGTGGGTGCTGGTGCGGCTGCGCTGGCCGCGGCCGACGAGCTCCAGATCCGGGGGTTCCACAACGTCGTGCTGCTGGAGGCCCGCGACCGGGTCGGCGGGCGGATCTGGACCTCCAGCATCGGCGACGGCATACCGGTGGAGCTGGGCGCGACGTGGATCCACGGGGTCCGGGGCAACCCGATCAGCGACATCGTGGAGCGCAACCGCATCGCAACGGCAGAGACCGACTACGACAACGCCGTCCTCTATGACCACGACGGCCGCCCGGCCGGGCCGGTCGACCGGGCGCTGTGGGGTGAGTACATGGCGTTGGCCTACGAGATGCCCGAAGCGTCCCTCGCCGACGTCTTCGAGCGGTTCGCGGCCACCCACCGCCTCAGCGACGACGACCGGCGCCTGTGGCTGCACTCGCTGGCGTCGATGTTCTCCCACGAGTTCGGGGCCGACATCAGCGACCTGTCCATCCTGAGCTACGACGGGCCGAGCACGTTTCGGGGCGGCGATGTGGTGTTCCCGCAGGGATACAGCCAGATTGTCGACGTGTTGGCCGCAGGCCGCGACATCCGCCTCGAACACCCGGTGGCGGGGATCGACCACTCCGAGCCCACCGTCGTGGTCACCACGGAGTCGGGGGACACCTTTGAGGCCGACCGGGTGGTGGTCACCGTTCCCCTCGGCGTGCTCAAGGCGGGTGCGATCCCGTTCACCCCGGCGCTGCCGCCGGCCATGCGGGACGCGATCGCCGCGCTAGACATGGGGATCCTCAACCGGACGGTCCTGCTGTTCGACGAGCCCTTCTGGGACCGCGACACCGAGTGGATCGGCTATGCGGGCCGGCAGCCCGGCCGGTGGTCCGAGACGCTGAACCTCTACCCGTACCTGGGCCACCCGGTGCTGGCCATGTTCAACCCGGGCTCGTTCGGGACCGCGACCGAGGCCTATTCCGACGCCGAGCTCACGTCACGGGCGGTTGAGGCGCTCCAGGCCATGTTCGGGGACGTGCCCGATCCCGTTGATGCGGTCAGCACCCGCTGGGGGTCGGACCCGTGGACGCGGGGCTCGTACTCCTACCTGCCGGTGGGGGTGGAGTTCGACACCTACCGGGACATGGCCCGCCCGGTGGGCGACCGGCTCTTCTTCGCGGGCGAGGCCACCCACAGCCGGTTCCCGTCCACGGTGCACGGCGCCCTGCTGTCGGGCCGCCGTGCCGCCCGCCAGATCTTCGGCCTCCTCCGCTAACCGTCGCTCCCCGAGAATTGGCAGCGTTCTGCCCCCCATAGGGGGTGTCTTGCTGCCAGTTCGGGCGTTAGGCGGCGGCTTCGGAGGCCAGTTCGCAGGTCACCGACAGCTCGTCGCCCTCGGCGGTGACCAGATCGGTGATGCGGCCGGCGGCCCGCACGTCGTCGGCCACCGACTCCAGCACCGCGATGCGCTCAGGGGTGTCGGTCACGGCGGCCCGGAGCACCTCCGTGCGCAGGGGCCGCTTGGCCTCGGACTTCGATCGTCGCACCTCTCCGAGTACGGCCGCGGCCACCGCGCTGGGCAGCCCGTCCACATCACCGGCCGCGGCCCGCAGCCGCTCCGGATCGGGCCAAGTTGCGACGTGCACCGAGCCGTCGTGCCACCAGCGCCACACCTCCTCGGCCACGAACGGCATGAACGGGGCCAGCAGCTTCTGCAGCACCCCCAGCGCGGTCCGCAACGCCCGGCGGGCCGACGCCGACGCCTCGGCGCCGTGCTCGCCGTAGGCGCGGGCCTTGACCAACTCGAGATGGTCGTCGGTGAAGGCCCAGAAGAACGACTCGGTGCGCTCCAGAGCCCGGGCGTAGTCGAAGGCGTCCAACGCTCGGGTGGCCTCGCCGGTCAGGTCGGCCAGCCGGTGCAGCATCGACCGGTCCAGCGTCTCGGTTATGTCGCCTTCGCCGGGATCCTCGAAGCGCAGCACGAACTTCGAGGCGTTGAGGAGCTTGACGGCCAGCCGCCGGCCGATGCGGAACTGCTGCTCGTCGAAGGCGGTGTCGGTTCCCGGGCGCCCGCAGGCGGCCCAGTAGCGGACCGCGTCGGCGCCGTAGCGCTCCAGCAGGGCAGTGGGCACCTGCACGTTGCCTCTCGACTTGGACATCTTCTTGCGGTCCGGGTCCAGGATCCAGCCCGACAGGGCGCAGTTGTGCCATGGCACGCCGTCGGCGTCGAAGTGGGCTCGCACCACGGTGGAGAACAGCCAGGTGCGGATGATGTCGTGGGCCTGGGGCCGCATGTCCATGGGGAAGGTGGCGGCGTAGAGCGACTCGTCGGCGCGCCAGCCGGTGGCGATCTGGGGGGTCAGCGACGAGGTGGCCCACGTGTCCATCACGTCGGGGTCGCCCATGAACCCGCCGGGTGCGCCCCGCTGGGACTCGTCGTAGCCGTCCGGGCAGTCGGCTGAGGGGTCCACCGGCAACTCCGCGTCGCCGGGGCGGATCGGATCGTCCCACACCGGCGACCCGTCGGCGTCGAGGCGATACCACAGCGGGATGGGCACCCCGAAGAAGCGCTGGCGGCTGATGAGCCAGTCCCCGTTGAGTCCCGCGATCCAGCTCTCGTAGCGGGCCCGCATGTAGGCCGGGACCCAGTTCATCTGGGTGCCCCTGTCGATGAGGGCCTGGCGCAGGTCGTCGTCGCGCCCGCCGTTGCGGATGTACCACTGCCGGCTGGACACGATCTCCAGGGGCTTGTCGCCCTTCTCGAAGAACTTGACGGGATGGGTGATGGGGCGGGGCTCGCCGTCGATGTCGCCGGACTCGGCGAAGACGGTCGCGATCTCGGTACGGGCCTGGGCCGCGGTCTTGCCGGCTAGGCGGGCGTAGGCGGCCCGGCCCGCGGCCGACTCGATGGCTGCGGGCGGCTCGGCCACGAGCCGGCCGTCGCGCCCGATCACGGTCCGCACCGGCAGGTCGAGCTCGCGCCACCAGGTGACGTCGGCGGTGTCGCCGAAGGTGCAGATCATGGCGATGCCGGTGCCCTTGTCGGGATCGGCGAGCTCGTGGGCCAGCACCGGCACCTCGACGTCAAACACCGGGGTCCGCACCGTCGAGCCGAACCTGGGCCGGTAGCGGCTGTCGTCGGGGTGGGCCACCAGGGCCACGCATGACGGCACCAGCTCGGGCCGGGTGGTATCGATCCAGATGTCGCCGTCGCCGCCGGTGCCGGCGAAGCGCAGCTTGTGGTAGGCGCCGGGCACCTCGCGGTCGTCGAGCTCGGCCTGGGCCACCGCCGTCTGGAAGGAGACGTCCCACAGCGACGGCGCCTCGATCTGGTAGGCCTCGTCCCGTTCCAGGTTCTCCAGGAAGGCGAGCTGGGACACCCGGCGGCAGTGGGCGTCGATGGTGGCGTAGGTGCGGGTCCAGTCCACCGACAGCCCGATGTGGCGGAACAGGTCCTCGAAGGCCTTCTCGTCGGCGACGGTCAGCTCCTCGCACAGCTCGATGAAGTTCGGCCGGCTGACTGCGATGGTCCTGCGCTTGGCCACCGCCGGGGGCCGGCCCGCGTCGGGCGGGGCCGAGAAGTCGGGGTCGTACGGCATGGACGGGTCGCAGCGCACGCCGTAGTAGTTCTGGACCCGCCGCTCGGTGGGGAGGCCGTTGTCGTCCCAGCCCATGGGGTAGAAGACGGCCTGGCCGGCCATGCGCCGGTAGCGGGCGATGATGTCGGTGTGGGTGTAGCTGAACACGTGGCCGACGTGCAGCGAGCCGCTCACCGTGGGCGGGGGAGTGTCGATGGAGAACACCTCGGAGCGGGACCTAGTCGCGTCGAAGCGGTAGATCCCCGACGCCTCCCACTCGGCGTCCCACTTGGCTTCGAGGCCCTCGAGGCCGGGCTTGTCAGGGACCGCCGCCCGGCGCGGTGTCTCGTCGGCAGGTCGGCTCATGCGGGCGCCAACGCTACCGCTCACCGTCGTCCTACGGCGACTCGCTCGCCGATCTCGAGGAGCGACTCAAGCCGCCGTCAAGGCCGGGTGGGGACCAGAGGCGGATCCAGGCGTGCATGGCTATGCCGGCGGCCACGCCCGCGTTGATGGAGCGGGTCGAGCCGAACTGGGAGATGGACAGCACCTGAGCGGAGGCGGACCGGGCCGCCTCCGACAGGCCCGGGCCCTCCTGTCCGAACAGCAACACGCACTTCTCCGGCAACGCGGCGGTCTCCAGGTCCTGGGCGCCGGGCAGGTTGTCGATCCCCACGATCGGCAGAGCCTCGGCCGCGGCCCAGGCGGCGAGATCCTCCACCGAGGCGTGATGGCGGACATGCTGGTAGACATCGGTCATCATCGCCCCCCGGCGGTTCCAGCGGCGCCGGCCCACGATGTGCACCTCGGCCGCGGCGAAGGCGTTGGCGGTGCGCACCACCGTGCCGATGTTGCGGTCGTGCTCCCAGTTCTCGATGGCCACATGGAACGGGTGGCGCCGGGCGTCGAGGTCGGCTCTGATGGCCTCCACGCTCCAGTACCGGTAGCGGTCGATCACGTTGCGACGGTCGCCGTCGCGCAACAACTCGCGGTCCAGGTGCTCGCCGGCAGGCCACGGCTCGGGATGGGGCCCGACGCCGATCTCCTCGCTCACCGCGCTCCCCACCGCCCGCCGTTCGCGCCCATCGCGACCACCGTACAGCCGGCCCCTGTGGAGGACGGGAGCGATCTAGTCTTGAGGCCGGTGAAGATCTGGGCTCGCAGGCGCACCCGCCGCCATCCATACCTGGTAAGAGGTGCCCCCAAGGATCCCTGGGGCCGCTTCTGGACCGGTCTGAGCGTGCTCGCATTGGTGACCGCGGTAGGCACCTTCGGGTACCACCGGCTCGGGCTCACGGTGGGGGAGGCCCTCTACCAGACGGTGATCACCATCACGACGGTGGGCTATGAGGAGGTCGGCACGGTCACCGACAACTACCGCGTGTTCACGATCCTGCTGATCATGTTCGGGGTGGGTGCGGCCCTCTACACCCTGAGCGTTCTCATAGAGTCACTGTTCGAGGGCCGGCTCGATGACGAGATCCGGAGGCGGCGCATGCAGAAGCAGATCGATCGGCTGAGCGGCCATGTCGTGCTGTGCGGCTTCGGGCAGGTCGGGCGGGCCATCTACCGCGAGCTGTCCGCCAGCGAGCGCACGGTGGTGGTGATCGACCGCCGGGAACTCATCGACGAGGGTCTGACTCACGCCGTCGTCGGCGAAGCCACCGACGACGGTGTGCTGGTGTCGGCCGGTCTGGAGCGGGCCAGCACTCTCGTACTGGCCCTCGACTCCGACGTAGACAACCTCTATGTCGCGCTGACGGCCCGATCCATGGGGCCCGACCTGTTCATCGTCGCCCGGTCCAACAACTCCTCCGCGGAGCCGAAGCTCCGCCAGGCCGGGGTGGACCGGGTGGTGAACACCCACGAGATCGGCGGATCGAGGATGGCCGCCCTGGTGCTGGAGCCCGACGTGATCGACTTCCTCGGCGTGGTCATGCACGCCGACGAGCTGTCGGTGCGGCTGGCCGAGACGCCGGTCTCCGCGGGCGGCCCGTTCGCAGGCCGGACGCTGGCCGCGTGCGAGATTGACGAGTCCACCGGTGCGACCGTCCTGGCGGTCCGGCGCGACGGCTCCTTCGTGACCGACCCGCCGGACGACTTCGTGCTGGCAGCCGACGATGTGCTGATCGCGCTGGGCACGAGGGGGCAGCTCGCCGAGCTGAACGCCAAGGCAGGCGCCTAGGCCGTCGGGGCGGCCGCGGCGGTGCTGGCCGCAGTCCGGCCGGGTAGCCTGAGCCGCTCCTTCGGGGATGGTGTAATAGGTAACACAGCTGGTTCTGGCCCAGCCATTGGGGGTTCAAGTCCTCCTCCCCGAACCCGGCGATAGGCTTCGCCCGCCCGCGGGCCCTGAGGCCCGCACCAGCCCCGTTCGTCTAGCGGCCTAGGACGCCACCCTCTCAAGGTGGTAGCACGGGTTCAAATCCCGTACGGGGTGCCACTCTCAGGTCAAAAAATAGCCTCTGAACTAGTTATATGTCAGAAGAAGCGGATAGAGTTATTACTTTAGCTATCGTATCGGAGGGCGGTGCTGTTGCAGGCTGGAGCTATAGAAGCAAGCGAGAACAGTCGGCACATTGCCGAGAGACACTGTGACTGCGGTCGTGCGATCGTCACGTCGGGCCGGCTACTAATAGGCCTCGATCCATGATGCATGCCTAGCCACCGTGACGGGGAACACGCCTGTCGTACAGACCGCCTACAGTTGCCGCCCAAAGGCAGGTGCGGGTAGCACCACTGCGCACGAAGGAGGCAAACGATCGTGTCCGTGTCGGATATGCTCTGTGATCGCGCGCTACTAGTGGCCGTGTGCGAAGAACTCGTTCCATTCATGAACGGTTCGGCAATGGGCCGGCTGACGTTCCTGCTCGGCGAACTGGCTAGCAACCCCAGCGGCGAGCGCCTAGATGCCACCGACCGGGAGTGGGTTGAGGACGGGTTGCGCGCTGCTGCGTCGCGCCGCGACTGGTGGCAAGCTGAACTGACTCGGCTGAACGCTCTCGGGATTGACGCAATCGCTAGTCTTGACCCGCGGTATCCGACCAACCTGACGCTGGTCCATGACGGGCCACCGATGCTGTTTGTTCGGGGCACGCTATGTGACGAGGATCGACGAGCGGTCGCAGTCGTAGGAACTCGCGAACCATCGAGTGAGGGCCTCAATCTGGCTCAGGCCATCGCCAAGGGATTGGTAGCACAGGGCTACACGGTCGTGTCAGGCCTAGCGAAAGGGATCGACGCTGCAGTTCATGCTGCGACATTAAACGCTGGAGGGCGCACGATCGCGGTGTTCGGCACGCCTATTGAGACGATCTATCCTGTCGCCAACCGCCCGCTGGCCAATCGCATCGCCGGCACGGGGGCCTGCGTCTCGCAGTTCCTTCCCGGTGTGCGTACCGGCCGATGGTCGTTTCCCGCTCGCAACCTCACCGGTTCAGGGCTGTCGCTCGCGACCGTGGTCGTGGAAGCCTCGGAGACTTCAGGAGCGCGCCACCAGGCAGAAGCTGCGCTCAAACATGGCAAGCGGGTCTTCCTCGTTGAGTCACTTGTGACATCACAGGCATGGGCCCAGGAGATGGCAGGCAACTCGATCAACGCGACGGTGATTGCAGACGCGGACGTGATCGTCGAGCGGCTCGAAGCGGACCTGTCAGTCGACGACAGCTTTGTCTTCGCATGACCCGACTCGACCCTCGGTCGTACCTTGATCGGGTACGGCCAGGTCTCGTGCCGATCGCAGGCGCCCAGTCTGGCGTGTGCAGCTCATGTCGAAGCGGGGTAAATCTTGGCTTCGAACGTTGCTACCCATGCGAGAGTAAAGGGATTGTAAGCATTCTCCCGATATCGATGTCTGAGCACAACGGACCTCTCCATCAGCGTCTACGTAACTATAAGGATGGAAATAGGCGACAGCGTGAGCAATACACGCTGGACCTGGCAGCGCTGCTATTCCGCTTCCTAGAGAAGCACATTGAGTGTCTTGCGGGTAGACCTGACGTAATAGTGACAGTTCCGTCACCCGACCGAGACGCGGTCAAGACGATAGTTAACAAGATCGGGTGGCTTCGAGAGCGTCATGTATCTGTCTTGTGCAGTCGTGGCAATACTAATGTGTCGTATAGCGTGCCTGTAGGTGTACGTGGGAAAAGGGTTCTGTTGCTTGATGACACGTTTACAACAGGATCAAGCATTGCAGCGACCCATAGCGCCTTGATCGAGGCGGGCGCGATTGTTCCGCTTCCGCTAGTAATTGGACGCCACTTTCGTCCGGAGTTCGATACGAGTAGGAGGTTGGCGAGTTGCCTCAGCGAACACAAGTGGCGTTTGCGGAATTGCGGGGTATGTAGCCCCGTCATATGTGGCAGTGAGGCTCGCCAAGCGCGTCTGCTCTAGATCCATACAGTCCCGGATACTCTGATCGGGCCTTCCTCACGACGGATCTTTCAGCTCTTGTGGTCTCTAGCTAATGGAGTTGAACCTCGGGGAGGCGACAATCCCATGGGGTGGTGACATGTGGGGGTGGAGCCTCGGCGTCAGCAGCATGCTGAAACCGGCTAGATATAGCAACTGGGCGATAAGGCGCTACGTCCGGTGGTCGTTGCCGAATCCATCCTAGCGACACTCCCTGGCCGAGAGGGCTACCAAGAAGATGAACTGCAGGTCAGGAGTTGTAATCGGGATTCGATGCGTTGGATAGCTTGCGTTGCCCGGATGAAGGCAGTGTTGCGCAGGTCTTCGACTGCATCAGAGGTTTCGTTGGTTGTTGCGAGGATGTCTGTGAGGATTTCTAGGCTGATGTTGAGTCGGTCTAGTTGTTGGGCTAGCTATCTCGTGTTGACATCTAGGGTGGGTGTGCTTCCCATGGTGGATTCCTCCTTGAGGTCTGTGGAAGGATTGCGGGTGACTGAGATGTGCCCGTCACGTACAACACTGAAGCGCGAGTATAGACCGGAGCGCGGCTTTGAATTGGGAACACCAGCGCGTTCTAGTGCGTCAAGAGGTGGTTCGAACGGAAGTATGGCTGCGCAGGGAGTGGCCTTCGAGTTGGCCGAGGCCGTCCTCGGGGACTAGCCGCGAGGGAAGATTGCCAATAGCTACAGGCGCGACGACCCGATCGAAGCGCGGTGCCTCATCATGGAGCGCTGGGCACAGTACGTTGAAGGACAGATCAGCCCATGACTCACACTAGACTTAATTGCCCCTACCGCAAGAAGCAGAGGCCATACACCAGTTCGGTGGCCTTGGATCTAGCGGCGCTCGTGCAACGGGGGGATAGGAGACGAGAACCCAAATGAGAAGACACTTCCAGACTCACTGGGCGCTCTATGCGTATCCACTAGTGAACCTGTTGATCTGCTACTTTTTCGTGGCCGCCACTGACCTCCCTCAGTTGTCAGAGCGATCCGTGACTCGGGGTCTGGAGTGGCTGGTGGTGGCCGCTTCTGTGAATCTCGGAGTGGCGGGAGGAACAACAAGCATAGTCGCAAGATACATACGGCAATCGGGTGATGCTGGACAGTGGTTTCGAGATCTTCGAGCCGCTACCATATGTCTAATTATATTCTCCCTATTTGGAATCATGTCCGGTGTTGGATATGTGATGACAGTTGATTCAACTGTCATCATCATCTCCTCTTCGCGAATGGCAGGGAGGTTGCTGACCGTCTATTTCTTGATCGGTGGGCTGTTCTCATTCCTGTTGGCGTGGCGGGCTCTGATCGGAGCCGAGATTGAGATTGCCGAGCCTCCAGGCCCAAACGAGTTGCCACCGGCTCAACACGATGGGGCCGAACTATACACGGCACCGGAAGCGCCGCGGGCCTCCTGCAGCCAGTCATCCGCCTGCCCGGATGCTCCGACTGCATGTCAACGGACACTGCGTGCCGTGACCGTGCGTCACCGTTGCTGGCTTGTGGCAGCGGGTGTTGTGCTAGCGGTTGTCGGCCGTGCGCTCTCGCGCTGCTGTCGAGCTTACGGCGACCGCTGTGGGAGTCTGAGGTGAATGACGCTTCCTTTCCCGCCAGAGAAGGGCAAGTCAGATTGCCGGGAGGCCGCGATTATCAGGCTGCGGGACGCCCCCGACGCCCGTAGAAGACGGTGATCCTAATGAGGGCTGGCGGCAGGCACTACTCGCCAAGTTGCATGACTTGTCCTCGGAGGGATGCGAGCGGTAGGTCTTGCACCTGTGCAGACCTACGGCGCGGTACTTGATCACGTCGACTGCCCGCCCACGGAGGCGTGGACGGCTTCGACAGCGCCCTTTGGGCGATGTGCTGTCGGTGCCGGTAGGGGTACAGGTCAAGCGCTACGACCCGACGTCGTCCATAGGACGGAGCGGGTGGCGCTGATGCGACACGATGCCGCTGCCAAGGGTGCTGAGAGTCCGTGCTGGGACGCTCTGGAACATCCTCAAAGCCTGCCAAGCAGCGGTGCGGGAGGCGACACCAACTGTGGATCCCTCAACGGCTGCCAACCCCCACCTCACGACTGTCGCACCCCCTATGTAGCGTCGATCTGATCGAGCAGGAACGGGAGTCGACCTGTGGTAGCTCATTCGGACAAGGCGCGACGCGGCCGGGCGAATGCGTTGGGTCGAGAGGCTTCTCCGGAATCAATCGTTGATGCCTTGCTACCCAATGAGACCGACGAGCCGCTCGAGGATCTGGCCAACACGATCTTTCTGGACGGCGACGTTGAAGTGCCAGTGTCACCGGTCGATCAGCTCCTCATGGCACTCGCCCGCCGTCTGCTGACCGATCCCATGCTTGGCCGTGTCGGGGTTGTGCAGATGCCACGTGCCCGCCACCGGAGTGCGCTTCTTCTCGCTATCTGCTGTCACCTGCTCTGCCGTCTCCCACCTGCCCGACACGACGGGCCCGTGATCTTGATCGCCTTCGATGTCGACATCACTGATCAGCTCAGAAGGCTGGGGATCCAACATCGGGGACGTATAGGTCTCGCCGAAGGTAACCCGTTGTCGCTGCATCGGCTGACGCAGATCGGGGGCATCCGGCCAGCGGTAGGAACAGCCGCAGGCGATGTTGATGAGTCACTGGTGTACTTCAATACCCGCATCGGCCGACCACAGCTGACATGCAACCCGCCGTTGGTCGTCGTTGATGCCACGACCGTCGCCCGTCCGGCTCCGCGCCAATGTGCATTTGAATGGGCACTCGATCACGACGCCGTTGCTGTCGTTGCCATCGGCGACCTCGGCGATGACACCTTGATTGATTCCGTGCGTGACTTGGGCGTTGTCCCCACCGTGTTGCCGATCACCGACACGGTGGCTGGCAATCTTGTCCACACCCTCGGAACGGGCAAACCGTCGTCGAGCGCCTTGTCCAGCGCGACAGCGCTCATGTGCCAGCGCACCGACGTGAGACTGCACTTCGTGGCCTCGGACGATGTCAATGACGCGGTCTCTCGTGCGTTCAGCAGCCTCACCGGTCGACCTTCTGGACCGATCCCTGGGCAACTAGGTGCGCATCTGGTGCTTCTGCGGAATGGAACTCGTCTTGCCGCCCGAACCCGCGACTACCGAACTGCCTGCACCTACAACCCGCGGCCTGGGGAGATGCCCGCGCTGAGCGTGCTCGACTATGAGGTACGTCTGCCGAGGGAATGGAGTGCCTGGAACACGACGAATCTCGGCTCCCTCACGGTGGCTGTCCGCATGCTCTGGCGGGCGCTCGATGAGCACAACCCCAAGCTGATGGCGCTTTGGCGCGTACTTGACCAACTCGATGCCGGGGTGGGTGCTCGGGTGCTGGTTCGCTGCCACAGTCGGGCCGCCGCAGAAGCCACGCGCGTCTCCTTGAGCAGTGGCGAGAGAACGCCTGAGCAGCAACGGCTGTGGCAGCGACTCGAACCGCTCGTCGAGTTCTCCACGCTGAAGAAGCGCTTCCCGGCGGGGTCCTTCGATGTACAGGTGTTGACCGGAGCACCGCCACCGTGGATGTTCTCGCACTTGCTCGGAATCGAAGCGACGACGACCCATGTGCTGACCTACGAAGACGAAGCGGAGACTCTGAGCCGTCGGGGCAAGCGATGGGCTGCGCACATTACTGGATGGCATCGCGCGGCATGCCGAACGTTCGGCTCCCCGGCGGCTGCGCGCACAGAGTCGCCTGTGCCGACACTTGAGACCACTGCGGCCAGCGCCGTCGCTCGGCGGCTGCAAGTCCCTGGGCTCACGCTGGCTGAGATCCTCGACGATGCGGAGCACGCCGTTGACCGCGACCCTGAAGACAGTGATGCAGAGGGTGGCGTCTCCGCCGCGGGCACCGGCGGCGCGAGACGATGTGTGCCCGTCCATCTCGCTGACGGCCGGACCTGGTGGTGCGTTGACGCCGATGGCAGCACCCCTGTGCTCACTGTCACCGCTGCAGGCCACGAGACCCGGCTGGTAGGTGCTTTGCGCGCCGGAGACCGGATCGTTGTGCCGGCAGGCGATGGGACAGACTCCATTCATGCCCGCCTAGTCGCTGCCAGTCGGCACAATGACGATGTTCGATCCCTTGACATGATCCTCGGACAGTTCCGCTCCGCCGCCCAGGCTGTGCTTGAAGCCAACCCCACTCAGAGCGCCGCGATAGCCAGGGTGTCCGCTGCAGGAGCTGAAGCATCGGGCCAATTGCTGGCGTGGGCGACGGGGACAACGATTGCGCCACGCAACCCCGACGATGTTGCTGCCGTGTTCCGAGCAGCGGATCGTCCATGCCCGGATCTTGGCTTGATCTATGCGGTCGCGGACCGCCTTCGTGGTCTGAGCCGGACGCTCGGCCGGTTCGTGTCCGCGATTGCCTCCGGCGGGGGTGAACAGACGATCGACCAGTTGCGTGGGATTGTCGGGTCCGTCGCAGATGAGTTACTCGACGAGTTCGTCGTCGCAGAGGTCGATGCCGTAGGAACGGCTCGGCTGGTCGGGGCCAGCACCGCTGGCCAGCTCCGGTGATCGCTGTGGGTGAAGGCGCCGACGAGGCACCGGAGTGGAATAGATTGCGTGCTCCGTGTGCCTAATCGCTGCGTGACGAGTTGCAGTTCCAAGCATCTGAAGTCGGTGCTGGCCTGACCGTGATCAAGTCCCAGCACACAGCCGAAGCGCACGAAACGCACTTGGAGCAGCCATGACACCTACAACTAGCGAGATGACACGGGCGATATCTGTTCCCCCCGCCGGTCAGTCGCAGAGCGACTCGAACCGGCGAGAGCAGATTCTCGTCTACCACCTGCTCGACACGCTGGTGGAACGGCTGACCGACCGCAGCGGCACCACTCATGCCTTCCCGTGGAGCCCGCAGCAAGAGGTCAGAATCGGTGTCCTACGAGAGATCTACTCAGCCAGTCAACTCAGCGCCCCGACCCCGGCGCAGGCCGCAGACGATGACAACTGCCGTGAAGATGATGGTGACGGCGCCCGCGGCCAAGTCGCACCTGCTGTTGACAACCGCGGCGTCATCGGCGTGGATTTCGTTGCCGCTTGCGACACCGACACTCTCGAACTCGTCGTCGATATCGCCTATGCGCTCTACCACCCGCTGGTTCCTCCGCACGCCGTCATTGCAGCGGAGGCTCAAAGACGAGCCGCTGGAGCGGCTGGGAATGCCCGTCGACGACCCAGTGTCCCCGTTCAGCCCCACTGGACTCGTGACAATCGCCGTGTCAGCCTCACAATCCGCGTGCCGATCACGGGCCTTGAGAACGAGGTCACCAGTGAGCAGATCCCGGGCGGCGACCCCCTTGAGGCGGACGCCAACGCTGCGGTCAGCGACCACTACGCAGACCCGGAGGCCCTTTGGAAGATGACGCGCAACCAGACGTTGCCGGTTGATGCGGCGCTGGGAACACCCGACGAGTATCGCCGCGCCCTTGATGACCGCCGAGACGCCGATTGGCTACCGTCGTGGCCGCAGCCGCGCGTCACCGTCGCCACGATGCGCACGGTCGAGGGCAACATCGCAGTGTCGGTATCCGTCACAAACGAACGCGAAGTCGCCGAACGGTCCGTGCAGGACCTAGCGGTCTATGACACCCGCATGACCGTGTCGGTGAAGAACCCTTCCAGCATCGTCCTACAGCGGCTTGGCTTCGCAGACGACGACCTTCGTTACACGCAGGCAGCCACGGTCATGGGGCGCGGCCGGGGATGCGTCGCCAAGCGTGGGAGCACATCGAACACCATCGTGGCGGAGACGCTACCGATCCATGTACAGCACAATGCTGTGACGACCCGCCACGGTGTCGAGATCACCTATCGCACGCTGGCAAGCGGATACGAGGCCACGCTCGGCTCTATCGCGTCCGCGATGCGCTCCTTCTTGGGTGCTTGGCCAATCGCTGACGCCGCTGACGAGAGCGCCCAACTGCAGCGACTGCGTGACCTGTTCGAGCAGGAGGTTGAACGCTTCGAACTCGGATGCAGGCTGCTCCGCGACATCCCTGACCTCAGCCGTGCCTTCGCGCTGGCCAACCGAACCTTCGCTGCAGCGAAGGGAACCGACGCGGCGTGGAGGCTCTTTCAGCTCGTCTTCGTCGTCTCCGAACTTGGTGCGCTCGCAGGGCGCGAAGAAGCGTCCGATCCCGCCCTGCGAGACGAGCTCGACTCCGTTGATGTGTTGTGGTTCCCGACTGGCGGTGGCAAGACGGAGGCCTACCTGGGCCTAATAGCCGTCGGCCTGTTCTTTGACCGTCTGCGAGGCAAGGAGCGGGGCACCACGGCCTGGCTGCTCTTTCCGCTGCGCATGCTCTCAGTGCAACAACTCGCCCGCATCTGCGACATCGTTCACCACGCCGAGTGCATTCGCGCCGACGAGGCTCTTGGAGGTGATCCCTTCGCTCTCGGTTACCTAGTCGGCGCCAGCAACACTCCTAATCGCCTTCCCAACCCCGAACGCAACGGCTGGTGGCCTGGACTGAGCGAGTTCGCATCGTGGTCAACAGTGGACCGCGACGCCCGCCGCCTAGTCAGCGAATGCCCGAGATGCGGCTCTGCTGACGGCGTCGGGCTTGACACGGATCAAGACGACCAACGCCTCCTGCACGTGTGCCGACAGTGTGACTACATCCTGCCGATCCACTCCAGCGACGAAGAAGTCACCCGACACCAGCCAGCCGTCGTGGTCTCCACCGTCGACAAGATCACCTCCTTCGCCTGGAACGGCCAGCTCACCTCGTTCAATCGGGGACCCCGAAAGCGGTGCCCACAGCACGGCTGGTACACCCACAGTGCGTGCATGGTTAAGGACTGCACGACGAACCCAGCCACCCACACTGAACCCACCGGCTTCCGCGACCCGCCCCCGGCGCTATGGATACAGGATGAACTGCACCTAGTCCGAGAGGAACTAGGAGTCTTCGCGGGCCACTACCACACCCTCCTCGCCGAACTCGCCGCCGGCGCTGGCCACCATCCTCCCAAAGTCATCGCCGCGACAGCCACCATCGAGCAGTACGAGGACCAGCTGTCGCAGGTGTACGGTCGCAAGCCGCGAATGTTCCCCGTCGGAGGCCCCACCCTCCGGCGGTCCTTCTACACCGAGGTAACCGACGACATCCGCCGCCTGTATCTCGGAGTGCTACCGGCGGGCGGCGGAACCGTCAAGGTTGACCTCGCCGCGACGATCACCACACTGCTGGTGGAGCAGATCCACGAACTCACCGACGACCCGTCGCCGCTCATAGCAGCGCAGCGCGCCACTGGCGTCACGTTGGACGTCCACGACGCTCAAGCCCTGCTCTTTGACTACGAACTCGCTCTCGCGTACGTCAACGCCAAAGCCCATGGCGTCACGGTGCAGGAAGATATACATCGCCTATCAGAGAGCCTCATCAACGCGGGATCAGACCGGGTGCGAAGCGAACATCTGACAGGCGAGACGCCTCTCGGCGAACTTGCCGGTGTAATCGCCGCCATCCAAGGCGACACAACCTCGACACCTCGCAGTGACCGCATCCGTGCCCTAGTGGGCACATCGGTCATCTCTCACGGGGTGGACCTAGACCGCCTCAACTTCGAAGTCCTCGCTGGCATGCCGCCCTCCTACGCCCACTACATCCAAGCCACAGCCCGAGCCGGCCGTACGCACGTGGGCCTTGTCGTGTCCGTGTTCGACCGGGGCAACCGGCGCGAGACCTCGATGTATCAGAGCTTCGCGACCACTCACGCCGCGCTCGAACGAATGGTTGAACCTGTGCCGGTCAACCGATTCGCTGCACGCGCCGTAGAACGCACACTGCCCGGCATCGTTTGCAGTCTGCTGTGGGATGAGACCAGGAACGCCAGGTGGGCGAGCACCGAGGAAATCTCGATGACCCGCAAGTTCCGGCCCTGGTGGGACGCCAATGCTGCTGACCTCACCCCCCATCTTCGGGAGCGCATTGAGCGCGCCTATCGCTGTCCGGTGCCAGAGGCTGTGTTGATGCCCGATGAAGACCGACTGGTCAGCGATGCTCTCAGCCGCTGGGACAATGTCGAGAGCCGGCGGATGCGGCTATGGCAGGCTGAGTGGCTCACCGACCTGTTCACGAGTTCCGCCATGACCAGCCTCCGGGATGTCGACTCGCCAGTGGAATTCTCTGGCGGCAACCGCGCCGCGCAGATCGTCGCACGCCTTCACGCCTAAACCCGGCGGCGAACAGATGCAACGATCCACTACTCAGGTCCTCTACCGATACCTCCCCGGCAGGGTGTTCCCCCACGAGGACGGGTTCATCGCCGAGGTCCACCACATCAACGGAGCCCGAGTCAGCAACCTCAACACCACCGTCCTGCTCAACGAACTGACGAATGAGCTTCGCCGCTGGATGCCTGAGCAAATCGGCCTTCCAAACCCCCGTTCCAACCCCAACGAGTTCCTCATCCTCGAACCTGAGGAAGTCTCCTGGGATGTCTCACCGCTGACCTTCGAGTGCCTCAACCCGAGGTGCCAGCGCGTCTACCGATGGTTCCGCCAGGACCGAGTTGTCGCCGACACTGACGCCAGCGCAC
The DNA here is from genome assembly GCA_009837445.1 of Acidimicrobiaceae bacterium. Lineage (GTDB taxonomy): Bacteria > Actinomycetota > Acidimicrobiia > Acidimicrobiales > Aldehydirespiratoraceae > Aldehydirespirator. The sequence goes on from VXTM01000030.1 coordinate 57,967, forward strand.
AGATTCGCTGCCGTCACTGCAACAGCAAGATGCGGCAACTGAGGTACCTCACGGCACACAACTGCGGAATCATGCAGCCGCTTCACACCCAGCGCTGTCCGAACTGCGCCAACACCGACGACATGTATCTCGAGGACCTCGGATCGTTCCGGTCCTCGTCGTGGCGGTGCCGTCAGTGCGGCGCCGCCCTGAGCACTCGCTTCACGCCGTGCAGATGCGGGATGTACGCGCCCAGGGGCAGCCAGCCATACCAGTTGGGCTTTACCGCACGCGACCAACAACTCTGGTACCCACAAACGCTCACGATCATCAACATCTCCGGACAGACCTACGACAACCTTCAGCGCCACCCCCATCGCGGTGTCGCAGCACTGGCATCCTGGCTCAGCGACCAACGGGATCTCTCGGTGTCGCTCGCAGAACTCGACCGACCCGACGGCAGTACACGCATGTCGGCGCAAGAGTGGGACGAACAGGAACAGAGGCTTCGAACAGCCGGAGTCGACGAGTCGATCATCGATGACATGCGTGCACAAAGGGGGCCAGCAACCACGGGAGTCGCTGCCGTGGCTTCTGACGTGCCAGCCGAGGTCGTAGAACTCGCGGCGCAGCGTCCCATGGTCGAACGGGCCGGACTCTTCGACGTCAAGATCGTCGATGACCGCAAGAGCTACGCCGACATATGCGCCGCCGCCTCAGGCACGGCACTCACAGACGCCGAGGCAACCTCCACCAAGATTCGATCCTTGGGCATCGAGGACATCTCCGTCACGCAGCGGTTCCCTATTGCTCTGGCAAGCTACGGATTCACACGCGTAAGTCGCGAACCCGGGTCGAGTCACCTGCAGAGCTACGCCAAAGCCAACAGGTACGGCGGAAAGACCCCCATCTTCGCAGTGCCGGCTGATACCGAAGCGCTGATGGTCACCTTCGACGCGCGTTACATACTCGGCTTCCTGGCTCACGAAGGTCTCTACAGTTCAACGGTTCCCGCCGACGGGCGCGACGCCAAACTCATGCTCGCCGCCATCTTTGCAGCCGACCCTACGACCGGCGGCCACGGCGCCGCCAGCACGGCGCGTCGCCTTGTGCACTCCGCGTCGCACGCACTTCTGCGGGCTCTAGATGACGGCCAGAGCGGCTTCGGCGAGTCGAGCCTGGCCGAGTGGATCGTGCCCGACGCACTCACCACCGCCATCTACGTCGCCTCCTACAGCGACTTCACCCTTGGTGCCCTAGACACCGTCCTCCGTCGCCGGCTAACGCCCTGGTTGCGCCGCACAGCCGACGACGTGAACCACTGCGACAACGACCCAATGTGTGCCCAAGTGTCCTCCCACAAGCCCCATGCCGCATGCGACCGCTGCCTTCACCTGTCATTCGGGTGCCGCAACTGGAACGAGGACCTCAATCGGCGCGTATTGCGACGCTTCTGGCTCTGGAGCCGTCAACAGGCGGCCGACAACCCGTGACCGCACTTCTGGACCCGGCGTGCTGGGCAGAGCGGCTCGCCATCGCGGCGGATGGCCGCTGCGTGTTCGACCAACTCGCCGCCATTGTCCCTTTCACTGACGCCGACGGTGCGGCAAGCACACGAGGTGCTGAACTCGCTCTCGTCGGAGACCTCGTCGCTGTGAGAGTATCGCCGCCTCCAGCACCGATCCGGTAGCGCCCTCGGACCGGAGGACGCCGACGACACCCGTCGTTGCCTGCACCATACTGGACGCCAACAAGGCAATCATCGCCCTCAGACACCCCAAGCCGACACCAAGTACATGAGCACCAAATCCACGACGATCACACGAAGCGTCCTACGACACCTAGACGCCGACGCACTCACAGCCGCAGCCCGACGGGAGAGCCGGGCCCGACAGTGGCATCTGCCCCCAACGAGCGTCTACCGCTGGTGGGCGCGACGTACGGAGACCGTCACGGGAGCAATCATCGACGCCGTCGCCACTGACTCTCCGAAGGGCAACCGCCTGCTCATCGCTGATCCCTTCGCTGGTGGCGGCGTCATCGCACTTGCCGCCCTGCTGCGAGGCCACCGCATCTACGCACAGGATGTCAACCCCTGGGCGGCCCGCAGTCTGGCCACGATGCTCAGCCTGCCCGCCCCACCCGAACTCGACGCGGCCGCAGACCGGCTACATGAAGCGAACGCACATCACCTCGCATCCGCGTACACGACGACCCTGACCGACGGAACCCCGGCCACCGTCAGCAACACACTGCGAGTGGCCACCGGTTCATGCCCAAGATGCGAGACCACCCTCCGGCTGTTCCCAGCCGCCCTCGTATCACTGACCAAGAGGATCGACCACGGAGGAGACACCGGCTTCCTGGCCTGTCCCGCAGGACACGTACACCTGGGCACAGCCGCCAAGCGCACCGGCTGTGTTACCTGTGGCCGCTATGTCCAGCCCTCCGCGCGCTATACGACGCGACGCATCGCCAAGTGCGCGCAGTGTCATTGGAGCGGCAAGCTGACCGAACTGGCTGGCCACACCGGCTTCGGATGGGACGTCGTTCTTGTGGAGCGCATCTCCTCCAGCCGTCGCCGCCGCGAAATCGGACCCCCCACCCAGGCCGAACTCACGGCAGCCGACGACGCGAACTGGCACCCCAAACAGCAGCTGCCCGCCATCGCCGTCGGCATGGAAACGACAACGCTGCTAGGTCACGGCATACGGCATTGGCACCAGATCTACCCTGATCGCCAGCGCGCCATCCTTGAGTCACTCCTCCAATCCTGCACAACCGCCGCAGACGGCGACCCGCAAGTCCTGCGAGCACTTGAGGCTGCCATCATCGGAGCCACCGAAATGGCTGGCTACCTGTCCCGCTGGGACCCAAGATACCTGAAGGCGTACGAAGCCGTTGCCAACCACCGCTTCAACTTCACAACCCTTGCGGCTGAGCCCAACGTCTGGGGAGCACACGGGGCTGGCCGCGGAACAGTCGAGAGGCGCCTCGCTCACATCGCAAAGGCGTCAACCTGGCTCGAAGAGAAGATTGGACGATCGCTACGCGTTGACGGGCCCCGCCCATCAGAGACCCGACGCACGGCCGTGCCCGCAGCGCTGGATGCTCGCATAGTCGTAGGCGGCAGCCAGCGACTAACAGCCTCAGCATCGAGCCTCGACGCCGTCGTGACCGACCCGCCATACCACGACGATGTCCAATACGCGGAGCTATCCAACATCTTCCGTGCATGGGCAGGCGGACCGACAGGCTCCTTGCGCGGTGACATCATCGTGAACAGACACGCCGACGGGGCCGACACGGTTGCCTACCAGCAACTCCTCACCGAAGTGTTCCTAGAAACGCTCCGAACTCTCCGACCCGGCGGCCACCTCATCCTCAGCTACGCGAATCGCCACCCGGACGCGTGGGTAGCACTCTTCGATGCCCTCCAGGCGGCGGGGTACCAAACCGCCGGATACACAGTCGTGCACAGCGAGAACGAGACCGACCACGCCAAGGCGGGGCGCCGGGCCTGCATGCTCGACATTCTCATAGACCTAGTGCGTCGCGAGGAGGTAGTCGAGCAATACTGTCCTCAAGATCCTCCGATCAGCAATGAAGAGGAGTTCTGCCACAAGGTCGGAAGCTTCGCGTTGCGCATCGGACAGCTTAGTGAAGAGTGGGCGAAGGAGTTCACCCATGCCGTCCGTCAGTCTGCGTTCCTCAGTGAGCATTCTCCTAAGGACGAAGCTGAGGGATGCTAAGCGAGCATTCCCAAGGGATATAGAACCGATTCACAACCACTTGACTTACCGAGAACGGTCAACGCCCCCGCTCTAGACAGGTACGCCCCGCCAAGTTGCAGCTACGCCGACGCCCATGAGCGATCACGACATGATCCGCGTTCAGGGGCTAACCCACATGTGGCGGTCCTATTTCCCTCGAGCCTTGCCGATCTCCGTCTGGATCCATTGGTCGAGATCTGCTGCTGCGGACATTATGGATTCTTCAAGGTACGACATACTGCTGCGAAGAGACTCGTATCGACTCATGGCTTTCAGCGGATCTGTCTCGTTTCCGAGGGCAGTTGCGCGTCGCGTCCAACCCTCGATTGGAATCACGGTGTGGCGCTGCGTCCAGTCTGCTTCCAGGTCAACTGCTATCCGGTCGTAGCTTTCTCGGTAGTCTGGATCGACCCAAAGGCCAACGAGGTCCTTCTTCTGGATCGCTTTGGCGAGATCATGTTGCCATTGTGCAACTTCCAACATCTTCTTGGCCTCAAGTCCGAACGGATTCTCCTGAACCAAGAAATCAAAGTCCTTCTTGACTGCGAGGATGCACTTGTGGGCATTGTCGGCGAGCACGTCCGACAGGTCGGGTAGCCGATCAGGTAGCGCTCTGCGAAGTTTATCCGCGAGCAGACTCTTGTCGACAGCAGAGAAGTCGATCTTGCCGTTACGCGTCGGGAGGTATCGTCGTGCGACGCTGGTGTATTCGTCCGTTGAGGAATAGGAATGTTTGAAGAATGACAGTTGACCCAGTCGGACGAACAGGTCGCAGCATAGAAGGTAGTATCGTCCGGCGACGGCCCTGATGATCGTGTCGTGTCTGAGCCCGACGTGGTACAGTTCGTTGCGATACTTGTGAGCTATAGCGATGAACTGTTTCTCAATACTAGTCAGATCTCCCATCTCCTCTAGCACATGCAGTTTGGGGTTCAGGTGTTGTCCTCGGATCTTCTTGCGCTGTTCTGGCTGCAAGAGGACAACCGTAGAGTCGTCATCGATCTCGGCTTCAGGGTTGTCTCTGGCGATCGCTTGAGTGGCCTTATGGATTCCAGCCCACAGGTTGTCCCTCTTCAAGCGGTCAGTGCACTGGCGATGCACAACAAGCTCCGTGGCGTTGTCGATCAGCACCAGAGCCAAACGGCTATTGATTGGATGGTCGGTTGACAGTTCGCGTGCAGCGCGATCCAACTGCTCAACTATCGTAAGGATGTATCTCATCGTTTCTCCTGCGTCTATTGTTGGTCGTCTTGCCTTGGAACAGCATCAGAGCAGATGATCCATGGCAGCATCGACATCTACTCCCCATTCGAGCGCGAGATGCTGAGCATGGATCAGTCTTGCCAACTCATCGGAGACGTCGCCGAGCGCAGCCACTGTTGTGATCTGCTCCGCAAGGCTGGGAGCGGTGCTGGTGCCGTCTCGTTCTGCTTGGACTCGCTCTGTGAACTGCTTGAGGACGCCGCACACGATGTTGATGACCGGATCGTCCTGCGGCATGCCCGAGATTCGCTCCAGGACTGCCTCAAGTTCTTCCTCGGCAGCGCCGATGGCGGCTCGGGTGCTCTCATGGTCCTGTTGCCCTTCAGGCAGGCTGAAGACAGCCGAGAGCACCAGGAGCGAGTCGCAGGCCTGCACGACTGTGTCCGCGAGCTCACTGGGGCGCGGTGGGGGCAGCCCGTTGAGGCCTTCGGGGTTCGGTTCGGCATGAAGGCTCTGCGTGAGCCTCATTGCGAGGCTGGGGACGGGCCTGTGTCGCCGGAGCGGTACTAAGAGGTACGTCTCGCCTGGCTGTCGGACCGGGTCGAGGGCTGCCGCTAGTTCCGCGGCCGCTTCGTGCCAATCGACTACGGAGTCGAGTTCGACACACACGCTGTACTCGCTCATAGCAGTCTCCTGGGTCGAGTCGAAGACCCGCGCCCTTAGCCCGGTCTCTCGGCATGTGGACTGGACTTCCTTGCGGCGCTTCTGGTGACGCCGGTTCCTGGCTCTGCGGCATGTGGAGGCGGCTCGGCGCAGCGCCGTGCCGCTCTGCCCGTTGAGGGCGCTTGATCTGATCGCGGCGGCGTCTGCATCGTTGTTGGCCAACTCCTTGACCAGCGCATAGAGGTCTTCCAGCACAGATCGCAGGGTGGTCAGCGCGGCCGGATGGCTGTCGATGCCTGTGAGTCGCCACGGCTCTTGGAGTGCTCCGGTGAGATGGGTGGTGAGGACGGTGTTTGAGATGTAGGCCGCCAACGTCAGGTATTCGTCGCGGCCTTGGATCAGTCTCGGGATGACGTTTCCGCTGATATCGAGGATGAGCGCCGACAGGGGGTCTGTAAGTTCTGGGGGCTTGTGCTCTGTGATGGCGATGTCACCTATCCCCGCATGTCGGAGAGGCGGCCTCATCTGTGTTGCCGTGTGGTGGAGCGCGGCGTGGCGCTGGTCGAAGTCGTGGCGGGGTGGTTGCCCGGTGACGATCACCGTTCCGATCTGGTGTGCGAGGTCGGCCGCTTCTTCGAGCATGGGAAGCGCCGCGTGCAGTCTCGTGGAGTCTGCTTCGCCCAGTTCGGCCAGAGCGACGCGAGTGCGTGCTTGAACCCATGCGGTGCCAGTTCTAGGGCGCTGGTACTGGCGCGAGAGCTGGCTGGTTCCGATGCCAAGACTGCCGTGTAGCACATGATTGCCGGGGAGTACCGCGTTGATGTCGACGGAGTCGATCCGCGGAAGGCATGACAACAGGAGCCGCCCCAGGCTGTGGGCTTGAGCGTCGGGATCCTGCTGTGCAGCCTCTGGAAGGTGCATGAATTGCGCGCTCACGACGTGATTGCCATCGCGGTGTTGAACCTCCAGCAGGGTTATCCCGGGCTGGTCGGCGCGGACGCGCTGCATCACGGCAACTTCCCCGCCGACGACCTCCACGACCTGTTGGGCCAGATCCGGGGCAATGTCATAGGCGGCAGCGACACAGTCCGCGTATATCTCCACTGAAGCCTCCCGTAGCGACACCGCGAGAGGGCTGTCCTCTTGGAAGGCTTCGCTCAAGGCGGCGACCGTGTCCGGACCGATGCCTGAGAGAGTTGCCAGGATCTGGCTCGCCTTCTTGGGATCGTCTGCGGATGCAACAAGCTGCGCGATGGTGTCGTGGCCGAGGGCTTCCACCAGCTGTGAGCGTGTGTCGCTTCCTGGGGCGGCGACGAGTTCTTGCCATGCATGGTGGAAGGCGGCAGGGAGGAGACTGGGGGGCTCGACCTCCGCTATCCCCAGGCCGAAGAGCAGCGGGCGCGTCGACGGCGGGACATCGTGCCGGTCCGCGATCGCGCTCCAACGCCTCACCCGGTCGCGGAAATCGCCAAGGCGCAAACCCTGGAGACACCCAGCGACACGCATCAGGCTCAGGTCTTCTTCGCGGAACGCGTCGATCACCGCGTCTCGCATTTGAGGGTTGTCGGTGAGCACAGCCGCGATGAACCGGTGGAGCTGCGACGCTGCAATGAGGGGGATCACTCTGGTGATGGTCTGGCCCAGAGTCGGCGGTGGCCGGTCATGGATGGCCTCACAGATCGCCGCGGATCGCAGCCGGTGCAGGCCTACTATCCGTCCGCGCCGTTCCACGACGAGATGCTCCGCGTCGAGCCGCTCCAACGCAGCCCGCAGATCAAAGTCCGACATGCCACACGCCCTCGCCATGTCAACAGTAGAAATCTCCGCTGACCAGCGGTCTGCTGTGGCTGCCAGAGTCAACACTTCAAGCTCGCGGCTACGTTCCTGTTGGATGCGCGCGTTGACCTGATCGCCGATCACCTCGCCCAGCCGTTGTCCGCGCGTCAGCAGGTGCGTGAACTCCAGCGTGAGCCCATCTGCCTGCTCGAAGGCCTCCCTCCAGTGCGGAGCGGTGGTCGCGCCCCGGCGCTTGAGGCCGCCGTAGATCGTCTCAGCAGCCTGCTCGTCCAGCCGCACCGCGACTGTCGCGCACTCTGCCAACCCACCGAGAACCGTCAGATCTTCCTCTCGTGCGGTGCAAACAAGCAACAGACCCGACACAGCTGCTGCCTCTCTTCGAAGCCGAGCCCAGCCCATGAAGTCGCCAGTACCGGCAGAGTCCACCAAGAACCCGACCGGAGACCGCGACGAAACCCCATAGGCACGGGCTAGGCGGATGATGTCTGTGACATCCTCGACGGCGAGACGCCGCACACGGAACCACAGCACCTCTGGACTGTGGTGCGGGATAGTCCACAACACTGCGCTCTTCCCGACGCCCGACGGGCCGGTGATCACGACCGCGGACCGCTCGTCGAGCCCCAACCGGATCTGCTCGATGAGGTCTAAGCGTGTGACCACCAGACCCGACGCGACATGGTAGGGCTGAGTTGCTGTGCCCTCATAGAACCGGCCGGTCTCGTCGTCTTCCCGTGGGCCGTACTCGAACGGCTCGCACACCCCGTCACAGACAGCGGCCTTGAGCGACCCGACATCGACCTGAGCTACGAAGCCGTGGATCTCACCGACGATCTCGGTCCGGTCAAGACATCTCCGGTCCCCGCGCTCTCTAGAGGCGTTCTCGGCCGACGCACGAGCAACGACCCCCACAAGCAGGTACGCGGCCATTCGAAGCGAAGACGGAGGAAGGTCAGTCACAGCGTCCACGCACGCGGCTGTCTCATTCGTCACCTCATCCCACGTGACCCCAACAACCACCACAGACGACAGCAACCGGTCCACATCCACATCCGACATCCCACGATGTGCGCACCTCTCCCTCAACCGGCTCAGAAACCGTGAGTCGTCCTGAAGTGATTCAGACAGAGTCGGTGCCGAGGTAACCAAGCCGCCCGGCAGCGTCTCCCCGTCCACACCTCGCTCCAACACCACAGCGAGTCGCGCGCTGGGCTCGGCGCGATCAATGTGCTTCCCCCACGACTCGAGAACGTGATCTACCGCCCTATGCACCGGGAACAGCCCAGAAGCCTCGCCCCGGGATTTGGCCTGAACATGCAAAGACGCCCCGTCCTCCAAGCCCTCCAGCGACACATCCTCAAACCCTTCAGGGACGACAACAGCATTGATCAGCCCTGCCCCAACGCCCGCAGTGAGCCACGCCCCTACCGCGTACTGAAAGCTGAACCCTCGCCCAGACCACGCCCCTGACCTACTGTCCTCCCAGACTGCATCAAGGTGTTCGTCATCGCCGCCCCCGCTCGACGTCTCCTCTCCGTCTGCAGCAGAACCCGCAGCGGTCACCCGGCCATCCGCCAGCAAGCCGCGCCGCCGAGCCTCCCTGCTTTGCTGCCGTCTCTTGCGCCTACCAGCCACACCGGCATCATCGCAGCACCCCCCGCCAGCATCACCCTCACAGCCTCACCAACAAGCGCTCGCGACGCACCCGACTCACCCGATGCGCTTGTTCATGCGCTACTTGGCCAAGGAGGCTCCAAGGGATGCATTGGCCTGACGGAAGCTCGTAGAACTCCTGACCAAGATCAACTGGTTGACACTCGCCGGCATGCTCCCGGGTAAGCAGGTTGTCCGGAGGATTCGAAGCCGTTGCTCGAACCGCTAGGTCCTCAAGCTTGCTGCCGACAGGATGAGTTACAGCGGCCTCATCAACGAATACCGAAGAGCCACCGCGCCAGCCACGCTACGAATTCTGGCTGGCCGATGTCTCTATGCCTCTGAGCACCGGGGGGCCGGGGAGTTCAAGAACGCATACCAGTTAGCGCCCAACACGTCGGCCGACTCGAAGAGTGTGCGGGTCCAGTTGGAGCCTGTTCCGACCATACGCAGCACCATGAGGTAGTCGCCGAGGTGTTCGCCCAAGCGTGAGGGGCCGACCACCCACACTTCATCAATGCCGGGGAACACGATGTCACCGAGTTGCGCGAGGTGGCCTAGGTCGTCGGCTGAATCGGCGGCGCTCTCGAACGGTGAGTCTTCAGGGAAGGCGCGTTGAAGCTGCATCGCGGCGAGACCGTCGTCCAACAACGCCACCAGCCATCGCAGGTCCGGGGCACCTTGGAGCTGTCGATGCTTGTCGCTGATCCAGCGCTGAACTGCCGGCACGAGCGCGTCCACGCGGGACACGACACCACCCTCTGCAGCGCTCACAAAGGTCCGGATGTGCCCGCGATCGGTCCCAGAGGGTTTGCACCGGATGGCCATCACGCGCCGAGGGGCAATCCCTTTGAGGTACCAGTCGACAACGTCCTGGACGAGCCAATAATCACAGTTCGCCCGTAGGAACGCCTCACGGTGCACTGTTGACCGTGGCAGTGTCCGGTCCCCGAGCCACGAATCGTCGGGGAACATGTAGCGCTGCGGGTCCAACAACTCGTTGACACGCTCCAGCATGTCTCGTGCGTCGCCGCCATCGGCTTCCACTCGGCGCAGGACACCCTCCAGCTCGGTGACCAATACGTTGAAGTCACGGTCACGGCCGCGGCCGTCCGCGAACGTGATCCACACGGTCCACTCACAGCTCAGCTCGGCAGCGGGCCACTCCGTGTCATGGGTTTCAGCCATCAGGCTCTTGGTGTGCTCGTCGGTGACTAGCGTGACCTCCACATCGGCGACGTGCTCATCGGCCATCCACACCCGCCAGTCGGCGGTGTCACCCAGACCGGAGGGCTCCAAGCGCTTGTGGCATGTGACCTCGTCAACGAAGCGGACGACCTCGAGAGCGGCCCACTCGGTAGTGGTGGTGTCCGTCTCACCCATACAAGGCGACCCTACCCACAGCGCGTGCTACGGACCGATCACCGCCATTGCCGACAGCAACACCTTAGGCCACCAGTCCACGAACCCCAACCAGGCAGCCGGTCAGTCCCGGATCAGTGCTCGGTGATGTCGATGGTAGGGGGTGTGCGACCCCACGCCATCCTCGGTTGCCAACAAGCGGCCGCGGCGCCTGTTGCGGCCATTCATCTCTGTGTCGCTGCGCTCACAGCGTCCGTCCTGGACGCCTCGGTGGATCCCCTCCAAGGAGCAGGCGGGCCTTCTCAAACAGGACGCAGATGGGCGGTATCATCAGCATGTGCTTCTTGTCCTTCGGGTCGTTGTGAGCCCAAGAGGTGACGTCCACGCCCAGGTTTCCTTCCGGCGGGCGGCCCAGACACACTAGGAACATCACGGGCATGTGGACGGCACCGACCATCTCGCACTCCTCGCCTGACGTCGGATTGAACGCCCTGTGCTTGGAGAACACGGGGGCGCCGCGGTGTCGTTGTCGCAACCCACGCTCGGCGCCACCAGCCCGACAAGCAGGCCAGAGCACTGCGCCGCAAGGCCACACAACGGCGCCCAAGGTCTCGTCAGGCGACGGTGGGCCAGGTGGTGACCCGCAGAGTCGACTCCGGGGGCTGCGTCTCCTTCGCGGGGGCCACCTACAGAGCCGGCAGAGCACATCGGGGTCGCCAGGTCCAGGTCGCCATCGTCGGCGAGACCGTGGAGATCACCGCCGGCGGCGAAGTCCTCAGGGTGCACGGCATCAGACACGACCCCAGCCGTGAGCACGACGCGTTCGCCAACGCCGGCGGCCGACCGTCGCGCATCAACGCCGCCTGAAACCTGCGCCGACCTGTAACACAGCTACCGGAGCCAACCCGTAACACGGGCACCGGGACTTGACAGTGTGCGTGTGCTCGTGCTGCCGCGCTGGTAGCGGGTGTTGACGACCTGGAAGAACACCGATGAGGCGGATCGGTCCGGCATTGGCAGCAGCCCGACGTCGTCGATGACCAGCTGTTGTGCCAGACGCAAGAAGCGGGTGTCGGTTCGTGTCGGCCCGTACCGGAAAGTGCGTTTGAAGTGAGCTTTCGCGATTCGGCGGTGTCGTCGAGTGCCTGTGGATATCGCCCCGTTTCTAACCGTACGTTAGAAGATCCGTAAGAAGCCTCGCCGGCCGCGACACCGTCTCGGCCAAGCCATGAGCCGATGCTCAATCGTGTGAGACAACTCCGTTGCGCAACAGCGACGACGGGGGACTAGTGAACTTGCTGGCCAGGAGAGCGCAGGATTGGGGCAATGGTCAGTGTGATGCCGGCTTCAGCGAGAGTCGTGTCGAGCCTAGTCACTGTCACTTGGGTGAAGCTGAAGAGATCACTTGGGGTTACGGGGTCGCTGCGCGCCATGCCGAGAACGACCGACTCAGGCTTAGTCGGGACCCTCGCAGCCTCCTCGTCCTGACGGTTCATCAACTCTTGGAGGCTGTCTCGTGCCTCGGCGTCATGTCGAAGGGCGTCCGTTGCCACGAGTGCCTGTGCAATGAGGTGGCTGGCAGCCGAGGACTTCGGGATGTGCTTGACCTGAATGAAGTGAGCATCCGGGGTGATGATGTCGCACGCCTCAAATCCGCGTTGGTGCAGACCAAGCACCGTTGGTCGACACCAACACGTCGCCGGCCTCGATCAGTCCGGCGTCCACAAGCTGCGCGAGCTTGACGCCGTAGTGATGGCTGCTCCCCCTTCCTGGAGAAGTCTCGGTGTCGTCGCGAGAGAAGGGGTCATGCCCCAGCAGTCTCATGAGCCGCTGAATGGACACCAGCACCATTTCGAGCGCCTGTCGGTCATATGGGGCCAGCGTCTCATCGCCGGGCCTCACCTTCGCGGTCGCTGCGGTGGATGAGACCGTGGAGACTGGCGCCTACTCGGTTGCGTTTCGCGTCGATGTAGGCCATTACCGTCTCGGGCCGTATCCTTCCCCGGACGTCTTTGCTCTGACATGGCTCCATCCTCTCAAGGGCCGGAGTGGTGTGCCCCAGAGCCTGCGCAATACCCGGTGAGGCTCAGATGACTGAAGTCGCGTCACTTGAAGAAGTCCCACTACGAGACGTATGGAAGGACGAAGCCCAAGACTTCACACCTTGGCTGGCAGCGCACCCGGAACATCTCAGCAACAGGCTGCAGATGGATCTGGAACTCGAAGGAGACGAGGTCGCGGTCGGACCGTTCTCCGCCGACGTAGTCCTGCGGGATACCCGCACCGGTCACCGTGTTGTCGTGGAGAACCTCCTAGAAGCCACCGACCACGACCACCTCGGCAAACTGATCACCTACGCCGCGGGACTGGACGCACACTGGGCCGTGCTGATAGCCAAGACGTTCCGACCTGAGCACCGATCTGCGCTGATCTGGCTCAACTCGATCTCCGGTGAAGACAGCGGCTTCTTCGGGATCGAGGTCCACGCCGTCCGCATCGGCGACTCGCCCCCGGCGGTCCAGCTCGATGTAGTGGTGGCCCCGGATGACTTCGCGAGAGAAGTACGCGCCGGGACCAAACCGATGACCGATTCGCGAAGGATGTACACGGACTGGTGGGCCGAGTTCCTGCCGGCGCTGCATGAGGCACATCCCGGTTGGAGCAACGCCCGTGTCCCGTCATCCGACAACTGGATGAACTTCCCCAGCGGCAGGGGAGGCATTCGCTATGGGCTCAGTTTCGCCTACCCAACCGGCGCTTCGCACTACAGCCTCATGGCGCATGTGTACATCCGTGATGGGGCATCCGTCTACCCGGTGTTCGAAGCACAACGTTCAGCAATCGAAGAGGCGTGTGATCTCGAACTGGAATGGGAACCCCTCGGGGACTACCGGTCCTCACGGATCGCTGTCTATCTTGACCCGGCCGATCCGACAGATCGCGACAGATGGCCGGAATATCGAACCTGGGCCGTCGAGACACTCGGTGAATTGCGCCGCGTCTTCACAGTGCCGATCAACGCTTTGCCATAAGCATGGCCATCCAACGCTCGCAGATCGCGATGACCCACCCGAACTCGTCAAGTTCATCGACCAGTCCCGCACAGCCACCCTCGCCACCATCGGACCCACCGGCATCCCGCATCTGGTGGCCATGTGATACGGATGGCTCGACAACCACATCTGGCTGGGAGTCCGAGGCCAAAGCTCAGAAGGTCGTCAAGATGCGCCGCGATCCGCACATGGCGGTGATGCTCGAAGCCGGCCACACCTACGAGACTCTGCGGGCGCAAGGCTCCTAGGCCCACTGCACCATCATCAAGGACCCGGGTGTGATCTTGTCAGGTCGGGTCAACAAATGGGAACGCTACAACGGCCCCCACACGGACGAAATACGGCCGCTGGTGGATGTCATGGTCCACAACGCGTCGCCGTACACCTCGACGTGGCACGGGTGCGCAACTGGGCCCACCGCAAACCCGCGTGAGTCACAACTCATCCTCGATCTGGTAGGTGTTCTCTGGGTCGAAGTGACCAGGATTCCACTTGTGGCCCTGCGGACGATAAAAGGCCGTCATCCTCGTCCCCGGGCCGCTGAACGGTGTCCTGATCCTAAGGGCTCGCCACTCGGGGATCTTATGTAGCTGCTTCAGAAGCAGATCCCGGTCAACCCCTTGCATCAAGAGATCGAGCGCCACGGCGCACAGATCATCCCATCTGTCCTCAATGGCTTGGTCGCGCCAAGCCGCAGACACACACTGCCACGAACGGAACCCTTGAAGCTCTGGTGGCTCTGGGGGAATCCAGTCGACTTCGACATGGACTCTTCCCGTGTCACGGTCCCACCAGTACTGAAACGGTCGTGCATCCATGGGTCGCTCCCTCTCTGCCCGTCGAGAGGAGGCACAGTAGCGGCTGCGCTATGTCCCTGTTCCGACGGCCATCGCAGCGGTCAACTCCCCGAGCAAAGTCCCCGATCCGGAAGATGATGTGAGGCTCAAGGCAGAGCCCTCACAATCATCGGTAGAGCTGGTGTAGTGCTCTAGCCATTACTCGACCCCACTCAAAGATAAAAGGCCAGTTCAAAGACCCTATCTTCAGATCTAGTGGCGGAGGGCATGGTGTGCTGGTTCAGGACATAGGAACCTGATGGTGCAAGACATAGGAACCTTCGGCGTGGCTTCACGCTGGGGCCATGTCGAAGGCTCGGTTGGTGATTACTGCGGTTGTGGCGGAGGGTATGGCCTAAGTACCCGCGACTTAATGTTGTGGAGTCCCGCCCGAGAGTCACCGAAACCCTGACTGGGAGGGGTTGACACGCTGTCGGCGCTCTCACTCCGGCCACTGCTCCATGGCCCAGAGTTCTTCCAGCACCGGGTGCACAGCAGTTCGCATCCGGATGAGCGTGTCCACCAGCCAGGCCCTGGCGTGTGTCAGTTGGTCGTCGTCGGCGTCAACGATTGACAACGGCTCGAAGTGTGCCGCGATTCGCGATCCGCGCTTGTTCTCCAGCGGCTGCCAATCGAGTTGTTCTCCGAAAGCGGTTTCGATCTCGCTGCGTCTCGAGTGGAGCATGCGGTAGAGGGCCGATGTCTTTTCCCCGGCGTCGAGATAGGCCTCCGCGCGGAGGCACGGGTTGCCGGCGTGGCGACTGAAGGCACCGACGTATTCCACACCGTGAGTGGAGTAGTCGTTGCGGAAGCTCATCCAGGACGCGAGCTGCGGCGTTCGTTTGCGTCTCCAGATCTCGTCGACTCGGTGGAGATCCTCCATGACTCTCGTCCAGAAGTTCAAGTAGAGCGCGTTTCGCTCACTGACGTGTACCGCGCTGGCCATCCGCACAGCGCGCGACCAATCGTCGGGTTGGACCTCAACTCGAAAGCGGGGAGCGGGAGGTGAGCCGCCGATGCGCCAGGCCTCGAGCACAAGCCCGAAGAAACTACAGTCCTGTGTCGAGACGCGGTTCAGCCAGTTGAGGGCCGATCGGTGCTCTGGGCGGAACTCCTCGGCCACCAGCACGGCGTGGCTCGCGTCGAGGCCCGCGGCGTAGGTGATCAACTTGCCGATGTGGTCGTGGTCCGTGCTGGCGAACATGTTCTCGACAACGAGGGTCGACTCGCCGTGTGAACAGACCAAGTCCGCCTTGTAGCCACCCACGGGAACTTCCGTTCCTTCGACCTCCAAGTCCTCCATGCCGAGAGCCTCGGCCAAAAGGCCCACATGCTCGGCGAGCCACGGCGTCAGATCGTTGGCCTCGTGCTGCCAGATGTCCCGGATGGGCACCGGTTCGAGGGTTCCGAGCTCAGGAACTGTCATGGGGTCGGCCCCTCAGCAGGTCGTGGCGTGGCCCGGGTGCTCGGCGCTTCATCGTCTCTCGCTGCTCACTAGCGCATCCAGACTCCGAACGCCCACGCCAACGGGTTTCTGACCATCCCGACCACGATGAACACGCCCAGGAGCACGACCATCACCCAGCCGATGGTGTTGGCAAGCTCGCCCCCCAGCATCTGCCGGGCACGCTCCCGCACCCAGACCGTCGCCAGACGGGCTTCATCCCAATCTCTCATCGGCCTCGCTCCTCTCCATGTTCGTAACATATGCTGGGCAGACGACAGCCGCGTTGGCAGCGGCGCTGCGGGGGCCGAGCGCGAGGCGCAACGAGGTCAAGGCCAGGCGACGCTTCGCGGTGGGGGCGGCAAGCCTTGCAGCCGGGCTGTGATGCGCCCGAGACCGGGCGTAGTGCGTAGCCTTGTGGCGTGCGACGGGATTCTGGCGGGGACGACGGCGGGCGGGGCGCGGCGGGCCTTGATCTGTCAGAGGCCGAGAAGCGGATCCTGGCCGCGCTGTCGCGGCGGCCGCTCGGGCTGTACCCGGCTGCGTCGGTGGCGGTGGCCGCCGGGACCGGCAGCGGCGAGACACTGCTGTGCTTGGAGAGGCTGGTCGAGTTGGGCCTGATCACCGGCGCTTCTGAGCTGGTGCTGGCCCGGCCGGTGCGGCGCGAGGTCGTCTGGCGCCTCGACGTGGCGGCCGCCTGGTCGCAGGTGCCCGATGTGCTGCGTTTCGCGGAGCTTCCCGACGTGGTGCCCGAACCGATGCCCGACCGCCTCCCGGAGCGTTTCGCGCACCTGTTCTGGTGGGGTGACACGTCGTTGTACGAACTGCCCCGCCACGCCGACTTCGTCGCGGAGCGCATCCTCGCGTCCTCAGACGTCACGTCGTGGGGGTGGGCGCTCTCGACGCTGCCCTGTGACTCCCTGGAGTTCGTCGCAGGGCATCCCCACATCCCAGACGACAGGCGCCAGCTCGTCCGCGCCGCATTGGCGAAGCGCCGTGGCTCGCCTCTCTGACTATCGCGACCTGCTGCCCGAGGGAACGCTCAACGCCTGGCCGGCCGTCGCGGCTGCTCTCCCAGAAGGCGGTTCGCTGATGGGCGGCACAGGCCTGGCGATCTGGCTGCGCCACCGACGCAGCGAGGACCTCGACATCTTCTTGCCGGCTCGCTTCGACGTCGATTCGGTACTCTCAGGATTGTCCGCCGCTGGAGAGTTCCTCGTGACGGATGCCTCACAGCGGCTGATCCGCGGCGTGTTCAACGATGTGAACGTCGACATCGTCGTCGACGACGCAGCGCACCAGCTCGGCCCAACGTTGGAGATAGACGGACTTCACGTCGCCTCGCTGCAGGACATCGCGGCGGGCAAGTTCAAAGCGATCACCGGCCGCAAGCAACTGCGCGACTTCATCGACATGATGTTCATCGAAACGGCCGGCGGAATCAACATCGAACAGGCCATCATGCTGCACTTCCGCCGGTACAGCATCGACCTGAGCTACTCCCAGGTCAACGGCGTCCTCGGGCACCTCGTGGACTTCGGGCCAGTCAAGAGCGACGCCGCCATGGAAGCGATCTTCGGCGCGGACATCAGAGAACGCGTAGTGAACTACTTCACCTCAAGGCAACTCGAGGTCGCAGCCGCCTTCCAGCAACTGCTCGTCGAGGGCTAGCGCTCGGCCAGATCGAACTGGACGCCTACGTGCACCTCGGCAACGCCGCCGAGACCCCTCCCCCCTTTACGGACGAGACCTACACCGTCGAAGTCAACGGCAGCAACCGTTCACCCTCTCGGTACCCTTGTAGCAACCCGGAAAGGCACCAGCCCCCAGCTGGGTCTGGAGGTCGGCGACCCGCGGCCTGCGGCCGTTTCCGGCATGGGTGGCTCCCTCCGGTGCGGGTTGGGGTGTTGCTGCCAACAGACACCTGTGACCGGCCGAAGGGAGCCATGGGCAGACCCGCCCGCGGGTGTCCCGGTCACTCAAGAGAGGCTGGCTAGCGCCTCCGATGTCTGTTGGCGAGCGGCACGGTAGCGGCACCCGTCAGAAGGAGCAAGCTCCTCAACCAGCCCACAGCACCGAAGACCGATGCGCTTGCTATGAGCGTCGCAGTAGGGACTGCTAGCAACCGCGTTTGGCGACACATCTGAAGCGAGCGGTTCCAGGGCAACATCTTGGAACCATCGGCGGCTGCTGGCGTGTTAGTAGTGTCGGAGACGGACGGGTGCATGTCCTGGGAGGTGAGATGAGTCGATTTCGGCTGGTGGGGATGGTTGTGGCGGTGCTGGCGTTGTTGGCCTCGGCTTGCGGCGGCGACACCGGTGTCGCGTCCGCGCCGTCGGCTGAGGCTGGGACGCCGGTCACCACCGAGGCCGCCGCGGACGGCCCGTCTGAGGCCGACGACGCTTTGGCCAGTACGACGGTTGCCGCGGCGGTGGCCGAAGACTCGGAGGGGCCCGACGCCGCCGCCACCATCGACGCCGCCGCCGCAGCCGTCGACGACGACGATGCTGCGATGTTGTTGGCTTCGGCCAGAGCCGCGGCGGTGCTTGGGGGGCGTTCGGTCCGGGGCGAGGCGACCATTGAGTTGGCGCCGAGCTTTGAGATCTCTACGAGCTTTGAGTCTGATGCCGACGGCGATCTCGCTGTGTTGGCCGTACTGCCGCCGGGTGTGGATCCCGACTTCCCCGGCGGCGCCGACGCCGAGATACGCTACGTGGGCGGCGTGGCCTATCTGCGGCCCCCGGTCACAGCCGGTGAGTTGGCGGGATTGGATGTTGATGAGGCCTGGTTCGTGGCCGAGCCAGCCTTGGCCGGCGATCCGATGGTACAGGCTGCGGGATCGGCGGGAGTGGTGTGTGTCTTCTTGCAGACGCTGGAGGAGGTCCCCGAGGAGTGCGACCCGCTGGGCGATGCCGGCGCCTTCCTGGAGGCCGCCAGCGAGCCCCACATCGTCGGCCGGGACGACATCGGGGGTGTAGAGACCACCAGAGTGCGCTTCACAGTGTCTCTGCTCGATTTGGCCGCAGAGGCCTTGGACGTGGTGCCCGATGGCGGTGAGGCCGAGACCTCCGATGGCGGCGTCTTTGATGACAGCGTCTCGGACCCGTTTGCTGAGGGGTTTGAGCAGTTCTTCGGATTCCTGGATGCTGAGTTCGAAGTGGAGGTTTGGATCGACGACGACAGCCTGATCCGGCGCCTGGCCTTCGACCTCGCTTCGATGCTCGCCTCTATGGCCGGAGGGGGCGAGGCTGCGCAGATGCCCTCCAGTGTGCTCACGCTGGAGTTCTACGACTTCGACGCCGATATCAGTGTGGACGCCCCGCCGCCCGACGCGATCTTCGACGAGGATCTGCTCATCAGCAGCGATGACTACGCCACCTCCGAGGAGTACAACCCCTACGACGGCACCCGCGACGACACGGACCGGCTTGGGACAGTAGGGTCCGACGTGTCGGCGACGGGATGTCCTGCTGTGGATGGGTCCAGCCCGCGGACCATCGACTTCGACGGCCGTCAGCCGATGTGTATCGATTCTGCGGCTGGGTATGTGGCTGTCTTTGACACCAGCGAGGGCGAGATGCGCTTTGTGTTGACCGCATCTGAGACTCCGTTGACGGTCAACAACTTCGTCATGCTGGCCCGCTGGGGCTACTACGACGACACCTTGTTGTTCCGAACCGACCCGTCCATCGACATCATCCAGGGCGGCTCACCCCACACCAACACCGCCGCCGATCCAGGCCCGGGGTACACCATCTCAGATGAACCTGCCTTTGACGAGGATCCCGACACCGGCCAGCTGACTGGGCCGTACCGCTACCAGCCGGGCCAGCTCGTGATGGCCCGATCAGCCGGACGCGACACCGCTGGAGCGCAGTTCTTTGTGACTGCGGGCCCCAACGCCGCTTTGTTGGACTCCCAGGGCATCTACGTGGTGTTCGGCACCACCGACGACGCCGGGCTGGCCGTGGCGGAGTCGATCATCGGCCTGCATGAGCCGGGCGGTGCAATGGGCGGGGCGCCGTCGCGCGACGTGACCGTGCACTCAGTCACCATCGAGGAGACCCCCGCACTCCCCCAAGCCGGAGCCCAGCTGGCGGAGCCCGAGCTGGTGGAGCAGGTGCCGGCCGTCACCGCGGACGCAGAGGGCCATCCCGAGCGCACGTACATGGCTGTGTCTTCGGGCGGGTCACACAGTTGCGCCATAGCCGCCGACAGCACCATCGCCTGCTGGGGATTCAACGATGCCGGGCAGGCCTCCGCGCCGGCTGGCACGTATAGGGCTGTGTCTTCGGGCGGGTCACACAGTTGCGCCATAGCCGCCGACGACAGCCTCGTCTGCTGGGGAGACGACTATTCGGCTGAAGCCCCGGCGGGCACTTATAGGGCTGTGTCTTCGGGCGGCTTATTCAGTTGCGCCATAGCTACCGACGGCAGCCTCGTCTGCTGGGGAGACGACGTCTGGGGCGCGCTCGACTCGCCTGCTGGTACCTATAGGGCCGTCTCTGCGGGCAGCGAGCACAGTTGCGCGATTGCTACCGATGACAGCCTCGTCTGCTGGGGGGCCGACAGCTCAAGGCTCGCTGACGTCCCCGGCGGTGCCTACAGGGCGGTGTCTGCGGGTGGGGACCATACTTGTGCTACAGCCGTCGACGGCGGCCTCGTCTGTTGGGAGTCCGTCAACGGCACCCGGGTCGAGGTTCCCGGCGGTGCCTATCAGGCTGTCTCCGTCGGGACGTTCAGCAGTTGTGCACTCACAGTCGACGGCTCCATCGCCTGCTGGGGAGACGACGTCTGGGGCGAGGCTAAAGCGCCGTCTGGGGTGTACAAGGCTGTCTCGGTCGGAACGAGCCATAGTTGTGCCCTAGCGGTCGATGACAGCGTCATCTGCTGGGGAGACGTGCTCATGTTGCGGTTGCTCGACGCTCCGGCCGGCACCTACAAGGCTGTCTCCGTCGGTTCGATCCACAGTTGCGCGGTCGCGACCGACGACACAATCGATTGCTGGGGAATCATCCACGGGCCGATCGACTCACCGTCGGGCGCTTACAGGGCTGTGTCCGCGGGCGGGACCCGGAGCTGCGCCATAGCCGCCGACGACACCATCGTCTGCTGGGGACTGATCGGGGCCGTGCGAGCCGACGTTCCGGCCGGAACCTACATCGACATCTCGGTCGGCGACCAGCACGGCTGCGCCATAGCCGCCGACGACACCATCGTCTGCTGGGGCGACAACGACGCCGGACAGACATCTGCGCCAGCTGGCGCCTACAAGGCTGTCTCTGCGGGCCCGCGATACAACTGCGCCATAGCCGCCGACGACACCATCGTCTGCTGGGGCGACGAAGTCTTCGGCGCGCTCGACTCGCCGCCTGGAACCTTCGCCGCTGTTGACGCCGGCACAGCCCACAACTGTGCTCTAGCCACCGACGGCACGATCACATGTTTGGGCCGCGACCCCTGGAACGCCAACCACTCGGGGGTGGTCGACTCGCCGCCTGGCACCTACGTCGCCGTCTCCGCCGGCTACCGGCACAGCTGCGCGATAGCAGTTGACGGCACGATCGCCTGCTGGGGCGCCGACGACGGTGGGCTGGTCAATGTCCCGGCCGGCACGTACAAGGCGGTCTCCGCCGGAGATTTCCACAGCTGTGCCATAGCCACCGACGACACCATCACCTGCTGGGGTCCGTTGCTGCCGCCCGAGGGCGTCCGCTGGGCGAGCCCCGCCGCTCCGGGATGAACCACAGCACAGCCCGGCTTCACCGCAAGGCGCGTTCCTGGCTATGGGGCTGTCATCGGCCGCGCGAGTTCGGGGTCCCGCGCCCGGCTGGATCGTTGCGCTCATAGCCGAGATGCTCGGCCATCTCAGATGCTCGGCCATCTCAGATGCTCGGCCATCTCAGATGCTCGGCCATCTC
>VXTM01000030.1:79660-113016 GCA_009837445.1 Acidimicrobiaceae bacterium
TCTCAGATGCTCGGCCATCTCAGATGCTCGGCCATCTCAGATGCTCGGCCATCTCAGATGCTCGGCCATCTCGGCCTCCAACCCGGTCTGCGGCGCCTGGTGCGCCTGCCCCGTCAACAACCCGCCCCGCCGCGGACGATGACGACGCGGAACAAGACGAAGCCCGCCGCTGGGGCTACGACGGCGGTCTAGAGCTATGAACCGGCTCTAGGCCCCAGCAATCGAACGGCATATGTGGCGGCGTGATGATCGTGGACTCGTGCACCATGGGCCAACCTGGTGGCTCGCTATCGATCGGCCGCTGCGGCTGATCGAGGGCGGATCGGCGACATCGGCCACGTTGCCGGGCGACGGTGCCCTTGCGGGCCGCGTCGGACAGCGCGCTCTGCAAGGTGGCATGCACGTTGCGCCGGTTACGATGCCGTGCTCATCGGCGAGGCCCTGGTCACCGCCCCCGATCCCATTGAAGCGCTGCAAGCGCTGCGGTGTTCTGTTGCGGTCCGGGCAGGTGCCGGGTTGGCAGCAAGTTCGTTGGGAATGAGCTGGTAGAGTTGTGGTAAAATTGCTGGTAGCTGTCAGGTAAAACTACTGGTAGTGTTGATCTGTGTCACTTGGGCAGGCGCGGCAGGCGCTGGTAAAGCGTCAGGTGGAGCCGGTGCTGCGACGCGCGCTCGACACGTTCCGGGTGGTGGTGCTGTCCGGGCCGCGCCAGTCGGGCAAGACCACGCTGGCACACCGGATCGCGGCCGACGGAGCGTTCCTGGCTCTTGACGGCAGACCCTTGAGTCTTGACGGCAAGCCCATCAGTCTTGGCGGGGCGTTGCTGAGTCTTGACGATCCGACTCTGGCGGCGTTGGCTCGCGACGATCCGGCGGGGTTCGTGTCGGACCGGCCCCGCCCCACCGTCATCGACGAGGTGCAGCGCGGCGGCGACGACTTGGTGCGGGCGATCAAGCTGGCCGTCGACGCCGACCCGGTGCCCGGCCGGTTCCTGCTCACCGGCTCGGCCGGCTTCCTGCATGTCCCGGTGCTGTTGGAGTCGCTGGCCGGACGGGCCGTGTTCTTCGAGCTCGCCCCCTTCTCGCAGGTTGAGATGGAGGGCGGCGGCGACGGGCTGCTGGCGCGGCTGCTCGATGAGCCGCGCGACGCCCTGGGTGGCCTGCTGCGGTCGCCGCCGTCGGCGCTCAGCCGCTCCCAGTACGCCCAGCGGGTGTGCCGGGGCGGCTACCCGGAGGTGATCGGCTTGGCGGACGCTGACCGGCAGCTGTGGTTCCGGGCGTATGTCCACACAGCCGTGACCCGTGACATCGTCGAGCTGACGGGGGCGAGGCGATCGAGCGAGCTGCCTCGACTGCTGCACGCCGTGGCGGCTCGCACCGCCGGGGAGCTTGTCGTGCAGGACCTTCACCGTGACGTGGGATTCGGCAGCATCGGCACCACCGCGGACTACCTGTCGTACTTGGAGATGACCCATCTCGTGGCCCGGCTGGAGGGCTGGGCCCCGGGCGCGGCGACGAGAGCCAAGCGCCGCTCGAAGATCCACCTCACCGACACCGGACTGGCCGCAGCCGTGCTGGGCGTCGACGCCGAGTCGTTGAGCGACCCGGCTGCTGCTCACCGCGGGCCGCTGCACGAGACGTTCGTCTTCAACGAGCTCCGTCGGCAGGCCTCCGCGCTCGCGCCGGAGCTGCGCTTCTGCCACTACCGCGACTCCCGGGGCCGTGAGGTGGATCTGCTGATCGAGCGTCCCGACGGGCGAGTCATCGCGGTGGAAACCAAGGCCGGAGCCACCGCCCGCCCCACCGACGCCCGCTGGCTGGCGTGGCTGCGCGACCTCATCGGCGACCGCTTCGACGTCGGCATCGTGCTCTACACCGGCCAACATCCGCACAGGCTCTCTGACCGGATCGGCGCCCTGCCGCTGTCATACCTGTGGAAGGCATGAATCCCGCGCGGCAACGGAACCAACCGTCCCAAACGCCGCCGGGCGTCGGCGCCTCCGGCACCGGCTCCCCAGCTTCGTCTTCGTCGGGTGGGTGGTGGCGGGCGAGCCAACTGAGATGAAGGCCTGGCCGGTGCCGGCCACCGGCAGGGCCCGCAACGCTCCGACGATTCCCAACAGCGCGGTGCCCACACCGAATCTGTCGCCGTCGAGTTCCCGTTGGCGGACTACTGCATCATCGCCTCAGGCAACGAGCCCGGCCCGAACCTCCGGTGCCTGGACCTGCAGCCCTGGTCCCACAGCGGCGAGTTGACCATCGCAGCAGGCCAAGACAGCGCGCCGATCCACATATGAATAGACGGCACCACCGACATACCCTGGCAGAGATTCGCTGTGGGTTGATGATGCCTATGCTCGCGTTGCTTCCGCTGGCCGCTGGTGGCTGTTGGGAGGTCACCGTGCACAACAGCACTGCCGATGTCGCCATCAGGGCGCTCACCGCGGTGACGGTGCTTGGTCTGGTTGTGGCTACGGCCACATATGAGCCTTTGGTGTGGCCAGATGCCACTGCGGAGTTCTATGTCAGCACCGAGACCTTCGGCGAGGGCGACGCCACGACCGGCACGGTCTACGCCTTTGCTTCTGAGAGCACCAGGGCATCAGATGTTGCGTTGATGATTCTGCGGGCCGCGCTGGGGATGATGATCTTCCTCTACGGCTACAACAAGGCGTTCCGCAGCTGGCGCTCAGCTGGCGCCGGCCACCGGTCGCAGCCGCTGGGGATTGCAACCGGCAAGGTACAGGCGACGGTGGTCGCTTTGTCTGAGATGGGTGTGGGCGTGTTGTTGGTGCTAGGTCTGATTACTCAGCTGGCCACAGCCGGGCTCATCGCGATGATGGTGGTGGCGTCTTGGACTTTGTGCCGCAATAGGGGTCTCATGATCACCGGCGAACGCTGGGAGCATGTCGCGCTGATCACGGCCATGAGCGCGGTGTGCGCCACGCTCGGCCCCGGCGCGATATCTGTCGACGCCGAACTGGAGATCGCTCACCGCCTCGACGGATGGACCGGCTTTGGGATCGCCCTTCTCGGCGGCGTAGGCGCTGGCGCAGTCCAGATCCTGTTGTTCCACCGCACCCGCCCCAAGCCTGAGCCCTTCGACACCGATATGCGTGACGGGATCGGTGACGGCAGTTAGACCCTCAGCCGCGCCCGGCGGCGCAGCCACCTGACCGCTGACCCACCACGCTGTCTCGGTGGTGGCCACGCTCAGCGTGGCCGTGCCGCTCGTGCCGATCCAGCCGTTCAGCACTCCCGCCACTGCCGCGGGCCGTGCCCGCGGCAGGCGTCTAGCCGGCTACTACACGGGCGCGATCTTGCCGGGATCCTCGCACCGCTCCACACGGCACCAGGCCTCCCATCTCGCGGCGGTGCCGCTTGGCCCACTCGGCCACCCACGCGCTCGGCCCTCGTCGGGAGCCGGCCCTCGATGGGCCGGGAGATCCTTGATGCTCACCGAGGCTTTGTGGTGGCCGTACTCGGCATGGAAACGCAGAGGCCGGTGGTTTCAGAAATACATGCGGATCACGATGCCGTAGAAGCGGCAGAGTTCAGGCATCCACCGCATCCCGCAGCCGCGGGAACAGTTCCTCGGGGGCCATGCCGGTGATCTCCAGATACAGAGCGTCGCCGCACATGTCGACGTCGTCGCTACAGGCGATCGAGCCGTCGGGACCGAGATGCACGCCGACGAAGAACGAGTGGTCCTCCCAGGCCGCGGACGCTCCGTCGCCAGGCCATGTCCGACAGGTCCACCTCGCCCTCGACCCCGTCGTCGTAACGCAGCCACATCCTACACCGCGCGTGCGCCCCCAGCTGGCCGCTGGCGACGACTGGATCAACAGCGTCTGCTTCTGCATGCGAGATTGAGGTGCTTGGGACTGCCCCCGGCCCGCGCGGCGGGCGGCGAGGCCGCAGTGTGTGGGTAGCGTTGGGTGCTATGGGTAGATGGTGGAGTTCTGATCACCACTTCGGGCACGCCAACATCATCGGCTACTGCGCGCGCCCCTTCGGTGATGTGGACGCCATGAACAACGCGATGGTGGACCGCTGGAACGACGTGGTCGGCGACGGCGACGAGGTGTGGATCCTCGGGGATCTGGTGATGGGCCAGCTGAGCGTGAACCTGTCTGAGCATGTGTGGCTTCTCAAGGGCCGCAAGATCCTCGTTCCCGGCAACCACGACACCTGCTGGCAGCACCGCAACAAAGGCCCCCAGAAGGTCGCCGCCTACTATGACCTCGGCGGCATCGCACGCATAGTCGATGACCCCCAACCGGTCGTGCTGGCCGGCGAGAGGGTGCAGATCAACCACTTCCCGTATGCGTTGGATTCGCGCTATGACGCAAAGTTCATGTCTCATCGCCCCAGAGACGACGGCGGCTGGCTGCTGCATGGCCACATACATGAGAAGTGGCGCCAGAACGGCCGACAGATCAACGTCGGGGTTGACGCCTGGGACTTCGGACCGGTCAGCGACGACACCATCAGCGAGCTGATCCGCGGCGGCCCCGCGAACGTCGCCTGCCCCGCCTACACACCAGCCGACGCCTAGAGCCGCGCGGTGGGCGCAGGACTCTAGACCCCTTACGGGCCGACCCTTTCGAGAGACCCGGCGTCTCAGCTCTGAGGAGCACCGCCTTACCGCAGGCAGTCTGTGATTCGACCCGGCGACGACGACACACCCGATGGGAGGCACACCGCCTTCAACGGATCAGTTGTCAAGAGTTGACGATCAGTTCGAGTGCTCTTCAAAGGCCACTACAAGCACCACCCATGGAGGTAGCGCAGGTGGACGACTACCACTCCGCGACGATCTGAGGTGTCAGAGTTCAAGTCCGTCGCCTCGGTCGAAGCGCTGTTGGTGAGTGCGGCTGTCGCGGAGCGCGAGCGCCACGGCGCGGTCGGCGAAGATTGCGGTGTAAGAGGTGGCGGCGTCGGTGCCGTAGGCGTGCGCGACCAGGTCAAGGAGCTGTTCGGGGTCTGTGATGGCAGTGTCGCGGGCGAGGCGGGCTGCGTCTTGTAGGTCTTGTTCGCGGGCTGCGTGCAGCTTCATGGCGAGCAGCACGCGGGCGGAGGGGGCTTCTACTGTGAGGCTGGCGCTTTGGTGCAGGACCTGGGGGTGCAGGTCACAGCCCGGCGTGAAGATCGCCACCGCCCCGTTGAGCCAGTTGCGTGGGAGTCCCTCAGCGTCGGCGACGCGGCGGGCGGCGGTGGCCAGCTCGGCGGGGAAGCGCATGGAGATGAAGTCGACGGCTGCGGTGCGACGCTGGGCGTGTTGATGGTGTGGGGCTCTGAAGCGGTGCTCGAGGACGTCGACGTCGTGGGTGGTGCGATCGGCCCACATCAGCGCTAGGGCGGCGCCTCCGGCGATCATCAGGTGATGCCCGGTGGAGCCAGCTCGGTGAAGGTGTGACGACAAGCTGTCGAAGAGGTAGCGGATGTCGGTTGCGTCGAGTTGGCGATCCTGGGGGATCGGGGGCTCGGCGGCGGTCATGTCGAGCGCAGCGTGACGAGCGAGAACCAGACCCGGTGGTAGCGGCAGACCCCGGGGGCGTTCTGGCGCAACCGCTGCCCGTAAGGCGACTGAAGGTCCACGTCTGGCACCAGTGCCACGTCGTTGGGGGAGCGGGCGCTGTGGACCCATGCTGGGATCGGGTGGCCGTCGCGTTGACACAGGGCATGGACCACCGCGGCCACCTTGGCGGCAATCACGGTGTCGGTGCCTGCGGGCAGGCCGCCGGCCATCATCAATTCTCGGGACTCGGGCTGGTTGTTCCAGTCCTTGATGAACTGGATCACCGGCCAGTAGCCAGCACCGCGCCCGACCGTTTCGGCCATCGCCGCGGGCAGGTCGCCGAGCACCATATGCGGGCGCGCCAGCAGCGGCCCCGCCCGCCTTCGCGACCCCGCAACCCGCGTAGGTGGGTGTGCTGGAGAGTTCACGTTGTTCACTGAAACGATCCTAGCAGACGCGAAATGTGGTTTCCGAGCCTCGACGCACCTTCGCAACAATATGCAGGCCAGACGCGAAGGCTCCAGCGGTGCACGCTCAACACGAAGTCGAACAGTGCGCGGGGGTAGCGGCTGGTGAGAATGATCGCGAACCATGCGATCACCACACAGACGAACCCCCAGACACCGAGGTGGATCTCGTCCGGGCCCGGCGTCCCGATCCCCGATCCATATGAGGCTAATCTCGATGCTGGACAGGGGCGCCGGCGATGGTGTCCAGCCGGTCAACGATCGCTCTGATGCTTCGTTGGCGGCGTCGGTTCGTGCACCACGCGTCGAGTAGTTCGATGCTCTGGTCTTGTTGTTGGTCCATGCTGGTTTCTCCTGTTTAGGGACTGCGCGGATAGGTGGTCAGTGGGGGCTCCAGCGGTCTCGGTAGTTGAGGAGTTTGCCGACGATGAGGACGGTGGTTGCGAGGCACAGGGCGGCGTGGCGGTGGGCGCTGCGGCGGTGGGCGCTGCGGCGGTCGGTGTTGCGGCGCAGTTGTCCGTAGTTGGACAGCCAGGAGTTGGTTGACTCGACTATCCAGCGAAGCCCGAGGCGCATCGGTTGTCGGGTGCTTGGGGCCTTGGTGCCGCGGCGTTGGATACACACGTCGCGCAGACCGAGCGCGGCGAGCCGGTCGCGCACCACGGGGTAGTCATATCCCCGGTCCAGGTGCAGGGTCTCGACATCTGCGAGCAGCCTGTTGTGGGCGACGGCTTGCAGGGTGGGCTCCAGCAGGCGGACGTCGTGGCGGTTGGCGCCGTCGGTGGCCCAGCCCACCGGGACGTCGTGGCGGTCCGACGCGACCGACCATTTCCAGCCCATCTTGGCGCGGTCTGTGGGACTTGGGCCGGTGTCCTCGCCGCCGCAGGGGGCTTTGTGCAGCGACCCGTCAACGGCGACCTCGCTCAAGTCGAGCCCCACGATGCGGTCAAAGGCCTCCGAAGATGGCGAACGGGTGCGCCATCCACCCAATCGCGATCATCTAGGGCCAGCAACCATCCCTGAGTCCCCCATCAGCGCGGCCGTTTGCTGGACCGGCAAGCCATCAACTGCTGAGGGGAGCAGCCCCTGCTACTGCCACGCCGGGAGCGCTTGTCGACGTTAGGGGGCACCGGCTCGGGTGGGGTTGGCTGCTTGAATCCGAGGGTCTTGTAGGTGGTGAGGCGTTTGGTGTGCATGCGGGCGAGTACGGGGATGTGTGCGTCGAGGTAGTCGTGGAGCTCGATGTCGTGTTTGGTGTCGTGGGATCGCAGGAGCCGGCCCACGTATTGCACGACTCGTCCTTTGAACGCGATGGGGAAGGCGAGAAAGAGGGTGTCGAGTTGGGGCCAGTCGAACCCTTCGCCGAGGTAGGAGCCGGTGGCGACGACCACGATCCCGTTGTCGGTGTCGGGTGCGGCCATGGCGTCATGGACTGTGGCGAGGGCCTTCTTGCCGAGCCCGCCTTTGAGGATGTGGGCGTCATGGCCGGTGGTGGCGAGTTGGCGGCATATGGCGTCGATGTGGACGGTCCGCTGGGTGAGCACAAGACAGGTCCGGCCGAGCGTCGAGTGCTTGGGTGACGTCTGAGCAGATCTGTTTGGTGCGTTGCTCGTGTTGGGCGAGCGCGCCGAGGACTTGCTGGATCGAGGCTGTGTCGTCGTGTGCGAAGCTCGTGGGATGCACGATCAGTCGGCGCTGGACGAGCGCGGTGTCGGTCAGGTCGCCCGGGCGGGTCTCGTGGCGGGTTGGGCCGCATTGCAAAGCGATGATGCCTTCGAGTCCGTCGCGCCGGTACGGGGTGGCGGTGAGGCCGAGCCAGCGGCGGGTGGGCGCAGTGCGGACGCAGGCCTCAAAGGACACCGCCGGCAGGTGGTGGCACTCGTCGACGACGACGAGCCCGTAGCGGCTGAACAGCTCATCGAGCCGCTTGCGGCGGGTGAGGCTCTGGATCATCGCGACGTCGACGAGGCGGCCCGGTGTGTCCTTGCCGCCGCCGATCACGCCGATCTGGTCGTCGTGGAGGCTGAGGTGCTCACCGAGCCGTTGGCGCCACTGCGCGAGCAGCGGTCTGCGGTCGACCAGCACCAGGGTTGGCTGCTGGTGGTGGGCGATGACGGCGCACGCAGTAACCGTCTTGCCCGCACCGGGCGGGGCGACGATCACGGCGAGGTCGAAGTCGGCGACCGCGTCGAGTGCTTGCTGCTGGTGGGGCTGCAGCGTGCCGGCGAAGCGCAAACCGGCACTGTCGTGGTCGGCGCGGCGGTCGGTGATGTCGAGGCGGCTTCCCGCGGTGTCGACCAGTTCGGTGACATGGCTGATGAGGCCGCGTGGGAGATGGATCCATTCGAGGTCCTCGCGGTAGCAGCGAATGAACCGGGGCGTGTCCCACGTCGAGAACCGCATCCGCTGCTTCTCGTAGAACTCGGGGTTCGCCAACGACGCCAGATGCTTCAGCCCAGCAACCAACGCAGGCGGCAGCCCAGCACGGCGAAGCGACAGCATCGCTCCGAGCTGAGCCTCGATCACCGCAGGCGGTTTCGGGCCATCAGAACAGGCCATATCAGCCAGCGACAGACCCGGGCCCGCCGTCACCGGGCGAAGCGTGTCGGCCAGCGCAACCACCGCATCACATGACATGCGCGACACGCCCGAGAGCACAGCCCACTGGTCCGGCCACGGCTTCATCGATGCCGGATCCAAGAACACCGTCGCGCCGTGACGGACGCGCTCACCTTGCAGAGGCAGCGCGATCAGGTTGCCGAACGAGCCTGTGGGCATGAAGTCCTGCGACGGGAAGAACCGGTCATAGCTAGCCAAGTCGAGTTCTCCCCGGGCGGTCATCGCCTGTCGCAGCAGGCCCATACCCATCGCACGCGCCGCCGTCGCGGCCACGGGATGCTCAAAGAACACCCACACATGGGCGCCGTCGCCGGATCGTGACCGCTCCAACAATGCAGGAACACCAGCGACATGGCACCGGTCCAACAAAGCCAGCGCATCCAGCGCCCAGGAGCCGCCATCGAAGTCACAGGCCAACAACTTGCATGTGTCGCCACGCAACAGCGGATAGATCCCAACAGTGATGTCGCCTCGCAGATGCGAGGCGAGCACGTCATCGGTCAGCGGCAGATAGTCGCCCGACGACGCCCGCTTGGTTGGCCAGCCGCCACGAACCGCAGGCGACCAACCCGACTTCGCGGTGTTCGGGTTCTCCCACCTGCGGGCATACACATCGCACCGAGCCCCGAACAGCGACCGAAACAGGTTGAGTTTGTTTCCCGCGCTCGACGCCTGGGTGACCTCACAGGCTGCCGCGGCTCCGCTACCGCTGAACAGAGTCGGCGCCCACGCCCGACGATGCCCATCGCCCGTCCTGGCCTCGAAGCCCAACAGATCACCCAGCCGCTCGACCTCGGCGCGCAGCCGCTCCAGCTCCCCCAACAGCTCCGAACGCGACGGCTCGGGCACAGCACTCACCGACCAGTCATCGTAGAACACCGTCAGCCACGCCCACAGCGAGTCTCAGAGGTCACACGGCGTCGGTTGCCGCTTGACAGACGGACACACCTATGTTGCGGTCGCGGTGCAAACAGGCGGTGTTCTACACTTCGGGCCGTGGGCCAACCCCAGACCGCAGGTATCGCTATGACGGTGCGGCGTCTCGCGTCCGAGTTGGTCGACCCGTCGTGGCCTATCGACCGGCCACTGGTGCAGTTTGTGATGGATTGGCGCCGCTATCCCGAACAGCGCGGCGCGGTTCTTGCTGCGGTGCCGCCGCCTGATACCAGCGAGCTGGTGGCCGCCAAGATCGCTTCGGTGGTTCACGCGTTGTGCGACCGAGACGGTGTCGCGGTGCCCGAGTGGGTCCACCTGTGCCGGGCCGAACCCGAAACGGCCCTGTTCGGCGTTCGGCTCCGCAGCGGCTTCGGCGAGGTCGTGCGCAGACGTTCACCACGAGTGTGCGCTGTGCACGGAGTGTTCTTCGGTGCTGACCTGCTTGACGCGTGACACGACGCCGGAGAGACCATGCCCGAAGAGACGATGCCTGAGCGCTTCTGCGCGTGACATTCATCATGCCGATCAAGTGGGGCAAGCCTGAGCGTCTCCCATCCGAGACCTCCCCTCCGGGACAGGCTGGGTTCTGCGCGCCATATCGCCCGATGGCAGCCGACCGATGACGTCCGTACCGCTACGACCTCAACCGGACCCGGCCCGACCTGAACCAGCTCACCAACAGCACCGCCGTCTGCACCGTCATCTCAGCAGCCTCCTGGGATACCTCCAACGGCGCGTCCTCGTCACCATGGCGGAGCTGTCCATTCCACACCATGTCCATCATGGCCAGAACAGTCTGAACGCTCCCATCGAACTCTGAGTCGGTCTCCCACTCCTCCGGCTTGTCACGGACAGCGCTGATCATCTTCCCCAGAGTCGCTAACGGGTCGTCCGGCGTAACGACTGGCTTCGCCGCTACCTCGATGGCCTTGACCACCTCCGTGCAAGCCTCGTTGAGATCAGGGTGGAGGCCAAAGCACTTCGCCCACGCGATCCGCAGATGCTCAGCCTGACGCCCCGGCTGGGTCGCCTCAGTCTCAATGAGGCTGCTCAGCTCCTCGGGCTGGCGTCGTTGGATCATGTAGACGTCGTCTTCATCCACACCGACGCCGTATGTGCTGCGAGCTTCAACGGAGAAGGCTTCAAGAAGTGCAGCTTTATCCTCGCTTGCCCATGTGAGCGCCACATCCGCCGCATCAAGAAGCAGGCCGTCATCGGAGTCGAGGGCCTGTCTCAAGAAGACAAGTGCCGACCGTGTATCACCCGGCAGCACCGAGCGATCAATCGTCCGCTCCAGTCGTCCCAACCTCGCCTCATGCGTGCGCGTCCTTCCAGGCGACGTGTACTGGTTCATCGTCCAGTCCACCAGAGACGGTCGAAGCCCTACCGGGACGCCTTCGTGGAGCGCGCGGAACTCTTGAAGCCGTTCAGGATTCTGGCGTACCGATAGCGGTGGCCTCACCACCATCGCCTTCCCCCATCGCTGCTCACAGCAGGCGAGCCTACCGATGGGCTACGACGGCACGTCCCTATTCCGTGGGCAGGCGCGCCGCCTGGGTGAGCAGCGCGGGAACACCAACGACGAACAGCTCAGAGAACGACCAGAGGACGACCGGCTTGCACCTGCGAGCTACCAGATCGACGGTCTGCACCCCGCACACGGAGAGCCGCGCCGCAACCGGCGTGCCTGTCGCAGACGCTGGGTACGATCCTGGCCAGATGGACCAACAGATCCCCTACCCGAGCCGGACCGGCCCACCGACAGCACGGACCACGAGTGCCGGGACGGCCGATGCGTGCCACCGCCGGAGCTTCGGCCGCGGGCCTGCCACACCCGCCGACGAAGCCGACAACCGTCAACTCATGGAGATGACCACTGCGCTACAGATTGCGGAGTCCACGACATGACGCAGCCGAGGCCAGCAGAATCACAGCCGGAGTTCGGCAAGCTCGGTATCTGCCCTGCGTGCGGCGCCTTGACCCAACGTCGAATAGTCGTCAACCGTCACGGCACGGTCATATGTAATCACAGTCATCCAAGTGGCAAGTTCCACATATCAACCCACAGCGGGTACGCCGTGGATGCTTGCGTGTCTGAGGATTGCAGGGCCGTAGGTTTCTGGGTCGAGGATAACGACGGGCCGACACTCGTATACCCGCTGACGGGAGTGCGCAGACCTCCTGCCGAAGGACTAGAAGACCGAGAGTCCCAGCTCTATGAGGAAGCTGCTGCGATAGCTCCCCTATCGCCTAGGGCTGCCTGCGCCCTGGTGCGCGTCCTATTGGAGGCCTTCTTGAACCGCCACCTAGCGGTTCAAGGCGTTTTCACCGCAGGCAAGCGGCTCGTAGAGTTGATCGACCTAGCGGTCAGCAACCTCGGCCTGTCGTCCAACTTGCGGGAGGGGCTGACAGCCATCCGCAAGCGAGGCAACATGGCGGTCCATGACCCTTACGGACTCACGGACGATGCCCGTGCTGACGAACTGCCGTGGCTCTTCCAAGCTGTGGACAGTCTCGTAGACGAGCTGCACACCACCCCCAAGAAATGGGGAGAGCTAGCGAACTAGCGAGCGGAACGCTAATGGACAACACTGAATCCGCTTCACCCCGCGCACGACGATATGTGGTTATTGGACTGCTGCTAGTCGCCACAGGAATCGGGATGATCGCTAGCAGTTTCGCGTATCGGGACAGCCATCTATTCGTCGCCACCGTCATGGTCAGTGTTGGTGCTGGACTGCTACCCACAGGAACGGTCGTATTGCTGGAACCTTGGTTGATGAGGAATGTATCGAGGTCTGCGCGTCAAATCGCTGACATGTCTGCACAACAGGCAGTAGCCGATGTCAAGAGTAGGCTAGACGCCCTAGCACAAATACAAGACATCCAATCCCAGGCTGACACGCAACACGAATCTCGAACAACAAACATAGCCGAAACGCTACTCGCCAATCCATCGTATGAAACACTGTGGACCCTGTTGCAAGAGGCCGAGTCTAGGGGTATTCTTGCACATGACGCTTGGATTAGGGACGGCTCCAACACCGATCATCTGGTCAGATTCGATGTCATGGAAAACGATTTGACCTCGCAAGGCAGTCTCGTACCCCACATCCGCATCACACTGGGAGAGTTGCGGCATGATCTTGTCCAGTCCATGTCCTTTGAGGATTGGGCAAGCACGGGCAGGCTATACAAGGATAAACGACCAGGCGTTGTCATCAGATGCTGGAGCCGTTGGAACCACGATATGACATTTCAGGATGCGATTGTTCGCTTTAGGGATGAATGCGCTAAGGTCGGGTTATCTGCGTTATCGATGGACTGGGGAACGTGCCTAGAACATCTCGTAGCGAATTATGAGAAATCTAGCCTATCGGTCGCAGCAGGTGTCCGGAGCCAGCCATTGGTTCTCGACATCAATGATGAATGGTGTATTGTCGAACCAGCACGGCTGATTTCTAAGGTGAACACCGAGTCATACACATGGGATCAACTGTTTAGAAGACCAAGAAGATCTGAAACATCTAGTCGTCTGAATGATCGCTCCTGGCAGGACGCGCTTCGTTATGCCGAGTGTGTTATGGCACCACCCGCCAAACCACTAGACGCTGCCTTCGGAGAGCAGGGACATGTACCGCGGTCTAAGGACTCCCAATTCGAATACTTGATTGCGAGGGACAAATTGACGGCACGACAGATTGCTGAAGCATTACATGGGGATCTATACCGACGAGACAGAACCGACCTAGAACTGTTACTTAGGCAGAAACAACTCAGGACAGCAGATCTATTGCTCAAGAACCATGTCAATGACTTTATCAGTGGAGTAGTTCGTTCTTGGACAACCGTGGCAGCGTATGCGGTCGGCTCGTTGGTAGGAGCAGTAACGAGCAACTTCCTCAACAGGAGCGAACGAAACAGGCTAAGGGCTAAGAGCATCCGAGCACTCAAGGAATACTATGCCCAAGAGTTCGGAGATACAGAGAGAAGACG
Organism: Acidimicrobiaceae bacterium; assembly: GCA_009837445.1. Taxonomy (GTDB): domain Bacteria; phylum Actinomycetota; class Acidimicrobiia; order Acidimicrobiales; family Aldehydirespiratoraceae; genus Aldehydirespirator. Next base: position 93,199 of record VXTM01000030.1, read on the forward strand.
TCTCGATGCATACTTCAAGAGTACATATCATTCGAAGCAATATGTCGTACTTGGAGAATGCTGGAGTATTGAAGCAACGAAGAACAGGAAGGGGCGCTACGGCGAGTAGGGCTGCTGCAGTTCCCCCGAGAGCGCCAGCCCCTCCAGGCCACCTAGTAGGTCGCGGCCATACCCGCCAACGCACCATACCGTTGCAGCACGGTGGGCCAGCTCGAAGCCGCTCTAGGCGCTCGGATGTGGTGTAAGGAATGCAGCGACGCGCTCTGGTCACCAATCGCACCCATAACGCTCCGCCGGAACAGCCGATCCTGTCCCCCGCCCCTCGGTACGCTTCTGCCGTGATGGACCAGATGCCAGACCCCGGCTCGCCGGGCGCGCACCTGACGGAGCCTGCCGTCACTGCTTCCGAGCTTCCCTACTGGATGAGCCGCAACGACCATCGTGGCCGCTTAACCGAGTTGACCCAGCTCGCCAAAGATTGGGCGCGCATGCCGCATCTGCGCGACGCCATGATTGTCGATCCCCCGCGACGACTTCGCTGGTGGCACAGGTTCACACCCCGTCGACGCGATCTAGCCCGCATCGCGGCCGTCGTGCATGCGTTGTGCGACCGCGACGGGCATCCCTTGCCTGACTGGGTGTGGCAGCACCGCAGCGCGAAGGCCATCTACATCCACTGCCTACCCGTAGAAGACGGCGCGTACGACCACCACACCCGCCGCATCGCACCCGAGGCTTGCGCCTACCACAACGTCTGGTTCGACCCGCGTGACATCGAAGACATCCGCGTCCACGGCATCCGCTCACTAGATAGGGACAGCTTCAACGGTTGAACATCCGCCTGTATAGCGGTACGGCTCAGAATCCGGGGATCTAGGACGGCGAGGCATACGGCTCGCTCGCCACAACCGGCGTGCCTGTCGCAGACCCTCAGTACGATCCTGCGGTGACGGACTATAGGGGTGCCTCAGACAGGAGCAAGCATGAAGTCCAATTTTGATCCTGCCGAATTCGTCCGACGGATTGGCCTCGATCTCATTCGCGCGTTCGATGACGCTCGTGAGGCTACAACGCCTGAACTTGTCGGGGACGCGATGGAGCAACCAGTTCGAGAGCGACTTGAACAGATCCTGCCCCGGGGTATCGGTGTTGGCTCAGGTTGTGTGATAGACACCAAAGGCGGCACAAGCCGCCAGATGGATGTAGTCCTGTACGAGAAAGACCTTTGCCCTGTCTTCTGCATCAATAACAGCCCGGAAACGACCTATTACCCTGCCGAAGGGGTATTGGCAGTGGGGGAAGTCAAGAGCGCAATAGGTAAGCGTGAACTAGCTGATTCCTTCCAGAAGATTCGATCTGTGAAGGCCCTGCAACGGTCCTTTGTGATCATGGACGACGGGATATACGTCGGCAGGAGATACGGTGACCATGGATCGGGTGCTGCCTACGGATTCTACCGCGACCACACCAACAAAGGAGACATATTCGGGTTCGTCTTGGCTGAACGAGCTAGCCTTGCTATAACTCTTCCCGATCCATCGAGGACACACAAGTCTGCTCCAAAGGCAACCCTCTTAGGACATTATGCTGACAACATACAACAGATAGGTGACGATGTGATGTGTCCCGATCTCATCGTGCTTCTCGATGGTACGTTGCTGACTCCACAAGCGATTCTTGGTTCTGAACCTGGTACGGAACCCATAACTGAACCATACGTCCCAACTCGCGTCAAGAACTCACTTCCCCATCTGCTCAATCCATGCCAAGCAGATTCTCCATTCGGAGAGCTAGTGAAGGAAGTATGGAAGAGGCATCAGGGCGGACTGACGGCACATATACCTTTGGAGCAGTACTTGCACTATCAAGCAACAACTGAACCGAGATTGACGTGGGCCGCATTTGCTAATGTCACCGTCTTAGAAGATGCAAGGACAGGTATGAAGGTTGCGCAGCCACGTCACCAAGAGACTCCGACAGATCACGTTAGGAATGACTTGGTGCTTCTAGGCAAGAAGGAAGTTTAGGATTACTTTGGTCACGGCAGAGCACTCGTAGGCACTGTTCAACTGCCGCTGTTATGGGCGATACTCTTGTGCAAGTTCGTCAAGTTCAGTTTCTAGTTGCTTGAAGGCAAAATAGAGATCCCGTAGAGAGAGAAGACCGCCTCCGACCGTCCCGATGCTGGCGAAGCCATCCTCGATCTCGTCATCGGTGGCTCCCGGAGGCGGGAAGTAGGCGATGATCTCTGTGTCAATGGAATCATCGGGCAACTCTAGACCCAAGCGCCCGTACGCGGCCTTGACGCGGGGAGTGTGCTCGTCGGTAAGTCGCCAGTAGAGCACTCGCTCATCCCGGTGCACAGCCAGAAGGTTGCGAGCCTCACGCAACTGCTGTCGAAGGCGCCCGTCTGGCGGTAGCTCTCTTGGCTCGTCCATCTTCACCAAGAGTCTTTCGATCCACTTCACATGCGAGACCGCATCATCAGCCACACCCACCAGCATGTGGTACTCAGCGTGTTTCAGGCCGTAGTCCTGTGGCGTCGACGAGCCCTTATAGGTGCCGCGTCGATCAAACTGACGCAGGGTCGCCCAGCAGAAGGATTGGGCGTCATGGATCGTTCCTTGTAGCGCACGCCTCAATCGTGCCTCGTCAGCCGATGAGATGGCTTTATTGATGAGTTTCCGCTGCTGCTGAAGATCTTGCTTTCGCATGGATCGAGCGTATCGATGAAGCTCGACTGGCTTCTCTTGTAGCCGCGCCCACCGCACACGAAAGCCCCCGACCCTCCCGGCCATCTAGTAGGTGCGCGGCCATACCCGCAACGTTCATGGCAGCGCCCCAGCACCACAGCATCCTCCCGAAGCCGCTGAGCGGCTCGGAGCTTGCTCCCCCTGACGGCCGCAGCTACGGTGCTCGCAGCCACAGAACGCGGGATGTAGCCAATCCCGTCCATACGACTGGAACCACCGCGGGTGGGCCTCGCCGAGGCTCCCTCCGGCCGGTCGTAGGCGTTCTGTGGCTAGAAGGCCCAAACCCGCACCGGGGGGAGCCACCTATGCCGGAGAAGCCTGTAGGCCACGCCTCCGGCACCGCGTTGCACGCCGCTATGTGCACTCCTACTCCGAGTCGCGGCTGGGCCAGCCCCTTGAGTGCTACGACATGAGAGGAGCCGGACATGCGCGCCGACTCACGCGATGACCACCCAGCCCACGATAAGGCTCAGACCAAGAGCGGGCATCTCGCCAGGGTGCTGGCCCTGGCAGCGCTGCTCAGCCTGCTCAGCGCCTGCGGTGGTGACAATGGCGGTGACGACCCAGCCAAGAGCCTGTCCAGCGCAGCGACCGAGATAGCGGACGACCTCAACGAAGCCGCCGTCGATGTCGGAGATCCCACCCTCGACGACCTGGCTGACGAGGTGATCGACAACGCACGACAACTGGCACGTGTCGCTGAGCCTGACTACGACGACCTGGGGGACTTGGATGAGACAACCGATGCGGTCTGGAGTGTGAATGCCGCAATCGAGCGCTACATGGATCGGGCGGCGACGGTAGCCGAGGGCGCTGCTTCCGAAGCACGAGCTGAAGCGGCGCTGGGCGCTGTGGAGCGCGCGGCCTCATGGTCCGGAGCGAACGCGGCTTACCACGTCGCTCGCGCCGAAGCCGCTGTCGCGGGATTTGGTGATGCCGCTGCTCGCAGGGATGCCAGCGACGCGCTCGCAGAGGCCAGCAACAACCGCGACGATGCCCAAGCGGACCTCGACCGCGCCGGTGAGGACTGGAACTACTTCTACGACCTGATCGTCTGGCGGGACGGTTAGCGGCCAGGGAGCCTTCACTGACCTCCGCGGCCACGTTCGGGCGCTGTGGGCACTCCCTCTCCTTGGTAGCCGACGCGGAGGCTCAGGAGCTAGGAGAACTACCGTTCGTCGACGGCGGGCTGGAGGTATCGACCGCGAGACTCGGCCGCTTGAACTTCTGAATCCCGGACTCGCGCAGCTCCACCCAGAGTTGCTTCTCGCCCTGGCTGTTGCTCACCAGGGCGACGGTCGCGGTTGCCGCATCTTCGGTCACCGCCTTACCAACTAGACAGTCGAGTACCGTGAGCCAATCTCTGTCTGTCACCCACCAGCATTGTCTCTCTGGTGGGTCCAGCGGGTAATGCTCTGCCCATAAGGCTGCGTGCTGGTTCGGGGTCAAGTTGGCGTGTGGAATGGGCGAACGTGTAGACATCGCGAATCACGACGTCCGCGACGGTGATACCGCAGGGCCACTCGACCTTGTCGTCTGGCTTGCCGAGGTTGAGCCACGTGGCGGTGAGGTGATCCCACCACAACTCGCGGGTGTGCAGTTCGCACTCGCTGATGCCACGCTCGCTGGCCCACGCGTACGCGCCGAGCATCATCCGGTTCCAGTTCTCCTCCATCGCGAAGCGACATTGTCGGAGGATGGCCTGCCGGATATCCATGTCCTTCTCTCGTTGACTGCGCATGATGTTTGCCTTTCGTGTAGTCGAGCCGAAGGCAACCACCAGTCCTCTGGCAGACAACCGCCCGCCAACCTCACCGCCCTCGCTCAGACGCGACAGAATCTGCAAGGCCCGACGTCAGACCCCATATTTCGAGCGCCTCGACCAGCCCTTGGCTGCCGTCGGCACCACCCTCCACGGGCCTCCAGAAGACACCCGAAGTTGCGCTCCGCGGCCACGGCTAGGCGCTGTGTGCCTTCCCCGGCGGAGCTGCGGCCTGTAGGCCACGCGGCCACCTAGAGCCGACAGAAAGGCCGTGGGCAGTCCATCGTGGTTCTCGCACAGGGATCACAGGTCGGGCCACATCTCGTACCATTGGCGCACCCGCCAGCGGTCGTGGTGCTTGACAGGGGGTTCGCTGCGGTCTGGGTTGTACTCGAACTCCACGGTGCGCGTCTGAGCGGGCAGGGTCGCCTGCAGCGGGTCGAGGTCGAAGTCACGCCCGACATATTCGGCCATCTCCTCCAGCAGGAACCCGACCCGCTGGCGGGTGGGGACGCTGTAGAGCATCGCCACAGAAGCCAGCGCCTCGGGGTCGAGCACCGGTGCAAAATGCCGGCCGGGATCAAGCAACTCGCAGGCGACGGTCACCTTGGCATCGTGTCCGCGGAACGGATGCAACGCGAACAAGTCCAGCACCGCCACCTCCGCTGTCGAGACCGTCAGCGGACACAACCGGCCAGACCAACTCCTGACGTGCATATCGACCGTCGGGAACGCCTCGATGTCGGGTCTGTGAAACATCTCGATGCGTGCCAGCCCGCGGATGGCTCGGCTGGCGAGGTGACCGTCGGTGGCGTAGTGCCCCACCATCAGCGCCTGATGCGAAGCGCCGTGACAGGCTGCAGCCGACAGCCCGGCCATGTGGTAGCGGTGACCGAGGTGTCGCATCATCGGCTCCATGAACGCCCGCGGATCAATACCACCACCCACCGCGGGAACCCAGCCGTACCGAGTCACACAAACCATCTCTCGCGCCTGCCGCGCGCCGCGTAGACGATGTGGTACCTCCGCAGGGCGACACCCGATCCATCTACCGATCTGCACGGCGCTGGCGAACTCGATGCCCTGTTCAACCATCATGTCCCGCAGATCCCGTGGAGCTACAGAATTCACCATGCCACTGATCTACCAAACTAACTACAGAATTGTTGGCGAAGCACGGTCGCGGTCCGTGGAGCGACCAGAGAAAAAAGCCCTACGCGGCCAACATCTAGGCGCTATGGGCCTACCCCGGCATGGCGGCGACCTGTAGGCCACGTAGCCATCTAGAGCGCACACGCGGCCATCGGGGACCAATACGGCGGCTACTGATAGCCGACGTCCGCGTGGCAACGTCGCTCTACGCTGTAGCGACCCGATCCCTCGTGCATCCGGCACGCTCCCATACGGTCTTGCCCCATCATGAGTCAAGCGCAATCAGTTGCCGAACTGCTGAAACGTATCGAAGACAAGGCACTCGACGGGGATGTCGTCCAAGCCCTGCTGTTGTGCCAGCAACTTGCCGGACACGCGGGCAGCGAGCCACTGCGTGCCTGGGCAGAGAAGGAACTGAACGGATGGACGCCGGACGAGGAACTGCCTGACTACCGGATGCTCAAGGGTGCATTGGTCGGGCACGGCTCCCTGCCAGGAAGTCGTGTACAGCTCCCCATCCCGCCTGACTTCTTGGGTGATGAGGTGCTAGAAGCCAGGGCTAGGAGTGTTCCGGTCAGAGACTCGATATCTGCTGTGCAGCAGACCGCTCGACGGGAGAGCGTCACGCTCATGCCGAACAATTCTGCGCTACTGGCTCAACTCGTGAACAAGGTCAACGCAGGCTCAGTGGACTTCGACCAGATCCACCTTCAGTGCCCAGGTGCCGCCTACGAGGGAATCGTAACTGGCGTCAGGTCGAAGCTGATGAGCTTGGTGGCGGAGCTTCGTAACTCGCTTCCCGCCGAAGCTGCGCTCGATGACAGGCGAGTCAAGGCAGCAGTATCAAGGGCTGCCGACAACCTGGTCGTAGTTGCCGGTGACCATAACGCCGTCACCGTGGGCGACAAGAGCCGGGCGATAGGCGACAATCGACGCTGGTCCGTCCGACGGCACGGAGTCCCGGCAGCCATCGGTACTGGCCTTGCCGCGGTAGTCACGTTCATTCTCGAACTACTCCGGAGGGGTTCGATTTGGCCGTTCTGACGATCAGGACTAGAGCCACAGACCCGCCAGCCGCGGCGCTCCCCACTCGCTAGTGGCCAACCATCTTCCTCACGGCCGCGACACCGCCCTTTGCCCAATTCCGCGTTCTGAAGGCGCGAGCCTGCCGCCGCCGAACCCGCAGCTCAAGGCAGGTTTCAGCATCTTCACCGCTGCCCGCGGCCCGTTCAGAATTAGGCAACCAGCAGGAACTTCTTAGGCAACGTTTGCGGAGGGGGCGGCAAAGGACGGGGTCAAGACAACTGACGAAGGCACCACAGCGCCAGCCACCACAGCACCACGACCCGCGTCGCGCTGCGCAACACCAGAGGCGACCTCCAAGCCCCCACCACGGTCGGCCTTCTGTGGCGGACCCTCGTCATCGGACATGGGGCCCAGATCCAAGCGCCGAAGTCCGCGGTGGTTGGTGGCACCCACGGATCCCGAAACCGAGGGTCTCGAACTGTCCGGCCCATGGACCTGTTCGAGGCGGTCTGGGTCGTCGAGGGGACTACTCTGTCGAGGCTTTGCGGCGCAGCCGCTTCAGGTCTCGTGTGATCCAGTCGTTGACCTGGTGCCGGCCGTGGAGGCGGGCGATCTTGTCGGAGGCGTACTCAACGACGCCGATCGCGGCCGCGGTGAGGGCCTCGGCGCTTTCGGCGGTGGCGATCTTGTCGGCCTCGGGCATCATCCGCCACCACCGGTGCTCGTTGCCGAAGGCGCGGCGGCTGGCCCGCCACATGGTCACGTCGTCGAAGGTCACCCGGTCACCGAAGCGCGCTCTCACCGTGGTCTGGTCCTCGCCGGGGAGGTGGGCCACCACGGTGGCGATGTCACGGGAATACAGGGCCCGCGCGTCGGTCTGCGTCGCCGCTCCGAGCGCCCGCAGCGCTTCTGCGATGACGGCCGCGGCGCCCTCCGACTGCGTGCAGTGGCGCCAGGGGTCGTCGTGTTGTTGGCTGCGAGGGCTGATGACGCCGAGGCGCCGGTGTACTTCCTCGAGGTGGCGGTAGGCGGCCTCGATGTCGGTGTCGGGCAGGGCCTGGGGCTTGTCCCAGACCACGGCCCTGTCGTCTCCTTGGCCCGCCGCCACAACCACCAGGTCGTCTCGGATCGCCGCCGCGAACGACGAGGCCATCTTGTTCTGCGCCGCCCACTCAGCCACGTCGGTGACCCAGACTGTGACGTAGTGTCCGCAGGCGTCGCCGGCCATGTCCATCAGGTCAAGCCGCAACTGCCAGCGGTTCTTGTAGTCCACGTCGTCGAAGATGGCCACCAGGTCGATGTCGCTGACCGGATCGGCGCCGCCGGCCACAACCGAGCCGTAGGCCAGCACCTCGCGGGCTCCGGCAGCGGTGAGGGCCCGGCCGGCTGTTCGGGCGTCCTCGAGGGTGGGAGCGGCTATCTCGGTCACGGCGTCAGGCCCCGCTGCTGCAGCGTTTCTAGAGTCCTAGGTCTTCGCGCGGTTCGGCTATCGGGTCGTAACTCGTGGCGTGTTCTCAGTTGTGCAGGGATCATCGACTGCGCAGCGATCAGCGACGCAGGCGGCATCGTCGCCGGTAACAGGGCGAGGCGCTGCGGTCATTGGTGATCACCGTACAACGGTTGCGCGCGCCGCCACAGCAGGACCCGCCGGTATGGCCGGCCTGAGTGAACATGGCCATCGTCGGCGTCGCAGTAGGTGCAGAGCGGCTCGCACCAGATGGTGTGCCAGCACACGTCTGGGCAACGGCGGGTACCGCGGCCTTTCTCGGGGCAGTCCTGATCGGATTGAGTCGTTGGCTTCTGCTTGGTCGACGAGTTGGCCGATCATGGTGAGGGTGTCCTCGGTTCGGGCGGGCATCACCGCTGTCTCCCCCGCGGGGGTGCTCACAGCGGGATCGCTTCGGCGAGCATCGCCCGGTGCCCCTCGCTCTCATCGGGTTTGAGGCCGCCGACTGAGATCACGTCTACTTCGGTGGACAGAAGTTCCTCAAGGGTGACCTGGAGTGCGCCGAGATCAAACAGGGAAGCCCCTTTGGCGAAGGTGACCAAGAAGTCGTAGTCGCTGTCGGGCTCATCGTCGCCGCCGCGGGCCACCGACCCGACCAACGCGATCGAGATGGCCTTGTTCGCGGCCGCGGCGGCGCGTATGGCCTCGCGGTGCTCACCAAGGACACGTTCGCGGCGGCTCATGGCTTCAAGGTAGCGACGACCCCTTCCGTCGTGTGGCGCATCCGCCGATGCCGGCGGCGAGCGGGGCCCAGCTAGTCGATGAGGCCCCGGCCACGCAGCCACGAGGTCGAGGCGTCGCGGACGTGTGGCGACAGCCACAGCTCATCCCAGACCTCGAGAACCACGTCGAGGTCGATGTAGAAGCGCATGTCGTCGTCGAGGCCCTCAGTCATCACCTGCTCGTAGCAGGCACGCAGCGACTTGCGGTTATCGAGGTCGTAGCTGTAGTGGAATCCCCAGGCGATGTGGCGCGGCAGGGTGACCTTGCCGCTGGCCTTCGGCAGCGACCGGTCCTCGAGGTCATCGGGATCGAGATGCGCTCCGGTGTCAAAAGCGGGCGACACGGGCCGCAGCGGGCTGCGTTGTGGCGCTCGATGGTGCGCTGTTGGTCCAGGCGCTCAGCCGTGCCCGGATCCTGCTTGTGGTCGAGTGCCGCGGCTAGGCTGAGGGTTGGCGGCGCACAAGCATTGGATTCACCCCCCGCGATATAGGTCAGATCCCTCGAGAACTTGTATGTCAAACGCAGCCGCCTATCTCAAACGCGTACGAGCAGGGAGCGGGACTATGAGCGACGACGAAGACCGAGTCGACAACGACCGCGGCGACAGTGAGCACGATCGGGGCCTCTTGCCTGCGCAGGCCGCTGGCCACGCCGGTGGACGGCGCACCGACTGAGGAAGACATCAGAATGCTGATGGAGCTGCGGGTGGGCCTACGGGCGGACCCCGCGGGACCGGCGAAGGTGGTGGAGGATGCGTAGGTGGAAGCCCTACGAGTTCACGACTGACCGATCGTGGGACGACGCCTCCGAGTTGGCCGAGGGCACGGTGACAGATGTGCTCGTCGTGGGCGATGTCCACGGCAACACCACGAACCTCACCAAGGCAATCGATCAAGCTGTCGATCTTGGAGTCGGCGCGATCGTTCAGGTCGGAGACTTCTGGCTCGCCGATGTGCACTGGAGCCGGCTCAATCCACTCGAGTGCGAGTTCATGTGGACCGCGCATGACTCTGTTGTGCCGATCGTGGTCCTTGACGGCAACCACGAGGTGTGGCCCGCGTTGGGACGCTACGCCCTCACCGAGACCGCCCAAGCGGTGATGGCATCGCGGCGTCCGCTGCATCTGGGCGGGTCGATCTGGTGGGCGTGGCGAGGAAGCACCTGGCAATGGGGCGGCTACAGCTTCGGAGCGCTCGGCGGGGCGGTGTCGCCCGATCGCTGGGATCTGGCGGTGCGAGGCTTTCGATGGAGCGACGAGGCCACCGCCGAAGATGACCTTCAACGGCTCATCAACAACACTCAGGCCGAGTTCGGCGGGGAGCTGGACGTGCTGTTCACTCACGACGCCCCCGCGCAGGTCCAGAACCTCAAGTCCGCCATGACGTTGCCTGCGGACCTGCAACACGCCGCCGAAGAAGTACGCAGGCTGCTGGCTGAAGCGGTCGAACACACCGACCCCGCCTATGTGCTGCACGGGCACTGGCACCAGTACAACCACGAGCAGATATGCGGCACCACCGAGGTGTTCGGACTCAGCGCCGACGGCATTCCCAACAGCACCGCACTGCTCACCACCCGCCCCGCGCTCGATGTCACTTACACGACCTGATCCGTCTTCGACTTCGACTTCGATGAGCCCGAGCCAGCCGATGACAGTCCCTAGATCAGACCTCAACTGACTACACAGCGATTGTGTATCGCCACGGCACGGCCGAGGGTTCGTATGGATCGAACAATGGATCGAACAATGGATGTTCCTCTGCGCTCTATTGCCAAGTCATTCAGATATTCCTGATGTGTGATGACAGTGCCAGGCACCAATACGGCGGTTCCATCTACAGTGACCTTTGTCCCACAATTCTCGATGCCCATTCATCACAGAACTTCTTCTTCAAGCCGGACGACGCGCGTCAGTTCGTAGAGATGTGCAAGCACCTCAAGACAAAGCGCCGACATCGATTACAGGTACACGTAGACCTAGGTCTGGCATCAGGTTGAGTTCTCCGAAGGTGCCACTACAATACTTCATCGCGGAGCCGTAGGGAACGGGGCAGAGCCCCTGTGTCCTCTTGGCCCGCAGCCCGAGCGTAAGCAGAGCCCCTCGATAGTGGTCGGCCGGCTTGGGGTACTTCTTGGCTGACTCGACACAGGCTAGGACAGCATAGAAGGCTGAGAGCCCCTATAGTCGTTCAACTTGCTCGCCACAGCACCCTCACTCCGACCTCAAAAACGCGGAGAGCCGCTCTGGTGACGGGCAAGCGTGGGTGCCGTCAGTGACCCCAGGGGGACTGCGGCGTGAGCGGCAAGCTGCGAACTGCTACGGTCCTCTACGTACTGATCTCCACAGGAGAATCCCCACGTCAGAGGGCCGCTGCCGTCAACGAGCCGGGCATCGACCGCTTTTCGGTGAGGCTGATAGCGCTGTCATGATCCACAATCAGTACCGTGTTGGCCAACGCGACGCCACCGCGCAGGAACTGGCCGACGCGCTACTGGGGGCGGCCGCGGTGGGGATCGTCGCGTTGACCGCGACGGGTCGCGCACCGGCGTGGGCCGCGGTGGTGATGGTGCTGGTTGTGGTGGGGCGGTGGCTTCACCGCTGGCTGGTGTCGTCTCGTCGAGCGGGGATCGTCGGACCAGTCGACGGGTCGGGAATGGCCGAGGGTGAGGCCATCGCGGATGCCGATTGGGGCGGTTTCTTCGGGGGCGGCGGCGACTTCGGGGGCGGCTGGTGAACCCCACCGGCCTCCCATGCGACGCTGGCTGCTGATGCGGGCGGCTGGCGCCGCTACAGCGACAGGCCCCCGTAGCCGCGCCGCGGGTCGCCGCGTCCCAGGTCGCCGCGCCGTGGGTCGGGTCGGGATTGCTGTTGCTGTTGTTGTTGTTGGATGTGTTGTTGTAGCAGGCGGTGCAGTTCTCCTGGTGGCAGGCTGTTGGCCCAGGTGTCGCGTAGTTCGGTGATGTGGCGGTCGACTCTGTTGAAGGTTTCGTCGAAGTCGGCTTGTGGGGGGATCTGGCCTTGTTGTTGGAGTTGGTGCCAGGTTTTGGCTATGTGTTCGCGGCGTCCGAGGTAGGTGCTGCGTATGTCGGCGGGGTGGTTGCGGCGGCCGTACTCGCGGGCGGGGTCGTTGTAGTTGGCGGTGTACATGTTCCATGCCGCAGGGAGGTCGACTTGTGGTGATTGGGCGAGCTGGTCGAGGTCATAGATGTCTCGTGGCGCGCTTCGGCGGGCCAGACAGCGCAGCTTGTCGGCTGCGACCGCGGTGGCGGTGTAGCCCCGAATCGGCGCAGTGTCGGCGGTTGTGCCCCACCGGGGGTTGATGGGCCAGCGCTGGGTGGGCACCGAGTCGTCGCGTTCGGCTAGCACGGTGGCCTCAGCACGTATCGGCCCCGCCATCTCGGGGGCGACGATGTTGACGTTCACCGCGCCGGCGTCCTCGGTTGTGAGTGTGGGTATGCCGAGGCTGGACGCGGCCTTTGCTACGGCGCCCTCAACGAGCGCCCGGAAGCCCTCAGGTGAGCCGGCCCAGTCGAAATCGAGGTCCTCAGACCAGCGGTAGTTGCTGAACACGCACACCCGCAGAAGGGTCCCGCCTTTGAACACCAAACGGTCATCGCCGATCCCAGCAAGCGCGGCGACGACATGGTGCTGGATCATGTCGCGCTGTGTGTGCGCGTCGAAGTCCTGGACGGTCATAGCACGCTCAATACAGCAGGTGCTCAGCGAGTTCAGCCGGTGTGGTGTGCCACCACACCCGCCGGCGGCGGTCCAGCATGACTGCGGTGTCGCGTGGCACGTTGGGGTCAAGGCCCAGCCACCGCTCACCAGAGGCGGCCCGCTCGCACAGCGCGGCGTAGGCGCGGTCAACTGCCACCATTGAGCGGGCGTGCTGCGGGATCGCATTGTCGCTGTCTGCCGCGACGGCTGTGAGGGCGTCGGCCACCGACGCGATGCGGCGCAGCCCAGCCGCGAACCTCAAGTCGGCGGCAACGGTGGCCAGCTCTTCGGGGTCGAACAGCCGCGGCGTCTTCGACAGCGCCTGCGCGATGATCTCATCGACGCCACAGACCCAGCGGGCGTGCTGGGCGCACTCCAACAGCGCCCGCACCGGCGTCGACATCCACGTGTCGTCCCCAGCGCCGGTTGCGGCCACTAGCAGCGTGGCTGGGCTCTCAGCCACATGACGCCACCCCAAGCGGCGGGCCCGGCCATGGAGCGCACCCGGCGCGCTCACAGTCACCCCCGCCATGAGTGCCACCCCACCCAAAGACAGCGCGCTGCGATGCGACAGCCGCCTCGGCGCACACCCATACACCTCGACCAGCCGCCGACGAAGCGACTCAGACAACCCCCAGGCATCCGCCAGCGCCCAAGTGTCCGCCGCCACCGACGCGCCCACAGGGGTGCCCAGCGAGGCGTCGGCGAGCCCCGAACCCGAACGAAGCTTCACATCGGTCATCACACCCCCCTTTCTGGCGCCACGAACCGCTGCGTTCACCCTACCGACACCGACTCCCACGCCCCAGCAGCCATCCAGCCAACACCAACAGCATCACCGGCAACCGCTGCGTGGACCCCCAACACCGACAGCGCCACACCACCCCACCACAAGCCAGCGAAGGCGGCCGCCGCTGCGAAGTGGTGCTGCGATGACCGGCGACACGCACAAGAGTCCCGGCGCGGGCCAATAGTGCGTCCTCGGACCGTCGGGTGTGTCGCTGTCACCTGTCAGGTCACGGTCGCCGCATCGGTCTGCGGCAAGCATCCCCGATATTCGGAATGGCCTCACCCTAAAGTCACGGGCCGCAACCGGTGCGGCGATCAGCGCCGTCATCAAAAGGAGCAACGAATGAACAAGCGTGATGTTGTTGGTGCTGTGGCTCTCAGAGCCGGCGTGTCCCAAGCCGATGCCGCAAAGTGCATCGACGCGCTCCTCGAGCTGGCCTGTGACGAGGTCGCCAACGGGGGCGAGGTCAACCTGACCGGATACATGAAGATCTCGACGGTGCAGCGCGCCGCCCGGATGGGACGGAACCCCCAGACCGGCGAGGCGGTGTCCGTTCCGGCGTCCACCGGGGTGAAGATCCAAGCCGGAACCAGGCTCAAGGCCGCGGCCAGGGGCTGAACCCCCGCCCTCCCGGGCCGATCATGGGCCTGCCCCGTCCCGAGGAGGTCATCGCTCATCGCGAGTCGTTCCTGTTCGTCGACGAGGTAACCGAGCTGATCCCCGGAGAACGGGCTCGTGGTCGCTGGCATCTGCGCGGCCACGGCGGCGACTGCCGGATGGTCGAGGTGCTCTGCGCGTGATGGCTGGTGTCGTCGAGAGCACCTTCGTAGGGCATTCGGGGTGTGTCTTGTGAGCCTTCGGATTGTTGAGTTGCCGGTGTCCGTGATCCGGTGCCGGGACCGGGCCGGCGGTGACCGCCACAGTGGGGTCTGCTCATGCGTTGTCACCGATTGCCAGCTGTCATAGCTTCTGGTGTTGTCATCCATTGCAAGCTGTCATGGCTTCTGGTGTGGTCGCTGCGGGTCTGCAGTTGATCGTGTTGCCCTACCGAAAGTCCCCACATCCCCCGGCGCGATGCGCGCCACTTTTCTTGGGTGTGCGTGGGATGTCAACCGCTCAGCAGCCGCCGTCTCTGAATGGGTTGGTGTCTGCGGGCGGGAAGAGCGCTGGATCGAGGGGGTAGGTGATCCAGTCGGTGGTGCAGAGCCCGCCGAACTCGTCGGCGAGGTTGGCTAGGGCTGGCAGCGACGGGCCCTGTAGCCAGGCGGCCCACAGTTCTGCGCCGTTGGTGATGTTGGCGCGGTACCAGGTTGGCACTTTGCCGGCCATGCCTTCGAGTACGACTTGTTGTGCTTCCGGTGTGGGTTTGCTGCCCACGGGCATGGTGGGGCAGTCCGGGGAGTTGTAGTAGGTCAGCCAGGCGGCGGGCACCATCGCGTGGCTCACGGTGTCGGCGAGGATCTCGGCGCCGTGGGTGTCGGTGTCGGCCCAGCAGCCGGGGTGGGTGGTGGCGAAGTAGAGTTGCACGGCGCCCCACGCCGTGCTCGGGGCCAGACCGGTGTGCAAGTCGTAGACGTGCAGCAGTTCATGAACCACCGTGCCGAGGGACATTGCGGTGATGTGCATGCTGTCGACGGTGCAACCGAACGAGTCGGCTGAGGCGTGGCAGTTGCTGTGCACGAAGCCGCCGAATCCCGACTGTACCGCCCATGTCTGATTTCGGATGTGGTCCCAGGCGGCCCTCATCCACGGGTAGTTGGCCTCGCGCTCTGCGATGACCGCGTCCACCCAGGCTCGTAGCAGACCAGTGGCCGTGGCCGGGACTTCGTCGGCGGGAATCGCTCTCTGTGGCTTGACGCGTCCAGGGATCTGCCTGTCGTCGGTCGTGTTGTCGCCGAGTTGTCCCAGGTTGTTGGCTCCCCAACACGACGCTGATCCGTTCTCGTGCAGGACGCAGCTGTGGGGGCCGACCTCCGGCGATCCCGAACTGACGCTCGCGGCGACCGCGTCAAAGACGCCGGCGATTCGAACCGGCCGCCGTTGGGGAGCGACGGTGGCGTGGAGGTCTCCTGCCTTCCAGCACGACACGCCGCCGTCGCGGTGCAGCGCGCAGGCCGTGTCGTCGCCGGCTGATACTTCCACAACTTCGGTCAGGTTCCCGACCCGGGTCAAGAGGTTGGGAGTTCTGAAGTGCAGCCAGCAGTCGACGGTCCCGTCGACGGTTACTGCGCAGATCTGGTTCTGTCCGATCGACAGCGAGGACACCCCAGCGGCGCCGTCCACCGCCTCGGGGGTGTAGCTGTAGGGCCAGCCCCAGCATGAGACAGTGCCGTCGCCACCGACTGCACAGCTAGTGTGCGGCCCCGCCGCGACCGCTACCGCGCCCGCCACGCCGCGAACCCTCTTCGGCAAGTAGCTGTCTGAGGTGGTGCCGTCACCCAACTGCCCCAACAGGTTGTATCCCCAGCACGACACGCCGCCGTCGCGGTGCAGGGCACAGGTGTGCTCTCCGCCTGCGCTGACCGCCACCGCGTCGCTTATTCCCGGGACTGTCACCGGCAGGTAGTGGCTGCTCGTGTCGCCCTGCCCGAGTTGCCCCTCAGTGCCCGAGCCCCAACAGGAGATGGTTCCATCGTGGTGCAGCACACAGGCATGCAACCCGAACTGGTGGTTGTCGCCCGTGCTGATGGCCGCCACGTCCCGAAGTCCCGCGAGGGCGATCCGCTCCCGCAAGCCGCCCTGCCCCCAGCAGGCGACTGTACCATCGACACCGACCGCGCAGGTGCGACCCCGCGAGGCCGAGATCAGCGTGTCGTTGCCGCGCGGTCCCTCGCTGATCGACAACGAGCCAGCCTCAAGCCGCCAGTCCAGGCCCCGCAACAGGAAGGTGGCCATCTGGGCGCGGGTTGTGTCGTGGCCAGGGCAGAACCGAGTGCCGTCGCCGCATCCCGAAGTGATGCCAGCCGCAGCGAGCTTGGCGACATCGCTCGCGTACCAGGCGTCGTCAGCAACGTCAGAGAACATCGGGTCCGCACCGGCCGGGAGGCTGTAGGCGCGCGACAAGAACACCGCCATCTGGGCGCGAGTGACCGTGCGGTCCGGGCAGAACCCCGAGCCGTCGCCGCACCCTGCGGTCACACCAAGATCGGCCATGCGCTCAACGAAGGGCGCATAGAAACTGGCCGCGTCCACATCATCGAACCGTGCCTCAGAAACAGCCGGCGGATCCCGACCGTCCAACACCCGCACGACCCACACCGCCATCGTCTTGCGATCAATCGGCTCCCCCGGACAGAAGCCATCGCCGCACAAAGTGCCCTCGAACACGCCCCGACCGGCCAGCGTTGTCACCGGCAGCCAGTAGTACGCGTCATCAGACACGTCATCGAACCCGCCGGACTGGCCAGCCACCGGCGCCGCCCACCCCAAACAAGCGGCGATCGCCGCGAACGCAACCGCGACCACAGCAAGAGATCGCCGCACAGCCTTGTTGGCCACAAGGCGACATTACTAGCGGCCCTGCACCTGATGCCTGCGGCGTCTGTTGCGTCGGTCGCACGGTCGCACTGTCGGCTTGTCTCGCAGTCCGTGCTGATAGCCCAGCGCTGTCACCACCAGCGGACTCGACGTGTCTTAGCGAGGACGGCTCCGCCCCGAAGTCTGGACCCCGTAGCACCGGGCCCGCGCCACCCCGGCGCAGCAGCCATGAGGTGCTGCGCCATGGGTGGTTCCCTGTGAGTTTCGCAGCCTGGGGGTGCCAGGTGGCGATGCTGGCAGCGTCGTGGAACTTGTCGTCGGTCCCGTACGCGGGGCTCTGTGCGCGAGTCAGGCGCTGACAGCAGAGACTGCGGCCTCTACGCTTCCGCGCCTATGAAGAACATCTACACCTTCGGGCGCAAGCCGGCCCAGCGCAACTACACGATCCCGGATCTGCGGGCGCTGAAGGGATCGGGCCGGCGGCTCACGATGTGCAACCCGGCCGGCGAGGCCGAGATCCGGGCGTGTGTGGATGCGGGGATCGACACGCTCACGGTGTGGGACGACCAGCTCGCTATTGCCCGTGAGATCGCGCCTGCCCATTTCATGGGCACGGCGATGAACTGGGGCCAGCACAAGACCAACGACGAGATCTTGCGGGCCGCGGTGGAGTGCATGGAGGCTGGCGCTGACATGTATTTCACCAACCGTAGCTATGAGGTGATCGAGATGCTGGCCAACGAGCACATCCCGGTGCAGGCCCATATGGGGCTGGTGCCGTCGGTGAGCATCTGGGGCGGCGGCCTGCGGGCCTACGGCCGCACCGCCGATGAGGCCCTGGAACTGCTCACCACGTTCCGCCGCCTGGAGGATGCGGGCTGTTTCGCGGTGGAGATCGAGTGCGTGGCCGAGGATACCCTCAACCTGCTCAACGAGATGACGTCGATCGTGACGTTCTCGCTGGGTTGTGGCAACTCTGGCGATGTGATCTTCTTGTTCATGACCGACATCTGCGGCGAGACGCCCGACCCGCCCCGCCACGCCCACGCCTTCGGCGACCTCGCCCGCCTGCACGAGCAGATGTACAACGAGCGGGTCGCGGCCCTCAAAGAGTTCCACACCGAGTCGCAGGCGCTGCGTTTCCCCTACCCCGAGCAGGCCGTCCACATGCATCCCGGCGAAGAAGACAAGCTCCGCGAAGCCCTCGACTCGGGGCGACCCACCAATAAAGCTCAACAGCGGGCCCTGCAGGCGAAGTGACCCGCGAGGGTTGCTCGGGCGTGCTGGAGGGCTGCGTTCGTGGCCGTGACACCATGCGTTCGTGGCTGTCGCGTGCTTCGGGGTCGCGGTTCAGTGACAGGGCGAGGTGGTGGCGTCGGCGGCGCTGCGACTCAATTGTCGATAGGATGCGTTCGCGATGGCGTTCGTGGGGTGGTTTGGCCGCCACACGTTTGCACTAAAGAGCCCACTCTCGTAAGCAGGGGGGCGAAGGCGGCCAGGATGACGGCCCGCAGCGGTGTTGCTGGTGTCATCTTGGGGCCGCGAACGCGCGGGAACGCTGAGGAACGCTCGCGAACGCTGCAGCGACGACGGTGCATTCGCGGTATTTTTCGAGGCCGCGATGGGGTTGTTTCGCTGGCTGGCCGGGAGCCCTAGAGGCAACGCTCGCGAGTTCCGATGATCGCAACAGCGCGACTTCGCGTGATCGCTCACGCTGGCTGCACATCCCCGCGGTAGCGGGTTGCTCGCGAGATGGTGCAATCCTCAAAGACGGTTGTTGTGTGAAGCATGATCGGTGGCCTGATCGAAGGGCCGATTACCGGTCAGCCTGCCGTCGGATGAAGTCTGCGTAGCGACGCTCACGTCCTGCACGAGCCCGGTATCTAGCAGCCGACCGGTCGCGACCTTCGGCAGTCGCTGCGTCGGCGCGCGCCAGGGCCTTCTGCTCAGCCACCTTGCAACGCCAGGCACCCCACTCGATCAATCGGTCCTGCCAGCCAGAGATGTTGACGAACGGCTCGAAGATCGCCGGAACAGATGCGTCGCGGTCGCTGATCCCGTCCCGTTCGGCGCGATCGACCGCGAGACGCAGCCGAACCTTGGCGCCAACGAATAGCGCGAGACCCACAGGCAGCATCGTCACCAAGCCCAATACAGGCGAGTCGTACAGTCCCCACGCGACGGCCATACCCAGAATCTCCAACACGACAGAGAGCGCCAACAGACCCAGCGCCACACGATCGAACCAGAAGCTCGCGACAGCCCCATCGGACCACCGGACCCGACGAAACAACAGGTTCCAGATCCTACGGGTCATCTACTGCATTGGGGACCTGGGTCGCCACAGCAACCACGACGGCTGGCCAGCGGCCGCTAGGACCTCCAACATGGGGATGTCCACGCCGGCGATGGTACCGCTCGCAACAGGGCGGCGCCCGCGGGCGTCGCCACCCGGGCAGCTATCTGCTTCACCCAAGCCACCCCCAGAAAAGGTGTGTCAGCCTCCCCGGCTTCGGTGACGGCTGGTGCTGCTGCCGGGTCGGACGCGAAGATCGTTTCCGAGGGAGTTCAAGGCTGACGCGGTGGCGCTGGTGCTCGATGCTGTACCGGTGCAGCTCGCCGCCGGCTTGGGGATGACACAGGAGTCGGCCTGGCATCTGGGACACCACATCAGCGCGGCGCTGGCCGACGGGTCGCTGCCCGGCTTAGAGGGTCCGGTCGAAGTGGACGAGACACCGCACGGCAACGCCTGAGGAACGCAAGGGCGTGGCCGCTATCGCGGTGACGGTGCGTGCCGAGGTGGATGGGTGTGAGGGGTCGTTGCCGCTATGGCGTTGGTCGGGTCGTCGGGTGTGGTGAGGGGTGAGCGCATCGGCGTATTCGCAGGGGCGGGGCCGGGGGGTTTCTGGG
>VXTM01000020.1 GCA_009837445.1 Acidimicrobiaceae bacterium
CCGACGCCCGCACTCGCTATGCGTCCGTCTCTTCCGTTTTCAAGAAGCAATCTCCCGCGAGCGGCCATTGCGAACCCGGGTGAGACCGGGAGGGTGGCGCCGAGGGCACTGCAACCCGGCCGCGCCCGAAGGGCCCGACCGGGTGGCCGGTCACACTACCGTCAACGTCCAGCCCAGGCAACCTCGCTCACGGGCGAGATTCGGAGCGGTTAGTCCACCACTAGGAGGTGGCGCTGGCGACGGCCTCGCTGGACCAGTGCATACCGGCCGTCGACCAGGGTGACCTGCTCGGACGGAGACCCCACACGCTGGCCGTTCACCCGGATCCCGCCCGACTTGATCGATCGGCGGGCGTCCGAGCGCGACGAGCACACCCCGGACAGGACCAGCGCGTCGACCACCGGCTCGTCGCCGGCGAGGTCCGGGGCCCCCACCACCGTCTCGGGCACGATTCCCCTCACGGCCTCGAGCCGGTCCACCGAGAGCTCCGTCTCCCCGAACAGCACCTCGGCCGCGAGGCGGGCCTGCTCGGTGGCCGCGGCGCCGTGCACCAGCGTGCAGACCTCGTCGGCCAGGGCCCGCTGGGCCCGGCGCTCGTGGGGCGTGTCGCCGTGCTCGGCCATGATCCCGGCCACATCGGCCACCGGCAGAAGCGTGAGCTGCAGCAGCAGCCGCTCGACATCACGGTCGTCGGTGTTGACGAGGTACTGGTGCAGCTCGAAGGGCAGCGTCCGGCCGGGGTCGAGCCACACCGTGCCCTCAGCCGTCTTGCCGAACTTCTGGCCGTCGGCCCGGGTCATCAAGGGCCACGTGAGCCCGTGAGCTGCCCCTCCGCTGCGGCGGCGGACCAGGTCGATCCCCGCGGTGATGTTGCCCCACTGGTCGGAGCCGCCCACCTGGAGGCGGCAGCCGTATTGCTCGAACTGCCACCAGTAGTCGAAGGCCTGCAGGAGCATGTAGCTGAACTCGGTGAAGGAGATGCCCTGTTCGCCGTCCATGCGGCTGCGCACCGAGTCCTTGGCCACCATCTGGTTGACGGTTATGTGCTTGCCCACGTCCCGCAGGAAGTCGAGCAGCGTCACGTCCCGGGTCCAGTCGTAGTTGTTGACGAGCCGGGCCGCGCTGTCGCCGGAGAAGTCGAACAGCGACTCGAGCTGGGCCTTGATGCCGGCCACGTTCGCCTGGAGCGTGGCCGCGTCGAGCAGGGTGCGCTCGTCGGAGCGGCCGCTCGGGTCGCCCACCATGCCGGTGGCCCCGCCCACCAGCGCCAGCGGGCGGTGCCCGGCGTCCTGGAAGCGGCGCAGCACCAACACCCCCACGAGATGCCCGACATGCAGGCTGTCGGCGCTGGGATCCATGCCGCAATAGAGGACGACTGGGCCGGCCCCCAGCAGTTCCCGCAGCGCAGCCTCGTCGGTGTGGTCGTGCACCAGCCCGCGGGCCCGCAGGTCGTCGAGCAGGTCAACCATCGCAGCTCAGCCTACCGAGCACAGCCACGGGGTAAGGGTGGCTCGGCCTGCCCGGTCCACCACAATGAGACCGTGCGTTGGCGTCACGGGCTGACGGCGGCCGTGGTCGCCCTGTCGGTGCTGGTCGCGGGCTGCTCGGTCGAGCAGCGCGACATCACCTTCGACGTCGAGAAGCTGACCACCGCGCAGTCGTCGCGGATCTATGACCGCAACGGAGTGCTCATCACCGAGCTGCGGGGCGAGCAGCGCCGCACCGACGTAACCGACATCGCCCTCATCCCCGAAGTGGTGCGCAACGCGGTGGTCGCCATCGAGGACGAGCGCTTCTACGAGCACGACGGGGTCGACCTCAAGGCCATCCTGCGGGCGGCCCGCTCCAACGTGTCAGCGGGAGGCATCAGCCAGGGCGGCTCCACCATCACCCAGCAGTACGTCGGCAACGTGTTCCTCGACCGGTCCGAGCAGACCGTGACCCGCAAGATCGAGGAGTTCTTCATGGCCCGACGCTTCGAGCAGTTCTTCACCAAAGACTTCATCCTGCTGCGCTACCTGAACTGGGTGTACTTCGGCAACGGCGCCTACGGCATCGAGGCCGCGTCCCGCCAGTACTTCGGGGCCCCTGCCTGCGAGCTGGTGGCCACCGCGGCCGAGCGGGCCGCCGGGGTGTGCCTGAAGGTCACCGAGCTCACCCTGGAGCAGGCCGCGCTCCTTGCCGGGCTCATCCAGCGGCCCAGCGCCTTCGACCCGTACCGCAACCCCCAGGACGCCCGCCGGCGCCGCAACCTGGTGCTTGAGAGGATGCTGGCCAACGGCTACATCACCCCCGACGAGCATGATCGGGCCTTCGACGAGCCGATCGTGCTGATCGAGGACATCCCGCTGCTGGAGGAGCGCTACCCGGCGGCCCACTTCGTCGAGGACGTCAAGCAGTGGTTCCTCGACAACCCGGCGTTCGGGCCGACCCGCGAGTACCGCACCCAGCTCCTGTTCGAGGGGGGCCTCGACATCCACACCACCATCGACCTGGAGCTGCAGGCCAAGGCCGAGGCCGCCATCGAGGCGATCCTCCCCCACACCGAGTTCAATCCCGACGCGGCCGCGACCGTGCTGGGGGTGGGCGGCGCCGAAGAGGGCCATGTCCTGGCCATGGTCGGTGGCCGCGACTTCTTCGGCGACGACACCGACGCCAAGTTCAACCTGGCCAGCGGCAAGGGCCGCCAGGCCGGATCGGCCATGAAGCCGGTGGCCCTGGCCACCGCGCTCACCCGCGGCCTCTCGGTGACCAAGACCTTCGACGCGCCTGACGAGCTGGAGATCGACCGTCCCGACATCTGCGGCCCGGTGTGGACCATCAGGGGCGGGCTCGGCTCGGAGCCCGAGGCTCCGGTGGAATCGAACCTGATCGAGGGCATGCGCCGCTCGATCAACACGGTGTACGCCCAGCTCATGGTGGACGTCCGCCCGGCCAATTTCGTGACCATGGCCGAGCGGCTCGGCCTCGAGCCGGGGCGGATCGCGCCGGTGTGTGCCGGGGTGCTGGGCACCGAGGATGTCAACACCGTCGAGCTGGCCACCATGTTCTCCACCTTCGCCCGGTCCGGGCGGCAGGCCGATCCGACGATGGTGACCAGCATCATCCAGCCCGACGGGACTGCGCTGTTCCGCCACCGTACCGATGACGTGGGTGTGCTCGATCCGTCGGTCGCCAACCAGATCACCTGGGTGCTCCAGGGCGTGATCACCTCCGGCACCGGGCACCGGGCGGCCATCGACCGGCCCGCGGCGGGCAAGACCGGCACCGCCCAGAACTACGCCGACGCGACCTTCGTCGGGTACACCCCTCAGCGGGCCGCCGCGGTATGGGTCGGCTTCCCCGACGCGCAGATCCCGATGGAGCCGCCCACCACCGACATCAGGGTGACGGGAGGCACCTACCCGGCCCAGATCTGGCGGGAGATCATGATCGCGGCCCACGAGGGCATCGATGCCGTCGCCCTGCCCCCTCCCCCGCCGAGCGCACCCCCGCCGCCCACGGAGCCGCCCCGGCTCGACTCCGTCGAGATTCCCTACCTGGTGGGCCGCGCCTGGGACGCAGAGCAGCTCACAGCCGAGTTGGACGAGCTGACGCTCGGCCTCGTCGCGGTGGAGGTCGAGACGGTGGAGTACGCGGAGGGGACGATCATGGGCCAGGCCCCGGCAGCCGGGTCGCTCCATAGGGGCGGGATCACGGTGACGGTGGAGGTGGCGGTGGCGCCCGATCTGCCGTCGGTGCTGTCCATGCCCGAGGTCGTGGGCCTCAACGAGGCCGAGGCCCGGCAGGTGCTGACCGCGGCCGGGCTGGGCGTGGAGGTGCACATCGAGACGTTCTTCGACGAGGAGGCCGAGCGGTTCGGCGGCGAACCCGGAGCGGTGTGGCGCCAGGCTCCCGCGGCTGGGGTGCCCGTCGAGCCGGGCGGGTCGGCACAGATATGGGTGAACCCCGACCAGTGACCACCAGCGAGCCGCCTCCTACTGACCCGGCCTCCGCCGGCGACGCCACCGAGGCGAACCCTCGCCGGAGCCGCCTGAGGCTGGCAGGCAAGTGGATGGGCGGACTGTTCGTGGCGGGGAGCTTCGTGTTCTGGGCGTGGGCCTTCTCGCCGTGGGCCCGCACCGAGAACCCCGGACGACTCGACGACCGGTCCTTCGTGGGGTGGGCCGACCAGCGCTGCGCCCGAGCCCAGACAGCTATCGACGCCCTGCCGACCGCCCGCCAGGCGGCCTCGCGCGCCGAGCGGGCCGATCAGGTGGACCGGGCCACCGACGAGGTGGAAGCCCTGGTAGCCGACATCCGCCTGAGGGCCGAGGCCTCGCTGTCGGTGTCCACCGAAAGCGACGGACCGCCCGACACGGAACTGGTAGCCGCCTGGCTCGAGGACTGGGACGTGTACATCTCTGACCGCCGCAGCCACTCGGAGAGGCTGCGCACCGCCAGCGAGGACACGCCCGACCGGGAGCTGCGCTTCCTGCTGTTGGACCTGACCGAGGGCAGCACCTACACCGAGCGCATGGACGGCTTCGCCCGCCTCAACAACATGGACAACTGCCAAGTCCCCGGCGACGTCTAGCCGGCGTTAGGGGCGGGAGAGGTCGGGCACTTCCGACACGTGGAAGCGCCAGGGGAGGTCGGATCCGCTGGTGAGGCCGATCCGGGTGGTGACGACTGGTTCTTGCGGGGGCGGCCGGCCGTCGTCGACGATGGTCACATCACGGTCTGCGGTGACCAGGTTGGCGCCGTCAAGGGCGCCGTCGATGCCGAGGGCCTGGGTGAGCTTGGCCGGGCCGCTGCACAGGTCGCGGTCCCTTCGGGCCGCGGGTCCTCGGGCTGCGTACATTGCATCGAGCCCGTCAAGCGGGGTCAGGGCGCGCAGCAGCACTGCCGCGGCCACCCCGTCGGTCTCAGCCACCACGTTGGCGCACCAGTGCATGCCGTAGGTGAAGTAGACGTACAAATGACCGGGAGGACCGAACATGGTGGCGTTGCGCCTGGTCTTGCCGCGGAAGCCGTGGCTGCCGGGGTCGTCGGCACCCCGGTAGGCCTCGACCTCGACGATGCGGCCGGCGCGGCCGTCGGGCGCCACCAGCACCTTGTTGAGCAGGTCGGGAGCGACCTCGAGCGCGCCGCGGGCGTAGAAGGCCCTATCCAGCGGCTTCGGGCTCACCCGACGCGGGCCGTGTCGGCTTCAATCTGCTGCCGGAAGCGCTCCATCTGAGCGGCCACCGCCTCAGGACCGGCGGCCCCCGGCGTGTTGCGGCGCGCTGCCGACGCGCCCGGCTCCAGCAGCGCGGCCGCGTCGGGTCCGAGGCCCGGATCAGCGGCCACGAGATCGGCCAGCGACCCCTCACCGGCCAGGGAGCGCTTGACCAGATCACCAACGGTGGCGTGGGCCTCCCGGAACGGCGTCCCGGAGGCCACCAGCCACTCGGCCAGGTCGGTAGCCGCCGCGTACGGCGACGACGCGGCCGCGGCCATGCGGTCGGTGTCAAAGCGGGCGGTGGCCAGCAGCCCGTCGAGGGCCACCAGCGTCAGCGCCACGGTGTCGACCGCATCGAACAGCGGCTCCTTGTCCTCCTGGAGGTCCTTGGCGTAGGCCAGCGGTAGACCCTTGAGGGTGGCCAGCAGGCCGGCCAGGTGCCCGATCAGCCGTCCGGCCTTGGCCCGGGCCAGCTCAGCGACATCGGGGTTCTTCTTCTGGGGCATCATCGACGAGCCGGTGGCGAAGGCGTCGTCGAGCTCCACGAAGCCGAACTCCGACGACGTCCACAGCACCAGCTCCTCGCCCAGCCGGCTCAGGTGTACGCCCAGCATGGCCAGGGCGTAGAGGGCGTCGGCCACGAAGTCGCGGTCGGCCACCGCGTCGAGGCTGTTGTCGAACACCGCCCTGAAGCCCAGCTCGGCCGCGGTCCGCTCCGGATCGAGCGGCAGCGACGACCCCGCCAGCGCGCCCGCCCCCAGCGGCGACACGTCGGCCCGCCGGCGGGCCTCGGCCAGCCGGTCGACGTCGCGGGCCAGGGCCCAGCCGTGGGCCAGCAGATGGTGGGCCAGCAGCACCGGTTGAGCCTGCTGGAGATGGGTGTAGCCGGGCAGCAGCGCCCCTCCGGCCTCGGCGGCCCGGTTCAGCAGCGTGGCCTGCAGGCCCAGCACTGCCCGGGCGACGTCACCCAGCGCGGCCCGGGTCCACAGCCGCAGGTCGGCGGCCACCTGGTCGTTGCGGCTGCGGCCCGTGTGGAGCTTCGCCCCGGCCGGGGTGATCTCGGTGACCCGCCGCTCCACCGCGGTGTGGATGTCCTCGTCGCCGGGCGCGGCCACGAAGGCGCCCCCGGCCATCTCGGCCTCGACGGTGTCGAGCGCGGCACAGATCGAGTCCCGCTCGGACTCGGTGATCAGGCCGACCTCGGCCAGCATGGCCGCGTGGGCGCGCGACCCCGCGATGTCCTCGCGGAACATCCTGCGATCGAAGCCGAGGCTGTCGTTGAGGGCCCGCAGCGCGGCGGCGGGATCCCCGTCGAACCGCCCGTGCCAGAGAGTCGCTGAATCGTCCACCGTCAACCCCCTATCCGCTCGACCTCTGGGCTTGCTTGAGGGCCAGGTTCCGGAGCCGCAGGGCGTGCAGCGCGATGAACCCGGTGGCGTCGGCCTGGTCGTAGGCGCCCTCGTCCTCCTCGAAGGTGACCACCCGGTAGTCGAACAGCGACTCGTCGGAGCGGCGCCCGGCGATGTCCACGTTGCCTTTGTAGAGCCGCACCCGTACCTCGCCGTTCACGCTGGCCTGGCTGTAGTCGATGGCCGTCTGGAGCATCCTGCGCTCGGGGCTCCACCAGTAGCCGTTGTAGATCAGCTCGGCGTATCGGGGCATGAGCTCGTCCTTGAGGTGGGCCATCTCCCGGTCGAGGGTGATCGACTCGATGGCCCGGTGGGCCCGCAGCATGATGGTCCCGCCCGGAGTCTCGTACGCGCCCCGGCTCTTCATGCCCACGTAGCGGTTCTCCACGATGTCGATGCGCCCGACGCCGTTGGCCGCGCCCAGCGAGTTGAGCGTGGCCAGCACCTGGCCGGGGGACATGGGCCGGCCGTCGACCGCCACGATGTCGCCGCCCGCGAACGTCAGGTCCACGTAGGTGGGCTCGTTGGGGGCGAGCTGGGGGCTCACCGACCACAGCCACATCTCCGCGGGGGGCTCGTACCAGGGATCCTCCAGCGGGCCGCCCTCGTAGGAGATGTGCAGCATGTTGGCGTCCATCGAGAAGGGCGACTCGGTGCCCCGCTTGCGCTCGATGGGGATGCCGTGGTCGGCCGCGTAGGCCATGAGCGACTCCCGGGAGCCCAGATCCCACTCCCGCCACGGCGCGATGACCCGGATGTCTGGCTTGAGCGCGTAGGCGCCGAGCTCGAAACGGACCTGGTCGTTGCCCTTGCCGGTGGCACCGTGGCTGATGGCGTCCGCGCCGGTCTCGGTGGCGATCTCCACCAGCCGCTTGGCGATCAGGGGCCGGGCGATGGACGTGCCCAGCAGGTACTCGCCCTCGTAGACGGCGTTGGCCCTGAACATGGGGAACACGAAGTCGCGGGCGAACTCCTCACGCAGGTCCTCGATGAAGATGTCGGAGGGCGCGACGCCCATGGCCAGGGCCTTGGTCCTGGCCGGCTCCAGCTCATCGCCCTGGCCGATGTCCGCGGTGAACGTCACCACCGTGCAGCCGTAGGTCTCCTGCAGCCAGTGCAGGATTATGGACGTGTCGAGGCCGCCCGAGTAGGCCAGGACCACCTTGGAGACGGGCGCGGCCCCGGCCGGGGCGCCATGGGTTGTGCTCATCTGATTCCTTCTTCCAACCTCGTCCTGTGCTACCGGCCCAAACCGGCCAGGTTCCTCAGGCGTTCCGCCAGATCCGATCCCGGGGTCCCGTCGGTGGCCACCACGATCAGCGAGTCGTCGCCGGCGACGGTGCCGAGCACCTCGGGCAGGCCGGCCCGGTCGAGGGCGGACGCAACCACATGGGCCGAGCCCGGCGGCGTGCGCACCACCGCCAGGTTCCCCGACGAGCCGATGTCGGCCACCCAGTCGCCCATCACCCTGCGGAGATGCTCCTCCGGCGCGATGCGCTCCGTCGGGTGCTCCGGGATGGCGTACACGGTGCTGCCCCCCGGCACCCGTACCTTCACCGCGCCCAAGCCATCGAGATCGCGCGACACGGTGGCCCGGGTGGCGGTGACACCCGAGTCCGACAGCAGGTCGACGAGCTGCTGCTGGCTCACCACCGCGTGCTCGGCGAGCAGCTGGACGATTAGGTGCTGGCGGCTGGTCTTGCTCACGGCTGGACTCAACTCGCCTGTTCCATCAGCCACAGCAGCAGGCCCCTGGCCGCGTGCATCCGGTTGGCGGCCTGCGGCCACACCCGGCTGCGGGGACCGTCGATCACGCTGGCCTCCACCTCCTCGCCGCGGTGGGCGGGCAGGCAGTGCAGGAATATTGCGCCGGGCGCGGCCCGGGCCATGAGGGCCCGATTGACGGTGAACCCGGCGAAGTCCTGGCGGCGCTTGGCGGCCTCCTCCTCCTGGCCCATCGAGGCCCAGACGTCGGTGTAGACCACGTCGGCTCCCGCCACCGCCTCGGCCGGCTTGCTCACCTGCACCGGCTCGCAGCCGCGGCGGCGCATCGGCCGCAGGTCGGACTCGCCGAAGCCGTATCCCTCCGGGCTGGCGATCCGCAGCGCGATGCCCGACAGGCCGGCAGCGAAGGCCAGCGAGCGGGCCATGTTGTTGGCGTCGCCGACGTAGGCCAGCGTCAAACCCTCAAGATGACCGAGCTCGGCCCTGATAGTCAGCAGGTCGGCCACAGCCTGGGTGGGATGGGCTTGATCGCTGAGCAGGTTGACGATCGGCACGTCGCTCACCTTCGCCATCCTCTCCACCGTGCTGTGGGCGAACACCCGCGCCCCGATGACCGCGCTGTAGCAGGCCAGGGTGCGGGTGACGTCCTCGACGCTCTCGCGCTCGTCCAGGCCGACCTCGGCCGGCCCGATGTACACCGGGTGCCCGCCCAGCTGCACCACGGCCATCTCGGTGGCACTGCGGGTACGGGCCGAGGGCTTCTCGAACAGCAGCGCCGCGCCCTTGCCCGCCAGCACGTGCGGCGGGTTCGGGTCGGCAGCCAGGTTGAGGATCCGTGCGAGCTCACTGGGCTGCAGGTTGTCTGCATCTAGGAAATGGCGCATTTTCAACTCCCTTGTTTGATTGCTTCGGCGAGGATGGAACATCCCTCGGCGAGTTGCTCGACCGAGACCACGAACGGCGGCGCCAGCCGCAGCGCGGTCGGGGTCACCCCGTTGACGACCAGGCCCCCCTCCAGGCAGGCCGCCGCGATGTCCTTGGCCGAGCGTCCCGCCCTGGCCTCCTCGGACAGTTCGGCGGCCAGCAGCAGGCCGCGACCCCTGACCGCGGTGACGCCGTCAAGGCTCTCCAGCTGCCCGGTCAGCGCGGCCCCGAGGCGGCCGGCCACCGCCGGCGCGTCCATGGCCTGCAGCTCGGTGAGCACGGCCCGCACCGCGGCCAGCGCCAGCGGCTGGCCCGCGAAGGTGGAGCCGTGGTCGCCGGGTCCGAAGGCGGCCGCGACCTCGGCCCGGGCCCACACCGCGCCCACCGGCACCCCGTTGCCGAGCGCCTTGGCCATGGTCACGATGTCGGGCTGCACCCCGGCGTGCTGGTAGCCGAACCACTGGCCGGTTCGGGCCAGTCCGGTCTGGATCTCGTCCAGCACGAGCAGGAGGCCGCGCTCGTCGCACACCTCGCGCACGGCCCGCAGGTACCCGTCTCCGGCCGGGATCACGCCGCCTTCGCCCTGCACCGACTCCAGCACGACCGCGCCGACCGAGGGGTCGAGCGCAGCCACAAGGGCGTCGATGTCGTCGAAGGGCACATGACGGAAGCCGTCCGGCATCGGCTGGAAGGGCTCGTGCTTGTCGGGCTGGCCGGTGGCGGCCAGCGCGGCCAGCGTGCGGCCGTGGAACGATCCGTAGGCGCTCACCACCGCGTGCCGGCCCCTGCCGGAGTGCTTGCGAGCCAGCTTGAGAGCGGCCTCCACCGCCTCCGCGCCCGAGTTCTGGAAAAGGATCCGGCCGGGTTCGGCGTCGCCTCCGGGCCCGGACCGGATCAGCCGGTCGAGCGTCTCCACCACCTCGGCCGTCGGCTCGTTGGCGAACAGGTTGGAGGTGTGGATCAGCGTCGACGCCTGGGCGGCGACCGCGGCGGTCACCGCTGGGTGGGCGTGGCCCAGCCCTGTGACGGCCAGGCCGCACAGGAAGTCGAGGTAGCGCCGGCCGCGGTCGTCCCACAGCTCGGCGCCCTCGCCCCGCACGAACGTAACCGGCGGGGTCCCGTAGTTGTTCATCAGCGCAGCCCTGCTCATGGCCGCTCCTCCGCGTTTCTCCCGCTCTTGCTCGCTGCGCTCACGGGCCGCTCGGGCCACGGCCTCGCTCCGCGTTTCTCGAAGATTCCCATCAGCTGAGTCCCTTCCGCTCGGCCTCCGGTTCCTTCGTGATCATCGTTCCTATTCCAGCGTCCGTGAACAGCTCGAGCAGCACCGCGTGGGGTATGCGGCCGTCGAGCATGTGGGCGGAGCCGGCCCCGGCCCGGACCGCGTCCACGCAGGCCTGAGCCTTGGGGATCATGCCGCCGTTGATCGCACCGGAGGCGATCATGGCCTCCACATCAGTGACTGTGGCCCGGCTCACCAGCGAGGACGGGTCCACGGGGTCGGCCAGCAGGCCGGGCACATCGGTGAGGTACACGACCTTGGCCGCGCCGAGCGCGCCGGCCAGGGCCGCCGCCACGGTGTCGGCGTTGATGTTGTAGGCCTGGCCCTGCTGATCGGCCCCGATCGAGGACACGACGGGGATGATCTCTCTGGTGACGAGCTGCTCGATGATCCGGGGATCGACCGCAGCGACGTCGCCGACATAGCCCAGCTCGGGATCCCGGGGCGCGGCGATGACGAGCCTGCCGTCCTCGCCGGAGACCCCGAGGGCTGCTCCGCCGTTCGCGTTGATGGCGTTGACGATGTCCCGGCCGACCTTGCCGACCAGCACCATCCGGGCCACTTCGAGAGTCTCGGCATCGGTCACCCGCAGGCCGTCGCGGAACTCGCTCTGCTTGCCCATCCGGGCCAGGTGCTCGCCGATCTGGGGACCGCCGCCATGGACGACCACCGGGTGCAGCCCGACGGAGCGCACCAGGACGATGTCGCGGGCGAAGGACGCCGCCAGCGCGGGGTCGGTCATGGCGTGACCGCCGTACTTGACGACCACCACGGCCCCCCGGAAGCGCCGGATGTAGGGCAGCGCCTCCACCAGCGCCCGGGCCCGCCGGTCGGGCTCGAAGCCCTCGGCGGCGCCGGGAGCGCTCTCGACTCCGGTTGTGACGGTCATGTCCGGTACCCCGCGTTGATGTCGATGTAGCCGTGGGTCAGGTCGCAGGTCCAGACCGTGGCCTCGCCGTCGCCGACGCCCACATCGACCCGGAGCTCGATGTTGTCGCCCAGCAGGTGCTCGGTGGCCCTCTCCTCGCGGTAGCCGGGTCTGGGCATACCCGCATCGGCGCACTGCTCGTCGCCGATCCAGATCGCGAGCCTG
Source organism: Acidimicrobiaceae bacterium (assembly GCA_009837445.1). Lineage (GTDB taxonomy): Bacteria > Actinomycetota > Acidimicrobiia > Acidimicrobiales > Aldehydirespiratoraceae > Aldehydirespirator. The sequence goes on from VXTM01000020.1 coordinate 11,634, forward strand.
TCCCGGTCGGCCCGCTGCCCGGCCTTGCCCACCGCGGCCACGATCCGGCCCCAGTTGGCGTCGGAGGCGGCCAGTGCGGTCTTCACCAGCGGGGAGTCGGCCACCGCCCGGGCGATGGCCCGCGCCGAGGCATCGTCGGCCGCCCCGGTGACGGTCACGGCGACGAACTTGGTGGCGCCCTCGCCGTCGCGCACGATCTGGTGGGCCAGGTCGAGCATCACCGCGTCGAGGGCGGCCTGGAAGTCCGCCATGTGCGCGGCGGCAGGATGTCCCGACGTGCCGGTCGCGGCCAGCAGCACGGTGTCGCTGGTGGAGGTGTCGGAGTCGACGGTGATGCGGTTGAAGCTCTGCTCCACCGACCCGGCCAGGCACTCCTGGGCGGTCGGCGGGTCCACGGCCAGGTCGGTGAACACGAACGCCAGCATGGTGGCCATGTCGGGGGCGATCATGCCGCTGCCCTTGGCGATGCCGGCCACATGGGCGCCAGTGCCCGCCACCGGCGCCGACGCCCCCTTGGGGAAGGTGTCGGTGGTGCCGATGGCGGCCGCGGCAACCTCCCAGGCCTCCGGATCCGCGGCGGAGAGTCCGGCGACGAGGCCGGGCAGCGCCCCGTCGATCCGGTCGACCGGCAGGTCCTCGCCGATCACGCCTGTGGAGGCGACCAGCACCTCCTGTGCGGGCGCTCCCAGGGCCCGGGCCACGGACTCCGCGGTGTGCTGGACGGCCCGGTACCCGGCCGCGCCGGTGAACGCGTTGGCGTTTCCCGAGTTCACGATGATGGCCCGGCCCCGACCCGATGTGGTCGCCAGGACGTGCTTGCACCAGTCGACGGGCGCGGCGGTGCACAGCGACCGGGTGAAGACACCGGCCACCGAGCTGCCCGATGGGAGCTCGGCCAGCATCACGTCGTCCCGACCCGAATACCGGATCCCGGCCGCGGCGGTGGCCAGCCGCACACCGGCGACGGTAGCTACCGCCCCGAACGCCTCCGGGGCCAGAGGCGAGACCTTGACCTCAGTCATCTCGGTCTCCCTGGATCCCTAGGGGTAGAGCCCGGCCGGGGCCAGCCCGGCGGTCTCGTCGATCCCCAGCGCGAGGTTGGCGCACTGCACGGCCTGACCCGAGGCTCCCTTGACCAGGTTGTCGAGCGCGGCGATGGCCACGACCCAGCCGGTGCGGGCGTCGGCCCTCGCCGTGATGTGAACGCTGTTAGACCCCAGCGTCGCCTTGGTGGACGGCGACCGCTCGCTCACCACCACGAACGGCTCGTCGCAGTAGGCGTCGGCCAGCACGCCGAGAATGTCGGTGGTGCTGGCGGCGGCGACGGGCCTGGCGTAGCAGGTGGCCAGGATCCCCCGGTTCATGGGGGCCAGGTGGGGCGTGAACAGAACCTGGACGCCGGTGCCGGCATGGAGTGACAGGGCCATCTCGATCTCGGGCGTGTGCCGGTGGTTCAGCAGGCCGTAGGCGGTGAAGTCCTCGTCCACCGCGCAGAAGGTCGTATTCGCCTTGGGGGGCCGGCCCGCGCCGGACACGCCGCTGGCGGCATCGACGATGATGCCGGTGGGCTCGACCAAACCGGCGGCCACCAGCGGAGCGAGCGCCAGCGAGGCGGTGGTCACGTAGCAGCCGGGGGCGGCCACCAGTTCGGCGCCCCGTATGTCGTCGCGGAACAGCTCGGGGAGGCCGAACACGAACTCGTCGAGCAGTTCCGGCGCGCTGTGCGCTTCGCCGTACCACTCCGGGTAGAGCCTTGGGTCATCGAGCCGGAAGTCAGCGGCCAGGTCGACGACATGCTTCACGTCGCCCCGCAGTTCCGGCACCACTGCCTGCGACGCGCCGTGGGGCAGCCCGCAGAAGGCAAGGTCGCAGCCGGAGGCGATGCCGGGCTCGTAGGGTACGAACTCGGCGCCGCCGTAGGCCGCGGCCAGGCTCGGGTACAGGTCGGCCACCGCCCTGCCGGCCATCGACTCCCCTGTGGCCACGGCCACTTCCAGGTCGGGGTGGGACGCGCAGATCCTCAACAGCTCCGCGCCGGTGAACCCCGACGCGCCGATGACCGCAACCTTGTGCATCCCGCCAGACTAACGGGCCGTCCGAATGATTGCAACTATGTGCATTAGTGAGATACTAGTTGCACGAAGTCAGGATCGGAGGACCGCTCCGGTGCGGCGGGACGTCTCGTCGATGCAGCGCTGGCGGGCCTCGGCCACCTCGGCGTCGGTGAGGGTGCGGTCCTGGGCCTGGAACCGCAGCCGGTAGGCGAGACTGCGCGAGCCGTCGGGCACGCCCGCTCCCCGGTAGGTGTCGAACAGCTGGATGTCGGCCAGCAACGACCCGGCTGAGGCCCGCAGCGCCCGCTCCACATGAGCGGCAGCCACGCTCTCGGCGACGACGAAGGCCAGGTCCACGTCGCTGGGCGGGTACTTGCTGACCGGCCGGTAGCGGCGCCGGGTCCTGGGCCCGTCCAGCACCTCCTGAAGATCTAGCTGGAGCCACGCCACCCGGCCCGACACCCCACTGGCTTCGAGCACTTCGGGATCGACCTCACCCACCGCGCCCCGGGACCGCCCGGCCACCACCACTTCGGCGGCGCGGGTGGGGTGCATTCCCGGCAGCCCGGCGGCGCGCAGTTCGACCGCGGGCAGCGCCAGTGCGTCCGTGAGCAGGTCGAGGACCGCCACCGCGGCCGGCGCCTCCTCACCCGCTAGGGCGACGGCCAGGAACTCCCGCTCGTCGGGCAGCAGCTGCCCCTCTGGCGCGGGCCCATAGACGTGGCCGATCTCGAACAGCCGCACATCGCCGTTGAAGTGGCGCTGGTTGTAGGCCACCGCCTGCAGCTGCCCGGGCAGCAGCGAGGTCCGCAGCACCGACTCGCTGTCGTCGACCGGGTTGGACAGCGTGACGCCGTCCTCGGGCAGGCCCACCGCGGCCAGCGAGCCGGGCGCCACGAACGGCATCGGCTGGGTCTCGTAGCAGCCCGCACCCACCAGCACGTCGCGCACCAGCCGCCGGTCCTTCTGATAGGCCGACAGCCCGCCGGCCTCGTTGGCGGTGGGCACGGTGCGCTCGATGCTCTCGTACCCGTGGAGCCGGGCCACCTCCTCGGCGATGTCGGTCTCGGTTTCGGTGTCCCATCGCCAACTCGGGATGGTCACCTCCAGCTCGGCGTCGCCGGCGGGGTCCGCCCCGAAACCTATGGACCGCAGGTGACCGGCCATCTCGGTGGCGCCCAGGCCGGTGCCCAGCAGGCTGTTGACCCTGGCGGCCCGCACCCGCAGCGGGCGGCGGTCGGGCAGGTCGCCGCGCTCGTCGATCGTGCCGCGGGTCACCTCGGCGCCCTCCGCCGCGGCCAGCTGCACGAAGCGGTTCATGCAGCGCTCCATGTTGTAGCCCCAGTCGGCGCCCCTCCGGAAGCGGGTGGCGGCCTCGCTGGAGAGGTTCAGCCGTTTGGCCGTGCGGGAAATCGACGGCGGGTCCCACCACGCCATCTCCACCAGCACGTCGGTGGTACCGGCGTCGATCTCGGTGGACGCGCCGCCCATCACGCCGGCGATGCCGATCGCCTCGTCGTCACCGTCGGCGATCACCCCGTCGCCGGCAGCCAGCGTGCGGTGTACGCCGTCGAGGGTGGTGATGGTCTCGCCGTCACGGGCCCGGCGCACCCGGATCCGGGCTCCGGCCACCCGGCCCAAGTCGAAGGTGTGGCTGGGCTGGCCCAGCTCGAGCATCACGTAGTTGGAGATGTCGACGATCAGGTTGATGGGACGCTGGCCCAGAGCGGTCAGCCGGTTGGCCATCCACGGCGGCGACGAGCCCTGCGCGGCGTTGCGCAGCACCCGGCCGACGAAGCGGCCGCAAAGGGTGGGGTCGACGATCTCCACATCGACCGACTCGGCGATGTCCGGTCCGGAGGGGGCCGTGGACCAGTCGGGAGGCTCGAAGGCTACGCCGAGGCCGGCGGCCAGGTCGCGGGCCACGCCCATGACCGACAGGGCGTCGGGCCGGTTGGCGCCGACCTCGAGATCCCACAGGACGTCGGGCGCCAGACCCAGAGCGTCGGCCAGCGGCGTGCCCGGCCCGGCACCGGCGGCAGCCCGGTCGTTGAGGATCATGATGCCGTCGGCGTCGTCACCCATCTCGAGCTCGATCTCCGAGCAGCACATGCCCTCGGAGGCCTGGCCTCTCATCTTGCGGCGGGCGATCTCCAGCCCGCCAGGCAGCACGGTGCCCACCCGGGCCAGCGGTACCAGGTCGCCGACGGCCATGTTGAACGCCCCGCAGCAGACCTGCAGGGTCTTGCCGGAGCCGTCGTCGACCTCGACGAGCTGGATTCGGTCGGCGTCGGGGTGGGGGCGCAGCTCGAGTACCCGACCCAGTACCACGCCGTCGGGCACCGAGCCGGTGACGGTCGTCTCCTCGACCGTCAGACCGAGCGCGCTGAGCACGTCGCCGAGCTCGGCGGGGTCTCCGCCGATGCCGGGCGCGAACTCCCGGAGCCACGACAGCAGGACCTTCATCGCAGGCTCCCGATCATGGTCGTCTCGCCCATCAGAACTGCCTCAAGAAGCGAGTGTCGCTGTTGACGAACTCGCGGATGTCGTCGATCTCGTGGCGCATCACCGCCAGCCGGTCGATGCCGAAGCCGAAGGCGAAGCCCTGCCACTCCTCGGGATCGATCCCGCAGTTGCTCAGCACGTTGGGATGGACCATCCCGCAGCCGCCCAGCTCCAGCCACGACCCGTCGGGCCGGGAGATGTCGAACTCGGCCGACGGCTCGGTGAACGGGAAGTAGGACGGGCGCAGCCGGCTCTTGACCTCCCTGCCGAAGAAGGCCCTGACGAACTCGTCGATGGTGCCAGCGAGGTCGCCCATGGTGATGTTGCGGTCCACGGCCAGGCCCTCGATCTGGTTGAAGGCCGGCAAGTGGGTGGCGTCGGCGGTGTCGGTCCGGAAGGTGCGGCCCGGCGCCACGATGTAGACGGGCGGCTTGCGCTTCTCCATCACCCGGATCTGCACCGGTGACGTGTGAGAGCGCAGCATGACTTCCTCGGGCTCCCCGAGGTTGACGAAGATTGTGTCGAAACTGCCCCGGGCCGGATGCCAGTCGGGGATGTTGAGGGCCTCGAAGTTGTACCAGGCCGTCTCGACCTCCGGGCCCTCGGCGACGGTGTAGCCCATCCCGACGAACACGTCCTCGAGGCGGTCGCGGGCCTGAGTCACGGGATGCAGGCGCCCACGGCTCAGCGGGACGGTATGGGGCAGGCGCTCGGTGAGGTCCAGCCGCTCGGCGGCATGGCGGTCGTCCCGGTCAGCAGCCGCCAGACGCTCACGGGCCCCAGCGGCCGCGGTCTCCACCCGGGCGCGGGCCTCGTTGAGGCGGCGACCGGCCTCGGCTCTGTCGCCGGGGGCGAGATCGGCGAGCCGGCGCTTGGCATCGGCGAAGAGCGAGCGCCGCCCCAGCAGCTCCCGCTCGACACCGGAGACGGCATCGAGATCGGCGGCCGCGGCGAGGCGCTCCTCGGCCCCGACGGCGGCCTGCTCGTAGCCCTCGATCACCCGAGAGAGGCTAATGGCGTCCGCGCCCGCTGCCCGGCAGACCGGATCTCACGACTGGCGGCGGTACTCGAAGGCGAGGAGAGTGGCGGCCATGGCCACGTTGAGCGACTCGGTGTCGCCCGCCATCGGGATCCGGACTCGGTAGTCGGCGAGTTCTCGCAGCGACGGGTCGAGGCCGTGGGACTCCGATCCGAGCACGAGAGCCACCGGGCCCTGCAGTGCGGCGAGCACGCCGGAGTCGTGGCGCTCCCCATCGTGGGGGTCGGCGGCCACGATGGTCGCCCCCGCGGCCTGGAGGGCCTCGAGGACAGCCGGGGCGTCGGCCGCCTGTACGACCGGCACGCGAAGCACCGAGCCGGCCGAGGCCCTTACCGTTTTGGGAGCCCACGGGTCGGCCCCGCCCACCAGGACCACACAGCGAGCCGCGCAGGCCCCGGCGGCGCGGATGATCGTGCCTGCATTCCCGGGATCGGCGACGCCGGCGAGCACCAGCACGAGATCGTCCGGAGACAGCGACCCGGGCAGCTCGACGGTGGGCCGTGCGACCAGCGCCAGCACGGGTTGAGGGCTCACGGCGGGCGCCACCGAATCGAAGGCCCTTTCTGTGAGGGTGAGCACCTCGGTGCCTGAGTCGAGACGCTGCAGGGCATCCCGCGCCGCGGGTGCCTGCTCGGCCGACTCGCTGACCACCACCAGCGCTGGCTTGATCCCAGCCGCCAGCGCCTCCGACAGGGTGCGCGCCCCTTCCAGCACTACCCGGGCATCACCCGGGGATCGACGGCGCACGAGGCGCCGCAGCTCGGCTACCCGCTTGTGGCGCGGCCCGAGCGCTTGGGGTTCGGTCAGCTGGCCTGGGCCTGGGCCGCCGAGGCCTCGGAGGCTGTCTCGACCAGCGCTGAGAACGCGTCGGCGTCGTTGACGGCCAGGTCGGCGAGGATCTTGCGGTCGACTTCGATTCCGGCCGCCTTCAGCCCGGCGATGAAGCGGCTGTAGGAGGTTCCCCGCTGGCGGCACGCGGCGTTGATCCGCTGGATCCAGAGCCGGCGGAAATCGTTCTTGCGGGCCCTGCGATCCCGGAACGCGTAGTTGCCGGAGTGCATGAGCTGCTCGTTGGCGGACCGCCAGGACCGGGACTTGTTCCCGTAGTAGCCCTTGGCCCGCGACAGCACCGCTCGGCGGCGGCGCCTGGACTGGGCGGGGCGTGTCACTCTGGCCATCGTCTGGTCTCCTTGATGTGCTTCGGGCGCTCAGCCGAGCGTCTCGGGCGGCCCCGCTAGATGCCCAGGTCCCGCAGCATCCGCTCGTCCGACGACGACACGTCGGCGGGAGCCCGGAGCTGGCGCTTGCGCTTGGGGGACTTCTTCTCGAGGATGTGGTTCTTGTTGATCCGGCGGCGCCGCAGCTTGCCGGAGCCGGTCCGCCGGAAGCGCTTGGCCGCACCCCGGTGCGTCTTCATCTTGGGCATGGCTGGCTCCCGATCCTGTTGTGGCTGGCTTGCGGTTGCTGGTGCTCGCTGCGGTGTGCGTGCGATGCGGTGAGGCTTCTACTCGGCGGCGCCGGGCTGGGGTGGCTCGGAGGCCGCCATGGCCGCCTCGGCCTCCAGCCTACGGCGGTGCCGGGCCTGAGCCTGCTTGTCAGGAGCGAGCACCATCACCATGTTGCGTCCGTCCTGGCGGGGCTGGAACTCCACCTTGCCGACGTGCTCCACGGTTGCAGCCACATCGTCGAGGATCTTCTTGCCCAGTTCGGGATGCTGGACCTCCCTGCCCCGGAACATGATCGTGACCTTGACCTTGTTGCCCTCGCCCAGGAACTTCTCGACCCTGCGAGTCTTGGTCTCGAAGTCGCCCCGACCGATCTTGGGCCGGTACTTCATCTCCTTGACCATGACGTTGGACGACTTGCGGCGGGATTCCTTGGCCCGCTGGGCCGCCTCGTACTTGAACTTGCCGTAGTCCATGATCCGGCATACGGGCGGGTTGGCCGCCTCCGCCACCTCGACGAGGTCGCGTCCAGCGGCCCGGGCCAGATTCAGCGCCTCCTGAAGCGTCCTTATGCCGATCTGCTGACCATCCTCCCCCACGAGGCGCACCTCGGGGGCCCGGATCTGGTCATTGATGTTGGGCTCTTCGCCTGGCGGTGCTATCGCCTTTCACTCCTCGTGAGCACGGAACCTCCGTATTCGGGCGGAACGCCCCGGCCGCGGCCGGGGCGCTGGTCCGCTGGATTGACCCCGGTAGGGTAGCAGCCGGTCACAGCAAGCGACCACGCCCGCTGGCGAGCCGTCAAAGTTGGAGGTGTCCATATGAGCACGCTGTGGACACCCGGAGGCGAGGTGCCGGTCGGCGACCGTCCCTCCGATGCCGGCCCGGCCGGCACCGCGGGAGCCTCCGACCCCTCGGAGCCCGAAGGCTTCGACCTCGACAGCCTCTCGCCGGAGGAGCGCGAGCAGGCCGAGCAGTACATCCGGGAACTGGCTGAGTCCCGGGAGCGGCTCAAGTCGGTGCCCGCGTCGGTGGTGGTGGCCAACCACGCCATGGGCCTCTACGAGTTGGCCGCCCTGCATCTGGCCAGCCAGCCGCCGAACTTCACCGAGGCGACGGTGGCCATCGACGCCCTCGGCGCGCTACTCGACGGGATGAAGGACCGGCTCGGCGAACCCGAGGCCACCCTACGCGAGGCCATGTCACAGATCCGCATGGCCTTCGTCCAGCTCAAGAACCGCCCCCAAGACCCGGAGGCCGCCGACACCGGCGACGACGGCTCAGAAGACGACCCCGCCGCCTGAGCCAGCGGTGCGCCCCTCTAGGGGACGATCTTGGAGATGGGCATCTCGACTATGTCGGTGGCGCCCAGATCGCGAAGCGCGGGGATCAGGATGTTGATCTCGTTGCGGGGCACGACGGTCTCCACCGCGTAGCCCGCGCCCCGGAAGAGCTCGTTGACAGTGGGGGCCTTCATGGCCGGCAGGATCTCGATCACGTCGTCGAGCGCGTCCGCGCCCACGTTGAGCTTCACCAGCACCTTGCCTCTGGCCTCCAGCACGCCCTGGAGCAGCGTGAAGATCTGGCCCATGGCGTGCCGCTTGTCTGCATCGGCGGCCGCCGCGGGGTTGGCGATCAACTCGGTATAGGAGGTCAGCAGGGTGTCGATGATGCGCAGACCCGCAGCCCGCAGAGCCCGGCCCGTCTCGGTGATCTCGACCACCGCGTCCACGATGTCGGGCACCTTGGCCTCGGTGGCCCCGTAGCTCAGCGCGATCTGGGCCTCGATGCCGGCGCTCTCGAAGAACCGGCGGGTCAGCCCCGGGTACTCGGTCGACACTCGAACACCTTGCGGGAGGTCGGCCATGCTCTGGTAGGGCGAGTCTCCGGCCACCGCCAGCACCACCCGGATCGGCAACGACGTCGCCTTGGAGTACTGCAGCTCGCCGAGCGAGACCACCTCGCTGCCGGTCTCCTCCACCCAGTCCCGGCCGGTGATGCCTATGTCGAAGAGGCCGTCGGCGATGTAGACGGGGATCTCCTGGGGCCTCAGGATCCTCACGTCGCTGATGCGGGGATCGGCGATCGAGGCGCTGTAGGCCACGTCGGAGGATCGCCGCACGGGCAGATCGGCAGCCTCGAACAGTTCGAGGGTGGACTTCTCGAGCGATCCCTTGGGAAGAACGAGCTTGAGCATCTGCGGTCCTAGGGCCTGGGGGAGACGGCGCTGAGGCTACCGGCATGCGGGCCGAGCATTGCCCAGAAACCCCCTACCCGCCGGGGCGTTCAGCTCATGGCCACGTCAATGCGCACGTCGGGTCCGAGGCGCTCCACCGCGGTGATCGAGCCCCTCACGATGTCGGTTATGGACTCGGCTCCCGGTCCCGAGAGTATGGGCGCCCCATCGTCGCCGCCGAAGAGGGCCGGCGCGACGTACAAGACGAAGCTGTCGACGAGCCCGGCCCGCACGAACGCGCCAGCAGCCGCCGGGCCGCCCTCGATGAGAGCCTGGGTGGCGCCGTCGGAACCCAGCCGCACCACCAAGTCGTCGAGGGAGCCCTCCCACTGCAGGCACGGATGGACTCGAGCCCCCCTTGCAGCCGACCCGACCACCACCCGCCGGGGCTGGACCACCCCGGTCGGCTCGCGGCCGTCGCTCCAGACCCGGCCGCCGGGCGGGGTCCAGTGGCGGACGGTGAGGCTGGGGTTGTCGGCCCGTACCGTGCCTGCGCCCACGATTACCGCGTCGGAGACGGCCCGCAGGCGGTGAGCATCGGTGCGAGCCTCCAAGGACGTGATCCACTGCGACGTGCCGTCGGGTGCCGCGGTGCGGCCGTCGATGCTGGCCGCCAGCTTGGCGACCATCCAGGGCCGGCCGGTGCGCCGGTGGTGCAGGTACGCCAGGAGCTGGCGCTCGACCTCGGCCTGCCGTACCCCGACCAGCACCTCGATGCCCTCCGACTGCAGCCTGGCCACGCCGGCGCCCGAGACCGCAGGGTCGGGGTCGAGCACGGCGATCACCACCCGGCGGATGCCGGCCTTGATGATCTCGTCGGTGCACGGCCCGGTTCGACCCTGGTGGTCGCACGGCTCGAGCGTGGTAATGAGGGTGGCGCCCTTGGCGGCCGGGCCCGCTGAGGTCAGTGCGTGGCGTTCGGCGTGGGGACCGCCGGGCGGGCTGGTCGCCCCCGTGAAGGCGCTGCCGTTGGGGGTTATCACCAGGCAGCCGACCCACGGATTGGGGCTAGTGAGGTGGCGAACAAACGAAGCAGCCTCGATGGCCTTGTCCATGGCCCCCTCCCAGCGGCCGCCCGCTCGGCTCTTGGGCGCGGTCACATTGCGAGAGGGGACCGTCCACTCCGCTGGGGTCACGGGTTCGGGCGGGGCCGGCTCACCCGCCGTGGGGGTGAGGGTCGTAGTTGTCGACGAGAAGCCGCACGGCATGGCCGACCACGTCAATGACGGCATCGACCGTCTCGACGCATCCCTTCGAGGAGCCGGGGGTGTTCAGGACCAGCGCGGTGCCGAGCGTGCCGGCCACGCCTCGTGACAGGCGACCCAGGGGATTGACCAGGCGCATGGCCTCTGCCAGTCCCGGAGCCTCCCGATCGATCACCGCCTTGGTCCCCTCCGGGGTGGAGTCGCGGGGTCCGAACCCGGTGCCTCCGGTGGTGACGATCAGGCCATGGAAGCCGCCGGCCAGCCGTCGCAGTTCGCCCGCCACCGAATCCACGCCGTCAGCGATCGCGGCTCGCTCCACCACGCGCCATCCGGCCCCTGCGAGGTAGGCCTCCAGCGCCTCGCCGCTGCGGTCCTGCCGGGTCCCTTGCACCACACCGTCGGACACGGTGAGCACCTTGGCCTCCATGCCGGATTCGCCGCTGCCGTCGCCGTGTCCCATGCCTTCGACCCTACCCACAGCCTCCCCACCTCACCCCACCCGAACTGGCAGCACAATGCACGCATACCGTGCACAACGCTGCCAATTCAGGTCCGGCGCCAGCGGAACAGGGCCATGCCGTCGTGCTCGGCGCCGGGCAGCAGCATGGCTCCGCTGCCGTGGGGTGACCAGGGCTCGGCCGGGGCAGGCAACGGCTCCAAACGACCGTCGGCTGTCATCTCGGCCGCAACCGCAAGCGTCTCGGCGGCCGTGAGGGTGCAGACGCTATAAACCAGCTCGCCACCCGGCCGCAGCAACCCGGCGGCCGCGTGCAGCAGATCGGCCTGTAGACGGGTCAGCCTCGGCACGGCCGACGGCTCGATGCGCCAGCGGGCGTCGGGACGCCGCCTGAGTGCACCCAGCCCGCTGCACGGCGCGTCCACCAGCACCGCGTCGAAGCAGCCCGGCCGCAACGGCGGACAACGACCGTCGGCTGCCACCACAGACATGGAGCCGGCGTCCAGTGACTCCCGGTTGGCCTTCATCAGCCCGATCCGTCCCAGTTGGGAGTCGCATGCGATCACGGAAGCGCCGCGCCCGGCCAGCGCAGTGGCCTTGCCGCCCGGCGCGGCGCACATGTCGGCCACCAGATCCCCGGGCTGAACACCCATGGCGTCGATCACCATCTGCGAGCTCAGGTCCTGCACGTAGCCGTCTGCACGGCGGTGGACACGGGCCGGAGCGTTCATCGACTCCAGGACCTCAAGCGCGGTGTCGTGGCCGAGGTCGGTTGTGAGCGCTTCGACGATCCAGTCGGGATAGCTGAGCCGGGTCGCGTCGTCGGGCCAGTCCGGCATTCCGGCATCGCCCACCCGTCGCAGCACTGCGTTGACCAGGCCTCGAAGGCTGCGGGGAGTCGCGGCCACCGTGGCGGAGACCGCCGCGTAGGCCGGGGTGTCCAACGCGATGAGTTGGTAGGCCCCCATGCGGAGCGCGGCTCGGGCGGGAGGTGGCGGAGGCGTTGCCAGGAAGGTGTACAGCGCCCAGTCCAGAGCCCGGCGGCGGCGGGTGACGCCGTAGACGAGCTCGGTGGCGAAGGCCCGGTCACGCTCGTCCAGGCCAGACTGAGCCAGAGCGGCGGGCAGGGCGATGTTGGCGTAGGCGCCGTCGGTGTCGATGCGGACCAGCACATCGATGGCCAGTCGCCTGGCGCTCGGCTCCGCTCCCCCGCTTCCGGCGGCGCCGGTCCGTCGATCGGTCCGGCTCACTGGTCGAACTGCTCGCCGCCCGTGAGGCGAGCCCCGTTGGCCCAGTCGCGGGCGCCGGCCGCGGCCCGACCCTCCGACTGCACGGTCACCAGCTCCAACGCACCTTCACCGGAGCCGGCCTCCACCGCGGTGCTGCCACCGGATCCAGGCACCAGCGAGATCGTGCCGGGCAGACCGGACCCGGTCGCGAGTCGGGCCTCCAAGACCTTCAAGCGACGACCTCTGTAGACCGTCCAGGCGCCCCCTACGCGTACCAGCCGCAGCACATGCTCGGCCGGGGCCGACCAGTCGATTCGCAACTCACCAGGCTCGATCTTGTCGGCCCAGGTCATCTCTCCTGCTTGCGGTACCGGCTCCCCGAACCCCTCGGCGAGGGCGTCCAGCAGCAGCCCGATGCCCAGCTCGCAGAGCCGGGTCCGCAGCTCGTCGGCCGTCTCTTCCGGCCCGATCCCGGCGGACGCCCGGCGGTACACGGCGCCGGTGTCGATCTCCGAGGCGACCTCCATGAGGCACACCCCCGTCTCGGTGTCGCCGGCCAGGATGGCCCGCTCCACTGGTGCAGCCCCCCGCCACCGGGGCAGCTGCGAGAAGTGCAGGTTCACGGTACGACGCGGTTCGAGAACGTCGTCACCGATGTACTCGCCGTAGGCGACGACCACGCCCAGGTTGGCCTCGACCGCGACCGCGTCCTTGACGTCGTGGGTGACCTTCAGGCCCAGGACCGCAGCCGCGTCCTCAACCGGCGAGGGCGTCGGCGCCTGGCGCCGCCCCCGGCGCCTCGGCGGTCGGGTGACCACCAGGGCCACATCGTGTCCGGCCCGGTACAGCGCCTGCAGCGGCGCCACCGCCACCTCCGGGGTGCCGAAGTAGACGACGCGCCAACCAGAGGCCGAGCGCGCCGTCACAGCAGGCGCAGACCGCCCGAAGGCTTGTCGCCTCCCGTGTCCGGCAGCCGTGACGATGTCGGCGAGCCGGGCCCGATCCCCATCTCGCGCAGCGTGCGCAGGGCAGCCTTCCGGGTGGAGTCATCGAGACGCTCGATCAGCAGGGTGCCGTCGAGGTGGTCCAACTCGTGCTGGAACAGGCGGGCCTCGAGTTCGTCGGCCTCCACGGAGATCTCGTTGCCGTCGAGGTCCCGGCCGACGATGTGGACCTCCTTGGGCCTGACGATCTCCCAGGTCAGCCCAGGGACCGACAGGCACCCCTCGTCGTAGACCCACTCGCCATCGGACTCGACGATCTGCGGGTTGACGATGGTGCGGGGGCCGTCACCCATGTCCCATACGAACAGGCGCTTCTGCACCCCGATCTGAGGGGCGGCCAGACCGATGCCGTCCGCGCTGTACATGGTCTCGACCATGCCCTCGACGATCCGCACCAGAGTGCCGTCGACGTTGTCCACGTCGGCGGCGCGGCGCCGCAGGACCGGATCACCGATGATGCGTATGTCGTAGGGGGCCACTGCTGTTTGAGGCTACCGTCGCGGCGTGGCCGATCCCGCTGCCCAGCCCGCCGGCGGCCAGTACTTCGAAGCCGAGCCTGCCGCCGCCACCTCGCCCCGGTCGATCACGGCGGACATCGGCGGGATGCAGCTCAGATTCGAGACCGATTCGGGGGTGTTCTCACCCGGCCGGCTGGACCCGGGCACCCGCCTGCTGCTGGCAGAGGCGCCGCCGCTGGCCGCCGGCGCTCAGCGGGTGCTCGACCTGGGCTGCGGATGGGGCCCGATCGCCTGCTTCGTCGCTCTGCGCTCCCCCGCCGCGGAGGTGCTGGCAATGGACGTGAACGAGCGGGCTCTGGCCCTGACGGCGCGAAACGCAGAGGCCACCGGTGCGGGAAACGTGACGGTGGCACACCCGGACGAGGTGGACCCCGACCGCCGCTTCGACCGCATCCTGTGCAATCCGCCCATCCGCATCGGCAAGCCTGCTCTGCACGAACTGCTGGCCACATGGCTGGACCGGCTGGCGGCCGGCGGGCGAGCCCACCTAGTGGTGCAACGCCATCTGGGCAGCGACTCGCTGGCCCGATGGCTGACCAACCGGGACCACCGCGTCACCCGCCTGGCGTCCAAGAGGGGCTACCGGCTTCTGGAGGTAGGCCCGCTGGGACTTTCTTGATGTGGTTGACCTCACCACAGCGGAACAACTACATCAAGAACGGACCTTGCACGCCTCTCAGACCCGTAGGGGGTCCACTTCGACCCGCAGACGCGCGGCTGGACGGGGGGTGCGGGCCAGCAGGTCCAGCAGCGGGCCATGTGACGGCGCGCGCAGCAGGAACCGTCCGTCCAACGAGCCCCGGATGCTCACCGCCGTGTCGGCTGATTCTCGCAGCGTCTCGATGAAGGCTTCTGCCCCCGGTCCGGAGACCACGGCCTGGGCGCTATGGGGCGGCAGGTCCATCTCCCGGCGTCGCCGGCGCTCGATGTCGGCCACGATTGACGGGTCGGCGAGCACCGCGGCCCGCACCACCGGATGATCGGGCTGGCGGGTCTGGACCACGAGGCGCCCCTCGCCCCGACGCCCGCCCACCAGCCGGGCACCGCGGGCCAGCAGCGCCAACGCCTGCTCCGAGGCCCTCTGCCGGGGCGCCAGCAACTCCTGGTCGAAGTCCAGGAACACCACTGCCGCCACGGACTGCAGGCGCCACAGCACAGCCTCGGTGCCCACCACAATCCGCTCGGCGCCCACCCGGTCCGACTCCGCGGTCAACTCCCCCACCGGCTCCCCGGTGAGCGAAGCGAGATCCTCGCGGGCCCGGGTGACGCCGATGCGCAGGTTGCGAAGCACCGTCGAACCGCAGTGGGCGCACACAACCGGGCGTCGTTCACTTCCGTCTGCCGCCACTAGCACGTCGTCGACGAGTCTCATCGGCAGCCGCCCATCGGTGGTGCGGGCCAGCTCGCCGCAGGCCTTGCAGGCCAGCAGCCGACCGCGGCCCTTGCGGTTGAGCACGATTGCGACCCTTCCCCGAGCCCGGGCCAGACGATCGCGCAGACCCTCGGCGAACAGGCCGCCCCGGACCGGGTCGTCGAGACGACGATCCAGCACGTCGACCGCGGGCCAGCCGTCACGCTCGGCTGCCCTTCCCACCTCTCTCAATTCACCCGCTTCGAGCGCCTCCAGCGTCGGGACGGGTGACACCAGCACGGCGGGCGCCCCAGCCCGCCGGGCCCGCTCCAGGGCCACCTCGCGGGCGTGCCAGGTCGGGGCCTGCTCGCTCTGGAGGCCCTCGGAGTGCTCGTCCAGCACCACCACCGCGGCCAGGTGCGGCATGGGCATCCACACCGCAGTACGGGTGCCGACCACCGTGGCGCCGGCCGCGGCCTGAGCCCAGTCGTCGAATCCCAGGGCGACCCGAACGCCCTGCCGTCTGAGATCGGTCGCGATGCGGCGAGCATGGGCGAGGGCTGGCACGACGATCAGCGCGTCGCCCCGGCGAGTCGCGGCGCCAGCCAAGGCCAGACAGTCGTCCGCGGGCGGGCAACGCAGCACGGTCACTGCGCTGGGATGAGAGAACAGGTCGTCGTGGCGCTCGGGCGAGCCACTGCTGGGCGTGGGCGCCGCGATCCGGGCGGGTGCGGGGCTGGCGACCACCCGGGGCGGCGACGCGACCCGCAGGAAGTGCACGGTGCGGCCGGCCCACCGCCAGGCAGCCCAGCGGGCCAGGCTGAGGACGTCCGCGGGCGGACCCATGCCGGTGAGTCGCTCCAGGTGCTGGAGTTCCACGCCCGCGGGCGGATCGACCCCGACCTCGGTGATCCAGCCCCGCATGCGGCGACCGCCGAGGGAGAACCGCACGATCGAGCCCGCCGCCAGCCGTTCGGCCCGGCCATCGGCGTGCCAGGCATCCGGGACCGAGTAGTCGAACATCCGGTCGAGGCGGACCACGTCGGGCAGCACCCGCACGATCAATCCCTCTGAGGCGCTGTCTCCCTTCGCAGCGCTTTCTGCCGGCGCTGGGGGCTCGCCGGGCGTCTCCTCGAAGGAGAGCCGGCCCTGACTGCCGGAGTTCAGAGGCCGAGAGCCGACTTCAGGTCGGCCAAGCGGTCGGTGCTCTCCCAAGTGAACAGCGCGGCACGGCGCTCGGCCTTCTCTTCGTTGAACATCTCCTCGTCACCGGACCGGCCGAAGTGGCCGTAGGCCGCGGTCGGGGTGTAGATGGGCTCCAGCAGGCCCAAGTCCCGCACGATGGCCGCGGGGCGCAGGTCGAACACGTCCCTCACCGCCCTCTCGATCTGGGCCCGGTCCACGGTCTCGGTGCCGAAGGTCTCGACCATCAGCGACAGCGGCTCGGCCATGCCAATGGCGTAGGCCACCTGAAGTTCGCAGCGCGACGCGGCACCCGCGGCCACGATGTGCTTGGCCACCCAGCGGGCCGCGTACGAGGCCGAGCGGTCCACCTTGGACGGATCCTTTCCCGAGAAGGCGCCGCCGCCGTGGCGAGCCATGCCGCCGTAGGTGTCGACGATGATCTTGCGGCCGGTCAAGCCCGAATCGCCCTTCGGCCCGCCGGTCTCGAACTTGCCTGTCGGGTTGACAATCACCTTGTAGTCGTCTCCGGCGAACTGCGGGCACTGCTCACTGATGACCGGCTCGATGATCTGCTCGTTGACGTCGGGACGGATCATTCGATCGCGGTCGATGCCAGGACCGTGCTGGGTCGACACCAGCACGGTGCGCAGGCGTACGGGCCGGCTGCCCTCGTACTCGATGCTGACCTGGGTCTTGCCGTCGGGTCGCAGGTACGGGATCGTTCCGGCCCGGCGTACTTCAGCATGGCGCGCCGCCAGCCGGTGGGCGAGATGGATGGGTAGGGGCATCATCACATCGGTCTCGTCGCAGGCATAGCCGAACATCATCCCCTGGTCGCCTGCGCCCTGGTCGTCGGAGTCTCCGTCGGTGCGATCCACGCCCATAGCGATGTCAGGCGACTGATCGCCGATCGCCACCACCACGCCGCAGGTGTGGCCGTCGAAGCCGAAGGCAGCGTCGTCGTAGCCGGTAGCGCAGATCGTCTGCCGCACGATGTTCGGGATCTCTACGTAAGCCTCGGTGCGGATCTCGCCCGCGACGACCGCAAGGCCCGTAGTGACCAGCGTCTCGCAGGCCACCCGGCTATTGGGATCGG
The DNA here is from genome assembly GCA_009837445.1 of Acidimicrobiaceae bacterium. Lineage (GTDB taxonomy): Bacteria > Actinomycetota > Acidimicrobiia > Acidimicrobiales > Aldehydirespiratoraceae > Aldehydirespirator. Next base: position 28,958 of record VXTM01000020.1, read on the forward strand.
CGTCGATCAGAGCGTCGAGGATGGCGTCCGAGATCTGGTCGGCCAGCTTGTCGGGATGGCCCTCGGTCACCGACTCCGAGGTGAAGGTCCAGGTGTTCAAGGCCGCTCCCTGCTGTCGCTGGTGTCCTGATCGTCGGCGGGGCCGCCGCTGGCGGAGCCCATGAGCGAGACCGCGACGTCGAGCACCGCCCGGGCCGCCTCCCGCTTGGTGGTCAGCGGGACATGATGGCGAGCGCCGTCGGCGGTGAACATCACGATCTCGTTGGTGTCATGACCGAAGCCGACATGCTGCTTGGACACGTCGTTGGCCACGATCACGTCGAGGTTCTTGCGGCGCAGCTTGGCGACGGCGTTCGATTCGATGTCCTCGGTCTCGGCCGCGAACCCGACGAGCACCTGACCGGGTCCCTTCGAGGCGCCCAGCGCGGCCAGGATGTCGGCTGTGGGCTCCAGCTCCACCGCGGGCACACCCTGGTCCTTCTTGAGCTTGGTGCCCGAGGGTTGCGCGGGCCGGAAGTCGGCCACCGCGGCCGCCATCACCACCAAGTCGGCGTGCGGTGCTTCGAGCTCCACTGCGGCGGCCATCTCAGCAGCCGTCTCCACGGCCACCACCCGGGCTGGCACTCCGGCGGCCCGCTCGCTCTGGGTGGTGACCAGGACCACGTCCGCGCCCCGGGCCGCGGCCTCCTCGGCGAGCGCCGCGCCCTGCTTGCCAGAGGACCGGTTACTGACGAAGCGCACCGCGTCGATCGGCTCGCGGGTCCCGCCCGAGGTGACCAGCACCCTTGTCCCGGCCAGGTCTGGAACGGTCAGCACCGCCTCCACCGCGGCGACGATCTCCGTCGGCTCGGCCATCCGGCCGGGTCCGGCGTCGCCTCCCGCCAGAGGCCCATCGGAGGGGCCTACCATGGTGACCCCGCGTTGGGTGAGTACAGCCAGATTCTCCTGCACCGACGGCTGCTCCCACATCTCGGTGTGCATCGCCGGGGCCAGCACCACCGGCGCCCGGGTGGCCAGAAGGGTGGCCGTCAGCACGTCGCCGGAGCGGCCGGTGCGCAGATCCGATATCAGCCTGGCAGTGGCCGGACACACGACGACGGCGTCGGCCCTCTGACCCGCCGCGGTATGAGGGATCGGCCCGGACCGATCATTCCAGAGCGAAGTGATCGCCGGTTCCGAGGCCAGAGCCGAGAAGGTGGTCTCCCCCACCATCCGCAGCGCACCATCGGTGAGCACCGGCACGACATGGGCTCCGTGGCCCACCAGCCGCCGGCACACCTCCACGGCCTTGTAAGCGGCGATGCCGCCGGTCACGCCGACCACCACGCAGCGGCCGTTGAGCGCGCTCATGGAGTCCTCGTGGACCTCTTGTCAGGCGCCGACGTCACCGGCAGGTTCCGGGGAGTCACCCCCAGCACCGCTCTGCTCCGGGTCGCTCACATCCTGGAGATGTGCTCCCTCGAGCGGACCGGTCTCGTCGGCCGGCGGTTCGGCGTCGGGGTCGACCTCGACCGCCTCGATCTTGCCCGCGGCGACCTCCTCCAGGGCGATCGACAGGGGCTTGGACGAAGTGGAGACCACCTGCGGCGGCACGGATGCACCGATACCCCCGCCGAGCTGACCGAAGTAGTTGGTGATCTCGCGGCTTCGAAGCGCAGCCAGGGTCACCAGAACGAACTTGGACTCCGTCCGCTCGAGCAGGTCTTCGATGGCAGGCGTCATCATCGTGTCGTAGCCGTGGGCCATGGCGCGCTCCGCTGGATCGGCCGACTAGGGAATCATCACGCTACCAGCGGCACCAGGAGTTCCGAACGGATGGGAGGAGCCGCGCTTGCCCAAGAGATGCTCAGGTACGCGCCGAAGCTGACCGGCGCCGCTCCCGATCCGAAGCGATGAGGGACTCGATCGCCTCCACGGCCCGGCTAAGGTCGTCGTTCACCACAATCTCATAGCCCATCTTGAGGGCCTCGGCTCGTTCCGAGGCGGTCTTCCTCATCCGGCGAGCGATCGTGGTTGGATCGTCACCCCTGAGCTCGAGCCGGGCCCTCTGATGCTCCGGGCTGGGCGCGTCGACGAAGATCAGCAGGGCGTCAGACAGCAGCTCCCGGACCTGCTGCCCTCCCCGCACGTCGATCTCCAGCACCACGTCGGATCCCTCGGGAGGGTCCGGAACCGGCGTGCCCTGCAGGTAGTCGAGGAACTCGACCCACTCGAGAAACCCATCAGCCGCGATCGCGGCCTCGAAGGCGGCGCGGTCCACGAATCGATAGGCGTCGGCCGGTTCGGAAGGCCGCCGGGGTCGGGTGGTCCACGACCGCGACAGCCACAGCTTCGGGTCGCGCTCCATGAGCCGTTCGACGATCGTGCCCTTGCCCACACCCCCCGGGCCGGAGACGATGATGACCGATCGGCCCGCTAGCGAGGTCACCCCGCGAGGCTACCGAGGCGAGCGCACCACGGCCGTATCCACGGCCGCGCCCGGAACCTCGTGCGGTCAGCCGAAGTCCGCGAGCAGTTGACTCCTCTGCCTGCTCCCTAGCCCGCGCAAGCGACGGCTGTCGGAAATCCCGATCCGCTCCATCGCCTTGCGTGCCTTCACCTTGCCCACGCCCGGCAGCGACTCGAGTACGGCCAGCACTTTCATCTTGCCAACGGTGTCATCGTCGACCCGGCCGAGCAGGTCCGACAATGAGACGTCGCCAGCCTTGAGCTGGACGCGAAGCTCCGCGCGCTCCCGCCGAACCGCGGCAGCCTTGAGCAACGCCTCGCGGCGGACCTCGTCTGAAATGGAAAAGGGTTGAGCCATGGGGTACGAGATTAGCTGAGCTTGCGCTAGCGCGCCAGCAATCCCCGTGTTCACTTCAAGCGCAACGACTTCGAATTCGTTACTCTCGTTACTGCTGGAGGCTTCGATGCAGACGCTCGGCCGCCTCAACGGGGTCGGCGGCTCTCGTGACGGGCCTGCCCACGACCAGCAGGTCGGCACCGGCCGCCAGGGCCTGGACCGGCGAAGCGACCCGCCGCTGATCGTCCACCGAGTCCCCCGCGAGGCGGATGCCCGGAACGGCCCGGATCAGCTCCGGGCGGATGTGGCGTGTCGCGGTCAGGTCGGGAGCGGCGCACACCACGCCGGCGCAGCCGGCCTCGAACGCCACCTCCATGCGCTCTGCCACCAGGTCGCGGGTGGCGGCCACCTCGGCCTCGCTGGTGAGCACGGTCACGGCCAGAACTCCCGCAGGGCGGGTCGCCCCCTCGGCCAGCCCTTCGGCGCCGGCCCGGAGCATCTCGGTGCCGCCGGCGGCATGGATCGTCAGGTATGACACGCCGAGCTCGCCCACGACGCGGGCTGCTCTGGCCACCGTGTTGGGAATGTCGTGGAGCTTCAGATCGCAGAAGACGTCGTAGCCGAGGTCGATCATGACCCCGATGGCTTCGGGACCGGCAGCGGTGTACAGCTCCAGGCCGATCTTGGCGACGCGGAAGTGCCCGGCAAGGGATCGGGCCAGCCGGGTCGCGGCCACCAGGTCGTCGACGTCGAGCGCTACCGCGAGCCGGTCACGCACCCCTTCATCCATCGGCTGCTCCCTCCATGCCTCGATTATTCTCTATGACGCCGAACATCCCCTCATTAGAGGCTCTTACCCGCCCGGCGTCTCAGTGAGCTGCTCCGACCAGTTCAGCCACGCCGGCCAGATCGTTGTCGTCGCACCACTGCTCCAGCTCGGCGAGCACCCTCCACGGAGCGCGGGGGTCGGCGAAGATGGCCGTGCCCACCTGCACGGCCGACGCGCCGGCCATCAGCATCTCAACAGCATCCGCGCCGGTGGCCACCCCGCCCACACCGACGATGGGCACCGCCGGGAGCTCCGCATGAACGTCGTAGACGGCCCGAACCGCCACTGGATGCAGGGCTGCGCCGCTCACGCCGCCGCGCTGCCCGCCGAGGGCCGGGCGCCGGTTCTCGATGTCGATGACCAGCCCTGACAGCGTGTTGGTCAGCACCACCGCCTCCGCACCGCCCCGCACTGCGGCCGTAGCCACCTCTACCAGTTCGGGTGTGTTGGGGCTGAGCTTGGCCCAGCGCGGCCGCCCGCATCCGGCGGTGGCGGCCACCACCGCCTCGGTCGCCTCGGCCGAATGGGCGAACATCCGCATGCCGTCCTCGGTGTTGGGGCACGACACGTTCACCTCGACGGCCACAATCTGGGGAGGCCCGGTCGCCAGAAGTTCAGCGGCGCGACGGTAGGCGTCGACAGTGTCGCCCCAGATGCTGGCCACCACGTCGGCGCCTGCGTCGATGAGGGCGGGCAGGTCGTCGTCGAGCCAGGCGGCCACCCCCGGGCCCTGAAGCCCCACACTGTTGATCATCCCCGCCGCAGGAGAGCGCAACGGGTGCAGCCTGGGCGGCGGGTTGCCCGGCCACGCTCCGTCGCGCAGCGACTTCACCACCACCGCGCCGAGATCACGAAGCGCACCGTAGGGCGCCAGCTCCGCGCCGTGCCCCGACGCGCCCGACGCCGTCATAACCGGCGCCCGCAGCCCAACGCTGCCGACCTGGGTCGCCAGCTCGGCCATCTAGGCCGCGCCCCGGAGACTCCGGTGATACTCCTGGAGGCTCCGCACGGTGGGATCGACGCCGTGACGGTCTCGCAGGCCGTAGGCCGCGGCCAGCGCCGCGGCCCCGGTGGTGACCAGGGGCAGTCCGGCCCGTCCCGCAGCCGACCTGATGTGCGCTCCGTCGGCTCTGGGGCCGCGCCCTCGCGGTGAGTTGATCACCAATTGGATCTCACCCGCCTCGATCAGGGCGACAGCATGGCGCCCCTCGTCGTCGCCCAGCTTGGCCACCTCCACGGCCACGGGCACGCCTCCCCGGTGCAGAAACTGGGCGGTGCCGGTGGTGGCGGCCAGCCGGAAGCCGAGCCGGTGGAAGATCCGGGCAGCCCGCAGCCCGGCCTCCTTGTCGCGGTCGGCCATCGACATGAACACCGTCCCCTCGGCCGGGAGCCTGGTGCCCGCAGCCAGCTGAGCCTTGACGAACGCGAGGCCCGGCGTCGCGTCCAGAGCCATGACCTCGCCGGTAGAGCGCATCTCTGGACCGAGCACGGCGTCGGCGTCGGGGAACCGGTTGAACGGCAGCACGACCTCCTTGACCGCCACGTAGTCGGAGACCTGAGGCAGTCCGGCAGGGGCTGAGGGCAGCATGCCCTCGTCCCTCAGCTCGGCCAGCGTTGCCCCGACCATCACACGGGCCGCGACCATGGCCAGCGGCACTCCGGTGGCCTTGGCGACGAACGGCACCGTGCGCGACGCCCTCGGGTTGGCCTCGATCACGAAGACGTCGTCCACCCCGGACCCGCCCCATCGCGAAGCCATCCCCAGCGGGCTGCCGGGGTCTCTCCGTACCGCGAACTGAACGTTGAGCAGGCCGGTGACGTCCAGGGCTGCCGCGATGCGGCGAGTGTGCTCGCAGATGGCCGCGACGACCTCGTCGCTCAGCGTGGTAGGCGGGATGGTGCAGGCCGAGTCCCCGGAGTGGACGCCGGCCTCCTCGACGTGCTCCATAACCGCGCCGATCTGCACCTCGCCGGTGCGGTCCCGGACCGCATCCACATCCACCTCGGTGGCGTCCTCGAGGAAGCGGTCGACGAGTACGGGACGCTCCGAGGCCGGCCCGCCCTCCCGGCCGAGGGAGCCCAGTTCGGTCAGTTCGTCGATCGCGGCCGCGAGCTGGTCCTCGTCGTAGACGATGGCCATGGCCCGGCCGCCGAGCACATAGGAGGGACGCACCAGCACCGGGTAGCCGACCCGGTCAGCCACCGCCAGGGCCTCGGCGTGGCTCGTGGCCGCGCCGCCCGGTGGCTGAGGGATGCCCAGGCGGCTGCACAGGGCGTTCCAATGCTCGCGATCCTCGGCCGCCTCGATCGACGCCGGCGGGGTGCCCAGCACCAGCTCGGGCGGGAGCTGGCCGGCCAAGGCCAGCGGCGTCTGGCCGCCGAGGGAGACGATGACGCCCACCGGATCCTCGGCCGCGATCACGTTGGCCACGTCCTCAGGCGTCAGGGGCTCGAAGTAGAGCCGGTCGTTGGTGTCGTAGTCGGTGGACACCGTCTCCGGATTGCAGTTCACCATCACGGTCTCGTACCCGGCGGCCCGCAGGGCCTGCCCGGCGTGGACGCAGCAGTAGTCGAACTCGATGCCCTGGCCGATCCGGTTGGGGCCGGACCCGAAGATCAGGACTCTCGGTTTGGTTGCCGGCCTTATCTCGTCGGTGTCCTCGTAGGTCGAGTAGTGGTACGGGGTAGTCGCCTCGAACTCGGCCGCGCAGGTGTCGACCGTCTTGAAGGTGGGCAGCACCCCGGCGCTCTCCCGCGCCGCTCTCACGTCGGACGGCGAGGCGGTCCAAAGGTAGGCGAGTTGGGCGTCGGAGAAGCCGAGCCGCTTGGCCCGGCGCCATCCGGCCCGGCTCATCGCGGTCGGCTCCGCGGCCTCGAGGGCCTTCCGCTCGGCGCAGATGCGGGTGATCTGGTCGAGGAACCACCGGTCCACGCCGGTGGCCGCGTGCACGGCCTCGACCGGCTCGCCCCGGCGCAGCAGTGCCTCCAGCTGGAAGATCCTCTCCGGGGTGGGCACGGCCGCGGCCGCCATCAGCTCGGCGTCTCCGAGACGGTCATAGGCCGCCTCGGCAGGGTCGGCGTTGAGGCCCAGGCGACCCTGCTCCAGCGAGCGAAGGCCCTTCTGCAGCGACTCGCAGAACGTGCGGCCGATGGCCATCACCTCGCCGACGGACTGCATCGACGTGCCCAACTCGGTCGAGGCGGCCTGGAACTTCTCGAACGCCCAGCGGGGGATCTTGGTGACGACGTAGTCGAGGGTCGGCTCGAAGGACGCCGGCGTCACCTCGGTGATGTCGTTGGGGATCTCGTCGAGCGTGTAGCCCACCGCGAGGCGGGCGGCGATCTTGGCGATGGGGAAGCCGGTGGCCTTGGAGGCCAGCGCCGAGGAGCGGCTCACCCGGGGATTCATCTCGATCACCACCTGGCGGCCGGTGGCCGGATCGACTGCGAACTGCACGTTGGACCCGCCGGTCTCGACCCCCACCCGGCGCAGCACCGCGAACGCCGCGTTGCGCATCCGCTGGTACTCCGGGTCGCTGAGCGTCTGGGCGGGGGCGACAGTGATGGAGTCGCCGGTGTGCACCCCCATCGGGTCGAGGTTCTCAATCGAGCAGACCACCACGCAGTTGTCGGCCCGGTCGCGCATCACCTCGAGCTCGAACTCTTTCCAGCCCACGATCGACTCCTCGATCAGGATCTCGGAGATGGGGCTAGCGTCCAGGCCGACCGCCGCCACCCGCTCGAACTCGACTGCGTGGGTGGCGATCCCCGCGCCGCGGCCGCCGAGGATGTAGGCGGGACGCACGATCACCGGCAGACCCACGTCCTGGAGCACCTCGCGGGCCTCCGGCATGTTCTTGGCTATGCCGGAACGGGGGACGTCCAGGCCGATCTCGAGCATGGCCTGCTTGAAGAGCTGGCGGTCCTCGGCGGTGGCGATGGCGGCCGCGTCGGCCCCGATCAGCTCGGTGCCGCTGGTCTCGAGGACGCCGTTGGCGACGAGCTCCATGGCCAGGTTCAGCCCGGTCTGGCCGCCGAGGGTGGGCAGCACGGCGTCGGGACGCTCCCGCTCGATGATGCTGGCCAGCACGGCGGCGTCGAGCGGCTCGACGTAGGTGGAGTCAGCGACCTCCGGGTCGGTCATGATGGTGGCCGGGTTGGAGTTGGCCAGGATCACCCGGTAGCCCTCGGCTCGGAGCACTCGGCAGGCCTGGGTCCCGGAATAGTCGAACTCGCAGGCCTGGCCGATGACGATGGGTCCGGAGCCGATGATCAGGATCGACTCGAGGTCGTTACGCCTCGGCACGGCATCGACCTCCGGGAATCCCGTTACGCCGCGGCACGGCAGCGGTCCATCATCTCGGCGAACTTCGAGAAGTGGTGCCGGGCGTCGTGGGGGCCCGGTCCGGCCTCGGGGTGGTACTGCACGCTGAAGGCGTCGGCGCCGTCGACGGAAAGCCCCGCCAGGGTGCCGTCGTTGAGGCACACGTGGGTCTCGGTCACGCCCGGCACCGACCCTGCCACCACCGCGAAGTTGTGGTTCTGGCTGGTGATCTCGATGCGCCCGGTGGCGGTGCATTGAACGGGCACGTTTCCGCCGTGGTGGCCGAAGCGCATCTTGAAGGTGCGACCACCTAGGGACAGTGCCAGCAGCTGGTGGCCCAAACAGATCCCGAAGACCGGGACCGTGCCGACGAGGGTGCGCAGCGCTTCGATGGCCGGTCCGGCCAGCTCCGGGTCGCCGGGCCCGTTGCTGAGGAACACACCGTCGGGCTGCCTCGCCAGCACCTCCGCCGCGGGTGTGTGGGCGGGCACGACGGTCACGGTCGCCAGCTCCTGTAGGCAGTCCAGGATGGTGGACTTGATGCCCAGGTCGTAAGCCACTACCCGGTAGGCGCCGGTGCCGACCGTGTAGGGATGCTCGGTAGTGACCTCAGCGACGAGGTCGATGCCGCTGGTGCCGGGCTCGGCCCGGGCCGCGGCCAGCAGCGTGGCCTCGGCGGCCGTTCCGAACGCGCCGGGCATGGCTCCTGCGTCACGGATGTGGCGGGTGAGCCGGCGGGTGTCGATTCCGGTGATGGCGGGCACGCCGTGACGGCATAGGTAGTCGTCGAGGCTGCCGGTGGCCCGCCAGTTGCTGGGCCGCGGGGCCAGATCCCTCACGATCACACCCCGGCAGTGGGGCCGAGCCGACTCGGTGTCCGAGTCGTTGGTGCCGTAGTTGCCTATGTGAGGATAGGTGAAGGCGATCATCTGGCCCGCGTAGGAGGGATCGGAGATCACCTCCTGGTACCCGCTCATGACGGTGTTGAACACGACCTCTCCGGAGGCGACCGAGGCTGGGGCGCCGGCAGCCTCGCCCTCGAACACCTCCCCGTCGCTGAGCACCAGCAGGGCGGGCTCCGGTGCGATCTGGGGTGCAGTCTTGGATTCGGTCACCGGCGCGGTCATCGCTGCGGCTCGCCGTCGATCACGACGGGCTCACCGGCCAGCAGGGTGTGGCGGACCCGGCCCCGCAGCGTCCGCCCCTCGTACGGGGTGTTGCGGCTCGGGCTGGCCATGGCCGCACCCGACACCGTCCAGGTCTCCTGGGGGTCGATCACGCACAGGTTGGCAGGCTCGGTGGGTGCGATCGGCCGTCCGTGGAGGTCGTCGATGGCGGCGATGGCGGCCGGCCGCCACGACATGAGGGCGACGACCTGCTCTATGGGCAGGTCCAGTTCGGTCAGGGCCAGCCCCACGGCCGTCTCCAGCCCCAGCATTCCCGGCGGCGCCGAGTCGAACGGCCTTTCCTTGTCGGTGCTGGTGTGGGGGGCGTGGTCGGTGGCGATGGCGTCGATGGTCCCGTCGGCCAGCCCGGCCCGGATGGCGGCCACGTCGTCGTCGGGGCGCAGCGGCGGATGGACCTTGAAGACGGTGTCGTAGCTGGCGCAGCAGGCGTCGGTGAGGGTGAAGTGGTGGGGGGTTGCCTCCGCGGTCACCGGCAGGCCGGCCTCCTTGGCCGCCCGGACCATGGCCACCGACCCGGCGGTGGACAGGTGCTGGAAGTGCACCCTCGATCCGGTGAGGCGGGCCAGGGCGATGTCGCGCATGACCATCAGCTCCTCGGCCTCGGAGGGCTGGCCGCCCAGGCCCAGCCGGCTCGACCAGGCCCCCTCGTGCATGTGCCCGCCCGCACTGAGCTCGGCTACCTCGCAATGCTGGGCCAACGCGATCCGGCGGCCGCCAGCGAGGTGGGCAAGGCCGCCCGCGTACTCGAGGGCCCGGCGCATGACCTGGGCGTCCTGCACGCCGTCGCCGTCGTCGGTGAAGATGCGCACCCCGAGGCGGGCCAGCTCGGCCATGGGGGCCAGCTCCGCTCCCCGGCGCCCCACGGTGATGGCGGCCGTGGGGTACACGTCGCAGCATGCCCCCGCGCCGAGCTCCTGAACCTCGCGCACGACCGCGGCGCAGTCCATGGGCGGGTCGGTGTTGGGCATGGCCACCACCGCAGTGAAGCCTCCGAGGGCTGCTCCCCTGGCTCCGGTGTCGATGGTCTCGGCGTCCTCGCGGCCCGGCTGGCGCAAGTGGACGTGCAGGTCGACGAGCCCGGGGGCGACGATGCAGCCGGAGGCGTCCAGGGTGCGGTCGGCGTGGGGGACGTCACCGGAGTCCGGGCCGACCGCGGTGACCCGGCCGTCGCCCACCACCACGTCGGCGCGGCGGCTTCCGGTCGAGTCCACGACGGTCCCGCCCCGTATGGCGATGGTGCCACCGGTAGCCACGGCGGCGAGTCGGGTGCTCATGCCGCTATCTCCTTCTGGCCCGCAGCCTGGTCGAGCCCGGAGCCGAGGAGCAGGAACAACACCGCCATGCGCACGGCCACGCCGTTGGCGACCTGCTCGGTGATCACCGCGTTGGGCCGGTCGGCCACGTCGCCGTCGATCTCCACGCCTCGGTTCATGGGGCCGGGGTGCATGATGAGCGCGCCCTCGGCGAGGCGGTCGGCCCGCCACGAGTTAAGGCCGTACTCGGCCCTGAACTCCCTGAGCGAGGGCACCAGGGCGCTGGCCTGACGTTCGAGCTGCATCCTCAGCAGGTAGCAGATGTCGATCTCGCCGAGGATGTCGTCGAAGTCGTGGGTGACGGTCACGGGCCATCCGTCGAGGCTGGAGGGCAGTAGCGGGCGCGGGGCCACCAGCGTGACTTGGGCGCCCATGGCCGCGAACGCGAGCACGTCGGAGCGGGCCACCCGGGAGTGGAGGATGTCGCCGACGATGGCCACCCGGGCGCCGTCGAGGTCGCCGAGGTGGGTGCGGGCGGTGTACAGGTCGAGCAGCGCCTGGGTGGGATGCTCGTGGCGACCGTCGCCGGCGTTGATGACCGAGGCGTCGATCCAGTTCCCTACCCGATGGGGAACACCAGCACATGAGTGGCGCACGACGATCGCGTCGATTCCCATGGCGTCGATGGTCTGCACGGTGTCGCGCACCGACTCGCCCTTGTTCACCGACGACGAGCGAACGGTGAAGTTCAGGGTGTCGGCCGAGAGCTGCTTGGCGGCCGCCTCGAACGACAGCCGGGTGCGGGTGCTGTCCTCGTAGAACAGCCAGGCCACCGTCTTTCCCCGCAGGGCCGGCACCCGCGGGATGGCCCGCTCGCTCACCTCCGCGAACGATTCGGTGAGGTCGAGGATGCGTTCCAGGTCGGGACGCACGAGATCATTGATCGACAGCAGGTGCTGGCGTGGCCGGTCCCGGCCTGATGGGCTCATGCGGTTGCTCCTGAGCGGTACGGGCGGCTCATTCCAACTCCCCCAGGTACACCCCGTCAGGGCCGACGTCGACCATCTCGGACCGGCTGGTGGGAAGGTTCTTGCCGACGTAGTCGGGGCGGATCGGCAGTTCCCGATGGCCCCGGTCGACCATTACCGCCAGCTGCACCGCCCGGGGCCGTCCCCAAGTGTGCAGTGCATCGAGTGCGGCCCGCACGGTGCGGCCGGTGAACAGGACGTCATCGGTGAGCACCACGACCCGGCCGTCGAGGTCGGCGGGAATGTCGGTGACCGCTTGGGGCAGCACCGGTCGCAGGCCTATGTCGTCGCGGTGCAGGGCCACGTCGAGCGAGCCCACCAGCACCGAGGTTCCCTGTATCTCCGACAGGGTCTCGGCGATGCGGTGTGCGATGGGTACGCCGCCGGTCTGCAGGCCGATCACGATCAGGTCGTGGGTGCCGTGGTTGCGCTCGATCACCTCGTGGGTCATCCGCCGGACGGCCCGCTCCACGTCGTCGGCGGTCATGACCTGGGTCCGAGCACGGAACGTTCCGCTGGCGTGGGGCACCGTGAAGCGGCGTTCTCGTTCGGCCATTATTTCCTCCCGTTCGGGCCTCACCGGACCCGTTTTACGGTCGGGCGGCGACGGTATCACCGGTCGCGCCAACACGCGCGCATGGCTTCGATGCAAGCTCTGAGCTCGGTCTTTGTGGCGCCATTGGAGAGCAGGTCGTGACCGGGGACTTCGTCGCCGAGGCCGGTCGTCATCGTGGCTGCCACTACCAGCCGGCCCTCTTGCGCGGCACGACCTCATCACAACCGAAACAAGTGGTGTGTGCATAGGATGACGCTTCGATGCGATTGGCTCGCCGGTGACTGCTGCCGGTTCCCCCTCGATCGTCCTCTTTGACTGGAACGGGACCCTCCTCGACGACATGGAGCGGGCCCGCGGTGCGAGCAACCTGGTCCGAGAGCGGTGGGCCGGTCTGGGTGAGCTCACTCTCGGCGAGTTCCGCGAGGCTTGGTGCCTGCCCCTTTCGGAACACGTCAAACGCCTAGGGGTTCGCGATGACCGCAACGCCGAAGCGACGCGAGACTGGAGCACCCACCTCGCGACGATCGAAGCTCCCCTAGCCCCGGGCCTGTCAGAGACGCTGGACGCGCTACGGAAGGCCGGCATCGCGATCGCGGTAGTGAGCTCGGCCGGTGAGGACGCCGTGCTGCGAGACATCGAGGCACACGGCCTCGCACAACGCTTCGACGACATCCACGCTGGCGTGTCGCTCAAGCAGACCGCGATCAGCCGCTACGTGGACGGCGCGGCAGCCGGCGCGGTCTGGTATGTGGGCGACACCAAGTTCGACATGGTGCAGGCCCGCGCCGCCGGTTCTGTCGCCATTGGGTACACGTCCGGTTATGACGGGGCCGACGCACTGCACGACGGCGGGGCGCACCACCTCATCGACCGGCTGGAAGACCTGCTCGGCCTGATCCCACAACTCCCGGCCGCCATGACCATCCAGGACCGGCTTGCCGAGACCATCGAGTACGCGGCCCTGCAGCGCCTGCAGAGCCGCTACGCCGACGCGGTGACCCGTCGTGCCTGGGACGAACTGGCCGGAATGGTACGGCCCGACTGCCAGATCGTGGTGGACGTGCGCCACCGGAAGTTCGAGCTGACCGGGCCGTCCGAGTACGGAGAGTTCATCGCCCGCCAGATCGAGCGCTTCTCGCTGTTCGAGTTCGTGCTGCTCAACACCGTTATGCGCATCGACGCCCCGGCCGGCGTCGCCGCCGCCAGGGTGTACATGCAGGAGATCCGCCAGAACGTCTCGGACGGGCGACGGACCGACGCCTACGGCGTGTACCACGACCGGCTCGAGCGTGACGACGACGGGCGCTGGTGGTTCGTCAAACGTCACTACCGGAGCCTCGCCCGCACGGCCGAGCCTCGCGTCGCCACCGACTACGACGTCTTCGACGTCGGTTCCATCGACCTCGAAGACATCCTCGGCGACAACTGGGAGGCCTAACCGGCGCCGACGAGAATCTCGGGTGACTTTCGGTGCCTCCGCGACACATTAGTCACCCGAGAAAACCTGGTTACCTGGCCCGGGTGCGGGCGAACACGAGCATGGCGCGGCCTCCGGATTCCGGCCCTGGTACGTCGACCTGGCGCATCCCGGCCCGGCGGGCGACAGCCGCCGACGCCGGGTTGCCGGAGTCGATCTCGGCCATCACCGCGTCGAGTGGTCCCTCCGACAGCGCCCAGTCGAGCAGGAGCCGGACCGCCTCGGCGGCCCGACCCTGGCCACGCCAGCCATCAGCGATCCACCAGCCGATCAGGGCTGCCCGCCGCACCGGGTCCAGCCCGCTCAGCCCCACTTCGCCGATGACCTCGCCCGATGACGGATCGGTCACGGCCAGGTCCACCGAGCGCCCCGCGGCCACCGCCTGCTCCCGCTGGACGATCCAACGCGATGCAGCGGCCTCGTCGGCCGGCTCGGGCACTTCGAGACGGTCCCGGATCGCCGGATCCCGCCAGGCCGCGGCCAGCACACCGGCGTCGGCGGCCCGCCACGGCCTCAGCAGGGTCGTCGGCCCGGCCAGGCACCGAACATCCACGATCAGGCGGGCGGTCCCGCCGCTCCTCATGTAATGCCGCGCACTTCGTCGGCTACCGCCCGCAGGACCCCGTTCAGGAAACGGGGCGAGTCACCGCCGCAGTACTGGGTGGCCAGGGCCACAGCCTCAGACAGCACGACCCCGGTCGGAACGTCATCGCGGTGGGCAAGCTCCCAGGCCGCCATGCGAGCCAGGGCCCGGTCCACCACCGCGAGCCGCTCAAGCCGCCAACCCACCAGATGGCTCCGCAGCAGGCCGTCGAGACGCTCGCGGTCGGCGTCCACCCCCAGCGCGATCTCCACCGCATAGTCGGAGGGTGGGACGGCCCGGCGGCCCAGCGCCTCCTGCGACGATCCGCCCGCTATCTCGGCCTCATAGAGCACGGCCAGCGCGTCCTCGCGGGCTTCGCGGCGGGTCCCGAAACCGGGAACGCTGGTCACGGAGGCGGCCGCACCACCGGCGGGGATCAGGCCCGCCCGATGTATGCCCCGGTCCGGGTGTCCACCTTCACCCGCTCACCGGGCGACACGAACAGCGGGACCTGCACCACCAGTCCCGTTTCCAGGGTGGCCGGTTTGGTGGCGCCGGAGACCCGGTCGCCCTGGATTCCCGGCTCCGTCTCGGCGATGGCCAGCTCCACCGCGGCGGGCAGGTCGACGCCGACAATCTCGGTGCCGTGCATCAGCATCAGGGCCACCGAGCTCTCCACCAGGAAGCGGGCGGCGTCGCCTAGGACCTCGGGTGCCACCGTGATCTGGTCGTAGGACTCGTTGTCCATGAACACGAGGTTCTCGCCCTCCCGGTAGAGCAGTTGCATCTCGCGCTTGTCGATGGTGGCCCGCTCGACCTTCTCGCCGGCGCGGAACGTCCGGTCCACCACCGCCCCGGTCCGGGCGTTCTTGAGGGTGGTGCGAACGAAGGCGTGACCCTTGCCCGGCTTGACATGCTGGAACTCCACCACGCTGAACAGGTTCTGATCGATCTCGAGGGTCATGCCGTTGCGGAGATCGTTGGTGGTGATGGTGGGCAAGTTCTGCTCCTTGTCGGTTCTCTTCGGGTCTCGGTAGGGGGACGGTCGCCGCGCTCAGGCCGGCAGCGGCACCAAGGAGGTCTTCGGATGCAGCGTAAGCGGGCGGCATCCGGAGTCGGTCACCACCAGCAGGTCCTCCACCCGGACACCCCCGAAACCGGGAAAGTACACGCCGGGTTCGACGGTCAGCACATTGCCGGGTTCGAGCGTCGCAGCCGAGCCCGACGCGACCCGCGGCAGCTCGTGGATGTCGAGCCCGACGCCGTGACCAGTGCCGTGCACGAAGGCATCGCCCATGCCGGCGTCGTCGATCACCGCCCGGCAGGCCTTGTCGATCTCGCCGGCCTCGACGCCGGGCGCCACCGCGGCGGCACCGGCTGCCTGGCTGCGCTCGACCGCCTCGAGCATGGCCGCGGCCCGGTCGCTCGGATCGCCCAGCACGAACGTGCGGGTCATGTCGCTGCGGTAGCCGTCCACCAGCGCCCCGACGTCGATGATCACCAGGTCACCGGACTCCAGCCTCCGATCGGTGGGCGTGGCGTGAGGCAGCGCAGCGTTCGGACCCGACGCCACGATGGTGTCGTAGGCGGGTCCCGGCGCGCCAGCCGAGCGGATGGCTCCGTCGAGAGCCTGCTGGAGGTGAGACTCCGTCGTGCCGGGGCGCAGCATGGGCACCACCGACGCGAGGGCGGTGTCCGCGATGCTGGCGGCCGCCTCGATCCGGGCCAGCTCAGCCCCGTCCTTCACGGCGCGCAGGCTCTCCACGATCCCCGACAGAGGCACCGTCTCAGCGGCGACCGCCTCGTTCCAACGGATCTGCTCGCCCCAGGAGACGGTGTCCTCCAGTCCGAGCCGGGCCGCGCCTTGCACCCATGGCTTCGCGGCGTCGACGGTGCGGCGGGCTACTGCGACGTCCACGTCGCCCGAGCAGCCGGCCGCGGCGAGTTGTGCGGGGGCCTGCTCCGAATAGCGACCGTCGGTGAGCAGAAGCGCCTCGCCGGAGCGTCGCACCACCACGGTCCCATTGGAGCCGGTGAACCCAGTCAGCCAGCGGACATTGGCCGGCTCGAAGAACACCGCGGCGTCCACGCCCGCTTCCTCCAGCCGCTCCCGGAGACGGGCGAGGCGCCCCGCCGCTCGCAGAGGGGGCAGGTCCTCCAGGGCGCCGGCCGCGGCGGACGGGGTCGGGGCGGCGGCGTGCGACCGGCCGCTCATCGAACGGCTGCGAGCGCTTCGCGCAGCACCGACTCGGGCACCCCCACGACGGGCTCCACACCCCGGTCCGAGTCGAGCACCAGGGTGAGGCCGTCGATGGCCTTCTTGTCCCGACCGAACAGCGCCAGCAGCTCCTCGTCGTCGTCAAGCACCGTCGGCAGCCGGTCCGAGAGCCCGTAGCCGGTAACGACCCGGCGGTGCGCGGCGACACGATCGGCGCCGATGCGCTCCAGCCGCATGGCAACCTCGGCCGCGTACACGAGGCCGACGGCCACCGCCTCGCCGTGGCGCAGGTCGTAGCGCCCTGCCGTCTCGATGGCGTGGGCCAACGTGTGGCCGTAGTTGAGGATGGCCCGGCGGCCGCCCTCGCGCTCGTCCGCGGCCACCACGTCGGCCTTGATACGGACGGCCGCGGCGATCCGTTCGACCAGATCGAGGGCGTCCAGGTCGTCGCCGGTCAGGAAGTGGTACTTGGCCAGCTCGCCCTGACCGCTGCGCATCTCCCGCGACGGCAGCGTGGCCAGCGTCTCGGTGTCGCACAGCACCGCGTGGGGCTGCCAGAAGGCCCCGACGAGGTTCTTGCCCTGGGGCAGGTTGACCCCGGTCTTGCCCCCGATGGCAGCGTCCACCTGGGCCAGCAGGGTGGTCGCCACCGAGATGTAGCGCATGCCGCGGTGGTAGACGGCAGCCACGAACCCGGCCAAGTCGGTGACCACGCCCCCGCCCACGGCCACGATCACGTCGGACCGGGTGAAGCCCACCTCGGACATCTCACGGCACAGCCGCTCGACCTCGGCCAGCGACTTGGCGCCCTCGCCGTCGGGAACCTCCAGGACGCACTGGTCGAGGCCGCTGTCGACGTCCCAGCCGACGTTGGGCTGGGTTATGACGGCCGCCCGGCGGGCGCCGGCCGGAACGACCGTGCTGAGGCGCGCCCGGACCCCGGCTCCCACGTGGACGTCGTAGGAGCGGTCGCCCAGGTCGACGCTCACGACATGGGGATCCGAGACGCTCGAAGACACCCGAGCAGCCTACCGACGGGCTGCCGTGCCTCTCGGGCCTGGTCACCCGGGAGGCTAGAGGAGCAGGCCTTCCGGGACGAGCACGACGACCATCGTGCCCGCGGCCAGGGCCGGGCCGAACGGGAAAGCCGTGTCGAGCAGCCTGGTGGTCGGTCCATCGGCGGCCCCCGGGCCTGGCTCGGGCCGACGCGCCCCGCCCCGATGCCGGACCAGTCCCAGCACAAGACCCATGGCCAGGCCGATCAGGCAGCTCAACACCAGGGCTTGGGCCGACAGACTCACCACCGCCAGCCAGCCCTTACCGGCAGTCGCCGCCGTCCAGCCGATGTGCAAGCCGAGCAACGGGCTGAGCTTGACGTCGCCGAAGCCGAGAGCACTGGGCCTTAGTTCGTGGGCTACCCACATGACTGCGCCGTAGCCGGCGGCCGCGGCCACCGCCGCGACGATGGCACCGGGCTGGTGTGTCGCGATCGACGCGACCACGATGGCGGCGAGGCTGGCGGCCGACGCCGGGAACGTGATGGCGTCGGGCAGCCGTCCCGAGCGCCAGTCGACCGCCGACAGCGTGACCAATGACACTGCCGCGACTAGCGGCGGGATCGTGTTCCAGCCCACACCGAAACGGGCCACCACCGCCGCCAGCAGGACCGCCGCCGTCGACTCGATCAGCCCAGCGCCGCGTCGAGCGCTGCGGGGCGGAGCGAAGCGACCGGCCACGCCACCAGCCAGCCGCCCCACAGCCGCACCGCCGAGGAGGGCCGAGGCCAGCACCGCTGCGTTCACTCTCCGACGATAGGGAGCGCAGGCGCGGACCGCCTCCAAGAACGAACTTCCGTCAAAAAATCACCGTAGAGGTGGAAAATTGACAGAAGTTCGTTCTGCTCAACCTCTCAGAGGCCTGCAGCGGCGGCCTGGTGCATGGCCTCCACGGGTGCATCGATGCCGGTCCACATCTCGAAGGCGGCGGCGGCCTGGTACGCCAGCATCGACAGCCCGTTGTGGGCCTCCACACTCCGCTGGCGCAGAGCGTCCAGCCACGCCGTCTCGAGCGGCTCGTACACCAGGTCCACAGCCACCTGTCCGGGACGCAGCAGAGTGGGGTCACAGGGCATCGATCCGTCGGACCCCATACCGACGGAGGTGGCGTTAACTACGAGGTCCGCGGCCGCGATGTCCTCCATCGCCCCGACCCGTCCGGGACGACCCGACCGGCTGGCGGCATCTGCGATCGACGCGGCAGCCTCCGCCTTGGCGCCGGTGCGGTTGATCACGGCCACATCGGCTGCGCCCGCCGCGGCCAGCCCCCAAGCCACCGCCCGGGCAGCCCCGCCGCCGCCCAACAGCACCACCCGCAGACCCTCCGGCGAGAGCCCCGCGTCAGCTCGTAGCCCGGCCACGAAGCCGGCCGCGTCAGTGTTGGCCGCATGGAGGCGGCCATCGCCCAGCGGCACGATGCAGTTCGCCGCGGCCAGGATCTCAACCTCAGCATCGGCAGTGTCCGCCGCCGCCGCGACCTCGGCCTTCAGGGGCATGGTCACCGACATGCCGGCCAGGCCGAGAACCCTCATCGCATCCAGGGCCGCGGCGCCCTTGCCCGCCGGTACCTCGAAGGCGGTGAACACCCAGTCGATGCCCGCCGCCGAGAACGCGGCGTTGTGGATGGCCGGTGACCGGGAGTGGCGCGCCGGGTCGCCGATCACAGCCGCCACCCGCCGACCAGGCATCAGTCCCGACATCAGCAATACCCCAGATCGCGGCAGATCTGCACCTGTTCCAGATGCTCCTCGTAGGTCTCCGAGAAGTAGTGGGCGCCACGGACGCCCCCCTCGTCGGTGCGGACATAGAAGAGCCAGCTCCCGTCGGTGGGCTGCAACGCCGCGATCAGCGACGCCTCGCCCGGCGCCGAAATCGGCGTGGGCGGCAGGCCGGTCACCACCCGGGTGTTCCACGGCGAGTCCCGCCGGATGTCCTCCGAGGTGAGGTCGGCGCACGACTTGCCGGCCGCGTAGCAGGCGGTGGCATCGATGTCGAGGCGCATTCCCTCCGCCAGCCGGTTGTAGATCACCCGGGAGATCTTGGCCCGGTCCTGCTGCAGCAGGGCCTCCTCTTCGACGAGGCTGGCCACGATGACCACGTCATAGGGCCGCAGACCCAACTCGACGATGTCGGGGTGGACGCCGGGATCCTCCAGCAAGCGAGCTAACCGCCGGTCGAACTCGTCCGACATCCTCAGCAGGAAGCCGTGCTCGTCGGCGAGGTCGTCGGCGTTAATGTCGTAGGTGGCCGGGAACAGCATCCCCTCGAGGCTCCGGGCGCGAGCGTCGTCCGGAAGGTACGACGCCTCGCGAACCAGCGACACGTAGGCAGCCTCGAGGTCGTCCCGCTCGAATACGGGGTTCTCCTCCAGCAGCCGGGGGACCATCTCGATCCACCGCAGGCCCTCGGGGATGCGGACCAGTTCGAAGACCTCGGGCAACGGTCCCGCATCGAACACCGTGCGCACCGACGCGAAGTCCATGTTCTCGTAGAGGATGTAGTCGCCAGCCTCCACCGCTACGACCGTGTCGCACCCGAGGAACCCGGTGATGGTCAGGACGCCGTCGCAGCGCAGCCAGTAGCGGAAGACGGTGGCGTTGGAGATGACGCCTGCGCTCTGCAGCTCCCCCGCGATCTCGTTGACAGAGGCGCCTTGGGGGATCGTCATCTCGATGGCGTCGCCGGGCAGGCCTTCGGGCGTGATCTGGGCGTCCACCCATCCGTAGACGCGGCCCCGCACCCACAGCACGGCCAGCACCACGATCACCGCCAGCACCACCAGGCGGACGAAACCACCCCAGAACGGCCGGTAGCGGACCCAGTTGCGGTCGTCGGCGTCGTAGACCGGATCGACGAGCGGGTCGTCCCCCAGCTCCTCCTCCACCACGACCATTGCGCCCTGGTCCACGGTCGACCAGCGGCTCTGAGCAGCAACCGTGCGCTGCTCATCGCGGCGGGCCGCCTTGCGCGCCGCCCGCTGGTAGGACCGCGCCGCCCGAACCGCGTTCCGCTGGGCGCGGCGATCGGGACGGGCCTTGGGCGGTCTAGCACTTTGGGGGGCAGGCCGGCGCTCCGCCTGCGGACGCCTCGGAGCCGCACCAGAACCAGGCGGCGGGGCGGGCGGCCGGCCGGGTGCGTCGGGGCGACCGGTGATGAAGTCGGACAGCTTCGACGGGCGGCGACGGCTGCTGTGCTCAGCCACGGTCAGCCACGGGGCATACCTGCGTCGAGCCAGGACTGCAGCATCACTGCGGCCGCCACCTGGTCGACAACGCCACGCCTTTCAGGGCCCTTCATCTGCTGCTCCATGAGGCTCCGCTCCGCGATGACGGTAGTCAGCCGTTCATCGTAGGAAACGACAGGCACGGCCAGGAACCGCTCAAGGCGGTCGATCTCGGCGCGGGCTCCCACCGCGGCGGGACCCTCGGTGCCGTCGAGCGAGATCGGCAACCCGACCACCACGATCTCGGCCTGCCATTCGGTCACCCGATCAGCAATGGTCCTCAGGTCTCGTTCCGGGTCTCCGCTGCGAACGAGCGTCTCGACCGGAGTCGCTACCGTCCCCGCCGAGTCGCACACCGCGACACCGACCCTGCGCTCTCCCAGATCGAGCCCCAAGGCTCGCACGTCAGTTGATGCCGGCCGCGGCGCGAGCCAGGTCGAGGGCCTCGTCGAGGCGACCGGCATCCCGGCCCCCGGCGACGCACAGGTCGGCAGCGGGCTTTCCGCCGCCGCCGATGGTCTTCTTGGCCTCGGTGATCAGGTCGCCGGCGTGCAACCCGCTGTCGGTGGTGGCGGCAGCAGCCAGGGCGGCTCCCCCGGAGTCGAGCGCAGTTCCCAGGACCACCGCTCTCACTCCGTCGACATCGCGGATCGACACGGCCAGGTCGCGCAGGCCGTCACGGCCCACGTCATCGACCCGGGCCACCACCACGCCGTCCACCGCTGCGGCAGCCAGCTCCGGAGCCCTTCCGAGCGCCACCCTGCGCCTCAGTTCGGTCACCTCGGCCCGCAACGCCTTGGTCTCACCCTGACGCTTGGCCACCCCGTCGGCGAGCTCGGCCGAGGGCACCCCCAGCGACCGGGCCACATCCTCTATGAGCGACTGCTGGCTGCGCAGCAGACCGAGCGTGTCATAGCCGGTGATGGCCTCCAGGCGGCGCATGTTGGCACCGATCGATGCCTCCGATGTGATGTGGAACGCACCGATGTCGCCCAGGGCCCGCACATGGGTGCCGCCGCACAGCTCAACCGAGTGTCGACCGGCCTCCAGCACCCTCACCACCTCGCCGTACTTCTCACCGAAGAAGGCGATGGCACCCAGCTGCTGGGCCCGATCGAAGGTCGTCTCGAAGTGGCGGCACGACGCGTTGTCGAGCACCTCGGAGTTGACCAGGTCCTCCACCTGCGTGATCTGTTCGGCGGTAAGGGCCTCGTAATGGCTGAAGTCGAAGCGGAGCCGGTCGGGTCCGACCCAGGATCCCTGCTGCTTGACGTGCTCGCCGAGGACCTCCCGCAGCGCCCAATGCAGGATGTGGGTGGCGGTGTGGTTGCGGCGGATACCGGCCCGGCGCTCGGAGTCGACGGCTGCGGTCACCCTGTCGCCGACCTGCAGCTCGCCCTCGATGGGCTCGACGATGTGGACATGCAGCTCGTCGACGGCGTACACGGTGTCGGTGACCCGCGCCCTGGCCCCGGTCGCCTCGCACGAGATCTCGCCGGTGTCCCCGATCTGGCCGCCGCTCTCGGCGTAGAACGGCGTGCGATCCAGAACGACCCGCCCGCCGGAGGCGTACAGCACCTCAGCCTCCGACGTCAGCTCGGCCCGCCCGCAGAACTCGGTCGGACCCGCGGCGGACAGCAGGGCCACGAACGGCGTCACATCGTCGGCGGCGGCCACCGAACGGGCACTGCGGGCCCGTTCCTGCTGCTCGGACATCGCGGCCGCGAAGCCCTCTGTGTCCACCTCGACGCCTCTCTCCGCGGCGATCTCCACGGTGACCTCGAGGGGGAAGCCGTACGTGTCGTGCAGCAGGAAGGCGACATCGCCGTCGATCCGCTCGCCCGGCGCGAGGCCGGCCATTCGCCCGTCGAGGATGGCCTGTCCGGTGCGCAGCGTCTGGCGGAACCTCTGCTCCTCGCGGTCGATCACGTCTCGCACGTAGCCGTGGTTGCGGGCCAAGTCCGGGTAGGCCTCGGCCATCACGTCCACCAACGCGTCGACCATGCCGCCCATGACGGGATCGGTCACGCCCAGCAGGTAGGCGTGGCGCACGGCTCGCCGGATGATGCGCCGCAGCACGTAGCCGCGGTCCTCGTTGGAGGGGAACACGCCGTCGCTCACCAGCAGCGATGTGGACCGGGCGTGATCGGCGAGTATCCGGAGCGACACGTCGCGGGCCTCGGTTTCGCCCAGCTTGGCCCCGGAGAGGCGCTGAGCCGCGTCGAGAAGGGTCACAAACTCGTCGGTCTCCCACACCGAGTCAACGCCTTGGAGCACGGCCACGGTGCGCTCAAGACCCAGGCCAGTGTCGATCGACGGCTTGGGCAGCGGGATCTCGGTACCGTCGGCGGTGCTCTCGAACTGCATGAACACGAGGTTCCAGACCTCGATGTAGCGCTCCTCGCCGCCGTGGGCGGGGCCGCCGCCCGGGCCGTAGGCGGGCCCCTTGTCCCAGAAGATCTCCGAGCACGGGCCGCAGGGGCCGACGTCGGCCATGCGCCAGTAGTTGTCCTCGCCGAGGCGCTGGATCCGCTCGGCGGGCACGCCGACCTCGTCGCGCCAGATGGCCTCGGCCTCGTCGTCGCTGAGGTGCACCGTCACCCACAGGCGCTCGGGGTCGAGGCCCAGCACGCCGGTGACGAGCTCCCAGGCCCAGGCGCAGGCGTCCGACTTGAAGTAGTCGCCGAAGCTGAAGTTGCCGAGCATCTCGAAGAAGGTCAGGTGCCGGGAGGTGCGTCCAATCTCATCGAGGTCGTTGTGCTTGCCGCCGGCCCGCACGCACTTCTGGACGGTGACGGCCCTCGGGAAGGGGGCCGGCTGCTCGCCGGTGAAGTACGCCTTGAACGGCACCATGCCGGCCACCGTGAACAGCAGGGTGGGGTCGTGGGGGATCAGGCTGGCCGAGGGATGGTGGGTGTGGCCCCGCTCGACGAAGAAGTCGACGAAGGCCTTTCGGACCTCCGCCGCGGTCATCGCCTTCATCGATCAGGCGCTCCTGAGTCCGGTCCTCCGCCGTCATCGCGCAGCTCCGACTCGGTGTCGCGCATGGCCTCGCGCCCCTCGGCGACGGCATGACGGATGTCGTCGGCGATCCGCCGGGCCTCGCGCCCGAGGTTCCGGGCACTGTCGGTCGCGGTCTGCTGAGCCCGCTGCGCGGCCTCCCTTGACCGGTCGGCCACCGCATTGCGGACGTTCTCCGGCGTGTACTTCTCGGCGGCGGCGCGGGCCTTGCTGCGCACCCACGCGGCCGTCCCGAGTCCGGCCGCATAGCCGGCGCCGAGCCACCACAGCCGTTTCATCGCCGCCGCCTCCGGGTCCGGCGGGAGCCTCCAGCCTCGCTCCGCCGGCGTGACGCGGCGACCGGCGACGAGGCGACGGGCACTCTCTCGGACCCGCCCGGCGGCGCCACATCGAGGGCCCGGCGGCTGCGGCGCCGGTCTCGCAGGCGACGTCCGGCCTGGCCCGCGCCCGACACCAGCGACAGGCCCTTGATCAGCGGCGGGGCGAACGCCCGGTGGGTGAGCCGGCTGGCGTGGTCGACGGTGGCGGCGATGCGCTCGGCCCGCCCAATCACGCGGTCTACACGGTGCAGCTCGGCGTCGGCCTTGGTGACGGTGGCATGGAGGTCATCCACCATGGGCAGCGCCGAGTCCCTGAGGTCGTCGACCACGTCGCGCAGCTCCCGCATGGTCCGCACCAGCGAGATGACGGCCACGGTGAGGACGGCCACGGTCGCCAGGCAGACGACGGTGACGATCACTGCGGCCAGGTCGACAGCGCTCACCCAGTCAAGATACCGGCAACCCCAGCAACCCCAGAGGCCGAGCGGCTTGACGTACGCGAACGGCCTGCTAGAGCGAGGCCGTGGCCCGAGCGGCCCGTGAGCGCAGCGAACAGGAGCGGGGAACCTAGGAGGGTTCGGGGCTGGGCCGATGCTTGCGAAGGGTGGCTTCGGCGCCGTGATCTGACGGCTCGTAGTAGACGTTGCCGGCCACGTCGGCGGGCCGATGCTCCTGGGGGACCCACCCGTCGGGGTGGTCGTGGGGGTAGCGGTACCCCTCGCCGTGGCCCAGGGACTTCGCGCCCTGGTAATGGGCGTCACGCAAGTGCATGGGCACCTCCCCCGCCCCGGCGGCCCGGGCGTCGGAGGCGGCCCGGCCCAGAGCGACCGTCACCCTGTTGGACTTCGGGGCGGTGGCCAGACGTACCACCGCATGGGCCAGGTTGAGCTGGGCCTCGGGCAGGCCGACGTACTCCACGGCCCGGGCGGCGGCGTCGGCCACCAGCAGGGCGCCGTCGTCCGCCATTCCGATGTCCTCGGAGGCCAGGATCACCAGCCGCCGGGCGATGAAGCGGGGATCCTCCCCCGCCTCCAGCATCCGGGCCAGCCAGTACAGGCCGGCGTCGGTATCGGAGCCCCGGATGCTCTTGATGAACGCGCTGATCACGTCGTAGTGGCCGTCACGGCCGTAGCGCACCGCCTTGGCGTCGGCGGCCGCCTCGGCGTCGGCCAGCGTCACGTGGACCGGGCCCGGCGGAGCCGCACCGGACCCTGCTCCGGTCCGGCGGCCGGCCAGCGCCACGGCCACCTCGATGCCGGTGAGGGCGTGGCGGCCGTCACCTCCGCTGCGGGCCGCGAGATGCTCGACGGCTTCGTCGTCGGCGCTGGCCTTCTCGGTGGCCAGGCCCCGGTGCACCAACTCGACGAGCGACTCATCGTCCAGCGGATTGAGCCGGAACAGCGTCGAGCGCGACATCAGCGGCGGATTGACCTCGAAGTGCGGGTTCTCGGTGGTAGCGCCGATCAGCACGATCAGGCCGTCCTCCACCGCGGGCAGCAGGGCGTCCTGCTGGGCCTTGTTGAAACGGTGGACCTCGTCGAGGAACAGGATCGTGCCTGTGCCCTGGGTGCCGAGGCGGTCCCTGGCCCGCTCGATCACGGCTCGCACATCCTTGACTCCGGCAGTCACCGCCGACAGCTCCTCGAAGTACTTAGCGGTGGTGAGGGCCACCACCCGGGCCAGCGTGGTCTTGCCCGTACCCGGCGGCCCCCACAGGATCACCGACGACAGCCGGTCCGACGCGATCAGCTCCCGCAACGGCCGCCCCGGCCCGACCAGGTGGTCCTGGCCCACGATCTCGTCCAGGGTGCGGGGCCGCAGCCGGGCCGCCAGCGGCGCCCGCGCTTGGAGGCGCTCAGCCGCGGCCGCATCGAACAGGTCCGGTGCCACCCCCTGACCCTAGGTCCTTAGGCCTCGCACCAGCGGACCCCTCAGGCTGGGGGGAGGACTCTCAGGCCTAGTTCTTGGAGGTGGGTGTCGGCTATGGGGCTGGGGGCGTCGGTGAGGGGATCGGCGCCGGACTGGGTCTTCGGGAAGGCGATGACCTCGCGGATGTTCTCCTCCGCCACCAGCAGGGCGCCCAGGCGGTCGAGGCCGACCGCGAAGCCGGCGTGGGGCGGGGCGCCGTAGCGGAACGCGTCGAGCAGGAAGCCGAAGCGCTCCTGGGCCTCGTCGGGTGCTATGCCCAGGACCTCGAAGATGCGCTGCTGGATGTCGCGCCGGTGGATCCTGACACTGCCAGATCCGAGCTCCCAGCCGTTGAGCACCAGGTCATAGGCCTGGCTGCGGATGCCGAGCAGCGCCTCGCCGTCGAGTGGCTGTCCCGACATGAGTAACGGCAGGTCGTCGGTGTGGGGCATGGTGAAGGGATGGTGCGACGGGATCGGCTCGCCCTCGGCGTTGAGCCCCTCGAACAGCGGGAAGTCGACCACCCACAGGTAGTTGAAGCGGCCGTCGTTGACGGGCGGACGGCCCAGCTCCAGGCGCAGCAGCCCCAGCACGTGGCGGACCAGCGGGCGCTCGTCGGCCACCAGGAACACCATGTCTCCCGGCCGGGCCTCGAGGGCCTCGATCACCGCCGCGCCCTCATCCGGGGACAGGAACTTGGCCACCCCGGCGTCGAGCGCTGAGCCGCCCTCCTCGGTGGCGACGACCCGCATCCAGGCCAGGCCCTTGGCTCCCCAGCGCTGGCAGGTGGCTACCAACTCGTCGACCCGGCTGCGGGGGAGGTCCTCGGCGCCGCCGGTCAGGCAGATGCCCTTCACGCAGGGCGCCTGGAACACCCGGGCCTGGGTGTCGGCAAAGATCGGGGTGAGCTCGGCCAGCTCCATGCCGAAGCGGGTGTCGGGCTTGTCGGAGCCGAACCGCTCCATGGCGTCGTGCCAGGTCATGCGTTCGAAGGTGCCGGGATCATGCCCGGCGACCTCGACGGTGGCCTCAGCCACGGCCCGCGTCACGAAACCGAGCACATCATCGCGGGTCGCGAACGACGCCTCCACGTCGAGCTGGGAGAACTCGAACTGGCGGTCGGCTCGCAGGTCCTCGTCCCGCAGGCAGCGGGCGATCTGGTAGTAGCGGTCGACGCCGCCGACCATGGTGAGCTGCTTGAAGATCTGCGGGCTCTGGGGCAGGGCGTAGAACGAGCCCGGCTCCTTGCGGGACGGCACCACGAAGTCGCGGGCCCCCTCGGGGGTGGAGGCGATGAGCATCGGGGTCTCAACCTCTACGAAGCCCTGAGCGTCCATGGCCCGCCGGATGGCCCGGTTGACCGCGGCCCGGGCCCGCAGGTTTCGCTGCATGCGGGGTTTGCGCAGGTCTACGTAGCGGTGACGCAGGCGAAGCGTCTCGTCCACATCGGTGCGCTCGTCGAGGGGGAACGGCGGCGGCTCGGCCCTCGACAGCAGCTCGACCTCGCAGTCCTGGAGCTCGATCTCGCCGGTGGCCAGCGCGGGATTGGCGGTGCCCTCGGGGCGCAGCGTGACGGTTCCGGTGATGCGCACCACGTACTCCGAGCGCAGGTCGCGAGCGCCGTCCACCACGCACTGGAGCACGCCCGTGTGATCGCGCAGGTCAATGAAGGCGAGGTGCTCGCTGTGCTCGCGGCGGCGGTCCACCCAACCGCACACGGCGACGGAACGGCCCGCTTCGCCGGCTCCCAGGCGGCCGCACAGGTCGGTCCTCATGGCGGTGCCGTCGCTCCCGGTCACGGTGCCGCACCCGCCAGCATCTCGGCCACCGCCACCACGACCTCGGGCTCGGGGACCTGGCGCTGGCCGCCGCCGGGGCGCATGTCGCGCACGGTGGCCGTTCCCGCGGCCTGCTCGTCGGGGCCGACGATCACCGCCACGCTCGCCCCGGATCGGTCGGCCCGCTTCATCTGGGCTTTCATGGAACGGCCGCCGAAGGCCCGGTCCACGCCCAGGCCCGCCTGCCGGAGCCGGTCGCAGAGCACCGCTGCGTTCAGGCCGCCGGCGACGTCCACCACGAACACCTGCACCGGCGGCGAGGCCCCGCCGAAGGCGCCCTCGGCGTCGCAGGCCAGCAGGATGCGGTCGACGCCCAGAGCGAATCCGATGCCGGGCGTCGGGGGCCCGCCCAGTTCCTCGACCAGCCCGTCGTAGCGGCCGCCGCCCCCGACTGCGTTCTGGGCGGTGTCGAGCGCGTCGGCCACGAACTCGAAGGTGGTGCGGGTGTAGTAGTCGAGGCCGCGCACCAGTCGGGGCGAGACCTCGTAGGCCGCGTCGAGGCTGTCGAGCCCGGCCTTGACCGCGACGAAGTGCTCGGCCGAGGCCCCCGAGAGGAAGTCGGCCATCACCGGCGCCGCCGCGATCACGGGCTGGTCCTGCTCGCGCTTGGAGTCGAGCACCCGCAAGGGGTTGCGCTCCAGAGTTACGCGGGACTGCTCGGAGAGTTCGCCCCGCCGGTTCTGGAGGTAGTCGGCAAGCGCGGCGTCGTAAGCCGGGCGGCTCTCGGCATCTCCGAGGCTGTTGATCTGCAGGCGCACCTGCCTCATGCCGAGGGCCTCGTAGAAGCGCACGCCGAGTCCGATCACCTCGACGTCGGCGTAGGGATCGTCGGTGCCGAGGGTCTCCACCCCGACCTGGTCGAACTGCCGGTAGCGGCCGGCTTGGGGGCGCTCGTAACGAAACTGCGGGCCCGAGTACCAGATCTTCCACGGCACCGTCGGCCGGTGCTCGGCGAAGGCCCGGCAGACGCTGGCCGTCAACTCGGGCCGAAGGGCCAGATGCCGGGGAGGGTCGCCCTTGTCGAAGAACTCGAACAGTTCCTTGGTGACGACATCGTTGTTGGCGCCGAGACGCTGGAACACCCCGAGCTCCTCGAAGATGGGCGACTCCAGTAACTCGAAGCCGCTGCGGTCGGCCAGATCGGCGAACACGGACACCAACCGCCGCCTCCGGACCGACTCCGGCGGCAGGATGTCGCGGGTGCCCACAGGGGCGCGGAACAAGGGCTGGGCCACGACCCCCGAGGCTACCGCCACCCCGCTCCCGCTCAGGGGAGGTCGGGGGAACGTTCTATGTCGATCGGCCGTTGCCTCCGGGGACTACCCGGTAGGCCTCGAAGACCGCCTCGAGAGCCAGCACGCTCGACAGCACCGAGTCGAGCTGGGACAGGTCGGCCAGCTCGAACTCGAAGTCCATGCGGGCGATGAAATCGTCGCCGGTCTCAGCCCGCGCGCTGATGATGCTGAGGCGATGCTCGGCCAGCACATCAGTCACATCGCGGAGCAGGCCGGGACGGTCCAGCGCGTGCACCGAGATCGTCGTGGAGAACTTGCCGGCGAAGTCGGCGTCCCACTCCACCTCGATCAACCGGTCGGTCTGCCCCTCCGCCAGCCCGATGGCGTTGACACAGTCGGCCCGGTGCACCGACACCCCCCGGCCCCGGGTCACGAACCCCATGATCTCGTCGGGCGGCACCGGAGCGCAGCACTGCGACAACCGGATGAGGATGTCGTCGAGGCCCTCCACGTGCACGCCCACATCAGCGTCGCTGCGGCTGTGGCCGGCCCGCCGCCGGGCCGTCGTGGGCAGGCGGTCCTGCTCGCCCTCGGCGTCGTCGTCACCCTGCAACGCCCGCGCGAAGCGGCTGGCCACCGACGATGCCGACTGGTGGCCCTCGCCGATCGCCAGGAACAGCAGGTCGGTGGAGCTGTAGTTCAGCTGCTCGGCGACGGTGTCCAGCAGCTCGTCCTTCAGAAGGCGCTGGGCCGGCAGACCCTCGCGCCGCAGCGCCTGGATCAGGTCGTCGCGGCCGTGCTCGATGGCGTCGGCCCGGCGCTCGCGCGAGTACCACTGCTTGATCTTGTTGGCGGCCCGGCGGCTGGCCACGAACTTGAGCCAGTCCCGGCTCGGCCCCGCGCCCTCGGTGCGGGTGGTGAATATCTCGACCACGTCGCCCGACAGCAGCCGGCTGTCGAGGGCCACCAGCCGGCCGTTCACCTTGGCGCCCACGCAGGCGTGGCCCACGTCGGTGTGGATGGTGTAGGCGAAGTCCACCGGCGTGGCCCCCACCGGCAGCTCGATCACCTTGCCCTGCGGTGTGAACACGTACACCTCGTCGGTGTCCAGCTCGATCTTGAGGTTGGACATGAACTCGGCCGGGTCCGACGTCTCCTGCTGCCAGTCGACGATGCGCGACAGCCAGGCCATCTCCTGCGACGGCGAGTCGTCCTTGTACTCCCAGTGGGCGGCCACGCCGTGCTCGGCCCGGTCGTGCATCTGGCGGGTGCGGATCTGCACCTCCAGCGTCTTGCCCGCCGGCCCCACCACCGTCGTGTGCAGCGACTGGTAGAGGTTGAACTTCGGCATCGCGATGTAGTCCTTGAACCGGCCCTGGACCGGTCGCCAGGTGGCGTGGATGGAGCCCAGCGCGGCGTAGCAGTCCCGTACCGAGCCCACCAGCACGCGGATGCCGATGAGGTCGAAGATCTCCTCGAAAGACCGGCCTTTGACCACCATCTTCTCGTAGATCGACCACAGGTGCTTGGGCCGTCCGGTCACCTCGGCCTTGATCCCCAACTCGGCCAGGCGGGACTCCACGTCGCCAAGCACCTGCTCCAGGTAGATGTCGCGCTCGGGCGCCCGCTGCTGGACCATCTGGTCGATCTCGGCGTAGCGGCGGGGCTCCAGCGCGGCGAAGGCGAGGTCCTCCAGTTGCTGCTTGACGTCCTGCATCCCGAGGCGGTGGGCCAGCGGCGCGTACACGTCGAGGGTCTCACGGGCGATGTAGTCCTGCTTGAACGCGGGCAGCACCGCCACCGTGCGCAGGTTGTGCAGCCGGTCGGCCAGCTTGATGATCAGGACCCGCAGGTCGCGGGCTATGGCCACGATCATCTTCCGCACCGAGGCGGCCTGCTGTTGCTCGCGGGTGTCGTACTGCACCCGGTCGAGCTTGGTGACGCCGTCGACTATGCGGGCCACGTCCGCGCCGAAGTCCGCCTCGATCACGGCCAGGGCAACGTCGGTGTCCTCCACCGCGTCGTGCAGCAGCGACGCGGCGATGGTGACGTCGTCGAGCCCGAGCCGGGCCACGATGGCGGCGACGGCCACCGGGTGGCGTATGTAGGGCTCCCCCGACAGGCGCATCTGACCCTCATGGGCCTTGGCCGCCACGTCGAAGGCACGAACTATGAGATCCGGCGAACCGTCACGATGGCGCTGGCGGTAGACCTCCAGCAGCGGAGCGATCTCGGCGGCTGCCGGCCTCCGGGCTCCACGGCGCCAAGGCAGGACCCGGGTGACGGTAGCCATTGGCTGCCCTCACCGCCTCTTCTTCTTGCGGGGACGAGGGGGAATGGCGCCCGACGCCGGCGGCGCCGCGGGCCGGGATCCCGACCCGCCCCGGCGAGCGGTCGCCGATCTCTTGGCCGCGGCCGATGTGCCCAGCACCGCGTCGTCGACGGCGACGGTGCGGGTCGGGCCGCCGCCTGCGACGCCGCGCAGGCGGATCCTCTCGGCGATCTCGGCGTAGGCGGGCTCTCGCTCCTTCATCTTGGCCACCACCGCGGCTGCTACGAACAACGAAGAATAGGTGCCCACGATGATCCCCACCAGCAGGGCGATGGCGAACTCCTGCAGCGTCACCGCGCCCAGCACGAACGAGCCGATGATCAGCATCGACGCCACCGGGATCATCGACGTGATCGAGGTGTTGACGGACCGCATCAGCACCTGGTTGAGCGACAGGTTCATCATCTCGGTGTAGGTGTACCGACC
This sequence comes from Acidimicrobiaceae bacterium, assembly GCA_009837445.1. Taxonomy (GTDB): domain Bacteria; phylum Actinomycetota; class Acidimicrobiia; order Acidimicrobiales; family Aldehydirespiratoraceae; genus Aldehydirespirator. Next base: position 60,556 of record VXTM01000020.1, read on the forward strand.
GGTGGCCGACACCCGGCCGACCACCTCGCGCACCTTGTCGTAGACCACGATGGTGTCATAGAGCGAGTAGCCCATGATGGTGAGGAACGCGATCACGGTGGCCGGCGTGATCTCGAACTGGAACAGCGAGTAGAAGCCCACCGACAGCACGATGTCGTGGGCCACCGCCAGCAGCGCCCCCACAGCCATCCTCCATTCGAGCCTGATCGCGATGTAGACGGCGATCAGGGCGAAGAACACGATCAGCGCGATCTGGGCGTTGGCGGTTGTCTCCGAGCCCCACGACGGGCCCACGGTGGTCACGCTCACATCGTTCCCGGTCACGCCGGCCAGTCCGGCCAGGGCGTTGCGGACGCTGTCGACCGCCTCAGGCCCCTCGACGCCGGCCCGCACCCGGATCGTGTCGCCGCCCACCGTCTGGATCTTGGCGTCAGCCGCGCCGGTGGCCCGCAGGGCGTCCCGCACCTCCCCCACCGACAGCCCCGGCGCGGGCACCTCCCAGGAAGTGCCCCCCTCGAACTCGATCCCCAGGTCCACCCCCCGCACCACGAAGCTGCCGAGACTGATCACTACCGCGGCCAGCGAGCCGATCAGGGCCCGCTTCCAGAGGCCGGGGAAGTCGATCTGGTGCTCCCCGCGGTACGCGGCGAGCAGCCAGCGCAACCACCGGCCCGTCACGATGCCGCTCCCGGATGGGTGGCCCCGCTCTTCGCGAGGGAGGCCGGTATTCCGAAGCGTCCCGGATGGGCGTACAGGCTCGAGCCCCGCGACATCAGGCCGATCAGTGGGCCCATGAAGAAGTACGTCGCGATCAGGTCGAGGATGGTGGCCAGCCCCAGGTAGAGGGCGAAGCCCCGCACCGGGCCGGAGGTCAGCCAGTACAGGACCCCGGCCGCGATCAACGAGGCGAAGTCGGCCTTAACGATGGTCGAATAGGCCACCGGGAATGCACGATCGACCGCGGAGCGCAGTGTCCGGCCCGAGCGCACGTCCTCCTTGAGGTGCTCGAAGTAGACGACATTGGAGTCGACCGACACGCCGATGGCCACGACGAGGCCGGTGACTCCGGCCAGGGTCAGCGCCAGCCCCTGCGACTCTCCCAGCCAGGCGATGATCGTCCACAGCATCGCCCCCGACAACCCCAGGCTGGCAATGGCCACCAGGCCGAGCAGGCGGTAGTACACGATCAGGTAGGCCGAGACCAGCGCCAGCCCGATGAGTCCTGCGAGCACACCGGCAGCGAGAGCGTCGGTGCCCAGCGACGCCGACACGATCTGGCTCTGCTGGGCCTCCAGCTCCACGGGGAGGGCGCCGTAGTCCAGCACTAGGGCGAGATCTCTGGCCTCGTCCTCAGTGAACCGGCCCGAGATGGTGATCTCGGAACGCTCGAACGGCGAGAACACCGCGCTGTCGGCTTGGACCGCCGGCGCGCTCACCACCTCGTTGTCGAGCTCGATGGCCACCTGACCGGTGGGGCACGATTGGGCGCGGCTGTGGCACCGGCGGCTCACCTCGTTGAACAGGTCGATGCCCTCGGGTCCGGGCTTGAACGTCGGCGCCACGTGCCAACCGATGAAGGAGTGGAACTGGGCGACAGCACCCTCAAGGCTGTCGCCGGCGACCGCGCTGGGGCCCAGCCGGTAGCGGGCCACGACGTTGCGGTTGTCGTCGTAGTTGGGGAGTATCACCTCGGCGCCGGCGGGCGACTCACCCTCGGTCAGGGCGTACAGGCCTATGAGCGGGTCCTCGGCGGCCAGCGCGGCGTAGTCCGCCTCGTCGAGAACGCCGATCACGGGACGGAACCGCAGCTCCGCGGTCTGGCCCACCAGGTCGAGCGCCCTCTGCTGCTCGTCGACGCCGGGAAGCTGGACGAGGATGTTGCCTCCCTGGGTGGAAATCTCGGGCTCGGCGACGCCGAGACCGTCGACGCGGTTACGGATGATCTCCACCGCCACTTCCAGCTCTTCGGGCTCCGGGGCCCGGGTCGGCTCCAGAACCACGCTGGCGCCGCCCTGCAGGTCGAGGCCGAGAAGGGGCTCGTTGCCGGAGGCCAGCGTGTAGACCACGCCGCCGACGGCGACCCCGATGATGGCGATTACGTAGACGAGCTTGCGGCGCACGGCGCCTCCCGCGGTCTCGCCGGTCGTTCTGCGGAAACGCCCTAGGACTCGTCGTCCGCCGAGTCGTCAGCGGCTTCGTCGTCGGCTTCAGCGACGTCGTCGGCAGGTTCGGCCACCTTGCCGGCCACGGAATCCCGGGAGAGCTTCAACTCAACGTCGGGGGCCACTTCGAGCCACACCACGGCCTCTTCGACCTCGACCACCACGCCGTGGATGCCGGCGTTGGTCACTACCTCGTCACCCACTTGCAGGGAGCGCACCAGCTCCCGGCGAGCCTTCTCCCGCTTCTGCTGGGGACGCAGCAGAAGGTAGTAGAACGCGCCGATGACGAGAATGAGGAAGAAGAAGGAGCCGATATCCATTCCCCGAGCCTATTTGAAGACGCGGCTGACGCCTGCGCGCAACTCGTCGAATGTCCCGGCCCCCACCGCGGCCCGCACCCGATCCATGAGGCGCAGCAGCCACGCCAGGTTGTGAAGGGTGACGAGCCGGGCCGCGGTGGGCTCGTGCGTGACCAGCAGATGCCGGAGGTAGCCCCGTGACCAGCGGCCAGCTGGGCTATCGGGAAAGGAGGGGTCGAGAGGCTCGTCGCTGCCGGCATGGCGGGCGGCTGAGAGGTTGTAGCGGCCCGCGTCGCTGAGGACCGTGCCGTGACGGCCCAGACGGGTGGGCAGGACGCAGTCGAACATGTCGATGCCGCGGGCGACCGCCTCCACGATGCCCACCGGGTCGCCCAGACCCATGAAGTACCGGGGGCTGTCGGCGGGCAGTACGGCGGTGCAGGACTCCAGGGCGGCCAGCATCGCAGGTCGCTCCTCGCCGACCGACAGCCCGCCCACTGCATACCCGTCGAATCCGATCTCCACGGTTCGTTCAGCAGACTCGCGCCGCAGGTCAGGCTCGGCGCCGCCCTGGACGATCCCGAACTGGCACTGGCGCTGCGCCGCGTCGGGGTGGGCTGTGAACGCGTCACGGCCGCGCTCGGCCCAGACGGCGGTGCGGCTGACAGCCTCCTCGAGGACGGGCCGCTCCGCCACCGCGGAGGGGCACACGTCGAGCACCATGGTGATGTCGGCGCCGATGAGGGCCTGCTCGGTCACCGCGGCCTCGGGCGTGAGCCGGCAGGGCGATCCGTCGTAGACCGACGCGAAGCTGGCGCCGTCGTCGTCCACGGCAGGGTCCAGCGAGTAGATCTGGTAACCGCCCGAGTCGGTGAGCACATGACCCGACCAGTCAGCGAAGCCGTGAATGCCGCCCAGGCGGGCGACGGTCTCGGACCCGGGTCGCAGCATCAGGTGGTAGGTGTTGGCCAGCACCACCTCCACGCCCAGAGACTCCAGGTCCGACGAGTCGAGGTGTTTCACCGTGCCCCGGGTGCCCACCGGCATGAAGCACGGCGTGGCGAAACTGCCCCGAGCAGTGGTGACCGTCCCGGTGCGAGCCCCGCCGTCGGATGCCTCGAGTTCGAAGACAGCGGCTGCCACTACGACCCCCAGACGAAATTGGCGACCAAATGGGCGTCAGGTACCCACTTCGTGCACAGATTCCGCCCTAGCCCCACACCGCGGCCGCACAAGCCCATCACGACGCTCGGTTGGTCGGGGCGGCCGGCTCGGAGCGGGACACGAACATGGCGTCGCCGAAGGACAGGAACCGGTACCCGTGCTCAAGGGCGGTCGCGTAAAGCACCCGCCAGCGAGGTCCGACGAACGCGTCCAGCAGGCACAGCAGAGTTGAGCACGGCATATGGAAGTTGGTCATGAGGGCGTCGACGATCCTCCACGGGTACGGCCTGCGGATGAACAGACTGGTCCGGCCCGACGCCTCGCCGGTGGCCGCCCACGCCTCCAGGCACCTCACCACCGTCGTTCCCACGGCCACAATCCGTCCGGCGCGGCCCAGCACGTGCTGGACATCCTCGGGCACCCGGTAGCGCTCGGTGTGCATGACGTGATCGTCGAGGCGGGCCGCGGTGATGGGCCGGAAAGTGTCGAGGCCGACGGCCAGGTCCACGGCGACCACCTCGACGCCCGAGTCGCGCACCCGGGCCAGCAACTGCTCGGTGAAGTGCAGACCCGCGGTCGGAGCCGCGGCGGACGAGGGCGTGCGGGAATACACCGTCTGGTAACGCTCGGGGTCGTCGATACTGCCGGAGATGTAGGGCGGCAGGGGGACGTCGCCGATCTCGTCGAGCACCGCCAGCAAGGGACGACCGCCGGTGCGGACCCGCACGACGCGGCGTCCCTCCCCCAAGTCGTCGCCGATCTCGACACCGACCGGACCGTCGCCGGAGTCACCACGCATGCCGTCATCGGCCGGAGCGACCGGGTGCTCGGGCGAGACGACCTCACCGAGACGCAGTCGCCGTGACGGCCGCACTAGGGCCTCCCAGTCGCCGTCGTCGCGCTCGTGCAGCAAGAGCACCTCCACCGCTCCCCCGGTTGCCCGGCGCAGCCGCAGCCGGGCCGGGAGCACGCGGGTGTCGTTGACGACGACCACATCGCCGGGGCCGAGGAGCCCCGGCAGATCGCTGACCCGCCGGTGCGCCACCCCGTCGCCGCAGTCCACCAGCAGCCGGGCCGCGTCCCGGGGCTCGATCGGCGCCTGGGCGATGGCGGTGGGCGGAAGCTCGTAGTCCAGGTCGTCGGGGGTGACCGGCGGCGCGGTCGCATCCGGCATCGGCGGGACTCCGGCAGTCAGGTGAACAGGCCGGGCTGGGTGTCCGGGTCGCCTTCGGGCGGCTCCAGGCCGAGATGGATCCAGGCCGCGGCCGTGGCTACCCGGCCTCTGGGGGTGCGCATCAGCAGCCCCTGCTGGATGAGGTAAGGCTCGTAGACGTCCTCCACCGTCTCGGTCGGCTCGCTGACCGCGATGGCCAGGGTGGACAGCCCGACGGGACCACCTCCGAAGTTGCGGCACAGCGCCTCAATCACAGCTCGCGATGCCCGGTCCAGTCCCAGCTCGTCGACCCCGAAGAAGGCCAGCCCGTCGGCCGCGACCTTGGCGTCGACCCGGCCGTCGCGGTGCACTTCGGAGAAGTCGCGCACCTGCCGCAGCAGGCGGTTGGCTATCCGGGGGGTGCCCCGGGCCCGGCGGGCGATCTCGGCCGCGCCGGCGGTGTCGGTGCTGACGTCGAGGATCCCGGCGGTGCGCTCGGTGATCGACACCAGGTCGTCGACGGTGTAGAAGTCGAGCCGGGCCACCAGACCGAACCGGTCGCGCAGCGGCCCGGTGATCAGTCCGGTCCGGGTGGTCGCCCCGACGAGGGTGAACGGGGCCAGGTCCAGCGGGATGGAACGGGCGGCGGGGCCCTTGCCGAGCACGATGTCGATGCGGAAGTCCTCCATGGCCGGGTAGAGCACCTCCTCGACCGGCCGGGGCAGGCGATGGATCTCGTCGATGAAGAGCACGTCGCCGGACTCCAGCTTGGTGAGCATGGCGGCCAGGTCGCCGGCCCGCTCCAGGGCCGGCCCCGAGGTCGACTGGAGATGGGCGCCGAGCTCGTTGGCCACGATGTGGGCCAGCGTGGTCTTCCCCAGGCCCGGCGGCCCCGCGAACAGTAGGTGGTCGACGGGCTCGCGCCGCTTGCGGGCCGCTCCGAGAAGCACATCGAGGTGTCCCTTGAGCTCGCTCTGGCCGACGAACTCCTCGAGGCTCCGGGGTCGCAGCGCCGCCTCGCCGAGGCGGTCGGAGGGCAGCCGGTCCGGCGACATCAGCTCGCGGTCGGCGGCCTCCGGCGGGCCGGGCTCGACCGCGGCACCATCGCCGGGCGGCCGGGCCAGGATCTCGGAGCGGGACATGGCGGCGACCCTACGCCCTCACGCTCTCAGCCGACACCGGCCAGCCGCCGCAGCGCCTCGCGCAACAGCAGGCCCGCGTCGTCGCCGGCGGGCAGGTCGGCCAGGACGGCCCTGATCTCCTCGGTGCCGTAGCCCAGCCCGTCGAGGGCAGCCCGCACATCGGTGCGGGCATCGTCGTAAGGGGCGGCGGGTGCGGACCCGTTGGTCGCGGGGGGCGCCTCCATCTCGGGCAGGTCGAGGCGCGACTTGAGCTCGACCAGCATTCGCACCGCGGTCTTGGGGCCCACTCCCGGCACCAGGCACAGCATGTCCACGTCGTCGGTGGCCACGGCCCGGCGGAGCCCGTCGGGATCGTGGACGGCGAGGATCGACAGCGCCATGGTCGGCCCCACGCCGCGGGCGCCGATGAGCGCCTCGAACGTTCGCCGCTCGTCCAGCGTCGAGAAGCCGTACAGCGTCTGGGCGTCCTCGCGCACGATGTGGCTGGTGTGGACGAACACCTCGGAGCCCGGCGCGCCCACGGCCGCGGCGGTCCTGGGCGTGGCCTGCACCCGGTAGCCGACCCCGGACACCTCCACCACCAGCTCGGCGTCGGGCGACCGGGACAGGAGGACGCCCCGCAACGACCCGATCATCGGGCGCCGCTCCCCACCGCAGCCCGCCCGGGCCGGTCCGGCGGCGCGGCGGAGGGACCCATGCGGGCCAGGTGGCACAGCGCCACCGCCACCGCGTCGGCGGCGTCAGCCGGACGCAGCAACTCTCCGAGCCCCAGCAGGACCCGGACCATCTCGGCCATCTGCTGCTTGTCGGCACCGCCCCAGCCGGCGACCGCCTCCTTGACCTCGTTGGGCGAGTACTCCACCACCTCGCAGCCGGCCGTAGCCGACTCCGCCATCACCACGCCCACGGCCTGCCCCACCGACATGGCGGTGGCCACGTTCCGCTGGAACAGCACCCGCTCCACGGCCACCACATCGGGCCGCAGCTCAGCGATCAGCGAACGGACGTCGGCCTGCAGCTCGGCCAGCCGGGATGCCCGGTCCATCTCGGCGGGCGTGCTCAGCACGCCGGCCGCCTCGGCCACCGGACGGCGGCCCCGGCGCACCGCGCCGTACCCGCAGCGCGACAGCCCGGGGTCGATGCCCAATACGAACATGTGCGCGACTCTATTGGAGAGTTCCGCCGACCCCGCGGATGGCGCTCGGACCCTGGTTTCCCGCTCTTGTTCGCTTCGCTCACGGGCCGCTCGGGCCACGGCCTCGCTCTTATGGACGGGTTCGCTCGCCTGGCCGCTCGGCCTCTGGTCTAGCCGGCCAGCTCCTCTATGAGGTCGTCGCCGATGTCGAAGTTGCTGTGCACGTCCTGCACGTCGTCGAGGTCGTCGATGAGGTCCATCAGCTTCAGCACCGACCGGGCGGTGCCGGGCTCGGTCACCGCCACCGTGCTGCTGGGCAGCATCGTCAGATCGGCGCTGGCGAAGGAGATCTCGGCCTCGGCCAGGGCGTCGCGGACCGCGTTGAGGTCGCCGGGATCGGTGGTGACCCGCCACATGTCGCCCTCGGCGTCGAGGTCCTCGGCCCCGGCGTCGAGCACGACCATCATCAGGTCGTCCTCACTGGCCTCGGCCGACGGCACGAGCACGAGGCCCTTGCGCTCGAATTGCCAGGCGACCGAGCCGGGCTCTGCCAGCGAGCCGCCGTTGCGGGTGAGCGTGCTGCGGACCTCGCTGCCGGTGCGGTTGCGGTTGTCGGTGAGGCACTCGATGTAGAGCGCCACCCCTCCGGGGGCGTACCCCTCGTAGGTGACCGACTCGTAGCTGACGCCATCGAGCTCGCCGGTTCCCCGCTTCACGGCCCGTTCGATGGTGTCCAGCGGGACCGAGTTGTCGCGGGCCTTCTGGTACATGGTCCGCAGCGTCGGGTTGGCGTCCGGGTCCCCGCCGCCCTGCCGGGCGGCTACCTCGACCTGCTTGATCAGCTTGGCGAACAGCTTGCCCCGCTTGGCGTCGGCCGCGCCCTTGCGGTGCTTGATGGTCGCCCACTTGCTGTGCCCACTCACCCGCCGGAGGTTACCCACCCAAGCGCGTGCGGTGACGGCCGCGGTTTCCCGCTCTTGTTCGCTTCGCTCACGGGCCGCTCGGGCCACGGCCTCGCTCCGCTCGGCCTCTGGCGGCCCGGGATGCTACAAGTCAGCCAGGAATCGGGCGTGCAGGCGCTCGTCGCCGGACAGCTCGGGATGGAAGGCGGCCACCGTCACCCGGCCCGACCGGCACAGCACCGGCCGTTCCTCGTGGCGGGCCAGCACCTCCACTCCCGGCCCGGCCCGTTCCACGACCGGGGCCCGGATGAACACCGCATGGAACGGCGACTCCAGGCCGTCCACGTCGATGTCGGCCTCGAAACTCTCGATCTGCGTGCCGTAGGCGTTGCGCCGCACGGTTATGTCCACCATTCCCAGGGAGTGCTGGTCGGCCCGCCCGTCCACCACCTCGCGGGCCAGCAGGATCATCCCGGCGCACGTTCCAAGAACCGCCATCCCGGCGTTGAGGCGCTCCGAGAGGGGCTCCAGCAGCTCGGAGCGCTCGAGCAGCATCGACATGGTGGTGGACTCCCCGCCGGGCATGACCAGAGCGTCGACCTCGGCGAGCTGCCGGGGCGTGCGGACCTCGTCGGTGCGGGCACCGAGCTTGTCGAGGATGGCACCGTGCGCGGCGAACCCCCCTTGCAGGGCGAGTACGCCGATGCGGGGCTTCACCAACCCCGTTCTGCCATCTTGGTGGTGAGAGCGGCCGTCTCGAGGCCGGCCATGGCCTTGCCCAGCCCTGCGCTGATCTTGGCGAGAATGTCCGGGTCGCGGAAGTGGGTGACGGCCTCCACTATGGCCGACGCCATCTTGGGCGGGTCGGAGCTCTTGAAGATCCCTGACCCCACGAACACCGCCTCCGCCCCCAGTTGCATGACCAGCGAGGCGTCGGCCGGCGTCGCGATGCCGCCCGCACAGAACAGCGGCACCGGGAGAACCCCGGTATCGGCGATCTCCTGCACCAGCGGCAACGGCGCCCGCAACTGCTTGGCCCACTCGAACAGTTCGGCCTCGTCGCCAGCGGCCGCGATCCTGCGGATGTCGCCGGTGATCGAGCGGAGGTGGCGGACCGCCTCGACGATGTTGCCGGTGCCGGCCTCCCCCTTGGACCGGATCATGCAGGCGCCCTCGCCGATCCGGCGGAGCGCCTCCCCCAGGTTCGTGGCTCCACACACGAACGGCACCGTGAAGGCCCACTTATCGATGTGATGGACCTCATCGGCGGGGGTGAGAACCTCCGACTCGTCCACGTAGTCGACCCCGAGGGCCTGGAGGATCTGGGCCTCTCCGAAGTGGCCGATCCTGGCCTTGGCCATCACCGGGATGCTCACCGCGGCCTGGACACCCTGGATCATCTCGGGATCGGACATCCGCGACACGCCTCCGTGGGCGCGGATGTCGGCGGGCACCCTCTCCAGCGCCATGACCGAGACCGCCCCGGCATCCTCGGCGATCCGGGCCTGCTCAGGTGTGACGACGTCCATGATCACGCCGCCTTTGAGCATCTCGGCCAGGCCCCGCTTCACGAGGGTGGTGCCGGTGGCCGGCCGGTTCTGTCCGGCAGCGGCGCCTGCCGCGCTGGTCTCGGTGTGGGCGGACATGGCGTCAAGCCTAGAGGCCGAGCGGATGAGCGCGCCCCGATGCCGGCGCCTAGGGGATTATGGCCGCCTCGTGGGCCTCCCTGGCCTCAGCCAGCATCCGGGTCCCGTTGTAGGCGTAGAGAACCTTGGCCTCCGTCACCGGGAAGCGCCGGCTGCTGTTGGCGATCAGGATCCATGTCGGGCCGGGCGAGAAGCTCAGCGGATTTCCCGCGGTATCGACGAACCGGATCCCGGCCCGGTCCTCGGTGCGCTCCCAGACAGCCTCGTGGACCGCGCCCTCGGTCAACACAAGCGCATCGCCGGTGCCGAACGACACGGTGAGGGGGGACTCCGGGTCGGCGGGCGCGTACCGGTGGGTCATCCACACCACAGCCACATTGACCGGGGCCACCTCTTTCGGGCCGAAGTCGGTCTCGGTCATCATCAGGCGGCCGTCCTGGATCCGCACCCATCCGCGCACGGCAGGGTCCCAAATATGCGACACGACGTTGTTCGTGGGCAGGTGGTAGGTGACGGTGACGCCTATCGCGCCGGCGATGCCAGCGGGGTTGGACGTGCCGTAGTTGAGCAGTGGCACCACCGGCGCCTCCAGCTGCCCGCCCCGGAGGGCAGCGCCGTCCGAATCTGTGAGGCTCTCGCTGTGGAAGTAGAGGTTGTGCGGGGACCGACGAGCAGGGTCGCGGGAATAAGGCACGAAGGTCCTCATGCCTCCGACGTCGACGATGGTCCCTGCCCTCTCGGCCCGGCGTGTCTCCGACAGGACCGTCGGGTTCGCCCCGGACGACGCCAGGTAGGGCCTCGACAGGTCGGCGAGGAGGTCGAAGTCGCTTGTCCGCACGGAGCGGACCGGACCGACGCGACTGGGTATCTCCGAATGGAACACCGCCAAAAACCTGCTCTCGCCCCCCTCGATCAGCGTCTCGTAGACGATGTCGGCCGCGGCGAGCCCCGCCTGGGGGCGGGAGCGCCGGCCGCTGTTGCCCACCTTCACGGCCAAGGCTCGGCGCTGGTCCAGGGTCGGATCGGTGGTCAACTCGCCGGTGAGGGGAGCCCGCGGAGCGTCGGGGTCCGTCTCCGGCACTCCTATGTCGATGGTCTCACCGCTCTCCGGGGTTGTCGCCACCTCGGCTCCGCTGTCGGACTCGGTACTCCCGGCTTCCGCGCCCCCGGCGACTCCGTCATCAGCTTCGGCGTCCCCGGCTTCGTCACCCCCGGCGTCGGCGCTCCCGGCTTCGGTCGTCTCGCCGGAACCCGCGACGGCATCGCTCTCAGCCGCGAGGCTGCCGTTACCGTCTGCTGCGGCGCTGCCCTCCACGCCGTCCTCCTCAGTTCCGACCGGATCGGGAACATCGTGCGGACTGTCGCCGTCGGGAGCATCGCCGGTAACGGTGGAACCGGCAGGGGCGGTGGGATCAGGCTCCGGCGTGGGCGGCGGATCCCCCGGCAACTGGGCCACGCCGGGCTCGACGGGATCGCCACTCCCATTCGGTGAGCCGCTACACGCGACGGCCAGCGCGACCGCCGCAGCCGCCGCAAGGGAGGCCAGCAGGGCCGGCGGGAGTCTCAAACGGGTCGGCACCCGCTTGGAGACGAAGCTGCCTGCGGCCTGCGGACGCAGCCGCGGGACCATCAGATCTCGCCGAGTAGGTCGATCCGCTGAGCCATCGATGGCCGCGTCCCAGCCGCGGGCCCAGCCCCCTGGGGCGCCGCAAGCCAGAGATGATCGGCCGCGTCGGATGCCCTGAGGTCGGCCGCAGCCTCAGCCTTCGACAGGGCGGAGGCCAAGGCAGGCGGGTAGCTGGTTAGGCGGACGGCCTCGATGTCGATGTCGGTCACCCGGTCATCGCCGGTGGCGCCGGTGGAAAGGTGGGCGGCGAGGGCTCCGATTCCGGGGATCCGGGCGACACTGGCCCGCGCCGTCTCGATGGCCACTCCACGTCGGATCTCGCACAGTTGGCGAGCCACCACCGCTTCCAACTCCAAGCGGTCGAGCTCCATCAGTGCCCCGCGGGTCAGGATCAGGTGGGCAGCGAGCTCGCGTCGACCCGCCGACGCCGCGTTGATCGCCGGCGTCTCCACCACATGCAGCGACGGCCGGTTGAATCCGTGGGTGGTGCAAAGGCCATCGACGAGGTTCTCGAGCCGCGGGTACTCGCCGCGGGCCAGCGGCCGCGCTCCGAGAGCTGCCAGCGCCCACTGGGGTGCCTTCACCCACAGCGTCGCGGCCACGGCCAGACCACCAACCACCGAGGGAATGACCGCCGTGAGGGGCGCCACGCCGGCGATCCAGCAGATCACCCAGCAGACGAGGGCAGCGATGGCGGCCGGGGGAGCGATGACGGCTACGGGGTGATTCCTCAAGGCGCTCTGCGGTGTAGCGGACGTTCCGGGCTGCCACCGTATCCCCGCGACCGTCGCTAACCCCGTCCGGTGCTGGTCGACACCGCGATCCGCTCGTAGCGCCGGAGATACTGATCGGCGAGACCGGACATGGAGAAGGCCTCCGCTCTCACGTGTCCGGCCTCGACTAGCCGCGACGACTCGGAGGCACTCGAGAGCGCCCGGTCGATGGCGCCCGCCAGCGCCTGGGAGTCACCCGGCGGCACCAGCAGCGCGTCCAAGTCCGGTCGGGCCACATTGCGGTAACCGGGAAGGTCGCTGGCCACCACCGCGGTGCCCGCGGCCATCGCCTCCAGCAGTACGATGCCGAAGGACTCCCCTCTCAGCGACGGAGCGCAGAACACGTCGGCCCCTTTGAGCCGGGCGATCTTCTCGCTGTCGGTGATCGTGCCCAGCCACTCGATGCGAGGGTCGTCCGCCATGCGAGCCTGCAGGGCCCCCGTCTCGGGACCCGAACCGGCAACCCACAGCCTTACCGTCTCCGGCAGCCGTGCCAGCGCATCGAGAAGGACGCCGAGACCCTTGCGGGGCTCGTGGCGGCCGATGAACAGGACGGTCGGGCCGTCGGTGGAGGCCGGCTCGGCCGCCTGGTAGGGGGCCAGCTCCACACCGTTGTAGAGCAGCTCGTAGCTGCCGCCCAGCGCGTCGCGGGCGGTGTCCCGGGCGTCGGGCGAGACCGCCACCCTCAAGTCGAGGCGGTTGGCGAGGAAGCGGGTGGCTCGGGGGAGCAGGTCGTAGGCGAGCGAGCCGCCGGCGAGATGGAAGGTCCCGAGCAGGGGCGCGGACCTCACCAGCAGAGCGGTCATGGTCGGGCCCGGCGCCAGGGGTTCGTGGAGATGGATGACGTCGAAGGACTCGTCCCGCATGGCTCGAATGGCCCGCAACTGGCACGACGGGTCGGGCGCCACCGGGGCAATGGAGCCGTTGGCGATCGCGGGCAGGCTGTTCCCGAGGGGGGTCACGTTGGGATCGGGCGGCGGGCCGTCGCAGGGGCCGAGCACCCGGGTGGGATGCCCGCTGCGGCTGAGCGCCCGAGCCAGCCCGAGAACCTGCATCTGCACACCGCCGGGCAGGGTGAGGCTGTACGGGCAGATGATGCCTATCCGCACCCTTGAGAGGCTAGATGTTGCGCAGCCAGTCCGGGACGGGTTGTCCGAGCGCCGCGTAGTCGCTGGGCCAGTTGGGTGACATCAAGTGCCACTGCTCGGGCGCGGCCCGGATCAGCTGCTCGAGGGCCGCGGCGTAGGCCTGGACGACGCGGGACACGTCGGCGCGGATGCCGCCGAGCCGCCGGGTGTCGAGTGGGGGTGCCGCGACGGCGTGGCGTCCAGGCCCCCGCCAGTACACCGCGGCGGGGATGAGGGGGGCGCCCGTGCGCAGCGCCAGCAGAGCCGGACCGGCCGGCAGCCGGGTCCGCTCCCCGAAGAACTCGACCTCGACGCCGTTGCCGGCGACATCCCGGTCCGCCAGCAAGCACACGACATCGCCACGCCGTATCGCGGCCACCAGGCGCCCGCCCGCGTCCGGCCCGAGGGGGACGATGTCCATGCCCAGCCGCCGGCGGAAGGACGTGAACCACTCGAACACCTCGGGAGGCTCGAGCGGCTCGACCACCGCCGTCACCTTCACCTTGGGGATGAGTGCAAGCCACCATGCCGCCCACTCCCAGGTGCCCAGGTGCGGCATGACCAGGATCGGTCCGGTGCCGGAGCGGACGGCGCGCTCGATGGCGTCGACCCCCTCGTAGCCGAACCCCGCGTCGATGGCAGCCGGATCGATGCTCGGCAGCTTGAAGCTCTCCAGGTAGTACCGGGCGTACCAGTCGAAGACGGCAGTCACCCGGCGGGCGGCCTCGGCCCGTCCCATCGGACGGTCCAGGGCCCTCTCCAGGTTGCGCCGGACCAGCAGCCGCTTGTCACCGCTCACGGCCGCGGCTGCCAGCGCAGCGCCCAGCGCCCCGCTCCTGGCTACGGCTGACGGGGCGCGGCGGGCGAAGAACTCGCCGGCCCGGTAGGCCGACACTGACGGCATGGCGAATCAGCCAGCGTCGGTCGGCGGGCGGCTGCGCATCCGGGCCCGCCAGGCGGTGTCGACCCCTCGCCTGCTGGCCCTGGTCCCCCTCGACCGGCGGAACCGGCGGCGTGAGCGCGAGCGAACCGGCCGATCCTCCGACGCCTGCCTCCAGACCTTGATGAAACGCTGAACCGCGGTGACCGCGGTTAGTACGAGCATCAGCCAGAGGGTCCAGATGAGCAGCTCGCTGAATAGCAGGCCGAAGCCGAGCACGATGAATCGCTCGGCCCGCTCCATGATGCCGCCCTTGGCGTTGTAGCCGAGCGACTCCGCCTTGGCCCGCTGGTAGGAGACCAGCATGGCGAGGCTCATCACCGCCACCGGCAGCATCATGATGTGGCCCGGCTCGGTGTCCGACAGGTACCAGGCCAGGCCGCCGAAGAGCAGCGCGTCGGTGAGGCGGTCCGACACCGAGTCGAAGAACGCGCCCCGCTGCGAGGACGTGCCTGAGGCCTTGGCCACCGCACCGTCGAGGGCGTCGGGAATGCCGGTCAGGACCAGCAGCAGGAATCCCAGCCGCAGGTGGCCGGTCGCGATGGCGACGGCCGCGCCGGTGGCCATCACAATGCCGGTGATGGTCACCATGTCGGCGGTCACGCCGGTGCGGCGCAGCGACACGCCTATCGGTGTGAGCCCTCGGTCGACTGCCTCGCGCCAGTTTCCGTCGAACATTCACCTGCTCCGGGTCGGCTGTGGCTGAACGCTACCAGCTTGGTGCAGCTTGCCCCGGCGGGCGCTGCGGGCGTCCGCTTGCTCGCACGGGCTTCGCCCTACTCGCTCGCAAGTCGAACACCCGCATCGCTCGCCTGGGTGGTCGCGGTGCCGGCGGGGCACTCAGGCTTCGAGGCCGGTCCAGTCCTCGGGGTTGTCCTCTACGAAGCACCCCACTACCGCGCCGTCCACCCCGTCGACCAGCACGAGTCCCCGGCTCGACGGCGACGGCTCGTTAGAGTACAGCAGGATGCGCCACGTCGGGCGGCTGCGCAGGCCCCGCCAGGCGAGCTGTGCCGACGCGTGGCCTACCGGGAAGCCGACCTCCCGGGTGGCCGAGACCAGCGCGTCGTTCTCGTCGACGGCCAGGTTCCAGCCCGCTTGTAGGCAGTAGAGGCCGAAGAGGATCAGGCCGATCCCGCCGGCGATGAAGCCGCCGTTGACGAGCACGGCGTCGGAATCGGCGGCCAATGGCACCACGATGGCGGCTGCTCCGATCAGCAGGTAGAGCACTCCAGCGATGCGGCGCCTGTTGTTGTTCGGGAACAGGTACGGGCCTACGTATCCGGACGCGTCGAGGTCGTCGGGGAGCTTGTCCCGCACCTCGGCATCGCTGGGTGCCGCACCGGTCGCCGCCGCGCCGGCGAGCCCTGCTTCGTCGCCCGCGGCCGGTTCCTGGGTCACGACCGCAGGATAGGTCGACCCGACGCTTTCAGGCCGGGGGCCAGGCCAGGCCGCCGTCGACCTTGATGACCGCGCCCGTGGTGTAGCTGGAGGCCGAGGAGGCCAGGTAGAGAGCAGTGCCGACGATCTCGTCGGGACGACCGCCCCGGCCCATCGGTATGCGCTGCCGGGCCGTCTTAGCGAAGTCCTCGAGGTCCCACGCCTTGGAGATGTCGGTCAGGAACGGTCCCGGCATGATGCAGTTGACGCGGATCTTGGGCCCGAGCATGTGGGCCAGGGCGACGGTCAGATTGTTGAGTCCCGCCTTGGCCATCCCGTAGGGCACCTCGACGGCGCTGGGCTGCACCGCGGCGATGCTTGACACGTTGATGATGCTGCCCTCCGCGTCGCGGGCCAGCATCTGCTCGGCCACCAGCGCGCACAGCCGGAACGGGCCCTTGAGGTTCAGGCCGATCACGCTGTCGAAGAGACGCTCGGAGACCTCAACCAGCGAGGGGTACAGCGGCGAGCTGCCTGCATTGTTCACCAGCACGTCGATTGGGCCGAGCCGTTCGGTGACCTCCTCGACGAATGGCTCGCACTGGTCCCACCGCCCCGCATGCAGGCCCAGGCCGATGACCTCGGAGCCCGACGCCGCCGAAATCTCGTTCGCGGCGGCCTCGCATGCGTCCTGCTTGCGGCTGGCGATGGCCACACGCGCCCCGCGGTGGGCGAAGGCCGACGCCATCTCACGGCCCAGACCGCGGGAGCCTCCGGTGATCGCCACGACCTTGCCCTCAAGATCGAACAGTGGGTCGTGGCCGTTGGTCATCGAGACCCTCCTCGCAAGGTCGGGCGCGCTCAGATAGGCAGGTTGCCGGTGGCCCGCCGGGTGGTGCCCTCGTCGGTGTAGGCGGCGATGGTGCGCTGGGCGATGCGCATCTGATGGACCTCGTCGGCGCCGTCGGCGAAGCGGGCCCAGCGGGCGTGCTGGAACATGTGGGCCAGCGGGGTGTCGGTGGAGTAGCCGAGGGCTCCGTGGACCTGGATCGAGCGGTCGACGACCCGGTTGAGCATGTTGGCCACGAAGTGCTTGGCCATCGACACCTCCGACTTGAAGTCATCGCCCCGGTCGATCTTGTGGGCGGCGTGCAGCACCATCAGCTTGGCCTGGTACAGCTCCATGGCCGAGTCGGCGATCATCCACTGGATCCCCTGCTTCTCGGCCAGCAGCGAGCCGTGCGAGAAGCGGTTGAGGGAGCGATCGACCATCATGTCCAGCGCGGTCTCGGCCTGGGCGATCCACCGCATGCAGTGGGCCAGCCGGGCCGGTCCCAGCCGGTACTGGCCCAGCAGATGGCCCTGGCCCCGCCCGCCGAGCATCTGGTCGTTGTGGACCCGGAGGTCCTCGATGAGGATCTCGCTGTGGCCGGTGCTGCCGTGCATGGTCTCGATCTGGCGCACCTCGGTCCATCCCTCATGGGGCAGGTCGATGATGAAGGCGCTGTTGGCGGCCTGGGGGATGTCGGGATCGTCCTCGGTGCGGCACACAAGGATGGCGAAGTTGGCCCGGTGGGCGTTGGAGATGAACCACTTGTGCCCGTTGATCACCCACTCGTCGCCGTCGGGGTAGGCCCGGGTCTGGATCAGGGTCGGGTCCGAGCCGGCCACCTCCGGCTCGGTCATGGCGAAGCACGACCACGCCTTGCCCTCGCACAGCGGGCGCAGGTACTTCTCGGCCTGCTCGGGCGTGGCCCAGTGCAGCAGGGTGTGCATGTTGCCCTCGTCGGGGGCCTGGCAGTTGAGCACCCAGGGTCCGTAGTAGGACTTGGCCGCCTCGGCCTGCACCATCGCCAGCGCCACATGTCCGAGGCCCATGCCTCCCCACTCGGACGGCATGTGCGGCAGCCACAGTCCGGCGGTCCGAGCCTGCTTGCGCAGGTCGATCAGCACGCTCACCCGGTCGCCGCCGGTGAGGGGCTCACCGCCGTCGCGGCCCCCGATGCGGCCCTCGGCCGGCTTGACGACATCGTCAATGAACGAGCGGACCCGGGCCCTGATGTCCTCGAGCTCTTCGGACAGCGTGAAGTCGATGGCCATGGGCTGCTCCTGGGTCGCGGCCCCCACAGTCTGCCCGGGAGCGCTCGGCTCCAATACGCTGAGCCGGTCCGGCAAGGACAGGAGGCAGCGTGACCGAGACTCCGATGAGCCGTCCCGGCGAGGTGGCCGGATGGCCGAAGCTGGTTGTGACCTATCGAACCGACCCGGCCGGGGTGGCGCAGCTCGTGCCGCCCGGACTGGTTCCGGGCGAGCCGGTGGTGACCGTGGGCGTCTACTGCGTGCCCATCCTCGGCGAGCCGGAGTACGGCATCAGTGTGAAGGTGCCGACGTCGTGGCAGGGCACCGAGGGCCTATACAACCTGGGCATGGGCATCGACCAGGAAGCGGCGGTGTCCATCAGCCACGAGACCAACGGCCAACCCAAGTTCCTGTGCGACATCGACTACTACCGCCTCGGCGACCATGTGGCCGCCCGGGCCACCCATCAGGGCTACACCTTCGTGGAGTTCAGCGGCGACGTGACCGGGCCGGCCGACGTGACGCCGGGCGACGTGAGCGATCACGAGTGGTGGATCAAGTACTCGCGGGCCATCGGCGGGGCCGACCGCTCCTACGACTTCCCGCCCCATGTGGTGGACGTGGCCACCACCTTCGAGCAGAGGCACGTCGAGAGCATCGACGGCGAGCTGAAGCTGCTTGACAGCCCGTGGGACCCGATCGCCCGTTACCTTCCGATCCGGGAGCAGCTGTCGGCCCAGCTGGTGACCCATGTGGCCAAGGCCCGCAGCATCACCAACGCCGGACCACTCGACCCCGACGCCTTCTGGCCCCACGCCGACACCATCGGCGCCTCCCGCTGGCCCGGAACCAGGGGCGGGCCCCGCGCCGACTGAAGCTCAGCTCAGGTGGCGAGGCTGTGGCCGGGGGGCATCTCGGCCCGGCCGATGGCCTCAGCCCGAGAGTGCAGCAGCTCGGCGGTCCCGTCGAGGTCGCGGGAGATGATGTAACGGCGCTCGGCCACGCCGTCGAGCACGAACTCTCCGAGCTCGTCGAGATCGGCCACCTCCGGCTCCTGCCCGCGCATCTCAGTCACGATCTCCTTGAGCTGCTCGAACGTGAGGCTGCCTCGGCCCGTGCCCTCCCCCACCCGCTGCAGGTGCTCGGGACGGTTGCGCTGGGCGTTGAACAGGCCGGTGTCCATCATTCCGCCCGACGGGTAGAACACCGACGCCCGCAGGTTGGTGCCCTCGCTGATGAGGTTGTGGTTGAGGGCCTCTGTGAAGCAGCTGGCGGCCGCCTTCGAGGACGCGTACACCGACGCGGTCGGCACTGGGGCGAACCCGCCGTCGCCCGATGATGTGACGATCACCTGGCCTGGCTCGCCCGACTCGATCATGCGGGGCACGAACGCCCACGTGCAGATGGCCACGCCGAAGACGTTGACGCCGAAGCACCAGCGCCAGTCGTTGGGCTCCTGCTGCCAGGGCTTGCCTCCGCCGCCCGAGGTGACTCCCGCGTTGCAGAACAGCAGGTTGCAGCCGCCGTAGGTGTCGAAGATATGGTCGGCCAGCGCGGTGACGGACTGCTCGTCGCTCACGTCGGTTCGTACGCCCTCGACCGGCCCCAGGGGCGTCAACTCCTCCACCGCCCGCTCCAGAACCGGCTCCTCGATGTCGGCGATCACCACCCGCGCCCGCCGGCGTAGCAAGGCCTTGACGATGCCTTTGCCTATGCCGCTGGCTCCGCCGGTGACGACGGCCGTCATGCCCTCGATGGGCAGCCGGTCCTGTCCGGCGCGAGCCTCGTCGGCGGGTTGGGAGCCGTTCATGGGCCGGAGGGTAGCCCGCCGCTTCTGCGGTCAGGAGTCAGCGAGGGAGAGGCCGACCAGGCTCTCGCTGAGTTCCCACAACCGTCCGGCCGTGGCCGGGTTGTCGATCCACGGCTCGTAGCCCCGGTCTCCGGGGCCGGGAGCCGTGGTCCCGCAATCGGCCAGGTACCCGCCGTTGTGGGCGCTGATGTCGGCGGAGGTGGCCGCCCAGACTTGGGTGGCCGCGCCCGCTTCGACGCTCTTGAACCGCATGCCGCCGCTGGAGCCTCCGCCCTGCCGCGCCGCGCTCGCTCGCCTCCGGGCCATCAGTGTCTCGGTCAACTCCGGCGTCAGGTGGCGGCCGAGACGGGTGACGATGGCGCCCGGGTGGACCGAGAACGACAGCAACCCGTCGCCGGCCCGGCGTGCGAGTTCGGCCGCGAAGTGGGCGTTGGCGCTCTTGGACCGCCCGTAGGCGACCCAGGCGTCGTAAGGGGTGGTCTCGAAGTTCGGATCATCGAGGTCGACATCGGATATGCGGTGCCCGCCCGACGACAGGGTCACCACCCTCGGGTTCTGGGCCGCGCGCAGCAGGGGCATCAGCCGCACGGTCAACGCGAAGTGGCCGAGGTGGTTGGTACCGAACTGCGTCTCGAACCCGTCGGCGGTGCGGCCCTCGGGACAGGCCATGACGCCGGCATTGTTGATCAGGACATCGACGCGATCGAGCACGCCGGCGGCGTGCTCTGCGAATTGGGCCACGCTGGACAGGTCGGCAAGGTCCAGTTGGTGCAGAGACAGGCCTGCGTCCGGGACAGCGGCGCGGATCCGCTGCGCGACCTCTGCGTTGCTCCCGGTGTCGCGGGCCGCCATGGCGACGTGGGCACCGCGGGACGCCAGCCCCCGGACCGACTCCTCACCCAGCCCGCTCGAGGATCCGGTCACGACGAACACGCGCCCGGACAGGTCGACGCCGTCCAGGACCTCGTCGACGGTCGAATCCCGATCGAACTCGCGCACGCTCACCGATCCTTCAGGCGGGGGCGACTTCGACGGGGATGCCGTTGACGGCCGCGTTCCCCGAGGGCACGTCCACGAAGTCGGGCGGAGCCAGCAGGTTGTTGTTAACGCCGGCATGCTCACGGGCCACCGACAGGCGGGTGCCGGGCTTGTCGTGGCCCCAGCCGTGGGGCAGGGACACCACTCCGGGCATCATCTCGTCGCTGATCTCGGCGGGCACCTCGATGGAGCCGTTGGAGGACGAGACGACGGCGATAGCCCCGTCGGTGACGCCGCGGGTGGCGGCATCGTCGGGATGGATGAGCAGCGTGCAGCGGTCCTTGCCGCTGACCAGCACCCTGACGTTGTGCATCCACGAGTTGTTGGAGCGCAGGTGGCGGCGGCTGGTCAGCACCAGCGGCTCGGCCGGGCGGTCCAGCCGCGCGGCGAGGCGATCGATGTCGGCGGTGATGTGGTCAGGGGCCAGGTCGACCTTACCGTCGTCGTGCAGCACGATCTCGTCTATGCGGGGCACCATGGGGCCGAAGTCGATGCCGTCGGGATGCGCTCTGAGCTTGGCCAGCGTGAGCCCGCCGGGGTTCTCGCCGTAGCGGTCGCCCCAGGGGCCCATCCGGATCGACAGGTCGTACAGGCGATCCGGTCCCGGCTCGGGCGCGGCGGCCAGCGCCGTCTCAGGGTCGGCGCCCGAGAGGGCGGCCATGTTCGAGAAGTAGCCGTCGTCGATGGCGGCCGCGTCCGTGTCGGGCGGGATCCCGGCGCAGACGGCACCCAGGCGGAGCAGGATCTCCCACTCGTGGGGCCGGCCGTCGGCGGGCGGGAACAGCGGCGGCGACCACTTGGCCGCGGAGCGGGTGGCCCACCCCCACAGCAGCTCGTCGCAGTGGGGCTGCTCCAGCGCGGACAGACCCGGCAGGATCACGTCGGCGTGGCGCGACGTCTCGTTGAGGGCGTTGTCGAGCGAGATCATGGCGTCGAGCTGGGGCAGGGCCGCGTCGAGGCGGCCGGAGTCGGGCGCCGAGATCACCGGATTGCCGCAGATCACCACCAGGGCCTTGATCTGGCCGGGCCCGGGCGTGTCGATCTCCTCGGCCAGGCACGACACCGGGAACTGTCCGAGCGCCTCCGGGGCGCCCCGCACCCGGCTGTGCCAGCGGCCGAAGCCCTTGGGCGTGCCCCAGTCCTGCTGGGCCGCGGGCACGGCCACCGGCTTGGCCCACATCAGGCCGCCTACCGAGTCGAGGTTGCCGGTCAGAACGCAGATCACGTCGGGCAGCCACGACGCCAGGGTGCCGAACTCCTGGTTGCAGGTACCGATGCGGGCGTACCAGGCGGCCCGGTCGGCGGCCGCGAACTCGCGGGCAAGAGTGCGGATTGCCTCCGGTGTGGTCCCGCAGGCGCCGGCCACCCGCTCGGGCGGGAATCCGGCCGAGATCCGGCGGACCTCCTCGACGCCCTTGAGCCGGTCGGCCAGATGCCCGAGCCGGACTAGGCCGTCGGCGAACAGCACGTTGACCACGGCCAGCTGCAGCAGGGCGTCGGTTCCGGGCCTCACCGGCAGCCACTGGTCGGCGTGCTTGACCGTCCCGGTGCGGCGAGGGTCGATGACCACCACCTTGCCGCGCTCTCGGACCCGATCCAGGGCGGCGGGCACATCGGCGTGGGCCAGCAGGCTGCCCTGGCTGGCATGGGGGTTGGCCCCCTGCACCACCATGAAGTCGGTGCGCTCGATGTCGGGCGCCGGGATGCGCCAGGCCTGGCCGTACATCAGCTGGCACACGACGTTCTTGGGCCACTGGTCCACGGTCCCGGCCGAGTAGATCACTGGCAGGCCGGCGAGGCCCATGAACAGCCCCACGTAGCGGCTGATCGAGTAGTTGTGGGCCGCCGGGTTGCCCACGTATGCGGTGATCGCCTCTACTCCGTGCTCGGCCCGCACTCCGCCGATTAGCTCCGCGCACCGCGCAAACGCGCCGTCCCAGCTCGTCTCGACGAAGTCACCCGAGGAGTTGCGGACCAGAGGCACGCGGAGCCGGTCGGGGTCGGCGTGAAGGTGCCCCAGGGTGGTGCCCTTCGGGCAGATGTAGCCCCTGGACCACACGTCGTTGCGGTTGGGACGGATCAGCTTGACCTCGCCGCCAGCGTGGTGCACCTCCAGCCCGCACATCGCCTCGCACAGCGGGCAGGTCCGGATGTGAATGCTGCGTTCCGTCACTGATGCACCTCTGGCTTCGGTTCGGGCCGGGCGTCGATCCTAGGGGCGGCGGCTTGCCGGGTCAGACTTCGAGCATCAGGGTGACGGGGCCGTCGTTGGTCAGCTCGACCACCATGTTGGCCCCGAACGAACCGGTGGCCACGGTGGCCCCCAGACGGCGCAGCTCAGCGACGAGTTCGTCGATCAACTTGTTGGCCTCATCCGGCGCGGCGGCCGCGATGAACGAGGGGCGCCTGCCCTTGCGGGTGTCGCCGTACAGCGTGAACTGGCTTACCACCATCAGCTCGCCGCTGTTGTCGGCCACTGGCCGGTTCATGTGGCCTTTCTCGTCGGCGAAGATGCGCAGATTCCACAATTTGGCAGCCAGCTTCACCACCGCGTCCCGGTCGTCACCGTGGGTGACACCGACCAGGCAGCACAAGCCCGGACCGATCTCGCCGATGACCTGACCGTCCACCCGCACCCGGGCTTCGGTAACCCGCTGGACCAGGGCTCTCACGGGGCCAGCCTACGAATCATCCCGCCCGGACCCGGCCTCTCCCGTCTTGAACGGCCGGCCGCGACTGTGCCGTAGAACACGCCGGCCAGCACCACCACCGCGCCGGCCACCGTGCTGACGCCGGGCAACTCCGACAGGAACAATGCGGCCCACACCGTCCCGGCTACCGTCTCGGTCGGCGCGAACAGCGAGACCTCCGACACCGGGGCGTAGCGGAGGGCGTTCGAGTTGGCCAGGCGGCCCAAGGGGTTGAAGCACAGTCCCATGGCCGCGATCGCCAGGTAGGCACGCGCGTCGAGCGAGAGCGGAGACGCCGCGAAGCTCGTGATAGCCACGACAATGGCGGCGCTCAGGAACAAAGTGGCCCGGCGGCTCAGATCCGGGAAGCGCCGCCAGATGGTCATGTTGCCGGCGAAGCACATCACCGCCGCCAGCGCCAGGAGGTCGCCCTTCAGCGTCGGCTCGCCCACCGAACTCGACACGATCACTCCGATGCCCGCCATGGTCAGGGTGATGGCCACCGCCACGCGCCGGGTGATGGGCTCGCCCAGGAACAGCCGGGCGCACAGCGAGGCCATCAGGGGAGCGGCGGCCACGATGGCCACGACGTTGGCCACCCGAGTCTCGGTGATGGAGGTGATGAAGGCGAGCTGGCTCACCGAGGCGAGCGCCCCCACGCACATGAGCGGCAACCGGTGGGTCCGCAGCGACTCCAACGCCGGGCGCCGGTCGAACCACCGCCCGAAGGTGGAGTGCACCACCAACGCGCAGCACGACACCAGGAAGGCCACGTCCAATGGGCCGACCTCCGACACCCGCACCCATAGCGAGTCGGTCGAGACGGCCAGCATCCCGACGCCCGCCAGCAGCCACCCCAGCGGCCGCCGATCGTCCGTGTGCTCCGCGCTCACCGGGTCAAGCTAACGGCCGCCCACGACGACCAAGGGATGCCGGCCGCTGCTTCGCCGCAACAACAAGCGGGGTCTGAGGGCTGGCAGCGGTTCAGGTCGAGGCGAGAAAGGCCTGCGGGTCTGCCCGGAAGGCCCGCAGGCAGCCGGGGGCGCAGAACCAATAGTCAGCGCCGTCGTGGACGGTGTGGTACTTGGCATCGTCGACCAGCACCGTCATGCCGCACACCGGGTCTGTGGCCTCGGCCCGGAGCGGGGTAGGGCCTGATCCGGTGGCCACCAGCTCGCCCCTGGCTCGTCTGGCCACAAGATCGGCCATGACCGCGACCGCTATCTCTGCGTTGGCGACGGCGCCCAGGTCCAGCCCCGCCGGCGCGTGCACGCGGTCTGTGTCCGAACGGGCCACTCCCCTGTCGGCGAGATGGTCGATGACCGCCGCGGCGCGCTTCCCGGAGGCGACCAGACCGATGTAGCCGGGGTCATGGGCGAGTGCCGCCTCCAAGGCTAGGTCGTCGTAATGGCCCTGAGTGGCCACCACCACCGCAGTGGCGCCGTCGATCCCCAAGCCCGACAGGTCGAGCTTGGTCCTGACGATCTCCGGGCGGGCATGCTCCTCGGGGTTGCCGCCATCGTCGATAACGGTCGCCTGCCAGTTGACCGCGATGGCCAGCTCCGCCAGCGCGTCCACCGCCGGGGACCGGCCCACCACGACCACTTGGGGCTCGGGCCGGTGCGGTTCCAGGTACACCTCCAGCGCTCCCTCAGACTCGCAGGCCATGGCTACCGAACGCACCCCCACCTGTGAGCGCCCGTCAAGCTCGTCGGGCTGGCCCAGGAAGAGCAGGGCAGGCTCGCCGGTCTCCAGGCACTGGCGGGCGTGACGCACCACCGAGGGCTCGGCACATGCACCGCCCAGCCATCCGCGGACCGTTCCGTCGGCCAGCACGACCGCCTTGGAGCCCTGCCGCCCTGACGAGGGCCCCCGCCGCCACACGACCGTGGCCAGCACGTACGGCACCCGGTGGGTGGTGAGCTCCACCGCCTCGGCCAGCACCGATACGTCCATGGCACCGCGGCTCCCCGGGGTCGCCGATCTCTAGGAATCCGAGTCTACGGCGAAGGTCCCACAGACTCCGGGCCCAGGTCAGCCGCCGGCTGAGTCGATGGCCTCCCAGACCCGGTCGGGCAGCACCGGCATGTCGATGTTGCGCACCCCGAGGTGGGCCAGCGCATCGACAACGGCGTTCACGAAGGCGGCGGGAGAGCCGACGGTGGCCGACTCGCCGACGCCCTTGGCTCCGATCGGGTGGTGCGGCGACGGCGTGACCGTCTCCAGCAGCTCGAAGCGGGGCGTCTCCCAGGCGGTGGGGACTAGGTAGTCCATGAAGTTGGACCCGATGCAGTTGCCGTCGTCGTCGAAGGTGATCCACTGCATCGACGACATGGCGAACCCCTCGGTGAGGCCGCCGTGGATCTGGCCCTCCACGATCATGGGGTTGATCCGCACGCCGCAGTCGTCGAGGGCGACCATGCGGCGCACTTTCCACACCCCGGTTTCGGGATCCACGTCCACCACCACCACGTACGACCCGTACGGGAACGTGAGGTTGGGCGGGTTGTAGTAGGTGACGTCCTCGAGGCCGTACTCCATGCCCTCAGGCAGGTTGGTGTAGGCCGCGAAGGCGGCGTCCTGGATGCTCACCGCCTGATCAGGCGAGCCGGCCACGTGGAACTTGTCGGCGTCGCGCTCGATGTCCTCGGGCGCGGCCTCCAGCAGGTGGGCGGCAATGTGGCGGGCCTTGTCGGCGATCTTGCGGGCCACCATCGCGGTGGCCGCCCCGCCGACCGGCGTGGAACGCGACGCGTAGGTGCCGAGCCCGTAGGGGGTGTCGTCGGTGTCGCCGTGGATCACCTTGATATCGGTGGCCGGGATGCCGGTCTCCTCGGCCACGATCTGGGCGAAGGTCGTCTCATGGCCCTGGCCCTGGGTCTTCACCCCGAGCTTGAGGATGGCCTTGCCGGTGGGATGGACCCGCAGCTCGGCCGAGTCGATCATCTTCAGCCCGGCGATGTCGTAGGTGTGGGCCGGACCCGCGCCTACCGCCTCGGTGAAGTGGGCTATGCCGATCCCTACCAGCCGGCCTTCGGCGCGGGCCGCGGCCTGCTCGGCCCGCAGCTCGTCGTAGCCGGCCGCGTCGAGCGCCTTGCGCAGCGCGGTCGGGTAGTCGCCGGAGTCGTACACGAACCCGGTGGCCGTCTCGTAGGGGAACTGCTCGGGCTGGATGAAGTTGCGCAGCCGCAGCTCGGCCGGGTCGATGCCCAGCTCGTCGGCCGCGGTCTGCATCAGCCGCTCGATCAGGTACGACGCCTCGGTGATGCGGAACGAGCAGCGGTAGGCCACCCCGCCCGGCGCCTTGTTGGTGAAGGCGCCCCGGCACTTGATGTGCGCGTGTGGGAAGTCGTAGCTGCCGGTGCACACGTGGAACAGCCCGGCCCGGTAGCGGGTGGGCTGGGCGTCGGAGTAGAAGGCGCCCTGGTCCGACAGCATGTCCACCCGCATGGCCTGGATCCGGCCCTCGTTGGTGAGGGCCAGCTCGCCGGTCATGTAGTAGTCCCGACCGAACCCGGTGGAGATCAGGTTGCCGGTGCGGGTCTCCACCCACTTGACCGGCTGGCCGATCAGCAGGCTGGCCGCGGTGGCCACCACATAGCCCGGGTAGATGGGCACCTTGTTGCCGAAGCCCCCGCCGATGTCGGGGCTGATGATGCGGATGTTCTGCTCGGGCAGCCCGGCCACCAACGCGAACAGCGTCCGGTGGGCGTGGGGCGCCTGCGACGTCATGTAGATGGTGGCCTGGCCGGTCACCGAGTTGACGTCGGCCACGATCCCGCAGGTCTCCAGCGGCGACGGGTGCGAGCGCGGGTAGTGGGTGGTCAGCGACACCACCCGGTCCGCGCCGGCGAAGGCGGCGTCGGTGGCGGCCTCGTCACCGGTCTCCCAGGTGTAGGCCAGGTTGTCGGTCTGGCCCTCCTTCTCGTCGCGGATCAGCGCCGCGCCCTCCGCCAGAGACTGCTGGGGCGTGGTGATGGCGTCGAGCATCTCGTAGTCCACGTCGACCAACTCGGCCCCGTCGGCGGCCGCGTACGGGTCGGTGGCGATGACCGCGGCCACCTCCTGGCCCTGGTAGCGGACCTTGTCGGTGGCCAGCACGGCCTGGGTGTCGCCCGACAGGGTCGGCATCCACGCCAGCCCGTGGGCGGCCATGAGCTCGCCGGTCACCACGGCCAGCACGCCGTCCACCGCGGTGGCCGCGTCGGTGTCGATGCCGTTGATGCGGGCGTGGGCCACCGGCGAGCGCACCAGCGCCATGTGCAGCATCCCGGGCAGCGCGATGTCGTCGAGGAAGTTGCCCTGGCCCTCGATGAGCCGGGCGTCCTCCACCCGCTTGACGCTGTGGCCGACGCCGCCGATCTCGGGAGGCGTCGTCGTTGTGTCAGTCATTGCGTGCTCCTTTTCAGCCGTCGCCGTTGGACGACGCCGCAGCCGCCGCGGCGGCCTGGATGGCCTTGACGATGTTCATGTAGCCGGTGCACCGGCACAGGTTCCCCGAGATAGCCCAGCGGACCTCGTC
Organism: Acidimicrobiaceae bacterium; assembly: GCA_009837445.1. Lineage (GTDB taxonomy): Bacteria > Actinomycetota > Acidimicrobiia > Acidimicrobiales > Aldehydirespiratoraceae > Aldehydirespirator. The sequence continues at coordinate 88,145 of VXTM01000020.1, forward strand.
GTCGGACGGCGCCGGGTTCTCGTCGATGAGGGCCGCGCCCACCAGCATCATCGCCGGGGTGCAGAACCCGCACTGCAGGCCGTGCTCGTCGCTGAAGGCCTGCTGGATCGGGTGCAGCCCGTCAGCGGACTTGAGGCCCTCCACGGTGGTGACCTCCCGCCCGTCGGCCTGCACCGCCAGCATCGTGCACGACTTGACCGGCGTGCCGTCCACCAGCACGGTGCAGACGCCGCAACTGGTGGTGTCGCAGCCGATGTGGGTGCCGGTCAGCCCGGCGCCGGTTCGGATGTGGTCTACGAGCAGCCACCGAGGCTCCACGTCGGCGGTGTGATCGGTTCCGTTGATGTTGATCGTGATCTCCATGTCTCCCCCTCTCAGGCCTGGGCCTGCTCGGCTGCGGCGGTCAGTGCCCTCCGGGTGAAGGCGGCCACCACCCGGCGCTTCCATCGGGCCGAGCCTCTCACGTCGTCTCGGGGATCGGCCGCGGCCGCGGCCGCCTCGCCCGCCTCGGCGAACAGCTCGACGCTCGGTGCATTGCCCACCAGCAGCGCCTCGGCGTCGGTGGCCTTGCGGTTGATGGGCGCCACTGACGTCATGGCCACGCCCGCCGCGCTGATGGTGCCGTCGGCGGCCAGCTCGAGGTGGGCGGCCACGCCGACGGTGGCGTAGTCGCCGACCTTGCGCTCGAGCTTCTGGTAGGAGCCGCCGGAGCGGCCCGACGGCACCGGGATGTGCAGGGCGACCACCATCTCGTCCTCCGCGAGGGAGTTGGTGAAGAAGTCCTGCACGAAATCGCCGATGGCGATGGTCCGCCGGCCGGACGGCCCCTGGGCGACGACCTCGGCGCCCGTGGCCAGCAGGACCGAGTTCCAGTCGCCCTCCGGGTCGCAGTGGGCCACCGACCCGCACATCGTGCCCAGGTTGCGGACCAGCGGATCGGCAATCCACGGAGCGGCCGAGGCGACCGCGCCAGAGACCGCGCCCGAGGCGGCGATGTCGGCGTGGCGGACCAGCGCGCCCACATGCCAGTGGCCGTTGTGGCTCCTGATCGCGTCGAGCCCGTCGATCCGGTTGATGTCGACCAGCTTCGACGGGGTCGCGAACCGGAGCTTCATCATCGGCAGAAGGCTCTGCCCGCCAGCCAGGATCCGGGCTTCGTCACCTCCCTCCGCCTTGGCCGCGATGGCCTCCTCGACCGAGGAGGCCGCTACATAGTCGAATCGGGCCGGCAGCATCTTGCACCCCCAATGGTTGCGGTGCGCGTGAGACCCACGCGGGCTGCGGACATTACATCAACGGACCCTGCTTCGCCCGGTCCCGGGCTCCGCGTAGCCGAACACGGCTCGTGGGTACGCTGGCAGATGCGCAAAGCGAGACCCGCCGACGAGTCCGGGCGATTCGCAGCGCTTCACAACCCCGCCTTCCGCAAGCTCTTCGTCGGAGGCCTGTTCACCTTCCTCACTATGCAGGTTGCGGGCATCGCCCGGGCATGGCTCGCCTTCGAGCTCACCGGCAGCAACACCGGTCTGGGCGGGGTGATGCTGGCCTTCGGCGCCTGCAGCATCGTCGCCGTCCCCTACGGGGGAATGATCTCGGACCGGTTCCCCAAGCGCAAGGTGCTCATCCTCGCCGGACTCCTCCAGGCGGCCACCCCGGTATGGCTGGGTGTAGCCGTCGCCACCGGCACCGCGAGCTACTGGATGCTGATCGCGGCCAGCGTCGTGCAGGGCGCGGTCATCTCGATCCTGGCCCCGGCCCGGCTCTCGTTCATTTCCGAGATCGTCGGACGCGAGAGCATCACCAACGCCATCTTCCTGTCGATGTCGACCGTGCAGATGGCCCGGGTGGTCGGCCCCGCCGCGGCAGGGGCCCTGATAGGCGTGGCGCTGTTCGGGCTGGCCGGAGTGTTCTTCGCGGCCGGCGTTCTCGGAGCCCTCAGCGTGATCCTGCTGATCGGCCTGCCTTCGGGCACACCGGCCAGCCGGTCCGGGCGCAGCGCGCTGGGCGACATCGTCGACGGACTCCGGTTCGTGCGCTCCCGCCCGGACCTGATGCACCTGCTGGCGGTGTCGTTCGGCGTGGTCCTGGTCGGGTTTCCCCACATGGCGTTTCTGCCGGTGGTGGCCGAGCAGGTCCATGACAGCGGGTCGACCGGGTTCGGCTTCCTCAACGCGTCGGCCGCCGTCGGAGCGGTTATCGGCTCCCTCTCGCTGGCCAACCTCCAGCGGCGGAGGCTGCGCCCGTTCCAGACCCGCAGCGCCGTCGCCTTCGGCGTCTCGCTAGTGGTGTTCGCGGTGATGCCGACCCTCTACGCCGCTCTGGCGGTCATGGCGGTGGTGGGTGCCACCTCGAGCGTCTTCCAGGCCCTGAACAACTCCCTGCTGCTCACCATGACGCCGGTCGAGTACCACGGCCGGGTCCAGAGCCTGCTGATGCTGAGCTTCTCGGGCTTCGCCATCGCGGCGCTGCCCATCGGCATCATCGCCGACGCGGTCGGGATCAGGGCCACGCTCGTCGGCCTGGGGATACTGGTGCTGCTGGTCATGGCGGCGGCGCGCCTCGCGCAGCCGCGCGGGCTCCCCGAAGAGACAACACTGTGAACATCGAGACACGAGGAGGCGACTATGGCCGATGACGCCGGCCAAGATCACATGTCCGACGCTGAGTCGGTGGTGCGCCGCTACTGGGAGAGGATCTGGCTCGAGCGCGACCTCGACGCGCTGGAGGGCCTGGTGTCGGAGCCGATCGTGCGCCATGGGCCCGACGGCACCGAGACGCTCACCCGACCGCAGTTGCGCCAGCGCCTGGCCAGTGCCTTCGAGGCGGTGCGGGCCTGCGAGCTGAGCTTCGACGCCATCACCACCGAGGGCGCCACCGTGTGGGTGCGTCTCACGGTGCGAGGAGTGAGCCTGGCGACTGCGGCCCCGATGTCGCTGGCCTGGCTGGCGCAGTACCGGGTGGAGGGTGGACGCATAGTCGAGCTCTGGGGCCTGCATCAAGCCGGCGCGGACTGGTCAACGTGATGACAGGCGGCCCGGTCATCCGCCGGCTGGCCGATGACGACATGCCGTGGCAGCGGGTCAAGGCGCAACGCAACGCCGATGGCAGCGAGTCGTCGGTGTGGGAGAAGTGGTTCGCCTTCCGGGCGGACCCTGCCTACCTCTCGCTGTACGCCCGCTACGACCCCGGAATGGTGGTGCGGCGCCACGGCCATCGCTCGCCGCACGTGGTGTTCGTGCTTGAGGGTGAGATCCTGGTGGGCGACGAGGTGTGCGGCGCCGGCACCCACATCGAGCTCCCCGCGGGCGAGCAATTCGGGCCTCTGGTGGCCGGTGACGCCGGCTGTGCCCTGTTCGAGGTGATGCTGGGCGACCCCCGCAGCTGGAGCGACGACCCGGCCCCGTTCGTCGAGGCCTGCTCGGAGCGGGGCGTGACGCCACTGCCCGACCCCGAGATCGACTTCCCCGAGTGGCTGGAGGACCAGCGGAGCCGGTGGCTCGACTCCGTCGAGACCGGAGCCGAGCCCGAGGAGTGAGCACCGCTGAGTTGATCGTGGTCGGTGTGGCCTCTGCCTTGGCCATGCTGGCCAAGAGCGCCACCGGGCTCGGCTACCCGCTCATCGCCATCCCGATCCTGGCGCCGCTGACCGGCATCGAGACCGCGGTGGCGGTGGTTACCCTGCCCAACGCCGCGGCCAATGTCCTGGTCGGCTGGCGCACCCGCCACGCCCTCTCGGAGACCCGCGACGTATTCATGCTGACGGCGACATCGTCGCTGGGGGCGGTGGCGGGCACCTTCGTTCTGGTGTCGTTGCCCGAGAGGCCGTTGCTGATAGCGCTCGCGGTCTGCGTGCTGGCGTTCGTGGTGCGATCGCTGTGGTTCGGGGACGTCGTGGTGTCGCCGGAGGCCGGTCGGCGGGCCTCGCCCGCGGTAGGCCTGGCCTCCGGAGTGATGCAGGGAGCGGTCGGCGTGTCCGGGCCGATCATCGGCTCGTGGTTCTACGCCTACCGGCTGTCACGAGACGCCTACATCCTGTCGCTGTCGGTGCTGTTCCTGATCACCGGTTTTGCGCAGATCTCCACCCTGGCGTCGATCGGCGCCTACAACGAAGACCGGCTAATAGCGGCGGCGGTGGGTTTCGTGCCGGTGCTGGCCATGCTGCCCATCGGTGAGCACCTGCGGGACCGGCTATCGGGCTCCCAGTTCGACCGGGCTGTGCTGGCCCTGCTGGCAGCCTCAGGGGTGACGCTGGTGGTCCGGGCCCTCGCCGGCTAGCGGGTTGCCGGCGACCGGGGCGCTGGCGAGCGGCACGATCAGCGAATCAGGGCTCGGAATCGGGGCGGCGGCGGCTCGGCAGGCGCCACTGCGGTCCGCGGCGCTCCTGCCCGGCCTCGGGCTGGTCGAGGCCGGGGTACGGAGCCCGCACCTCGCCAACCTCGCCCCCGTAGAGCCGGTCCGGGCGGTGCTGGCCGCTCCAGACAGTCACCTGGGGGAAGGCGATGGTGATGGAACAGGCCGCGAACTCGCGGTGGATGGCCAGCACCAGGTCATGGCGGGCGGCGAGTTCGGTAGGCACGTCGCTGGCGTGCCAGTAGAGCACGTTGAAGCCGATGCTGGAATCGCCGAAACCGTCGAGGTTCACGGCCGGCTCGGGCTCAGCCGCCACTCGGGGCACCCGCTCAAGAGCGGCGTATATCGCATCGGTGGCCTGCTGTAGGTCGGTGTCGTAGGCCACGCCGACGGCGAGCGAGCTGCGCCGCACCGGCTCGCGGGTCAGGTTGACGATGGTGGCGCCGGCCACGTTGGCGTTGGGGATGCGGATGTGGGTGCCGTCGAGGCCCCTGATCTGGGTCGTGCGGGAGTCGATGTCCTCCACCACGCCAAGGTGGCCGTCCAACTCCACCGTGTCGCCCACCGTGTACGGTCTGCGGGTCTGCAGGATCAGCGAGGAAACGAAGTTGCCGACCACTCCCTGCAGGGCTAGGGCCAGCACCAGGCCGCCGAGACCGAGGGCGCCCAGCAGCGGCCCCACTCTCACGCCGAGCACGGTCAGCGCGTACGACAGGCCCACGATGAACACCGCGTAGCCCAGGAACCTCGAAGTCAGGATGGCCGCGAAGCCGTGCCCGATGCCGCGCGCCACGGCCCTGCGCAGGAGCTTCGACACCGCCACGGCCAGGATCAGCGTGGTGACCAGGACGATGCCGGCCTGGATCCACTCGGCGTGCGTCAGCGCGTCCTCCAGCAGCGCCTCGGTCTCGGACTGGGCCAGCACCCCTGCGAATCGCACCATCCGCAACCAAGTCTCTCATGCCGCCCGCCGGCCGTCGTGGAGGCGGCGACCGGGGCCGGACGGCGCCGGTGCCGGGCTAGGACCCGGCGGGGCCGGAGCGGCCGATCGCGCTGTCGGACGTGCCCAGGTAGCTGGCGATCACCAGCGAGTCCTGGCGGACCTGCTCGGGCGTGCCCTCGGCGATTACCGCGCCCGCCTCCAGGCAGTACACCCGATCGCTGATGCCCATGACCAGCGGCATGTCGTGCTCGATGACGATCACCGCGGCGTCGAGTTCGGCCTGAACCTGTTTGATTAGCGGGCCGAACGCTTCGGCCTCCCGCTGGGCCACCCCGCCGGTGGGCTCGTCGAGCAGCAGCACCCTGGCGTTGACGGCCAGCAGGCTGGAAAGCTCCACGATTCTGCGGGTGCCGGTGGAGAGCGTGGCCACGAAGTGGTCGGCGTATCGCTTCAGGCCCATGTAGGCGATGATCTCGTCGGCTTCGGCCCGCTTGGCCCGCTCCTGGCCCGGCGACGGCGGCAGGGCGGTCATCGACGGCACCAGGTACGAGCGAGAGCGGGCCTCGAGGGCGACCATCAACGACTCCCGGACGGTGAGGCCCGGATAGATGCGGGCCCCCTGGAAGCCCCGTCCGAGGCCGAGCGCGTGGCGGCCGGGAGCCCGCCGCCCGGTGACGTCGGTTCCGAGAACGGAGACCCGACCCTGGGCCGGGACGAACCCGCTGATGGCGTTGAGCAGCGTCGACTTCCCCGCACCGTTGGTGCCGATGAGGCCCACCAGCTCGCCGTGATCGACATGCACCGACACATGGTCAACCGCGACGTTGCCCCCGAAGCGCACCGACACGTCCCGGGTCTGCAGTGCCGGGCCCGCACGGTCCGCGGCTGCAGCGGGACGTGCCGTCACCAGCGGGCGAGGCCGGCGCCGCTCGGGCGCGGTCTCAGGTGTCTCCGGCGTTACCTCGACGGGCGAGGGCTCGACCTCGGTGGCCGCCTCCCGTTCCGCCATCCGCCGGTCGGCGCGCTCGAGCAGTTTGTCGCGGATGCTGTAGATGATCTGCAGCAGGCCGCCGGGGAAGTACATCAGCAGCACCAGCAGGCCGATGCTGCTGGTCAGAAGCCGGACCAAGTCGTCGAGTTCTTCAGGGATGGCCTGGGGGATGCCCCGGACCCACAGCGCTCCCAGGATGGGCCCGGCCACCGAGCCGAGGCCGCCGATGATTGCGGTGGCCACCACCACGATCGACTCGCCGGCCCGGAACAGCGACACGGGCTGCAACGAGGGCACCAGCGTCACCAGCAGCCCGCCCGAATAGGCCGCGATGCCGCCGGCGACGCCGAAGGCGACCAGCTTCATGCGGGTGGGCGACACGGTCGACGCTGCCGCCATCTCCTCGTTGTCGCGCACCGCGATCCATGACCGCCCGATCCCGGTGCGGCGCAGCCGGGCCACCACCGCGGCCACCACCGCCAGCGAGACCAGGCACAGGAAGTAGTAGTTCTTCCGAGAGGCGCCGAAGTCGATGTAGATCGGGCCGAGATCGAGTATCGGCTTCTCAGCCGGGCGCGGGTAGGACGTGCCGCCGGTGAAGAACTCCTGATTGAACAGCCACGTCGCCGAGGCCACCGCGAACGCGAGGGTGGTGACGGCCAGGAACAGGCCCCTCACCCGCAGCGCGGGCAGGCCGACAACCACCGCGGTAACCACCCCGACGACGGTGGCGGCCACCATGGCCCAGGCCCATGGCAGCCTGATGGCCAGGTTGAACAGGTTGAAGGGAATGGGGATGTCATTGCCCTGCGTCAGGCCCAGCACCGTCAGCCCCCCTAGCCCCACGAAGGCGTACTGGCCGAGCGAGAGCTGACCGGCCCAGCCGGTGAGCACCGTCATAGAAAGCGCCACCATGGCGAACAGCAGGATGCTCGTCCAGGTGAACAGCGAGCTGGCCGTGGAGAGGGTTAGACCCAGCAGCACGAAGAACCCGAACAGCGCCGCGAACCCGATGGCATTGAGCCTGCGGACCCACCAGACCGACTCCAAGCGGCTGGGGATGGCCTTGATCCGGGGGGCGAGGGACCACGACTCCTGCTCGCCGGTGTTGCGGACCACCAGCAGCACAACCACCAGCACAGCCAGGAACAGGTAGACGTCGACGACGGAGCGGTTGGCCGAATCGACGTTGGTCCGGATCAGCTGCTCGGCCACGCCCACGCCGACCCCGCCGATCAGCGTCCCGGGAAGCGAGCGCATGCGGGCCAGTAGCGACACCACCAGGACTCTCAGCAGCAGCGGCTCGGCTAAGGCCGCAGTGCCGGCCTGGGCCGAGTTGATGCCTTGCAGCGGGGCCAGGAAGATGGCGGTGGCCGCTGCGAACGCGCCCGAGATGGACCACACGATCGTCGAGGTCCGGCGGGGCGACGTGCCGTAGACCCGGGCCGTGTCGGCGTTGGAGGCCGAGGCTCGCACGGCCAGCCCGAAGCGGGTGCGGGCGATGAACCAGGCCAGCGCGGCGATCAGTACCGGAACCACCACCAGCACCACGATCTCGCGGGCCTGGAGGCGGATGTGGTCGGTTGGCGTCCACGTCGCCTTGAACGGCGGCGAGATCGGCCCCGGGGCGGCCACGCTGGGCAGCCTGAACTTCGCGAACAGAACGATCTGGCCCACGCCGATGGTGGCGATCAACACCACCAGACGGGGCGAGTTGAACAGTCGCCGGATCACGATCAGCTCGATGGCCATGCCGATAGCGGCGCAGGCGGCCAGGGCCAGCAGGAACGACAGCCACCAGTTCACGCTGTACTGGGCCAGCAGCAGCACGAACAGGGCCACCCCGAACGCCCCGACCTCGCCGTGAGCGAAGTTGAGCACGCCGGTGGAGCGGTAGATCAGAACGAACCCGGCCGCGAAGGCGGCGTAGGTGAGCCCGGTCACCAGGCCAAGCACCAGGGACTGCTGGCCGATGGTGATGCCGAGGAACTCGATCATCCGCCCTCGCCTCCCAGGAACACGGCCCGGGCCAGGTCGTCGCGCTCGGCCAGTTCCTGGGCCGGCCCCTCGAAGCGGATGCGGCCTTTCTCCATGAAGATTGCCCGGTCGGCGAAGGCCAGGGCGACGTTGAGCGACTGCTCGACGATCACCATCGTCTGGCCGCCCTCGCGCAGCCGTTCAACCACTCCGAGCAGCTCCTGCACCACCACCGGCGCCAGCCCCAGGCTGAGCTCGTCGATGAGCAGCACCTGGGGCTCGTGCATGAGGGCCATGGCCAGGGCAAGCATCTGCTGCTGCCCGCCCGACAGCTCCCGGGCCGCTGCCGTCCTGCGGTTCGCCAAGGCGGGGAAGGTCTCCAGAGACCGCTGCATGCGGGCCTTGATCTCCGGTTCGTCGAGCCCGGACGCCAGCACAGCGGCTCTGAGGTTGTCGGCCACGGAGAGCTCCTCGAAGACCCCGGCTCCGCCCCTGAGCTGGACCAGTCCGGCCGCGAACCGGTCCTCGGCGTCGGCGTAGGTGATGGTGCGCCCCCCGAGACGCACCACGCCCCGGTCGGGAATGCCCAGCCCGCTCACCGCCCGCAGCAGGGTGGACTTGCCGGCGCCGTTGGTGCCGAGCAAGGCCAACACCTCGCCCCGGGCAACCTCGAAGGACACGTCGAACAGCACCTGCACGCTGCCGTAGGCGAAGTCGAGGTTGTGGACCTGAAGCGCGGGCACCGACGCGGGATCGGCGGCGGCGCGTCGCTGCTCTTCCTGCTCCTCGACCAGTTCCTCTACTGCCCGGGAGATGTCGCGACGGATGAACCGGCTGCCGTAGGCGATAAGAGCTCCCCCGATCAGAGCGGCCGGCGGGGCCGCCACCAGCATGGCGGTGCGCTCGTTGTAGGCGTCGGAGAGCTGACCCACGATCAACCCGCCGAAGAAGCCGCCCATCAGGAAGATGAACACCGGCAGCAGCGCGAACGCCTGGGCCCGGATGCGGTAGGGCGATACCGCCGCGATCACCGACGGGACGGCCACGAACGCCATCGAGATGAGGGTCTGGGCCACCGCGATCATTAGGACCAGTCCGCCCAGGATCTTGATGGGCAGGGCGACCGCGTAGGTCACGCCCGCAGCCATCACGAGGATCCCCGAGAGCCGCATCATCGCCGACGGGTCGCGGCGGAACCCCCGGTCGAACAGGCGTCCGGCCACGGGCAGGCCGACGAGGGCGGCCACCCAGATGAGCGACTCGACGACGCCCCGCTGGAAGGGCCCCATGGCGTACTTGTCCTCCAGCAGCAGGTTGAACTGGATGGGGATGGCGATGAGGGCGAAGCCGAGAACGCCCACACCGGTGGTCAGGTAGTAGAAGGTCTTGATCTTGCGGAGCCGGGCGAAGGCGGTGCCGATCGACACCGGCAGCTCCTCCACGTCCACCTGCTCGTCCCCGAAGACGGCCTGCTTCTCGAAGCGTCCGCGGGGCGGCTCGCGCAGCACGATCGCGGAGACGACCGCGACCACGACCGGCGCGACCGCCACCGCGAAGAAGGCGGCCCGCCACGGATCCTCTCCTCCCACCAGAGCGGCGATTCCTCCGACCGCCAGCGGACCGAGAAGCTGGCCCACGGGCCGGCCGACGCCCTCCAGAGCGAAGATGCGGCTGCGGGCTTGGATCGGGTAGGTGTCCACCAGAAGGGAGTTGGACACCGGGATCCGGTAGGCCTGCCCGAGGCCGGTCCCCGCGTTGGTGAGGAACAGCTGGAACGGGTTGACGATGAGGCCGCTCAAAAAAGCGGTAACGCCCCAGAAGGCGGACGCTACCGGGATAATGGCCACCCGCTTGACCCGGTCGGCCAGTGCGGCCATGGGAACCGCGCCCAGAACCAGCGTGACGCCGCCGAAGCTGAGAATCCCGAAGAGCACGGTGTCGCTGACGTCGAGCGACTCCTGAATGTCGGGTGCCAGCACTCGGACGGCCCGGGGCAGTTCGTCGAGCATGTTGAGCACGAACATCATCACGAGCATCGATGTGCCCCCGACCCGCAGCCCCTCCCGCAGGGTCATGGGCTCATCACCCACACCGGGCAGCAGGTCGTCGGGCAGGACGGTCTCGGCGTCGCGTTCGGCCTGCTCAGCCCGGCGCTTGGCCTCCTCGTCGAGGATCGCTCCGGCGAGGTCGGCTACCGAAGGCTCACCGGCGTTCATCTCGGGCGACTGGTCTGCCATGCTCCCCCTCGCGAGGCTCCGACCGACCTTGCGGGCGCGGTCGGGCGGAGACAGTAGCGGCCGAAGCACGATGCGTGGCCATTAGCCTGACTTGTGCACGCCGGCCGGCCGGGCGAGACTGACGCTTCGACCTGATACCGGCGTCGTCCGAACGTCTTCCCGGAGGGATGGAGGAATTCACACATGTCCCCAAGATTGCGCTCTGCGCTTGCAATCGTTCTCAGTCTGGCCTTCGTGGCCGCGGCTTGCGGCGGGGAGGTGTCGGTGTCCGTCGACGACGACGAAGGCACGGCCGCTCCGACGACGGCGGCACCCGCAGTCAGCGAGCCTGACGCCGACGAGCCCGACGACTCCGGCGAGGCGCCCGCCGAGGAGACCACCACCACCGAACCCGACGACGAGCCCGAGGCACCGGCCACCACCGAACCCGACGACGAGCCCGAGGCACCGGCCACCACGGACGAGGCCGACGAGGAGCCCGAGGCATCCGAAGAGGAGACCACCACCACCGAGCCGGCCGAACCGGAAGGGCCGCCGCCCAACATCTACAACGACCCCCGAGGCGGCGTCTTCGCCGAGTACCAGGCCTCCATGGACCGCGGCGACCATCCGTTCATGCAGATCGACGCCTTCTGCAATGCGCATCCCGCCGCAGCCGACCGGGTGGCGACCGACAAGGGCATAGAGGCCGACACGATCAAGATCACCCACATCCGCTCCAAGCTGGAGGACTTCGCGGCCATCGGATTCGGCACCGATGTGGGCGACCCGGCCGAGATGTTCGAGACCTTCGTGACCTACGTCAACGAGCAGTGTGGCGGCATCCGGGGCCGGATGATCGACCTCCACACCATCCACGTCGACGTGCTTGGCGACCAGCTCGACGAGATCCGCAACGCGGCCTGCATCGAGGCCATCGAGGACAACGACGCCGTGATCATCGTCAACTCGAGCGGGTTCCAGGGCTCGGCCACCCTCTGCATCGTGGAGGAGAACGAGACCGCCTTCGTCACCGTGCAGCCCCAGCCCGAGGAGTTCATGAACCGCAGCGGGGACCGGCTGATAACCATGACGCCCACCGCCGAAGAGGCCTTGGGCTGGCTGGCCCTCGACCTGATCCAGCGAGGCGAACTCGACGGCAAGACCGTGGGAATCGCCGCACCGGACACACCGGGCCAGTACGAGGCCGTCGAGGCCGGCCTGGTCAACGTCCTGAGGGACAACGGCGTCAATGTGGCCGTGTTCGACAAGGTCGGCTGCGGCGGCACGGTCGCCTGCACCGAGGGCGCGGTTGACACCGTGGGCCGCTTCCGAAGTGAGGGCGTCGACGTGATCTTCAACGTGTTCAACGTGATCTCAGCGCCTCTGTTCCTTGTCGAGATGCTCAACCAGGGGTACCAGCCGGGCGACGTGCAGTTCTACGCCTCGGACTTCAACTCGCAGGCCGCCGAGATCGTGGCCTCGAAGATTCTTCAGTTCGGCGGCGTGGAGGCCGCAGCCCTCTACAACGGCGCCCGCATCATGGACTCCCGCGATGTTGGCGCCTACCGCTTGGAGGGCTACGAGCCGAGGGCGTTCAACGAGATGTGCACCGACCTCTACGGCGCTTACAGCCCCTCGGGAGCCAACCACGAGTCGGAGGACCGCCACGACGGGAACTCGCGGTACGGCATGGTCGGCTCGGTGTGCACCGTCCTGCGGACGGCGCTGCGGGCCCTATACGACGCCGGCGACAACCCCACCCGGGCCGACGTCTACGCGACGCTGGCCAATCTGGGACCCATCGACACCAACGAGATGGTCCCCGGCTCGATACGCCCGGGCAAGACCCGGGTCCCGGACGTGATCCACAACCTGGTGTGGGAGTTCCCCTGCACCAAGCCGTACGGCTTGCCGGTGCCCGGCTTCGAGGACTCGGGCGGGACCTGCATCTACCCGATCGACGAGTACCGCCCCGCACCCTCCTAGATCCAGCAGCCTGAACGCGGCGGCCGGAGGTTCCCGGCCGCCGCTCAGGCCTGCAGGCGTGTCGTGCTCGGTCCGCCCGCGGCGTCAGGCTCGCGGGTGGGTTGTGCGGTGAACCTCCCGTAGGCGCTCGCGGCTTACGTGGGTGTAGATCTGGGTGGTGGCGATGTCGGCGTGGCCCAGCAGCTCCTGGACGCTCCGCAGGTCGGCGCCGCCGTCGAGCAGGTGGGTCGCGAACGTGTGGCGCAGGGCGTGCGGATGGGTGGGCACCACACTGCGGCGGTCGAGCACCCGGCGCACGTCGCGGGGCGTCATGGCCCGGCCCCGCTGGTTCAGGAACACCGAGCCGGCCGGGGTGTCCGAGGTGACGAACGAGTGCCGATGATTCTTCAGCCAGGCTTGCAGCGCTCCCGCTGCGGGTTCACTCAGCGGCACCAGGCGCTGCTTGGCGCCCTTGCCCCACACCCGCACTTCTAGCCGGGACAGATCGAGATCCTCGTGTCGTAGGCCGCACAACTCACTGACCCTCAGACCGCTGCCGTAGAGCAACTCGACGATTGCGAGGTCCCGAGAGTCACGGGCATCGTCGTCGCCGGCCCGGGCCGGCTTCTCGATGAGGGTGTGAATCTGGTCGTCCTTGAGCACCTGCGGCAGCCGCGACCCGCCCCGTGGCGCGGTGAGCCCGAGCGTGGGGTCAACCTCGATGCGGCCGGTGCGGCGGGCCCAGTCGAAGTAGCGGCGAAGAACCGACACCTTGCGGGTGATGGTTCGGGCCGCGTAGCGGCGGGTCCCCAGATAGGCCAAGTACCGGCGCAGGGCCCGGCGATCCACCGATGCGGGGCCGGCGTGACCGGCCTCGTGAAGCCACCCCGCGGCAGCGGCCGCGTCCCGGGCGTACACGGCCCGCGTGGAATCGGCCACACCGCTCAGCGATTCGAGCCAGGCGCCCAGCCCCCAGTTGTCCACAGCCCGAGTCTATTTGTCCCCAGGGCTTAGCCCGTTCGCCATCAAGCTCGCATCACTCGGGATCCGTCACGGGCGAGCAGACCCAAGTGCTCGAGACCATCGGCCGCCACCAGCACGTCGGGAACGGGTGCGGCGGCCCGGAGCACCAACACGTCGAGGCTCACCGGGCCGTCGTCGAGGAGTTCGAGCAGGCGCTGCTGGAGAGAGTCGAGGCTGTCGAGGTCGATCCGGCGGTCTCGTGCCACGGCGCCACGGGCCGCACCTGCGGTGGCCAGGCCCAAGGCGACCAGCACATCGTCGGTGGAGCAGGCCGGGGCACAGCCCTCGCTGAGCAGCAGGTTGGTGCCGGCCGCAGCCGGGTTCCGCACCGATCCGGGCACGGCCATGACCGTGACCTCGCGCCTTATGGCCTCCTCCACGGTGTGCATAGACCCGCCGGCCCGTTTCGACTCCACTACCACGACCACATCGGCCAGCGCGGCCAGCAGCCGGTTGCGGGCCGGGAAGCGCCAGCCCTCCGGTTCCGCGCCCAGAGGCGCCTCACCCAGGAGAGTGCCGGTATCGGCGACCGCGTCCCACAGGTCGAGGTTGCCTCTCGGGTAGGGCACATCGAGGCCGCTACCCACCACGCCCACAACCGGCGCTCCGTCCGCGGCCAGTGCGCCCCGGTGGGCGGCGCCGTCTATCCCCAGGGCCAAGCCAGACACCACAGTGATCCCGGCCGCGGCCAGACCCGAGCCCAATTCCATCGCCACCGAGCGCCCCGTCGGGGTGCACCGGCGGGTACCCACAATGGCCACCGCCGGCGCCGTCGGGTCGGGCATTCGGCCGCGGCGAAACAGCACCGGCGCAGGGTCGATGTCGTAGGTGATCGTGAACGGATGCTGGGCGCTCGCCGGCGTCGTGACCCAGGCGTCGAGCGACTCCAGCCGGCTCCGGAGCGCTTCGAGATCGGTGCCGCGTGCATGGTCCCGCCACACGTCATGGAGATCGTCGGCGGCCACCCACTTCGCCATCTCGCCTCTTTCCACCTTCTCCCAGACCTTGGCGGGATCACGCCTTCCCAGCAGCCGCTCAAGCCGCCGCGGTGTCGCTCGGGGTAGCGAGGCCAGCGCGGCAGCATGCACTCCCCTGTACCGTCCGATCGGTGCCGCGGTTGCCTCAGCCATGGACCAGGCCTCCCGCCCCGTCGAGCCTCATCCGTAGCGAGAGTGCGGCCAGCACGTCGGCGGACCGCAGCTCATCGCCACCATCGTCGAGGTCCCTGATCGTGCGGGCCACGGTGCGGACCCGGCGCAGGCCCCTGGCGCTGAGGCGGCCCTCGGCCAGTGCCGCCCGCAGCACCTCGGTGGCGGCACGGCCGAGCGGGCCGTGCAGGTCCAGGTCGGCGCCGGTCAGCTCGCTGTTGCAGTTGACGCCCCGCTCCTGGGCCCGCCTGCGCACCTGCGCCACCCGCTCGGCGACCTCGGCGCTGGGTGTGCTCGGAGCGGTGTCCAGTAGGTCCGCCGGATCGGGGCGGTCCACCCGGACCACGAGGTCGAGCCGATCCACGAAGGGACCCGAGAGGCGGCGCTGGTAGCGGGCCAGCGCCCCAGGCGCGCACCGGCAGCCGACCGTGCCCCCCGCTCCGCACGGGCAGGGGTTCATGGCGGCCACCAGCAGGAACCGGGCCGGGTGCTCGACCATTCCCTGGGAGCGGGCCACCCGGATCATGCCCTCCTCCAGCGGCTGGCGCAGGGCGTCCAGCACGGAGGGCGCGAACTCGCCCAGCTCGTCCAGGAACAGAACGCCGCCGGTGGCCGCGCTCACCTCGCCGGGCCTGGCCCTGGCCGTGCCCCCGCCGACGATCGCCGCCATCGACGACGAGTGGTGCGGGGCGCGGAACGGCGGTCGCGTCACCAGGCCGTCGGGGAGAGCCAGCCCGGCGGCGGAATGGACCCGGGTGACTTCGAGGGACTCCTCGGGCGAGAGGTCCGGCAGCACCCCCACGAGCCGGCGGGCCAGCATGGTCTTGCCTGCCCCCGGGGGCCCGACGAGCAGCAGGTGGTGGCCCCCGGCCGCGGCCACCTCCAGCGCCCACCTCGCCAGCGGCTGGCCGGCGATGTCGGCCAGGTCCGGCTCGGACTCGGGTGGAGCCGCCTGCCGGGCCGCGGGCGGCTCCGGCCAGGGCGCGGCGTCCGCCAGCGCGTCGAACAGCTGCCGAAGAGTCCCGACGGGGCGGACCCGATCACGGGCCACCAGCTCGGCCACCGTGCTGTCGCGGGCGGCCACGATCACCGAGGAGTGGTCCATGGCGTCGACCAGGGGCAGTGCGCCGGGCACCGGCCTGACCGAGCCGTCGAGTCCGAGCTGACCCAGGACGCCGGTGTCGGCGATCGACTCGGCCTTGAGCTGCTCGCCGGCGACGAGGATCCCGACCGCGATGGCAAGGTCGAGCCCGGCACCCGACTTGGGAACGTCGCTGGGCGCGAGGTTCACGGTGATGCGCTTCTGCGGCCACTTGAGCTTGCTGGAGACGATGGCGGCCCTGACCCGGTCGCGGGCCTCCCGGCATGAGGCGTCGGGCAAGCCGACGATGCTGAAGCCGGGTAGGCCGTCGGCCACATGGACCTCGACCGACACGGGTTGGCCCCAGACGCCGACGAGGGTGGCGGATCGGACGGTGGCGAGCATGGCGGCCTCCTGCGATGGGGATCGGAGGCCGTCGTCTGTCGACTCTAAGAGTCTGCTGGCCGGCGGCTAGCCCGTGTCGCCCTCAAGGCGACAGTAATAGAACTATAGCACTTCTCGTGTATACCTGGCCACAGCGATGATCTGTTCTCTGTCCAGCACCTCGTCGAAGGCGGGCATGGCTCGCACCCCGTCGGCGATCACCTGGACCTGTTCGTCGATGACGGGGTAGCGCCTGATCATCAGACCGTCCGACAGCTTCGTGCCCCGGCCCCCGCCGCCGTCGTTTCCGTGACAGTTGGCGCAGCGGTCGATGTAGACCCGGCGGCCGTCCACCAGCACCGGGTCGACCGAGCCGTCGGCGGCGACGGGAACCTCTGGCACGTCATCGGCCGCGCACGCCCCGGCTGTGGAGATGGCGGCAGCCGCGGCGATCAGCAGGAGCAGGCGGGGCAGGCGGCGGCGGAGCATGGCGCGGAGGAGTGCGGGCGGGGCGCCGGTCCACGATACTTGGGCCATGGGATTCGACCCCACCCGACCCCACCGGCGCCGGCCCGCAGACCTCGTCTTCGTCGGTGCGGGACTGCTGGTGGCGGTGGCGCTGGTGGTGTGGGCCCTGATGGGCTGACGCGGTGGACGATCCTGAGCGCCTCGGCGAGGTGGAGATCCGCTTCATCCAGTCCTACCAGGCCGCCAAGGACTACATCTGCCCTCACTGCAACCGGACCATCCCGGCCCGGACCGGCCACTACGTCGTGGTGCCGACCGAGGCGCCCGACCTGCGCCGCCACTGGCACCGGGGATGCTGGGACAGGCGCACCGCCCGCTAGACCCTGCCGCCATATTGATGCAGCATCGGCCCCCACAGGGCACGAATCTGCAGCAATTTCGGACTAGAAGGCGCCCTCTATCACGTTGACATCAACGCCGGTGACGGTGGCCACGTCGAAGCGGACCCTCCCCCGGCGACCGCTGGCTCTCAGCCATTGGGCCGCCAGTGACCGGATGCGGCGCTGCTTGCGCCAGTCGACCGCCTCGGCGGCCGAGCCGTAGCGTTCGGAGCGGCGCGACTTGACCTCGCAGAACACGATCTCGCCGTCCCGCCACAGGACCAGGTCCAGCTCGCCGCCGCGCACCCGCCAGTTCTGGTCGAGGATCTCGTAGCCGGCCTCGGTGTACCAGCGGGCAGCCTTGCGCTCGCCCCAGGCGCCTCGGGCCTGCCTGGAGCGATCCGGGGACGCCCGCTGCGGATCCGGCGGGCTTACCGCCGGGTCAGCGATAGCGCTTTTCCTTGACCTTGGCCGCCTTGCCGACGCGATCGCGCAGGTAGTACAGCTTCGCCCGGCGCACGTCGCCCTGGGTGACCCGCTCAATGCGGTCGATTACCGGCGTGTGCACCGGGAAGGTGCGCTCGACGCCCACGCCGAAGCTCACCTTGCGCACTGTGAAGGTCTCGCGCACCCCGCTGCCCTGGCGCCGTATGACCACGCCCTCGAAGACCTGGGTCCGGGCCCGGTTGCCCTCGACCACCCGCACATGGACGCGGACCGTGTCGCCCGGCTGGAACTCGGGAATGTCGTCGCGGAGGCTCTGCTCGTCGACAAGATCGGTGGGGTTCATGGCAGCCTCCGCTCACCTCGGGTCAGCGCGGTCGGGCTGGCCGAGTCTACGGGTGCTGCTCCCCGCTCCCTACCGCTCGGCCTCCGGAGCATCGCCTAGACCATGGGCATCGAGCAGTTCCCGCTCCTCGTCGCTGAGCCCGCCGCGGGCCTCGATCAGGTCGGGGCGGCGCTCGATGGTGCGAGCCAGCGACTGGGCCCGCCGCCAGCGGGTTACCCGTCCGTGGTCGCCCGACAGAAGGACCTCGGGCACCGACCACCCCCGGAACTCGGCCGGCCGGGTGTACTGCGGGTATTCCAGCAGCCCGTCGCTGAAGGACTCCTCCACCGCGGAGGCCTCGTTGGCCAGCACGCCGGGAACGCACCGGCCCACCGCTTCCAGCACCAGCAGGGCGGCCGACTCCCCGCCGGCCAGGACCACGTCTCCCACCGACAGCTCACCGTCCACGAGGTGCTGGCAGACCCGCTCGTCGACACCCTCGTAGCGCCCGCACAGCATCGAGAAGCCGGTCCCCGACGCCAGCTCGGACGCCATGGCCTGATCGAAGCGCCTGCCCGCGGGCGACAGGTAGAACAGGGGTCTCGGCGGATCCACCGCCTCCACGGCGTCGAACAGCGGCTGGGGCATCATCACCATGCCCGCTCCCCCGCCGAAGGGGGCGTCGTCGACGCTGCGATGGCGGTCGGTGGCGGCCATCCGCAGGTCGTGGACCCTCACGTCGAGAGTTCCGGCAGCGCGGCTGCGCCCGATGACCGAAGCCGACGCCATGGTCTCGACCAGCTCTCCGAAGATGGTGAAGATGTCGATGCGGAAGCTCATGGCGCGACGTCGAACAGGCCGTCGGGCACGTCTACGTCGATGCGCTCGCATCGCACCGAGGCCACCACGAAGCGCAGCGGCACCAGGGCTCCGCCGGCCAGCTCCAGCAGATCCCCGGCCGGGTTGGCCACCACGCTGGTCACCAAACCGCGGTCGACGCCGGACTGGTCCACCACCCGGGCCCCGATCAGGTCATGGACCCAGGTCTCCTCGGGATCGTCGATGGGCTCAGCCCGGAGCACGAGACCCCGCAGCGTCTCGGCCTTGCCGCGGTCATCGACGCCCTCGAAGGTCACCAGATGCCGATGCTGGTGGGGTCGGGCCGCAGCCACCCGCAGCGTCCCCGCTTCGGTGTGCAGCTCCGATCCGGGCGCCAGCCGCTCGGGGCGGTTCGACACCAGTGTCACCGTCACCTCGCCGGCGGTGCCGTGGGGCCGCCCGACGCGGCCGATCTCGAGCAGGGGCCCGGGCCGGGCCCCAGCAGCGCTAGATCGCTCAGTCGACGAACTCGACCTCGATGTCCACATCGTCACGCGATCCGGCCGCCCTCACGAGGGTGCGGATGGCGTGCGCGACGCGGCCTCGCTTGCCGATCACGCGGCCCATCTCGCCCTGGGCGACGCGCACATCGAGGCGCACCGCGCCAGAGCCAGCGGAAGATGCGGTGACCTGCACCGCATCGGTGTCGTCGACGATGCTGGTCACCACGTAGCGGCACATCGCCTCGGCTGTTGGCGCCAGGTCGGTCACGAGTCTCCCTCCCCGGCGCCCGCCGCGGCGGCACCATCGGTGGTACCGGGACCCCCGGTGCCGCGGAAGTCGTCCCAGGCACCGCTGATCTTCAGCAGCTTCTCCACCCTCTCGGAGGGCTGGGCCCCGTGACGGAGCCAGTGCAGTGCCCGTTCATTGTCGATCCGCACCACGGAGGGGTCCTGGCGGGGCTCGTAGATCCCGATGATCTCGATGAAACGCCCATTGCGGGGCGCGCGAGAGTCGGCGGCAACGACGCGGTAGGTGGGCTGCTTCTTCTTTCCCATCCGCATCAGGCGCAACTTGACGGCCAATGTGAGTCCTCTGATCTGCTAGGCGACTAATCGAAGGGTCAATTGAACCCGGGCCAGTCACCCTTTTCCAACCCTGGGAGGGCCAGGGGTGCCTTGGAGACCGGCTTCGGGCCCTTGGGCGTGGTCCGGCCCCCGCCGCGCCGCTGGGCTCCCGCCTTCTGTTTGGAACGCCCCGACTGCTTGGCCGGTCGGGCTCTCGACCCTGCGGAGGACCGCTTACCGCCGAGTCCCCCGAGTCCCTTCATCATGGACCGCATCTGCTTGAACTGGTCGATCAGGGACTTCACGTCGCCGGGCCGGCAGCCGGAGCCGGCCGCGATGCGCTGCCGGCGGGAAGCATCGATGATGTCGGGGTCGGCCCGCTCCGCCGGCGTCATGGAGTGGATCATGCCGGTGATGCGGCCGATGCGGCCCTCGTCGATGTCGGCGGAGCGCAGCTCGCGGGGCACGCCCGGCATCATTCCGATGAGGCTGCGCAGATTGCCCATCCCGAGCACCTGCTGCATGGTCGACAGGAAGTCGTCGAGGGTGAAGGTGCCTTCGAGCAGCCGGGTCGCGGTCTGTTCGGCCTCGTCGGCCTCGAACGCCGACTCGGCCTTGTCGATGAGCGTCTCGACGTCGCCCATCCCCAGGATGCGGCTGGCGAGACGGTCGGGGTGGAAGGGCTCGAAGTCGTCCAACTTCTCGCCGACCGAGGCGAAGGCGATGGGCCGGCCCACCACCTCCTTCACCGACAGCGCCGCGCCGCCGCGGGCGTCGCCGTCGAGCTTGGTGAGGATCACCCCGTCGAGGGCGAGCGAGTCGTGGAACGCCCGGGCCGAGCTGACCGCGTCCTGGCCGACCGTGGCGTCCACCACCAGGAACGTGTAGTGGGGCTTCACCGCCTTGGAGATGCGCCGGACCTGGTCCATCATCTCGGCGTCGATGGCCAGCCGGCCGGCGGTGTCGACGATCACCACGTCGCGCCCGGTGCGGGTGGCCTCGGCCAGCGAGGCCGACGCGGCCTTGACCGGGCTGCGGGAGTGGCTGAACACCGGCACGCCGACGCGCCCGCCGAGGGTGCGGAGCTGCTCGACGGCGGCGGGGCGCTGAAGGTCGGCCCCCACCAACAGCGGGCTGCGGCCCTGGCGGAGGAACCACTGAGCCAGCTTGGCCGCGTTGGTGGTCTTGCCCGTCCCCTGAAGGCCGGCCAGCAGCACGACCGTGGGTGGCTTGGACGCGTAGGTGAGGGACAGCCGCTCGCCTCCGAGGCTGGTGGTGAGCTCCGACAGCACGATCTTGACCACTTGCTGGGCGGGGTTGAGGGCCCGCGAAAGCTCCTCGCCCACCGCCCGTTCGCGGATGCGGGCGGTGAGGTTGGTTACCACGTCGAGGTTGACGTCGGCTTCTAGCAGCGCGACCCGGATCTCGGTGAGGGTCTCGTCAACGTCGTCGGCGGAGAGCCTGCCCCGGCCGCGCAGCTTGGTGAAGGCAGCCTCGAAGCGATCGGTGAGGGTCTCGAACATGGCCGCGCCACCCTACCGACGGCCCCGACCGAACGTCCGAATCTAGGCGAACAGGGCGTCCACGAACTCCGACTCGTCGAAGGGCACCAGATCGGCGACGCCCTCCCCCACCCCGACGAGCTTCACAGGCACCCCCAGCTCGGTCTGCACCGACACCACTATCCCGCCCTTGGCCGAGCCGTCCAACTTGGTGAGCACCACGCCGGTGACGTTGACCGCCTCGGTGAACTGCCGCGCCTGGGCCAGGCCGTTCTGGCCGGTGGTGGCATCCAGCACCAGCAGCGTCTCGGTGACCACACCGGAGCCCTTCTCGGCCACCCGCCTCACCTTCTGGAGCTCCGACATGAGGTTCTGGGAGGTGTGGAACCTTCCGGCGGTGTCGGCGAGAACCAGGTCGGCTCTCCGGGCGGCGGCCGACTCCACCGCGTCGAACACCACCGACGCGGGGTCGGCCCCCTCCGCGCCCCGCACGATGTGGGCCGACGAGCGCTCCGCCCACATAGCGAGCTGATCAGCGGCCGCGGCCCGGAACGTGTCACCCGCGGCCAGCACCACCAGGGCGCCGCGGTCGCTCTCGCGTTTGGCCAGCTTGCCGATGGTGGTGGTCTTTCCGGTGCCGTTCACGCCCACGAAGAGCCACACCGAAGGGCGCCGGCCGTCATCCCGCCGGGCCAGGGAGCGGTCGAAGCCGCTGAGACGCTCTCGCAGCTCGGCCTGGAGCGCGGCCACCGCCTGCGCGGACTCGTCGCTGCCGGCGGCGACCCGGGCCCTGGCCGCGCCCACGATCTCCGAGCTGACCGACAGACCGACATCGGCCCGGATCAGGGCCTCGGTGACCTCGGTCCATGAGTCCTCCGAGATCGAGGGCTTCTCGAACGCCGAGGCCAGCGAGCCGGCCAGCGCGGCCCTGGCCTTGCCCAGCCGGTCGCGCAGCGAGGGACTGGCCTCGGCCGCGGTTCCCGGGTCGCGCTCGGCCACCCGGTCGATCACCCTGTCGGCGAGCTGGCCCACGGCCCCGCCGCCACCAGCGTCGGCCCGCGACCGGCGGCGCCGGCGTGCCACTACGACGACAACCGCCACCAGCACGACGGCGGCCACGACGACCAGAACAACAACGACAGCCGGCGTCATTCGATGGCGCCCAGAACGGTGGTGGCGATGTAGATGTCGCCGCCCCGCCTGACGGTCAGCTCAACGGTCTCGCCCGGCAAGCGCAGCTTGACCGCGGCTGAGAGTTCGAAGATGTCGTACATGGGCTCGGAGTCGATGCTAACGATCACGTCACCGGCCAGCAGTCCCGCCGCCTCGGCCGGCGATTCGGGCACGACCTCCTCCACGACCACGCCGACATCCCCGTCCCCGGCCGCCTGGCCGGTGATGCCGAGGTAGCCGAGTTCCAGCGACTCCCCGTTCACGATGCGGGTGGCGATCAGCTCCACGGTGTCGCTGGGAACCGCGAACCCGAGCCCGATATTGCCCCCCGAGGTGGTCTGGATCATGGTGTTCATCCCAATGACCCGGCCCTGCCAGTCGGCCAGCGCGCCCCCCGAGTTGCCGCGGTTGATGGCCGCGTCGGTCTGGATCATCTCGATCGGCACCGGCGACTCGGGATCGGCCCCGCCCTGGACCTGGATTCGGACCGCGCTCACGATGCCGGCGGTGACCGTGCCCGTCAGCCCGAGAGGGCTGCCGATGGCCACCGCGAGCTGGCCCACCCTCACCGACGAGGCCGGTGCGAACCGGGCCGCCACCAGGCCCAGCCCCTCCGGGTCGACCCGAACCACAGCCACATCGTGGGCGGTTGACCCCCCGACGATCTCGCCCTCGACGCTGACGCCGTCCGAGAGGACAATGTTGACGCTGGAGGCGTCCTCGACGACGTGCTGGTTAGTCACGATGTAGCCGTCTTCGGCGTCCCACACGATGCCGGAGCCGAGGCCGAACCCGAACTCGGACGAGGACTCGATCTCCACCAGGACCACCGAGGGGCCGAGGGCCTCGGCTACCGCTACCACCGGCTCCTCGCCGACCACGGGCGCCGGGTACTGGGGTTCAGTCGGCGGCGGGAGCGGAGCCGGGGAGGTATCGGCTGGGGACTCCGGAGTCACCTCCTCCGATGACAGGACCTCGCTCGCTCGAGCGCCCTCGGCGCTGGTATCCCTCCCTTCGGGGGCGACGGTGTCCGCAGGAGCCGGGTCGACGGCCGCGGCGGCCTCCTCGGGCGAGGCCAGCCTGATCGAGGGTGTGGGCTGGTCCTGGAGCAAGCCCTCTGAGATGACCCAACCGGTCAACGTCACCATCGTGGCGATCAAGCCAAAAACAACCAGCGCGGCCACCACCCGGAGACCCGGTCGGCGGCGGGCTGCAGGCTGCGCCGGCCCGACCGCCGCAGAACCTTCGGCGGGACGTACCACCGCGGTGGGGCGCCACCGGGGCGGGGGC
>VXTM01000010.1 GCA_009837445.1 Acidimicrobiaceae bacterium
CGCCCCCGACCCGCCACCGGCCCACGGACCATCGCCCCCACAAGCAGCCACCCAGGCCCGGCCGCTGTTCCCGGTGGACTAGCGGCGGCCGGTGAGTGTCCGCAGGAGCGTCAGACCGCGACTCTGCGGTAGAGCTGACGAGGCTCGCGGTCGAAATCGTTGACGGGATAGTGGAGTGTGAATCGGTTGTCCCAGAGCACCAGCTGGCCCGGGGACCACCGGACGCGGCAGGTGAACTCAGGCCGGGTGATGTGCGTCTCAAGGAACTCGAGTAGCGCCCTGCTCTCCTCGCTGGTCATGCCGTCGAACCGGGTAACGAACATGTTGTTGACGTACAGCCCTTGGCGCCCCGACTTGGGATGGCGCCTGACCACGGGGTGCACGGCTGTGAGGTCGTGATGGTCCGGTCGACCCGGTCCGTCGTAGGAGTGGACCGCGCTCAGCCCGGCGAGCATCTCTTGCATCCCCGGGCTGAGCGCCTCGAACGCGGCGATCGAACTCGCGAACAACGTGTCGCCGCCGATTGCTGGCACGGTTACGGCGTACAGGCCGGTGATCTTCCCGCAGGGGTCCTCGAACGTGGCGTCTGCATGCCATCCGGAACCACCGAAGAGAGCGCCGTCAGGGTCCTTGCGCAGCTCGAGAACGGAGGGAAGTCCGGCAGCGTGCACGACCCCCTGATCCTCATGATGGATGTGCGCCGGTCCGAACGCGTCCATGAACGCATCGAGCGAGTGGGGGTCCATCCCTTGTCCCGGCAGGACGACGACGAGATGGTCCGCCAGCGCGCTCTGTATGAGCTCGATCTCGCTGAGTGGCGCGGGGTCGGCTCGACTACCGAGGATCGCGCCTATCTGCGTGGAGAGGGGAGTGACCTCAACCATTGCGAGCGGCCGGGCTAGGCGGGCGGGGCCACGTCGACGACCGCGGGGCCGATGCCGAGGACCTTCTCGATGTGGCTAGCCAGCGAGAAGAGTCTCGACTCCCCGTGGGGACGTCCGATCAGTTGGATCCCGACCGGGAGGCCGGTCTCGGATCGGCCGCAGGGGATCGTGATGACCGGAAGGGTGGTGGCGGTCACCGCGGCCGCGATCGTTAGCCAGCGGTAGTACTCGCTTGCCGGGAGCCCGTCGCCGTAACCGACGTAGCGCTCCTCGATCGGGAATGGCAGCACGGTGGCAGCCGGGCAGATCAGCAAGTCGTAGTCGCTCATGAAGTCGGCAGCCAGCTCGAAGACGCGTGCCTGCGCCGCAATCGAAGCCCGGACCGCGTCGCCGTCGACCGCGAGTCCCCGCTCGACGTTCCACACCACCTCGGGCTTGAGAACATCGCGCGCCTTGGGGAGCCCGTCGCCCAGCAGGGCAGCGAACAACAGGGCCCTCGGGACGTCGAAGGCCACCTCGGCATCGGCGAGGTCGGGGTGGTCGGCCACGACCGCGATGCCGTCGCGCTCGAGGGCTTCCATCGCCCGGCTGCACACTTCCGCGACCTCGAAGGCCGTATCGGTGACGCCGAGATCGACGCTGAACGCAACCCGCTGCGGTGACTGCGGCGAGGCTGCGGCGTCGCGGAACGACTGCTGTGGCGGGGGCTTGCCGAGCCCGGCACGGGGACTCTCTCCCACCATGGCGTCGGCGAACAGGGCCAGGTCGGCGATGTCGCGGGCCATCGGCCCCTGCTGGGAGTGCACCTGGAACGGCATCAGGGTCGGCCCGGTGGCGATCCGTCCCGGCGAGGGCCGCAGGCTGGTGACCCCGCAGAAGCTCGCGGGGGTGCGCAGCGAACCGGCCAGATCCGACCCCTGGGCCAGCCAGGCCATGCCGCTGGCCAGCGCAGCGGCCGCGCCACCCGAGGATCCACCGGGTGTGAGGCGTAGATCGTGGGGGTTTCGGGTGGGCCCGAAGACGTCGTTGAAGGTGTTGCCGCCTGCGCCGAACTCGGGTGTGTTCGACATCGCGTAGACCAGCGCGCCCTGAGACTCGACCGTCTCGACGATGATGTCGGATCGCTCGGGGACGAAGTCTTGCATGAGCCGCGATCCGAACGTTGTCCGCACGCCAGCAACAGGCGTGAGGTCCTTGATGGGAACAGGCAGGCCGGCGAGCAGGCCTCGCTCGGAGGGCGGGACCGACATGAGCCGGTCGGCGTGGCGGCGGGCCCGGTCGAAGCAGCGGGTCGGCAACGCGTTGAGCAGGTGGTCGACGGCCTCGATACGGGCCTGCACCGCGTCGAGGGCGTCGTGGGGGCTGACATCACCCGCAGCCAGGCCGGCGACCACGTCCCGTGCGCTCAGCCTGATCAGGTCGTCGATCACGGGATGGCCGCCTGTCAGCCGTGGACTGACATCGAGGAGTTGGGGTTGACCTCGCGGTTGCGGCTGAACGTGCTCATGTCGATCGGCAGGCCCGTGTAGCGGCCCTCCACGACCAGCGGGTCGGCGTCGTGGTCGTGGCCGCCGTCAACCGCCTCGATCAACTCGGCCATGCAGTGTCCGGCCACGCCGGCGTTCTTGAACTGGTTGCCGCTGGTGCCGATGGCCACGTAGAAGCCGTCGAGGTCGGTGCGGTCATAGATGGGGATCCAGTCGTCGCTCACGTCGTAGAGGTCGACCACGCCCTTACGCTCGTGGGGCACGCCCAGCGACGGCAGCCGCCGGTTGAGTCGCAGGACCTGCGCCTCCCATTGGTCGGTACTGAGCCGCTGGTCGTATTCGTCGGGATCCACCCAGTCCTGGGGGTCGCAGCGGGGGTCGGTGCTGCCCACCAGGATGTGGTTGCCGGTCTCGGGCCGAAAGTAGATGCCGTTGTCGTCGTCGGCGATGTTGAAGCCGTCCCGCTCGTAGTCGAAGGCGGCCGGCCCCGGGGCGTGGTGGACCTCGTGGCGCAGGGCCCGGGTCTTGATGTTCATCGACTCGTACACGCCGGCCATCCGGTTGATGAGGTACGAGTGGGGTCCGGCCACGTTCACCACCACCGGCGCGGCCACGGCCGTGTCGCCGTCGAGGGTCACGCCGGTCACCCGGCCGCCGGCCTGGCCGATGGCGGTCACCGCGGTGGCGAAGCGGAACTCGGCGCCGGCCGCCTCCGCGGCCCGCTGCAGGTTGTGGGTCGTGAGCTGGGGGTCGCTCACATAGCCGGCTTCAGGGGTGAACACCGCTCCGGGCAGCTGTTCGGTCGGGTCGGCCCAGAAGTCGGGGTCGTCGGGCCGCTTGGGCGGGCCGAACACTCCTGCGTCGAGGATCGGCATCCGCTCAACCAGCTCCTCGGTGGACCACTCCTCGTAGGCCACGCCGATGGCGTCGAAGTGGGGCAGCACCTTCAGGTAGTGGCCGCCGGGATCCTTCAGGACGGCCATGCCGCACTGCTTGTACTCGATGAGGCCCGACTCGTCGGAGGCTTCGAGGTACGCGGGCCAGTCGAGCCAGTACTGCAGGCCCTCGTAGGCCATGGCCACACCGGTGTAGGTCGAGTACGTGAACCGCACGATGGCGCACGAGTTGACGGTCGAGCCGAAGCCCGCCGCGGGCAGCTTGTCCACGCACAGCACCCGCCGGCCCCGCCGTCCGAGTTCGAACGCGGTGGCCGCGCCGATCACGCCCGCGCCGATCACCACCGCGTCGAAGCTGCTGGCAGGGCTGCCGCGGCTGTCCGCGGCGTTTCGGCGGTCAGATGCCACGCCGGCGCTCATCCCTCATGTCGAACGCGATTTTGACCGCGCCACGGCGTCCCGCCTCCGCAGCGTGGCCCAGGGCGTCCACGTAGCGGTCGAGCGGGTACAGCGCCGACACCAACCGGTCGAACGCGACCTTGCCGGCGAGTTCGGTGGCCAGCTCGAAGCTGGTGGTGAGGCGGCCGTCGGCGCGGACCTCGGTGCCGTAGGCATAGCAGCCCACCAGCTCAACCTCCCGGTGCCACAGGCCGGTCAGCTCGACCGTGACCGTGGCCGGCATCCCCAGCACCACGACCCGGCCTCGGGGCCGGCACAGCGACAGCGCCTCCGCCAGCGAGGCCGACGATCCGACGGCGTCGATCACGACATCGGCGCCGCCCGAGAGGTGGTCGCCGACCATGAACGACCTGGTGGCCCGGCGCACGGCCCGCTTCAGTTCGCCGGGTTCGACGGCCGCGTCGGCGCCGAACTCCAGCGCCAGCGCCCGCTGGGAGGAGTAGCGGGCTCCCACCATGATCGACGCCGGCTCGGTGAGGCCCCGCAGGGCGGCCACTGCCACCAAGCCCATGGTCCCGGCTCCGACCACGGCCACGGTGTCGCCCGGCCGGGCGCCGGATCGCAGGGCCGCGTGCACGCCACCCGCCACCGGCTCGATCATCACGGCCAGCTCGTCGCTCATCCAGTCGGGGACTTCGTGAAGCTGCGAGGGGTGGGCCACCAGCTCGGTCGACCAGCCTCCGCCGGTGGACTTGCAGAATCCGGTCTGAAGCCCCGGCAGGAGGTGACCGCTCATCAGGTGCCGGTAGTCGTCGCCGTCGCCGGGTGCGGCTCCCGGGTAGGGAAGGTCGAAGCCGCGGGCCTCGTGCCCGAGCACGGGCTCGACGATCACCCGGCGGCCGTCGGCGGTGTCGGCCACGATCTCGTGGCCGGGCACGAACGGGAACGACACGTAGTCCTCGAAGTAGCGGGCCGAGCGGCCGTCGATGGTGGCCAGGTCCGAGCCGCAGATGCCCGTGAGCCTCGGGTAGACCCGCAGCCAGTCCTCTCCGGGCAGGTCGGGCGGGTCATCGTTGATCAGCTTGAGCGGTCCCCACCTCGCTCCCGCGCCGGGCCGGAGCCGTGACGCCAGCGCCGCGGCCACGTAGCGGGCCTCCTGGCGCGAGAAGCGCAACGCCTTCACAATGACGGATCGTATCGAGATTA
The DNA here is from genome assembly GCA_009837445.1 of Acidimicrobiaceae bacterium. Classification (GTDB taxonomy): domain Bacteria; phylum Actinomycetota; class Acidimicrobiia; order Acidimicrobiales; family Aldehydirespiratoraceae; genus Aldehydirespirator. The sequence goes on from VXTM01000010.1 coordinate 4,873, forward strand.
GGGTTCACGGCCATGATGACTGCCGGGATGGGCAGAGCGACGATCGGAGTCGGCGCGCCGTGAAGCTGGGGCTCGGCCTGGACCTGTACCGGGGCGCGTCTCTGGAGGTGCCCGTGGCCTCGGTGCAGCTCGCGGAGCAGCTCGGATACCACAGCGTCTGGACGGCGGAGGCCTACGGGGCCGACGCATTGTCGCCCCTGGCCTTCCTGGCCGCACACACCCGCCGGATCAAGCTCGCCACCGGTGTCGTGCAGGTCGACGCCCGCAGCCCGGCAGCCACCGCCATGCACGCCATGACCATCGACGCGCTGGCCGGGGGCGGGCGAACCATCATCGGTCTGGGCGTGTCGGGGCCCCAAGTGGTGGAGGGCTGGCACGGCGCGGCCTGGGGCAAGCCGACGGCCAAACTGCGCGACTACACCGCGATCATGCGCAAGGTGCTGGCCCGCGACGCGCCCGTCACCCACGACGGCGACGCCCTCCGGCTGCCCTACGACGGTCCTGGCGCGCTGGGCCAGGGCAAGCCGCTGCGGTCGATCCTGCATCCCTCGCCCGGCATCGAGATATGGATCGCAGCCGGTGGGGCCCGCAACGTAGCTCTGGCCGCGGAGGTGGCCGACGGCTGGCTGCCGATGGGCTACGGACCCGACGGAGCCGAGACCTACCGGGAGCCTCTGGAGCGGGGTTTGGCCCGCCGCCGCGGAGGTCTCCGACCCGACCCCGAGGCTTTCGGGTCGCTCTCGGTCGAGATCACCGACGACGTCCAGGCCGCCCTCGACGCCCGCAAGCCGCTGGTGGCCATGTACGTCGGCGGCATGGGAAGCGACACCCACAACTTCCACGCCGAGGCCATGGCCCGGCGCGGGTGGCCGGAGGCCTCCGCCCGGATCGTGGAGCTGTGGCGGGCCGGCCGCCGGGACGAGGCCGTCGCCGCCGTTCCCGACGACTACATCGACTTCCAGTCGCTGGTCGGCCCGGCCCGGCGCATCCGGGCCCGGTGGCCCGAGGCGATACCCGCCGGCCTGACCGGTGCGATAATCCGGAGCCGAGACGACGAGGGCCTGAGGTTGGCCGCCGAGCTGGCCGGCACCCGCGACATCACGGGAGCGAACCCATGACCGGCGAGCAGCTGATCCTCATCGACGAGCCGGCCGAGCACGTCCGCCGTATCACGCTCAACCGTCCCCACAAGCGCAACGCCATCTCCACGCCGATGCGGGCCGCGCTGTTCGACGCCCTGCACCGCTTCGACGACGATCCCGACATCAGGGTCACCATCGTGCGGGGCGCGGGCCCCTGCTTCTCGTCGGGCTACGACCTGTCGGGCGGGCTCATGGACGATCCGCCCTACCCGTCCGCGCCCGGCGACGGCCAGTGGACCCGCCAGGCCAGCGACGGCTGGTTCTCCATCTGGGACCTGGCCAAGCCGGTCATCGCCCAGGTGCACGGGTACGCCTACGCCGGAGGCACCGAGCTGGCCGCGGCCTGCGACTTGGTGTACGTGGCCGACGACGCCCGGATCGGCTATCCGGTCGTGCGGGTGGCTTCGCCGCCGGACTGGCAGTACCACACGCCGCTGATGGGAATGCGCCACGCCATGGAGGCCATGCTCACCGGCGACTCCGTCACCGGCGCCGAGGCGGTCCGGATGGGATGGGCCAACCGGGCCTACCCGCCCGATGACTTGGAGGAGGCCGTGCTTGCCGTGGCGGAGCGCATCGCCGGTGTGGCCACCGACCTGGCCCAGATCAACAAGCGCATGGTGCATCGGGCCTTCGACGTGCTCGGTGGGCGGGCCGCGATCCGGTCAGGGCAGGAATTCCAGGCCCTCGCCGCTCACCAGGCGTCGGTGCGGGCCGCCATGGCCGAACTGCTGGGCTCGGTCAAGAAGGCCATCGGCGACACCCCGCCGACCTAACGGGCGAGTCGAGCGCCCATCCGGGCCGACGGCCCGTAGCGGCTGCTAGGGCGCAGGCGAAGGGCAGCGCTGTAGTAGATTTTCAAATCTTTTCATATAGTTCTCCTCTCTTTGGGTTGTTGTTGTCGCATCAGGCTGCCATAGTGCTGTGACAAATACACGAAACAGCACAATACATCTTGTGTTGCTACCTAAAGGAGGATGTCAATGGCTGGTGACATGCTGGTGATGTCGAAGTCGCAGATGGAGCAGCTCGCGGTGATCTTCGCCCGGCAGAAGGAGACGGCGGAGGGGGTGATCAGCGCCATCGGTGCCGGTATCGATGGCACCACCTGGCAGGGAGCGAGAGCCGAACGGTTCCGCCAGCTGTGGGAGACGGAGTTCCGCCCCAATCTGCGGGCGCTGTGCGACGCGCTGGGCGAGCACTCGGCGTTCATCACCGCTGAACTCCAGGCGGGCGTCAGCGCTCTCGACACCGTTTAAGCGCCGCCGGCCGGCCCCGGCCGCCGGAACCACGCGAGAAACGCACGGCCGGTGCGGGTCCGTCACCTCCGCGACGGCACAGAACAGGCCGTGGAGATCGACCCCCGCCTCGAGGGCTACACCGTGGCCGACCTCATGGCAGCGCTGGGGAGCCGATTCGACGGACCGTGCGATAGCTCCGCCGGCGTCAGGGTCGACGGGTGCTGGCACAGTCCCGACACCCCCCTCTCGTCGGTCCCGATCTGGGAGGGGGCCCTGCTCGAGATCGCTCCCGGCTCCGGGCAGTCCCCCTCCCAGTCACCCGACCAGCGGGCCGGAACGGCTCCCGGGACGTCGAACCGCAGCCAGGTCCTCGCAGTAACCGCGGGCCTGCGAGCCGGAACCCGGCACAGCCCGCCAGCGGTGGCAACCTGGACGATCGGTCGCTCAGGAGGCTGCGACGTGGTGCTCGACGACCCCGCAGTTTCTCTCCGCCATGCCCGGATCAGCGTGCAGAAGCCCGGCGCCCGGCCGGTGGTCGCCGACCTCGGCTCGCGCAACGGCACGGTCATGGCCGGTCGCCCCATGACCGGCCCGGCACCGCTACCGGCTGGAGCAACCGTCCGGCTCGGCGCTACCTGCCTGCAATGGCGGACCGAGACCGACGACGCGCCCGCGGCCGTGCGCGCCGGCTTGGGCGCCGCCGCGGGCCGGATCCCGTTCAACCGGCCGCCCCGCCGCCGGCCCCCGACCTCGCCCGCAACCCTGCGGGTGCCGGCCGAGCCGCCACCCCGGCCGGATCCCGAGCCCCTGTCGTGGGCAGGCATCGCTCTGCCGGTGGCGGCCGGCCTGGTGCTTGCGCTGGTGTGGAACCCGTTCATGGCCGTGTTCGCGGCCCTGGGTCCGCTGATCACCATCGGCACCTGGTTGGAGCGGCGCCGGCGGAGCGCCCGGGCCCATCAGCGAACCTGCGAGGACATCGCCGGCCAGGTGAGACGCTTCGTGGCCGCGCTGCCGGCGGAGGCGGCTGCCGAGCGTCTCAGACGGGTGGCGCTGGTCCCCGACCTTGCCGAACTGGTGCGCCGGGCAGAGACCCCGTCGTTGCGCTGCTGGGAGCGCCGGCAGCACGATCCCGACGCCATGCGACTCGGGGCCGGCACGGCCGATGTGCCCTACTCGCCGCCGATCGAGGTGGACGGCGACGGTGACGCCGCGCCGCAGGCGCTGGAGGCGCTGGAGGCGCTGGAACCTCTGTGCGATGTCCCGGTGGCGGTGTCGCTGGCGCCCGGCGATGTCGTCGGCGTCGTCGGTGCGCTGCCCGAGGCCCGGGCAGTGGCCCGGTCGCTGGTTCTACAGGCGGCCGTGCTTCACGGTCCCGCCGATCTGGCGATTACAGGCCTCGCCCCCGGCGGGGTACGGGAGTGGTCGTGGTTGCGCTGGCTTCCCCACACCGCCGACGCAGCCGGCGGAGGCCCGGGCGCGCTGGTAGCAACCGAGCGCGCCGCGATGGCGGCCGCGGCCGAGATGGCGGCCGCCGATTGCACCCGGCGGATCCTGCTGGCCCTGATCGATGGATCCGAAGCCCTGACCGGCCGGTCCGCACCGGGGCGCACGCTGCTTGCCCTGCGGAGCACTGCCGCGGTCATCGTCACCACCGACGTGTGCGACCTCCCGTCCAACTGCACCACCATCGTGCTGGTCGATCACTCCGCCGGGGGCCTGCGGCTGGTCGACCCCCGCTCCGCGGCGACGCTGGCACCTCTCGTCGCGTGGGGCGTCACCACCGCGACCGCCACCCATGCCGCGGCCCGGCTGGCTCGACTGGACGACCCCGAACTGGGCCCCGGCCACGCCAACCTGCCCGAGTCGGTGTCGCTCGTGGACCTCATCGACGGCGAGCCGACCCCGGAGTCGGTGGCGCGACGCTGGCAGGCAACCAGGGGCACCGCCGATCTGCGGGTGCCGATCGGCGCCACCGCCGAAGGACCGCTCGTGCTTGATCTCGTGGGCGACGGCCCCCACCTGCTGATCGGCGGCACCACGGGCTCGGGCAAGTCGGAACTGCTGCGCTCGCTGGTGGCCGGGCTGGCGATGTCGGCTGATCCCGACCACGTCGCCCTGGTGCTCATCGACTACAAGGGCGGCGCGGCCTTCGACCGGTGCGCGGAGATGCCACACGTCGCCGGGATGGTGACCGACCTCGACGACCGCCTGGCCGAGCGGGCGCTGGTGTGTCTCGAGGCCGAGTTGCGCCACCGCGAGGAGCGACTCCGGGCTGCGGGAGCCGAAGACCTTGCCGCCTTCCGGGCCCGGAGCGGTCCGGCCGACGAGCCGCTACCGAGGCTGGTGGTCGTGGTGGACGAATTCGCCACGCTGGCGGCGGAGCTTCCCGACTTCTTGCACTCGCTGGTGGGGATCGCCCAGCGCGGCCGGAGCCTCGGCGTCCACATGGTGCTGGCCACCCAGCGGCCCGCGGGGGTGGTGACCGACGACATCAGGGCGAACACATCGTGTCGGATCGCTCTGCGGGTGACCGATCGCCACGACTCCAACGACGTGATCGACTCGCCGGCCGCGGCCCGGATCCCGCGTCAGCGGCCCGGTCAGGCGCTGGCCCGCCTCGGCCCAGGTGAGCTGGTGGCGTTCCAGTCGGCCCTGGTGACCGGCACCACGCCGCGAGGTTCCGGCGGTCTGCGGGTCGGCACAGACGGCGAGATGTCGGGCCCGCACTCCCGCGAACTCGTCTGCGGCTCGGACTCCGAGCCGGGACGCGACCCGGTGGAGCGCAGCGACCTGGACGCCGTGGTCGACGCGGTGACGGTCGCGCACCGGCGCCGGGGAGGCCGGGCACCGCGCCCGCCCTGGCCCGAGCCGCTGCCGGCCGAGGTGTCTGCGGGCAACCTGCCGACCAGGGTCGGAGCCGGCGATCCCGCCTCCTGGCTGGTGGACGACCCGGCCCGCCAACGCCAGTTCGTCAGCGGGTGGCATCCCCGCGACGGCCATCTGGTGGTGGTGGGCGGCCCCGCATCGGGCACCTCCACCACGCTGGCCTCGGTGGCTCTCGACCTCTGCCGGTCCCATGGCCCCGACGACCTGCACCTCTACGGTCTCGACCTGGACGCCGGGCTGCTCTCCACGCTCGAGTGCCTTCCCCACGTGGGTGCGGTCATCGCCCCGACCGACGGTGAGCGTCGGGCCCGGCTCCTGCGATTGCTCGACGACGAGGTGACTGCCCGGCGGGCCGGCGGCGCGGCTGCCGCCATCGTGCTGGTGGTCGACGATCTCGGCGGGCTGGCACGGGCCCACGATCCGGTGCGAGACCCTGAGCCCCACCAACGGTTCGCCCGCATGTGGAGCGACGGCGCCGCGGTGGGCGTCACCGTGGCGGTCAGCATCGCCCGGGCCGCCGACCTGCCACCGGAACTGGCCGCCTCCGCGGGTGTGGTGCTGGTCCACGCGACCGCGGATGCCGGCGAGGGCCTGCGCTTCGGCCTGCGCACCCCGACCGCGGGCCTGGCCGCGGGCCGCGCCGTCAGAGCCGGCGACGGCCTCGAGGTGCAGGTCGCCCGACCCGGCAGCGGCGACTTCGCAGCAGCCGCGGCCGAGGTGGCCGCCGACGCAGCACCGGCCGGGCGGGGACCGGCCCGGATCGGCTCGCTACCTCCCAGGGTCTCCCTCGAGGACCTGCCCGGCGGCGCCCTTGTCGAGGATCGGCGCATCGACATCCGCTTCGCCATGGGCGATCTGAGCCTGGCGCCGACCGGCTTCGCGCTCCACGACGGTGAGCACGCCCTAGTGCTCGGGCCGCCCCGCACGGGACGCAGCTGCACTCTGGCCGCACTGGGCGCGGCCGCCCGCGGCACAGGGGTCGACGTGGTGGTCGTGGCCGACCGCCCCGGCGATCTGGCGCGGCTGCTGGGCGTGGAGCCGGTCCCCGCGGACGGTCTCGACGACCCCAACGGCCGGCGGCAGCTGCTGCTCGTCGACGACGCCGACCGCGTCAGCGACCCCTCCGGGCTGCTGGCTCGACTGGCCGCTGGCCGTGACCGCTCCTGCCATCTGGTGGCGTCGGCCACCGCCGAACGTGTCCGCGGGTCCTACGGCCACTGGCTCAACGAGATGCGGACCTGCCGGACCGGGGTGCTGTTCAGGCCCGGACCCCTCGACGGTGACCTGCTAGGCACGGCTCTGCCGGCCCGGCTGGAACTGCCGCCAGTACCGGGTCGGGGACTCATAGTGGCCGACGGCGCGGCCGCGGCGGCGCAGGTAGCGCTCGTGGGCGCGGCCAAGAGGCCGAGCGAATAGGCGGGCGCGACCGACCGGCCCGAGCGAGGCCGTGGCCCGAGCGGCCCGTGAGCGCAGCGAACAAGAGCGGAAATGACCACCTCGCCGAGCTATGCGGTTGCGCCCAACCGCGGCCGCTCAAAGTAGCGTCGAGACCCGGCGTGTCCGACCGGACCGCCGCAGTCGAGCCCTCCCGGAGCCCGCCGTGACCCATCCCAACATCCGCATCGAGACCGAAGGTGCGGTCACCACCGTCACCGTAGACCGGCCCCGGCGCAAGAACGCCTGCACGCCGGCCATGTGGGCCGGGCTGCGCCACGGCTTCCGCGACATCGCCGAATCGTCGGCCCGAGCAGTGGTTCTCACCGGCGCGGGCGGCGACTTCTGCGCGGGCGCCGATGTAGGCCCCGGCGACGACACAGAGGCAGGAGACGAGCCGAGCCGGCACCGGGTCGACCACATGCGCGACATCGGCGACACCGTGATGGCCATCCACGACTGCCCCCGCCCGGTAATTGCCAAGGTGGACGGCGTGGCGGTGGGCGCCGGCCTGGGAATGGCCCTCGCCGCCGACATGGTGTGGTGCTCGACCAGGGCCCGGTTCTCGCTGATCTTCGCCAGACGGGGCTTGAGCCTCGACTTCGGCACCTCGTGGCTGCTTCCGAAGCGCATCGGCCTGCACGAGGCCAAGCGGCTCGCCTTCACCGGCGAGATCATCGGTGCCGAGCGGGCCGCCGAACTCGGCATCGTCAACGAGGTGGTGCCGACCGACGAGCTCGACGCCGCAGTGGGCGAGGTGGCGGCCACCGTCGCAGCCGGACCCCCCATAGCGCTGGCCGGCTCCAAGCGCCTCCTCAACAACGCATCCAACATCTCGCTGTTCCAGGCACTGGAGGCCGAGGGGCTGAGCCAGGGAGTGAACTTCGCTACCGGCGACACCAAGGAGGCCATGCGGGCCTTCATCGAGAAGCGCGACCCGGCCTTCAAGGGCTGGTGACCTCGCCGGTGCTGGGAACCGCTTAACAGATGATGTTAGGTAGACTTGACGAACATTGACAAAGGGCCTATAGTCCCCGGCTATGCATTTCCGAATCCTCCCCGTCCTAGTCGCGGTCCTGATTGCTGGGGCCTGCTCAGGCAGCGAATCGCGAACCCTGGAAGGCGCCGCAGCTCAGATCTACGCAGGCGAGTGCGCGGGTAGCGACGGCCGCAATGTCACTGTCTACTCCGGACGGTCCGAGAACCTGGTAGGCCCGATTCTGGAGGCCTTCACCTGCCAGACCGGAACCGCGGTCGAGACCCGCTGGGGGAGCTCGACCGATCTCGCGCTCCTGCTGGCGGAGGAGGGCGACCGCACCGCGGCCGACGTGTTCCTGTCGCGCTCGCCCGGCCCGGTCGGCTTCCTCGAGGGCCGGGGCCTGCTCGGAACCATCAGCACCGAAGTGCTGGCGCTCTCATCGGAGGAGAATCGTTCAAGATCAGGCACCTGGGTCGGGTTCTCGGGACGCAAGCGGGTCCTGGTCCACAACGTCGACTCTGTTACCGGTTCCGATCTCCCGCAGTCCGTCTTCGACCTAACCGGCGACCGCTACCGGAACCGGGTCGCCATTCCCGCCACCAACGGATCCTTCCTCGACTGGTTCACCGTGTTCCGCGACCAGCACGGCACCGGCACCGCCACCCAGTGGCTCGACGACATGGTGGCCAACGGCGCCCGCTACTACCCGAACAACCGCTCGATCGTGGAGGCGGCCGGGCGGGGCGAGATCGACATGGGCCTGGTCAACCACTACTACCAATACCAGGAGGCGGCCGCGGCGGGCGACAGCCACCGGGCCGCCAACCACGACTTCGCCGACGACGACATCGGGTCACTGCTCATCATCACCGCGGCCACCGTCATGGCGGCCAGCGACAACGACGACGCGGCCAACGACCTGATCGCGTACCTGCTCTCCGCACCGGTCCAGCGCTACCTGACCGACGAGACCCTCGAGTACCCGCTGGCCGCCGGAGTGGCTCCCGCCGCGGTCCTGCCGTCGCTGAGCGCCTTGGAGATCGGCACCGTGGACTTCGACGCCCTCGGGGGCGGCTTCACCGAGAGCCTCAACATCGTCGAAGCGAGCGGCATCCTTAACGAGTGAGCACCCCCCACCCGCCAGAGGCCGAGAGACGGGAGCCCTTCCGCCCTCCGGCCGCGCCGCCACTGTTGCGGGTGGCGGGTCTGCTGATGGCGCTCGGGTTCGCGTTCCCGGGCGTCTACCTCGTGTACCGGAACTTCGTCGGGGGCGCCGATCCGGCCGGGCTGATCATCAGCAGCCGCACCCTCGGGCCACTGTGGCGCTCGCTGCGGCTGGCGGTGTCGGTGTCGGGCGCGGCGCTGGTGCTCGGCACCGCGCTGGCGTGGTTCACCACCCGCACCGAGCTGCCGTTCGCCCGACTCTGGCGGGTGCTGCTGCCCCTGCCTCTGGTCTTCCCAACCTTCGTCGGCGCGGCCGCGTTCATCCACACCCTCAACCCCGGCGGGCTGGCCAACGACCTGCTCTCAGGAATCGGGATCGACCGCACCCCCGAGCTCCGGGGCTTCAGGGGGGCGTGGCTGGTGCTGACCCTGATGACCTACCCCTACGTGTACCTGCCGGTAGCGGCACGGCTGCGGCAGCTCCCCAGCGCGCTCGAGGAGAGCGCCCGCGTGCTCGGCGACACTGCGCTGAAGGCGTTCGGGAGGATCTGCCTTCCCCAGATCGCCACCGCCATGGGCGCCGGAACGCTGCTGGTGTTCCTGTACACGCTGAGCGACTTCGGTGCGGTCCAGCTGATGCGCTACGACACCCTCACCCGGGCCATCGCCACGAACCAGCTTGCCAACCCGCCGGTGGCTCTGGCCCTCAGCCTGCTGCTGCTGGCGGTGGCCGCGCTGGTCGTGCTGGCGGAGCGGCGGTTCTCGCGCCGGCTGCCCGACGCGACCGGCAGCCGGTCGGATCGTCCCATGCTTTATAGCCTGGGGCGCGGGCGGACGCCGGCGGTGGCCTTTGTGGCCCTGTCGGCCGCCGCGGGCGTGGGAGCGCCCCTGGTGGCTCTCCTGGACTGGGCCGCCAGGGGAGTCCTGCGCTCGGCGACGGGCGGGCGGGCCCTGACGATCGACGGGTTCAAAGTTCTGGAGGCCACGGCCAACACCGTGGGCGCGAGCGTTATCGCCGCGGTGGTGTCGACCGCCGCGGTGCTGCCCATCGCCCTCCTGGTCGGGCGCTACCGGTCGAGGTCGGGAGGGCTGGCCCACGCCGTCGTCATCAGCACCTTCGCCTTGCCCGGCATCCTGATCGCGCTGTCGATGCGGTTCTGGACGCTGCGCTCGGACCTGGCGTTCGACCTGCTCAACGACACCATGGCCCTGCTGATCTTCGCCTACGTCGTCCGGTTCGGATCGCTGGCCATGGGTGTGACGCTGGTGGCCGTCCGCAGTGTTCCCGAAAGGCTGCACGACTCCGCCCGGATCCTGGGTGCTGGCCGGCTCCGGCGGTTCCTGGCCGTGGACCTCCCCATGATGGGGCCCGGTCTGGCCGCCGGTACCGGCCTGGTGCTGCTGTCGGTGATGAAGGAGCTGCCGATCAGCCTGTTCGTGTCGCCCCTGGGCTTCTTCACGCTGACCACCCAGATCTTCGGCTCCTTCGAGGAGGCCTTCATCGCCGAGGCCGGGATCATGGCGGTGGTACTGGTGGCCCTGTCGTTCGTGCTGACCTGGTTCCTGGTGATCCGCCGGGATGACCTGCTCTGACCGGGCCACGGCCGGACACGATCCGGAGTCCGTGGCCTCCCGTTAGGGTGGGATCATGCAGGGCTCACCGGAGATCATCGACTTCCTCAACGAGGCGCTGGCCGCGGAGGTCACCGCCATAAACCAGTACTTCGTCAACTCCAAGGTGTGCGAGGACTGGGGCTGGACGCGGCTGGCCGCCAAAATGCGCGAGGAGTCCATCGAGGAGATGCACGACGCCGAGAAGCTGATGGACCGCATCCTGTACCTCGATGGGATGCCCCGGTTGGAGAGCCTTGCCGGCGTTCGGGCCGGCAAGACGGTCGAGGAGCAGATGGAGAACGACCGCCAGCTCGAGGTGGCCGCCATCGAGCGCTACCGCCGGGGGGTCGCCCTGGCCGAACAGCACGGCGATGTGGGCACCCGGGAGCTGCTCGAGCACCTCCTGGTCGGTGAGGAGGAGCATCTCGACTGGATCGAGACCCAGCAGAGCGCCATCGCCGACATCGGCATCCAGAACTATCTCCAGGCCCAGATGGGCGACTGAACGCCCCGCTAGTCGGGGGGTTGGTCGGGTTAGTCGGGCCGAGCCGGCGGCACCAGGTGGATAGAACCGAATCCTTCCCGCGTCGCCAGGCCCGCACCCGGCGCTTCACCCTGGGCGAGCCCCGGGACTTCCGGGTGTCTGACGACGGCTCCCGGGTGACGTTCCTGCGCTCATCGGGCCCCGTCGACCCGGCCAACTCGCTATGGGTGCTCGATGTGGTCTCAGGGGTCGAGCGCTTGGTGGCCGATCCCGGCCGGGGTGCTGCGCACGACGGGGGCGACGTGCCCGCGGCTGAAAGAGCCCGGCGCGAGCGGGTGCGTGAGACCGCCTCCGGCATCGTCTCGTACGACGCCGACGAGGCGCTGACTGCGGCGGTGTTCGCCCTGGAGGGGCGCCTGTGGCGGGTGAGCCTCGTCGAGGGCGGCCCGCCCGAGCCGCTGGCTGCATCGCCGGGCGCGTTCGATCCCCGGCTGTCGCCCGACGGTGTGCTCGTGGCCTACGTGGCCGGGTCGAGCCTGCGAGTAACCGGCGACGCCGCCGGCGACCGGGCTGTCGCCGGGGAGCCCGGCGAGACGGTGACCTGGGGTTCGGCCGAGTTCGTGGCGGCCGAGGAGATGGGCCGCACCCGGGGGCACTGGTGGTCGCCCGACAGCCGGCGCCTGCTGGCCGCCCGGGTGGACACGTCGCCGGTGCCGAGCTGGTGGATCGCCGACCCGGCGTCGCCCGACGCCGAGCCCGTCGGGGTCCGCTACCCGGCCGCCGGCGCGTCCAACGCCGAGGTGCAGCTCGCCGTGTTCGAGGCCGACGCGGGTTCCGGTGCGGGTGTCAGCGATGCCGGTTCCGGTCGCGGCCGGGTGGACGTGGCCTGGGACGAGAGCGGTTGGGAGTACCTGGCCGGGGTGCGATGGAGCGACGACGGGCTGCTGCTCACCGTCCAGAGCCGTGACCAGCGAACCCTTGGCGTGCTGCAGGCCGACCCGGACACCGGGGCCTGCCGGCTGCTGCGCAGTGTCACTGACGAGGCCTGGGTTGATCTCGTCCCGGGCGTGCCGAGGCTGGCCGGTTCCAGGCTGGTCACGGTCGAGAACCGGGAAGCGGATGGTTCTCCTGTCAGAAATCCACCGCAGAGGTGGAAATCTGACAGTAGTTCGGCGCGGACGGCGGATCAGGTAGCGGCCCGAAGTCTGTGCGTGGACGGCGAGGCCCTCACACCGGAAGACATGCAGGTCCGGGCCGTTCACCACGCCGACGAAGCGGGCGTGGTCGTCACCGCTTCGGTCGACCCGGCCGAGGTCCATGCCGCTCGGGTCGGGTGGGACGGCACCGTCGAGCGGCTCACCTCCGGGCCGGGGGTGCACGGCGTGGCCATGAGCGGCGACACAGCCGTCCACATCAGCCGCTCGATGGACCGGCCCGGGCGCCGGTGCGCGGTGCGGTCGGCGCGGCGGAAGGGGCCGGACCTGCTGATCCAGTCCCATGCAGCGGAGCCCGGCCTGGAGCTGAACGTCGAGATCCTCGAACTCGGACCGCGCCGGCTCGTCTCGGCCCTCGTCCTGCCAGCCGGGCAAGTCCGCGACGGCGACGCGCCGCTGCCGGTGCTGCTGGACCCTTACGGCGGGCCCCACGCCCAGCGGGTGCAGCGGGCCGAGGCGCTGTTCCACACCTCGCAATGGTTCGCCGACCAGGGCTTCGCGGTGCTGGTGGTGGACGGCCGGGGCACGCCGGGCCGGGGTCCGGCCTTCGAGCGGGCCGTGCGGGGCGATCTGGCCGGGCCCGTGCTCGAGGACCAGGTCGACGCCTTGAGGGCCGCGGCCGTCATCGAGCCGCGCCTGGACCTGTCGAGGGTGGCCATCCGGGGCTGGTCCTTCGGTGGGTACCTGGCCGCGCTGGCCGTGCTGCGCCGCCCCGATGTGTTCTCAGTTGCCATCGCCGGGGCGCCGGTTACCGACTGGCGGCTCTACGACACCCACTACACCGAGCGCTATCTCGGCCATCCCGCCGAAGAGCCCGGCAACTACGAGCGCACCGACCTGACCCCGCTCGCCTCCGGGCTGGAGCGGCCGCTGATGCTCATCCACGGCCTGGCCGACGACAACGTGGTGGCGGCCCACACCCTGCGACTGTCACAGGCCCTCACCGAGGCCGGACGGCCCCACACCGTGCTGCCGCTGAGCGGAGTGACTCACATGACCCCCCAGGAGGAGGTGGCCGAGAACCTGCTGCTCATCCAGCTTCGCTTCCTGCAGGACGCCCTGGGAATGCCAGTATTGGCGCCCCGAGAGCAGCCGCCGCGAGACAATGAGGGAGCAGCCGGTGAGTGACACGCAGCCCGAGACGACCGCGGGAGCCGAGGCCGCGGTGGTGGCCGACCTACGCCGCGAGCGGCTGATGGACGGCCGGGCCTGGGACGACTTCTGCGACACGCTCAAGGCCGCGGGCCGCATCGTGGTGCGCGAGACCCCCGACGGTGACCCCCAGGACCGGGTGGAGGGGTTCCGTTACGTCACCCGGGTGATGATGATGGCCTCGGGCCGGGCCGTTGAGCGCCGGCTCCCCGGTACGCGGGCCCGGCCCATCAGGCTGGTCCCGCCGCCGCTTAGGGGCGGGATAGGGGTGCAGTCGCCAAACCAGGACCACATCGTGCAGCCGGTCGACGCCCGCTACCGCTACCGGGTCACCGGCACCCTTGGCAGCGCCTACACCCACCTGTCGTCGTGGAGCCCGCCCATCCCCGGCGACGTCGGCGCCTTCAGTGTCGGTCTCGGAGCCGAGGACCACCTGCCCGGCTTCAACCCGAACATGGCGCTCACCCCCCACAGCTTCGTGCTCGCCGAGTTGGCCGCCGCCGACGGAACGGTGGACTTCGTCATGTCGGTGGATGACCCCGGCCCCGACGAGGTGTGGTTCCCGATGACCGCCCAGACCCGCGAGCTCATGGGACGGGTGGTCTACGAGGACCGCAGCTCCCAGTCGCCGCCCCGTCTTGAGATCCGGTGCCTCGACGAGCATCCCCGACCGGCCACGCCGGAGCCCGACGACATGGCCGCCCGCCTGGCGGTCGCGGGCCAGTTGGTGCTGGGAATGCTCAGCGACTACGGCGGATGGACCCGCGACCTGCTCACCCGCGAGAACCAGCTCGAGTACACCAAGGAATGGTACGAGCGCATCGGCGGGTCGCCCGACGACCGCCACTTCGAGTTCGGCTACTGGCGGCTTCAGCCCGGCACCGCGCTGGTGGTGGAGTTCGCCGAGCCCCGCTGCCAGCACTGGAACTTCCAGCTGTGCAATCACTGGATGGAGAACCTGGCCGACTACTTCCGGGGCCGGGGCTACGTGGACAGCGAGAACGCAGCCCGCGAGCCCGGCGGGCGGGTGCGCATCGTGGTGGCCGAGACCGACCCGGGCGTCGCCAACTGGATCGATCCCGGCGACCGGGACCACGGCGTGATGGGTCTGCGTTTCGTTCAGCCGGCGACCACCCCCGAGGTGTCAAGCCGCCTGGTCCCGATCGAAAGTCTGGCCGGGGCCTGAGCGGCAGACCGGACCCGTCCGGACCTGCGTGAATCTATGATCAACGTCGTTCGGGTTGTGCTCGCGTCGATAGTGCGCGAACATGGTCGGTGGCGTCTTCCTTGACCGAGGCCGCGTGGGCATTCGGTCACCTAGCGGGGCGGTGGTGCGCACTACCGGGGGGAGGAGGTGCGCACCACCGCCACCGCACGCGGCGGTCCGCATGAGCCTGTCGCCGATCTTGAGCCCTGAGCGCGATGGCTGCAGCGACTTCCTACAGGCGCCGCCAGCACTCGTCGAACGCATTGATGGTGGCCATCCGGTCGTCCCCCAAGGGCAAGATGTTGATGGAGTCCACGCCCACCTGCTGCAGTTCAGCGAGTTGAGCCGTTACCCGGTCCCGATTGCCGGCTACGGCCATTCTCTGAACGAAGCTCACCGGCAACAATGAGGCGGCTTGCGCGGCCTCCTGGAACTCGCCCCCGCTGTAGGACTCACGGACCGCTCTCGTGATCTCGGGATCGAGCCCGACGAGATCACAGTAGATCGGCGCGGTCTGCGGGAACCAGGCGGCAATCGAGCGGGCTCCGGCGATGGCGGCCGGTTCGTCCTCGTCGATCACGCCGTAGACGAAGATCGCGATGTGCGGACGAGGTCTCCCTGCCCTGCTCGCGCCCTCGTCGACGCGGTCGAGCGCCCACCGGACCACAGCGGGGTCGAGGCCGCACAACAGGATCACCCCGTCGGCCACCGCGCCGGCAAGTTCGAGGGTGCGGGGCCCACTGGCTGAGACGAACACGGGCAGATCGGCCCTGGCGTCAAACCTCAGATGAGCATCGACCAGGCGAAACCCGGGTTCGTCGGCAGTCACGGATTCTCCGGCCAACAGCCTGCGGATCGCGGCGATGGCCGCCTCCAGTTCCGCAAGCCTGGCGGGCTTGGCCCCCAACGCCATCAAGGGTCGATCTCCCGCTCCGATGCCCAGGACGGCACGGTCGCCTGCGATCTCGGCGAGCGTCGCCGCCGCTACCGCGGTCAGCGCGGGATGGCGGGTCACGGGGTTGGTGACCGCAGTCCCCAGTCTGAGTTGAGTGGTTGCTCTCGCAGCGAGGGCGAGGAGTTGGTACGGGTCGCGGGCGTGCAGCGATGACTCGGTCAGCCACAGGTTGTCGAATCCGGTCGCTTCGATGTGCCTCGCCATGTCGAGAAACTCATCGACTCCGTCGACACCCTGTAGGACTACTCCTCGCCGGATGCTCGTCATGAGTGCGTCAGCCGATCCACGAGGTCGGATGGCACGCCGAACTCATCGAGCACCCCGCGGGTGTGCGCACCGAGCTCGGGGGGTCCGTCGAGGCGCGGTCGCTCCCCGTCGATGCGGAACGGTGGGTCCATCGCAGCGACGACGCTATCGCCGCCGTCGCTCGGTCTCCGCAAGATGTCGAGCGCCTCGACCTGGGGGGACCCGAGGGCACGGAGGAGTGAGCGGACCTGACCGGCTGGGATCCCGGCTGCATCGAAGCGGTCGAGCCAGGCGGCGGCGTCGTCGGAGGCGAGTACGGCGTTGATCGTGGCGGTCAGCTCGTCCCGGTGCGAGACGCGAGCCGCATTGTCGACGAAGCGGGGATCAGAGAGCAGATCGGGCCGGCCGAGAACATCGCACAGGGTCTCCCAGAGTTGTTCGTTGCCTGCGCCGGCGAGGACCACGTCTCCGTCGCGGGCGGTGAATGCTCCGTAGGGTGCGAACGTGGGGGAGTGGCTGCCGAGCAGCGAGGGGCTGCTCCCGGCACTCACGGCGTCGCTGGCGATGGTTGTGAACGACGCCATGGCGAATTCCAGCAGAGACGAGCAGACCTGGCTGCCGACCCCGGTCTCCTGCCGCGCCAGATGAGCCGCGAGGAGGGCGGCGACCGTCACGAGACCGGCGCCGATGTCCAGCATCGGCGCCCCGACCTTCACGCTGCCCGACTCCGCGGAGCCGGTTACCGACATGAGGCCGCTCTCGGCTTGGACGATGAGGTCGAAACCACCCCGCGTCGCGTCGGGCCCGAGGTCGCCGAACGCCGAGATCGAAGCGTGGATCAGCCATGGGTGCCGCTGATGCACCGAGTCGTAGTCGAGGCCGTAGCGAGCCATGGATCCTGGCCGGGCGTTGTAGACCAGGAAGTCGGAGCCCGCGAGCAAGTGCTCCAGGGCCTGGGCACCGTCCGGCTGGCGGAAGTCCAACAGGACGCTCTCCTTGCCGCGGTTGACCGATGCGAACAGGTTGGATCCGTCACCAGTGTCGGCCAGCCCCTGACCCCGGTAGGGGTCGCCGCCGGGGGGCGGCTCGATCTTGAGGACTCGGGCGCCCAGGCCGGCGAGGATCATCGTCATGTAGGACCCAGCCACGTACCGGGTCAGGTCCACGACCGTGGTGCCCGCCAGCGGTTCAGCTACCACAGCGACGGCTCGCGATGCGTCCCGAACGCCTTCCGGAAGACATCGGACAACTCGCCGAGAGTGGCCCCGCGGCGTGCAGCTTCGATCAGAGGCTCCATCACGTTCTGGCCCGACATCGCTGCACGCGACAACGCTGCCAATGCGTCCGAGACGTCGTCACGGCCCGCGAGGTGCCGGTCCAGCCGGGCCAGCTGGCGGTCACGGGCCATCTCGTCGAGTTCAAAGAGCCGCAGTTCGGTCGCCTCCGCCTCCTCGACGTGGGCGTTGACACCGACTTTCACTGCGGTCAGGTTCGCCACCGCCATTTCGGAGCGGTATGCGCTCTCTGCAATCCAGCGCTGGGGCACGCCTGCCTCGATCGCCGCAACGGCGCCCCCCAGCCCGTCAATCACACCGATGAGCTCGGTGGCTCTGGCTTCGAGCTCATCGGTCAGGGCCTCGACGAAGTAGGACCCTGCCAAGGGGTCCACCGTGTCCGCTACACCGGTCTCGTGGGCGACGATCTGCTGGGTCCGGAGCGCCAGCGTGACCGCTTCGTCGGTCGGGATGGCCATCGCCTCGTCGTAGCCCATCACATGGATCGACTGGGCGCCTCCGAGGACCGCCCCGAGGCACTGGATCGTGGATCTCACAACATTGTTGAGAGGCTGCTGGGCGGTGAGCGTTGCTCCCGAGCAGCCCGAGAAGAACCGGAGCCGCATCGCTTCCGGGTTGGTCGCGCCGAACCGGTCGCGGGCGACCTGTGCCCAGAGACGGCGGGCGGCGCGGAGCTTCGCAACCTCTTCGAATATTTCGAGGGTCGTTGCGAAATGGAACGAGAATCGCGGCGCGAACGCGTCGAACGACAGCCCCCGATCCACCAGCAGCTCGGCGTACGCGATCGCGTCGCTCATCGTGAAGGCAAGTTCCTGGACTGTATTGCACCCGGCCTCCCGGGCGTGATAGCCCGTGATCGAGATCGGGTTGAAACGCGGGACTTCGGAGGTGCAGAACTCCACGACGTCGCCCACCAGCCGCATCGACGGCTCCGGCGGGAAGATGAAGGTCTTGCGGGCCACGAACTCCTTGAGGATGTCGTTCTGCAGGGTGCCGGCCAGTTGCGACCTGTCGGCGCCCTGGCGCTCGGCCGCGACGAGATAGAAGGCGAGGATGATGGGCGCGGTCGCGTTGATGGTGAAGTTCACCGACAGGTCGCCGAGGGGGAGTCCCTCGAACAGTTCCGCCATGTCATCGGCGGTATCGATGGCAACACCGACCCGTCCGACCTCCGCCTTCGCGGCGGGAGCGGATGAGTCGAGCCCCAGCTGGGTGGGAAGGTCGAAAGCCACCGAGAGCGCCGTCTGGCCCTGATCGAGGAGGTAGTGGAATCTCCGGTTCGTGTCCTCGGCCGATCCGTATCCGGCGTACTGGCGCATCGTCCATAGGCGCTGGCGGTACATCTCGGCGTAGGGGCCGCGGGTGAAGGGCGGCTGTCCCGGAGCACCGATCCGCTCATCGAGGTCTGCCGGGTCGCCGAGATCGGCCGCCGTGTAGAGCCGGGCGATGGGGATTCCCGAAGCGGTTGTCGGATCCTGGGCGGTCTCGCTCATGGCCCCTCCTGCCGGTTGTCGGCCAGAGCGGTGATGCGCTTCACGACGTCGGCGATGGCCGTGCCAGCCGGAAAGACTTCGTCGACGCCGATCTCGAGCAGGCGGGCGACATCGCGGGGCGGCACGATCCCGCCCACGACCACCGGCACGTGCTCGAGGCGGTGGAGGGAGCGTTCCGCGATCAGATCGGAGGCGATCGGGAGATGCGCCCCGGAGAGGATCGAGGCCCCGATCACGTCGACGTCTTCCTCCAGTGCCACCGTCATCATCTCGGTCGGGGTGGATCGAAGGCCGAGATAGATGACTTCACAGCCGGCGTCGCGGAGAGCGAACGACACGACCTTCGCCCCACGATCGTGGCCGTCGAGACCTGGCTTCGCGATCAGGATGCGTCGCCGGCGGGTAGTCACTCGGGTGCTGCCAGGGCCAACGCCGCAAAGACTGCATACACCTGCGTTGCCTCCTTGATGTCGGCCACCGGGAGGTTCTCGTCGGCACAGTACACGGGCTCGCCGCCAGGGCCGAAGATGACGGTGGGGATGTCCCCGCCGAAGCTCGCGGTATCGCCGAGCCAGCCGGCCGCCATCAGCTCTGGTTCCCGACCACGGACCTGGCGGACGGCTTCGACCATGGTTTGCACAACAGCCGAGTCTGGATCGGCCAGATACGGTGCCTTCACGTCCACCAGCTCGACCTCGGCGCGGAAGCGCCCGTCGCGGTGCGTGGCATTGTCGAGACATCGATCAATCTCGGCACGGACGGTCTCGATCGATACGCCGGGCTGGGGCCGGCAGTCGACCCGGATCACGCACTCATCGGGAATCATCGACGGGCCCCCCGGAGGGAGTCCGCCATAGACCCGGCCGGGAGCCATCATGGTCTCTGTCCCGAAGCGCGCCGCGACCTCGGGGCTCAGCGCGGGCTCGAGCCTCGAGGCATCCAGCTCGAGAATGGCCAGTGCCGCCAGCGTGTTGGCGTTGATGGCGTGGTGCTTGTGGCACGTATGGGCGGACCGGCCCTGTGTGGTGACGTCGAAGTAGTAGCGGCCGCGGTGGCCGAGGAAGATCTCGTTGTCGGACAGTTCGCCCAGCACACACAGATCGGCATGATGGCGCTCGAAGTACCGGATACTCCCCGTCTGGTCCCCCATGTGGTCGCTGACCGCTGCCATCGCGAGGGTGCCCCTGAGCGGCAGGTCGCACTCGCGGACGGCCTCGATGGCGGTGATCTGGCATGCGAGGGCGGCCTTCATGTCCATGATGCCGTGACCGAAGACGCGACCGTCGATGAGGTCGCCCGAGAAGGGTTCGGCTGCGGACCAACCGATCGAGACCGGCTTGGTGTCCATGTGGCCGGTCATGACGACGCGGGGACCGTCACCGAAGGAGATCTCGCCGATGGCATTGGGGCGGTCGGGGAGCACCGGTTGCAACTCGACGTTGGAGAAGCCGCGGTCGCGCATCGACGCGGCCAGGAAGTCGGCAAGATCCCCCTCGGCACCGAGGATGCTGGGTATGCGACAGACCTGCCGCGTCAGGTCGATTGCTCGTTGAGTGTCGACGGCTGCAAGAACACGGGCCGCAACCTCTGATGGCTCCATCCTGAATCGCTCCCTATCCGCTCGGCCGCTCGGCCTCACCTGGACTCGCGGGACACATGATGCTTGTGGCAGGAACCGGCGCAGAGTCGAGCGTGAGCGTCGCGTCACGCATGACGCAGTCGAGATGCGCTCGCGCCGCGACGGTTCCTCCGTAGGCGATCGAGTTGCCGAGAGCGATGTGGGCAGTCCCCAGCGAGGACTCAGTCTCCATCGCGACCGCGCACACATGACCAGCGGGGTTGAGTCCCAGGGAGACCTCGGCGAAGTTGGTCATCAACTCGTCATCGCAGCGCTCGAGCATGCCGGTGAGGCGATGGCTCTCTGGTCCCTCGGCGCCGACGAGGCGCCCTTCGTCGAAGGTGAGGACTACCGGGTCGGGCAGCGGGCCCATCCCCATGAACAACAGATCAGCATCGATGACGGCGACGCCGTGGGTGGTGCCCTCCAATGGAGCGGTGCCCGCCTCGATGTCAGGGGGCGCCATGTAGGACCCGGCCGTCCGGCAGATTCCGTGAAGCACCCGGCCGGGCCGTCCGGATACGGAGCCGCGGAGATCGGTGCCGGCAGGGGTGGTGAGTCGAAACTCCGACGCCTGAGTCCAGAGTTCGCCGATCTGTTCGGCGCGCGCCCGGAGTTCGTCAAAATCGACTGACAGCGGGCCGTCCACCCGCAGCGTGTCCAACGTGATCCCCGGCATGGCCAGATAGCGGACGCCCACCGCGTTGGCGTCGCGGCGGGCCTCGTTCGAGCCGATGAAGATGGAGGTCAGCTCGATAACGGCGTCGCTCTGCGCCATCGTTCGGGCGACACCGGGGGCGACTTCCGCTCCCGGGATGTCCAGCGGGGCCATCTCCAGTGTCGACGCGACTGCCGACCGCGCCTCGATCCCGGAGCGCAACAGGTCCGTGACCCGGCGGTCGCTGTCGGTGTCGGTCAGCAGCACCACGCGCTCGCCCGCTTGGACGCCGAGGCACCGGTCGAGCACATTGGCCACCGCGGCGGACACGTCCATGCGCCGCGATGGTAGTCCGCCGGCTGCCAGCCGGACGCGTCGGCAGATCAGCCGGCGATCCCGCCTTCAGTTCCCGGCAGGTCAGGTCACAACGGTTAGTTCAGTGGCCTTGACTGACGCCCAGATGTTGAGACCCGGATGCAGTTCGAGTTCGTCGGCGGAGCGGCGAGTGACATCTGCCCTCACTTTGATCGGTCCGCCCAGATGTACACGGGCGCGCTCCCCGTCGATGTCGACACGCTCCAGTTCGGCCTGCCAGGCGTTGCGGGCGCTGCCGGCGGGCCGGTCACGGTGCAGGGTCACGGCGTGTGCCGGGAAGGTGACGTAGACGGGTCCTTCGGCCTCGGCGGCCACGGCGAGCACCAGACCGGCCTGGGTGGTGACTGATGTGCCACGGGCCAGGCCCGGGACCACGTTCGCGCCGAGGAAGGTGGCCGCCCACTCGCACCCGGGCCGGGCTGTCACCTCCGCGACGGAGCCCCGGCTGGCCACCTCGCCGCTGTCGAGCACTACCAGCTGGCGCGCCAGCGTGGCCACATCGACCGGGTCGTGGGTGATCAGCAGCGTGTGGCGGGCCGGTGACTCGCCGATGAGCGCCCGCAGGCCGGCCCGGCCCGAGGAGTCCACCGAGGCCAGCGGCTCGTCGACGATCAGGACCTCGGGCTCGGGGGCCAGGGCCCGGGCGATGGCCACTCGCTGGCGCTGCCCGCCCGACAGCGCCGCCGGGCGCTTGGACCACACCCCGGAGTCCACTCCGACGCGTTCGAGCAGCTCGCCGGCCCGCCGCCGGGCCGCAGTCCGGTCGGTGCCCGTCCGGCGCAGGCCGAATGCCACGTTGTCGACCACCCGGAGGTGACCGAAGAGCCGGAGATCCTGGAACACCATGCCCACCCTGCGCTGGTGGGCCGGCAGGTAGACGCCGGCTGCCGGGTCGTCGACCACCGTGCCGGCGATGGCCAGGCGGCCGCCGGCCAGGCGATCGAGCCCGGCCACGGCCCTGCCCAGCGTCGTCTTGCCCGTGCCGTTGGCGCCGACCACTGCGGTCACACCCTCGCCGATCTCCAGGCCGTCGACCCGCAGCGTCCAGCCCGATCGGACAACCCGTCCGTCAAGCGCGACGGTCATCGGGGCATCCACCGGTCACGCAGGGTCACCAGCACCGCCAGCGCCACCGCCATCAGGACCAGGCTGATGGCCACCGCCGCCTCCGGATTGCGCTCCAGGGCTAGGTAGGTCTCCAGCGGCAGCGTGCGGGTGCGGCCCGGGAAGTTGCCGGCGAAGGTGAGCGTGGCTCCGAACTCCCCGACGGCCCGGGCCCACGCCAGGGCGGTTCCGGCGGCCAGCGCGGGCCGGATCGTGGGCAGCGTTACATGCAGCAGGGTGCTCCAGGCGCCTGCTCCGAGGGTGGCGGCCGCCTCGTCGAGGTCGTCGCCGGCCTGGCGCAGGGCGGCCTCGACGGTCACCACGAAGAACGGGAGGGCCACGAATGCGGCCGCTACCACGGCTCCGGCGGTGGTGAACGGCAGGCTCACACCGAACCACGAGTCGAGCCACTGGCCGACCAGGCCCCGCCGTCCCAGCGCGAACAGCAGGGCGGTGCCGGCCACCACCGGCGGGAGCACCATGGGCAGCATCACCAGCGCCCGCACGACCCTTCCGAAGCGCAGGCGGCGCCGGGCCAGCACGAACGCCAGAGGCAGACCCAGCACCACGCACGCCGCGGTGGCCACAAGGCTGACGATCAGCGACACCCGCAGCGCCTCCAACACCTCGGACTCGCCCAGCACGGTGGGCAGCGCCGACCACGGCGCCCGCTGCAGCAGCCCGACGATGGGCAGGGCCAGCAGGCCCAGGGCCACGAAACCCACGATTGTCAGAGCGGCCGGCGGCCGGCTCACTCCCGGATCGGGGCCGGGTGCGGTACGGGCGCCGCCTGGAGCGCTCATGGCGGTCCGAACCCGTGGGCCAGCAGAGCCTCGGCACCGGCGCCGCCGGTCTCGGTGAAGGCATCCATCACGGCCTGCACCGCCGGCGAGGGCTCAGCCGACGCCGAGGCGATGAAGTAGCGGTTGGCATGGCCGTCCAACTCCGGAGCGTCGACCCTGGACAGTCCCACAACCGCGGCATCAGTGTCGTAGACCAGCCCCGCGTCGAGCTCTCCCAGCGACAGCTTGGCAGCCAGCGCACGGACGCTCAGCTCGAGGGTGTCCACCGAGGGAACGATCCCGGCTTCATCGAGGGCCCGCCGGGCCAGCGTGCCGCAAGGGACCTCGGGGGCGCACAAGCCCACCAGCAAGTCCCGGCGAGCCAGATCCGCGAGCCCGGCGACGCCACCCGGATTGCCGGGCGCGGTGGCCAGCACGACCGTGTTGGTGGCGATCACCACTGGCTTCCCCCTGATCGATCCGTCGGCGGTGGCTCGGTCCATGGTGGCTGCATCGGCGGTGATCAGCACATCGGCGCCGGCTCCGGCCGAGAGCTGGGCCACCAGCGTGGAGCTGCCCGAGAGGATCGCGGTGACATTGGGATCGCTGGAGGCCACGGCCTCGACCACATCGGTGAGCGACGAGGCCGCCATCACCACCACCTCACGGTCGTGTCGGGTCTCGCTGCCCCCGCTGCCGCTGCAGCTCACCCCGAGCAGCAGCGCGGCGGTCACGGCGATAGCGGCCTGCCGCCGAGTAGCCCGCCCCCGGCGGTGGTCGCCGTCGACGCTGCGCCCCGCCATAGGCGGCTGAATCTATCTAGGCTGCGCCGCCGCGCTGTCGCCGCACGGTCGACGACCCCGGCGAATCGCGACGCTCTGGTCGGCCTCTAGGGTGTCGCGATGCTCATCCTCGCTCAGACATCAACCAGTCCCGGACTAGCGGACGCCTGCGGCACGTCGAACCGCGGCTTCGTCTGCGAGCGGGTCTTCGAATGGACCGACAACAGCAGCCTGGCCACCGCGGCCGACTGGCTGCTCGACCGGCCGATCCGCATCGCGTTCATCCTGCTGGTCGGATGGATCGTGACCCGGATCGCGAAGCGGGCCATCGTACGGTTCACCAAGCGCATCGCCGCCGCGCCGAGCAACTCGAGGCTGCAGAAGCTGCGTGAGAAGGGCCCGGGCAGGGCGCTCATAGACGAGGCGGCCCAGGCCCGGGCCGAGTCGCGGGCTGAGACCCTGGGCCACGTGCTGCGCAGCGTGGTGGTGGCGCTGGTGTGGACCTTCGTCGCGTTGATCATCCTGGGCGAGATCGGAGTGAACCTCGCGCCGCTGATCGCGGGCGCAGGCATCGGCGGCGTCGCCCTCGGCTTCGGCGCCCAGTCGATCGTCAAGGACTTCCTGTCGGGCCTGTTCATGCTGATCGAGGACCACTACGGGGTAGGTGATTTCGTCGACCTCGGCTACGCCTCGGGCACGGTCGAGGAGGTGTCGCTGCGGTCGACCACCATCCGCGACGTCAGAGGCACGGTGTGGCACGTCCCCAACGGCGAGATCGCCCGGGTGGGCAACTACTCGCAGCTCTGGTCGAAGGCGCTGGTCGACGTCGAGGTGTCCTACGGCACCGATGCCCGCCTGGCGATGGGCATCATGCAGCAGGTGGCCGACGACCTCTGGAACGACCCGGAGTGGGGCGGCGACGAGTTGTCCGAGGCGCCGACGGTCTTCGGCATCCAGAGCCTGGGCGCGTCTGGCATCGGCCTGCGTGTGGCGGTCAAGACCGAGCCGTCGCTGCAGTGGGCGGTGGAGCGCGAGATCCGGCTGCGCCTCAAGGAGGCCTTCGACGCAGCCGGTATCGAGATCCCGTTCCCGCAGCAGACCACCTGGCTCCGCGACGACAGCGGGTTCTCCGCCACCACGCTCCCCGAAGCCGAGCAGGAGGTCTTCCGGGCGCTCTACGAGGAGCAGCACGCCCCGAGGCCCGAGGACGACTTCGAGGAGGGCCGCTAGTTGCCTCGGACCCGCTACCGGGTCAGTTTGTAGGTCGAAGTGGGGGGCCAGCGTCGGGTTCTCGCTTGACATTCAAAATTTGTAAGGTAATGTTACTAACAATATGGCGGAGGGTTCTGGCTCGGGCGTGCTGAGGCTGCTCAGCGGGCAGCGAACAGTCGACGCCCTGTTCACGGCCCATCCGGCTCGCATGTCGAGGGCCGGGATAGCCCGGGCCACCGGCCTGTCCAAGCCCACCGTGTCGGCGCTAGTCGCCGACATGGAGTCGGCGGGGTTGGTGCGGGTGTCCGACGAGAGTCCCAGCTCCGGATCGATCGGCCGGCCCGCCGCCCTCTACGAGTTGGTCCCCACCGCCCGGCACTCGGTGGTGGCCGACATCGGCGCGACCAAGGTCCTCGTCGGCGTATCGGACCTGTTCGGCAACCTCGTTGCGGAGAGGGAGCTCGCCACCGGACCGGACGCCCGGACCGCGCTCGACCGCCTGACCGCCGCAGCCGCGGAGTTGTTGGAGGACATAGACGGCGGTTGCCACGCGGTGTGCGTCGGAGTGCCGGGGATCTACCGGCCCGAACGCGACCGCGTGGAGCAGGCCCTCAACCTCCCGGGCTTCGACAGCCTGGCACTGCGCGGCTATCTCGCGGAGCGCTTCGACGCCCGCATCCACGTGGAGAACGACGTCAACCTGGCCGCCCTGGGCGAGTTGACCCGGATGGGAGACGATCAGGCGGACGGCGACTTCGCGGCCATCTCGGTGGGCACCGGCATCGGCATGGGGATGGTCGTCGGCGGCGAGCTGTACCGGGGCGGCACCGGATCGGCGGGCGAGCTGGGCTCCCTGCTGCTGTCGATGCCCCAGCCGGATGCGGCCCCGGTGACCCTTGAGGATGTGGCCTCGGCGCCGTCGATCCGCAAGCGGTTCGGCAGGGCCATCGAGGACGGTCGCCGCTCGGATCTGGCCGCCAGCGCGGACGTTCCGGAGATATTCGCGGCGGCGGCCTCGGGCGACACTGCCGCCGCTGCGGTGCTGGACGAGGTTGCGGCGGCGATGGCGCTGGCCGTGTCGCACCTCTGCCTGATCGCCGACCCGACTCGGATCGTGTTCGGCGGCGGGGTCGGGGCCAACCCAGTGTTCGTCGACGCGGTTCGAGCCCATGTGGCCCGGCTCGTCGCCATGCCGCCCGAGCTGGCAGCCTCCACGCTGGGCCGTCAAGCCGCCCTGGTGGGAGCGGTGTCGCTGTCGCTGCGGTTCGTCCACGAGTCGCTCGTGCCCGAGATCCTCGGAGACCAACAGTGACGAGCGCCGCGACCCGCGTGGCGGACGCCGTCGACGGCGACGCGGTGGTGGAGCTGGTCCGCGAGGCCGTCCACATCCCCAGTGTGACCCCCAACGAGGAGGCCTTCGCCCGCTGGGCCCGGCGCCAGATGGCCGAGTCCGACTCCTTCGACTCGGCCGAGCTCGTCGAGTGCGAGCCGGGCCGGCCCAACGTGCTGGCCACCGCCGGGGACGGGCATGGAAGGTCGCTGCTGCTGGCCGGCCACCTCGACACCGTGGCGACCGACGACTGGTCCCAGCACTGGGCCGGAACCGACCGCGAGGACCCCTTCGGCGCCCACCTGATCGACGGCGAGTTGTGGGGCCGGGGCGTCGCCGACCAGAAGGCCGGCATCTGCGCCACCATCGAGGCGGTCCGAGCCTTCGGCCGCGCCGGACTGCGGCCCGCCGGCCGCGTAGCCGCGCTGTTCGTCTGCGACGAGGAGTCGGGCCAGCCCGGCAGCGGTGTCTCGGCCGGCATGAGGGCCGCGGTCGAGGGCCGCGCCGGGCCGCGGCCCGATGCGGACTTCGCGATCTACACCGAGCCCACGACCTCAGCGATCTACACCGCCCAGATGGGCTTCCTGATCGCCGACATCGCATACACGGGAGTCTCCGCCTACTTCGGCCGGCCCGAACTGGGCGTCGACGCCCTGATGGCCGGGCACGGCCTGCTCGCCCGCCTGTGGGAGCACTCCGACCGCCTGCGGGCCTCGGTGCCCGCCCACGAACTGCTGGGCGAGGCCTTCCTGCTGGTCACCTCGGTCACCTCCGGAGGCAACATCGCGGTGCCGGGCCGGTTCGAGCTGTCCCTCATTCGCAAGATCCTTCCCGGCGAGAGCCTTGACGCCGCGGCCGACAGCATCCGGACGATCGCGGCGGACGTCGCGAGCGAGCACCGGGTCGAGTGCACCGTGGGGTTCAGCGCACCCCGGGACCACCAGTTCGGGGGCACGCCCGACGAGGTGGCCCCCGACGATCCCGGGGTGGCCGCGCTGGCGCGGTCCATCGAGTCCGTGACCGGAGAGCCGGCCCGGATCGAGGGGGCGCCCTACTGGTCCGAGAAGCCCTTCCTGCGGGACCTCGGCATCCCCGGCGTGTACTTCGCCCCGGGCGACATCTCCAACTGCCACACACCGTTCGAGCGGCTCGCCATCGACGAGCTGGTGACGGCGACCCGCACCCTGGCGCACTTCATCGCCCAGTGGTGCGGCGCCCACGATCCATAAACCGGACCCATAGGGAGGGGTCATGACCACAAAATGCAAGAAGCCCAAATGGCTGCGACTCGTGTCGCTGCTGGCCGTGTTCGCGGTCGCTGCGGTCTCGTGCGGCGAGGACGACGACGCCGCGCCGACCACCACAGCCGCGCCCGCGACCACAGCCGCGCCGACCACCACGGCTGCGCCGACCACCACGGCTGCGCCGGAACCAGCCCCCGAGCCGCCCAGGACCCAGGGGCCTGGTGGCGAGGAGGCTGTGGCGTCGAGCGAGGTCACCTTGAGCGGTGACGAGATCGCGGAGGTGCAGGCGGGCGGCTACACGGCCGCTTTGTTGTGGCATACCTCGGGGGCGTTCACCGACGCGGTGAGCCAGGGCGCCCGGGACGCTTTCGCGGAGCTCGGGATCGAGGTCGTCGCGGAGACCAACGCCGACTTCGACGCAGCCCAGCAGGCCAACGACGTCGAGACGGTGATGGCGCTGGACCCCGACATCATCATCAGTCTGGCCATCGGCCCTGACGCCGGCGCGGAGGCGTTCCGTCCCGCTGTGGACGCGGGCGTGCAGTTGGTGTTCTTGTCCAACGTGCCCCAGGGCTACGTCCACGGCCAGGACTACGTGGGCATCGTCACCGACGACCTCGCGGCCATGGGCATCACCGCCGCCGACCTGCTCGCCGATGCCCTGGGTGGCGAGGGCGAGGTCGGCTACATCTTCCACGACGCCGCCTACTACGTGACCAACCAGCGCGACCAGGCGTTCAAGGCGTGGATCGAGATCAACTACCCCGGCATCGAGATCGTCGCCGAGCAGGGACTGGCCGATCCGGCCGCCGCGGAGGAGATCGCCACCGCCATGCTGACCCGCAACCCCGACCTCGACGGCATCTACGCCCCATGGTCGGCCGGTCCCGCCGACGGCGTGCTGGCCGCGCTGCGGGCCGCGGGCGCCTCCGATGTGGCCCTGGTGACCATGGACCTCGACACCAACGTGTCGCTCGACATGGTCGAGGGCGGCAACGTGGTCGGCATCGCGGCCGACGAGGCCTACAACCTCGGCCGCACCATGGCCATCGAGGGCGCCTACGGGCTGCTCGGCAAGCCGGCCCCGGCGTTCGCGGTGGTGCCGGCCATCGGCGTGACCGCCGACAACATCGTCGAGGGCTACCGCCAGTCACTGGTCACCGACCCACCCCAAGAAGTCCTCGACGCCATCGGCTAGAGGTCGAGCGGGCAAACTTGCCCCCAGCCCCGGCGGCGACGCGGGTTGAGTCGTCGCCGGGGCCCCGGGTCGATCAGTGAGGAACGCATGACAGGAGACATCGCCGCGGGCGGACCGCTGCCCGCGGCCGCTCGCCAGTGGCTGGCCCGGCGGCGCCAGGACGCGGGGCTGCGCCCGTACGTGGTGTACATCGCCGCGGCGCTCATCTTCGGGCTGTTCGCCGTGATCCTGCGAGACGACGGGTTCCTGACCGCGTCGAATCTCCTCAACATCGGCCGCCAGGCCGCACCGATCGCCGTCATGGCCGTGGGGATGACCTTCGCGCTGGCGTCCGCGGAGATCGACCTGTCGGTCGGCTCGGTCACCGCCCTGTCCTCGCTGGTGGCGGCCGAGATGGTCGGGGACTACGGGTTCGCAGCCGGCGCGGCCGCGGCGCTGGCCGTCGGGGCCGTAATCGGGCTCGTCAACGGCGTGATCACGGTCAAGGTGCGCATCCCGTCGTTCCTGGTCACCCTCGGCATGCTCGGGATCGTCAGCGGCATCGCCCGCAACATGAACAACCTGCAGTCGCTGCCCATCCGCAACGACGCCTTTCTTGCCGTCTTCGGCGCCGGGTCCCTCGGGCCGGTGTCGTCGCTGCTGATCTGGACCGTTGTGGTGGGCCTCGCCGGGCACCTCGTGCTGCACCAGCTCCGGTGGGGACGTCATGTGCTCTCGGTGGGCGCCGACCGATCCGCCGCGGCCGCCCTCGGGATCAACACCGCCCGCATCCGGATTACGGCGCTGATGACCAGCGCGGCCGCGGCGTCGTTCGCGGGGGTGCTCCTCGCCGGCCGGCTGGCCATCGGTCGCCACGACTTGGGGGAGAACCTGCTGCTCACCGTGATCGCGGCGGTGGTCATCGGGGGCACCAACCTCTTCGGCGGCCGGGCCTCGGTGGCCGGTGCCGTCGTTGGGTCGGTGGTGATGGCCATGCTCAACAACGGCCTGATCCTCATGGGCCTGCGGGTCGCAGACCAGCTGATCGCCCGGGGCGTGATCATCATCCTGGCGGTGGCGCTGAGCATGAGAGAGCAGAAGGAGGCCTGACGTGTTCCTGCGATCGCTGCTGGACCGCAACCCGCGGTTCGTGGAGGCCGCCATAGAGCTTCATCAGGCCGGAGAGATCCCGGCCAACAGCTGCGTGCTCGACCTCGACGCCATTGAGTCGAACACGGCCGGCCTATGCCGGCAGGCCCGAGAGCTCGGCCTCACCGTGTACGCGATGACCAAGCAGCTCGGCCGAGCCCCCGGTGCCCTGGCTGCCATGGCCGGTGGCGGCGTCGACGGCTTCGTCGCGGTGGACATGGCCTGCGCCCGACCGATCGCGCGCCAAGGCCACAACCTCGGCCATCTCGGCCATCTGGTGCAGGTGCCATCGGCCGAGACCTCCGCGGCGGCCGGGCTCGAGCCCGACTACTGGACGGTCTTCTCCGAGAACAAGGCGGCCACGGCGGCGGCCGCGGCTCACCGCCTGGGACGATCCCAGCGAATGCTGGTCCGGGTCTTCGCCGGCGGCGACGAGTTCTACCCGGGCCATGAGGGCGGCGTGGCCGTCGACGACCTGCCCGCCATGATCGATCGCATCGCCCGAACCGAGGGTGCTGAGTTCGCCGGGCTCACCACCTTCCCGGCGCTGCTCTTCGACGTCGCCACCGCCGGGGCCAGGCTCACCCCGAACGCCGAGACCCTAGCCCGGGCCGCGGAGATCGCCCGCCGCCACCCGGCTTGCCCGGAGCGCCTGGAGATCAACTCACCGGGCACCACCTCCACCGAGGTGCTGGCGATGCTGGCCGACTCGGGCGCAACCCAGGTCGAGCCGGGCCACGGGCTCACCGGCACCACCCCGCTGCACGCCGTGCAAGAACTCCCCGAGCGCCCCGCCGTTCTCTATCTCAGCGAGGTGGCCCACGTTCACCGGGGCGTGCCGCTGTGCTTCGGGGGAGGCCTGTACGTGGATCCGGTGTTCGGCGACTACGAGGTACGAGCGGTGGTGGCCCACGATCCGTCGGAGATCTCGACCGAGCCGGTGCCGGTGGACATGCCCGACCCAGCCGGCATCGACTACTACGCCCGCCTGCATCCCTCCGGCCGTCGCACGGTGGCGGAGGGCGCGACGGTGGTCTTCGGCTTCCGGGTGCAGGCGTTCGTGACCAGAGCGCTCGTCACCGGCCTGTCGGGAGTGTCGGACGGCGAGCCCCGGGTCGCCGGAGTGTGGAACGGCTTCGGCGATCCCGTCTCGTTCGGGGCCTCGCGGTGACCTCCGCCGCGACAGCCGACCGGGCCGCGCTCGAGGTGTCGGGCCTGTCCAAGTCGTTCAAGGCCGTCCAGGCCCTCGACGACGTGGCCATGGATCTGCGCTACGGACGGGTGACCGCCCTCCTCGGCGACAACGGCGCGGGCAAGTCCACGCTGGTCAAGTGCATCTCCGGCGTGTACTCCCCCGACTCGGGAGTGATGCGGATCAACGGCGCCGAGCGGTCGGTCCCCTCCCCGGAGGTCGCCCGATCGCTGGGCATCGAGACCGTCCACCAGACCCTGGCCGTCATCGATCCTCTCGATGTGGTCGAGAACCTGTTCCTCAACCGGGAGCACACCCGGGGCGGGCGGATCGGGGCGTGGCTGGGAGTGCTCGACAAGAAGCGGATGCGGTCCGAATCCAGGGAGATCCTCGGCCGGCTCGACATCCGCATCCCGTCGCTGCGCCGGTCCATGAGCGCCCTGTCGGGCGGCCAGCGCCAGGCGGTGGCCATCGGCCGGGCAGCCGCCTGGGGCCAGCAGATCGTGCTGCTCGACGAGCCCGCGGCCGCCCTGGGCGTGGAGCAGGCGGCTCGGGTCCTCGACCTGATACGCAGCCTGCGCGACGCGGGCGTGGCCGTGCTCCTGATCACTCACAACATGGACCGGGTCACCGAAGTGTGCGACCGGGCCGTGGTGCTGCGCCAGGGCCGCAAGATCGCCGATGTCGATGTGGGCTCGGTGACCAAGGACGATCTCGTGGCCTACATAACCGGCGCCAGGACCGGCGATCTCGAATGAGCGTCGAGTCCCTGCCCCAGCTCGGCATCGACGTCGGGGGCACCAGCATCAAGGGCGCCATAGTCGACCTGAGCGCGGGTCATCTCGCCGGTGGCATCCACACCGAGCCGACGCCCCCGACCGCGACGCCCAGCGACGTGGTGGCGGCAATCGGCCGCATCGCGGCCGCGGTGGACTGGACCGGACCGGTCGGGGTGGCCCTGCCGGGCGTGATCGACGGATCGTCGCTGCGACACGCCCCCAATCTCTCCAGCGCCTGGGAGATGGACGGCGCACTGGCATGCCTCCGGGCTCCCGAGGGCGCCAACGCGGTGCTCATCAATGACGCCGACGCCGCCGGGTTGGCCGAGCTGACCTACGGCGACGCCGGCCTCGACCGCGACGGGCTGACCATCGTGCTGACCTTCGGCACCGGGATCGGCAGCGCCCTGCTGCACAACGGCGACCTGATCGCCAACTCGGAGCTCGGTGGCCTCGTCGGCTCGAACGGGCGCTTCGAGGAGATCGCGTCGGGCCGGGCGATCTCCAGCGAGGAATTGACCCCAATGGAGTGGGCTCGACGGGCCCAACCCTTCTTCGACGAGTTGGAGGCCATGCTCAACCCGTCCCGCTGGGTGGTGGGCGGTGGGCTCAGCGAGAACTTCGAACGGTTCGCGTCGAGGCTGCGGCTGTCGAAGCCCATCTCGGCGGCTCACCTCGGTGTCCTCGCCGGCGTCGTCGGCGCGGCCGTGGCCGCCAGCCGCGCCGGCCGAGACTCGGAGGGCTCTGCGCAGCGGTGAGGGTGGTCGTTGCCGCGTCTGCCCGCTCGGCCGCACGGGTGGCCGCAGACCTGGTCGAAGAGTTCATCACCGCATCGCCGTCGCCTGCGCTCGGACTGGCCACCGGCGAGACGATGGAAGCGCCATACGCGGAGTTGGTGCGGCGTCACCGTGAGCAAGGGCTGAGCTTCGCCGGCGCCCGCGTCTACCTGCTGGATGAGTACGTGGGCCTCGGCCGGCTCGACCGGCGCGCCTATCGCAATGTGGTGGACCGGCAGTTGGTCCGCCATGTCGATCTCGCACCCGGAGCGGTGCACGGACCGGATCCCCATGCGGCCGACCTGGACACCGAGTGTGCCCGCTACGAGCGTGAGGTCCGGGATGCGAACATCGGGCTGCAACTGCTGGGCATCGGGGCCAACGGCCACATCGCCTTCAACGAGCCCGGCGAGCCGCTGGACAGCACCACCCGGGTCGTCACGCTGAGCCGGAGAACCCGAGCCGACAACGCCCGGTTCTTCCCGCACGGCCGGTCACCTGCTCAGGCCATCACCCAGGGCATTGCCACGATCAGCGCGGCTGCCCGTCTGGTGCTGCTCGCCTGCGGGGCGCACAAGGCTCCCGCAGTGGCAAGAGCCGTGGAGGGGCCAGTCACCGCTGAGGTGCCCGCCTCCGCGATCCAACTGCATCCGGACGTAACGGTGGTGCTGGACCCGGGCGCCTCGTCCCGACTAACCGAGCGCGTCGCCGATCCCTAAGCTGGCGCACTCGATGCGGTACGGACGGATAGCTGTGGAGGGCGAGCCCCGCTGGGTTCGGGTCGTCGACGACGCGGTCCACGTGCTGACCGGCTCTCCCTTGGAGGGCGATCCCGCCGTCGAGCTGTCCCTGCCGCTCGGCACAGCGGCTCTCCTGCCGCCGGTGGTGCCGTTCGTGTTCTACGCGGTCGGCCTGAACTACCGCGACCACATTGAGCAGCAGCGGGCCGCGGGCCGGAAGGTCTCCGTGCCCGAGCGCCCGGAGGTGGGCTACCGGGCCAACAACGCGCTGATCGGGCACGGCGAAGCCATACGGGTGCCGCCCGACCTCACCGGCCGCTTCGAGGCCGAGGGCGAGGTGGTGGCGGTGATCGGCCGCCGGGTCCGCAACGCGTCGCGGGCCGAGGCCCAGGAGTCGGTGTTCGGCTGGACCATCGGCAACGACATCAGCGCCCGCGAGTGGCAGCGCGCCGACCGCTCCTTTTGGCGCAGCAAGAACAGCGACACGTTCAAGCCGATGGGGCCCTGGATCGAGACCGATGTCGACCCGATGGCTCAGACAACCTTCGTGCGGGTGAACGGTGAGACCCGGGCCGAGTTCGCCACCGGCGGCATGGTCTTCGACCCGTGGGACTTCATCGTCGAGGCGTCCCGCTACATCACCTTCCATCCCGGCGATGTGCTGTGGATGGGCGCCGACTCGAACTGCCAGATCGGACCGGGGGACGTAGTCGACGTCGAGGTCACCGGCATCGGGGTGCTCTCGAATCCCGTCGAGCCCGACACTCGCTGAGGGGCCGAGCGCTCCCTTGCTTCAGGCGGCGCGGCGGGTGATGACCGAGACGCCGTCGCCCACCGGCAGCAGGGCCACCAGCACCCGCTCATCGGCTACGACATGGGCGTTGAAGGCCCGCAGCTGCTCCGTGGTGGAGTCCGTCTGGGCAGGGTTGGCCACGTGTCCGTCCCACAGCGTGTTGTCCACCAAGATCACTCCTCGTGCCGACAGCCGGCGCATCAGTTCCTCGTAGTAGGCGATGTAGGACCCCTTGTCGGCGTCGATGAACGCGAGGTCGACGGTGGGCTCCGGCGGCAGGGACCGCAGGCTGTCCAGCGCAGGCCCGATGCGCAGGTCGATGCGATCAGCCACGTTGGCACGCTCCCAGTGGTCGCGGCCGATGGCCGTCCACTCCTCGGAGATGTCGCAGCACAGCAGCCGGCCGCCCGGCGGTAGCGCCCTGGCCACGGCCAGAGCCGAGTAGCCGGTGAAGGTGCCCACCTCCACCGCGAAGCGGGGCCGGAGCAGGGTGGTGAGCAGGGTCATGAGGGCGCCCTGAGCGGGACTGATCTGCATGATGCTCGCATCGCCGAGAGCTGCCGTGGCCTTGATCAGATCCTGCTGCACGTCGTCGGGAGCAGTGCAGTGCGCCTCGATGTAGGCGGCAAGAGAATCGTCGAGGAACTCCGAGCGGGAACTCATGAACTGTCGATGCTAGCGAGGTGCCCGGCGGGGCGGCATCGGGATGAAGGCGCTGGTGCGGGCCGCGTACTCGGCGTAGCCGGGGCGGCGCTTGCCGATGCTGCGCTCCAGCAGGGCCACTCCCGAGACCCTCAGCAGCAGGACCGTCATCACCAGGGGTCCCGCGATCGTCCACCACGCCCCGGCCGCGGCGGCCGCTAGGTAAATGCCCCACCACACAACGCAGTCCCCGAAGTAGTTGGGATGGCGGCTGTAGCGCCACAGGCCCCGGTCCATCACCTGGCCGCGGTTGGCGGGGTCGGCCTTGAAGCGGCGCAACTGCTCATCGGAGACCGCCTCGAAGCCGAAGCCGACCGCCCACACCGCCGCACCGATCCAGTCCAGCCATCCCAGCGGCGACGGGCTGGGGTCGCCGAGCACCTCCTGCACCGGCAACGACACCACCACCGCCAGCAGCGCTTGGAGTATGAACACCACCAGGAGGCTCCACAGCCAGAACGGCGGCAGGCGCCGCCTCAGGGACTGGTAGCGGAAGTCCTCGGGCTCGCCCCACTTGCGGGCGGTCAGATGGCCGCCCAGCCGCAGACCCCACGCCGACACCATCACCAGCATCAGCCCGTCCCGGCCGCTGCCGGCGCCGTCACCCCAGAGCCACACCGACCAGGCGACGGCCACGAACACCATCGGCCACAGCGGATCCACGATCGATACGTCCCGCTTGATCAGGCTCACCAGCCAGCAGCCGCCCATCAGCGCTCCGGCTACCAGCCCGGCCACGGCCAGAGCGCTCATCCGACCTCGGTCCCCACCAGCACCACGGTGCCGGCTCTGCCGGTGGCGATGAGCATGTCGGCCAGGTCCAGCCCGAACAGGAACCCGGCGCACTGCTGGCGCAGGTCGAAGACCGCGGCTGTTGCGAGGCCGGCCTTGTGCTGCACCGCCCCGGCGATCCCCGGGTTCTGCCGGTCGGGGGTCATGGTGGCGCACACCACGGCGTCCACC
This sequence comes from Acidimicrobiaceae bacterium, assembly GCA_009837445.1. Lineage (GTDB taxonomy): Bacteria > Actinomycetota > Acidimicrobiia > Acidimicrobiales > Aldehydirespiratoraceae > Aldehydirespirator. The sequence continues at coordinate 40,755 of VXTM01000010.1, forward strand.
CCGCCGGCGGCTAGGTCGGCGTCGTCCAGCGCGGCCGCGATGGCCTCGGCGGCCAGGTCGGAGGTGCCGGTGCCCGGATCCACGAACCGGCGGGACCTCACACCGGTTCGCGACAGGATCCACTCGTCGGTTGTGTCCATGATCCGGGTCAAGTCGTCGTTGGTGACGACGTTGGGCGGGACCGCGACTCCGGTCCCGACGATCACTGCAGGCATGTCACGCCGATCCTACGGGCGGTCCCGTATCGTCGGGCGGCGATGACCTCCCGGGCGCTGGCATGGTTCCGGCGCGACCTGCGACTGCACGACAATCCGGCCTGGGCCGCCGCCACTTCTCGTGATGAGGCCGTGGCGCTGGTCGTCCTGGAGCCTGCCCTGCTGGCCGCCGCGGGGCCGTGGCGGAGACGGGCCTACCTGGGAGCGGTGGCAGGGTTGGACCGGTCGCTGCGCTCATGGGGTGGGGCGCTGAGGGTGGCGACCGGCGACCCGGCCGAGGTCGTGCCCCGGGTGGCGGCCGAGATCGGTGCGGAGGCGGTGGCGGTGAACGCCGACGTGACCCGCTGGTCGGCGAGCCGGGACCGCCGGGTGGAGCGACGGCTCCAACGGCCGACCGAGCGCCACTGGGGCACCCTGGTCCATCCTCCCGGGAGCGTGCTGACCAGGGCCGGCGGGCTGTCCAAGGTGTTCACCCCGTTCTACCGGCGGTGGTCCGAGCGGCCGCTGCCTGCGGCGACCCGTCCCGGTCCGGCCGTCGTGCTCGAAGCGCCACCCGGATCGACGCTGACCGAGCAGCTCGAAGAGGAGCCGCCCTCAGCGTGGGGCGAGCAGGAAGCCGCCGACCGGCTCGAAGCCTGGCTCGAGCGGGTCGACTGCTACGACGAGCACCGGGACTCGGTGGCCACCGAGGGCACCTCGGGCCTGTCGGTCGCCCTGCGCTTCGGCCTGCTGTCGGCCCGTGGCGTTGCGGCCGCGGCCGGAGTGCACACGCCGGGCCGGGCCGCCTTCGTGCGCCAACTCGCCTGGCGGGACTGGTACGGCCACATCACCTGCGAGCATCCCGACATCGATCGGGTGGCGCTGCGGCCCGAATACGACCGCATCGCCTGGGCCGCGGGCGCCGTCGCCGAGGCAGGCTTCGAGGCTTGGCGGGCTGGCCGCACCGGCTACCCGATCGTGGACGCGGCTATGAGGGAGCTGGCCACCACCGGCTGGATGCACAACCGGCTGCGGATGGTGGCCGCCTCGTTCCTCGTGAAGGACCTGCTGATCGACTGGCGACGGGGCGAGCGCTGGTTCCGCCGCATGCTCACCGACGGCGACATACCCCAGAACGCGGGCAACTGGCAGTGGGTGGCCGGCACCGGTCCTGACGCAGCCCCCTATTTCCGGGTGTTCAATCCGGTGGCTCAGAGCCGCCGCCACGATCCCGAGGGCCAGTACCTGCGCCGCTGGCTGCCGGAGCTGGCCCGGCTGGCCGACGAAGCGATCCACGAGCCGTGGCGGCTGGCGCCGGCCGTGCTGGCCACCGCAGGCGTGCGCCTCGGTGTCGACTATCCCGCTCCCATCGTGGACCACGACGAGGCCCGGGAGCGGGCACTGGCGGCCTACCGGGAGGCGTTGGACATCTCCGGGTAGGCCCGTGTTGGTGAATCCAGATATCACCGGATACATTCAAAGTAGACCTGTATCGCGGCCCTTCGAATGTGCTTCGTCTGGGCGCCAAGTGTCGGCTCGACCAGGAGAGGCCAGCATGGCGCCGCTGCTGATGACCGTGGAGTTCACGCTTTGCGGGCTGTTGATGTTCAACCTGGGGCTGCTCGCCCCCATTCTCAGGAACAGGTGGTACCGCCGGCGGATGAGGCGCGAGCGCGCCGGCCGCGGCAAGGCCATCACCAAGAAGGACATCCGCGAGGAGCTCTGCCGCGACCCCGTGGCGGTGGAGATGTTCATGAGCGACGGCACGCCCGAGGATGTGCAGCGCTACCTGTACCTGGAGGCCGGACGCAGGGCGATCATGCGCAAGCGCAGGCAACTGGCCGACAACGAGAACGACTTCTTCGCCCCGCCGCGGCGCCCGGGGCCCGACCCGGGCTTCAGCGGCTGCCGCAACTAGCCGGTGCGCCGTAGCATCGTGCGTCGATGGCGGCCATCACACCCCCGGGCGAATGGACCTACGGCGTCGCCCTGCCCATCCACACGCTCACCGCCACCCTGGCCGACCCGTGGGAGCACACCGCCACCGTCGACAACCTGGTGAGCATCGCCCGCAAGGCCGAGCACACCGGCCACCACTTCGTGGGGGTGACCGACCACGTCGCCATTCCCGACAACGACTACGCGGCCCACATGAGCACCACCTGGTACGACACGGTGGCAACCCTTTCGTACCTGGCCGCCTGCACCGAGACGGTCAACCTGGCCTCGGTGGTCTGGATCGCGGCCTACCGGCACCCGCTGCAGACCGCCAAGTCCTTCGCCACGCTCGACCATCTCTCGGGCGGAAGGGCCATCCTGGGTGTCGGCGCGGGCCACGTGGAGGCCGAGTTCGAGGCCCTCGGCGTGGACTTCGATGCCCGGGGACGGCTGCTCGACGAGACCCTGGAGGCGATCAGAGGCGCGTTCGACGACCGGTACGTCAGCCACTCAGGGGAGGCGTTCAGCTACTCCGACGTCGGGGTCGGCCCTGCGCCGGTGCGGGAGCTGCCCATCTGGGTGGGCGGCAGCGGCCGGGCCGCGTGGCGTAGGGCCGGGCGCCTCGGCGACGGGTACGTGCCTATGGGCAACCCGGTGGACCAGTACGGCGAGATCATCGACACGATGCACTCGGCTGCGGCCGCGGCCGGACGCGACGGGGCCCGCTTCGACGTGGGCCTCATGCCACCGTGGTGCTACCTGCTGGCCGATAGCGCTCCCGAGGGGCTGCCGCCGGTGATGGCCTTTGGCGTCGAGCCGGTCGCGGCCAGCATCCGGGCCGGGCGCGAGGCGGGGGCCAACACCTTCCATCTCAAGTTCCGGGCCCGCACCCTCGACGAGTACCTGGAGCAGTTCGACGTCTTCGCTGAGTCGGTCGTCCCCCTCGTCAACGAGGCCTAACCGCTCCCATCTCGGCTAGTTGACGCGGCGGTCGTGGCCGGCCCAGAGCTGGTCGCGTAGGGCGAACTTCTGGATCTTGCCGGTGGCCGTCTTGGGCAGGTCGCCGAAGGTCACCGACTTGGGGGCCTTGAACCGGGCGATGCGGGACTTGACGTGCTCCACCAGGTCGGCCTCGGTGACGCCGGCACCGGTACGCAGCACCACGAAGGCGGCCGGCACCTCGCCCCAGGTCTCGTGAGGGGCGGCCACCACCGCGCACTCCACCACGTCGGGGTGCGACGCCAGAGCCTGCTCCACCTCGATCGAGGCGATGTTCTCGCCGCCGGAGATGATCACGTCCTTGGCCCGGTCACGCACCTCCACGTAGCCGTGGGCGTGCATCACGGCGACGTCCCCGGTGCGGAACCAGGTGCCCTCGGGACCCTCCACCGAGGCCGCCGTGGTGGCGTCGGGGTCCTTGTAGTAGCCGAGCATCACGTTGTTGCCCCTGATGGCGATCTCACCCTGGGTGGAGCCGTCGGCGGGTACGTCGGCCCCGTCGCCGTCGACCACCCGCACCGAGGACGTCACCAGCGTGCCCACCCCCTGGCGGGCCTTGATCCGGGCCTGTTCGGCAGCCGGCAGGCCGTCCCACTCGCGGCGCCAGTCGCAGATCAGCGACGGCCCGTAGGTCTCGGTCAGCCCGTAGAGGTGGGTGACGTCGATGTTGAGCTCAGCCAGCTGGGTCAAAAGCGTGGGCGACGGCGGCGCGCCCCCGGTGGCCACCTTCACGGTGCGGGGCGCCGGCGCGGCGTCCGGGTGGTTCACCAGGCCGATCAGCACGGTGGGGGCCGCGTTGAAGTGGGTCACGCCGTCGTCGCGGATGTGGCGCCAGACCGCGCCCGGGTCGAGGACCCGCAGCATCACGTGCGTCCCGCCCACGGCGGTGACCGCCCACGGGTAGCACCAGCCGTTGCAGTGGAATATGGGCAGCGTCCACAGGAACACCGCGTCGCTGTCGAGCCCGCCCTGCGCGGCCATGGCCAACGCGTTGAGGTTGGCGCCCCGGTGCGAGTACATCACCCCCTTGGGGTGCCCGGTGGTGCCCGACGTGTAGTTGAGGCTCAGCAGCGACTGCTCGTCGGTGACCTCCACCCGGTGAGGGGCCGCGCCCGCCAGCAGGGCCTCGTACTCGCAGTCAGCGGCCCCTGAGGCGCCCGCGTCCTGCGACACCACCACCCGCAGGCCCGGGACCTGCCCCTCGATCGCTCGGGCCACTTCGGTCAGAGCGTGGTCGACGAACAGCACCTTGGACCCGGCGTGGCCCACGATCCAGGCCAGCTCGGGCGCGGAGAGTCTGGAGTTGAGGGCGTTGAACACCACTCCGGCCATCGGGAACCCGAACGTGGCCTCCAGAGCCATCGACACGTTGGGGGCCAGCACCGACACCGCGTCGCCGGGTTCCAGACCCAGGTCGAGGGTGGCTCCGGCCAGCCGCTCGCAGCGGTCGGCGAAGTCCTCGTAGCTGCGGCGCAGCGGCCCGTCTATCACCGCGGGGCGGTCGCCGTGCACCAGACGGGCACGGTCGAGGAAGGCGACCGGCGTGAGCGGCACCGGCACGAACGGCGACGAGCCGATGGGTGCCCCCGCAGTCATGCAGAAACGCTATGTGACCAAGTTCACGAATGCGACGGGCGGCGCCGGCCATTTAATGGACAAGGAGAAGGGAAGGAAGATATGACCTACGCAATCGTCATCCTGGCATTTCTGGCGCTGCCGGCGGCAGCCGCGGCAGCCCGGATCGCGGCCTACTACCGCTACGGCGTCCACGGCCGCCCCGACCTCGAGTCGGGCCACACCCGGGTCCTCTGGCCCGCCGAGGCCCTCTCCCGTGCCCGGCATCCGTCCCGGCTGGCCGCGGCCGGCCACTCGGGCACCAAAACTCGCCGGGCAACCCTGAGGCCCGTCTTCAACGTCGGCGCCACACCGGTTCCCGAGCGAGTCAGCCCCTGGCTGTCCGACAAGCACATCCGCAGGGAGTTCGACCTCGACAGCCCCGAGCACCGGGGACGCGCCGCCTAGGCGTCGGCAAGGTCCCCTAGTCGGGCTCGCAGCTCGTGCTTGAGCACCTTTCCTGAGGCGTTGAGGGGAAGCTCCGCCACGAACGTGACGCCCCGTGGGGCCTTGTAGTTCGCCATCCGGTCCCGGCACCAGTCGATCAACTCGGTCTCGGTCGCACCGGTGGCGGCTGCGCCGGGGGCGGGCACCACGAATGCGTGGCCGACCTCGCCCAGCCGCTCGTCCGGCCGGCCCACTACCGCCACCTGGCCTACCTGAGGATGGGCCAGCATCGCGGCCTCGATCTCGGCCGGGTAGGCGTTGAAGCCGCCGCAGATGAACATGTCCTTGAGCCGGTCGGTGATGACCACGTAGCCATCCTCGTCCATGGTTCCGATGTCGCCGCTGTGGAGCCACCCGTCGGCGTCGATGGCAGCCGCGGTGGACTCGGGATCGTCGAAATAGCCGTCCATGACGTTGTAGCCGCGCACCACGATCTCGCCGGGCTCGCCGGTGGGAACCTCGCGGCCGCCAGGGTCGACCACCCGCACCTCCACGTCGTCGATGGCCCGCCCCGACGTGGCCGAGATCACCTCGGGCGGGTCGTCGTGGCGGCACATCGTGGCGATGCCCGACGCCTCGGTGAGCCCGTAGCCGGTCACGATCACCTCGAAGCCGAGCCGCTGGCGCATGGCCTCGATCATGGGCACCGGCACCGGGGCCGCGCCGGTCACGGCCAGCCGCAGGGTGGACATGTCGAAGCTGTCGAGGTCGGCGTGGTTGAGGATGGTCTGATAGATGGCCGGCGGCCCGGGAAGCATCGAGATCCGCTCCTGCGGCACCCGGGCCATCACCGACGGCACGTCGAACACCGGGTGTGGGACCATGGCCGCGCCCGTCATCAGGCAGGCCAGGATGCCGGCGTTGAGTCCGAAGGAGTGGAAGAACGGGTTGATGATCAGGTAGCGGTCGTCGTGGCGGAGCCCGATCACCGACGCCCAGCTCCGGTAGGCCCGGCACACCGGGCCGTGCTTGAGCACCACCCCCTTGGGCCTCCCCGTAGTGCCGGAGGTGAACATGATGTGGCACGGATCCTCTTCTGCGACCGCCGCAGGCTGCGAGCCGGCGTGAGCATCCGGCCGAGCCTGGGCGACGAAGTCCGAGAAGCCGACCGCTCCCGGCGGCACCGGGTGGCGCAGCGCCACCACCTCCTCGACGCATGAGGGCACGCCCCCGCCGGCGGCCCGCAACAGGCCCAGGTGATCGGTGCCCAGGAAGTCGGTGGAGCAGAACAGCAGGCGGGCCCCCGACCGGCCGAGCACGTAGGCGGCCTCGTCGCCCTTGAACCGGGTGTTGATGGGCACGACCACCCCGCCCGCGGCGTGAACCCCGAGCGCGGCCACGGCCCACTCCCACCAGTTGGGTCCCCACAGTCCCACCCGGTCACCGGGAGCGAGCCCCCAGGCCGCCAGCGAGCCCGCCGTCCCGTGGACCCGGTCCCGGAGCTCGACGAACGACAGCCGCAGCTGGCCGTCCACCAAGGCCTCGGCCCCGCCGAAGCGGGCCGCGGCGTCGTCGATCAGAGCCGGGATCGTGGTCACGCGTCCCAGGCCACCAGCAGCTGCCGGGGGCCCCGGAAGGTGATGTTGGGGAAGCGCTCCAGGCTCTGGCCCTCCACCAGCCGCAGCGACGGGACCCGCTCAGTCAGCACCTCCAAAGCGACGTTGGCCTCCAGGCGGGCGAGCCGGGCGCCGAGGCAGAAGTGGATGCCCTTGCCGAAGGAGATGTGGTTGCGGGCGTTGGGCCGGTGGATGTCGAAGTTGCCGGGGTCGTCGAAGATGTCGGGCTGGTGGTTGGCTGCGGCCAGGCTCATGAAGATGTTGGTTCCGGCGGGGACCTTCACCCCGGCCACCTCCGTGTCGACGTTGGCGACCCGCCGCCAGCTCGTCTGGGGCGACTCGAAGCGCAGCACCTCCTCCAGAGCGGCACCGACTAGCGACGGGTCCGCGCAGAGCTCGTCCCACTGGTCGCGGCGCGGCAGCAGGCAGATCAGCGCATTGGACAGGAAGTGGCTGACGATCTCGTGGCCCGCGAACGACAGGCCGTACACGATCGATTCCACCTCCCGGTAGCTGAGCTCGGTGGCGTCCTGCTTGTGCACGGCCAGGAGCTCGGAGGCGTAGTCGTCTCCGGGGTCGTCCATCTTGGAGGCCACGAAGTCGCGGCAGTAGCGCCAGTACGACAGCATCTTGCGGGCGATCTCGGCCTGCTCGGCCTCCGACGGCTTGCCCCAGCTGAAGGCCAGCCGGTCCGAGCACCACTCCTTGAGCTTCTCGTCGTCGCTGGTGGGGAACCCGATGAAGCGGTAGATCGTCTCGCCCGGCAGCGGGTGCGCGAACACGGGCACGAAGTCAGCGGGCGAGCTCTCGGCCAGAAGGGCGTCGACGAGATCGTGGCTGCGCCGGCGGATGTAGGGCTCCAGGATCCGCATGCGCCGGTTGGAGAAGCCCTTCTTGGTGTGGTTGCGGATCCGGCCATGATCGGGAGGCTGGCGGTTGGACATGACCGCCACCGGGTTGAAATCCGGCGCGGCCAGCACCGCGTGGGCGGCATCGCTGAGGGGGAAGACCGGGTCCTGCACGTTCTGGGAGCCGAACGTCTCGGGGTCCAAGAACACGTCGGTCACGTCGTCCATGCGGGTGACGACCAGGTAGCCCAACTCGCTGGAGTAGAAGACCGGCGTGTCCCGCAGCCCGTCGAGCACCGCATAGGGGTCGGCCAGGTAGTCGGGCGCGAACGGTGTGAAGCCGGTGACCGGGCAGCCCGACGGCGCAGGCGGAACCTCGTCGGGTACCCGGTGGTAGGACGCGTCGGTCTGAGTCACGGGCCGTCTCCTCTCTGAGGTGGCAGAGTAGTCCTCCGGCGTCTGTACTCCCAGCGACGTGCGTTAGGGTCAGAGCCATGGCCAGGACGCTCGCCGAGGCGACCCGCCGGGTGCTGGGATCGCGCCGGCGAGGCACACGCTCGCCTGCTGTCGCCCCGTCCGCTGGCGCTGGCGACGCTGCGCTGGTGGCCGATCTAGAGGTGGCCATCGGAGCCGACCGGGTGCGTGCCGATGCGGCCGCCCGCTACCTCGCCTCCCGCGATGCCTCCATCTACCGGGAGGGTAACGCCGGGCCGGTTTGCTATCCGGACTCGACCGCCGATGTCGTGGCGTGCGTGCAGGTGGCGACCCGCCACGGACGGGCCGTATCCCCCCGGGGCGCGGGCACCGGCCTGGCCGGCGGCGCCGCCCCGCTGGGTCAGCCGGTGGTCCTGTCGATGACCCGGATGGACAAGCTGACCGAGATCGACCTCGACAACGGCGTGGCCTGGGTGCAGCCCGGCATCGTGAACCTCGACCTCACCCGGGCGCTGGCCCCGCACGGCGTGCACTACGCCCCCGACCCGTCCAGCCAGGCGGCCTGCACCATCGGCGGCAACGTGGCCAACAACTCCGGCGGTCCCCACTGCCTGGCCTACGGTGTGACCAGCGCCCATGTGCTGGCGGTGGAGGTGGTGCTGTCCGACGCCTCGGTGGTGACTCTCGGCGACCTAACCGCCGAGCCCGCCGGGTACGACCTGCGCGGCGCGTTCGTGGGCTCCGAGGGGATGTGCGGCATCGCCACCGCGGTGGCCGTGCGCCTGACCCCCAACCCGCCCGCGGTGCGCACCATGCTGCTCTGCTTCGACAACGTGTCGGACGCGGCGGCCACCGTCAGCGCCATCATCGCGGCCGGGATCGTGCCCGCCGCCATCGAGATGATGGACCAGCGCTGCGTGACCGCGGTCGAGGACTTCGCTCAGGCCGGCTATCCCAAGGACGCCGCCGCGGTGCTGCTGGTCGAGGTGGACGGAGCGGCGGGGGGTGTCGCCATCGCGGGGGAGCGGATCGCCGACATCGCCCGGCGCAACCAGGCCATCAGCGTTCGAACCGCTGCCGACGACGACGAGCGGGCCCGGCTGTGGAAGGGACGCAAGAGCGCCTTCGGGGCGGTGGCCAACGTGATGCCGGACTACTACCTGCACGACACGGTGGTGCCCCGCACCCGGCTGGTGGAGGTGCTCGAGAGCATCTACGAGATCGTTGATCGCCACGACTTGCTGGTGCTCAACGTGTTCCACGCGGGCGACGGCAACCTGCACCCCATCCTGGCCTACGACTCCCGGGTGCCGGGCGCGGACGAGCGGGTGCATGCCGCGGGCCGCGAGATCATCGAGATGTCGCTGGACATGGGCGGAGCGCTCACCGGCGAGCACGGGATCGGGGTCGAGAAGCGCGAGTACATGAGCCGCATGTTCAGCGCGGTGGACCTCGACCAGCAGGCGCGGCTGCGGGCCTCGTTCGACCCGCACTGCCGCATGAACCCGGGCAAGGTTCTGCCCAGCGCGCACAGCTGCTCCGACATCGGCGCGTTGAGAGCCTCCGACGCGGCCGGCGTCTGGGGCTGAACCGGTGACGGAGTTCGACGAGGCTCTGCGAGGCTTCGCGGCCGAGGTCGGCTCGGACGGCCCGGTGTGCGTGCGGGGAGGCGGCACCCGCTGGAGCCTCGGCGGCGAGCCGGCGCCCGGCATCAGGGAGGTGGCCGCCCCCGCAGGGATCGTCGCCTTCGAGCCGGCCGAGATGACGGCGCGGGTGCGGGCCGGCACGCCGGTGACCGAGCTCCACGAGGAGCTGGCCGCGGCCGGCCAGCGCACCGCCCTCCCCGAGCGTGCGGGCGGGACGGTCGGCGGTGCCTTGATGGCAGGCGAGTCGAGCGTTGCCCGGCTGGGGCTGGGGCTGGTGCGCGACGCCCTGTTGCAGGTCCGCTACGTGTGCGCCGACGGCCGGATCGCCAGCGGCGGCGCCGGCACCGTCAAGAACGTCAGCGGCTTCGACCTGTGCCGGCTGCTGGTCGGCTCGCTCGGAACCCTCGGGCTGGTGGGCGAGGCGCTGGTGCGCACCGTGCCGGTGGGGGAGGTCGAGCGCTGGGTGCGCCTGCCGGGAGCCGACCCTGGTGCGGTGCGGTCGTGCTTGACGGCAGCGTCGGTGCTGTGGGACGGCATCGACGTGTGGGCGTTCCTGAGCGGCTACGGGGTGGACGTGGACGAGGACCTGTCACGCCTGGCAGGACTGGCCGCAGAACCGCCCACCGACGTGGACGGGCCGCCCGACCTTCCGCCGCACCGCTGGTCGTGCACGCCTGAGCAGGCCGCGTCCTTCCGTGCGGGGAACGGTGCTGGGGGCCGGTTCGTCGCCGAGATCGGTGTCGGCGTGGTGCACGCCTCCGAGCCGCAGCCCGCTCGACCGGTCGATCCGGGAGTCGCGGAACTGAACCGGCGGTTCAAGGAGCGCTTCGACCCGACCGGCCGTCTCAACCCCGGCCGCGACCCCCTGCGGAAGCCCTGATGCGCCTGCAACCGCCGACCGGGCGAAATTGGTGCAGATTGTGGGCATATAGGGCCCGTTTCGTCATCAATATCGCTTCTGGGATCTCGTGATGCACCTTGGGTTGAACGACGACGAGCTGGTCGCGTGTGTGTCCTGCGGGCTGTGCCTGCCGCACTGCCCGACGTTTGTGATCACCGGGCGGGACACCGAGTCGCCCCGGGGCCGGATCGCGTTGATGCGGGCCGTGCAGAACGAGGACGCACCGGTGACCGACGACCTGATCCGGTCGATGGAGACCTGCGTCCAGTGCCGGGGCTGCGAGACGGCCTGTCCCAGCGCGGTGCCGTTCGGCCACCTGATGGAGGGCACCCGGGCCGCGCTGGCCGACGCCGGCCGGATCACCCCCCGCTGGCAGCGGCTGGCGTTGAAGGGCCTGCGTCACCGCCGGCTGCTGATGGCGGGCTCGACCCTGCTGGCGCTGGCCATCCGGCTGCGGCTGGTGCCGACCCGGCGGCTCGGGCTGCCGGCCCGGATGCCGCTGCGCCGGCCGCCGCTGCGGGCCTCCGGCAACGACGTGTGGCTGTTCACCGGTTGCGTGATGGACGCCTGGCAGCGAGACGTGCATCTGGCCGTGCAGCGGGTGCTGGAGGCCGCCGGGGTGGGAGTGGAGCCCACCGGCGGGGCCGCGCCGTGCTGCGGGGCGCTGCACATCCACGCCGGGCTGGAGTCCGAGACCAAGGACATGGCCTGGCAGGTGATGGCCGGGCTGTCCGGCGATGACCGCCCCATCCTGGTTGACGCCGCTGGCTGCGGCGCCGCGCTGAAGGACTACGGCCACCTGCTCGGCACCGATGAGGCCCGGGCGTTCTCGGCCCGGGTGTTCGACGTGCACGAGTGGCTGGCCGGGCACCTGGACGAGTTGCGGTCCCGGCATCCGGTCGCTCCGTTGGACATCACGGTGGCCGTCCAGGACCCGTGCCATCTCCGCCACGTGCAGCGAGCCCATCAGGCCGTCCCCGAGGTGCTGGCCCCGTTCGTCACCCGGGTGGTGGCTCTCGATGACGACGGCCTCTGCTGCGGGGCCGGCGGCGCCTACTCGGTGATGGAGGCCGAGCTGTCCAGGGCAATCCGCGAGCGCAAGACCGCGGCTGTGGCCCGTTCGGGCGCGTCGGTGGTGGCCAGCGCCAACCCGGGCTGCTCGCTGCATCTGGCCGCCACCGGCCTTGATGTGCGTCACCCCTTGGAGCTGGTCGACCAGGCCCTGTCCTCCTCCCGCGTCTGACTCCCCGTCCTGAGCGACGGGAGCCCCGGGTGCTCGACCCGTGGACGGATTTCTTGTGGTGCCCGGGAACCGGCAGCCGGTTCGCGTCGTCGTAGGCAGCGAACGGGCGCACCGGGCGCCTGCCACCTGGAGGAGGGTGACCGATGGGAACCACAGGAATCAAGAGCTTCGCCACAAGACCGAAGCGGCACCTGATGTGGATAGGGGCAGTGCTGGCGCTGAGCCTGCTGGCGGTGTCCTGTTCGGGCGGCGATGAAGACGAGGCAGCCAGCGTGGCCACCTCCCCTGCCGTGGAGTATGGCGCCGAGCCAGATGCCGCGCCGTCCGACGTCGGCGGGGACCGCGACAGCTCCGGCAGTGTCGACATGCCTGCGGCTTCCACGACCTCTGCCAGCCGCACCTACGCAGAGGAGCCCATGGTCGAAGAGGAGCCCATGCCCGAGGCGGCCGCCGACTACGCGCTCGAGGCGTCGGAGGCGGCGTCGGTGGAGGCCTCGGAGGCCGCGGTTCAGGCCGCTGAGGCCGCGTTGGCGGCAGCGGCTGCCCAAGCCGACTCGACCACCAGCGGCGTGTCCCGGGCAGAGGCCGCCGCGTCGGACCGTGAGCGTGCCGAAGAGCGGCGCCGGAGGTGCCCGGAATGCGGGGCCAACACGTTCGAGGACTACGGCGTCAACCCGTTCGTGGACACCTACGAGGACGATCTGTCGACGTTCGCCCTCGACGTCGACACCGCGTCCTACGTGGTGACCCGCAACTTCCTGGAGGGCGGCCAGCTCCCGCCCATCGAGGCTGTGAGGGTGGAGGAGTTCGTCAACTACTTCGACGGCGGCTACCAGGCGCTGATCGACGAGTTCAACATCACGCTGGAGGCGGCCCCGACACCGTTCAGCGATCCCGACCGGGTGATGCTGCGGGTCGGCGTACAGGCTCCCGAGGTGCTGTCGGACCTCGTGATACCCGACAGCGTGGTGCTGGTGCTTGACCGCTCCGGGTCGATGGGCCAGTTGGCCGGTCCCTCAGACCGGCCCATGGAGCGGATGAGCCTGGTCCACGAGTCCGTCGAGCTGCTGCTGGGCGGCCTGCCCGGGCGCACCCGGGTCGGGATCGTCGCCTACAGCGACAGGGCCAGCGTCATCCTCGAGCCGACCAGAGTGTCCGGCAATGCGGACTGGATCATCGACGAGGTCCGCAGCCGTGTCCGCCCCGATGGCAGCACCAACGCCGAGGCCGGCCTGGTGTGGGGTTTCGACATGGCTCTGAGCGAGGCCGACGAAGGCCGCAACGTGCTCGTGTTGCTGCTGTCGGACGGCGTCGCCAACGTGGGCGCCACCCGCACCGACGACATCCTTGAGCAGATCGGCGAGCGGGGCGACATCGGCCTGTCCACCATCGGCGTGGGCCTGGGCCCGTTCAACGACGAGCTCATGGAGCAGCTGGCCAACAAGGCCGACGGCACCTACCACTACATCGACACGCCCGACGAGGCCCGCCGCATCTTCGTTGAGAACCTCAACGCCATGCTGGCCTCGGTTGCCCGCGACGCCAAGATCCAGGTCGAGTTCGACCGGGACAAGGTGATCTCGTACCGGCTGCTCGGCTTCGAGAACCGGGCCATCGCCGACGAGGACTTCCGTGACGACACCCGCGACGCCGGCGAGGTCGGCGTGGGCCAGAGCTCGACCGCCCTCTACGAGGTGACCCTCGACCGGGGTTGGGACCGCAGCCGCGGGGCGATCGCCACCGCCACCCTGCGTTACCGCCGGCCGGCCAGCGAGCGGATCACCGAGACTTGGGCCAGCCTGCATCCCGACGACGTGGAGCACTCGTTCCGGGACGCCGGCGCTCACTTCCGGCTGGCCGTGGTGGCCGCCGAGTTCGCCGAGGTGCTGCGGGACAGCCCGTTCGTGGAGGATCGCAGCATGGAGGAGCTCGCCTACCAGGCCGACCGGGTGGCCGACGAACTGCGCCGCGACGCCGACGCCGAGGAACTCGCCGGCCTGATCGACGCCGCTAGGCGCATCCGCCGCCGCTAGCGGCGACCGAGGGCTCCTCCTTCCCTGCGACTCACCCCCTGGAGGGGCCCTTACGGGGCTCGGCGGCCCGGTCTTGAGGGGACTGGGCCGCCGAGCCTTGCCCGCGCCCCTGAGGCTCGCTCGACCACTCAGGCGAATCCGAAGATGGGCGGGAAGACGACGACCACCACGGCGGCCCACACCGCGTACACGGGTGCGTAGGCCGTCTGCCACCGCTCCAGGGATGCGAAGGGCAGGCGTCCCCGCCAGAAGCGGACGTAGAGCCACGCCGACACGCTCAGGTTGGCGAGCAGGACCACGTTCTCTCCGAGGGCGGCGATGCGGTTGGGGGTGAGGCCGAAGTCCGACACCCGTCCCGCCATTGCTGCCAGCATCACGACGTCGGCGACCAGGGCGCTGGCAACCAGCACCAGTTGCACCCCGTCGAACGGCCCGAAGGGAGCCTGGGGGTCGCGGGCCGATATGGCGTAGAGCAGCAGGCCGAGCACCAGCGCCAGCACCAGGTCGAAGATGATGAGAACGTCGCGGTCGAAGTCGATGCCTCGCCTGGTCCACACCATGGCCGCCAGGAACGCCACCAGCATGGCGGCGACCATCGGCGTGAACAGCCGTGTCAGCACCGGCGCCATGTTCTCGATGACGCTCTGCTTGGCCTCGACCAGCCACGAGGCCACCACCACCGCTCCGAGCGCGCCGCAGGCCAGCACCCACGACGAGACGAACTCCCCAGCGTCGATGTCTATGGCGGCGAACGCGGCCTGCGTCAGCGCGGCGAGCACCCCGCCGCCGAGCGCGATCAGCACGTAGTAGACGAACCACTCGCCGGTGAAGCGCACGTAGTCCATGCGCCGCCGGCTTGAGCGCCAGTCGCCTCCGGCGTAGGCGACGCCGACCAGCAGCCACAGGGCGATCGGCAGGTGCAGAGCGGCGAGGACCTCGGTGTCGGAGCTGTCCTCGAACGGGTAGGCGTTGATGAAGACTGCGGCCGCGATGAACGCCGGCGCCAGCAGGCGCAGGGCCCGGGCTACCGGCAACCCCCTGTTCCACACGAAGTAGCCCGCCATCGGCACCAGCGCGAACAGGCTGAGGTTGCGGGCGTAGAACTCGCCGTCGTCGATGAGGCTCGCTCCGAAGATCTCGGGCACCTTGATGGCGGCGGCCGCCATGAATGCGAACCCGATCATCACCAGGAAGTCGCGCCCGGTCGACTCGGCGCCGGGCTCCGGCACGAGCTTCTTCCAGAGCCGGTCGGAGTGCTCCTGGGCGAACTCGCCCGACAGGGCGTCGACGCTCCCCAGCCGCTTGACGGCGATGAGGAAGGCTTCGTCCGGCGTCAGGCCCGCCTCTCCCAGGTCAGCAATCTGGTCTCGCAGATGGCCCTCGAGCTCCTCGGTGTCTGCGGTGTGGACGGCATGCTGCTGCTCGAGGCTGCCTCGCCACCGAGCAATCAGGACTTCGAGCTGGTCGTCGATGTCGGCAAGCTAGCGCTCGGCGCGGTGGCTCTGGTCGAGGCCGGTTGCCGGCCGTGGGGCAGTCCAGGCTTGAATGGGGCCATGGACGAGTTCATGCAGGCGGCCATCGACGAGGCCCGCAAGGGCCGGGGCGAGGGCGGCATCCCCATCGGGGCGGTGTTGGTGCACGACGGCGAGATCATCGGCCGGGGCCACAACCGGAGGGTGCAGATGGGCTCGGCCATCCGCCATGGCGAGACCGACGCTCTGGAGAACGCCGGGCGGCTCCCGGCTGGCGTCTACCGCGACTCGGTGATGTACACCACGCTCTCGCCGTGCTCGATGTGCACCGGGGCGATCCTGCTGTACGGCATCGGCGAGGTGGTCGTAGGCGAGAACCGGACCTTCATGGGGGAGGAGGCGCTGCTGGCCGAGCGGGGCGTGTCGGTGACCGTGCTCGACGACGAGACGTGCGTGACCATGATGCGGGACTTCATCGCGGCCGAGCCCGACCTCTGGAACGAGGACATCGGCGAGGACTAGGCGGGCTCTAGAGGCAGGCTTGGACGGCTTCGGCTATGCGGCGTCGCCGGATGTCGCCCATGAGGTCGGAGTCCATGCGGTTCATCACGTAGGCGATGCTCATGCCGCGGTCGAAGTCGATCGCGGCGAACGATCCGCCCCAGCCGCTCCAGAACATCTGGCCGGGCCCGACCCTGATCGTGCCGAGCTGGAAACCGAAGCCGAGGCCGTGGCGCATACGCACCATCAGCACCTTGTCGATGCTGTCGGTGTGCTCCTCCAAGGCCTGCCGCACGCTGGCCTCCGACATCAGCCGGACCCCGTCCACGGCGCCCCCGCAGGCCAGCGCGGCGTGGACGCGGGCAACGGATCGGGCATTGCCGAAGCCGCCCGCGGCGGGAATCTCGGCCGCCCGCCATTCTCGGGTGGCTGGCTCGGTGGCCGTCATCGGGCAGCTTGCCAGTGCCTTGACCGCGATGGAGTCGGCAGATACCTCGACGCCGTTGATCGTCAGCTTGTCGCCGCTGAACACCGGCGGCTGCAGGGCCGCCACCCGGTGGTCCTCGGAGGCGGGCAGGCTGATCCAGAAGTCGGCGCCGAGCGGCTCGGCCACCTCGGCGCGGAACCAGTCGGCCATGCGGCGCCCGGTGATGCGGTAGAGGATCTCGCTCTGGAGTTGGCCCTGGCTGACGGCGTGGTATCCCGAGGCGGTGCCCGGCTCCCACCACGGGGCCTGGGCCGCGAGGTTGGCGGCCACGCCGTCGAGGTCGTAGAGCTGCTCCATGGTGATGGGTGGGTCGAAGCCGGGCAGGCCGGCGGTGTGGGCCATCACGTGCCGGACCAGCACGCCGTCCTTGCCGTTCTGGGCGAACTCGGGCCAGTACTGAGCCACCGGGGCGTCGAAGTCGAGCTCGCCCCGGTCGGCCAGCATCAGCATGCAGGTGGCGGCCATGGTCTTGGTGGTGGAGTAGACGTTGACGATGGTGTCGCGCTGCCAGGGCGTGCCGTCCGTGTCGGCGTTTCCGGCCCAGATGTCCACCACGAACTCGCCGTCGACGGTCACCGCCGCGGCCGCGCCGATCTCCAGCCCCTCAGCGAAGTTGGCCTCGAAGGCGTCCCGCACAGCCTCGAACCCAGGCTTGCAGATCCCCTGAGTCTCCATGCCCGGAGACTTTATCGATGACGTGCCGGAGGTCAGGGCAGTGGCCCGCAGCCCTATGATCCCGCAGGGAGTGTGACACCCGAAGGCGAGCATGAGGGAGTGGCGATGGGTTATCCCCGCCAAGAGATGGAGGAGATGTGGAGGCGGTGGACGGCGGCCAATGAGGCCGCCGAAGCTGCCAATGACTGGACCGGGCTCGGCGACTTCTACACGGAGGACGCCCACTACGCCTGGACGGTGGGCCATCACGGGGAGTTCGCCGCCCGCGGCCGCCAGGACATCATCGACCACGTCCTGGTGTTCGAGATGATCGGATTCGAGGGCTGGACCTACCCGTACGAGAAGGTGGTGATCGATGACTCCAGGGGCGAGGTCGTCGGCTACTGGAGCCAGGTCACGCCGTTCACCGATGAGGCCGGCAGGCGGATTCAGACCAACGGCCTGGGGTGCTCGTGGTTCCGGTACGCCGGCGACTTCAAGTGGTCCGAGCAGATGGACCTGTTCGATGTCGACGACGTGCAGGGAGTCCTGAAGAAGCTCAACCGCCTCGGTCTGTTGAGCGACGCGTTCAAGGCCCGCCAGCAGCGTTACATCGACGGCACCGCGCCCGGCTCGCGCTTCGTGTAGGCATCGAGGAGGGGTAAGTGGACTCTCTGAGGGACGCGGCGGTGGTGGTGACCGGGGCCAGCTCGGGCATCGGCTTGGCGGTGGCCGAGCGCTTCGTGGCTGCTGGCGCTCGGGTGCTGACCGGCAGCCGGAGCGAACCGCCGGACGGGCTGGGCCGCTGGGTCCGCACCGACGTCGCCGACCCGGCCCAGGCCGACGCCCTGCTCGCCGCCGCGGTCGATGCCTTCGGCCGGATCGACGTCGTGGTCAACAACGCCGGCGTGAGCGTGGAGAAGACGGTGGCCGACACCACCGACGACGACTACGAGCATGTGATGGGCGTGAACGTGAAGGGCGTGTTCAACGTATGCCGGGCCGCAGTGCGCCAGATGACGGCCCAGCCCGACGGCGGCGCGATCATCAACGTCGGCTCGATCTCGGGCCACGTGTCCGACCACGCCATGGCGGTCTACAACGCGTCCAAGGCGGCGGTGCACGGCCTGACACGCTCGATCGCCATCGACCACGGTGCCGACGGCATCCGCTGCAACGCGGTGGCGCCGGGCTGGATCGCCACCCCCATGGCCGACAGCACCTTCGAGTTGGCCGCTGATCCAGGGGCGGCCCGGGAGGCGGCGGTGCAGCGCCACCCGGTGGGCCGCCTGGGCCGTCCGGAGGATGTGGCCGGTCTCGTGCTGTGGCTGGCTAGCGACGAGGCCGCCTTCGTGTCCGGCAGCGTCTTCACCATCGACGGCGCCCTAACCGCCCAAACCCCGATACCGCTCTAGGCTCGGCCCCGTCGGGACCTTAGTCCTTCTCCAGGTTCTGAAGGATGTGGACCTTGCCATCGTACTCGAGTGGTTGAACGCCAATGTTTCTGCCCTTCCACACACCAACGCTCGCATCGAGCACCCTGTAGATGTTTAGAGCTACATGACGAACATGCTCAAAGCCCGAGAGCCAGTGATGCTCATTCGCCAGTGCTTGTATGTCCTGAGAATTCTCTCGCACATGGTTTAGCCACTTGTCTACGAGTTCTGGGCCCAATAGCGAGTCTGACTTGCTGCTGTTCACGCGGCGAGTCGTCACGACGAAGTTCTCAATATGCGAGAGCCTCGTCCGCGACCACGGTATTACATGATCTAGAGAACCTGAACTGACGCTGATTGGCTCGTCAGAAAGGACACACTTGCCACCTTGCAGCTCTATCAGTCCCCTTCGCATCTTGATTGAAGGCATACTTCTTTCTCGACCGAACAGATGTGAGTGGATGTCGAATTCGATGGCGCTGAGACTGTTGATTCTTGCGACTAGTTCCGAGAACTTGAGTTCGATTAGCGAACGCAGCACTCCAGAGAATCTCGTCAGCTGTTCGGCGGCATCTGGAAACAATTCGATGCTGGACCCATGCTTGCTGTACAGAAACTCAACATGATGTCTATCAAGTTCTTGGAGCCGCGGCACGGGGTTCTTCCAGAGTGCATCGCCGATGAGTTTGACGGCCTGCCCTTTGCGTCGTCGCCAGACATCGCCTAATTCACCGCAGTTGCTCAATCTAAGGTCTATGACTTCGAGCGGCTGATCATGGAGTTTCTCGTCTTCGATCTGTCTGCCGATTTCTTGGAGCACTTCCCGGAGGCTGTGTATCTGTAGCATCGCGATGGTATCGGTAGTGGATTTCCCATCTCTATGCTTCTTGTTGACGTATGACTGACGGAGCGGTTCATCGCCATATGGTCGTCCGTGTTCCCAGTGAATGTTCAAGTAATGTGCAGCAAGGACGCTCTTTGAGATCCGTAGATCGTCTCTCGATAGAGTAGGCACGAGATCAAGTAGTACAAGAAGCAGACCCAGCTTATTGGTGCCAGTCTTTGGCGCGCGCCGCAGCACCTCAAGGACGCCTTGAATGGGATCGAGAGCTGATTGATCCAAAGGGCGGCCTGTGTTCACGTAGGCCACTCTAGCTCGGTGGGGTAAACAGACCCTGAGCACTACTTGCGGCTTGCCCACGGATGAGTCGACTGTGGAACCCCTGGCGTGGGCGCTTCAACCCCTGCTCACCACCGGCGGCGACCAGGCCGCGCAAGGCTCCCAGCCGCCCCTTGGCGATGGTCCATCGATTAGCGGGGAGCCTCAACGGGTGCTCCCGATGCACTGGCGACCACGCTGCGATGGTCCTCAGTGATCCAGCCGATGCCGGTATCGACACCATACATTACTCTTCTATATTGACACAACTTGAGATATTAAGACAATGAGTTAGACTCAAGTTCGCTGCCCTTTAGGGCTGTTCAGTCCTACCGGCGGCCTCGGAGCAGCCCTCGCGGCGCCCCAGCCGATCACACTTGAACGGAGGGAGGGCCACGATGGCCGCAACCCAAGCACAGCGCGCCGCGCTGTACACAGGCCTGGTGGAGTCGATGGACGAAGAAGCCGCAGACACCCTCATGGACCAGCTCCCGCCCAGCGGCTGGGACCAGCTGGCCACAAAGGAGGACCTCGCCGGAGTAGAGCTGCGCTTGCAGGCTGTCTTGGCCGCGGCGGTCGCCGAGATGAACACCAAGTTCGCCGAGACCAACGGCAAGCTGGTGGAGACCAACGCCAGGATCACCGAGAGCAACGCCGAATTGCGGGTCGCCATGAACGAGGGCTTTGCTGAGGCTGCCAAGGGGCGGGCCGAGATCGTCAAGAGCCAGGCCAGGCAGCTCTACGTCATCGTCGCCACTATCGCCGCGGCCACCATCTCGATCTGGATAGCCCTCTTCACCGGAGCCTCCGGCGCGTAGCCGGCCAACCTGCTAGGGCTCGATGCGGGTGACGGTGGAGACCCGGTCGATTGTGCGGTCGAAGGATGCGATGTCGTCTACGCCGGCCGTCTCGGCCAGCGCGACCAGGTAGGCGTCGCTGAAATCGATCCGGTGCACCTCGTAGACCTCGACGGCTCTCAGCAGCAGCCCGGGGTCCGCGGTCCGGATGCTCCCGAACGTGACTATCGATCGAGCCGACTCGGCAACCTGGCTTCTCGGGACCTCATAGAAAGACTCCAACACGTAGACGACTTCGGCCAGGATCAAGTCCGGCAGGATCAGTGCCTCGGCCGTCGAGAGGTACGCAGTGGCCCGAGCGGCAAGGTCGGGCGGGTCGCCCGTCAGATGACGGACCAGAACATTGGTGTCCAGCAGGGCTGTCATCGAGCCCGCTGCGCCCACCGGTCCCGGGCCGTCGAGCGCACCTCGTCCCAGTCCGCTCCTCGCTTGGTCGCCGGCACTTCCACCGTTCCGGCCAACTCCAGCAGGTCGGGGGTCCGGGCCATGATCGCCCGATTCTGCTCCACCCTGAACACCACCTTGTCCCCAGTCTCCAGAGCCAGCGCATCGCGCACCGACTTGGGAATCGTCACTTGGCCCTTCGAAGTGACCCGCGCCGCAACGTCCACGATTTTCTCCTTACATTACCTCTGTAGTAAGGATACCAGTCGGCGGCGTACGAGAGCGACGGGCGACATTGCTCTCGCGCTCGCCGTTTGAGCACAATTGTCCTGATGCCGGAGAGTGACGACGAGCGGGTCCAGCCCGCGTTGCATGCGGTTCTGACTAGCGATGTTGATGCGCTGCGGGCGGCACTCGAAGCCGATCCTGGGGCGGTGGACCTCAAGGTCGGCGAGAACACGATGCTCGAGTGGATGACCCAGCCGGAAGGGGGACCTCCGGCGCCTGAGATCGTCGAAGTGCTCATCGACGCGGGCGCTTACCTGGATCGGGCCCTGAACCTCGCCGGGTGCTGGAACCTGGCCGACCTTTGCACACAGCTCTTGGCTGCCGGCGCGGACCCGGCAGCCCGGGCCGACGCCGGCATCACGCCGCTGGAGTCCGCGGCCATGCATAGCTCAACTGAGGCTGCCGACGTGCTCGTGGCGCACGGGCTGCACCGGCCCTCGCTCTGGCTGGCCGCAGCCGCGGGACGGCTGTCGGATGTGCAGCGCTGGGTCGCTGCCGACGGGTCGCTGCTGGCCGATCCCGGTCCGTACCGCCCGAACTGGGCCGACGTGGGCCGTCCGGCCGACGCTCCGCCGACCAACGACTCGGCCGAGATCGTGGGCGAGGCTCTCGTGTTCGCGGCCCTCAACGGCCGGCGAGCCGTCGTCGACTACCTCCTCGACGCTGGGGCGGACATCGACGCCCGTCCCTACCGCAACACGACCGGGCTGCACTTCGCCATCCAGTTCCAGCGCTCCGAGATGGTGAGGCACCTGCTCGACCGGGGCGCCTCCGTCACCATCGAGGACGCCAACTACGGCTCCAATGCCTCCGGGTGGGCCCAGGCCTGCGACGACGGCAGCGACACGGCGGCCGCGATCGGCGCGATGGTCGGCGCAGCGGGGGTCTGAACCGGCCGCCTGAACTGACGACTACAGCTCAGTTCGCTACGAAGCCCCCGTCGACGCACAGGACCTGGCCGGTCATGAAGTCGCTGTCCGACGAGCACAGGAACATCACCGTGCCCACGATGTCCTCCGGCCAGGCCTGGCGGCGCAGCGCCTGGCTCTGGGCCACCGCCTCCATGCGGTCGGGGGCGATGTGCTCGCCCACGGTCTCGGTGTTGGTCACCCCCGGCGCCACCGCGTTCACGGTGACGCCATAAGGCCCCGCCTCGCCGGCAAGGGCCCGGGTCAGGCCGATCACCCCGGCCTTGGAGGTGGTGTAGGCCGCCATCTGGGCCGGCCACATCAGATCGGTGCCCAAGGCCATATTCGACGAGATGTTGACGATCTTGCCGCCGCCCCGGTCCCTCATGTGGGGAAAGACCGCCTTGGCGCACAGCCAAGAGCCGATGACGTTCACCCGCTGCACCAGCTCGAACTCCTCCACCGGGACCTCCCAGAACGGGGTCCGGGGCTCGTCCAGGAACCGGAACATCACTGCCGCGTTGTTGATCAGCATGTCCACCCCGCCGAACCGCTCGACCGTGGCGCTTACCATGGCGTCGACGCTGGACTCATCGGTGATGTCCACCTCGATGGGCAGCGCCTCGCCGCCTGCCGCTTCGATGCGCTCGGCAGTGGCCTCGGCCTGTGCCCCGCGAATGTCGGCCACCGCCACGCGGGCTCCACCGGCGGCCAGCGCCTCGGCGTAGGCCGCCCCCAGACCGCCTGTCGCGGCCCCGGTGACGATGGCGGTCCTGCCCGCGAAGCGCTCAGCCATCGGCGCCTACTCCTCGCCGGTCCCGGCAGGCTCGCCAGTATCGGCAGTCCCGGCAGGCTCGCCAGTATCGGCAGTCCCGCCAGTCTCGCCAGCATCGGCAGGCTCGCCTCCCTCGCCGGTTCCGCTAGTCCCGGCGGGCTCGTCGGCGTCGTCAGTCTCAAGCTCGTCGGATGCGGCCGGAGGTACCGGGGCGAGGTAGCCGACGATCAGCAGCAGCACCCCGACCACTATGAACGAGACAACCCGACCGAGCGCGGTGAGGCTGCTGAGATCGACCAGGAACAGCTTGGCCACCACCACCGCCATCCACGACGCGCCCGCCACCCACACCGACCGGCGGGCCAGGCGCACCCCGGCCACCATCGACGACAGGGCGATCACCGCCCACAGGATCGACAGCGACGTCTGCAACTCGGTGGAGTCCCACAGCGACTCGAGATCCCACGGCACGTCCAGCCAGTGGCTCACGGTACGGGCCGTCTCCGTTGTCGCCAGGACCACCGCTAGGCCGGCCAGCGCCGGCGTCCAGCGGGCATCGACGAGACTCTGGAACGGATGGTCCCACTCCGCCTCGGCGAGCCTCCGCCAGGCGAGCAGCGCCGCCAGTTGCACTCCGACGAGCACGGTCAACGGGTTCAGCACCGGCAGGTACAGCAGCGGCCGCGGGTCGGCCTCGTAGGAGACAGCCGCACCGAGCACCACCACCGCCGCCACCATCAGCAGCGGACCGGCGAAGGCCAGCAGGTAAGCCCGCCAGTGGGCCGCGACCGGCCACGAAAGCCAGCGGCGCCCGGCCATCGCCGCGCCCGCCAGCACGATCGCGGAGGTCGTTGTAGCGAAGAACGGCCACACGCCCTCAGCCACCCCGTTGACCTGCCAGGACACCTCCACAGCCACCAGCACGGCCAGAATCCAGCACCCGCCGGTGTGCAGCAGCGCAGTGACGGACCGGAACGAATCCTCGCGCCTGCGCAGGAACAGATAGTGGGCCGCCAACGCCGGCGGCCAGACGGCCCATCCCCAACGGTCGAGAGGATGGGACTGGGTCAGCAGCGAGACCACCAGCATCGAGGCCAGAGTCGGCAGGACCAGTAGCCCCCAGGCCTCGAGCTGGGGCCAGCGCAGCCGGCGAGCCGCCAGCGACCCGGCGGTGAACGAGCCCACCATGAATGCCAGCGACGTCGACAGCTCGACACCGGCAGGCAGTTGCTGGACGATCTCCATCAGGCCGGCCGCCAGCCACCAGGCGGTTCCCCAGCCGAGCGCCACCCACGCTCGGAGGTAGTCGGCCTCCTCGCCATGCGCCCAGCGGCTGAGCAGCAAACCCGACACCAGGCCGGCCACGGCCAGCACCAGCGCGCCCAGGAAGTGTTCGTTCACGATCGCCAGCGCGCCGTCCGGGTAGGGGAGCGACTCCCCCAAATGCACCGCGAACGACAAGGCGGCCAGCACCTGGAGCAGGGCACCCCCGATCAGCGCGAGCAGCCGGCTGCGCCGCAGGCCCAGCCACACCAGGAACAGGCCCTGAGCGGCCCACACCGTCGAGGTGTAGTAGGAGTCCAGCGCCAGCGGCACCGCGATGGCGCTGAACACCACACCGAGCCCGGCGTAGGCCTCCACCAGCTGGCCGCGGTCCGCACCGAGCCGCCGAGATGCCAAGGCCAAAACGGCCTGCACCGCCGCGAGCGCGGCGGCGCTGACGGCCGGGCCGTACTCCGTGTGCCCGACCGCCAGCTGCTGCAGCCACAAGGCGATGAACGGCGTGCCGAACACCAGGGGCGCGGTCCAGGAGCCCCGCACGAACGGCATGCCCGAGGGCCGCGACTCGCTGAGCACGCTCTTGAGGTCGGGAGCCTCGCGCACCGCGAAGAGAGCCGGCAGCCCCACGTACATCAGCACGAACAGCGCGATGAACGGCTGCGCGGAGACCCATTCGTCCTGCTCGTAGCGGTTCGACAGCCAGAAGGCGGTGAGGCCGAACGTGAATCCGAAGCCCAGCAGGTTGAGCTCGGGCCAGGTCTTGAACCAGGCCACCGCGAAGATTGCCGCGTTCAGCACCGCGAAGAAGGCGAACACGACTACATGGTCCTCGGGCTGCGAGTAGGTCAGCACCGGCGCCAGGAACCCGCCGATGATGCCCAGCACCGCCAGCGGCCGGGCGTCCTGGACGACCGAGAGCACCCCCGCTGCAGCGGTGATGACCACCACCGCCGAGGCCGCGGGCACGGCCGCCAGGACGTCGTACACCGCGAAGGCGGCGTAGGCGGTGACGTAGAGCACCGCGATGCCGCCGCCCTGGAGGCTCACGCCGTAGACCCGCCGCCGGTTGCGCTGGCGCCAACCTACGGCCAGCAGCACCAGCCCGAAGACGGCCGCGGCGGCCAGCCGCACCTCGATGGTCAGTTCGATGATGCCTCGCCGGTGGGCCTCCCGGAGCAGCAGCCCCACCCCGACCAGCGAGACCAGCACACCCACCTTCACCGGCGCGTTGCCGGTGGTCACCCATTGCTTGATCCAGTTCGCCAGCCACGAGATCGGGTCGCCGGGCGGCTGTCGCACCGCACCCGGACCGTCGGTCTGGGGGCCGGCAGCTGCGGGCGCCGGGGGCTGAGGCGCCCGGGTCGACGCGTCCGGGGGAGCGGGCGACTCGGGAGCCACATCGGGCCGAGCCGCCGCAGTGACCGCGGGCCGAGCCGCTGCGGGCAGGCTTGGCCGGGTGTCCGCGGGCGGGATGACCACCGGCTGTGCCTCGGCGGGCTGTGCCTCAGCGGGCTGTGCCTCGGCCGGCTCAGCTTCGGCTGGCTGTGCCTCGGCGGGCTGCGTCGGAGTCGCCTCAGCGTCGGCGGGTGGCGTGGAGCGCGCCAGCCTCGTGAGCCAGGCATGCGTCTGCTGGGCCCACTCCTTCATCTCGGCCGCCCAGGCCTGCATCTCTCGGACCCCGGTCTGGGCCTCCTCGACCTCCTTCAAGCGCCTGCGGAGATCAAGTTGCAGGCCCACCAGAACGCCGAGGGCGCCTCCGAACACCAGCCCGGGAGGTCCCGAGACCAGAGCGCCCAAACCCGCGCCGATCACGGCGAGCAGTGCGGTCAGCATGCCTTCATCATGACGGTCAAGGTGCTGGCTCCGCCAGGGTCTTGATCTCCAGGAACTCCTCGAACCCGGCAACCCCCATCTCCCGGCCGATGCCGGACTGCTTGTATCCCCCGAACGGGGCGTCGGGGCCGTAGTACACACCGCCGTTCACGCTGACGGTGCCGGTGCGGATGCGCCGGGCCACCGCCCGGGCCCGTTCGCCGTCGGCGCTGGCCACCGCCCCCGACAGGCCGAACTCGGAGTTGTTGGCGATGCGCACCGCCTCGTTGTCGCCGCCGTCGTAGGCGATGACCGACAGCACCGGGCCGAACACCTCCTGCTGGGCGATGGTGTCGTCCTCGCCCACCCCGACGAGCACCGTGGGCTCGTAGTAGAAGCCCGTCGGCAGGTGCTCGGGGCGGCGGCCACCCCTCACCACCGTCGCTCCCTCCGAGCGCGCCGTGGCCACCAGGCCCTCCACCTTGGCCCGCTGCCGCTCGCTGATCAGCGGCCCCATCAGATGCGACTCGTCGGCCGGGTCGCCGTAGGGCATGCCGTCGAGGGTGGCGCCCACCGCGTCCACCACCGTGTCGTGCATGGCGGCTGGCACCACCAGCCGGGTGGTGATGGCGCAGCCCTGGCCGGCATGGGTGCACACCATCGCCGCGGCCATCAACCCGACCGTGCCGACGTCGGCGTCGTCGAGCACCACGTAGGCGCTCTTGCCGCCGAGTTCCAGGAACACCCGTTTGACGGTGGCAGCCGCCGCGGTCATCACCCGCCGCCCCACCGCGGTGGAACCGGTGAAGCTGACCATGTCCACATCCGGATGGGCAGTCAGAGCCTCACCCGCGGCGGCGCCCGACGACGACAGGACGTTCACCACCCCAGCCGGGATGTCGGTGCGCTGGGCGATCAGCCGTCCCAGCGCCAGCGCCGACCACGGCGTGTCCGGTGCCCCCTTCAGCACCACCGTGCAGCCCGCGGCCAACGCGGGGGCCAGCTTGGCCAGGTTGATCTGGGTGGGGAAGTTGTAGGGGGTGATGGCGGCCACCACCCCGGCCGCCTCCCGCTCGATCCAGCGCCGGTGCGACCCGTACACCGACTCGGCCACGCCCAGGTCCTCGGTCCAGTCGTAGGAGTCGAGCAGGTCGGCGTGCCAGCGCACCATCTCGACCGGGGCCTCCAGCTGCGGCCCGCCCCGGGTGAGCAGGATCGGCGCGCCCGCCTCGGCCACCGTGATGGACCGCATCTCCTCGATGCGGAAGGTGAGCGCCTCGTGCAGCTGGCGCAGGCAGTGCGCCCGGAAGGCGTGGTCGCGGGACCAGTCGGTGGTGTCGAAGGCCCGGCGGGCCGCAGCTACCGCCGCCGCGGCGTCGGTGGGACCGGCGTCGGCAGCGGTGCCCAGCACTTCCTCGGTGGCCGGGTTGATCGTCGGGAAGACGGCTCCGGCGGCGGCATCCACCAACTCGCCGTCGATCAGCAGCTGCCGCTCATGCCACATGACCTAGACCCTAGAGGCACTGCGACATCCCGGCCGCGCGGGAGAATTGGCAGCGCTTTGCACGCTATGCGCGCATTCTGCTGCCAATTCGGAGGTCTCGGCCGGGCTCGCCGGGAATTGGCAGCGTTTTGCACGCTATGCGAGCATTCTGCTGCCAATTCCGAGGCGCTAGTCGCGGGCGGGCGCTTCCAGCGGGTCTAGGTCGAGTGGGGCGGGCAGCGAACCCACCTCCACGAACAGGCCCGAAGTGGCGCCGGTGCCGGCCAGGGCGTCGGCGGCCAGCAGCACCGCGGCCGCCGAGTAGGTGGTGCGCTCCTGGTCGGGGTAGCTCACGTTGGTCGGGAAGGCCCGCCCGGTGAGATAGCTGCCGTCGGGCTCGCGCAGCCTCTGGGCCCACTCGAACAGAGACAGGGCGGCGTCCCGATCACCGACCGCGAGATAGGCCATGGCGCACTCGCATGTCTCGGCGGTGGTCACCCAGTCCTGGTTGCTGACGCAGCGCACGCCCTCGCCCTCGTGGACGAAGATCCCGCGCCGCGACGCCAGACGGTTCCGGGCCTCGGCCCCCTGCAGCACCCCGGCCAGGACCGGGTAGTACCAGTCCATGGCCCAGCGGTCCTTGGGGGCGAACGCCTCGTGGCCGAAGTGGCGGATGGTGTGCACCAGCCGGGCCAGCGCCAGCTCCCAGCTGGGCCGCTCCTCGCCCACCTGATGGGCGGCGGCCAGGCCGCATCGCAGGCTGTGGCTAATTGAGGAGGATCCGGTGAGCAGCGCGAACGGCCAGGGCGTGCCGTCGGCGTGGCGGGCCCACAGGATCTCGCCCCTGGTGGTCTGCAACGCCAGAACGAAGTCGAGCGCCCGCTGCACCACGGGCCACATATCGGCCAGGAACCCGGCGTCGCCGAAGCGCAGCCAGTGATGCCAGACACCCGCCGCGACGTAGGCGATCGTGTTGGCGTCGAGCTTGTCCTGGTCGATGCCGTCGGCGGTGTAGTACTGGTGCCAGGATCCGTCGGGTCGCTGGATGCGGGCCAGCCACTCGTAGGCCGCGTCGGCCTCCGCCCGGCGCCCGGCAACGGTCAGGGCCATGGCCGCCTCTACGTGGTTCCAGGGATCGGCCACGCCGCCTGCGAAGCGGGGGATCATGCCGCTGGACAGCTGGAGGGCCGCGATCGTGTCCGCAGTGCGATCGGCTTCGGCTCGCGACAGCAGTGCGGCCACCTCCGGTGTGGCCGGCGCGGGCCGGCCGGGCTCGCCGGCTGCGGGGACCCTGCCGTTGGTCGAGCGGCGGTCGAGCTGCCGGCGCGGTTCAGGCGGCATGGGCCATGTCCTCGCTCTTGCGGGTCCGCGCCGATCCCGGCGCTTGGAGCGGCTTGTCCGCGTACACGACCAGGCTCTTGCCCAGCAGCGGGTTGAGCAGCCGCTCCGCGGCCGCCGTGACGAAGGGCCGCTTCACGATGTCCCATTCGAGCAGCCGGTGGTAGGCGCCGACCAGCCGGTGCTCGCTGACCTCCCGATTCGGCCCCACCGCGCAGCGCAGCCACCAGTAGGGGCTGTGGAGGGCGTGGGCACGGTGCGAGCTGCCCGGCTGAAGCCCCGCGGCGGTGAGCTTGCGCCTGACGTCGCGCAGCCGGTAGATCCGGACATGGCCGCCGGGCACGGCCGGCGCGTGGTAGTCGCTCGACAGCTTCCAGCACACTGTCTCGGCCAGCCACGAAGGGATGGTCACCGCCAGCCGGCCTCCCGGGCGCAGGACCCTGGCCAGCTCGGCGAAGGCCGACTCGTCGTCGCCGATGTGCTCCAGCACCTCGGAGGCGATCACCCGGTCGAACGAGTTGTCGTCGAAGGGCAGCCCGAGGGCGTTGCCCTGCACCGGCGCGGCCATCACCGACTCGTCCACCTCGCCGGAGGCCACCAGCAGCCGGGCCAGGTCCCGGACCTGCTCGACTTCCGGGCGGGCCAGGTCGCAGGCCACTACCTCGGCACCCCGTTTGAGCGCCTCGTAGGAGTGCCGGCCGAAGCCGCAGCCCAAGTCCAGCACGCGCTCACCGGCGTGCACATCGAGCCGGCCGTAGTCGACGGTGAGCATCAGCGCGTAGCCGCCTCGGCCCGCGACGCATCCTCCAGCACGGCGCGGTACTGCTCTACGGTCCGCTCAGCGGTGTGGCGCCAGGACCACTGGTTGATCACCCGCCGGCGACCGGCCTCGCCCACCCGGGCCCGGGCATCGGGATCGTCCAGCGCCTCCCGCAGCACCGCGGCCAGCGCCTCAGCGTCGCCGGGCTCGGTCAGGAAGCAGGTCTCGCCGTGGGTGCCGGCCACCTCGGGCAGCGCCCCGCCGGTGGTGGCCACCAGCGGCACCCCGCACGACATGGCCTCGATGGCGGGCAGAGAGAAACCCTCGTACAGCGAGGGCACCACCGCCAGCTCGGCTTCGGCGTACAGCTCCACGATGCGGTCGTCGGGCACCCCCGACACGAACGTGACCGCGCCGGCCAGCCCCAGCTCGGAGATGGCCCGGCTGGCCGCTGAGTCGGACTTGGCCCGGCCGATGATGGTGAGCTCGAGATGGCGCTCGGTGCGCAGCTTGGCCACCGCCTCCAGCAGGAAGCTCAAGCCCTTCATGGTCACGTCGGCGCTGGCGGTGGTGATCAGCCGGCCCGGCACCCGGGCGACTTCGGGCCTCGGCGAGAACAGCTCGGGATCGACCCCGACCGGCACCACGTGGATCCGCTCCGGCGCCACGCCGTGGTCCTGGACGATGTCTCGCTTGGATGACTCCGACACGGTGAGCACCCTGGGAAGGCGCTTGGCCACCCGGGTCTGCATCTTGGTGAACGCGTACCAGCGGCGCTTGCCGATCTGCTCCCTCAGGGTTCGGGTGTGGGCCAGCTCCAGGCGGCGGTCCACGGTGATCGGGTGGTGGATGGTCTCCAGCAGCGGCCAGCCCTGGCGCTGCATGGCCAGGATCCCCCAACCGAGGGTCTGGTTGTCGTGGACAACGTCGAACTCGCTCCGGCGCAGGCGCAGGTGCCGCCAGGCCCGCAGGCTGAACGCCATCGGCTCGCTGAAGTTGCCAGTCACGAAGGACACGTGCTCGGCCACATCGATCCAGTCCTTCAGCTCCCACGCCCTGGGCTTGCGCATGGGGTGGGGCGGGGCCCAGATGTCGAGCCCTCCCAGCTTCACGAGCGGGACCCTCGGATCGAGTTCGGGGTACGGCGGGCCGCCGAGCACGGTGACGTGGTGGCCCAGGTCGGCCAGGGCCGCCGACAGGCGGCTGACGTACACGCCCTGCCCGCCCACGTGGGGCTTCCCGCGGTAGGAGAGCATGGCCACGCGCAGGGGGGCGGGCTGGTCCGCTGGGGCGGGCATGGCGCTACGACTTTCTCCCGGGCCTGGATCTCTTGAACACGCGGCCGAGGCCGAGCGCCAGCGAGAGCGTCAGGACCGAGGCTAGAGCCACGGGCCACGCCCCCAGCCGGACCGCGAGCGTATCGCCGTGGCGCAGTTCCACGGTCGTCTGGATGACCCTGCTCTCGGACACTCCGGTCCGCTCGATCACGTTGCCGTCGGGGTCGATGACCGCGGAGAAGCCGGTCGGCGAGGCCTGCACCACCCAGCGGTCGGTCTCGATGGCCCGGAGGCGGCTGGAGGCGATCTGCTGGGATTGGACCACCGTCAGCCAGTAGCTGGATCCGTTGGTGGGATTGAGCACGATTAGGCCGTCGCCGTCGCCCACCCCGCTGCGGGCCCGGTGATCGAAGAAGATCTCCCATGAGATGGACACGGCCAGCGGGCCCAGCGGCGTCTCCACGGTGGCGGGCTCGTCGGAGGGTCCGGCTCGCAGGTCGCGGGGCGGCAGCTCTTCGCTGAACCGCTCCGCGGTGGAGCGCAGGGGGACGTACTCGCCGAAGGGGACCCGCTGGACCTTGTCGTAACGGTCGCCTTCCGTGCCGTCGGGAAGGTAGACGAGCGAGTAGTTGAGGTTGGCCTGGCCGTCGGGACTGCGCTCGAAGAAACCGGCCAGCAGCACGGTGTCCAGCTCGCGGGCCAGGTCCGACAGCCTGGTCCGGGCCTCCCGGTCGGTGAGCAGCGGCTGTTCGCAACGCGCCGGCGTGATGGCGGAGTCCGGGCTGGGGTGAACGACGTCCTCGGGCCACAGCACCAGGTCCACCGGCACCGACACCTGCTCGGAGGTGGTGTTCAGATGGCGCTCGAACACGGCCCGCTGCTCGCAGATGTCTGCCCTGGTGTTCTGGGGCCCGCCGCCCTGCACCGCGGCCACGGTGATGCGGGCTCCGTCGCCGCCGGTGACCGGCCCCGCACCGGGGGCGGCCATTCCGGCGAGCCCCGCGGCCACCAACACGGCGGCGCCGACCGCCGCGGGTCTCAGGCTCCCGGACAAGACCGCGGCCAGCGTCACCCCTCCCACCGCCGTCAGCGCGGTCAGCAGGAGCGGCCCGCCGATCCGGGCCGCGGCGCCCAGCGGACTCGGCACCTGGCCCATCGCCATCGTGGCCAGCGGCACGCCACCGAAGGGCCACGTCCAGCGGAGCAGCTCGGCCAGCACCAGCGCAGCGCAAAACGCGGTCCGGCGACGGTGGTCGGGCGGCACCAGCGCGCCGGCCGCCGCGTGCATGGCCGCGAAGCCGATCACCGCTAGGGGCCAGCCCACCAGGGTGAGGTCGATCATCCAGACGGTCGCCGGGCCCAGCCAGCTGACGCTCACCAGCGCGGACCGCCCGGCCCGCTGCCAGAAGCCGGCGCCGGCCAGCAGTTCGACCCACAGAGCCATGCCGGCGAATGCCAGCGGCCAGAACCCCCACGGCGGCAGCGACCCGGCCAGCAGCACCCCGGCCAGGACGCCGCGGACCCAGGGCGGGCCCAACCTCAGCAGCGACGCGCTCTCACGGCCCGGGTCCCGGCCCTGCTGCGCCTGCGCCGCCACGGTGCTCAGAGGCCCCGCGGACAGACGGGCGAACCGGCCCATACGGGGCGGGGCCGTGGCCCGAGCGGCCCGTGAGCGAAGCGAACAAGAGCGGGAATGACCACCCTGCGCCGGGATTGGCTGCCGGTCAATCTGCGTTCGCTCTCAGTCTCTCGCCAGTTCGGGGCGTCGGCCGGCGCTCACTCAGCGGGGGGCGCCCACGGTTCGTCGCCTCCCGACCCGAACTCGCTCAGTTCGTTGCTGAGCTCGTTGAGTTCCGCGCTGAGCTCCAGGGTGAGCTCGTTCAGCTCGTCGCTGAGCCTGCCCAGCTCGCCACCCCGCTCGTCGACGAGCCCCGAAGGCATGAGCCGGTTGACGCCGGAGACGGGGCCGACGCCGCGGATCCGCACGGTCACGTCACCGATGCAGGTCACCCAGTCGGGCAGGCTGACGATGTCGGTGACGGTGTATATCTCGCCTGCGGGGGCGGCTGCGCACAGCTTGGCGGCCAGGTTCACAGGCTCGCCGACGTAGTCGTCGCCCTCGAAGAGCAGGGCCTCGCCGGTGGCCGCCCCCACACGGACCTGCATGCCCCGGCCGGAGAAGTAGTGGATGAGGTGGGCTGCCAGAGACAGCGCGGCGGCGGCGCTGGTGGACACCAGCATCGCGCCGTCGCCCAGCCACTTCGCCACCCTGACGCCCCGCTTGGCCGCGACGCTGCGGGTGATCCTGCGAAAGTCCCCGAGCATCGCCACTGCCTCGTGCGGTCCGTGGGAGCGGGTGTAGGCGGTGAATCCGCACAGGTCGGCGAAGCAGAAGGTGCGGGTGACGCTGAGGTGGCTGTCACCTTCGGGAAGCTCGTCGGGATGGACGGTGACCAGCGGCGGGCTGGCCTCGGCCCACTCGCGCGCCGGTCCGGTGTCGGGCGCGACGAGCGGTGTCAGCACCTGCCCAGCTTCGTCGGGGTCCGGGGTCGGGTTCACCATCGGCTCGTTTATAACAGCAGGAGTCTCGTCACGGTCGCGACGGCGCGCTGCCCGCTGCGAATGCACGCCGGCAGTCCCACGCCGCGAAGCGCGGCTCCGGCCGCCGCGAGGCCGCGCGTTTCGGTGGACAGGCAGGCATCCACCTTCGCCACCCGGTCCAGGTGGCCGGGCCGGTACTGCGGCAGGGACCGCCTCCACGGCCTGAGCCGGGCCTCCAGGCAGCCGCTGGTCACGGCGTCGCGGCCCACGACGCCTGTGTCGGCGAGCTCGCCTGCGAGCGTGGACACCAGATCGTCGGGGTCGAGGTCCACCCACCGCCGGTCGTCGGTGCGCCCGGCCGATACCCGCAGCACGGCCAGGCCGGTCCGGGCGTAGTGCTGCCATTTGGAGGACGACCACGAGCACGCCGTGGTCAGCAGGCCCGTGCTGCGGGGCACCAGGAAGCCGCTGGCGTCGAGGGGTCGAGCCAGGTGCTCGGCGGGGACCACGAACGTGGCCAGGGCAACGTCGGCGTACTCGATGTCGCCGAGGATGCCTGCTGCGTCGGGGGCGAGATGCTCGAGTAGGCGGGCCGACTCCCACGCGGGGCAGGCCGCGATCACCCCGCCGGCGTCGAGAGATCCTCTCGGCGTGGCCACCGTCCAGCGCGGACCGCCGCCTGCCCCCGCCGCCGGGGTGATGTGCTGCACCGGGGTGGAGAGGCTCACTGCGTCGCCCAGTTCGGCGGCGAGCGCGTCGACCATGCGGGCGACACCGCCCCGAACGCTCTGGAACACCGGCGACCCGGCAGCGTCGTCACCGTCCCGGCGGGCTGCGACCTGCTGGAGGGCGGTTCCGAGAGGTCCCCCCCGGCGGGCAGCCTCGTGCAGGGGCGGTGCACACGCCTCGATGCTCATCCGATCAGCCGAGCCAGCGTTGATCCCGCCCAGCAGAGGGTCGACAAGCCGCTCGAACACCTCATCGCCGACCCGGGGCCGTAGCACCTCGCCCACCGTGGCGTCGCCGGCCAGCGGCTCGGCGTCTCGGGCCAGCCTGCGGCGCAGCGTCTCCGCACCCGGCTGCGAGACGATCCCGGTGCCCTCCAGCGCATCCGCCGTCCACGGGACGCCCAGCACCGACCGGTCCGGGAACCGCAGCAGTTCGGTGTCACCGAACACGTAGGCGCCGCTCAAGGCGGGCGTCACCAGCTCGGCGCCGAGACCGATCCGGCGACACAACTCGGCCGCGGCCGGGTCCCTGGCCACGAACCCGTCGGGGCCCGAATCCACGGTGAGGCCGCCGACGCTCGACTCGTCGATGCTGCCGCCAACACGGTCACCGGCCTCCAGCACCACCGCCTCGATGCCGTTGCACTTGAGTTCGTAAGCCGCGGCCAGACCGGCGATCCCGCCGCCGATCACCGCGACCCGGCCCGTCCCCGCCGCCATCTAGCCGATCACTCCGTCCGCACGTCCCCCTCGTCGTGCACCAGCTGCACCACGCGGGCCAGCACGTCGGGATCGCTGCTCGGCAGGACCCCGTGGCCGAGGTTGAACACGAAGCCGGGATGCCCGCCGTTGGCGGCCAGCACAGCCCGGGCGGCCTCGCAGGCCGCGGCCTCGCCGGCCAGCACCACCGCAGGATCCAGGTTGCCCTGCAATGCCCGGCCCGGACCCACCCGGCGGCGGGCCTCGTCGATGGGCACCCGGAAGTCCACCCCGACCACCTCGGCGCCGCACCCGCCCATCTGGTCGAGCAGCTCACCGGTACCCACCCCGAAATGGATCCGCGGCACTCCCGTGGTGCCCACCGCCTCCAGTACCCGGGCCGAGTGGGGGGCCACCCCACGGCGGTACTGCTCGGGCGACAGGGCACCCGCCCAGCTGTCGAACAACTGCACCGCGGCCGCCCCCGCCTCTACTTGCGATAGCAGCGAAGCGATGGCGAGGTCGGCGAGGCGATCCATGAGGTCGTGCCACAGCGCCTCGTCCCCCAGCATCAGCGCCTTGGTCCGCTCGTGGTGGCGGGACGGTCCGCCCTCCACCAGGTAGGACGCCACCGTGAACGGCGCGCCCGCGAAGCCGATCAGGGGCACGTCGAGGACATCGACGGCCCGGCGTACGGTCTCGATCACATACGGCGTGTCGGTTCCCGGGTCCAGGGGGCGCAGGCGGTCGAGGTCGCGCCGGGCCTCGAAGGGACGCTCCACGACCGGGCCCGTGCCGGGCACGACGTCCATGCCGAAGCCGGCGGCATGGACCGGTACCACGATGTCGCTGAAGAGGATGGCTGCATCGACGCCGTAGCGACGCACCGGCTGCAATGTGATCTCCGCGGCCCGGTCGGGGTCGGCGATGGCGTCGAGGATCGAGCCGTCGCCCCGCACGGCTCTGTACTCCGGCAGGGACCGGCCGGCCTGGCGCATGAACCACACCGGCACGCGCCCGTGGGGCTGGCCGCGGCAGGCCCGCACGAAGTCGCTGCCCTCGAACCGTCGGCTGCTCATCGTGTCGCTGCGGTGGCGTGAGGGGTCGATCAGCCCGCGGCCCGGCGCAGCACGCGGGCGAAGCGCAGACCGACCCGGTCGGACAGGATGCGGCGGACGGTCCGATCGGCGTCGGTGGCCAATTCGGATCGCCATACCTGCGCCGGATGGGCGCGGTCGGCTTCCTCGCCGGCGTGGCCGGTACGGTCTACCTCTGCGTCGTTGCCGGTGTCCACCAACTCCACCCCGTCGGCGTCCGGTTCCACCACCAGCACAGAGATGCCTCGACGGCGGAGCCCTTCCACCTCCTCGCGCAGCCTGTCGTCCACCCACTGCCGCCGGGCCGCCCGGAAGGCCCGGCCGTCGGACCATGCCAGATCCAGCGCCTCCGACCACCAGGCTCGGTCCGATGCCGCCGGCTGGGAGTCGCCCAGCCCCACCGAGTCGCGGGCCTTGGTCCAGGCATCCGACAGCGAGCCCCGGACCGACGACCATCCCGCTGCGCCGCTCATCGGCGACGACACCACCACCAGGTCGAAGGCGGGGGGACCCATCAGGTCGGCGTTGGTGTAGGAGTGCACGCCGCCGTCGACGTAGCGCCGCCCGTCCACTGCGACCGGCTCGAACATCACCGGGACCGCGCAGCTGGCCCGGACCGCCTCTGCCGCGGTGGCACCGATGTCGTCGCGCCCGAACACCACTCGCTCGCCGTCCGACAGCCGCACAGCCGTCACCCAGAACGGCTGGGCGGGCCACGGCTCTGGATGCAGTTCGGCCATTCGCTGCTGCAGGGCCTCGGTGGTCCGGGTGCCTCTCGGCAGCAGGCCCACGGCCGCATGCAGGGGACGGGTCTGCCAGGGGGGCCACAGGGCCCTCGCGGCGAGGGTCGGCGACTGCGGTCCCTGCTCGTTCCAGTCCCGTTCGCTGCGTCCCTCGCGGTAAGGGGTGACCACCCGGTCGATGATGGCTTGCCCCTCCTCGCTGACGGGCTCGCCGCGGCGATGCGCATAGAGGTCCGCCGGTGGGATGCCGGCCCTCAGGCAGAGGCCGGTGATGGCACCGGCCGAGGTCCCAAGGATCAGATCGGCGCTGCGGGCGTCCCATCCGGTCACGGCCTGCAGCGCCCGGACCACGCCCGCGTGCCAGGCCTCCGCCGCCGCGCCGCCCCCGCTGAACACCAGTCCCACCGACAGCGGGGCTGCTTCGATCGGGTCCATGCAGCCGAGGATACGGGAGATAAAATCAACAGTTCCCCCGAATTGCCGGAATCCGCCCGCCAGCGGCCCGCTGCTAGCCGGCAGGGACCGGCCGACAAACAGCATCCGCGGTTCAGCCTTGACCAGTCGCCATCCCGATCTAGAAGCCGAGCAGGCTTACTTCGACCTCGCGCACGCCTGCCTCGACACGGCCCGCGAGCGGGCCACTATGGCGACGTCGGTGTTCCGCACCGGCCGGGGCGGCACCACCCAGGCCCGGTTCGAGCGCGAGGCCATGCTCGAGGCGGCCCTGGCCCGGCTGACCCGGCTCGACATCGGCGACCGGTCGCTGGTGTTCGGCCGCATCGATCCGGTCGCCACGGGGGAGCGGTTCTACATCGGGCGCGTCGGGCTGTGGGACGCCGACCACGACCCGATCGTGGTCGACTGGCGGGCGCCGGTGGCCGAGCCCTTCTACCGGGCCACCGGGCGGGAGCCGCTCGGCCTCGAGCGCCGCCGGCACTTCGCGTCCCGGGGTAGCACCCTGCTGGGCATCGAGGACGAGTTCTTCGGCGACAAGGCCGCCATCGGCCTCGACATCGCCGACCGGGACGTCGACGGCTCCGCCGACGGTGCGGCCGTGCCGGCAGACGGCTCGGGTGACGGCCCGCCGGTCTCGGGTGCCCTGATCGCTTCGCTGGAGGAGGCTCGAACCGGCCGCCTCAAGGACGTGGTGGCCACCATCCAGAGCGAGCAGGACCGGGTGATCCGCTCCGAGCTGCCCGGTGTGCTGGTCGTGCAGGGCGGGCCCGGGACCGGCAAGACGGTCGTAGCCCTTCACCGGGCCGCCTATCTCCTCTACACGCACCGGTTCCCCCTGGAGAGCCAGGGAGTGCTGGTGGTGGGCCCGAACCGGCTCTTCCTCGCCTACATCGAGCAGGTGCTGCCCTCCCTGGGCGAGGCGGGCGTGGAGCAGGCCGTGCTGGCCGACCTGCTCAGCCCGGCCGTACGGGTCGCTGGTCTCGACGACGAGACCGTCGGGCGGGTCAAGGGCGACCCCCGCATGGCTGGCGTGCTGAGACGAGCGGTGCGCGACCGCCGCCGCCCGCTGCGCCGGGACCTGGTCGTGGGCTTCGAGTTGCAGCGGCTGCGCATCACCGTGGAGCAGTCCGCCGGGATCGTCGACGACGTCTCCCGCCGGATCCGCAAGCACAACGCCGGACGCAGGCTCGTCGAGGAGGCGTTCTTCGCGGCTCTGGCCGCCAGCGGCCGGCGTGCCGCCGATCCGGCCGAGGTCCGGGAGGGCCTCGCGGATGTGATCGAGGT
The DNA here is from genome assembly GCA_009837445.1 of Acidimicrobiaceae bacterium. Taxonomy (GTDB): domain Bacteria; phylum Actinomycetota; class Acidimicrobiia; order Acidimicrobiales; family Aldehydirespiratoraceae; genus Aldehydirespirator. The sequence goes on from VXTM01000010.1 coordinate 79,029, forward strand.
TCGGGAGGCGCTTGAGTGGATGTGGCCGGTGCTCACGCCGGCCCATCTGGTGAACGATCTGTACGGGTCGAGGGCCCTGCTGCGCTCGGCCGGCGCGGGACGGCTCGACGACGACGAGATCGACCTGCTGCACCGGCCTCGGCCCGGGCACGCCTCCGAGGTGACGTGGTCCTTCCAGGATGTGCCGGTGCTCGACGAGGCGAGGGCCCTGCTGGGGTACCGGCCCGGGCACCGCGACGAGGACGCGGTGCTGACCTACGGCCACATCGTGGTGGACGAGGCTCAGGACCTGTCCCCGATGGAGCTTCGCATGATCGCCCGGCGCAGCCTCAACGGCTCGATGTCGGTGGTGGGCGACATCGCGCAGGCCACCGGATCCTGGGCCCACGAGGACTGGGAGTCGGTGCTGGAGGGCCTGCCCGACCGGCGCCCGCCGCGCCGGGTCGAGCTCACGCTGGGCTACCGGATCCCGGCGCCGGCCATGGAACTGGCCAACCGGGTGCTGCCTCACGCCGCGCCCGGCGCCGTGCCTCCCCGGACGGTGCGCACCGTCGGCGACGAGCCCCGAGTGGTGTCGTGCGGCACCGCAGCCGACCAGAACGGCTTCGACGGCCCGGCGGTCTCGCTGGGGGAGACGCTGGCCGAGGTCATCGCCCACGAGCGGGCCGAGGTGGGCGAGGGCAACGTGGCCGTGATCGTGCCCGACTCGCTCCACGAGGGGCTCCGGACGGATCTAAAGGACCGTTCGGTGGTGTTCGGCGGCCCGGGCCGCGCCGGTCTCGAGCAGCAGGTGACGCTGGTGCCGGTGCGCCTGGTGAAGGGCCTAGAGGTCGACGCCGCGGTGGTGGTCGAGCCGGCCCGCATAGTGGCCGAGGAGTGCCAGGGAGTGCGCTCGCTGTACGTGGCCCTCACCAGGGCGACCAAGCGGGTGACGGTCGTGCACGCCGAACCCCTGCCCGACGTTCTGGCCGAGCCCTACGCGGCGGCCTGAGCCGTCGCAGTCAGGACCGCTAGGGTTGACACCGTGAGGACTACCGGCGTTAAGGTATAAGGCATGCTTGATAGCGCCGCGGCGCCGATCGCCCCCGCGGCCCCCACCTCTCCGCAGCATTCGGCGATTCCCACTCCTCGCCGGGGCCGGGGGATCCTGGTGGAGGATGCCAGCGTCGCCCTGGGCGGGGCCCCCGTGCTGCGCAACGCCTCGATCTCCGCGAAGCCGGGCCGCACGCTGGCGATCCTCGGGCCGAGCGGCTGTGGGAAGACCACGCTGCTGAGGGTGCTGGCCGGGCTTCAGCGGCTCGACTCCGGCCGGGTCGTGCTCGGCGGCAAGCTCATGGCCGGGCCGGCGGAACGAAAGAACGGTGCTGCCGGCAACGGAGCGTCGCGGAACGGGCACTCACCGCAGATGGTCCATGTGGCCGCCGACAAGCGGGGCGTGGGCATGGTGTTCCAGGACTGGTCGCTGTTCCCGCATCTCACCGTGGCCGCCAACGTGGCCTTCGGCCTGCCCCGCGCCGAGCGCCCCCGCACCCGGGTGCTGCCGCGGCCGGCGTCGAGCCGGGTGCGCGACCTCCTTGAGATGGTGGGTATCGCTGAACTGGCCGACCGGCTGCCCAGCTCGCTGTCGGGCGGGCAGCAGCAGCGGGTGGCATTGGCCCGGGCGCTGGCGCCGCAGCCTTCGGTGCTGCTGCTGGACGAGCCCTTCTCCAGCCTCGACACCACCCTGAGAGTGGAGGTCAGGGCAGAGGTGGCCGGGTTGCTTCGGGAGCTGGAAGTCACGTGCGTGTTCGTGACCCACGACCAGGACGAGGCCTTCGTGCTCGGCGACGAGGTGGCTGTGATGCGCGACGGCGAGGTGATCCAGCAGGCACCGCCGGCGGTGCTCTACGAGCGCCCCGCCGACCGGTGGCTGGCCGGCTTCGTGGGCGAGGCCGACACCGTGTCCGGCAACGCCGACGGCGACATCGCCTACACCGCCCTGGGGCCCATGAAGCTCCAGTCCCCCCTCCACGGCGAGGTGGACGTGCTGCTGCGGCCCGAGGAGCTCGCGTTGACCGAGGGCAGCTCGGGCACCGTCGACCACATCGAGTTCTTCGGCCACGACACGCTGTACTACGTGCGTAGGACCGGCGGCGCCGTGCTGCGATGCCGGGCCACCGGGTCTCCGCGGTTCGGGATCGGCGCGGGGGTCGACATCTGTCACAGCGGCGTGCGCACCGTGGCCTTCCCCCGAGCCTCCTAGCTGGAGACTCCCGCGCCGGCCTCGGCTACCAGGTCGGCGAGCATCCTGCGCATTTCCAGCGTGATGCGGTCGGCCTTGGAGTGGTACTCCAGCGCCGGGACCAGCGGCACGGCCTTGGTGCCGATGCGCTGCAGGAGTTCCTGATCCTCGTCGGCCACCTCCAGCTGGAAGCCCACCGCCTCCGCGATGGCGTCGGGCTCGTCTTCGATGTCGGTTCGGTAGTCGGTGCAGTAGAGCCGGGTGGTGGTGGCGTTCACGGGCTGGTGGCAGAAGCTGATGGTCAGCACCACGTTCTCCTCGGGATAGCCGATTCGCAGGTACACGTGGTGGGGGGCGGTGAACACGAATAGCAGCTCCCGTTCCACCACCTTGTAGTCGCCCTTGGATCCCGACGATTCGGCCAGCGACTTGGTGAAGTGGCGGTGGTGGGCCGTGAAGCGCCAGCCGTCGCGTTCCATCTTGTAGTCCCGCACCAGCTTGTCGTCCTCGTCGCCGAAGGTGGCCAGGTGCACGAACGGGAGATGACCCAGGTCCAGGAAGTTGTCGGCCATCTGGGCCGCACCCGCGTTCCAGTCCAGCGGCGGGAGGGGGCAGGTGACGAAGTCGGGGTCGTGGTGCTCGGGCACCTCCGGCAGGGGGGCGATGGGGTCCTCCGGCGCCAGCCACACCAGATCCAACGATTCGGTCACCCCGGCGGCCGCGGTGGCGCAGGCCCGCGCCGGGATCGGCAGGTCGGGGTCCACCGCCGGGATCTCAACGCAGGTGCCGTCGGCCGCGAACCGGAAGCCGTGGTAGGCGCAGCGCAGCGTGTCACCCACGATGGTTCCCGCGCTCAGCGGCGAGTAGCGGTGCGGGCACGGGTCCCGCAGCGCGGTGAGCTGGCCGCCCAGCCGCACCAGGCACCAGCGCTCGCCGAGCAGGTCGACCGCCATCGGCCCGTCGTCGCCGACATCGGCGCTGCGGGCCACCGGATGCCAGCAGCGACGCAGGGCCGGGTGCTCGTTGTCGATCCAGGTTGTGCTCCAGGACGGGTCGGCGTTCATGAGTCCCCCTTTGCCTCCTCTACTCGGCGGCCCCGAAGGCCGGCGTGATCCGGGCCAACCGTTCGACGGGAGCCGGCCGGGCCATCTCGTAGTCGTGGATCTCGGTCAGCACGTCCACGTAGCGGTCATAGAAGGCCCGGCGCTCGGGCAGGCTCTCGTGAAAGCGCCGCTGCAGGGCGCGGGACCGCTCGGCCATGGCGCTCTCGTCGACACGGGTCGACCGGCCCTCGGAGACCACCGGTTCGCCGTCGACGATCACGGTGTGCACCGACTGTCCGTGCTCGGCCAGCACCAGACTGGTGGCCAGGCCCTCGGCGTGCACCGGAACATGGCGCTCGGTGTCCAGCAGCACTATGTCGGCCTTGCTGCCTGCCTGCAGCGAGCCCAGCGGCTGGCCCAGCGCGGCCGCGCCGCCCTGCAGGCACATCCTCCAGATCTCGGGGGCCTGCGGCCATCGCAGGTGAGATCCGTGCAGCGTCTGCATGAGCGTGGCGAACTTCATGGCCTCGAACATGTTCTGGTTGTCGTTGGAGGCCGCGCCGTCCGCGCCGAGGGCCACGCTGACGCCGCCCTCGAGCAGGTCGGCCACCGGCAGGATGCCGGACCCGCACCGCAGGTTCGACACCGGGTTGTGCACGATGGTGGCCCCGCAGCGCTGAACCGTCGCGAACTCGTCGGAGTCCATCCACACGCAGTGGGCCAGGCTGGAGCCCGGCCTCAGCATCCCGAGATCCTCAAGGTACGAGACGCTGGATCGCCCGTAGCGCTCGAGGTTGGCACCGATCTGCGTCCTGGTCTCCAGCACATGGGTGTGGAACCCAGCGTCGCGCTCGCGGGCCAAGCTGGCCAGGCCGTCCATCAGCTCGTGGCTGCAGCGCTGCGGTGCCGATGGCCCCACCATCGGGGTCAGCCGGGAGTGGGCGCCCTGCCAGCGATTGAAGAACCTCGCCATGGATTCCAGCAGCCCCTCCGCCTCGAACGGGTCGCCGAGCGGTTCGGGCCTGGGGCCCGAGGCTCCCGAGAACGACATCGTGTCGAAGATGTCGAGGTCGCCGATCATGGGGGCCAGCCCGGCCCGCATCCCGGCGTCGGAGTAGGCGCTCATGATGGCCTCGGAGTAGTCCTCGAAGTCCCAGGGCGCGACCCAGCCGTGGTCGAGCACCGCGGTGCAGCCCGACTCCAGCATCTCCAGCGCCCCGGCCATGGCCAGCGTGTAGCGGTCCTCGGCGGTGATGGGGGGCTTCCCGAACACGGCCCACATCAGCCACAGGTCGAGCGGCAGGTTCGGGGTGGTCCCCCGGTCGAGGTTCTGGGCCGAGTGGGTGTGGGCGTTGATCAAGCCCGGCATGGCCACCATCCGGTCGGCGTCGATCACCCTGGCCGACCCGGCGCGCAGGCCCGGACCGACGTCGGTGATGGTGCCGTCCTCGGTTCTGATGTCGGCCACCCGCAGCGGGCCGTCGGCGTCGAGGATCGTGGCCCCCTTGACCAGCAGCTGAGAGTTGCTCACCGCTGCGTACCGGTTACAGGTAGTCGACGTTGGTGCCGAGCTGCACGTACCGGCGGGGCGCCATCTCCTCGATCATGCGGGCCCCCAGCGCTTCGGCCTCACCAAGGAGCGCCTCCTCGTCGATGGTCAGCAGCCGGCCCTCGTGCATCACGAGCTCGCCGGCCACGATCGTCGACTCGGCGTCGGTGCCCACCCCGTAGCGCACCAGGGTGGCCACCGGGTCCGTCGACGGGGTCAGTCGCACGTTGTTGGCGTCGATGACGCAGATGTCGGCGGCCTTGCCCTCCTCCAGCGATCCGATCTCGTCGTCCCACATCAGCAGCCGGGCGGCGTCGATGGTGCCCATCTCGAAGGCGTCGTTGCAGGAGAACCCGTAGGGGTCGAACAGCGGCATGGCCGCCTGGTTGTGCATGATGTGAGCGATCCGCATCAGCTTCAGCAGGTCGTTGATGATGGTGTCGCAGCCCAGCCCGACGGTTATGCCCCGGGCCCGCATCAGCGGAACCCGGGTGACGGCCGACATGATGTCGGTGCACACCACCGGGGCGTGGGCCAGCTTGGCCCCGGCCTCGGCCATCAGGTCGATCTCGCGGTCGGTGGTGAGCATGGCGTGGATGGCCACCAGCCGCTCGGTCAGGGCACCGATTGAGGCTAGGTGCTCCAGGGGCCGGTGCCCGAACAGCGAAACGCTCAGCTCGATTTCCTCGCGGTCGCGGTTGATGTGGGTCATGATCCCGGTGCCCCACTGCTGCACCATCTCGTCGGTGGCCAGGTAGCGCTCGTCCGAGCACGACGGCACGCCCAGGTTGTGCACCCAGGGCCTCAGCCGTCCCTTGCCCCGCTCGAACCACTTCTTGAAGAACTCCTCGGTGTAGGCCAGGTCGTCGGCGAGCAGGGCCGGGTCGTCGCGGTACCACGACTTCTCGGTGATCTGCTCGTAGTTGCCGGCCAGCCGCGACTCCCGGTCCCACATGCCCCGGGCCAGCGCGCAGCGGATGCCGGTCTCCATGACGGTCTCGGCAATGGGCTCCTCGTGGGCCACGGTGCAGGTGGTCTCGGTCATGGTGGTGACGCCGGCCCTGAGGAGCTGGGCGAAGGCCACCTGGGCGCTGACCCGCACATCGTCGGTGTCCTGGATGTCCTCGGCCGGGATGTAGATGCGGTAAATGTTGGGGAAGTCCTCCACCGTGCTCTCCCGGCACAGCGCCTGCGCGATGTGGTTGTGGCAGTCGATCAGCCCGGGGATCACGTAGCGCCGTGCCCCGCCGATGCGGAGGGCGTCGGGGTGCCGGGACCTCAACTCGTCGGCTTTGCCCACTGCGGCGATGCGGTCCCCGGCGACGGCCACCGCGCCGTCACTGATGATCCGCCGGTCGGGGTCCATGGTCACCACCGTTCCCTCGACGAGCATCGTGACCGGCTCGGCGGCGGCCGGATCACCCGTCATCTGAGTTGTCTGGCTATCTCCGCCCATGGCACTCCTCCGTGGTCATTGTTGTCGACGCCCGTCTCGTCCTCTGCGTTGAGCGCAGCGATGAACCGGGCTAGCTCGGTCTCGTCGACTTGCAGTTTGTGCCTTTCGGCCGGGTACGCGCCGCTGACGACGTCGTCCCGGTACTCGGAGTATGCGGCCACCCGCTCGGCGTGGAGGCGCTCGTACTCGGCCCTGAAGTCGCGGTACTTCTTGGAGTGGCGGGGGTAGTGGCCGGTGTTGGTGCCGAGGATGTCCATGCTGAACAGGTATTGGGCGTCGCATCCGGCCCCCGACCCCATCGAGATAAGGAACAGCGAGCTCCGTTCGAAGATGGCGGCCGCCACCGGCTCGGGCACGAGCTCGATCTCGGCCGCGAACGCCCCGGCCTCCTCCAGCGCCCTGGCCTGGCGCCACACCCTGAGCGCGCTCTCGGCCGTCTTGCCGACCGCCCGGTACCCGCCGTACCAGGTCCGGTGGGTGGGGATGAAGCCGATGTGGCCCACCACCGGCAGCCCCTCGGCCGCCAGCCGGGCCACGGTGTCGAGCCCCGCGGCGCAGTAGACCGCGTCGGCGCCGTGGCGGTACACGGCCATGCCCATGCGCAGGTACTCGTCGGTGGTGGCATGGACCCCGTAGGCCAGCGCGGCGATGATGAAGGTGGTGGGGGCGGCCTCCCGGACCTCGCCGCTCATCATCTCGTCGGGCAGGCACATCATGTCGAGGCCGGCCTCCTCCGCCGCCCGGACCTCGTCCAGGGACAGCACGAAGATGTCGGTCAGCTGGCGCTTCCCCTTGCCGGCGATGAGCTCGGCGACGGTGGGCTTGGCCCGTGTCACGCAATGAAGACAATCACAAGACTTTGATACGATCAAACACGCTCCATGCAGGATCCTCTGGACAAGACAGCCCTGGGACGGACCAGCCTCCAGGTGCGACGGCTGGCGATGGGGACCGCCCCTCTGGCCTCGATCTTCTGGGGCAACGACGCCGATACTGCGGTCGGGACCGCGGCCCGGGCCCTCGAGCGAGGCGTCGGGTTCTTCGACACCGCCCCCTTCTACGGACTGGGCGAGGCCGAGCGCCGCCTGGGCCGGGCTCTGGCGGCCGCTCCGGAGTTCCCCCGTCCGGTCATCGCCACCAAGGCCGGCCGCCTGCTTACACGAGAGCCCGACGGCTCCATCGACGTACACTTCGACTTCGGCTACGACGCGGCCCGACGGTCCCTGGACTCGAGCCTGGAGCGTCTCGGCGTGGACCGGGTCGACATCCTGCACATCCACGACCCCGACGACCACATTGATGAAGCCCTGGAGGGCACCTACCCGGCGCTGGTGGAGTTGCGTGACCAAGGCATGATCGGAGCGGTGTCGCTGGGCACCAACTCCGTCGCCACCGCAGCCGTCTTCCTCGAGCGGGCCGACCTGGACTGCATGTTGGTGGCCGGCCGCTACACGCTGCTCGACCGTTCGGCGGCCGAACTGATCGACGCCTGCGCCCGGCGGGGGGTGGCGTTCCTGGCGGCGGGCGTGTTCAACAGCGGGGTGCTGGCCCGGCCCCGGTCCGGTTCCTGGTACGACTACGGCCCCGCTTCGGACGAGACCCTCGCTCGGGCAGCGGCCATCGATGACGTCTGCCAGCGTCATGGCGTGTCGCTGCGGGCTGCGGCGGTGAACTTCCCGCTCACCAACCCGAACGTCACCGCGGTGGTGGTCGGGATGGCCGCACCGGCCGAGGTGGACGAGAATCTCGACGCGCTGAGCGCGCCGGTGCCCGACGAGCTGTGGCGGGAGCTGCAGGGAATGGAGCTGCAAGCATGAGGGAGCGACACCGATGAGAATCGAGAACGTGCGGGCGGTGCTGGCCGGCTACCGCAAGATCGACCCCGACATGGAGCGCAGCTTCGCGCTGGTGCGGATCGAGACCGACGACGGCACCGTCGGCTGGGGCGAGTCGTCCACCAACTGGGGCCACTCCTACCCGACGGTGTTCCGTGCCGCGGTGGATGACGTGTGCTCGCGGCACCTGGAGGGACGGGACCCGCTGGCCATCAGGGATCGGGTCGCCGACCTTCAGGTGGCCCTCGACGGCTATCTGGGCTGGGAGGGCCTGTCCAGCCAGACGATCGGCGCGATCGAGGTCGCCCTGTGGGACATCCTCGGCAAGACCCTGGGCGCCCCCGTGCACCAGTTGCTGGGCGGCAGCGCATATGAGATCCCGCTGTACGGCACCGGCACCACCATGTTCGAGGAGAGCGCCCAGTGGCACGCCCACTACTTCGACCAGTGCATGGACCTGGGCTTTGCTGGGGTCAAGGTGCGCCTGGGCCGCACCATCGACGGCGACGAGGAGGCCGTGGCGACCGTCCGGGAGCACATCGGCGCCGGCAAGCTGATGGGGGTCGACTCTTACTGGTTCCACGACCCGGACTCGGCCATAGAGCTGTGCCGGCGGATCGCTCCATACCGCATCCACTTCTTCGAGGAGCCGGTGCCCCAGTACCAGATCGAGGGCCTGGAGCGGCTACAGCACAACTCGCCGATCCGGGTGGCGGTGGGGGAGCGGGTCTACTCGCCCCGCATGTACGCCGAGCTGGCCCGGCGGGACGCGGCCCGGGTCTTCGAGCCGGACGCCACCCTCACCGGCGGGATCCTCAACTGCATGGAGATCGCCGGCATCGCGGCCCGGTCCTCCATTGAGGTCATCCCCCACGTCGGCGGGCCCACCGTGGTGGGGCTGGCCGCCAACCTGCACTGGGCGACTGCATCCCGTGTGCGGCTGTGCGAGTACGACATCGACCCCCACCAGCCGATGATCACCGACATCGGCCACAACCCCGGCCTGGCCCTCACCGACCTGGGCGGCGGGCACATCAGTGCCCCGACCGGTCCCGGGCTGGGCGTGGACGTCGACGAGGAGAAGCTGGCCGCCCACCCCTACCGGGAGGGCGACACCTACGCCGAGCTATTCCCCGAGCACGAGTCGGGCCGCACCGCGGCCGGCTCCAGTCCATCCGACGGCTGACCGGCTGGCCGGAGCCTGCCAGCTAGCCTCCCGACGATGGCCGCCACCGCGCAACCCCAGCCCCGCCGTGACCACAGCACACGCGCCCTGGAGGAGCTGGGCCAGGCTGTGCGCAGCCGCCGCAACCAGCTGGGCCTGACGCTGAGCCAGGTCGCCGACCAGGCCGGCTTGTCGGTTCCGTTCCTCAGCCAGGTGGAGACCAGTTTCGCCGCCCCCAGCCTGACCTCGCTGTTCGCCATCGCCAGCGTGCTCGAGACCACCCCCGAGCGGCTGCTGGCCGGCCCGGTGTCGGCCGACGTCGTGGTCACCGGACGCGACGAGGGCCAGCGCTACGACATCACCGACGCGCTCCAAACCGCGTTCCGCCGCCAGCTCACCGGTCTCGAGGAACCCTTCAGCGCGGCCGAGTACGTGGTCGAGCCCGGTTCGCGGCTGGGCGGCTTCTTCTCGTCGGAGGGCCGGGAGATGATCCACGTCACCTGCGGGATGCTGGCCGTCGATCTCGACGACGGCGACGGCCACATCGTCACCCACCGCCTGGCCGAGGGCGACACCATGATCTACTCAACGGCCACCCGGCACCGCTGGCACCACCTGGGTGACGAGACCACCCGCTTCGTCCACGTCTCTGCCCCCGGCTAACACTCCCAGGCCAGTCCGGCCCGGTATGAAGGTCAGGGCTCGATGAGGGGGAAGACCTCTCCGGCGACCAGGTCGCCGGTGCTGAGGCCGTGGGGGAGCATCCGCCAGAACACCGCGGCCTGCTCACCCAGGTCGAGGTAGCGGGTGTCGGGATGGGCGTAGCGGGTCGACAGCCGCCGGAAGGGCCGGTCGGCCACCTCGCGGATGCCGGTGGAGTGCAGCATCCGCGAGTCGATGGCCACCGCGTCGCCGGCCTTCAGGTCCCAGGTGGTGACCGTGTAGCGCCCGGGGTCGGCGTCAACGTCGGGAACCGGCTCCAGCTCCGAGCCCCCGCCGATGGTCGAGATCGACGACGAGAACTCGATGGGGGCGTAGGTGATGCCGGTGGCGTGGGAGCCCTCGACCACCCGCAGGGCGGCGTCGGCGGTCACGTCGTCGAGAGTGACCCAGACCGTGGCGAAGGGCCGGTCCAGGTTGTAGTAGGGGTGGTCCTGGTGCCAGGGGCTGCGCGACACCGCGCCCGGCTCCGAGCAGAACCACTGGTCCTCGATCAGTACGGCCGCGCCGGCGCCGCACAGCTCCGCCCCGAGCGCGGGCAGCGGCGACGAGTGGGTCACCTCGGCGATGTCGGGGTCGTCGAACCAGCGGAACAGGTCGCTGTCCACCTTCAGCTCCCCCGGCGGCGACAGCACCCCGTAGAACTGGCTGGGGCTGGCCTGGCAGCGCTCAATGGCGGCTTGGAGCCGCTCGCACCAGTCGAGGTCCAGTAGTCCGGGAATCACCACCGCTCCCCGCTCCCGGAACACTGCCCGCCTCGCGGCGCTCGGCCCGGGGCCCGGACTAGAGGGCACGGGTCGCGGCCGGCGTGGTCATCAGCTTGGCGTAGTGGGCGAGGTAGCGCCGCTGGGGCGCCTCCGAGGTGATGGGGCCGTAGATCGTGGCGTCCCCGTCGGCGGCATCGCTGTCGGGCAGACCGCGGCTCATGTCGATCCACTCCATCTCCGGGATCGACAGGCCCCGCTGGACCCGTTCGAACATGTCCAGGTCGTCGGGGGTGCCGAAGTTCACGAAGTCCTCATCCACCCGCAGGCGCAGCAGGTCGATCTCGCTAGGCGCGCCGGGTGCCGACGTGAGCCAAAGCTGGAGCCTGGTCCGGTCCACAGCGACCGGCTCGATGACCAGCAGCTGGTTGCCGACGAAGAGCAGGTTCGGGAACAGCGACAGGTTGATCATGCTCCCTGTGGCCAGGTCGAGCAGGCTCTCTTCACCCGCGTCGACCAGGGCCGACTCCAGCGGCTCCCGGAACGGGACTCTTCGCATGGTGGCCCACGGCCCCTGGGGTATTCCCGGCCGCTGGTCCACCACCATGTGGCCGTTGCGCAGCGCCTTGGACACCATCGGCGTCGATCCCGGATCGCGGGCCAGCACCGTCTCGGTGTCCACCATCTCTCCCAGCGTGTTGTAGGACTCGTGGGCGAAGGTGGCGTGCAGGCCGTCGGCTGCGTTGTCCCAGGAGAGCTTCCAGTTGCCCAGGAACTCCAGAAGATGCGGGGAGCCCATCACCGCGATGTCACCGCCGGGATGGCGGTCGACGATCGTGTCGAAGGCCTCGCGGGCCTCGCCCAGCCAGCAATCGAGGGGCTCGGGCTCGGCGTTAAGCGTGGCGAACACGAAGCCCCGGTAGGTGGCAGTCGTTAGCCGTCCCAGCGACAGCGTGGAGCGGTCCTCCACGGCGTGGTCGGCCGGGAACGGGATGGCCACCAACTGCCCGTCGGGAGCGAAGGTCCAGCCGTGGTAGGGGCACACGAAACGCTTGGCGCAGCCGCTGGATTCGCCCGCTAGCACCGTCCCCCGGTGTGTGCAGCGGTTGAGGAGCACGTTCACCGCTCCGTCGCGCCCACGGGTCATCAACACCGGCCGCAGGCCCAGGGTGGTGGTGCGATAGTCGCCCGGCGCGGGGATCTCGCTCTCGTGGCCCACATAGCACCACGACGCCGCGAACACCCGGGTCATCTCCAGATCGAAGATTTGCGGGTCGGTGTAGATGCGACGGTGCACCCGGTGAGGCTGCACCAGGTAGTCAAAATCGGGCGGCACAGTGCCGGAGTCGATCGCAGTCAAGACATCCCCCCTCTCACAGTAGGAAGCTCGGATTGCGGACGCCGGTGCCCAGTGCGGGCACGACGAGGATCTTGGTGCGTCGGCGAAGGTCGTCGCCGACCAGCTCGTGGATCTGGTAGCCGGCGAGCGCCTGGTGGCGGCCGTGCCGGTACTCGTCGATGAGAAAGCTGGATCGGGCTACAAGGCCATCGGCCGCGGCCCAGGCCTCGATGCTCCCGACGACTCGGGTGGTGCGAGATGGCGGGTTCTGGCCCCAGGCCGACGGCTCGCGACGCCAGTCGACGCGCTCGGCCAGCCGGCGGCGGTCGTCCAGGAGCAGGGACTGGTCGGTGCCGGGATGTGCCCGCGCCGACAGTGGGAGCCACAGCACGGCGTCGCTTGTCCAGCCCGCCAGCCAGTCCTCGAAACGGCCGGCATCCAGCAGCCGGGCCTCGTGCAGCAGCACCGGCGCGGCCTCGGCGGTTAGGCCTGGATCGGCCCCCGGCCGGTCGTCCATCCCGCCAAGCAGGGAGGCCAGCTCGTCGTAGCGGGCCAGCACCGCGGCCTGCGCGCCGGCGGAGCCGGGGCCGGGTGCGTCCGCGGCTCCGCCGGTCATCGCGACGTCCCCGGCGCCATGCGCTCGAGGGTGCGCAACTCGAGCGCGGCCACTAGCCAGTAGCCGATCACCGCCACCAGCGTCAGCACTGCCACCGACACCCACAGCACGTTGTAGTCGTTGCGGGTGAAGGCGATGACCATGACGGCGCCGATCCCGTCGCCGGTGGCCAGCCACTCGGCCACGGTGGCCCCCAACAGCGACGTCGGCACCGCGATCCGGGCCGAGGCGAGCAGGGCCGGCACCGCGGTCGGGAGGTAGGCGTTACGCACATGGGCTGCGGATCCGGCGTCATAGGACCTGAGCACGTCGAGGATCCCCTCAGGGGTCCGGTTCATGGCCGCGTAGCAGTTGACCAGGGTCGGGAAGAACGACATGACCGCCACGATCGCCGTCGTGGTCAGCAGGCCGCGCCCGACGAAGAGGATTATCACCGGCGTGGTGACGATGATGGGGATCGACCGCAGCGCCACCGCGATCGGCATCAGCGCCCGCTCCAGCCAGGGGATGAGGACGAACACGACCGCGGTCACCACCGCGCCGATCAGGCCCGCGACGTAGCCCAGCGACGTAGTCCACATTGTGGTTCCTAGCGCGCCGAAGACCGACGATCGGGTCTCGGCCGCGTCCGCGTTGGTGAACAGCTCCGCCCACACGTCGAGGGGCGTCTTGGCGAAGAAGGGCTTGATCTGGAACACCCACAAGAACGCGTACCAGAAGACGAACACGACGATGATCGGGGCCAGTAGAGCGGCCAGCCGGTTGAGCAGGCCCGGCTCCTGGCGTGCGGCCGGAACGGCTCCCACGTCCAGCGCGGGCGCCCACGGACACAGCCACCGGCCCAGTGCACCGATCACCATGTACCCGCCGGTGGCCACGATTGTGGACATCAGTGCGATCACCCAGATCCGCTCGGTATGGAGAGCGCCCAGAGCTCTGACCGTGAGTATCCCCAGGCCGCTGCGCGCCCCGGTGAACTCGCCGACCACCGCTCCCAGGAACGCGGCTGGCGCCGCGATCTGCAAGCCGGCGATCATCGCTGGCACCGATGCTCTGAGCCTGACCCGGCGGAAGGCCGCCAACCGGCCCCTGCCGAAGGAGCGGACCACGTCGAGCGCGCTTCCCGGAGCGGTGTCGAAGCCGAGGAGGGCGGCCACGTAAGTGGTGAAGAACACGGCCAACGCCGACAACGTGATCGGTGTGCCGTTGCCCGGGCCGGTGATCAGCCGCAGGATCGGAGCCACTGCGATGAAGGGCAGGCAGAAGATGGTCAGAGCCACGGCGCCGATGCTGCGGCGCAGCACCGGAATGATCGACGCCACTCCCGCCAGGGCTATTGCCGCCAGATTCCCCCAAAGGAAACCCCAGGCCGCAGTCTTTGTCGAGTGCCAGAGGTTGCGCAGATAGAGGTCGCGGTACTCGAAAAAGTCGACTACGACCAGCGTGGGCGGCGACAGACGGTACGAACCCGCGTACACAGTGCGGGCCAGCAGCTCCCAGAGCGCCAGCACGGCGATCCCCACGGCCGCGCTGAGTACCCGCGGTGGCACCCGGTCGAGCCCGCTGGCCCCGGAGCGGACCGGGGCCTTGGCCGTGGCCTGGGCGGTGTCGCTCAACTCGGATCCGTGTCGAGCTGCACCACCTGCCCCTCGGAGCGGTGCAGGCTGGCCGAGACGGCCTCCACTTCAGCATGGAACCGGTCGGTGAGCAGCAGCTCGCGGGTGCGAGGCCGCTCGAAATCGATGCCGTGGTGAGCCACCACCCGGCCCGGCCGGGGCGACATCACCAGCACCTCATCGGCGACGTACACCGCTTCGGGGATCGAGTGGGTCACCAGGATCGTGGTAGTCCCGCGGGCCGTCCAGATGCGCTGGAGCTCGTCGTTGAGTTGCTGGCGCGTGAGGGCGTCGAGGGCGCCGAAGGGTTCGTCGAGCAGCAGCAGATCGGGTTCGGTCACCAATGACCGCGCGATGGCGACGCGCTGGCGCATTCCCCCCGAGAGTTGCGCGGGCCGGGCCTTCTCAAACCCCTGCAGACCGACCAATTCGATCAGGTCGCTGACCGCCTTGGTGTCGTGGCGCCGGCCCACCAACTCCAGCGCAAGCCGGATGTTGGTCGAGACCGTCCGCCACGGCAGCAGCGACGGGTCCTGAAAGGCGACGCCGATGCGCTGACCCCGCCGCATCTGGTCCGGGGAGGCACCGTCCATGTCGATGGTCCCCTCGTCGGGCGCGTCCAACCCGGCAACCAGACGCAACGCGGTGGACTTCCCGCAACCCGACGGCCCGATCAGCGCGGTGAAGCCGCCCGCCGGAACGTGCATGTCCAGCCCGCGAAGGGCTTCCACCTCGCCGCCACCGAGGGCGAACGTGCGTCCGACCCCTACGACGTCTACCGGCGCTCCCCGCCGGGCCATCACTCTCGACGGCTAAGACTGTGAATGCGCTCTGTCACGACAGGACCGGGCCGTCGGCGTAGATCTCTTCCAGGAGGGATCGGTCCCACAGGTCTGCAGTCACGTCCACGCCGAGCGCGGCCAGGGTGCGGATGTTGTCCTGGACGGACTCGTCGGTGAACCACAGGAACCCGTGCTCGTCGGTGTCTGCGCTGAACATGATCTTCAGCTGCTCGGATGCCTGCAGCTTCTGAGCCTCCAAGTCGAAACCGGCGTCGGGGAACAGGTCGACGGTCAGCTGGGCGGCCGCATCGGTGTCGGTCCGGTACTCCTGCCATCCGAGGATGTCGCCCTTCAGCAGCCCGATCACCTGATCGCGCTTGTTGGCCAGCGAGTCCTCGGTGCATATCAGCGTCTGGCTGTGCACCGCGTAGCCGAAGTCGGCGAAGAGCATGGTGGTGTTGTCGATTCCCTGGACCGTCATGGCCACCGGCAGGTCGGTGAGCCAACACAACAGCGAGTCGACCTCGCCGTTGACCAGCGGCGCGGGGTCATAGTCACTGGTGATGACCTCGATCTTGCTGATGTCGACGCCGTTGAGCTCGGACAGCAACTCGAGGTCGAGTTGGTTGTTGAAAGCCATGCCGAGCTTCGTGCCCTCCAGATCCTTGGGCTCGTTGATCGGGTTGTCCGATAGCGAGGCGATCACGAACGGGTTCTTCTGCATAGCCACGCCCACGATCTTGAACGGTGCGCCGTCCGCTACGGACTGGCCCGTGAAGTTCGCAGCCGAGATGCCCACAAGGGCCTGATCAGCGGCCACCGCGGCGTCTGGGGACACGCCAGGCCCGCCCGGAACGAGAGACACGTCGAGGCCGAAGCGCTCGTAGTAGCCCCGCTGGTGGGCGATGTAGGAGCCGCCGAACTGCACGGAGTCGAACCAGCTCAGCTGGAAGTTCGCTTCCGTGAGCGCAGGGGCCGCAGTTGTGGTTGGTGCCGCTGTGGTTGTGGGCGCGGCCGTGGTTGCGGGCGCAGCTGTCGTAGTCGGCGCGGCTGCCTCGTCGTCGCCGCAGGCTGTCAGGACGCGGCCACCTCCGAGGATCAATCCTGCACCGGCGGCGGTGCGCCCGATGAATCTGCGTCGTGAAAACTGATTTGGTGCCATGTGGACCCTCCTGGGTGCTGGTCTCGGCGCGCTCTGGGAGCCCGTGCCGAGGACTCATAGTTTGATCACATCAAAGTACCACATGGCCCGAGTCCGTGCCCAAGGCGGGCGGGGCTAGCGCCGGCCGCTTCCAAGGCTTCTTGCCCGGGGAGGTCCCGGCGCTCAGAAGTCAGACGGCTGGCGCGGCGGTGACGAGGATGCGTGAGGTGGCGTAGTCGCTCAGGCCCACCGGTCCGCCCTCGACGCTGAGGGTGAAAGTGCCGTCCGGGGAGCGGGCGGTGACCGTGCCGGTGGATCCCGGCGTCACCCTTGCCTGCTCGAGGAACTCGAGCATCCCCGGCTGGAACTCCAGCTCCTCGGGGATGCGCTGCACGGTGAAGTGCCGGCCCACCTCGAGGTTGTCGAGCGTCACCATCTCGGGCGCCTCGTAGGCGGAGCCGGGGATGGGGTTGCCGTGAGGGCAGGTGGTCGGCTCCTCCAGCACCCGGATCATGGCCTTCTCCACCGCGGGGGAGATGATGTGCTCCCACTTGCCCGCCTCCTGGTGGGCATCCGCCCAGGAGAGTCCCAGGATTTCGGTGAGGAAGCACTCGGCCAGCCGGTGGCGTCGCACCACGGTCTCGGCCAGCGAGTATCCCTTCGGCGTGAGCTCGATCGTGCCCTTGCCCTCCTCGACGAGCCCCTCGGCCTGCATCCGGCGGATCATCTCCGACACCGCCGGCCGTGAGATCTCCAGCCGGTCGGCGATACGGGCCTGGATCACCTCCAGGTCGTCCTCGGCGAGCTCGAAGATCGTCTCGCAGTACTCCTCGAAGGCGGGATGCCATTCGGGCGACTCGTAGGGCGTAGCCTCGGCCGTGGTCGACGTCATGGCTCCACCATAGGCGAGGCGCGGGGTTATTCGCCGTCGAGTTCTGCGATCACCGGGGCGAACGCCTCGATGTCGGTGTTGGTCGCCCCGAGCACCATGTAGCTGAAACCCCAGCGCTCCCGCCGCTGCCGCAGGCTGTCGGCGATCTCGGCCGGCGACCCGATCAGCAGTAGCGGAACGTCGGCCAAGACCTCGGGTGGTTGGCCGAACATGCTTGCAGTGGCTTCCATGGCCTCGGTGGTTGCCTGGCCGCCTCCGGTGATCTGCCAGGCCGCGATCAGGACGTTGAGCACGAGCTGGTCGAAGCGGTCGCCGGCCCCTTCCCGCACCCACTCGAGCTTGGTGTCGAAGCGGTCGGCGCCGAGTACGTCGTTCATGGCGTCGAGGCCTATCTCGCCCGAGCGTAGGTTGGCGTTCACGCCCACGATGTCGGCGTGGCGGCCGGCCAGTGTGAGCATCCGGCGCCCGCCCCCGCCGATGGCCACCGGCACCGGCGACTGCACCGGCTTGGGCAGGCCCTCGAGACCGCGGATGGTGTAGTGCTCGCCCTCGAAGGTGACCGGTCCGTCCTCGAACAGGGCGCGGATGATGTGCAGGGATTCGACCATGCGGTCGACCCGTACGCCGGGCGGGTCGTACTGCATCCCGGCCTCGTCGTAGTCGACTCGCTTCCAGCCTGCGCCGAGCCCGAGGTCCATCCGGCCGCCGGACAGCACGTCGAGGGTGGCGACCTCCTTGGCCACCATCACCGGATGGCGGTAGTCGTTGCCGTACACGAAGGCGCTGAACCGCAGGGTGGTGGTCGCCGCGGCCGCCGCGGCCAGCCCCGGGCCCACGGCGAGCTGCTCGTCGAAGTGGTCGGGCATCACCAGGTTGGAGAAGCCGAGGTCCTCCAACCTCTTTGCGGTCTGGGGCCACGTCAGGCCGGGTAGCGGCACCTTCAATTCGACGCCGAAACGGAAAGGATGAGCCATGGGACTCACTGTAGGCCCGCCGGGTGTCGTAGGGGGTCGGTACGGTGGCGGCGTGGTGGACGATCCGCTCGCCGCGTTCTCCGAGCCGACCCGTGCCTGGTTCGCGTCGGCCTTCGCCGCGCCGACCGCGCCCCAGGCCGAGGGCTGGCCGGCCATCGCGGCCGGTGATCACACACTGGTATGCGCCCCCACCGGCACCGGCAAGACGCTGGCCGCGTTCCTGTGGGCCATCGACCGGCTCATGTCCCAGGACACACCGGTGGCCGGCGAGGGCACGCGGGTGCTGTACGTGTCTCCCCTGCGGGCCCTGGCAGTGGACGTGGAGAAGAACCTGAGGGCCCCACTGCACGGCATCCGGCTGGCCGCCGAGCGCCTCAATGTGACCGTGCACGAGCCCACCGTCGGGTTGCGCACCGGCGACACCTCGGCCGACGAGCGCCGGCGGCTGGTGCGGCATCCCCCCAACATCCTGATCACCACGCCCGAGTCGCTGTTCCTGATGCTCACCAGCCAGGCCCGCCAGATCCTCACCGGCGTCCAGCACGTGATCATCGACGAGATCCACGCGGTGGCCGCCAGCAAGCGGGGCACCCACCTGATGGTGTCCCTGGAGCGTCTTGAGGAGCTGTGCGAGCAGTCACCCCAGCGCATCGCCCTCTCCGCAACCCAGCGTCCCCTCGACGAGATCGCCCGCTTCCTGGGCGGGTTCACCGCCGACGCCGCCGGCTCGCCGGTGCCCCGCTCCGTCACGGTGGTGGACGCCGGCGCCCGCAAGGAGCTCGACGTGGAGGTGGTGGTCCCGGTGGCCGACATGGCCTCGCTGGGCGAGACCGTCGAGGCCCCGGCGTCGGCCGGCGCCGCGGCCGCGCCGCTGCGCCGCAGCATCTGGCCGGCCATCCATCCCCGGCTTCTGGAGCTGGTGCAGTCCCACCGGTCCACCCTCATCTTCGCCAACGCTCGGCGCCTGGCCGAGCGCCTGGCCGCCCGGCTCAACGAGCTGCACCTCGAGGCCCAGGACGAGGAGTCACAGAATCTCGGGTCGATTCATGCGGACCCACGACACACAACCAACCCGAGATTCTCCGGCACTGGCGGGGACGGCCCCACCCATGTGGGCGAGTCGGTGGAGAGGTTGCTGCAAGCGCCGCCGCCGGTGCCGCTGAGCGACGAGCAGGTCGGTTCAGGGCCGGCCGACGGGTTCGAGCTGGTCAAGACCCATCACGGGTCGCTGTCCCGCCAGCGGCGCCTGCTGATTGAGGACGAGCTCAAACGGGGCGAGCTGCGGGGCCTGGTGGCCACCTCCACCCTGGAGCTGGGCATCGACATGGGCGCGGTCGACCTGGTGGTGCAGGTGGCCTCGCCGGGATCGGTGGCCTCCGGTCTGCAGCGCATCGGCCGGGCCGGCCACCGGGTGGGTGAGCCCAGCCGGGGCCGGATCTTCCCCAAGCACCGGGCCGACCTGCTGGAGGCGGCCGCGGTGGTGGAGCGCATGCACCAGGGCGAGGTGGAGCACACCCGCTACCTGCGCAATCCCATCGATGTGGCCGCCCAGCAGATCGTGGCCATGTGCGCCATGGACGACTGGCCCGTCGACCGGCTGGCCACGGTGCTCAGACGCAGCGCCGGCTTCGCCGAGCTCTCCGACGATGTGCTGCACAGCGTGCTGGAACTGCTGTCGGGCACCTACCCGGCCGAGGAGTTCTCCGAGCTGAGGCCCCGGGTGGCGTGGGACCGGGCCGGCGGCGTGCTGCGGGGCCGGGCCGGGGCCCAGCGCCTGGCCGTCACCAACGCGGGCACCATCCCTGATCGGGGCCTGTTCGGCGTGTTCCTGCCCGACGGGACCAGGGTGGGCGAACTCGACGAGGAGATGGTCTACGAGAGCCGGGTGGGCGAGACGTTCCTGCTCGGCGCGACCACGTGGCGCATCGTCGACATCACCTTCGAGCGGGTCGTGGTTACCCCCGCCCCCGGCGAGCTGGGCAAGATGCCCTTCTGGCACGGCGACGGCCCCGGCCGCCCGCTCGAGCTGGGTCGGGCTGTGGGCAGCCTGGTGAGAGAGCTGCGGTCGGGTGACGATGAAACCGCGAAGTCCCGTCTGCGTCAGCGGTGCGGCCTGGACGAGACGGCCGCCGACAACCTCGTCGCCTACCTGGAGGACCAGTCCGCCGCCACCGGCGCGGTGCCCGACGATCGCACCGTGGTCGTGGAGCGCTTCCGCGACGAGATCGGCGACTGGCGGGTGTGCGTGCTCACCCCCTTCGGCGCGCAGGTCCACGCCCCGTGGGGAGTCGCGCTGCAAGCCCGCCTGCGCGAGGCGTGGGGCGTCGACGTGGACCTGATGTGGGGCGACGACGGGATCGTCATGCGGCTGCCCGAGGCCATCGACGAGCTCCCGTTGGACGACCTGCTGTTCGACCCGGACGAGATCCAGGAACTGGTGGTGTCGCGCCTGCCGGATACGTCGATGTTTGCGTCGCGGTTCCGGGAGTGCGCGGCCCGGGCACTGCTGCTTCCCCGGCGCCGTCCCGACCAGCGCACACCGCTGTGGCAGCAGCGCCAGCGGGCCGCCGACCTGCTGTCGGTGGCGGCCAAGTTCCCGTCGTTCCCGATCCTGCTGGAGACCACCCGCGAGTGCCTCAACGACGTCTTCGACCTGCCCGCGCTCGTCGGACTCATGACCGACCTGCGCAGCCGCCGGATCCGGATGGTGGCGGTGGACGCTCCCCAGGCGTCTCCCTTCGCCCAGTCGCTGCTGTTCTCTTGGATCGCCGTGTACATGTACGAGGGCGACGCTCCGCTGGCCGAGCGGCGGGCCGCTGCGCTGGCCCTGGACCGCGACCTGCTGCGCGACCTGCTCGGCGCCGAGGAGTTGCGAGAGCTGCTCGACGCCGGGGTGATCACCGACATCGAGCTGGAGTTGCAGCGGCTGGTCGCCGGCGGCCAGGCCCGGGATGCCGATGAGCTCCACGACCTGCTACGGGTTCTTGGGCCGCTGACCCTCGATGAGCTGGCGGCCCGGACCGTGCCGCCGGCGGGGTCCGACGCCGAGCGGGTCGCGGTGTGGGTGCGCACGCTGGTGGAGCAGCGCCGTGCCATCGAGGTCCGCCTGGCCGGGCGGGACCTGGTGGCCGACGCCGCCGACGCGGCCCGGCTGCGCGACGCGGCCGGAGCGGCCCTGCCGGTCGGGCTCCCAGCATCGGCCACCGAGCCGGTCGACGACCCTCTGGGCGATCTGTGCGTGCGCTACGCCCGCAGCCACGGCCCGTTCCTGGCCCGGGACGTGGCCCGGTGGCTGGGCGTCGGGGAGCAGCCGGTGGCGGCCCGGCTGTCATCGCTGGTGGCCGAGGGTCGCCTGCTGCGGGGCGAGTTCCGGCCCGGCGGGGCGGAGCGCGAGTTCTGCGACGCCGATGTCCTGCGGCGGATCCGCCGCCGCTGCCTGGCCGCCCTGCGCCAGGAGGTTGAGCCGGTTCCTCCCGAGGCGCTGGCCAGGTTCCTGCCCGACTGGCAGGGGGTCGGGGGCCGGCGCCGGGGTGTGGACGCCCTTGCCGACGTGGTCGCGCAGTTGCAGGGGGCGCCGGTGGCCGCGTCGGTACTAGAGGCCGACGTGCTCGCCTGCCGGATGATCGGCTACAAACCCGCCGACCTGGACCAGCTGTGCACCTCCGGCGAGGTTGTGTGGGTCGGCGCCGGCGCGTTGGGCGCCACCGACGGCCGGGTCCGGCTGGTGTTCCGTGATCAGGCCGGGCTGCTTGTGCCTGCCGCCGAGCCGTGCGAGGGAGCCGTGCACGACGCGCTGCGGGACCGGTTGCGCGACCGGGGAGCGTCGTTCTGGGGTGACTTGGTGGCGGCCGCACAGGCCGCGTCGGTGCCCTACGACACCGAGACGGTGCTGGCCGCGCTGTGGGACCTCGTATGGGCCGGTGAGGTCACCAACGACTCCCTCGTCCCCCTGCGGTCCCGCATCTCCGGTCCGGCCCGCGGCCGCGGCCGTCACTCGCCTTCCCGACCGGGCCGCTCCCGCCGGGGCCGGTTGCGGCTGGGAGGACTCAGCGCCACCGGACCGCCGTCGGCCGCGGGCCGCTGGTCGCTGGTGGAGCCGCTGCTCAGTCCCCAGCCGGCTCCCACCGAGTCGGTCCTGGCCCGGGCTCATCAACTCCTCGACCGGTATGGCGTGGTCACACGAGAGACCGCCCTGGGCGAGGGCATCGACGGCGGGTTCGCGGGGGTCTACCCGGTGCTCAAGGCGCTGGAGGAGCGGGGCGAGACCCGCCGCGGGTACTTCGTGGCCGGGCTGGGCGCGGCTCAGTTCGCCCTGCCCGGAGCGGTCGATCGCCTACGGGGAGCCCGCACGCCCGAGCCCGACTCGGCGCCCGTGGTGCTGGCCGCCACCGACCCGGCCCAGCCCTACGGCGCCGCGCTGGCCTGGCCCGACTCGGCCGGTCGCCCGGCCCGCACCGCCGGTGCCCATGTGGTGCTGGCCGACGGTGTGCCGCTGGTAGTCCTCGAGCGGGGCGGCCGATCACTGGCCACCTTCGCAGATGCGGAGTCCAACGACGCCTGGATCGACGCGATCATCGGCCTGGTCAAGGACGGCCGCCTCCGCAAGCTGGAGATCGCCAAGGTCGACGGCGTCGCAGTCCGGGATACCCCGTGGGCGGCCCGCCTGGAGTCGGCCGGCTTCACCTCCGCCTACAAGGGAATGCTCTACCGCACGTGAACGGCGCGTTCGCGCGGTCGCTTAGCCTGCTCCTGAAGCAGCGGACCGGCAATCCGAGAGGAGGCGCACTATGAAGCTGCCGCCTGCGGGGGCTGTGCACGACGAGCGGGAGATCGAGGCGGTCACCGCCGTCATGCGGGACAACCCGACCCTCGACATCGCCGAGGCGACCCTCGCACTGGAGGAACGCGTCGCGGCCAAGCTGTCGAAGCGGTTCGGGCTGATGGTCAACTCCGGCTCGTCCGCGCTGCGCATCGCCATCGACCTGCTCGGCCTGGAGCCCGGCGACGAGATCATCACCTCGCCGCTTACGTTCTCCACCGACGTGGCGCCCATGGCCCAGTCCGGGATCGTGCCCGTGTTCGCCGACGTCACCGCCGACACCTACCAGATCGACACCGATGCGGTGGAGGCCATGATCGGGCCCCGCACCAAGGCGATCCTGGCGCCCAACCTGTGCGGCAACTGCCCCGACTGGGACGAGCTGCGGGCGGTCGCCGACGCCCACGGGCTGGCGGTAGTGGAGGACTCCTGCGACGTACTCGACAGCTACCAGCGGGGCCGGCGCACCGGCGAGCGCAGCCACATCGGGGTCACCAGCTTCGCCCGCTCCCACGCCATGACCGCGGGCGGCACCGGCGGGCTGGTCGGCATCGACGACCCCGACGACTACGACCTGGCCCTGTCGCTGCGCCGCTGGGGGCGGCGCAGCGAGTCGTACCTCTACGGCTCGCGCCGGGGCCAGCAGGACCGGTTCTCGGCCCTGGCCGACGGCACCCCGTACGACCTCGTGTTCGTGTTCGACTCGATCGGCTACAACTTCGAGCCCAACGAGCTCAGCGCGGCCTACGGGCTGGTGCAGCTCGACAAGCTGGAGGGCTTCAACGCCCGCCGCCGGGCCAACTGGCGCCGCCTCGACGACTTCATGGCCGGCCGCGAGGGGATCATCGCGGGCCGGACCACGCCGGACACCGACACCACCTGGATGCGGTTCTGTTTCGAGATCACCCCCGACGCACCGTTCACCCGCACCCAGGCCCAGGAGTTTCTCGCAGAGCGGGGAGTGCCCACCCGGATGGTGTGGACCGGCAACATTCTGCGCCAGCCCGGCTTCGCGGCCATCGAGCACCGGGCACCGGCCGGGGGCCTCCCCAACTGCGACCGGATGATGGACCGCTCGCTGTCGCTGCCCATCCACCACGGCCTCGACCCCGAGCACATGGACTACATCTGCGAGCAGCTCGACGCCCTGTTCGACTCCTACACCTAGCGGCCGGGGCGACCGCGTGGCCCGGCCGGTCCTACTCGTGGGCTATGGCGTCGAGGATGTTCATGCGCCCGGCCCGGATGGCGGGCAGGATGGCGGCCAGCAGCCCCGCCACCGCCGAGATCACCACGAAGACCACGAGATCCAGCCACGGCACGGCCACCACCTGCACGAACGACTCCGGCAGCGCCAGCGCGGTCGCCACGCCAAAGACCGTGCCCACCGCCACGCCGAGCAGGCCGCCGAAGACGGCCACGATCAGCGCCTCCCAGTAGATCGAGCGCCGCAGCTGCTTGCGGGTCATGCCCACCGAGCGGAGCAGGCCGATTTCGTGGATGCGTTCGAACACCGACAGGCTCAACGTGTTGATGATGCCGATCAACGCGATCACGAACGACAGCCCGATAAGCACCTGGATCACCCTGATGATGGCAGTCAGCTGCGACTCCTGGGTCTGGCGGAACTCGGCCTGGTTCTCGACCTTCACGGTGGGGTAGCGGTCGATCACCTCGTTGACCGCGGCCCGGCTCTTTTGCAGCAGCGCGGCCTGCTCCGCCTCACCCGCGGCGCCGGACAGGCCGGCGATCCGGGCGCTGGCGAAGGCCAGATCGTTGCGATTGAAGTGGCTGTCCCATAGGGCGCCGTCGATCAGCCAGTTGCCGTAGATGGCCGCGTCCTCGTACACGGCAACCACGGTGAGGGTCTCGGTCTGGTTGTCGGGGAAGGTGGCCTCGACGGTGTCGCCCACCCCGACGCCCAGGCTCTCGGCCGAGTCGCTGTGCAGGGCCAGCGAGGTCAGCGGATCCGTAGCGGCCATGTCGCCGGAGCTGACCTGGGGGTCAAAGTGGTCGTCGGCCAGGGTCATGTCGGCGGCCACGATGTCGCGCGGTTCGCCCTCGACGCTCAGCCCGCTGAACGCCCACTGGATCCGCATCACGCTCTCGACCTCGGGCAGCGCTTCGACCTCGTCAGCCACCCGGGCCGGGAAGCCGGGCGGGGGGCCGAAGCCGGTGGCAGCGGACTGGATGAAGTAGTCGGCCTCCACCGCGTTGTCGAGGATGTTGTCGACCGTCTTCTTGACCGACTCGCCCACGACCGCGGCCAATCCCATCAGCGCGAGGCCGATCAGCAGCGCCCCCGCGGTCGATGCGGTCCGTCGAGGGTTGCGTGACGCGTTGTCGCGGCCCAGCCGGCCAGGCATGCCGAAGAAAGCCTTTGCCGGGCGACCGAGCGCGGACGCCGCCGGCCGGGCGAAGACCGGGCTCACGGTGTTCATGCCCACAAAGGCGAGCACGGCGCCGACTCCGAGCAGCACGAATGTCGGCGTGGTGTCCAGCCCGGCCGTCATGCCCGCCGCCAGCGACACGACGCCGGCGGCGAGCACCGCCCCGCCCGTGATCAGGCGGCGGCGCAGGCCGGTCGCGCCCAACTGGAAGTCCTGGCTTAACGCGGCCACCGGCGAGATCTTGCGAGCCCTTATCGCCGGTGCGATCGACGAGACCATCGTCACTCCTAGGCCCACGAGCAGCGCCAGCACAACGGTGCGGGGCTGAAGTGTCAGCGGACCAGGCGGGAGCGGGAAGCCGATCACCTCCAGGATGGCGCGCAGTCCCAGGGCCAGCACCAGGCCGAGCCCGATCCCGATGACCGTGCTGAGGGCTCCCACGATGGCCGACTCGGTGATCACCGACCTGCTCACTTGTGCCGGGGTGGCGCCGATGGCTCGCCACAGCCCGATCTCGCGGACCCGCTGGCCGATGATGATCTGGAAGGTGTTGTTGATGATGAACGCCGACACGAACACCGCGATGAACGCGAACACCAGCAGAACGGTGTTGAAGATGTCGACGACTTGGTTGAAGTCCTCCTCCTGCTCGGCCGCGTCGACCTCCTGAGTGATCACCCGGTAGTCGTCGCCCAGTTCGGCCTCCAGCCGGGCCTGCACCTCGGACACGTCGGCGCCGGCCGAAACCAGCACGCCGACCGCCTGGTAGCCGTCCTCCATGCCGAAGAAGCGCTGGGCCTCGTCCAGCTCGAAGGCGGCCATCGTCTGGCCCAGGCCGGTGTGTGAGTCGGGGGACCCGAAGTTGAACAGGCCCACCAGCTCGAACGGTTCGACGTCGAGCGGGCCGTTGATCTGGTAGGTCTCACCGATCCGCAGATCGTTGTTGGCCGCGGTCACGGTGTCGGTCGCAAACTCGCCGGGAGCGACTGGCTGCTGGCCCTCGGTGATGAAGAACGAGCCCGGGTTGAAGCTGAAGCCCAGCGCCGGCGGACCCGGAGGCCTTATCGGCTCGCCGTCTCTGTCGACGATGAAGACGTTCAGGGCCGCCAACTCGGGCCGCGCCAAGTCCACGCCCTCGACGCCGGCCACCTGCTCGGCCACCGCCTCCGGCACGGTGGCTCGCTCGAAGTCACCGCCGAAGGTCTGGTCCACCCGCACCGTCAGATCGGCGCCCCGCGCGATGTCCTGGGCCAGCCCCGCGAACGTGGACCGCAGGCTGTCGGTGAGCGTGAACGAGCCCACCACGAACATCACTCCGATGACCACCACGAGGGTGGTCAGCGCGAAGCGCAGCTTCTTGTCGATCAGGCTGCGGAGAGCGAGCTTGAACATCTCCGGGCCCTCTCGCCTACTGTCAGTCCGCGGCTATCGCGTCGAGGACGTTCATGCGGCCCGCCCGGTATGACGGGAACACCGCCGCCAGCAGGCCGAAGGCCACGGCCACCACCACGAGCCCGACGATCTGAGCGCCGGGGACCGACACCCGGTCGATGGCGTCGTCAGGGATGGCCACCGACAGGGCCACCCCGAAGCCCAGTCCCAGCACCACCCCGACGAGGGCGCCGTAGAGCGAGATGGCGGCGGCCTCCCAGCGGATCGCCCGGCGCAGTTGGCGCCGGGTCATCCCGACCGCCCGCAGCAGCCCGATCTCATGGGTGCGCTCAAACACCGACAACGTCAACGTGTTCACGATGCCGACCAGGGCCACCACCAGCGCGAACAGCAGGAACACGTTCACCAGGGCCAGCAGGGTGTTGAGGTTCGACTCGAGGGACGCCTGGAACTCCTGGCGGTCCTCCAGCGTCGCCTGCGGGTACGCGCTGAGCACCTCGTCGAGCAGGGCCCGCGACGCCGCCGGATCGTCGCCGTCCACGTTGACGGCCACCCACTGGTCGAACAGGTCGGCGCCGGCCGTCTGCCGGTGAAGCGACTCGTCGATGATCCACTCGTCCCAGAAGGGCGGCCGGGTCTGGTCGAACACCGCGCCGACGGTCACGGCCAGCGTCTCGCCGCTGGTCAGGTTGACGCTGACCTCATCGCCGACCTCAAGGCCCCAGTCGTCGGCGGTGTCGCTGGCGACCAGCAGTGCCGACATCGGATCGAGGCCCTCGAGGGTGCCGTCGATCACGCCCAGGTTGGCGACCTCGTCGATGGCGTCCAGGTCTGTGACCGTCAGCTCGGCGTCCTCGATGCGTCCCGGAGCGACCGGGCTGAGGACTTGCGCGGGGTACTCGTCGAGCGGGACCGCGGCAGACGCTCCTGCGCTCCTCAGGTCGGCGGCCAGGGTCTCGGGCACCCCGGAGAACGTGTCGGTGCTGATCACATAGTCGGCTTGCACCGCGTCGCTCAGGCTCTCGCTGAAGGTGTCCTTGAGGGACTGGCCCACCACCAGCACCATGGCCACCAGGGCCAGTCCGATGGTCAGAGCCACCGCGGTGGCCGCGGTCCGGCGGGGGCTGCGGGCCGCGTTGTCGCGGGCCAGCCGGCCGGGTGTGCGCAGGATCCACGGCAGGGGACGGGCCAGGGCGGCCACGGTCGGCCCGGCGATGAGCGGGCTGAGCACCGCCACCGCCACGAACACCACCGCAGCGCCTATTCCCAGCGACAACAGCTGCGCGGTGGTGGAGTCGAAGTCGGCGAACAGCCCCCGGCCGAGCAGGATCAGTCCGAGCGCGGCAAGGCCGGCGCCCGCGATCACCCGCCACAAGCGGCCGTGCTCGCCGTCGTCTCCGCTCTGCTCGCCGAGCCCGGCCACCGGCGAGATCCGCGAGGCCTTCGCAGCCGGCACCAGCGACGCCACCACCGTGAAGCCGACGCCCACCGCGAAGGCCCATGCCACGGTGCGCGCCCGCAGCGGCAGAGGTCCGTCGGGCAGCGACGCGCCGAACGCGGACAACAGGGCCTCGAGCCCGAGCGCGCCGAGCATCCCGAGCCCGATGCCTGCTGCCGCGGCCGTCGCGCCGATCACCAGCGACTCGATCAGCACTGAGCGGCGCACCTGGCGGGGAGTGGCCCCCAGCGCCCGCAGGAGCGACAGCTCCCGCACCCGCTGGCCGAGGACGATGTTGAAGGTGTTGGAGATGATGAACGCGCTCACGAACAGCACGATGAAGGCGAACACCAGAAGGATCGTCTGGAACGGTCCGATGAAGCTCTCGAAAGCGTCGCCGAACTCCGCGGCAGCCTCCTCGGACGTGATCACCTCGGTTCCCGCCGGCAGCACGGCCGTGATCCGGTCCTGCACCTGCAAGATGTCGGCGGCCGGCTCGGCCCGCACCGCGATCTCGTTGAACTTGCCCTCCAGGCCGAGGACCTGCTGGGCGGTGGCGGTGTCGAACACCGAGAACACCGCGCCGATCCCGGCGTTCTCGGGAAAGCCGAACTGCATCGTGCCGGTGAGGGTGAAGGTGCGGGGCCCGATGGGTGTGACCACCTGGTAGTCGCGGCCCAGCTCGAAGTCGTAGTCGGCGAAGGTAACGACGTCGAGGGCGAACTGTGCGGTTCCCTGCGGCCATTCGCCGTCGATCAGGAAGTACTGCGACAGCGTCGGGTCCGCGGTCCAGCTGGTGCCGGCTCTGGGTCCTCCGAGCGTGGTCGGGGACTCCCCGGATCCGTCCACGGGAATCACACCGTCGACGAAGAACCCGCCCTCGGCCGACTGCACCCCCTCGACGGACCGGATGTCGTCGAGCAGGCTGTCGTCCACCGGCGGGGGATTCGCCTGGGTGATGTCGCCGAAGGGCAGAGCACCCCGCACGGTGAAGTCGGTGCCGGTGTTGATGTCGGTAGCGAGGTCGTCGAAGGTGGAGCGCAGCGAGTCGGCCGTCACGAACGCCGACACCACGAAGGTCACGCCCAGGACGATGGCCAACGCAGTGAACGCGAAGCGGAGCTTGTGGGCGAGCAGCGACTTCAGGGCCAAGCGCAGCACTTTGCGGTCCCTTTGTGAGAGAAGCCCGGGCCCGGCTTCAGGCGCCGAGCTGGGTCATGTGGTCGCGGATCGTGCCCGGCGTGGGTTCGAGCAGTTCGTCCACGATCTTGCCGTCCACCAGGAACACCACCCGGTCGGCGTAGGAGGCGGCCACCGGGTCGTGGGTGACCATCACGATGGTCTGGCCCATCTGGTCGACCGCGCTCCGCATGAAGCCGAGGATCTCGGCTGCGGTGTTGGAGTCGACGTTGCCGGTGGGCTCGTCGGCGAAGATGATCTGGGGCTTGCCGGCCAGGGCCCGGGCCACCGCCACCCGCTGCTGCTGGCCGCCCGACAGCTCGTTGGGGCGGTGCTTGACCCGGTCGGCGAGACCGGTGGCGCCCACCACCTCGTCGACCCATTCGGTGTCGCCCTTGGAGCCGGCGAGGTCCATCGGCAGGGTGATGTTCTCGATGGCCGTGAGGGTGGGCACCAGGTTGTAGGCCTGGAACACGAAGCCCACGTTGTCGCGCCGCAGCAGCGTCAGGTCCTTCTCCGACAGCGTGGTGAGGTCGGTGTCGCCGATGATCACCTGGCCCGACGTGACACTGTCGAGCCCGGCCATGCAGTGCATCAGGGTGGACTTGCCCGACCCCGACGGACCCATGATGGCGGTGAAGCGGCCCTGCTCGAAGGCCACGTCGATGGCGTCGAGGGCCCGCACCTCGGTGTCGCCGGAGCCGTAGATCTTGGAGGCGGCCACCGCCTGGGCCGCGACGGCTAGTGCTTGGGTGGGGGAGGAGGTCACGATTTCTCCTAGGCGCTGAGGGGAGGTCTCACGCGGGACTCTACGACCGGCGCGACCCTCCCCAACCCGGGGAATCCCTTACCTTTCCCTGAGACCCTGAGCCTTCGCCTGTGAGGGTCAGCCAGCCTGGGCGGGGTCGGCCCCTTCGATGGCTTCCTTGAGTTGGGCCAGGAAGCGGCCACTGGCGCCGCCGTCGATAATGCGGTGGTCGAAGGTGGCCGACACCGTCATGGTCGGGACCTCCGCCGGAACGCCGTCGATCAGGCGCACAACCGGGCGGGCCATGCCGAAGGCGGCGATCATGCTGGTGCCCACCGGCAGCATCGGCGTTCCGGCCAGCATCCCGAGAGAGCCCACGTTGTTGACGGTCGTCGTAGCTCCGGCTAGCTCGTGAGGCTGCACCGTGCGGTCGCGGGCTGCGGTGGCCAGCCGCAGGACCTCTGAGGACAGTTCCGGCAACGAGAGGGCGTCGGCGCCCCGCACCACCGGCACCATCAACCCTTCGGGGGTGTCGACGGCCACACCGATGTCGTAGTGCTCGAAGTACTCGACCTCGTCGCCGTCGAGCCTGGCGTTCATGACGGGATGGTCCCGCAGCACCGGCACCAGCCGCGCCACGAGCAGCGCGTCGAGGGGAACCCGCGAGCCGGTCTCGGTCGCCACGGCGGCCCGCGCCCCCATCAGCCCGCTGGCCTCGGCGTCCACCATCGAAGTGAACTGGGGGATCTGCATGGACTCGGTCATATGCCGGGCGATGGAGCGGCGGATGGTCGACAGTCGCTCGCGCCGACCGGTTGCCGGGGCGGGGTCGGCAGCGGCCTCGACATCGGCGACGGTTATCGATCCCCCCGGTCCGGTACCGGCCACGGTGGCCAGGTCGATGCCCCGCTCCCTAGCCAGCTTGCGGGCCTTGGGCACCGCCTTCACGGAGCCGGCATCAGCCCGATGGGACGGGGGAGGTGCGGGGGCCTGGGGC
>VXTM01000024.1:0-4976 GCA_009837445.1 Acidimicrobiaceae bacterium
CAGAGCAACGGACTCTTAATCCGCAGGTTCTGGGTTCGAGTCCCAGGGGGCGTACACACCGGATGCCGGGTACCGCTGCGGCTCCGGCTACACTGAAGCAACCGAAAGGGCACTCCGTCGCGGCGCGCGGGGTCCGGCCGGACTTCCGCTTCGCGCGGGGGGTGATGCCGCGCATGGACCGCTACGCAATCTTTGTCGACGCTGAGTACCTCTACACAGAGGGCGGGATGTTGTGCTGCAACAGTCCCGAGCGCCAGGAGATCCTCCTCTACGGGCTGGGAGCGAATGACTTTCTGGTCGGCCTGGCCAGCGATGTCAGCGATCTCCAGCCCCTGCGCACCTACTGGTACGACACCTCCAGGGACGGGGTGCCGACCTCGGCTCAGCAGCTCGTCGCGACCCTGCCCAACATGAAGCTGCGGCTCCAGCGGGGCGACCCTGACGTGCAGCCGGTGCCGCTGAGCGCGGCCATCAAGCGCGACCTCACCACGCTGGCCCGTGAGCGGGCCATCTGCGACGCGTTCCTGCTGGCCGCCGACGAGGATCTTCTCGAGACGGTCAGCGAGGTCCAGGATCAGGGGCTGCGAGTCACGCTCATCCACATCGCATCCCGCGACGAGCGGGGGGATCCGACGTCCAGCCTTGTGAATGAGGCGGACGAGGTGATCAAGCTCACCAAGGACGACCTCTCGAGGTTCATCCGCCGGCGCCGGGCTCCCGATGACGCCGCTTCCGACACCTATGATCCCGTCGACTCGGTGGCTGCGGCTGCCGCCGAGTTCGCCGAGAGTTGGCTGTACCGGGCTAGCGACGACGAGTTCGACGCCCTGCTCGACCAGCGGCCCCGCATACCGGAGTCGCTCGACGGCGATCTGCTCTACGCTGTCGAGAACGTGATCGGTGGAAGCCTGCGGGGCCAGGATCGACTCAGGAGGGCGGTGCGCCAGGCCTTCTGGAACCGCATCGACCAGGAAGTCCAGGACTGGCCCCCCGACTCGGATCGCTAGCCCAGTGATGTCTGTTGCCGCCGGTCGGTCGGCGAAGTTGCCGGTGACCATCCTGACCGGGTTCCTGGGGTCGGGAAAGACGACCCTGCTCAACTACATCCTGCGCGAGAACCACGGCAAGCGCATCGCCATCATCGAGAACGAGTTCGGCGAGATCAGCATCGACTCCGACCTCGTGGTGTCCTCCGATGAGGAGATCTACGAGATGAGCAACGGCTGTATCTGCTGCGTGGCGTCGGTACGCGGTGACCTGCTTGAGGTGATCCGCAAGCTGATGAGCCGGCGCGACCGCATCGACTACATCCTCATCGAGACCAGCGGACTCGCCGATCCGATGCCCGTCGCGCAGGCCTTCTTCGTGGACGACGAGGTCCTTGACGAGGTGGCCCTCGACGCCATCGTCACGTTGATCGACTCCAAGCACATCGAGCAGCACCTCGACGATGTCCGCTACGACGGCATCAACAGCCAGGCGGTCGACCAGATCATCAGCGCCGACCGGATCATCGTCAACAAGGTCGACCTGGTCGACGAAGCGACGGTCGAGCGGATCGAGCATCGGGTCAGAAAGCTGAACCAGCGGTCCGAGATCGACCGATCGAGCTACGCGGAGGTGAACCTGGACGCCATCCTGGGCATCCAGGCGTTCGAGATCTCACAGCGTGCCGCAGCCGAGCCCTCGTTCCTGGAGAACCACTACGTGCACAGCCACGACCCCGACGTGGAGACGTTCTCGGTGAGGATCGTCGGGGAGCTCGACCGGGGCCTGGTGGAGGCCGCGGCCCGCGAGATCGCAGCCGACCATGGAGCCGACCTGCTGCGCTGGAAGGGAGTGCTCGCGATCGCGGGCAACGACCGGCGGGTCGCGCTGCAGGGCGTGCACCGGATCTTCGAGATGCACGACCTCGACCGGTGGGAGGGGACGCACCGCGACAGCCGGGTGGTCTTCATCGGCAAGAACCTCGATCGCGACCGGCTGGCGGGCTGCCTCCAGCGCTGTGTCGCGGGCTCGCAGCGCACGGTCCCCGCGACGTGACACCAACCGGCTGGGCCAGGCCCTGAGGCTGCCGTGACCGGCCAGGGCCTCCAGGACTTCCTACGCGACTACGAGGTCGCCCATCCCGACGATGTCCGCACTGTCGACCGGGAGGTCTCGCTCGACCAGGACATCACCGCGGTCGTGTGGGAGTTGGCCGACCGGGGCGAGCATCCGCTGCTGCGTTTCCCGTGCGTGAAGGGCGCCGACCGGGAAGTCGTCACCAACCTCTTCGCGTCGCGGGCGCGAATCGAGCGGATGCTCGGCGCCCACCCCGGTGAGCTCCACAACCGGTACCAGCATCTGGCCGCAGGGGCGATGGAGATGGCCGAGCTTGACGGCGGTCCGGTGACCGGCCGGGTGGATGCCGGCGACCGCATCGATCTGTTCGACCTGCCGCTGCTGACCCACTTCGCCACCGACCTGGGCCCCTACATCACCAGCGGGATCGTGGTGGCCGAGGACGCCACCGGCGGCCGGGGCAACCTCAGCTACCACCGCTCGGTGGTCGCCTCGGCGACGTCGCTGGGCACGAGCCTGCACTCCCGCGGAGACCTGTGGCGCCTTCTGCAGGATGCGGCCGCCTCTGGCCGGCGGCTTCCGGTGGCGATGGTCATCGGCGCCCACCCGCTGTTCATGCTGGCCGCGTCGGCCCGGGCGCCGTTCGACGTCGACGAGCGCGAGATCGCTGGGGGACTCCTCGGTGAGCCCCTGGAGGTAGTGCGCACCCCGCGCCACGGCCTGCGGGTTCCCGCGTCGTCCGAGGTCGTCCTGGAGGGCGAGATCGATCCTGCCGCCGATGAGGACGAGGGCCCGTTCGGCGAGTTCTCCGGGTACTCGTCGGACCGTTCGACCCGCAACCGCATCGACGTGTGCACGGTCATGCAGCGCAAGGGCGCGGTGTGGGTTGATGTGGTGGGCGGGAACTCCCATGAGCATCTCAACCTCGGGCGCGTGCCCCGCGAAGCGGAGATGATCGCGAAGCTCAAGGATCGCTTCCCGTCAGTGGTAGGAGTGCACTACCCCAACTCGGGCACGCACTTCCACTGCTACGTAGCGGTCGACGAGCGCCGTGTAGGCGAGGCCCGCCAGGCGCTTCTGGGGCTGCTCGGCTGGGACCCGTACCTCAAGACCGTCGTTGCGGTCGACGCGGATGTCGACATCACCAGCGACGAGGCCGTGCTCTGGGCGCTGGCCACCCACTTCCAGCCCGCCCGGGACATGATGGTGATCGACGGCCTTCCCGGAAGCGCCCTCGACCCGTCCGCCGACAAGCTGGGCACGACGTCACGGCTGGCCCTCGACGCCACCCGGGGACCGGACTTCGACGCCCAGCGGATCCAGATCTCGGAGGCAGCCCGAGCCGTCGGCCGCGAGATCGCGGCGGACCGTGCCGGCGACCTAGACGGATAACCAGGGGCGGGCCGGTCAGGCTTCCGCGGCTGCTGCCAGCGAGCGCCCGCGGCGAGCGTTCGCAGCAGCCAGTATTGCCTTGGCAGTGAGTACCGCCAGGAACACGACGACCGTGGCGAGCGCCATGGTGGCCCCCGCCGCGGTGTCGTAGTGGTAGCTGAACAGCAGCCCGAACACAGTTGACACCGCCCCGATTGCAGCCGCGGCCGCCATGATGCGGGGCACCCGCCGTACCAGCAAGACCGCGGTGGCCGGCGGCGCGATCAGGAAAGCAAAGACGAGCAGGTTCCCCACCGCCTCGAACGAGGCGATGATCGAGATGGCCAGAAGCGCCAGCAGCACCCCGTGAGCCAGGCGGGGGCGAAGGCCGAGCACCCGGGCCTGGGCGTGATCGAAGGTCATGACCAGGAAAGCGCGGTAGAACACGGCCACCCCGGCCAGCGAGATCGCCGCTGCGATCGCCTGGCGGAGCAGGTCACCGTTGTCGACGCCGGTGATGGAGCCGAACAGAAAGCGGTTGAGGTCGCCGGTGTAGGCCCCCGATGAGCTGGACATGATGGCGACGGCCAACGCCAGGAATCCGACGAACAGAACCCCGATTGAGGTGTCCTCAGGAAGCGGCGAGTGGCTCCGGATCATGTTGATCCCCCACACCATCGCCAGTGCCGCCACGAGGGCACCGATGGTGGTGTGAACGCCGAGGATGAAGGCCAGCGCGATGCCGGGTAACACTCCGTGGGCTAGGGCGTCGCCGAGGAAGCTCATGCCACGCAGAACCACCCACGTGCCGACGACGCATGTGGTCAGCACGACAAGCAGGCCCGCATACAGGGCACGGCGCATGAACACGTTCGATACGAACGGATCGACCCACCATGCTCCGGGGTCGGTGAGGAATTCCACGGCCCAGATGTTCTAGCCCGGACTAGTCGAGTGCGTCGACGATCAGTTCGGTATTGGTGCGCAGGAACCCGATGTAGGTGTCGGCGCCACTGCCCGGCGGTCCGAGGCTGCCGGTGTAGAGGGTCACGACCTCCACGTCTCCTACTCGGGACGCGAGGGCCTCCACATCGTCGGTGGAGTGGACCGTCTCCGCGAACAGCGCCTTGACCCCTTCGTGCTCGATGATCTCTGCAAGTTCCTCGAGTTGGGCTGGGCTGGCCTGCGCCATGCTGGCCGGCGTCGGTATAACCGTGCCGATGACCTCGAATCCGTAGCGGTCAGCGAAGTACGCGAGCGCTTCGTGGTTGGTGACGAGCTTGCGGCTCTCGGCCGGAACCTGCTCGACCATGGCTGCGATCTCGGCATCGACCGCGTCCAACTCCGCCTGGTAGCTGGCCAGGCACGCATCGACTGCGGCCGGGTCGAGGCCCGCTGATGTCTTCAGAGCCTGTGCCAGTGCGGGCAGAGCCTCGGACACGCGGTGAGGGTCGAACCACACGTGGGGATCGTCCCCGCTGTGGTCGTGGCCTTCGTGGTCGTCTTCGTGTGCTTCGTCGTCGTGGTCGTGGCCTTCGTGG
>VXTM01000024.1:5076-110035 GCA_009837445.1 Acidimicrobiaceae bacterium
TCGTCTTCGTGTGCTTCGTCGTCGTGGTCGTGGCCTTCGTGGGCGCCCTGGAACGAGTAGGGAAACGTGTCCATTCCCTCGGCCAACTCGAACACGGGCGTGCCTGACTCGGCGACTGCTTCAAGCGTGTCCACGAGACCCTCTTCCAGCAGGAGGCCATTGGCAACCACCAGCGCAGCGCTCTCCATGCGAGCCCGGTCCTGCAGAGACGGTTCGTAACCGTGGGGATCGCCCCCCACTGGGATGATGGTCTCGACCTCTGCGAGCCCTCCGCAGGCCACATTGGCTACGACATCGCCCCAGATTCCGGTGGTGGCCAGGATCGTCGGCACCCCCGCACCCGCGTCCGGGGCGGGCTGAACGGTCGCTGAGTCACCCGAGCACGCCGATGCGCCGAAGGCCGTTACGGCCAGGACGGCAGCCGCCACTATCCAGCGGCTCCGCGGTGACCCTGTGGCGACCCTGATCGAACGGTCCTGGCTTCTGCTCGACGGTCGCACGTCTACACTCCCACGGTACTAGGGCCCAGTTCGCGAAGTATAATGAGAACCAGTTTCAGCAACAATTGTGGTTCGGGGGAGCTATGACACGAGGCCGCGCCGCTGGTCCGCCCCTCACGATCAGCGACATTCACGCTGTTGTGGGCATTCGCCTCGCCCGTCACGACTACCGCTACACCCACAGCCGCCGCCGGCTCGTCGATGTCATTGCCGCCGCCGGCCAGCCGGTGACGTTGCCCGACATCGTGGAGGCAGCGCCGGAGTTGGCGCAGAGTTCCGTCTACCGGAACCTGGACGTTCTGGAACGCTCAGGAGTGGTGGATCGGATCGCGTCCAGCGGCGACCACGCCCACTTCGAGTTCGCGGAACCACTGCTATCGCATCACCACCACCTGATCTGCATGGACTGCGGAGCCATCGAGGATGTCCAACTCGACGACGACGTGGAGGAACTCGTTGATCGGAGCCTGGCCGAGGTGGCCAGCCGGGCGGGTTTCACGCCGCGGCGACACAGTCTCGATCTGCACGGCTCCTGCGCCGACTGCGACTAGCCCACGGAACTGGCTCCGCTAGCTTGACCGGCCCATCACGGAGACGGCCGGCACCGTGATCTCGCTGCTGTAGAACCAGACACCGGTGGGAGCGTCGGCCGCCAGGTAGGCGATTTCGGGTGCGATCTTGGAGCCGTCGGCGCTGATGAACCCGAGTTCGACGCGGCCGTCGGCCAGGCGCCGGGCGCGGATCCTCCCGATCGGGTCCGGCCATACCCTGACCTCGGCGCTCAGCTGCCATCTACCCGTCGGGACGTCGGCGGGGAGGAACCGCTCCAGCGGAAAGACTCGCCGGCCGCTATCAAGCTCCACGCCGTGCTCGACCCGTCCGTCATCTCCAATCCGGGCGATGATCCGCAACTGGTGCGCATCGGGCGTCAGTGCTGCCGTCACGGGCCTCAGCAGCCTGCGAAGCTCGAAGTTGCCGCTGATCGACAGGCGCCGCAGGAACCGGGAGTTGGCGTTGTCGGCCTCTGCGGCTCCGCAGAGCGCCCCGTCGACGGCCAGGCCGTGGACGGGTCGACTAAGGCGCATCTCCGCGTCGAGTGCCAGCAGTGTGTCCACATTCGATACTCCGGCCGCCTTGAGCGCGTCACGCAAGGCGCCGGGAGCCGGACGGCAGCTCTCCTGGTCGTCCATCATCTCCTTCACCGCCGGATCGTCCCAGCCCCGATCGGCGGCTCGGGCGGCGGCGACGATCTCGCCTGCGGTCACCGCCGGAGCGATCAGACGCTCGGCGTAGGCGAGCTGGGAGTGAACCGTCAGAGCGTCCTCGAACGACATGGCCTCGCCGGCATCGAGCCGCTTGAGCAACGAGGTCCAGGAGGCGGCCATCGCGGCGTACTGCGACAGCGCCGACCGTGACGTCGCCAGCACTGACTCCTCGACCGTGACGGGGTTGATCGCCTCGCCGCGGGTGAGAGCCGCCCGGAACTCAGCGACACCGTCCGCACTGGCAAACCTCTCACCCAGCGCCTCGAGGAGCGTGCTCGACGAGGGATTCGGCACGCTGACCGGATCCGGCTCAGCCATCGTGGGCAG
Organism: Acidimicrobiaceae bacterium; assembly: GCA_009837445.1. GTDB lineage: Bacteria > Actinomycetota > Acidimicrobiia > Acidimicrobiales > Aldehydirespiratoraceae > Aldehydirespirator. The sequence goes on from VXTM01000024.1 coordinate 7,169, forward strand.
ATCGGCGATCTCGGGCCGTTCGAGGATGCCGTCGAGCAGTTGCGTGCGCACGCCCGCTGCGTAGATCGCCCTCGCCTCGACGTTTCGATCCACCTCGGCCTCCGGGTCCGCGACCTCACTGACCGTCGTCGTAACCTTCCCCTCAGCATCGGCTTCCGCCGTCACCGTGTAGGCGGCGCCGTCGACGCTGACCGTGACGGGATCGAAGGTCGGTCCGCTGAGCACCAGCAGGTTGTGCCAGAGCCCGTGCCAGCCGAGCTCGTTGCCCTCGGCGTCGTCGGCGACGATCCCGACGAAGATCCACGTTGGGCCGTGGCGGCTCAACGTGGCTTCGAAGGCCTCTATCTCGTCGGTGGTGGTGCTGGTCGCGCTCGCGGCCGCCTCGCCGGTGTGGTATGCGACGCCCGCATCCCATATTCCCGTGAGGTTGAGGATCCGGTCGCGTCCGGCGTGGCCGGACAACCAGATCCGGGCGTGGCTGCCGTCATCGGGCAGCGCACCCCCGCCGATATTGCCGACCCGGTAGTGGACGGAGAACGGATCTCCGGCCACGACCTCCGGGGGCGTCCGGATGTCCTCGATCTTCAGCAGGGGCCCCTGCTGCTGGCTCAGCTCGTCGATGAGGCGGACGGTGAGGGTGAAGTCGGCTTGAAGAGGCTGGTAGTCGCGGGCGTAGTAAGTCGTCGCCTCGATGAAGTAAACGCCGGGCAGCAGGTACTCCTGGATGAGGGCGTTGCGGAGGTCCCCGCTGTTGTTGTCGGCTGCGACGAGGCCGCTCTCCAGCGACGCCAGCGACAGGACAGGGTCACCGTTCTCGGACTCGACGTCGATGCGCACCCGTGCGGCTTCGGGCAGGCTGAAGGAGTAGGCGTGAGCGGGATGTCTGGTCACGAAGCGGGAGCCGCACGTGTCGAGCGACCACGTTCCCGATGCTGTGAGGGCGACGCCGGGCTCCAGCGTGCCGAGATCGACGAAATCGCATCCGTCGACCCGGCTCACCGTGAGCGTGAAGTCGGCCGGGCCGCGGCTGCGCCCACCGACGGTGGTGGCCTCCACCAGGTAGGTGCCGGGCGCGAGGTCGCGCTCGACGCGGGCATCGAGGCCGTCCCCGTTGTCGTCGTTGTCGGTGATGCGGCTGCCGTCGGTGGCCAGCAGGTAGAGGTAGGAGTCGGCATCGGCCGACGACAGGCCGATCCTGACCCGTCCCGGCGCCTCGACCTGGAACCGGTAGGTATAGGCGTCGCTGCCGGCCCGGAATCGGGAGTCGCAGTCCTCGGTCGTCCAGCGTCCCTGCGCCTCCAGCAGGCTGCCCGCCTCGCTGCCCAGAGTGCCCAGGTCCGCGACGTCGCAGTCCTCTGTCTGGCCCAGCGCAGTGCTGGTGCCGGCCAGAGCCAACGCTGCGGCGAGCAGGGCGACGGCCGTGCCCGCCATCGCAACCGCCCGCGTCGACTTGAGGAATCGAGATCCGATCATGGTGGGCCTCCCTCCGGCAAGCCGCCCTCCGCAGGTGAGACCGGTGTGCCAGCTCAACGGTGGACGGCGATGCTACGCGGGTCGGCCCCGCCGTCCAAACAGTTGTGTCGGCTACTACGCCGTCGGGAGTTCCTGGCGGCTTGTGTTCGCTAACCGTCAGGCGCGTTTCTGGTGCCCAGCATGGTGACAGCCGGCACGGCTATCTCGCTGCTGTAGAGCCAGATACCCTCCGGGGGGTCGGCGGGCAAGTAGGCGACGTCGGGGGTGAAGGTGCTGCCGTCGGCGCCGACGAAGCCCATCTCGACTCGGCCGTCGGCCAGGCGCCGGGTCCGGATCTTGCCGATCGGGATCTTCTCCACCTTGATGACGCCGCTGACCTGCCACGTGCCTGTGGACGCATCGGCGGGCAGGAAGCGTTCCTTGGGGAGGACGCGATCCCCGTTGCTCAGCTCCACACCGTGCTCTATGCGTCCGTCGTCCCCGAGCCGAGCGATGATCCGCAGCCGGTGCGGTTCCGGCGCGGCAGCCGATGGCGGCGCGAGAAGCTTGAGCAGCTCTTCGCTGTCGCCGATCGCGAGGCGCTGCAGGAACCGGGAGACGGCCCCATCGGCACCCGCGGCTGCGCATAGCGCTCCGTCGATGGCTAGGCCGTGGACGGGGCGGACGAAGCGCATCTCGGCGTCGAGCGCCACGAGTCCGTCCACGTTCGATACTCCGGCCGCCTCCAGGGCGCCGCGCAGCGCGGTCCGTCCCGGGTAGCAGCTTGCATGCTCGGCCATCATGGCTCGGACGTCCGGATCGTCCCAGCTCTCATCGGCCGCTCGGGCCGCGACCACGATCTCGCCTGCGGTCACCGCCGGAGCGATGAGGCGTTCCGCATAGGCGAGCTGGGACTGGACGGCGAGCGCCTCGTCGAAGGACAAGGGGCCGCTCATCAGCAGGGAGTTCCAGGATTTGGCAATCGAGGCGTATTGCGACAGCGCCGCACTGGATGTCGTCAGGACAGCCTCCTCCACTGCGATGGGGTTGATCGCCTCGCCGCGAGCGAAGGACTTCTGCATCTCTGCTATGCCGTCAGCGCTCGCGAACCGTTGCCCGAGGGCCGCGAGCAGGGTGTTCGACGACGGGTCCGGGACGCTTATCGGGCTCGGCTCAGCCGTGCGAGACAACTCAGCGATGGCCGGCCGTTCGAAGATGTCGTCCAGCAGTTGTGTGTGCACGCCCGCCGCGTAGATCGCTTTTGCCTGGATCGCCGGATCGACCTCGGCCTCCGGGTCGGCGACTTCGCTGACCGTCGTCGTGACCTCACCGTCGGCGTCGTCCTCCGCCGTCACGGTGTAGACCGCGCCGTCGACCTTGACGTCGACCGGGTCGAAGGTCGGTCCGCTGAGCACCATCAGGTTCTGCCAGAGCCCGTGCCAACCGATCTCGTCCTTGTTCGCGTTGAAGGTCGCGACCCCGACGAACACCCACGAGGGGCCGGGCTCGCTGAACACGGCCTCGAAGGGCTCCAGTTCGTCGGTCGCGGTGCTGGTCGTGCTCGCCGTCTCGTCACCCGAGTGGTACGTCGCGCCAGCCTGCCAGAGGCCGAATAGGCGGCTGCTGCGGTCGAACACGCGGGGGCCGACCACGTACACCAAGGCATAGTTGTCATCGGCCAAGTCGCCCCCCAGATTGCCGACCCGGTAGTGAACGGCGAAGGGGTCGCCCGCGACCACCTCTGCGGGCGTGTGAACCACCTCGATCTTCAGCCTGTGGCGCTGGTGGTCGGCCTGCTCGTCCACGATGTGGACCGTGAGGGTGAAGTCGGCCCGCAGGGGCTGGAGGTCGCGCTCCAGGTAGGTGGTCGCCTCGATGAAGTAGACGTCGGGCATGAGGAACTGCTCGATGCGGGCGTCGCGGCCGCCCGCGCCGTCGTCGTTGGCGCCGATGATGCCCTGCTCCAGTGAGGCCAGCGACAGGACGGGGTCGCCCTCCTCGGACTCCAGGTCGATGCGTACCCGAGCGGCCTCGGTCACCGCGAAGGAGTAGGCGTGGGCAGGGTGCGCGGTCACGAAGCGTGAGCCGCACGTGTCCAGCGACCAGGTTCCCGACGCGGTCAGGTCGACGCCCGGCTCCAGCGTGCCGAGATGGACGAAGTCGCATCCCTCGACCCGGCTCACGGTGAGCGTGAAGTCGGCCGGGCCCCGGCCGCGCCCGCCGACGGTGGTGGCCTCCACCAGGTAGGTGCCGGGCGCGAGGTCGCGCTCGACGCGGGCATCGAGGCGGTCCCCGTTGTCGTCGTCGTCGGCGATGCGGCTGCCGTCGGTGGCTAGCAGGTAGAGGTAGGAGTCGGCGGCGGCCGACGAAAGGCCGATCCTGACCCGTCCCGGCTCCTCGACTTGGAACCGGTAGGTGTGGGCGTCGTTGCCGGCCCGGAAGCGCGAGTCACAGTCCTCGGTCGTCCAGCGTCCCTGCGCCTCCAGCACGCTGCCCGCCTCGCCGCCCAGAGTTCCCAGGTCAGTAACGTCGCAGTCCCCGGTGTCCTGGCCCAGAGCGGTGCCGGCACCAGCCAGAGCCAACACCGCGGCGAGCAAGGCGATGATCGCTCCTGTAGCCACCAGCGCCCGCAGCGACTTGATTCGTGGCCCTACGTACATGATGAACCTCCCTGCAAGAACCTTCACACACGCGAGAGTCCTCGTCCGGTATCACGGCGACGGGCGGATGCTACGCGAGCCGCGCCTCGTCATGAGCGACTGTAGGTAATTCAGGGTTCGAAGGGGCCGCGCCCCATCTGGTCCCGCACAGTGGCCACCGGCGGGCTGGTCATGGTTCGGCGCAGCCAGTTGGCCCCGTCCACCACCAGGGTGTGGCCCGAGATGAACCGCCCGTAGGGCGAAGCCAGGAACGTGGCCGCCCAACCCAGCTCCTGGCGCTCCCCCACTCGCAGCGCGGGCTGGCAGATGTCCTTGTCGCTGGTGCGGTCCAGGCTGGAACGGATGTCGGATGTCATGTCCTCGTGAGGGAACAGGCCCGGCACCAGGCAGTTGACCTGGATCCCGTACGGACCCCACTCCACCGCCAGCGACTCGGTGAGGCTCTTCACGCCGGCCTTGGCCGCGGCCGAATGGGCGAAGCCCGGGCCACCCGTCCAGGCGTAGGAGGCGCCGACGTTGATCACCGATGCGGGTGTGCCTGCGGCCAGGTGCCGGCGGCCCAGCTCCCGGGTGCAGTTGAACGTGCCGTTGAGCGTGATGTCCACCACGGCCCGCCAGGCATTGGGCGACATGTCCTCGGCCGGCACCGGGAAGTTGGCGGCCGCGTTGTTGACCAGCACGTCCGGCAGTCCGAAGGCGGCTTCGGCTGCGTCGAAGGCGGCCGCGACCGCTGCCGGGTCGCGGATGTCGCACGCGGCGGTCGCCACCGGGGCCCCGAGCTGTTCCAGAGCGGCCCTGCCCGCCTCCAGATGGTCTGCGGAGCGGCTCGCGATCACTATCGAGGCCCCGAGCCGGGCGAATTCCGACGCGATGGCCTTGCCCAGGCCGGTGCCGCCCCCGGTCACGAGCACGGTGCTGCCGTCGAAGGTTCCCGGCCGCAGAGCGGTCTCGCCGGCCCGGGGCGGCGGCGGCAGTCCGGAGGGCAAGGCCGCGGTCAGCTCCCGGTGTAGCGAGGCGGCCGGTCCTCGGCCCGGGCCGCCTTCATCTCGGCAAAATCGTCGCTGCGGTTGAGGAACGTCTGGTAGATCAGCTCGTCGGCCATGGAGGCCCGCTGCTGGGGCCGGGCCAGGTGCGCGATGACCTTCCGGGCCAGCTTCACGGTGGCCGCGGGCGCGGCCGCGATGGCCTCGGCCATGGCCCGGGCCTCGGCGTCGAGGTCGTGGGGGGCCACCACCCGCGACACGATGCCGTGAGCCAGCGCCTCCTGGGCGTTCAAGGTGCGCCCGGTGAGCACCATGTCGCTGACTAGTCCGTGGCCGCACATCTGATGCAGCACGCTCACCCCGCCGGTGTCGGGGATGACGCCGTAGCCCACCTCGGGCAGCCGGAAGCGGGCGTCGTCGGCCGCGATGCGGATGTCGCACAGCAGGGCCCGCTGGAACGACCCGCCGATGGCCCAGCCGCCGATAGCTGCGATCACCGGCGCGTCGAGCTCCCACAGCCGCTGGATGCCCTTGTGGCCCCGGACCATCAGCTCGTGGTGGGTTAGCTCGCTGAGATTGGTGCCCACCACCGAGACGTCTCGCCCCGATGACCAGCTGCGACCCTCGGCCCGCCAAACCACGGCCCGCACCTCCGGCTGGCCGGCCAGCTCCTCGAGGATCTCGAAGAGCCGCACGTCCATCTCGTCGTCGAAGGCGTTGTGCTTGGCCGGGTTGTTGTTGGTGATGGTGGCGACGGCACCGTCGATGTCGAGCCGGACCCGGTCGGTCACAAGGCTGTCCAATCCTCTAGTTCTTGGGCAGCTGGCTGAACGGCGTGTCGCGGGCCGGGCCGGGCTCCCTGGGCAGTCCGAGCACGCGCTCCCCGATGATGTTGCGCTGCACCTGGTCGGTGCCGCCGTAGATGGACGGCGCGGGCGAGAACAGCGCCACCTCGGCGATATGGCCGCCACTCTGGCCGTCGGAGTCGCCCATCAGCATCCCGTCCGGGCCGACGACCCGCATGCCAATGTCGCGGAACGCGCGGTTGAGCTCGCTCATGGTGAGCTTGGCGATGTTGGGCGCAGCCGCGCTTCCCCAGTCGCCCGCTCCTTGTTCGCTGCGCTCACGGGCCGATCGGGCCCGTCCCCCTTTGGCTCGCTGGATCGAGAGCCGGTTGATCTCGATCAGCCCGTAGAGGCGCATCAGGTCGTCGCGCAGCACCTTGCTGGTGATGCTGCCGTTCTTGCGGGCCATGTCGACCAGCCACCACCACATGTCGATGCCCAGGGGCGGCACGCCCGACATGGCGGCGCCGGCGGACCGGTCAACAAAGTCGCCCACCCGCGCATTCAGGACGCCGCCCTTCGGCCCGGGGATTAGCTCCGGCGGCTTGCGGCCCGACGATCCCAGCGAGGCCCGCTCGACCATCAGCGTGGTGTTGCCCACTCTCCAGCCGTTGTTGAGCCCTCCGATGAGGGCGCTGTCGGCCACCCGGGCCTCGTCGATGAACACCTCGTTGAACAGGGCCCGGCCCGTCATCTCGGTCAGGGGCCGGACCTCCACTCCGGGCTGGTCCATGTCGAAGGCGAACCACGAGATGCCCGCGTGCTTGGGCTGGTCTGGGTCGGTGCGGGCCAGCAGCATGCCCATGTCGGAGACCTGGCCGCCGGATGTCCAGACCTTCTGTCCGGCGATCACCCACTCGTCGCCGTCGCGCTCGGCCCGGCACTGGAGGCTGGCCAGGTCGGAGCCGGCGTTGGGCTCGCTGAACAGCTGGCACCAGCCCACCCGGCCGTCGAGGATCTCCGGCACGTACCGGTCGATCTGGGTGGGTGTGCCGTGGAAGGCGATCGTGGGAGCAGCCAGCATCCGCCCCAGGCCGCCGGGAGGGCCCAGCACGCCTCGCTCGGCCAGGACCAGCGACACCAGCGCGGACTGGTCCATGCCGTAGCCGAGACCGCCCGCGGACTCCGGCAGCATCGGGTGGGAGTAGCCGGCGCCGGCCAGGAGCCGCCACCACTGCTCCACGGTCAGGTCCGGATCCCAGTTCCGGTCGCAGAAGGCCTCCACCGCGGCCCGCACCGTGCCGGCGTCGATTTCGGAGTCGGCAGGGGCGGTGGCGGTCTCGGTCATGGTGCTCAGGTGGGCCGGGGCTCGTTCAGGTACGACACGTTGTCGAGCATGATGGCACGGCGCTCGGCGTCGGAGAAGCCCTTCAGCTCGGCCAGGTAGTCGAGGGGCTCGGGCATGCCCTCGATGTGGGGCCAGTCCGAGCCGAATATCACCCGGTCGGCGCCCATCAGCTCGGTCACCTCGTTCACGTCGTCCTCCCAGAACGGGTTGACCCATACATGGGTCTTGAACGTGTCGATCGGGTGGTCGTCGAACCACCAGTAGTTCTTCTTGGCGATCTGGGAGAGCTTCCGGAACATCGGGGCCAGGAAGTCGGAGCCGTTCTCCACCGACGCCACCCGCAGGTTCGGGAAGCGGTCGTAGATCTTCTCGAACACCGACTGCATCAGCCAGTCCTGGGCGGCCCGCTCGATGGCGAAGGCCCGCAGGTTCGGCCCGCCCCCCGCTCCGATGCCCAGACCGGCCGAGGAGAACTCGTCGTCGGCGTAGCCCTGGGAGGAGTATCCCGAGTCGGCCGCGTGGATCACCACCGTCACGCCGGCGTCGTTGAGGGTCTGCCACACCGGGTCGAACGTCTCATGGAAGGGCGACAGCTGGCCGGTGCTGGTGGTGACCGCGGCCGGGCGCATGACCACGATCCGGGCTCCCAGCCCCAGTACCCGGTCCACCTCCTCCACGGCAGCGGCAGGGTCGCCCAGAGCGATGTAGGGGGCGCCGAAGATGCGGTCGGAGCAGTTGTAGCCCCAGTCGTCCTCGAGCCAGCGGTTGAAGGCGCCCATCATGGCCACCACCGCGTCGACGTCGTGGCGCAGCAGCTCCTCGTACAGCACTCCCAGGGTCGGGAAGAGCCACACGGCCCTCAGACCCTGGGCGTCCATCACTTTGAGGCGGGCCTGGGGGTCCATGTAGTGGTCGGGCAGTGGTTCCCGGTCGCGGAGCATCTCGGCCGGGTTCCTGCCCTCGGGGTTCCCCTTGAAGTAGTCGCGCAGCGCGCCCGGCTTGGCGATGGGATTCCAGGTGGGGTTGGCCACCGCCCGGGCCAGCCTGCCCCCCACGAGGTGGTGCTTGCGGCCCCCCATGTCGACCCATTGCACGACCCGGGGCTGCATCCGGGGGTCGACGTGGCGGGTGAACGCGTCGAGGGCCTCGTAGTAGTGGTTGTCGGCGTCGAAGGGCCGGTAGCCGAGATCCTCCGCGGTCAGCGCCACGGCGCCGGGCTGGGGACCGGAGAGGTCGTCGGGTGCCACGGCGTCACGCTACCGTGTGGGCCGATGCCGCCCAAGACCTTCACGACCGCCCAGTTGCAGGCCCGCACCCTCAAACGGGGCGAGAGGGTGCGGCTGGTGGCCGAGCTGCCGGGCGTGCCGCAGGGTGCCGAGGGCAAGGTGGCCATGGCCAACGGCTTCACCTGGAACCGCTACTGGGTGAGGCTCGTGGACGGCCGGGTGGTCGGCCACATCGATCACGGCGATCTGGTGCGGACCAGGGACTACGAGCGCTTTCTGGTCGCCCGTGACCGGGAAGCTATAGAGGCTGAGCTGGCCGCGCAGCGGGCCGCGGAGGCTGCAGAGGCCGCACCCGCGGAGGCTGACGGTGCAGATGGCGGCGATGCCGGCGCGGGCGAGGCGGTCGTCAACGGCGTGGCCGTGCCCGCCTACCTGCTCCAGCGCTCGGCCGACGCCCGGACCCGCCTCGGCGCCTGAGCCGAGCCGCGCTACAGTAGGCGCCGGCCAACCACGAGCATACAGGAAAACTACTGAAAATGGTGCTGTCTGTCGCTGCGCTCGTGCGGTTGACCTAGCCGCCCCACTCCCTCAGGCGGCGCATGGCCTCGGCCATGTCTTCGGTGGCGCCTGCGTAGGAGAACCGGGCGTAGCGGTGACCCTCGGCCGGGTCGAAGTCGATGCCGGGCGTCACCGCCACACCGAGCTCGTCCAGCCAGCGGCGGCACAGTGCCTGGCTGTCGGCCGCGAGGTGATCGACGGCCGCATACACGTAGAAGGCCCCGTCGCTGGGCGCCAGACGGTCGATGCCGGCTGCGGGGAGGCCGTCGAGCAGCACCCCCCGGTTGGTGGCGTAGCGGGCCACGTTGGCCTGCAGCTCGTCGTGGCAATCGAAGGCGGCCACCGCGGCGATCTGTGACACCGTGGGCGCAGAGATGAAGAAGTTCTGGGCCAGCCGGCGGACCGGCTCCACGAGGTCGGATGGGGCGACCACCCAGCCGAGGCGCCAGCCCGTCATCGAGAAGTACTTGGAGAAGCTGTTGACCACCAGCGCGTCGGAATTGAGGTTCAGCGCGGTGGGCGCCGGTTCATCGAAGGTGATGCCGTGGTAGATCTCGTCGGCAACCAGGCGCACGCCGTGGTCCGCGCACCAGTCCGCCACCGCGGCCAGTGACGGTCCGTCGAGCATCGTCCCTGACGGGTTCGAGGGCGAGGCCAGCACCAGCCCGTCCACCGAGCCCGTGCGCCGGCACAGGTCCTCGAGAAGCTCGGGCGAGGGCTGGAAGCGGGTCTCGGCCGACGTGGGGAGGGTCACCACGTCGGCGTTGAGGGCCTGCAGGGCGTTGCGGTAGCAGGGGTAGCCGGGGGTGGTCACCACCACCCGGTCGCCGGCGTCGAAGGCGGCCAGGAACGCCAGCACGAACGCCCCGGAGGCGCCGAAGGTCACGACGATGCGACCGGGGTCGACCTCGGCGCCGTACCACGACCGGTAGTGCTCGCAGAGCCGCCTTCTGAGCGCTTCGAGCCCCGCCGCGGTGGTGTATCCGAGAACATCGGAGTCCAGGGCGACCTGCGCGGCCCGGATCACACCGGCGGGAGCGGGAGTGGACGGTTGACCGACCTCCAGGTGAAGCACCTCGCCGCCGGCCATCTCCCGTTCCTCCGCGGCGCGCATCACCTCCATCACGTAGAACGGGCTGATGTCCGATCGCCGGGACTGAGGCAGCGCCACGGCGGCAATGATGCCACCGGCGTGCCGGGGATATGGTGTCGGCCCGTGGGCGTGTTCGTCTTCGGGATCTGCGGGGGCTCCGGCGCGGGCAAGACGACCCTCACCAAGCGCTTGGTCGAGCGCTTGGGCGCAACCGAGACCAGCGTCCTGGCCTTCGACGCCTACTACCGCGACCTGTCACACCTGCCCTTCGCCGAGCGACGCAGGCGCAACTTCGACCATCCCGACTCCCTCGACAGCGATCTGTTCATTCAGCACCTCGATGCGCTGAAGCAGGGTCTCGATGCGGACATGCCGGTCTACGACTTCTCCACTCACACCCTCAGCGGCCGCTTCGAGCGAGTGTCGGCTGCGCCGCTGCTGCTGGTGGAGGGCATCCTGCTGCTGGCCTTCGAGGAGGTCGCGGCCCGCATGGACTACTCGATCTTCATGGACGTGCCCGAAGATGTGCGGCTCCGGCGCCGCATCCAGCGCGACGTCTCCGAGCGGGGCCGGCCCGAGGATCATGTGCGCAGGCAGTTCGCGGCCACGGTCGCGCCCATGCACGACGCCTACGTGCAGCCCGGCCGCCACCGGGCCGACCGGGTCGTGTCCCCGGTCGGCGTCGATCAACTGGCCGACGAGTTGGTCGCGATGCTGGCTCCGTCGACGGCCGCCGCGGGTTCGGGGCTCCTGGCGGGCTAGAGAACTACGCCCTCGCCTGCGAGGAGCTTGGCCTTGAGCTCGGGCCGGTAGCCGTAGTTGCCCACTCCCCCGCTGCTCGGCACCACCCGGTGGCAGGGGACCAGCAGCGGCACCGGGTTGCGGGCCATGGCCGTGCCCACCGCGCGGGCCGCCCTGGGCCGCCCCACGATCTCGGCCAGCTCGCCGTAGGTGCGGACCTCGCCGCGGGGGATGCGAGCGGTGGCCCGGAGCACCTCCTGATGGAACTCCGAGCGCGACGACAGGTCGACGGGAACGTCGGTGCGGCCGGTGGCGAGGGCCTCGCCCACCCGGGCCACCAGCTTGGGATCGGGGTCGGGATCGGGTTCGACGTCGGTGCCCACCTCGTCGCGCATGTAGTCGACGAAGCGGCCCGGGTCGGGCTCCCGGCCGTCGGGCGCGATCAGGAGACCCGACACCCACCCGTTCGAGTGGGCGACGAACACTGGTCCGGCGGGGCTGTCGGCCGTGAACCACAGGTGGGTATGGCCAGCCCGCTCGGGCACGTCCCCACCGTGGTCAGGCGCGGGATCGCTCAGGCTTACAGCGTTCCTTGCGCTCGTGATGGCTGCATTCATGGGGCGCATCTCCCGTCTTGTCGCGGTGGAATTACACCGATGAAGCTTGGACTCGGACGGTATCGAGTGCCTCCCCGTCGCGCAAGTGCAATACCAGACCCTCGACTCGGCCTCCAGGCCGCGGCGTGTCAGAGCTCGGGGATGGCCCAGTCCACCGGCTCTCGACCGGCGGCCACGAGGGCCTCGTTGGCCCGGCTGAACGGCCGGCTGCCGAAGAATCCGCCCGAAGCCGACAGCGGCGATGGGTGGGCCGACTCGATCACGACATGGCGGCTGGTGTCTACCAGGGCTCGCTTGCGGCGGGCCGAGCCGCCCCACAATATGAACACCACCCGCTCATCCTTGCCGTTGACCACCCGGATCACCTCGTCGGTGAAGGTCTCCCAGCCCTTCCGCTGGTGGCTGGCGGCCTGGCGGGCCCGGACCGTGAGGGTGGCGTTGAGCAGCAGCACCCCCTGGCGGGCCCAGTGCTCCAGCGAGCCGTGGTTGGGCACCGGCGCCCCGATGTCGTGGTGCAGCTCATCGAGGATGTTGACCAGCGACGGCGGCTTGACCACTCCGGGCCGCACCGAGAAGCACAGCCCGTGGGCCTGCCGGGGGCCGTGGTAGGGGTCCTGGCCCAGGATCAGGACCTTGACCGAGGCATGCGGGGTGAGATGCAGGGCCGCGAACACCTCGTCGTGGGGTGGGAACACCTGGCCGCGAGCCCGCTCGGCCCGAACGAAGTCCTGCAGCTGTTGCCAGTAGGGCTTGTCGAACTCGCCCCGCAGCAGCGGGTTCCAGTCGGTCCGGGGCGCCATCGGCGCCACAGTAGAACTCTGGCGGCGCTCTTGTCTGCGATGCCTGACAGTGTGCGGTCAGGCCGGGCGGGTGCCGACGATGCTGGCCCGCTCCATGATCCGCACGTCCGGGTAGTAGTCGCTGGCCGCATAGTGCTGGACCGAGCGGTTGTCCCAGAAGACGACGGTGTCGGGCTCCCACCGGACCCGGAACTGGTACTCGACCACGCTGGCCTGCCCGGCCAGGTGCCTGATGAGGTCCACGCCCTCGGACTCGTCCATCCGGTCGATGTGTGAAGTGAAGTAGCAGTTCACGAAGATCAGCTTGCGGCCGGTCTCCGGATGGGTGCACACCACCGGGTGGCGGGCCTGCGGGTACCGGGCCCGGAACTCCTCCATCTTCCCTTCGGGTACCTGGTGCTTGAAGGCGAGCATGAAGTCGTGAACCGCGAACAGGTCGTCGATGCGCTCTTTGACGTCGTCGTCGAGGCCGTCGTAGGCCGCGCCCATGTCGCTGAACAGGGTGTCGCCGCCGGTGGCCGGAACCTGGATGGCGTGCAGGATGGCCCCCATCGAGGGCACCTCCCGCCAGGTGACGTCGTGATGCCAGCCGTTCTCGAAGCCGCCCGTGTCGACCCCCTTCTCGAAGCGCACCAGCTCGGGATGCTCGGAGTTCCCGGTGATGAACGGGTGGATCTCCAGTTCGCCGAAGCGGCGGGCGAAGGCCACGTGCTGGGCCGGTGTGATCGGCTGGTCGCGGAACACCAGCACCTTGTAGTCGAGCAGCGCCTGGCGGATCTCGGCGGTCACCTCATCGGCCAGGTCGGAGCGCAGATCGACGCCGCCCACCTCGGCGCCGACAGTGGCGCCCTGTGGCGTCACGTCGATATGCCGGAAAGAGGGTCGGGCCAGCCGAGCCCTCTCGTCGGCCAGGTGGAGCCACGGCCCGAGGTCGAGCCCGTACCGGTCGATGCGCACTCTTCCGGGGGTGACCCGGGACGCCGGATCAGAGGTGCCAGCCCGCTCGGCGCCGGAAGCCGCGGGCGAATCCACGGTCTCCGCCGCAGCCGTGGTGGAGGATGGCATGGGGGGAATATACCGTTGGCGCCATGGTCAACGCCGTCGAGGTCACCGATCTCACCGTACGGTTCGACCATGTCACCGCCCTCGACGGCGTGACCCACACGTTCGAGCCCGGCACGGCCACCGCGGTAATGGGCGTCAACGGATCGGGCAAGACGACCATGCTCGAATGCCTCGCCAGCCTGCAGAAGCCAACGTCGGGGCGCGTCAGCGGGATGTCCGAGAACCTGGCCTACGTGTGCCAGCACCTGCCTGCCTGCTGGATGCCGATAACCGCGGGCGAGGTGGTGGCGATGGGCCGCTACGGCAAGCGAGGGCTTCTCGGGCGGCTGAGAGGCGAGGACCGGGCCGCGATGCGCAAGGCAGGCGAGCAGCTTGACGTGAACCAGTTCACGAGCCGTAGTTTCGGCGATCTCAGCGGCGGCCAGCAACAGAGGGTGAGGATCGCCCAGGTGCTGGCCGGCCAGCCTGACGTCATCATGCTCGACGAGCCCGTGACCGGCCTGGACATCCCCAGCCAGGAGCGGATCCTGGGCGTGATCGAGGAGTATTCGTCGCGGGGCGCCATCGTGATCATCACCACCCACCATCTCGATGAGGCCCGGCACTGCGACTCGGTGGTGCTGCTGGCCAACCGTCTGGTGGCGGCGGGGACTCCCGACGAGATGCTGACCGAGGAGCGGCTGCGGGAGGCTTTCGGGGACCGCCTGCTCGGTGACCACGCCGAGCACGACCACACTCACGGCATGATCGTGCTCGACGACCACGGCCATCACGGTCACGGCCACAGTCACGACCCTCACGGCCGTGGTCACGGCCACGACCATCACAGCCACGGCCACAGCCACAGCCACGACCACGACCACAGCCATCTTGGCTACGGCCACGACCACGGCCATCACGGCCATCACGGCCACGGACCCCACGCGCACTAGCGATCGGCGCGGCTGGGTGCCGGTGCTCCGTCATTGCGCTGGTGGGTGCCGTGGAGCGGCGCCATGAGCCCGACCCGGCGCGACATCGCGGTGATCGGGGCCGGGCCCGCGGGCGCGGCCACGGCCATTCGGGCGGCCCGTGGCGGTGCGCATGTGACCGTCTTCGAGAAGGCCTCGCCCGGTCGCGACAAGGTGTGCGGCGACGGTCTCACCCCGAGGGCAGTGGCCGCTCTCGGTGAGCTCGGCATAGAGCTCGACGGGGCCCACCGCATCGACGGGCTGCGCATGATCGCAGGCACAACCCGGCGCGAGCTGTTGTGGCCCGCCAACAACCGGTTCGGTCCCCACGGCGCGGTGTGGCCCCGCCGGGCGCTGGACAAGCATCTCATCGAGGCGGCCCAGGCAGCTGGAGCCGAGATCGCGTGGAACACCGAGGTCATACCGGTCCTCTCCGATGACGGCACAGTCGTCGGCGTCGAGAGCGCCGCGGGGGGCAAGCGGTTCCTGGCCGACATGGTGGTGCTGGCCACCGGAGCGCCCGGCTCGGCGGCCCGCCTGCTGGGCGCGGAGCGGGTCGAGTCCGAGCCCTTCGGCCTCGCCATCCGCACCTATGCGCCCAGCCCCCGCCACGCCGACCGGCACCTGGAAGCCTGCCTCACCCTGCGGGGAGCCGAGGGAGGATGGGTTCCCGGCTACGGGTGGATGTTCCCGGCCGGCGATGGCACGGTCAACATCGGGGCCGGATCCATGTCAACCATGAAGGGATTCCGGAGGCTCAACCTCAACCGGCTATTGGACGACTACCGGGACCTTGTGGCCGACGAGTGGGAACTGGGCGACTACCTCGAGCGGCCCCGGGCCTGGAGGCTCCCGATGAGCGCGGTCCGCCGCCACGGGCCGGGGTGGGCCGCGGTAGGGGATGCGGCCGGGCTGATCAATCCAATGAACGGCGAGGGGATCGACTACGGCCTGGAGTCGGGGATGGTGCTGGCCGACCTGTTCCTGGAGGACCCGGCAACCGCGCCCGGCGCCTACGACCGGGTGATAGGCGAACGCTTCGACGGGTTCCTGCGGACCGGCCGGCGGTTCAGCTTCCTCATCGGCCATCCATGGATCCTTCGCAACGGCTTGCGCCTGGCCGTGGGCACCCAGGCGGTGGCCAACATCACCCTCCAGGTGATGGGCAACCTCATCGACGGCGACACCCCTGGCATGGCGTCGCGGGTCCTGAGCGTGGCCGACCGGGGCCTCAAGCTCGCCGATCCCCTGCTGCGCCGCACCCGGGCGGCGGCCTGACGGCATGGGAACAGGGTCGGACGGCAACCAGGCCGAGGCCTCGCTCGACGGGCCGCTCGGCGAGCTCGATTCGGCGCTCCGCAGCGACATCCGACGCCTCGGCGCTCAGCTCGGAGAGGCGCTGTCTCGCCAGCACGGCCCCGAGTTGCTGGCGCGAGTGGAGCAGGTGCGCGGCCTGGCTCGCGGACTGCGGCGCAGCGACGAGGACAGCACGGCCCTCGCCGAACTGCTGGCCGATGTGGACGTGGCCCACGCCGGGCTTCTCGCCCGGGCCTTCACGGTCTACTTCCACCTGGCCAACACGGCCGAGCAGGTTCACCGCATCGACGACCTGACCGAGAAGCAGGCGGCCGGCTCGAACCGCTTCGGCGAGATGGTGGGCCGGTTGCGTCAGATGGGCTTCGCTGACGACGAGATCGTCACGACGGTCAACTCGGCCGAACTACGCCCGGTGTTCACCGCCCATCCCACCGAGGCGTCCCGCCGGTCGATCCTGGACAAGCTGGCCGAGATCTCCAGCCTCATCGAGCACCGGGTCCATGCCGGGGCCGACGCCACGGCCCGGCGCCGGGCCGACCGCCGGGTCAACGAGTTGATCGACGCAATCTGGCAGACGGACGAGTTGCGCCGGCAGCGTCCCGACCCGGTGGACGAGGCGCGGTCGATCCTGTACTTCCTGACCGAGATCGCAGTGGAGGGCATGCCTGAGCTGCTCGACGACATCGACGCGGTGCTGGCCTCGCTGGGCGGCGGACTCGACCCCGACCGTGCCCCCATCCGATTCGGCTCGTGGGTCGGAGGAGATCGTGATGGCAATCCCAACGTCACGCCGGAAACCACGGTGGAGGTGCTCGCCTTCCAGCGTCAGCGTGCCCTGCGCATCCTGGTGGAGGAGATCGAGGGACTGTCGTCGGAGCTGAGCGTCAGCTTCGCCGTGCGGGAAGTATCCGCCGAACTGGCTGAGGCGATCGCGGCCGACCATGAGCAGTTCCCCGAGCTGACGGCACGGTTCGATCGGCTCAGCGCGGGCGAGCCCTACCGCCAGAGACTGGCGGTCATCCACCGGCGCCTCCTTGAGGCGGCCGAGCCGGTGCCGGGTCCGGCCGCCTACGGATCAGCCGCCGACCTGGCCCGGGATCTGGCGGTGATCGCCCACTCGCTGGAGGCCAACCAGGGCGGTCTTCTGGCCCGGGGCCGCCTGGCCCGGGTCCGGCGCATCGTGGCCCTGATCGGGTTCGATCTTGCCACCCTCGACATCCGTGAGCACTCCGAGCGCCACCACCGGGCCTTGGACGGGCTGTTCGCGCCGCTGGGGATCGACTACGCCGGCCTTTCCGGCACGGAGCGCGCCGTGCTGCTCGCCGAGGAGCTGGCCGGTCCCCGTCCCCTGGCGTTGCCGGGACGGTGCCTGGAGGATGGCGCCGAGGACGTCTTGGAACTGTTCCGGGTGCTGCGGCGCCAGATGGATCTGCGGGGCGATCAGATCGTCCAGAGCTACATCGTGTCGATGACCCGGGGAGCCGACGACTTGCTGGCGCCGGCGGTGCTGGCCAGGGAGGCCGGGCTGCTGGATCTGGGCGCTGGGGTCGCCCGGCTGGGTTTCGTGCCCCTGTTCGAGACCATCGACGACCTGCGCGCCGCGGGCCGGGTCCTCCGGGAGCTGCTGGCGGTGGAGCCCTACCGGCGTCTCGTCGAGTTGCGGGACGGTGTCCAGGAAGTGATGGTCGGCTACTCCGACTCCAACAAGGACGGCGGCATAACCACGTCCCAGTGGGAGATCCACAAGGCCCTGAGGGCCATCGCCGAGGTGTCGGCCGCCACCGGGGTTCGGATGACGGTGTTCCACGGCCGGGGAGGAACCGTCGGGCGGGGTGGAGGGCCCACCCATGCAGCCATCCTGGGCCAGCCGCCCGGCGCGGTGAGCGGCGCGGTCAAGGTAACCGAGCAGGGCGAGGTGATCGCCGACAAGTACGGGCTGCCCCGGCTGGCCCACCGCAACCTCGACCTGGCCTTCGCGGCCGTGGTCGAGGCCTCGCTGGCGCACCGGTCCCCTCGCCACGCTCCCGAAGTCACCAGCCGGTGGGACGCCGTCATGGAGGTCGCCTCCAACTCGGCCTACGGCGCCTACCGGGGTTTCCTGCAGGCCTCCGGCCTGGTCGAGTACTTCCGCACGTCGACTCCGGTCGAGGAGTTGGCCGAGATGAACATCGGTTCCCGCCCCGCCCGGCGGGGCGCGGCTGACGACGGCATCGACGGGCTGAGGGCCATCCCTTGGGTGTTCGGTTGGACGCAGTCCCGCCAGATCGTGCCCGGCTGGTTCGGTGTGGGAGCCGGGCTGGCCGCGGCCCGTGCTGAAGGCATGGGACCCGACCTCGACGACATGTACGAGTCGTGGCAGTTCTTCCGCACCTTCGTGTCCAACGTGGAGATGACGCTGTTCAAGACCGATCTGGCCATTGCCCACCACTATGTGGCCACGCTGGTCGATCCGGCCCTTCACTGCCACTTCGACGCGGTGTGCGCCGAGTACGAGCGGACCGTGGCCGAGGTGACCGCGCTCACCGGCCGGGGCCTGCTCGAGGACCTGCCCATCCTGCGCCGGGCGCTGGCGGTACGCGACGCCTATCTCGACCCGATCAACGTGCTTCAGGTCGACCTCCTCGCCCGCTATCGCGGCAGGCGGGCCGGAAGCCCCGACACCGATGAGCGTCTGCTGAGAACCCTGCTGCTGACGGTCAACGGAGTGGCCGCTGGCATGCGCAACACGGGCTAGCCGCTCTACAGGAGCTCGAAGTCGTCCGGGTCGGGGCGGCGGGTCTGGCGCCAGTAGTCGATGAGCGGCAGGGGCCAGTTCTGGGCCACCCGTCCGCTGGCGCTCTTGTACCAGCTGTTGACCGGCGATATGCCCCACGCCATCTGGGAGTTGTGCTCGTCCATGCGAGCGGCGTAGCGCTCGTAGGCGTCGGGCCGGCAGTCCATGGCTGTCGCGCCCCGCTCGGCCAGCAGGCGCAGGCACTCCACCACGTAATGGGCGGCGCACTCGGCGAAGTAGATGATGCTGCCGTTGACCACGATGTTGGTGTTGGGGCCGTACAGGCAGAAGAGATTCGGGAAGCCGGGAATGCATACGCCGTTGTAGGCCCGGGCGTCGCCGTTCCAGGTCTCGTGCAGATCGGCCCCGTCCCGCCCGGTCACCCGCATGGGCATCAGGAACTCCGAGGCCCGGAACCCGGTTCCGTACACGATCACATCGGCGGAGTGCAGCCGGCCGTCCGACCCCCTCACGCCGTCCGGCTCTATGCGGGCGATGCCGTCGCTGACCAGCTCGACGTTGGGCCGCTTCAGCGTGCTGGCCCAGATCCCGTTGTCGAGCACCACCCGCTTGGCGCCCACCGGGTAGTCGGGCACCACCTTGGCCAGCAGGTCGGGGCGGTCGCCGAACTGATGCTCCAGGTACATGGTCAGCAGCTTCCGGGCCTCGTCGTTGCGGGGGCTGACCGCCCGCTCGAGGGGCCCGTCCCACGCCGGGTCGCGCCGCAGGGCGCCGACAGTGCCCTCGTGGGTGCACCAGAACAGCCGCAGCCGGAACCAGTGGGCGTAGCCGGGCACCAGCTCGAACAGCCTCAGCAGCCCCTCGGCCAACGGCTCGTGGTAGACGGGCCGGGGGATCAGCCACGGCGGGGTCCGCTGGAACACGGTCACGTGGTCGGCTAGCTCGACCAGGTGAGGGATGAACTGCAGGGCGCTCGCTCCCGTGCCGATGACGGCCACCCGCAGGCGCTGCCAGTCGATGTCGTGGCGCCAGGACGAGCTATGGAACTGCTCTCCGGCGAAGCTGCCGGCGCCTTCGATGTCGGGCATCAAGGGACGGTTGAGCTGGCCCACCGCCGACACCACCGCGCCGGCGGTGATCTCCTCGGTCCCGCTGCCCGTCTCGAGCCGGATCACCCAGCGGCGGGCGCTGCCGTCCCATTCCAGTGACTCGACCCGGACTCCGAAGCGGATCCGGTCCCGTATCCCCCACCGCTGGGCGCAGCCGCGGAAGTAGTCCAGCAGCACCGGCTGGCTGGAGTGGTACTCGGGCCAGTCGGGGCGCTGCTCGCCCGAGTAGGAGTACACGTGGTTGAACACGTCCACCCGGCAGCCCGGATAGGTGTTCTCCAGCCAGGTTCCGCCCACGTCGCTGTTCTTGTCGAGCACCACGCAGTCGACACCGGCCTGCTTGAGCCGGTGGGCGGCCAGGATGCCCGACATGCCTGCTCCGATGACGGCCACCGGATGGTCGCTCGCGGCTCGGGGCGGCCACTCCCCCGACCTGATCTGCTCCGGGATGCGCAGGTCACCGGTCACCGCCAGCTCCTCGGCCAGCATCCGCCGGTAGCCGTCGTCCAGGTCTGCGCCCGTCAGCCAGTCGATCAGGGACGGCACCAGGGAGTCGTCAGGCCCCCGGTCTTCGCCGGCCTCGGATGCGCCCAGCCGGGCCAGGCCAGCGGATACCAGGGCACGGGCCCGCTTCAGCTGGTCGGCGTCCCATCCATCCTCGGGCTCCAGGGCTCGGGCCGGGTCGAGCCACAGATCCGACGGGGCAAGGTCGGGGTCGCCGGTGGCGTGGGCCAGCGCCGCGAGCAGGCTGGGGAGATCGGATGCCCCGATCAGTCGCTCGATCTGGTCCTGGTCCACTTCGGAGGCTTCCTGCCCGCGGTTAGGAACGGTCGAAGGTGATGACCTCGCCCCGGTTGATGCTCACCCAGTCGCGGGCCTCGATGTAGGGGCGGAACACGTCCGCGATGACTTGCTCGTCGCGGCGGGACTTGGGCCGCTGGATCTCGTAGAGGTGGGGGAACTCCAGCCATGCGGTCACCGCAGTCCACAGGCGCAGCGCCTCGGTGCCGGTAGGCGGGTCGATCAGCACGGGACCGAACAGCGCCTGGTCGCCGAAGAACAGCGTCGGCACACCGAAGCCGCCCGCGGCCACCACCCGATCGTGCTCGGCCCGGATCTCGTCGTGGGTGGTGGGGTCGTCCAGGGCGATGTCCACTGTCTGAGGGTCGAGGCCGATCTCGCCGAGCAGCTCGCGGGCCACATCGGGGTCGTGGACCCGGAGGCCCTCCTCGTGCAGGGCACGGCCCGAGCGCTCGTACCAGGCGTCGAGGTGGTCCATGCTGTCGCGGCGCAGCACCGCGCCGATGCGCATCAGCGACCAGCCGTAGGACCAGGACCGCTCCCAAGGGTGCTTCTTGCCCTCGAACAGGTTGATCTCCTCCAGGCTGAAGAAGCGCCAGTTGATCTCCAGCCCGTTCTGGGCCCGCACGTCCCGGATCCACTTGGACGTCTGGTAGGCCCAGGGGCACAGCACGTCGAAGTGGAAGTCCACCACGCTCGTGTCGGCGGTGTCAGTCATGGCGCCCATCATGACACCGCCGCGGCAATCCCCCACCCGAGTTGGCGGACACGGGCCCAGGGCTCAGCCGCCGTAGTGCTCCGTCATCCTCGCGCCGGCCCGCATCTCGTCGATGGCTCGCTGCACATCGCTCACGGCCGCTTCCAGCGAGGCGATCACCGCGTCGCGGTCGCTGGTGAACTCGAGGCCGTCGATCACGCTGGAGAGCCGTCCCTTGGACCGCCAGGCGGCCGTCTTGGCCCATTCGGTCCACAGCGTCTCGTGGTCGTCGACGATGATCAGGTCGGCGGTGCGGCTTTGATCGTCGATCGCGGTGTCGAGCGCCACGTAGCCGTTCACCATAGAGATCCGCTCGGCCAGCGCGTCCAGTGGAGCGGCCCGATGGACCACCATGTCGCCGTGCAGGGCGATGGCGTAGCCCGGTCCCCCGAACTCGGGCGCCACCACGCGTTCGGGCGGCGGGGTGCGACCCTCGGCCGCCAGCGCGGCGGCCTCTTGCCTGGTGCCCAGGAAGTACTCGAACCGCCCGCCCGGCACCCGGGCCGGATCGGTCACCGGCATGACGTAGTCGAGCGGGAGGGTGTCGTGGTGCCACTTGTCGACGGCCGCCTCGAGGCGGGACGGCTCGTAGTTGATGTGGCCCAGGTGAACCGGCATCGGATGGGGCGCGATGGCGGTCCCGTAGATGCGCTCGAGATGGTCGCACACGTCCTGGCTGGTGCACAGGTCGCGCAGCCAGCGCGACCGGTAGCAGCCGCTGCGGGTCATCCGCTCGATCCGGTTGCCGGCAGGCCGGGCGAAGGGCCGCAGTCGCCGGGCGACCTCAAGCATGACTGCCGCGCCCTCGTCGCTGAGCACCCGGAACGGTGACGAGGCTGCTACCGGGGTGGCCTTGGTGGAGATCTCGTCGTTGCCGTAGCCGAGGTCCGCGAGCATGACCACCTGGTGGGGCTCCTCGAGCTGCAGGTGACGATCCGGATCGAAGACCGGCTCGTCGTCGAACCACTCGTAACCCGCTGGCAGCGTCTCCGGGAACGGCACCGCCATACCCATGCTCGAAGGCTATGAGGCCGAGCGGATCGATCCGATCCTCCTACACGCGGACGCGTAGCCGGTGTCGCAGCCCCGGGCCGGTAGTTTCTCTGCGGTGAGGATCGACGGGGGCGCATCGACCGGCATGCCGAGGCTGCTGGCGCCCGCGCTGCCGACCGCGGTGAACACGAGCAGTGAGACGTTCCTCCAGAACCGCGCGGACGTGCTGGAGCAGCTCGCCGAGATCGAGGAACTGCTCGACGAGGCCGACGCCGGCGGGGGGACTGCGTCGATGGAGCGCCTGCGCAGGCGGGGCAAGCTGCCCATCCGGGAGCGCATCGCCAACGTGATCGACCCCAACAGCCCGTTCCTGGAGATCAGCGCGCTGGCCGCCTACCACTCCGACTACACCATGGGAGGCGGGATGGTGGTCGGCATCGGCGTGATCGGCGGAACCGAGTGCGTGATCATGGGCAACGACCCCAGTGTCCTGGCCGGCGCGCTGACGCCCTACGCCAGCAAGAAGTGGATGCGGGCCCTCGAGATCGCCCACGACAACCGCATCCCCTATGTGAGCTTCGTGGAGTCCGCCGGCGCAGACCTCCGCCTCGGCGGGCGCGAAGGGGGCGGCTCAGAGTTCACCGGCGGGGGCAGTAGCCGGGTCCAGACCACCCACTTCGCGGAGTCGGGCCGGTTCTTCTACGAGATGATCGAGCTGTCCAAGATGCGCATACCCACGGTGTGCGTCGTGTTCGGATCGTCCACCGCGGGGGGCGCCTACCAGCCGGGCCTGTCCGACTACAACATCGTCGTGGCCGACCAGTCCAAGATCTTCCTGGCCGGGCCGCCGCTGGTGAAGATGGCCACCGGCGAGGAGTCCGACGACGAGACGCTGGGGGGAGCCCGCCTGCACGCCGAGGTCTCCGGGCTGGGCGACTACTTCGCAACCGACGAGATGGACGCCATCCGCATGTGCCGCGAGGTCGTCTCGCATCTCAACCACCGCAAGCCCCATCCGGGCCCCACCATGGTCGCCGACCCGCCCGTGCACGATCCCGAGGAGCTGCTCGGGCTGGTCAGCCGGGACCTGCGCCAGCCCTTCGACATGCGCGAGGTGATCGCCAGGGTGGTGGACGGCTCCCGCTTCGAGGAGTACAAGGCCCGCTACGGCACCACCCTGGTGTGCGGCTGGGCCTCGATCTGCGGCTACCCGGTGGGGATCCTGGCCAACAACGGCGTGCTCTATCCCGACTCGTCCCAGAAGGGCGCCACCTTCATCCTGCTGTGCAACCAAGTCGACATCCCGCTGGTGTTCCTGCAGAACATCACCGGTTTCATGGTCGGGCGGGACTACGAGGCCGACGGCATGGTGAAGAAGGGCTCGCAGATGATCAACGCGGTCACCAACTCCACGGTGCCTCACCTGACCGTGATCATCGGCTCGTCCTACGGGGCGGGCACCTACGGCATGTCTGGGAGGGCCTTCGGCAACCGCTTCACATGGCTATGGCCCACCGCCAAGGTGGCGGTGATGGGTCCCAAGCAGATCGCCGGGGTCATGTCGCAGGTGCGCCGGGCCCGAGCGGCCCGCAAGGGCGAGCCCTTCGACGAGGAGGAGGACGCCCGCATCGTGGCCCAGGCCGAGGCCATCCAGGAGCGGGGCTCGCTGGCGCTGCGGGCCACCGGCGCCATCAGCGACGACGGCATCATCGACCCCCGCGACACCCGCAACGTGCTGGGCATGTGCCTGTCGGTAGTCGGCAACACGCCGATCACCGGCGCCGAGGGTTACGGAGTGTTCCGGCTATGAGCCCGTCGCCCACCATGCCTCGCCGCACCGAATTGGCAGCGTTGTGCACGGATGGCGTGCATTCTGCTGCCAGTTCGCGTGGGGGGCAGCTGTGAGCGCCATCGGCACGCTGCTAGTGGCCAATCGGGGCGAGATCGCCCGACGGGTCTTCCGAACGGCGCGAGCCATCGGCATGCGCTGCGTGGCCGTGTTCTCCGATGCCGACTCGGATGCGCCGTTCGTGACCGAGGCCGATGTGGCCCTGCGGCTCCCCGCCGGGTACCTCGACGCTGAAGCGGTCGTAGCTGCCGCAGTTGCGGCCGGAGCGGATGCCGTCCATCCCGGCTACGGATTCCTGGCCGAGAACTCCGGCTTCGCCCGAGCCGTTGTCGCCGCCGGCCTGGCGTGGGTCGGCCCGGCCCCGGAAGCAATCGAGACCATGGGCGACAAGCTGGCGGCCAAGGCTGCGGCCGAGGCCGCGGGCGTGCCCACGCTGCCGTCATCCGAGGACCCGGCAGAACCGGGCGATGTCGGTTTCCCGCTCATGGTCAAGGCGGCCGCGGGCGGGGGCGGCAAGGGTATGCGCCTCGTGTCAGATCCCGCCGATCTGCCCGAAGCCGTGGCTGCGGCCCGACGCGAGGCACTCGGCGGCTTCGGCGACGACACCCTGTTCCTCGAGCGTTACCTACGGCGGTGCCGCCACATCGAGGTCCAAGTCTTGGGTGACACCCACGGCAACGTGGTCCACCTCGGCGAGCGTGAGTGCTCGATCCAGCGCCGCCACCAGAAGATCATCGAGGAGTCTCCCTCCACCGCAGTCGATGACGCGCTGCGGTCCACTATGGGCGACGCCGCGGTGCGGCTGGCCAAGGCGATCGGCTACTGCTCGGCCGGCACGGTGGAGCTGCTGCTCGACGACGACACGGGCGAGTTCTTCTTTCTGGAGGTGAACACCCGCCTGCAGGTGGAGCACCCGGTGACGGAAGAGGTCACCGGCATCGAC
The DNA here is from genome assembly GCA_009837445.1 of Acidimicrobiaceae bacterium. Lineage (GTDB taxonomy): Bacteria > Actinomycetota > Acidimicrobiia > Acidimicrobiales > Aldehydirespiratoraceae > Aldehydirespirator. The sequence goes on from VXTM01000024.1 coordinate 31,950, forward strand.
CTGGTCCGCGAGCAGCTGCGGGTCGCGGCCGGAGAGCCGCTGGGATACGGGCAGGCTGACATCGCCTATGGAGGCCACGCCATCGAGGCCCGGCTCTACGCCGAGGATCCTGCGGCCGGCTTCCTGCCCGCGGTGGGAACCCTGGCCGCCTTCGCTCCTCCGGCCGACCCGGCCGTCCGCTGGGACAGCGGCGTCGAGGCCGGCAGCGAGGTCGGGCTCGACTTCGACCCGATGCTGGCCAAGGTCATTGCTCACGCACCCACCCGGGCCGAGGCGGCCGGACGGCTGGCCCTGGCTCTCGAGCGCCTTCACATTGCCGGTGTGACCACCAACCGGCACTTCCTGGCGTCCGCTCTGCGCTCGGAGGCGTTCCTGGCTGGCGACACCACCACCGACTTCATCGAGCGAGCCGACCCCAGCCGGGCGCCCGCTGTGCCGGTGGCTGACTGCCAGCGGGCCGCGTCCGCGGCCGCCTTGTGGCTCCAGGCCGTCGAGAGGAGCGAGGCCCGGACTCTGGGATGGATCCCCAGCGGCTGGCGCCATGGCCGCCTCCCGCCCGAACGGGTCGAGTTGGCAGTCGAGACGGCCGCAGGGCCCGTCGAGGTCGTCGTCTCCTACCGGCCGCAGCGGGACGGCACCTTCGTGGTCCGGGCCGAGTGCGGGGACTCCGCGACCGAGGCTCCGGCAAGGATCGCAGCTTGGTCGCCGGAGACGCTCGACTTCGAGTGGTCCGGCCGCCGCATCGGCTACGCGGTGGCCGTCGACGGTGACCGGGTGCACCTCACCGGCGACTCCGAGACGGTGACGGTGACGGTCCTGCCCCGCTTCGGTGCTCCCGAGGGCGGCCCAGCGACCGGGGGCTTCGCCGCGCCCATGCCGGGTGTGATCGTGGAGGTTCGGGTTCAGGCCGGCGACCAAGTGACCGCGGGCAGCACCCTGGTGGTGATGGAGGGCATGAAGATGGAGCACCACGTCAGTGCCCCCTGTGATGGCACGGTGACCGAAGTGCTGGTCGCTGCGGGTGACCAGGTCGACAACGGCACCCCGCTGCTGGTCTTCGACGCGGCCAGGACCCCCGATGGCTGAGCCGATCCGGATCGCCAACTGCTCCGGCTTCTACGGCGACCGCCTGTCGGCTGCGGCCGAGATGGTGGAGGGCGGGCCCATCGACGTCCTCACCGGTGACTGGCTGGCCGAGCTGACCATGCTGATCCTGGCCCGGACCCGAGAGAGGCGCCCTGGTGGCGGCTACGCCCGCAGCTTCGTCAGGCAGATGGAGCAGGTGATGGGCGCCTGTCTGGACGGGGGCATCAAGGTGGTGTCCAACGCGGGCGGGCTGGATCCCCGGGGCTGTGCCGAGGCGGTTGCCGAGGTGGCCGACCGCCTGGGTCTGGCACCGCGGATCGCGTGTGTGGACGGGGACGATCTCATGCCGCGGCTGGATCCCGACGGGGCCGACACGGTGACGCTTCACTCCTTCACGACCGGCAAGCCGATGGTCGACACGGACAAGCTGATCACCGCCAACGCCTACCTAGGCGGGTGGGGCATCGCCGAGGCCCTTCGCCGCGGCGCCGACATCGTGGTGACCGGCAGGGTCACCGACGCCGCGGTGGCCTGCGGCCCCGCGGCCTGGCACCACGACTGGGCGATCGACGACTGGGACGCCCTCGCCGGCGCGGTGGCAGCCGGGCACGTGATCGAATGCGGCACGCAGGCCACCGGCGGTAACTACTCGTTCTTCACCGAGGTCGACGGCATGGACCGCACCGGTTTCCCGTGGGCCGAGATCGCGGCTGACGGCTCCTCGGTGATCGGCAAGCACGATGGCACCGGCGGCGCGGTCACGGTCGGGACGGTCACGGCCCAGCTTCTCTACGAGATCGACGCCCCCGGCTACCTGGGGCCCGATGTGACCACCCGTTTCGACACCATCCGGCTCACGCAGGCCGGTCCCGACCGGGTGCTCATGGACTCGGTGCGGGGTGAGCCGCCCCCGCCCACCCTCAAGGTCGCCACCAACGAGCTCGGCGGCTACCGCAGCGAGATCAACGTCGGACTCACCGGGCTCGACATCGACGCCAAGGCCGCTCTGGTGCACGACGCCTTCTGGCGGGCCTGCCCCCACGATCCCGGCGACTACGCCAAGGTCACCGAGCGGGTCGTGCGAACCGACAAGGCCGACCCGGCCACCAACGAGGAAGCCACCGCGGTGTGGCGGCTCAGCGTGTTCGACCATCACGAGGACCGCCTCGGGCGCACGCTGTCCGACGCCATGAACGAGTTGGCCTTGGCCACCATCCCGGGCATGTTCTCACCCGGATCGGCCGCCCGGCCGAGGGCCTTCGGCATCTACCGGCCCGCCACTGTGCCCGCCGCGGTGGTGCCTCAGTACGTCACGTTTCTCGATGGCGAGCGCACGGTCGTCGATCCCGTGCCGCGCACCGATGAGCCGGTTGCGCCGATCCCGCCCCCTGCCCCACCTGCGGGCGATCGTGACTGGGGCCCCGCGTCGCCGTCGCCGCTGGGACGGGTGGTCGGCACCCGCTCCGGGGACAAAGGTGGCAACGCCAACCTGGGAGTGTTCGCCCGGTCCGGCGACGTCTTCGAATGGCTCGACGGCTTTCTGAGCACCGACCGGCTGCGGGAGCTGCTCCCCGAGGCCGGCCCGCTGCTGGTGGATCGGCACCGGCTCCCCAACATCTGGTCGCTCAACTTCGTGATCCACGGCCTTCTGGGCGACGGGGTGGCCGCCTCGGACCGGCCGGACCCGCAGGCCAAGAGCCTCGGCGAATGGCTCCGGGCTCGGGTGGTCGATGTTCCCGAGTCCCTACAAAGAGGCTCAGACCACGCGCCGCGGGATACTAAGGTATCTTCCTAGGAAGCTATCTTCCTAGGAAGGAACTAGCCGACTGTGAACCTCGCCGATCTGCTGGAGGACCTGCTTGACGAGCAGGCAAGCCTCGACGAGATCGTGGCACCCCTCAGCGGCCCGGACTGGGACCTTCCCACCCCCAGCCCCCGCTGGTCGGTGACCGACCAGATCGGCCATCTGCGCTACTTCGACCGGGCGGCTGCCCTCGCTATCCGCGACCCCGAGGCGTTCTCGACGGAGGCGGGCAGGCTGATGGAGGCGTCGCTGGTGAGTGAGACCTCAGGCGACGACTTCACACTGGGCGAGTTCCGCGGTCTGGCCCCCTCGGAGCGCTTGGAACGCTGGCGGCGGGGGCGCGCTGAACTGGCTCAGGCGGCCGGCACGCTCGGCGAGCGCGATCGGGTGACCTGGTACGGCCCCTCCATGGGGGCCAAGTCGTTCGTCACCGCCCGCCTGATGGAGGCCTGGGCCCACGGAACCGACGTATGCGACGCCGTGGGCGCGCACCGCGAACCCACCCACCGGCTCCGGCACATCGCCCAACTGGGCTGCATCACCCGGGTCTGGACCTATACCAACCGGGGCGAGCCCGCCCCCGAGGGGGACGTGCGGGTGAAGTTGACCGCGCCCTCAGGAGACACATGGACCTGGGGAGACGCCGCCGCAGCCGGCGACAACTCGGCAACCGGACCGGCCCTCGACTTCTGCCTGGTGGTGACCCAGCGCCGCCATGTCGCCGACACAGCCCTGGAGGTGACCGGCGAACACGCCAACGACTGGCTGTACAAGGCCCAGGCCTTCGCCGGACCGCCCACCGATGGCCCTTCCCCCGCCCGTGAGCGCCGCGAACAGGCGCAGACGGCCCGGAGCCGGTCGTGAGCCTGGTCGAGACGTCCCGCGACGACCGCGGCGTGGTCACGGTCACCCTGGCCGACGAGGCCAACCGCAATGCGTTGAGCCGCCGCCTGCTGGCCGACCTCACCGCTGCGCTCGACGAGGCTGAGGCCGACCCAGCGGTGCGTGTGATCGTGCTCACCAACTCGGGACGGGTGTTCTGCGCCGGGGCCGACCTGCGTGAGAGTTCCAGCCCGCAGACGGGCGGCAACCCCGTCACCGCCCGGGCAAGCGACCTCTTCGGGCGGTTCCGGCAATCCGGGAAGCCCTACGTGGGACGAATCGCCGGGCACTGTGTGGCTGGCGGGATGGGCCTGGCCGCAGCCATGGACATCTCGGTCGCCCGCGACGACGCCCGGTTCGGGTTCACCGAGGTGCGGGTGGGGGTCGCACCAGCCATGATCTCGGTGCTTTGCCTGCCCAAGATGCGCCGCTCAGAGGCGACCGAGGCCTTCCTGCGAGGCAACCGGTTCAGTGCCTCCGAGGCAGCCCGCCTGGGCCTGATCAACACGGCTGTGCCCGCCGAGAGCCTCGACTCCGAGGTGGAGTCGGTAGTGGCCGACCTGCTCCAGGGAGGGCCGTCTGCGCTGGCCGCGGCCAAGCGGCTCCTGGATCGAGTCCCTGAGTTGACCTTCGAAGACGCTCGCGAATGGACCGGGCGGCTCTCAGCAGAGCTGTTCGCCGGCGACGAGGCGGCCGAGGGCATGGACGCATTCCTCAACAAACGCACCCCTGGGTGGGTGCCGGACACCGGGGAGAACCGATGACCGAGATCCTCAATTCACTGTCGGCAATGACTCCGCAATGGCTGGAGAGTGCACTCGCGGAGGCGGGACACTCCCCGCCGCCGGTGACCGCGGTGGAGGTGCGCCCCATGGACGACTTTCTGGGCGCGATGGGTGAGGTTGTGATCGTGTCCGTCAGCTACGCCGACGACACCGACCTGCCGGACGAGTTCGTGGCCAAGTGCCCCCAGGACAACGAGTTCGCCCGCCAGAACGCTGCGGTGATGCTGTCTTACCAGCGCGAGAACGGCTTCTACGACCACCTGGCGGCGCAGGTGGCGGCCCGCACGAACATCAGCATCCCCAAGTGCTTCGTCAACCTGTTCGACCCCGAGACCCACGCCGCCACGCTGGTCATCGAGCGGATCCACCCGGCCAGCAAGGGCGACATCCTCGACGGCACCACCTTCGAGCGGATGCGCACGCTGGTCGGCGACCTGGCCGGGATGCACGGCGCCTACTGGATGGACGAGACGCTGAACACGCAGGACTGGCTGATCGACTGGACCGCTCCGTCGCTGCTGGCGGGCATCCCGCGCACGCAGGAGAGCTGGCGCAACATGCGCGAGCAGTACCCGCAGTACCACTCCGACGAGCTCGCCGCGATGGCGGATGTCTTCCTGGCCGACGTCCCGGGGTGGCTCGGGCGCTTCGCCCAGCGACCCTGGACGCTCATCCACCAGGACTACGAGTTGGACAACGTCCTGTTCCGGGACGACGGCCCGGTGATAGTCGACTGGCAGTCGCCGATGCGGTCGTTCCCCGGGATGGATCTGGGCTGGCTGCTGATGGCCAGCCACAACGAGGAGACACTCTCCAGCGAGCCCGACCTGCTCGACCACTACCGTCGGGAGCTGGCCGCGGCCGGCGGGCCCCAGTGGAGCACCGAGGACTTGGCCGAGGATCTGGCGTGGGCCGCCTTCTTCTGGGTGTCGGTCTCGCATGTTCCCTACATGGAGACGGTTCAATTCGGCGAGGAGTTCCGCTTCCATCGCCGTTTCAAGGCGATGCTGGAGGGCACCATCGCCGCGGCCGAACGATGGAACGCCGCCGAGCGCATGAAGGCCCACATCTGATAGGACCCTTTCCACCGAACCGCCGCGAGACAGAGGGGACACCGGTGCAAGGACTGATACTCGAGGGCGCAGGAGAGGACACTGTCCGCCTGTCCGACGCCCTGGAGCTCGTCGGCTCGCTGGCGCCCCGCCAGGTGCGGGTCGAGATCCGGGCCGCCGGGGTGTGCGGCAGCGACCTGAGCTGCGTGCTCGGCAAGTACTACATGCCCACCCCGCTGGTGCCCGGACACGAGGCGGCCGGGGTGGTGGTCGAGGTGGGCTCGGCCGTCACCTACTGCGAGGTGGGCGACCACGTGATCCTGTCCACCTTCGGCAACTGCGGTCACTGCCCGGACTGCGAGGGCGGCGATCCCGGCAACTGCACCAATGTGGCGCTGGGATCGCTCAGCCAGCCCTACGCCGAGAACGGGCGGCCCGTCTACAACTTCGCCAACATCGGCGCGTTCACCCAGCAGACCGTGGTCAGCGAGAACCAGTGCATCCCGGTCCCGGCGGCGATGCCGCTGGCCGCGGCTGCGCTGATCGGCTGCGGGGTGGTCACCGGCACCGGCGCGGTGTTCAACCGGGCCCGGGTGCAGATCGGCGACACCGTCGCCGTGATCGGCGCCGGCGGGGTCGGCCTCAACGTGATCCAGGCCGCCCGGCTGGTGGGCGCCTCCGCCATCATCGCCATCGACCGGGTGGCGGCCAAGGAGGCGCTGGCCCGCGACTTCGGCGCCACCGACTTCCTGCTCGCCGAAGGCGAGGACTTCGACCCGGTGGCCGCAGTCAAGTCGCTGTGCCCGGCCGGGGTGCATCACGCCTTCGAGGTGGTGGGCAGCACCGCGCTGCTGGCCCAGGCCATATCCATGACCCGCCCCGGCGGCAACGTGTGCGCCGTCGGAGTGCCGGATCTGGGGGCGAAGGTCACGTACCCGTTCCTCGACCTGCACCAGAACAAGAGCCTGCTCGGCATCCGGGCCGGGGGTGCCCGCCCCCGCAAGGACTTCCCGATGCTGGCCGACCTCTATCTACGGGGCAGTCTCAAGCTCGACGAGATGATCTCGCGCACCGCCGGCCTCGACGGCCTGCAGGGCGCCTTCGACGCCCTAAAGACCGGCGCCGAGGCCCGCACCGTCCTGCTCCCCAACGGCTGAGCAGCCCGGTACTCATCCCGGCGAAGGCTGGGAGCTGGTCAACCGCTCCATCTCCGCGACCAGGCACTTGGCGGCGGCCGCCGCGGCCACCGCCTCGACGCAGGCTGTCTTCACGGCGCTCGGGGAGCTCATGGCGACCAGAGTGACCCCGAGGCCGTCGTCCTGGACGAGGTTCACGCACACCGTCAATCCGCCATCGTGGTCGTCGGTGCGGGCACAGCATTCTGCCGGGGAGCTGTCGAGGCTCGAGAGCAGGGTGTCGACATGGTGAGCTGACAGCGAGGTCGTGAAGGCATACGAGACCGCCTCGCGGCCCGTGACGCGGTACAGGCCTCCACCGAGGTGCTCGACGTCGTCCCCGGAGGAGGTGAGGGTCAGTGTCGGCTCATCCGTCAGGGCGATTCCCAGCATGGTTCCCAGCAGCCGGTAGTTGCCGGCAGCCAGGACCAGCTCGCGGAACTCAGCCGGATGCAGCGTGCACTGGGGGTCGGTCATCGGTCCGATAGTGCAGTGCAGGCCGTTGCTGGTGGACAGCTCGAGCCGGGCACCCGGGAGGTGGAACACCAGCGCGGCTGCGATCTGGAGGGCTCCGGCCGTAGGGGCGGGTGAAGTCATGCGCGAGCTCCTTTCGCGTGGGGGGAATGCTGCGGCGGTTTCGGCAGCAGCGAAGGGAGCGAGGCTTAGTCCGGGCGCTCCGACCCAGGGGGTCGAGCCCGCCGCCTGCGGCGTGCGGGGCCGGCCGCTGACTCTAACCACAGACCGGGGCTCGTCCGCAAGCCGATTCCTGTCAGCTGTCCGGAGTGCGCCAGACCTCCCGCAGTTCTCGCATGGTGGTGAGGGTCAGGGGACGGGACCCGAGCCATTCCTTCCACTGGGTGGTGCCGAACAACTCGTACTCGTCGGTGCGGACATGGAACTTGGCGGGCTCGATCACCTCGATCTCGGCGCCGCCGGGCGCGTTGGGGTGGAAGGCGCAGTACACGAGGTCGGTGTCGAGGCCGCCGAGCATCGCCTCGTAGTCGGCTGGCTGGTCTCGGGGGCGCTTGAAGTCGGTCTCCAGCACCTCGTCGAACACCGGCATGCCCGCGGATCTTGCCTCGGCCACCGCCTCCCGGAAGGGGCCGTGGCCCGCCCCGGCGAGATGGTTCATGGGGCCGTAGGCGCTCAGCGCTCCCGTGATCAACGCTGGGACCTGTAATTCGATGCCGAGGGCCACGTAACGGTCGCACCATTCGGGCGCGAGGGCCGAGCCCATGTGGGTGTCCAGGTGGGTCACGTCGATTCCCGCGGCCTGCGCCCGCTCTACCTGGGCCCGCCATTCGGCCTCCACGGCGTCGGGATGGGCGTGGCGGCGCACCGAGGCCACATCGGGCCAAAGGTAGCCGTCGCTGTCGAGGAGTCCCGAGGAGGCGCCGGGCCGGGTGATCGGTCCCCACCGGTAGTGGGTCATCTCCGAGTTGAGGGTCAGGTGCACACCGCAGTCGAGGCTGTCATCCCCCGCGGCGGCTTCGGCGATCTCGCTGAACCACGGGCACGGCACCATCACCGAGCCTGCGGTGATCGTGCCGAAGCGGGACAGTTCGATGAAGGCCCGGTTGGCACCGTGGTTCATGCCGACATCGTCGGCATGGATCACCAGCCGGGTGGCTGCAGGTGCGGCTGGCGGCATGCGAGCGAGGCTAGACGGTGCCTCCGCGCTGATTGGTGACGAAGGCGCCCCTTACAGGCACATTCTCGACATCAATTTCGAATGGCCTACGATGCCCGCCGTGGGGCTGGACCACTTCCCTGCCGATGTTGATCCCGTAGAGGTGAGCGAGCACATCCGCAGCTTTGGATATGCCATCGTCGACGATGTCGCCGACCCGGCGCTTCTGGATCGGCTGGAGGCTGAGGCTCTGCCCTACATCGAGGCATCGGCGGCGGGACGTGACACCTACGACGGTCGCTTCACCCGCCGTACCGGCGCGCTGGTGGCCCGCTGCCCGTCGACTCGCCCGCTGGTGATGCATGCGTTGGTCGTAGAGACAGTCGGGCACTTCCTCGCGCATGCCAGCGCGGTGCAGCTGCACCTGACCCAGATCATCTCGGTCGAGCCGGGCGAGACGGCGCAGAAGCTGCACCGCGACGAGATGGCCTTCGACTTCTTCGAGTTCGGTCCCGACTACCACGTCCAGTGCAACACCATGTGGGCGCTGACTGATTTCACCGCGGAGAACGGGGCCACCTGGATTCTTCCCGGAACCTCCGGCCTCGACGACGAGGCCGCCGCGAGTGTCGCCGGCGCGCAGGCCGTGATGAGCCGGGGCAGCGTCCTGTTCTACGAGGGCAAAGTGCTTCACGGTGCGGGGGCCAACACCTCCGACGATGCGCGAAGGGGCGTGAACATCACCTATGCCGTCGGGTGGGTCCGCCAGGAGGAGAACCAGTACCTGGCCTGCCCTCCTGAGATCGCCCGCACCCTCGACGACGACCTCCTGCGCATGATGGGCTACACCCAGGGCGCCTTCGCGCTGGGGTACGTTGGTGACCAGACCGACCCCCTGGCCGCGCTGCGGGGCGGGACGGCCAAGGCCAGGACCATCGGTCAGGTGGCGGAGCACAACACCGACGCCCGCCGCTTCGTCGCCGACATCGAAGACATCGCCGAGTCGAGGAGACCACGATGACAACCGAGTTCCAGGTGCCCGACGACACCCAGTGGGACGAGACGCCCCGCAGCGGCGTCTCACGGATCTGTCTGTACGCCGGATGGTCGCTGGTCGTCGTCTGGGCCGTCGGGCTGGTTGCCGTACTCATCTGGCAGGCCGCCACCGAGGGCGAATCGATCCGGTTCGGCGCTCTGCTCGGCCTGGTCCCGCTCGTGGCCTTCGGCCTGATCATCCTGTCGGCGCTGATAGACCGGTTGCACACCCGTAAGACCGACCCCTACCGGAAGGTTCAGAAATGATCGTCTCGACAACCTCCCACATCGCCGGGCATCGCATCACGCAGACGCTCGGCCTGGTTCGGGGCAACACCATCCGCGCACGCCATCTGGGCAGGGACATAAAGGCCATCGGCCGGCAGATCGTCGGCGGCGAGATCGCGGAGTACACCAAGTTGCTGGCCGAGGCCCGCGAGCAGGCGCTCGATCGCATGGTCGCCGAGGCCACCGAGCTCGGCGCCAACGCCATCGTCGGAACCCGGTTCGCCACCTCCATGGTTGTCACCGGTGGGGCCGAACTCCTCGCGTTCGGCACTGCGGTCATCGTCGAACCCGAGGCTGCTGACGACGGAGCTGGGTGACGAGCCATGCGGCGGATGCACATCGGACTGCAGGTGCCCGACCCCGCCTGACACGGCCCTGCAACGGCCGCCCCTGCTAGTCGAGGCTGGGGCCGGTGGTGTGGGTGCCGGAGCGCAGCAGGGTGCCGGGGCGGGCTCCGGTGAACTGGCCGCGGCGCACGATCTCGGCTCCGTTGCAGACCACATTTTCGATGCCGGTGGCCTCGGCGTACAGACGGGACGCTCCCGCGGGCAGGTCGGAGCGGAACGTCGTCGGCCCTGAGCCGACGGTCGCCTCATCCAAGACCACGATGTCTGCATAGGCGCCCTCGGTCAGCACCCCTCTGTCGATCAGGCCGTAGAGGTCGGCCGGCACCTCAGTCAGCAGGTGCACGGCCTCCTCCAAGGGAATCAGCCCCCGCTTGACGACGGCCTCGTTCAGCATCGTGGTCGCGTAGTTGGCCGACAAGAACAGGTCGAGGTGCGCCCCGGCGTCGGAGGCGCCGACCACCGCCCGCGGGTCGCGCCAGATCTCGACCCGGGCCTCCCAGTCGGCGGCGGGCTCGGGCATGGCCGGATTCCCGAACGAGGTCTCCAGGTCGTCGGCCAGGGCCATGTCGCACAGCGTGTCCCAGGGGTCCTGGCCCCGCTCCTCGGCGATCTCGCCGACCGTGCGGCCCGCGCAGCCCTCGTTCTCCGGCGCCGGGGAGTGGAACACGACTTTGCGCTCCCAATGCGCCAGCCGGCGCAGAGGGTGGTCCCCCTGGGCCAGTTCGTCGAGACGGCGTCGCTCGGCCGGGTCGGCCAGGACGCGGAGCTTCTCCTCCTTTCCGAGGAGCATCACCTCCTCCCAGCCGGGCAGGGCGTCGAGCACGAAGCCGCTGTTGAAGTTCAGGTGCAGTGAGAGCGTGAGAGGCACGGTCAGGGCCACGATCTTGCCGCCCCGGGCCGCAGCCTGGTCTCCGGCGGCCAGCTCGGCCCGGTTCGTGTCCAGCGAGCGGGCGTTGACCATCAACACGTTCCAGTTGAGCGGCCGGCCGGCTGCGGCCGACATGTCGGCCATGAGCTCGTAGGCCCAGGGCTCGAACGGCCTCAGCGCGGGGTTGAACTCGACCGAGGTGCCGTCGTAGCCGGCCAGCACCGAGCACAGATCCACCAGCTCCTCACGCTCTGCGTACCGGCTGGGAACCATGTTCCCCATCGGGTCGTTGTGGGTGCGCGACCACGAGGACGAGAAGCCCAGCGCCCCGGCCTCCAGGCCGTCGCGCAGCAGCGCCTTCATCTCTCCGAGTTCCTCGCCGGTGCAGGCCCGGCGGACGCTGTCGTCGCCCATCACCACCCGGCGCAGGGCCGAGTGGCCCACTTTGAAGCCCGCGTTGACGGCCACGTTGCCGTCGATGGCGTCGAAGTATTCGGCCGTGGTCTGCCAACTCCACGGCACGCCCTGCTGCAACGCCTCCAGCGGGATGCCCTCCACCCGGGCCAGCATCCGCATCAGGTAGTCGCCGTGGGCCGGGTCGTCGCCCAACGGTGCGATGGTGAAGCCGCAGTTGCCGCCGATGATGGTGGTCACGCCGTGCAGCGGCGACGGCGACAGGTCCGGATCCCAGAACACCTGAGCGTCGAAATGGGTGTGGACGTCGATGAACCCCGGGGTCACGGCCAGGCCGGTGGCGTCGATGGTTGCCGCGGCCTGCGCTCCCCCGCCGTTGACGAGGTTGCCGATGGCCGAGATCCGGTCTCCAGTGATGCCGACGTCGGCCCGCTGACGGGGTCCGCCCCGGCCGTCGATCACGTCGCCGCCGCTGATGAGCAAGTCGAACATGATGGCGACGCTAGCCGCGGCAGGGCTGGGGCTGTTGCGGTGGACCTTGTCAGGCGGTCGGAGGCTCCACTTCGTGGAGCCTGCCGTCGGCGACGTCGTACACGAAGCCGGCGATGTGATCCTTGTGGGGCAGGAACGGGCTGGCTCGCAGCCGCCGCATCGACTCGACGACATCGTCACGGGGATCGGCGAAGGCCTCCAGTGGCCACGGGGGCCTGACGCCCGTCTCGGCTTCGAGCCGGGCCATGAAACGGTCTTCGTCGAGCTGCTGGAGCCCGCAGCCGGTGTGGTGAACCAGTACCACCTCCCGCGTGCCCAGCAGCCGCTGCGACAGGCACAGCGATCGGATCACGTCGTCGGTGATGACTCCCCCGGCGTTGCGGATGACATGGGCCTCGCCGGCTGCCAGGCCGAGGATTCCCAGCACCTCGAGCCGGGCGTCCATGCAGGCGACCACGGCCAGCCGCCGTGCCGGGGCAGCTTGCAGCCCGCCGCCGTCGAAGTCCCGGACGAAGGCGGCATTGCTGGCGACTAGTTCTTTGGCGTTGGGACAGAAGTCGGTGGTCACGCCAGGGCTACGAGACTTGGAGCTGCAGCAGCAAGCGACCGGAGCCCTCGAACTCAACCTCGAACACGCCTGGGATCTCGGCGTTGAACGCGAAGTGGGCCGGGTGCCCGTCCGACACGGCCCGCAGGATGTCGTAGCCGTGGACGTGGACCTCCTCCGCCACGTCGGACGTGACCATCAGGGCCACCACCGAGCCGATGTCGACCTGTACCCGCTGCACACCGCCCTCCGGTGCCCCGCCGACCGCACTCACCATGATCGTCTGAGTCGCATCAGCCACGTCGGCGTCATACCGGGTCGGCGCGCCCGCCGACCCGTGATCGTGATCGTGGTCGTGGTCGTGCCCGTCGTCGCTGGTGTGCTCGTGGCCGGCCTGCATCGTGGCCTCGGCCTCGGACACCTCCAGCCTGACCGCTGTCTCGACGGGGAGCCCGTTCACCGTCAGCGGGGCATGGTCGTTGGTGCGCAGATCCACCTTGATCTCGTGGGTACCGGCCTGCAACGGCGGCATCTGGAACCAGGTCTCGTAGAGGCGTGCCACTTGCTCGCCGTCGACATAGAGGCGCATGTGGCCCTCGCCGTCAATGTGGCCGGTCGAGGCGTTCTCGGGGGCTAGGCGAAAGTTGGAGGGCACGGCGTGCAGGCTCCAGCCGCCTGCGGGGTCCTTTACCAGTCGGACGCTGACCGATGGGTGGGGTTCAATGGCCTCGGCCGGGTCGTCACGTACGAGACTGAGATTGGTTCGCCGGTCCTGGAAGATCTTGGCAGTCGCGTCGATGATCTCGCCGTCGATGCTCAACGCTGAGTGGTTGTTGGATGAGAGTTCGACCCGCACATCATGGCTGCCGGGCTGCAGGCCGGTGATGTGGTGCCACTCGCCGTATATCCGGGACAACTTCTCCCCGTCGACGTAGAGATGCATGTGGCCTTCGCCGTCGACGTGGGTGGTGGAGGCGTTCTCGGGCACGATCAGGAAGTCGGTGGTGTGGATCCGGAGGTTCCATCCCTCGACCGGGTCCGCAGCGATCTCGATGGCGATGCTCGGTACGGGCACGCCCGCGGCCAGTTCGTGGGCGGTGCCGTGGTCGTGACCTCGGTGGCTGCCGTCGCCGGCCATCTCGGCCATGTCGGCCATCTCGCTCACCGCGGCACTGTCCTGGGTTGCCGGCACCGGCTCGTCGCCACCGCAGGCGGCGGCCGCCAGCACGATCACCGCAAGCACTGCGATCCAGGAACATCGGGGGAAGGACTTCACGGGGTCGTAGTCGGGGTCGAGGGATATCGGGCACTCACGTTAACGGTCCCGGTCTAGATTGGGTTCGTGACGAACGCGGAGACTCGAGTCCCCACAGCCGGAGCCGCGTCCAACGGGGGCGACGGTCATGCCGACGGCATCGCCGTGGGATTCGACCCGGACCCGACCCGGTCGATGTCGTTGCATGCCGACGCCTATGTCGAGCCCCGCTGGCACGAGATCGAGCAGAGCGAGGTCTTCGCCCGCAGCTGGCAGTGGGTGGGTCACGTCGAGTCGCTGCGCGACCCCGGCTCCTACGTGACCATGGACATCGCAGGCATGCCGGTTGCCCTGGTGCGGGGCCAAGACGGTGAGCTGCGGGCCTTCTACAACGTCTGCCAGCACCGAGCCCACGAGCTGCTGTCCGGATTGGGCCGCACCGACAGCATCGTGTGCGGCTACCACGGCTGGACCTACGAGCTGACCGGCCGCCTGGCCCGGGCCCGCCGCACCGCTGACGTGGCCGGCTTCGACCCGTCGAGCATCTGCCTCAGCGAGGTGCAGGCAGAGGAGTTCGGCGGCTTCGTGTACGTCAACCTCGACCCGGCGGCGGCTCCCCTCGCCGAGCAGTCCGAGGGCCTGGGCGCCGAGATCGCCCGCTGGGCGCCCGACGTCGCGGACCTCACCCATGTCCGGCGCTTCCACTACGACATCGCCTCCAACTGGAAGAACGTGATCGACAACTTCCTGGAGTGCTACCACTGCCACGTCGCCCATCCCGACTTCGTGACGCTGGTGGAGATGGACACCTACCGGGTGACCACCCACGGCATCTACTCCAGCCACATGGCCAGGGCCGGATACTCGGCCAACTCGGCCTATGACACCTCGGAATCCGCCGTGAAGGATCTGGCGGTCTGGTGGCTGTGGCCCAACACCTGCCTGATGCGCTATCCGGGGCGGGGCAACTTCAGCGTGATGCAGATCGTGCCGGCCGGACCGGAGAGGACTCTGGAGACCATCGACTTCTACCTGGAGACGGACGAGCTCACCGAGACCGACGAGGAGTCGATCCGCTATATCGACGAGGTGCTGCAGCCCGAGGACATCGGGATCGTTGAGAGTGTGCAGCGAGGCATGCGCACCCCGGCATTCACCCAGGGCCGCATCGTTTGCGATCCGGGCGGCTCGGGCCTCTCCGAGCACGGCGTGCACCACTTCCACGGTTTGATGCTCGACGCCTACCGCCGCGCCGGCGCGGCCTAGCTCGGTCCCGGCCCGAAATTGATGCACTAGCCGCCCCCTGAGGGCACGAACTACATCAATATCGCTAGCGGGCGGTCCAGCCGCCGTCGATGACGATGGTCTGGCCTGTGATGTAGCTGCCCGCGTCGGAGGCCAGCAGCAGCAGGGCCCCGTCGAACTCGTCGATCTCGCCGGCCCGCCTCATGAGGGTGTTGCGCTGGATGTGGCGCAGGCCGGGGGCGTCGGCGGCAGCGAACATCTCCTCGGTCAGCTCGCTGCGGAAGTAGCCAGGGGCGATGGCGTTCACCCGTATCCGGTCGGAGGCCCACTGCTTGGCCAGCTCGCGTGTGAGCCCGATCATGCCGGTCTTGGAGGCCACGTAGCCGGCCTGGTGGTTGCCGCCGGAGGCGACGATCCCCAGCATCGAGGCCACGTTGACGATGCTGCCGCCCCGGCCGTGCCCGATCATCTCGCGGGCCGCGGCCGACGACAGCACGAACGCTGAGGTGAGGTTGATCTCCAGCACTCGCCGGAACTGGGCCGGGTCCTGCTCGTGGGCCCGGACCACCGCATCGGTAGTGCCCGCGTTGTTGACCACGATGTCGGGACCGCCGTGCTCGGCGGCCACCTCCACCAACCGCAGGAGCTGCGTGTCGTCGGTGACGTCGCAGCCCACCGGCACGACCCCGGTCACCTCCCCGGCCATGGCCTCCAGGCGGTCCAGCCTGCGGGCCGCAGCCACCACGGTGGCTCCCCGCGATGCCAGCAGCTGGCAGTAGCGCTGGCCCAGGGTGCCGCTGGCGCCGGTGACGATGGCGATCCTGCCCTGCACCGAGAAGAGATCGTCGCCAGAATGCGCGCCGGCTGCCGCCATGGGTTGATCAGCCGCGGATGTGGCCGGCAGCGCCGGTCGGGGTGAAGCGGGCGATCAGGCGGCGCTCGTCGATCATGGCCCGGCGGTACTTGTCCCAGTCGGGGTGCGGGCCTCCGGCGACCCGCTCGTAGTAGTCGACCAGTGCGTCGCTGGTGGCGTCGCCGGGACTGGTCGTGGGCGGCGAGAGTTCGACGGTGCCGTCGAGCGACACGTACGACCACGCCTTCTCATCTGAGATGTGCAGCACCGCCCTCGGGTCGCGCCGCAGGTTGGCGGTCTTGGCCCGGCCTGCAGTGACCGAGATGACGAAGGCGCCGTCGCTGACCGTGTAGACGATGTCGGAGGATTGGGGCCGGCCGTCGGAGCGGATGGTTATCAGCACCCCTAGCCGGTGCTCGGCCGCCCAGGCGATTGCTGGTGACAGTTCCATGCCTGTCTTCCTAGCGGTCCGACCGGCCCAGCGCTCAGCCGGGTCCCGGCAGGCCGGGGCCGTCGATGTGGGGGCCGGTCGTGCCGCCGAGCTCGGTCGGCCCCATGCCCAGCTTGCGGTGGTCCCACGTGCGGGTCCGTTCCACATCGAGGCGCACCGCCACTCGCTTGCGCAGCATGGCCTCCACGAAGGTCCGGTACTCCTCGGAGTAGGGGCCGGTGTAGCGCTCCCACACGTTGACCCCGACCCGCCAGATCATGTCGAGATCCTCCACGATGACGCCGCGGCCCTCCAGAGACACGCCCCGCAGCGTCTCGTAGGTGTTGCCCGCCTCGACCATCACCGCCAGGCGGTCGTCACGACGCAGGTTGACGATCTTCTGAGCCTTGGCCTTCGACTCCAGCCAGACGTGCCCGTCGAGCCAGGCGTACCACATGGCAACCAGATGGGGCATCCCGCCGGGACCGACGGTCGCCATCGTGCAGGTGCGCGACTGGTCGAGGAACAGGGCGACCTCGTCGCCGGTCATCTCGATCCGTGAGCGCAGGTTCTCCCCCACGATGCTCCCTTCCGTTCGGGCCGACGACTCTAGCCACGGGGCGATAGCTTCTCGGCGCGGGGCCGGCTCGGCCCTTCGTCATCGGAAGGGCGAGGAAATGTCGAAGGTTTCTGTGTTCGCGAAGTTCTCCTGCCTCCAGGGCAAGGGCGAGGAGATGGATGAGGCGCTGCGGGCCGTTGTCGCTGCCAGCGAGTCAGTGGACGGGGTGGAGTCGTACTCCTACCACCGGGGCGAGGACGGCACCTACTGGTTCTTCGCCCTGATGTCGAGCATGGAGGCGGCCCAGCAGCACGCCAACAACGAGGCCATGCAAGCGGCCATGCCCGCGCTGATGTCCCTGCTCGCCGGTCCGCCTGACATGGCCATGACGACTCCTGTCGCGGCCAACGGCTTCGACATCTGAATCGGCTTCTGAGCGCTGGCGGCGCTGTCAGACCGCGAGCACATCGGCTGCGACTGCGGGCGCTACGTGGTCCGGGTTCTGCCCGACGGGGGTGCCCCGTCGATCGACTCGAGCATCTCCTCCAGTCGCGCCACGGGTTCTGGGCTACGCGAGGACGGCAGCGCGTCGGCGTCCACAGGGTTGGCCTGACGCAGCTCGTCGAGCACTTCCTCGCCCAGCTTTGGTGTTTCGCAGATCATGTTGCCCCCTTTGGTTTGGAAGACTGACAGTTCAAGTTGGGGTGTCAACTCCTGTGTCATTCATCGGTTAGATCTTTCCGAGGTACTTCGCGACTTGTCCCGCCAGCCGCTTGCGAGCCCGGTGAACCCGGATCGCCACGGCGTTGGCGGAGATGTCGAGCACCCGTCCGACGTCGGCGTAGGACAGCTCCTCCCAGGTGACCAGCATCAGGATCTCCCGGTCGTCCTCGGAGAGTTCGCACAGGGCCGACCGCATGACCTCGGCCTGCTCGTCGACCGCCTCCGAGTCGGAGGGCTTCGGCTGACGCAGGCCGCGAAGAGTCTGGTGGAAGGCCTGCTGGCGCCGCGCCGAACGGGCCGAGTTTCGGATCACGTTGCGGGCGATCCCGTAGAGCCACGGCCTCTCATGGCCCGAGGGCGCCGCATCGCGGCGCCGCCAGGCCACCAGGAGGGTCTCGGCCACCACATCATCCGCGGTTCCCGCATCCACCCGCCGGCGCGCGTAGGCGAGCAGGGGACGGTAGTTCCCATGGAACAGGGAGCGGAACCACTCCCGGTCGGTGCCGGGCGGGTGGTCCGGATCGTCGCTCATCTCTGTTTTCTTGTCCGCGAACTGCCGTTTTCTTTCGCCGGGGATGTTCTCTCCTACTTGTACGCCCTCGCAGGCAGGTTCAGTCGCAGCCGGCGCGAAGACTCTGCAGTACGATCCCGCCGGCTTCGCCCCCGGCAGTGAGTCCGTCGATCCGGGCACACAGCGCGTCAGACCCCGATACGAGTTCGGTGCAACCGACGGCGTCGGCGTCCCGGGTCTGTTCGATCATCGCGTTGGCGAGCCATCGGCTGGCGAGGGACACCGCGGGGCTCGGCTCGGCGAGGTCCGCAGCGGTGGCGGTGCCCAGCCGGTCGAGGTACTCCTGATGGAGGGTCGCCCAGCGGTTGGCAAGCCCGTCGCATCCGAGCGCGGCCTCGAACCGGTCATCGGTCGCTCCGCCCGTCATCGCGGGCTCAGGGCCACCAGTGCTGCACGCGCCCACGACGACCATCAGAGTCGCCGCCACGCAATGTCGGCCGCGCCGACGCATGTGCATCAGGATCGTGGGCCGCCTTGCCCGGCTACGAGACCCGACGACCGAGCTCTACCCGGCGCTCGGTGAGGTCGAAGTGGCGCAGGCCTCCCCCGCCGCACATCTCGGCCAGCCAGTGGGGTTCGACCGGCTCCGCTTCGGGGTCGATGCGCAGGTCCCACGACTGATCGCTTGTCCGGGTTGCCACGCAGCGGGGGTTGACGGTCTGGGCCATGTGGATGAACCCGTCGATCCAGTCGAGGGGGCTCCGGCAGGCATCGTCGCCGATACCGGCGCACTCACCGAACGAGATCGACCCGCGGGCGACGTTGTGCACCTCCACCGAGTAGCCCACGTAGTCGTCGACCAGGAACGGGTCGACCTGAAGGACCTTGCCGATCGCGGCCATGTCGTCGCCTTCGATGCCCAGCGCCTCCCGCAGGCGGGCCACCAGGACCGGGGCGATCGCAGCCCTGTGCTGGGGCGCGACCTCGTCCAGCAGTTCCGGACCGAAGTTCTCGTCGACCGAGAAGTAGGCGGCTCGCATCAGCAGGTGCACGTCGAGGGCGAACTCCTTGGCCTGCCTCACCAGCAGGGCGTGCGACAGGTCCTCTAGCCGGAAGTCGGGCCGCATGGGCCCGGTGTAGTCCTCCATCCCGCCGGCCTCGCGGGATTCTCCCAACTCGAACGTGAACGTGGCCGCGGCCGACTGGCTCACCACCTCCAGCGACGGCTCGCCGGGGCGGGGGCCGGACTCGTCCTCGACCACCCGGACCTCCCACCGGCAGTGGTCGCCGGTGAACTCGTCCGGCTTGGGGGGCCGGTGCACCGGGATCGCCCGCAGCTTCGGGTTGGTGACGGCGAGGGTGGCGTCGAAGGTTCGGTCCTCCATGTGATGGCACATGTTGGTCACCAGATGCGGGTCGTTGCCGGTCAGCTCACGCAGGTAGTGGTGCGCACCGCAGAACGGCAGCCAGAAGTAGCCGAGATCGTGGTCGACCACCTCGAAATGGAAGTCGAGGAAGTGGTGCGGCGCGCCGACGTCGAACTGGAATCCCTTGAAGGCTTCGCCCACACCGTCGCCCACGATCCCCAGGTTCCGTTTGTTGCGCTCGGTGTAGACCGGGCTCGACCCCATCCACTCGCTGTCGGCCTGGCGGATGGTCGCCTCCTGCCCCGCCGAGATCGCGATGTGGGGCATCAGCGCCCGATCGTGGTACATCGACACCACCATGTACTCCCGGCACAGGCGGGCCAGGGCAGCCCTCGACAGGCGGTCGAGCGTCCACTCCGGGTCGAAACCACCGGCGTAGCCTCCGCTGACCGCACTGTCTGACATGGCGACTACCTTCTCTGTGTCGGGCCCGGTCAGAAACGTACCCGGAGGATCGTCGGCCGCGACTAGGCCCGATGACCTAGCCGGACACTGGAGAGCGAGTGGACAGGACCCGCAACCCGATCCGTGCGGTGGCCGTGCCGTCCGAGCACGGCGGGTGGGGTCTGACCATCGAGCCCGGACTGCTCGGGCTGCTGGTGGCGCCGAGCGTGGCCGGAGCCTGTCTGGCGGTGGCCGCTCTCGGGTTGTTCGTGCTGCGGACCCCGCTGGAGTTGGCTCTCGTCGACCGCCGCAGGCACCGCCGGCTCCCCCGCACCCGTCTGGCCGAGCGCGTCGCGGCTGTCGAGTCTGTGCTTCTTACGGCCCTCGTCGTTGTGGCGGCGTTGACCGCCCATGACAGCCGCTGGTGGATCCCGGCGGCCGTCGCGGCGCCGCTGGTCGCGGTGGAGCTCACCTACGACATCCGCTCACGACGGCGTCGCCTGGTGCCCGAGCTCACTGGCGCGGTCGCTATCGCCGCGGTGGCGGCGGTGGTGGTCATCGCCGCTGACGGCGATCCCCGCCTTGCCGCCGGGCTCTGGCTGATCCTGGCGGCCCGGGTCACGACTTCCATTCCCCACGTGCGGGCCCAGATCGACCGCCTGCGCGGGAGAGACTGGCAGCCGGGCCTCGTCCTTGTCAGCGACCTGGCGGCGGTAGTTGTCGCCGGGGTCGCCGTGTTTCTCGACGGGCGGATCATCGTCGGCGCGGTCGCCCTGGTCGCGGTCGTCGTTGTCCAGCAGGTCCGCCGGCGCAGGCCTGTCGCCTCCGTGAAGATCATCGGCGCCAGCCAGATGGTCCTCGGCTTCGCGGTGGTAGCGGCCTCCGCTAGTGGCGTCGTCCGGCTGTAGCTGCCGGGCACCGAGCCTGTTCGCTGGTACGGTCCGGCCGGATGGGCAGCGGGACAGGCGAATCCGACCCCGGTCAGCCGCCGGCACCTCCGAAGGGGTTCCGCGGATCTGGCCGCCTGCTGGTGTCGCGGCCCTTCCGGGTCATCGGCCCCCACGTCTTCCCTCCGCTCCACCGGGCGATCAACCGGCTCACCGGGGGCCGCACCCTGCTCGACACCCCGGCCCAGCCCATGCTCATGCTCACCACGAGGGGCGCCAGGACGGGCCGGCTGCGGGAGACGCCGCTGGGCGCCGTCCCGCTGGAAGAGGGTCGCTTCCTGCTGGTGGGCAGCAACTTCGCACGCGAGCACCATCCGGCCTGGACGGCCAACCTGATCGCCAACCCCGACGCCGAGATCATGTTCCGCGGCAGGCGGGCGCGGGTGAGGGCCCGTCTCCTCGAGGGCGCCGAGCGCGAGCAGCGGTGGCAGACCGCGGTGACCTGGTTCCCCGTCTGGACCCGGTACGTGACCGTCACAGATCGCGAGTTCCGCCTGTTCGAACTCGATCCCGTCGCCGATGCCGACTAGCGCAGCAGCGGCGTGATCGGCGAGCTGCTCCGGCGTATCGCCGAGTTCCACCGGAGCCGTCCGGCGGTCCCTGAGTTCCCGATGGTCGGGCCGGTGCTCGACGCGCTGGACAGTGCCCGCTGTCCCGCCGACGTCGAGTCGGTCCCCCTCCCGGTACTCCGGCACCTCGACGCGGTCGGGCCCAGCGGCGACGCCGCCATCGACGCGGTCCTCGATGAGTTCCTCCGTCTCGCGCCGGTGCTTCCGTGGCACCGGACCACCGGCTATCTCGACGTGTTGAGCTGGGACTACCTCGACAACTACGGCTACGTGCGGCTGCTGGGTCCGGGCTCGATCGTCGAGCACCCCGACGTGAGGGTCGGGATCGGCCTGTGGGGCCCGCACCTCCACTACCCCGCCCACAAGCACGAGGCCGAGGAGCTGTACCACGTGCTGGCCGGCGAGCCCTCGTTCAGCGGCCGCGACGGCACCGGCCGCACCACCGGGCCGGGCGATGCCGTCCACCACGCGCCGTGGCAGGTGCACAGCCAGGACTTCGGCGCCACGCCGACCGTGCTGCTGTACTGCTGGACCGGCGCGGTCGAACCCGACGCGGTGCTGGTGGACGGCCCCTGACCCGACCCCGGGCTCGAGACTCCGGGCCGGGGCCCGGCTGCTAGCCGTGGACGTAGTGGGAGGGGTCCTCGGCGGGGTCGGGCGTCTGGTTGATCGGGCAGTCGTTGGCGATGTCCAGGATGGCCAGTGTCCGCCCGATGCCCACGCAGTAGCCGATCAGCGTTATCAGCTCGAGGATCTGCTGGTCGGTGAAGTGCTCCTTCATGCGGGCCCAGTAGTCCTCATCGCTCATCATGGCCTCGTGATCCCAGCAGAACCGCTCGGCGGTCTCGGCGGCCAGCTTCTCGGCCTCGCTGAACGCGCCGCCCTCGGCGTAGGTGGCGACCTGCTGGTAGAGGCCCTCTTCGAGTCCTTGCTGCATCGCCGATGCAGACCGGGTGTCAATTCAAATGTGGCACTGGTTGATCTGGGCCACCCGCATGCGGGCGATCTCGCGGACCCGCACGTCGAGGGAGACCTTGGTGTACAGCGCCTGGGCGGCGGCTCCCATGGCCATTCCCACATCGGGCTGGAGGCTCCACATCCGGATGCGCTCGAGCCCCTCGCCGTCACCGAAGTCGATGCGCGCCATGGCGGTTGCGGCTAGCCCTTCTCGGTCGTCGGGTCGATGATCTTGCCGACCTCGGTGACGATGGTCGCCGGGAAGCCGCTGCGCTCGGCATGCTCGTCGATCAGCTCGGCGCGATCGCAGACGTAGACGCAGAAGGTCTTGTCTCCGGCCACGTAGCTGTGCTCCCACTGGATGGCCTTGCCCTCGGACTGCATCGCCTGCAGGACTTCATTGGACTGCCCGGCCGCGGCCCGAAGCTGCTCGCGCTCGGCCGAGCCGATGTCAGGAATGTCCCGTTCGATGATGAAGCGCCGCATGATCTTCCCCTTCCGGAGTCCCTGCTTGTGACTCTAACGCTGCGAGTCGTACGGTGTCCCGGTCGCGAACACGTCGAGGATCCAGGTTGTCGCCGGGGAGTACACATCGATGAACACGGCTGGCTCGTCGCCGAGGACCTGGCCGCCGTGGGGCACGCCTCCGGGCGCGTACCAGCCGTCGCCCGCGCCTATCTCGCGGGTCTCGTCCCCGACGGTCAGGAGCAGGCGACCCGACAGCAGCAGGCTGAACTGCTCATGGGGATGACTGTGCATCGGGTAGATCGCGCCCGGCTCGTAGACGGCCCGGATCAGGTGCATGTGCTCGCCGGTCAGGATCTGGGCGTCGACCTTGTCGTCGTCCCAGCGCACCCCGTCGAGTTCGTCCCACCTGAAGATGCGCTGGGACGTGATCTCGGCGCCGTGCTCGTTCAACCGCGGTTCGCTCGTGATGCCCCCGATGTTCCGTGTTCCGGCATGGACCGGATGGCTGCCTGCCGACTGTACAGCCCGTGGGCTTCGGGGTCCGTCAGGATGTGGCCAGTTCGAAGCCTTCGTCCAGCCACCCGATCTTGCCACCGATCATCTTCTTGACCGGCCGCCCGAGCCGCGCCAGGCGGGCCGCCGCCCGGTCGGCGCCGTTGCAGTGCGGTCCCGCGCAGTAAACCACGAACAGTGTGGCCGCCGGGTAGAGCGCCAGGGTCGACTCGTTGATGGTCGAGTGGTGCATGAAGGTCGCCCCCGGCACGTGCCCGGCGTCGAAGCCGGCTTGGTCGCCGTTGACGTGCAGGAGCACGAAGTCGGGCGCTCCGTCCTTCATCGCCTCATGAACGTCCCAGCAGTCGGTCTCCAGCGCCAGCAGGCGCTCGAAGTGCTCTGCAGCCTCCTCGGCGCCCGCGGCCGGGATCGCAGTGACGTGGCTCGCTGTCGTCGTACCCATTGTCCTAAGCCTCCTTGAGCTGGTCTGAAGCTCGTAAGTATGCCCTTCGGGTGGACCGCACCGATGGAAGGAATGACGCTCTTCGCTAACATCCTGCCGATGCCTCCGGTGAAGGTGGTACGGGTCGGGATCGCAGGAACTGGGCGCATCGTTCCCGCTCACATCGAGGCGATCCGCGATGTCGGTGGCGAGGTCGTTGCTATCGCGGGTTCCGACTGGCGGCGGGCCAGCGAAGTCGCGGCGCGTCACCGGGTCACGCGGGGATGCTCGGTGGCCGAGATCGTGTCGGACCCCGAAATCGATGTCGTCCACGTCGCGGGCCGCAATGTCGACCATGTCCCGATCGCTCTAGCGGCCGCGGCGGCCGGCAAGCATGTCGTCGTTGAGAAGCCCCTCGCCTTCACGGCCCGTGAGTCGGCGCGCATCGAATCGGAGGTCGCCGCCGCTGGGCTCTGCGGGATGACGTGCTTCACCTACCTGGGTCACGGGGCGGTAGCGGCGGCCCGCGAACTGGTCGCGGCGGGCGAGGTTGGGCCGGTGGTTCTGGTGCGGGGTCACTACCTGCAGGACTGGCTCGCGTTGGAGTCCGACGATGACTGGAGGTGCGATCCGGATCTGAACGGCCCGTCTCGGGCGTTGGCCGATATCGGGACTCACTGGTTTGCACTGCTCGAGCACATCACCGGGCAAGAGGTGGTCGCGGTCCGGGCTGAGATGGAGAGGCCGGTCCGTCGTGCGGTGACCGCGGCCAGGCCTAGCGAGCCGGGCGGTGACGATCTCGCCGTGGTGTCGTTACGCCTCGAAGGGGGCGCGATCGCGAGCTGCGTGGTGAGCCAGCTGTCACACGGCCACCGCAACGACATCCTCATCGAGGTGACCGGGCGGTCCGGTTCTGTGTCGTGGTCCTCCGAGTGGCCCGGGGAGCTAGCGACGGCGGCTCGATCGGGTGCGGATCGCGTGCGGGACGTTCAAGTGGTCGGTGAGGATCGCCTGCCGCTGGCGGCACTGTTGGAGAACTTCTACGCGGCGGCAACTGGAGCGACCTCACCGGGTTGGTACCCGCCTCTCTCATTGGGCGTGCGTGCTGCGGCGTTCGTCGACGCGTCGCTGCAGTCCGCCGTCAGCGGGGAATGGGTGTCTCTCGCGCCCTAAGGGGCGGCGCCTCCTTGGAGCAGGCCCGCCCGGTTCTCCGGAGTCAGGTACTGCATGACCGTCGGCCGTCGCCCCTGTGCAAGCGCCTGCACGTCCGCCACGACCATGCGTCCGATCTCGAAGAGTGCTGCGGGCATCGCCCCGGCGAGATGCGGCGCGAGGACGGCCCAGTCGAGGGCTCGAACTGGATGGTCCGGGTCGAGCGGCTCGTCGGGGTACACGTCGATGGCAACTCGGAATCGACGCTGGGCGACCAGCTCGACGAGCGCATCGAAGTCGACGAGGCGAGCTCGGCTGAGAAGCACCAGGGTCTGGTCCGGAGTGAGCATGCGCAGCAGCCGCCTGCTGATGAGCCCGTGGTTGCTGACCGTCGGCGCGGCGAGGATGAAGATCACCCGTGCGTCCGCCATGATCGTCTCGAGGGAGGCCGGGACGATCCCCCGCGAGAGCAGGATCTCGTCTGAGATCGGAGGGTCATAGCCGAGTACCTTCGTCCCGAAGGGATCGAGCAGTCGCTGCAAGTGCACCGAGATCCGGCCGCAACCCACGAACCCCACCGAGGCGCCGTGTAGCGAAGTGTTGCCCTGGTTGCCGGCATGCAGCCACTGTTCCGACCGGCGGCGCATGAGCCGATCCGCCTGGGTCACGCCGCGCATCGAGCTCAATGCGAGGGCCAATGCCATCTCCGAGACGGCGGGACCGAAGGCCGGTGCGCATGACCCGACGGCGATGCCCCGGTGGAGACACCTGTCGTAGTCGAGGTCGGCGTGCTCGTGGCCACCGGCGACCTCCAGCAGCGCGCGCAACCGGGGAGTTGCCGCGTCGAGTGCGTCGGCGCCATACCGCCACCCGCCGAACACGACTGCATCAGCGTCTGCTACCTCCCTGAGGAAGTCGTCTCGTGGCATCGGTCGATCGAGCCCCCAGACGACATCGACCAGTTCGTGCAACTCCGCCCGATCAGCCGGGGTGAAGATCTCGTCCATGGCACGGAAGTGCGGGTCGACGACAACGCGGAGTCGGGCGCTCACGGCTGTTCGGCTCCCGCGTCGTCGGTTGCGAACATCATCTCGACCACCACCGGATCCGGTCCGTCGTTCTCGACCACCATGCGCCCGGTCGAGCCGACGACGGGCGTCAGTACCGAAGCAACTCCGAGCCCTGCGTCGGCGAAGACCTCGAGCGAGCCGTAGTCGGAGATCAGCATGAGGTCGCCGGCATCCGCGTCCGCACGTTCGCGCCGCACGTCAACGCCTGAACTACTGACCTCGAGAACCGTGGGCCCCAAGCGGACACTGGCCAGGTCCGTGTTGGCAGGCCCGGACTCGAGCCGCAGACGGGTGGCTTGAATCCGATCGTCCGCACCGCCCCCAGCCACTCTGGCGGCGAACGTCCCGCGTGCGAGCGCTACGGACTCCGCTGATCCTGCGTTGATAACCACACGGGCCGACGGAGTCCAGTCGGGGAGCACGGGACGCTGCCGCAGCACGAGTGCATCACCTCGCTGGACGAGGCTGAGCCGGCGGGGAATCGACTGGCGGCCGCACCAGGGCCGCGAGCCGCCTCTGCCCGGCGCGGCTCGTTCGTCCATCCAACCGATGGCTACCGGCTCTTCGGCGCTGGCGAGGTCCCAGGTGAGGGACGCGTAGTAGACGGGCCCGGCGTCGACCACGCCCCCGCCCTGGCTGGCCGTCGCGGCGAAGCCGGCATCGCACACGGCGCCCGGGACCCAACGGACCTGCCGCGGGTGCTTCGCCGTGCCGCGCGGTGGCTCGACGCTGTAGATGAGCGTCCAGACATCGGTCCCGGCCCCGTTGACAGGGACACGCACCAGGTCCGGGACTTCGATGATCGACTGCGGGGACGGGACGGGCGGCGACATCTTGGCGGCGAGTTCCCAACCACGGAGATCCTGGCTTCGGTACCACCAGAGCTCCGAGCCCACGGCCAGGACCATCAGCCAGCCCGCTCCGTGGGCGATGACCTTCGGGTCGCGGAAGTCCCGACAGCCGGGCGGCGCCTCGAGTACCGGGTTGTCGTGGTACGGCGTCCATGTCTGGCCACCGTCGAGACTCCACGCCAGGCTCTGGCGTTCCAGCCCATCGAGATGTTGGGTGAACACGGCCACCAGCGCTCCCTCGCCGAACCCGGCGGTGCCGTCGGTGTCGCGAACGACCGAGCCCGTGAACATCAGGCCCTGTTCGTCAGGCTTGAGGGCGATCGGCTCGTGGCGCCAATGGAGGAGATCGGTGGAGCTCGCGTGGCCCCAGTGGAGGTTTCCCCAGACCGGCGCGTCCGGGTTGTGCTGGTAGTAGAGGTGATAGCGGCCGCCGAGACGGATGGGGCCGTTGGGATCGTTCATCCAGCCCGATGGCGGTGTGAAGTGCCACCGGGGCCGGGTGAACGCGTCGGCGTCCTCCTGAGCCTTCACCCCTTCAGGCCCTGGGATGCAACGGACTGCACGAACCACTTCTGGAAGAGAAGATAGAGAGCGAGGACCGGAAGGGTCATGACTGCCGCGAAGGCGAACACGTCGCCCAGCGGCACGTTGGGGTCGGAGAACAGCACCTGCATCGCCACCGGCAGCGGACGCACGTCGGGGCCGCGGGTGACCATCAACGGCCAGAAGAACGACCCCCAGACGAACAGTGCCTGAAGGATGCCAACGGTGGCGAACGTGGGTCGTGACAGTGGCACGACGATGCGCCGGTAGATGGTCCAGCGCCCTGCACCGTCGATGAGGGCTGCCTCCTCGATCGCCTTCGGCAGCCCGATGAACGACTGGTAGAAGAGGAAGATGAAGAACGGGTTCGCCACGAACGGGATGATCTGCACGTGGTACGTGTCGAGCCATCCGAGCCGGTTCACAATCAACAGTAGCGGAACCGAGACCGACTGGAAGGGCACGATCATCAGCGCCACCACGAGGCCGATGACGACGTTGCGACCGATCCACTGGAGCCGCGCAAGGCCGTAGGCGCACATGCTGTTGACAACGAGGCCCAGGCCCACGGTCACGACGGTGATCAGGGCGCTGTTGAAGACGGCGCGACCGACGTCGCGACCGAAGACGTCCTCGTAGTTCTGCAGCGACAGGGCACGAGGGAAGAACGCCCAGATTGAGTCCTGGTCGGCGATGACCTGGGTCTCGTCCGGTTGCAGTGAGAGCACTACCATCGCAACAACCGGGAAGACGAAGAAGATCGCCAACAGGACCATGACCGAATAGGTGACCGGACGCTGGAGGCGCCGCCACCCCGAGTGCCGGGGCCCCTCGACGCCTTCGCCGGCATGCCCGACTGCAACCGTGGTCGCCATCACGCCACCGCCCGTTCTTCCTTGAGCAGCCGTCGTTGCGTGAAAGCGACGACGACCACGAGGACGAAGTAGAAGACACCGAGCGCGGAGCCCAGTCCGACCTGACCCTGGCGGAACCCGAAGGTGATGAGGCGCAGGATCATGGTCTGAGTGCCGTCCTGTGGGCCGCCCTGGGTCATGATCTCGACCTGGTCGAAGAGCGCGAATGCCAGAATCGTCGTCGACAGCACCACGAAGATCGTGGTGTTCCGCAGTTGCGGGATCGTGACGTGCCGGAACTGCTGCCACGGGTTCGCGCCGTCTATCCGGGCTGCCTCGTACAGGCTCTCCGGGATCGACTGGAGGCCCGCGAGATAGATCACCATCTGGAATCCCACGCCTTGCCAGATGGACAGGATGATGATGGCGGCGCGGGCGCCGTTGCGGTCGAGGGCCCAATTCAGGAAGCCGAACCGCTCGGGGGTGAGGAAGCCGAACGAGACGGTGTCAAGGACGCTGTTGACCAAGCCCGCGGACGGATTGAAGAACGACGTCCACATAACGGCAACGACCACCATCGTGACTGCCACCGGAGCGAAGTAGATCGTCCGGAACGCGTTCCTGAACCTCAGCTTCTTGTTGACGAGGACGGCCAGACCCAGTGCGAACGCGGTCTGAAGCGGTACCACCACCAGGACGAAGATGCCGTTGAAGATGAGACCGGACCGGAAGCCCTCGTCTTCGAAGAGCCGGCTGTAGTTCCGCCAGCCGACCCACTTGGTCGGCAGGTTCGGGTTGGGAACCAGGCGTTGATCCGTGAACGACGAGTAGATCGCCAGGATGAACGGGAGCACGAGAAACACCGCCAACAGCACGATCGCCGGGGCGGCAAAGCCCCATCCCTGGAGAAGCTCCCGTCCCCTCCGTCGTTGTCGATCAGAGAGCCGGTCGCGAGAAACGGGCTCGATTGCAGTGGCCATGTCCTCCCCCTGCCTGTGTCTCGGCTAGTCCTACTCAACAGTTGCTCATCAGGATTTGCGGTCGGGTCCCCCCGTCAGGAGGGACCCGATCCGCGTGTGCCAGCGACGGCAGGGAGGGAGAGTGGCCGCCGCTAGCCGAGGTCGACGGGTGTCAGCCGGTCGGATACCCGCTGTTGTCCTCGATGTTCTGATCGATCGCTTCGGCCGCGTCGCTCAACTCCGACTGGACGTCGGCGCCTGCGATGATGTCGGCGACCGCCTGGGCGAACACCTCCGTCACCGTCGCGTAGCCCGGGAAGATGGGTCGGGGCACGGCTCGACCCTCCGACAGCTGCTGAGCGAAGATGGCCAGCGGACCGTCGGCGCGGTAGAGATCGGACTGCTCCAGTGCGGACAGCCGAGCCGGGACCGCGCCGTTGCCAGCGGTCATTCGCAGGATCTCCTCGGTGGAGACGAGGTGAGCGAGGACCTCGAAAGCTGCTGCCGGATCCTCACAGCTGCTGGAGATCCCGTAGTTCCAGGAACCCATCCCCGTGACCGCCTGGCCCCCGAAGTTCGGCATCGGCAGGACCAGGAGATCGTCGCCGAGCGCCTCCGAATGGGGTGTCCACATCCAGTGGCCCACGAAGCTGATGGCCGCGGTCTTCGAGCCGTAGAAGGAGTCGTCGGCAGGGGTTGCCGGGTCCACCCACCCGTTTTCGAACCAGCTCTGGAAGGTCTCCATTGCCTCTACTGACTCTGGGCCGTCGAGGACTCCCGATGCGTGCTGATAGTCGCTGCGGTCGACGAGGTCGCCGCCGAAGGACTGGAGGATCGGCGCGAAGCCGTAGGTGTACCACTCCCCTTGGCCGTAGTTGATCTTCAGGTCCAGCGGGAACTCGACCTCGGGAAGCTCAGCGAGCGCAGCCAGGCCGGCCTCGAACTCCTCGAGAGTCCAGGGCTCCTCGAACGTCGGGATGCGGACCCCGGCGGCGTCGAGGTACGCGCGGTTGGCGTACATGCCGAGGCCGGAATCGAACTGGCCCAGGCTGTAGAGCTCGCCGTTGTAGGTGCCCTGATCGATGATCGACGGGAGGAAGTCGGCCCGCATCTCGTCGGACACGTACTCGTCTATCGGAATCAAGTAGTCCGACCACGCGAAGTTGTAGACGAAGGGTCCATCGAAATCGAGCACGCACGGCAGGTCACCTGCGAGCGCGGCGGCGTTCACCTGATCCGTATAGGCCCCTCCGGGGATGTCGGTCTTGTCGATCTGGATGTCGGTCCGGGACGCGTTGAACGCGGCGACGGCGGCGTCCGTGGCCTCCATCTCCTCAGGCGTTCCGGTATGCCACCACATGGTCACGGTGACTGCCTCGGCTGCGGGTTCAGCAGCGGGCTCGTCTGCGTCGTCAGCGGGCTCGGCAGCGGCGGGCTCAGCGGCCAGCTCAGCGGCCGGCTCGGCGGCGGGTGCTGCGGCGGGCTCGTCGGCATCGTCGTCCCCACCACACGCGCTCGCCGCCAGCGCTAGGACCGCCAACAGTCCCAGCAGCTTCAGCAGCAGGTGCTTCTTCATCGAGTTGGTCTCCTTCTCCTTGTCGGGATCAACCGCGACTAGTCACCGGCGATCCACGTCCTAATACGTAATGGTAATATGTAACAGTAATACGATCCAATTGCAAGGCACCCGCAAGAGGCCCCGGGAGTGTGATCAGGTACCCTCGGAACCTGTGACGAACGCGTCAGAAAGGGACAGCGAGCCCTCGAAGCGCCATCGCCGACCATCCATGCATGATGTTGCCCGGGTGGCTGGGGTCTCTCAGAGCAGTGTCTCACTCGTATTGAACGATCCCGAGAACTGCGGGATCCCGGCCGCCACCCAGGAGCGCATTCACGACGCCATTCGCCAGGTCGGGTATCGCACCAATCGACTGGCCAGAGCGATGCGCCTTGATCGAACCGACACCATCGGGTTTGTGTCCGACGACATCGCCACCACTCCCTTCGCCAACCAGATGATCAAGGGGGCCCAGGACGCGGCCTGGGAAGCAGGACGACTCCTGCTGATCGTCAACACCGGAGCCGTCGACCATCCTGAGCACGCCGAACTGGAGTCTGCCGCGATCGACCAGATGCTCGAACGACAGGTGGACGGGATCGTCCTCGCGGCGATGTTCCACCGAGTGCTCACTCCACCCCCGGCGCTGAAGGAGACCCGCGCCGTCCTGCTGGACGCCCGCGTGGCCGACGAGTCCTTGCCCTCTGTAGTCCCCGACGAACACGGTGCAGCTTTTGCCGCAACAGATCATCTCATCGGATACGGGCACCGACGGGTCGGATTCGTCACGACCGACTACCCGAGCGCCGCGCCGCCGGCGCGTCTGTTGGGCTACCGCGACGCGCTCGGTGCGCACTCGATTGCAGTCGACGACGATCTGGTCGTCGTCGGTGTTTCCTCAACCAGCGGGGGGCGGGCCGCAGTCGGCGACCTCCTCGACCTGGACGATCCTCCGACCGCGGTCTTCTGCTACAACGACCAGACAGCGATGGGCGTCTATCAGGCCGCCCGAGACCGTGGTCTCCGGATCCCGGAGGATCTCTCGGTCGTTGGGTTCGATGATCAACAGCTCATCGCCGCTGAGCTCGTGCCGCCACTGACGACGATGGCCCTGCCCCACTACGCGATGGGGCACTGGGCTGTGAGCTACTTGCTGACCGATGAACTACCGGACGAGCCGGCCCAGATGGTCCTTCCATGCCCGCTCATCGAGCGAGGGTCGGTCACAGAACCACCGGCTCGGCCGCGAGGTTCAGCCCGGCTCAGTTAAGGGAGTCGACTATCAGGTCGGTGTTGGTGCGCAGGTATCCGGTGTAGGTCTCAGCGCCGCTGCCGGGAGGCCCGAGGCTACCGGTGTAGAGGGTGACCACTTCTACGCCGCCGATTCGGGCAGCCAGGGCCTCGATTTCCTCGCCGGAGTGCTGGAGCTCGGCGAAGATGGCCTTGATCCCCTCGTGCTCGATGACCTCGGCCAGCTCTTCGAGTCCGGCGGGATTGGCCTCCGCCAGGCTCGACGATGACGGGATGACCGTGCCGATGACCTCGAATCCGTACCGGGTCGCGTAGTACTCGAAGGCGTCGTGGTTGGTGACCAGCTTGCGGCTCTCTGCGGGTAGCTGCTCGACCTTTGCGGCGATCTCGGCGTCCACCGCCTCAAGCTCAGCCCGGTAGCTGGTCAGACACGCTTCGACCGCGGCCGCGTCGAGGCCGGCGTCAGCCGTCAGCGCCTGGGCGAGGACCGGCAGCGCCTCAGCCACCCGGTGGGGATCGAGCCACACGTGCGGATCTTCCGTTCCGTGGTCGTGGCCTTCGTGTTCGTCGTGGCCTTCGTCGTCGTGGTCGTCGTGGTGGCCTTGGAACGGGATGGGGTCCATGTGTTCAGCGAACATGAGCACCGGAGTGCCGGAGTCCGCCACCGTGGCCAGAGTGTCTTCCAGACGTCCTTCCAACGTCAGGCCGTTGGCCACGACCAGCGAGGCGTTCGTCATGCGCTCGGCGTCCTGCAGCGACGGCTCGTAGCCGTGCGGATCGCCGCCGACCGGGATGATGGCCTCCACCTCGGCCAGCCCGTCGCAGGCCACATTGGCGACTACGTCGGCCCAGATGCTGGTGGTGGCCAGGATCGTCGGGGTCTCAGCGCCGGACGGCCCTGGAGAGGGGTCTCCCGAGCAAGCTGCTGCCCCCAGAGCCGCTGCCGCTACCGCCGTGGCCAGTATCCGGCTGCGGGTCCGCGATGATCTTGCGGAGGTCCGGCAGCGGTGGTCCTGAACTCTCGTTCCTTGTCGCACGGCGATGCTCCTTCGGTATGCAAGGGACGTTGAGTCTCACTCTATTAGGAATGAGAGTCACTCCCAAATTACACGGACCGCGGGTTGCTTCGATCGGGCCGTCATCTCCTCGCGGTATGACGGTCCGCAGCCTGTCGGGTGCGGGCGCCTACCTCGCTGCCGGGTGATCAGGAGCAGTCGGGGCAGGCGCCGAACACGTCAAGCCGATAGGAGCTCGGCTGGAACCCGGTCGTGCTCAGCGCCTCGTTGAGCGAGGCCTCGAGACTCCGTTCGGCCCTGGGAGCCATGAAGAAGTCGGCAACGGCTCCACACACGGTGCAGAGCGTGTGGTGGTGATGGCCGAGGATGTCCACGGAGAACTCGTAGCGGGTCGGTTCACCAGCACCGGCGACTCGCCGCACGATGCCCACGCCCTCGAGGTCGGTCATGTTGCGGTAGAGGGAGCTCTGCGTCAGGCTGGGACGCAGCTCAAGCATCTCGGGGATGGTCGCCGGCCGACCGGCGCGAACCAGGAGTTCCACGAGTTCTCGCCGGCCCTTGGTGTAGAGCTGGCCGGCTTCACGAAGGCGGGCCGATACCAAGTCGTGCGTTTCGGCGAGCCGCAGACCCATGACCACAACCTAATTGAGCCGCTTCGGTTTGAGTAGCTCAATGCCGGATGGAGCCACAACCGCGAGGCATCAGCCGGTCGGTCAGCTATTGCCACCGGCCAGGCAGTGGCTGCGCTACGAGCGGCAGCGGGCCGGGCTACGGCTGCAGGCCGCCAACGAGTCTGACGAGGCTTCCGTCGGCTCGCCCGACTAGGAGGCTGTCCTCGCTGACCCACCGGAGTCGGCTGGTCGCCGCATCGGACTCGAGTGCGGTCACAGGCGACAGGTCCTGACCGGCACGAGTTGGGGCGGTCCACACGATGGTGCGGCCGTCTCCTCCCCCCGTGGCGACGGACCTGCCTGATGGATCCCAAGCGAGATCCTCGATGTGGTTGTCGTGACCGGCGGCAACTGCCGGCGCGGTGCCTTTGGGCCCCTTTCCGCCGAAGTCCCAGACGGTGAGTTCGTCGAGGCACGCAACCGCCAGCCATCGGCTGTCGTGGCGGAACCGAAGCCGCTCGATCTTGGACGGATAGCCAGACATCGAGAGGTCCCGACCGCTCCAGAGCCGCCACAACTGCACGGTCGCGTCCTGGGCACCGGCGCAGGCCCATGCTCCGTCGGGAGACATCACCAGCGACAGCATCGACCCTTTCCACTCGAAGCGACGGCGGCGGCCGGTCCGTCGTCCAACGACATCGTGCCATCCGATGCCACCGTATGCGGCTGCACCGACGCGGGTGCCGTCGGTTGACCAGGCGACCGCCGTCACCGTCGAGGGTTGATCGTCGAAGTCGTGGAGAAGCGCACCGTCCTGGTCGGTGATGAGAAGGCGCCGGCCGGCGCCGATCGCAAGCACGGGTGCGGTCGACGACCAAGCCAGAGCCGTCACCCAGTCCGACACGGCAACGACGCCCTGAGCGGCGCCCGTGTGGTCATAGATCCGCACGTAGCCGTCCTGGCCCCCCACCGCGACGCAGCTGCCATCGGATGACCAGGCAGCACTCAGCACTCCCATCTCATGCCGTCCCAGTGCGGTGGCCGAGCCGTCGTCGGTGTCGATGAGGACAGCGTCGCCACCCAGGGACCCGACCACCGCCTGGCCGCGGTCGCGATAGACCTCAAGGACCTGCACGTAGTCGTCCAGGTCCACCCGCCATTGTGCGGCGGGTGCTGTGCCGGTGCCGGTCATACCAGGCAGGATCTGAAACTGGCCTCCAGTGATGCCCGGTCGAGATTGCGTCCGATGAACACCAGACGGTTGCGTCGTTCCTCGCCGTCGCCCCAAACCCCGTGGGCCTCGCCGTCGAGCAGCATGTGGACGCCCTGGAACACATACCGCTCGTCCCATCCGGCGATCGACAGGATGCCCTTCGAGCGGAAGATATCGGTCCCCTTCGTGCGCAGGAGATCGCTCAGCCATTCGCTCAGCTGGTCGAGATCTAGGTCGCCATCGGTCTCGAACCCAACCGACGTCACGCTGAGATCGTG
This sequence comes from Acidimicrobiaceae bacterium, assembly GCA_009837445.1. Lineage (GTDB taxonomy): Bacteria > Actinomycetota > Acidimicrobiia > Acidimicrobiales > Aldehydirespiratoraceae > Aldehydirespirator. Next base: position 66,973 of record VXTM01000024.1, read on the forward strand.
CTGATGTTCGGCGTCGGGGTCGAGGAACTCGGGGTCATCGGCCAGCACACGCTCGAGCGAGAACGCGCCGACCTCGAGGATGGCGTCAAGGTCGACCTTGCCGTGCTGGGTCCGGACGATGGGCGCGAGTGCGTTGATCTGCCGGATGCGGGACTCCACATCGTCCAGCTCGCTGGTGTCGGCGAGGTCGATCTTGTTGAGCACGATCCGATCAGCGAACGCCAGTTGCTCGACAGCCTCGTTCTCGACCCCTTCGGGCTTCTCTTCGTCCAGATGTGGAACCAGGTGTTTGGCGTCAACCACCGTGACAATGGCGTCGAGCCGCAACTGGGCCGCCATCTCATCGTCGACGAAGAACGTCTGAGCCACCGGTGCAGGGTCAGCCAGCCCTGTCGTCTCGATGAGGATCTGGTCGAACCGGTCCTTGCGTCGCATCAGATTGCCGAGAATGCGGATCAGATCGCCTCGAACGGTGCAGCAGATGCACCCGTTGTTCATCTCGAAGATCTCTTCCTCGGCATCGAGGACGATGGCATCGTCTATGCCAATCTCGCCGAACTCGTTTTCGATCACCGCAATCCGCTTGCCGTGCTGCTCGGTGAGGATGTGATTCAACAACGTCGTCTTGCCCGCACCGAGAAAGCCCGTCAGCACCGTCACAGGAACCCGTTCATCAACCATGGCTTAGATGATAATGATTCCTGTTCGTGTTTCCGACACCACGATGAAGTGCCAGAGGCAGGAGGTTCCAGAGGCAATAGGTCTGGTGCCAAGCAAACCTGCGTGCGGTGTCGGAGGGGGGACTTGAACCCCCACGCCCAATAAGGGCACTAGCCCCTCAAGCTAGCGCGTCTGCCAATTCCGCCACTCCGACGTGGGCCGTCCGATGCTAGCGGCGGGCGTGCTCGCCACCACGGGCCCGAACTCAGACGCAGCAGGTGTCCTCGAGCGAGTCGGCCCGCCACACCGACACAGTCTCGTAGCTGGCCGCGCCGGCGATGAACAGCCCGGCCAGCGGGTCGGCCCACCACCATCCCAGCGCGGCGTTGGCTGACAGGCCCACCAGCAGCGCGCCCGACAGGAGCGCGCACAGCAACGTCTGCTTCGCCTCGGCCTCGACCGCCCGCGAACCCATCAGCGGGGCCAGCTTCCGCTTTGCTCGGGCCATGACGGGCATCACCACCAGCGACAGGGCGGCAATGCCGATCCCGACCAGCGACGCGCTGGGTTGGTCGCCGAGGGCCAGATCGCGCACCGATTCCACCCCGACGTAGAGGGCCAGGGCCGCGAAGCTCACCGCTATCAGGCGCTGGGCCAGGCGGTCGGCCTCCTGCTTGCAGCCGGTGCGGCGCTCCTGCGCCAGCCGCCACGCCAGGACCAGCGCGGCCGACACCTCGATGCCGGAGTCCAGCCCGAATCCGATCAGGCTTACCGACGCCGCCGCGATACCTGCGGCGACAGCGACCACGCCCTCTACGCCGTTCCAGCCGATGGTGGCGGCCGTCAGTCGCTTCTGCCGGGTCACGGCATGATCTCGCGTCGTTGGTGCACTCATGGCCATGCGCCGTCCCCTCCGTTGACCTGCTCCTGAGAACGAACCGGAACCTAGCGTGTGCTATTCCAGCCCCGGTGGGGGCGGTGCCAGCCTGCGGCCGCACCTCGTCGACGGCCAATGTTGTGTATCGGGTTGACAGTGTGATACATTAAAAATCATGGCATCAGATGATATAGTCATGGATGTCACGTTCAGTGAGTCGGTTCCCATGGGCGGCACCTACGCCAACGGCGCGCTTGTGTGGAACACCCCGCATGAGTTCACGGTTGATTTCACGTCGCACCGTTCACCGACTCATGACGGCGACGCCCACGATGTGCTGGTGGTGGCGCGGATGAAGATCCCGACCAGTGCCATGTTCCGGATCGTCCAGGCCATGTCGGCCAACATCGACCGGTATGAGCAGCAACACGGGCGGATAACGCCAGGACCACCCAAGGAGGAAACATGAGCAACAACGGCAGCGGTCCGGCCCCCACCTCCTCCGGAGGCTTCCGCTTCACCGTCAGGGCCGGCGACGACCACGTCTCGATCTCGCGGCCTGTAAGCCGCGAGGACGTCGACCGGGTGCGGCGCCAGCTCGCAGAGTGGGAGCGCCGCCACCCCACCCAACCCGGCTAGCCGCGACCGTAGGCGGCTAGCTTCTCTGTCCGTGACGGACGAAAGCACCACTGACGAGGCCGGCACTGAGCGGGCCGCTTGTCTCAAGGCGGCCTACGCGGTCAAGAACCCCGACGACAATCGCGCCCTGTACGCCAAGTGGGCGGCCACCTACGAGGAGTTCCTCGACGAGAACCGCTACATCTACGCGCTGCAGGTGGCCGAGATCTTCGCCGAGAGGTCACCGGCGCGCACGGGCGCCGTGCTCGACGCGGGCTGCGGCACCGGCCGTGTGGGGCTGGAGCTGTCTCGGCTCGGGATCTCACCCGTTGACGGGATCGACATCTCGCCCGAGATGCTGGCCAGGGCCCGTACCATGTCAGGACCCGACGGCACACCCTCCTATCGCCGCCTCACGGAAGCCGACCTGACCGGCTCCATCGACCTCGAGACCGGCAGCTACTCGGGCCTCGTCAGCTCAGGCGTGTTCACCCACGGACATGTCGGGCCCGACGCCCTGTCGGAGCTGCTGCGAGTTGTCCGTTCCGGCTCTGCCGGCGTGATCGGCGTGAACACCGCGCTATTCGAGTCCAACGGATACAAGGAGCGCTTCGAGCGCTACGAAGCTGAGGGCGTGATCGAAGACTTGGAGGTACAGCTGCGCCAGGTCTACGAGGACATCGACGCCGACAACCCCAACCACCTGGCCCACATCGTCGCCTTCACTGTCGCCTGACCGCCCGGCCGCGGACTCTCGAGGCCCGAGGACCTAGAGGCCGAGCGCGGTGCTCAGGCGACGAGCGAGTAGGAGATGGACGAGAAGGCGAAGACCAGAGCGGCGATGACGGTGATGCGGTCCAGGTTGCGCTCCACCACCGTGGATCCGGCTGCCTGGGCACCGAGCCCGCCGCCGAACATGTCCGACAGCCCGCCGCCCTTGCCGCTGTGGAGCAGCACCAGGAACACCAGCACGAGCGCGGAGATCACCTGCACCGGGGCGATGAACCAGATCACGGTGCTGAGGCTACCAGTCCCCCGCTCCCGCTCCGCGGCCGTTCAGGCCGCGTACAGGCGGTAGTTCGCTATCCGGGCGAAGTCGGCTGCGTCCAGGCTGGCCCCGCCCACCAGGGCGCCGTCGATGTCGGGCTGCTCCATCAGGTCCGGGGCGTTCGACGGCTTGACCGAGCCTCCGTACTGGATCCGCAGCGCGCCGGCCGCGTCGCTCCCCCACCTGCCGGCCACCAGCGACCGGACGTGACTGCACATGTCCTGCGCGTCGGCGGGCGTGGCCGTCTCGCCGGTGCCGATGGCCCAAACCGGCTCATAGGCCACCACCAGCTTGGCCACCGTCTCGGCATCGAGGATGTCGAGGCTGCCGGTCAGCTGGCCGGTGACCACATCGTGGGCCTGGCCGGCTCGGCGCTGCTCGACCGTCTCGCCCACGCACACGATGGGCACCATTCCGTGGCGCAGAACAGCCTGGGCCTTGGCGTTGACCAGTTCGTCGGTCTCGCCGAACAGCCCCCGGCGCTCGCTGTGTCCCACTATGACGTACGTCACGTCCAGCTTGGCCAGCATGGCGGCCGACACCTCGCCGGTGTACGCGCCCGAATCAGCGGGGTGGCAGTCCTGGGCGCCGAGCGCGATCGGGATGTCGTCGGCCTGCAGCACGGTCTGCACCGAACGCAGGTCGGTGAACGGCGGATGCACCGACACGTCAACGTGCTGGTAGTCGTCGGGGTTCAGCGCGTAGGCCAGCTTCTGGATCGTCTGGATCGCCTCGAAGTGATTGTGGTTCATCTTCCAGTTGCCGCTTATCAGCGGCATGCGGCCTGATGTCCTTCGCCCGGTGGCCGCCGCCCCCCGGCTCGACGCCTTGCGTCTAGGTCGCATTGGATGCTCCTCTCAGTGCCGCCAGCCCCGGCAGGTCGCCCTTCTCTATCAGCTCCAGCGACGCTCCCCCGCCGGTGGACACATGGTCCATGTCGCGGTCCACGCCGAAGCGCCGCGCCGCGGCGGCGCTGTCGCCCCCGCCGACCACGGTGAAGGCCCGGGTCTCGGCCATGGCCGCGGCCACGGCGCCGGTGCCGCCGCCGAAGCGGGGGTCCTCGAACACTCCCATCGGCCCGTTCCACAGCACCGTGCCCGCTTCGTGGATCACGTCGCCGAAAGCGGCCGCGCTGCCTGGGCCGATGTCCACCCCCATCCAGCCGTCACCGACGTTGGCTCCGATCTGGCGCACATCCCCGCCGGCTCCGGGGTCTCCGGGCACGCCGCCGGGACCGAGCGCGGTCAGGTCGTAGGGAAGGTGGATCGGCGTCTCGCCCTCTAGAAGCTCCCGGCAGCGCTCCACCATCGAGTCCTCGCACAGCGAGGCACCCACGCTGTGTCCCTGCGCTTTGAGGAACGTGAAGCACATGGCCCCGCCGATCACCAGGGAGTCCACCGTCTCCAGCAGCGCGTCGATCACGCCGAGCTTGTCCGACACCTTGGCCCCGCCCAGCACGGCCACGAACGGCCGCCGCGGCGATTCCCGGAGCCCGCCCAGCACCTCCACCTCCCGGGCCAGCAGCCGGCCCGCCGCCGACGGCAGCCTCCGGGGCGGGCCGACGATCGAGGCGTGGGCCCGGTGCGACGCCCCGAAGGCGTCGTTCACGTAGGCGTCGTGGCCCTCGACTAGGCGGTCCACAAAAGCCGGGTCGTCGGCGGTTTCGCCCGCATCGAAGCGCAGGTTCTCCAGCAGCTTTGCATCCGGCGCGAGCTCCGCCAGCCTGCGGCGCACTGGCTCGACCGAGAAGCGGGGATCGGCACTGTCCTGCGGGCGTCCCAGGTGGGTGCAGGCCGTGACCGTGGCCCCCTGCTTCTGCAGCCAGCGCAGCGTGGGTAGCGCAGCCCGCATGCGAAGGTCGTCGGCAATCTCCGCGACGGCGCCCGGGCCGCCGCCGGCGAGCGGCACGTTGAAGTCGACCCGAACCAGCACGGAACGGCCGTCGAGGGGGCCCAGGTCCTCCAGTTGGGGAACGGGTAGCACAGACGGCGCGGTGCGGCCGCTCAGCGGTTGGCCGCGCCGACGATGCCGGCCATGTCCACCAGCCGATTCGAGTAGCCCCACTCGTTGTCGTACCAGCCGTTGACTTTCACCAGGTCGCCCATGGCCATGGTCAGCCCGGAGTCGAACACGCACGACGCCGGCGAGCCGACGATGTCGGCCGAGACCAGCGGAGCCTCGCTGTAGTCGAGCACCCCTGCCAGCGGGCCGTCGGCGGCGGCCTTGGCGAAGGCGGCGTTGATCTCGTCGACGCCGGGCTCGGAGGCCAGCTTGGCGGTGAAGTCGGTGATCGACCCGTCGGGGATCGGGACCCTCAGCGAGATCCCGTCCAGGTGACCCTGCATGGGCTCCAGCACCAGCCCGGTGGCCCGGGCCGCACCGGTGGAGGTGGGCACTATGTTCACCGCCGCGCCCCGAGCCCGCCGGAGATCGGAGTGGGGGCCGTCCACTAGGGCCTGGTCGCCGGTGTAGGCGTGAACCGTCGTCATCAGGCCCCGCTCCACCCCGAAGGCGTCGTCCAGCACCTTGACCATCGGCACGAAGCAGTTCGTGGTGCACGACGCGTTCGACACCACGGTGTGCACCGCCGGGTCGAAGTCCGAGTCGTTCACGCCCACCACGAAGGTGGCGTCGGCGCCTGAGCACGGAGCCGACACCAGCACCCGGGGCGCGCCGCCGTCGAGGTGGCGGGCCGCGGCGTCGCGCTTGGTGAAGATGCCGGTGGACTCCACCACCACGTCCACTCCGAGATCGCCCCATGGGAGTTCCTCGGGATTGCGCACCGACAGCACCCGCAGCGAGTCGTCCCCTACGCTCAGCATGTCCCCGTCGACCGACACGCCGGAACCGAGCCGGCCGTGGACCGAGTCGTAGGCCAGCAGATGGGCCATGGTCTCGATCGACCCGAGGTCGTTGACCGCCACCACATCGAGGTCGGCGCCCTGGCTCCGGGCGGCCCGGTAGAAGTTCCTGCCTATGCGGCCGAAGCCGTTGATGCCTACTCGAATGCTCATGGGCCAGAGGCTAGGCCCAGCCGCGCGGCATCCGGGGGGATGTCCGAGCGCCTACTTGTCCTTGTCGATGTCGCGGTGCACCACCGCCGGCTCATGGCCCATTGCTGCGAGCTCCCTGGCGAAGTGCTCAGTCACGGCCACCGAGCGGTGCCGGCCGCCGGTGCAGCCGAATGCCACCGTGAGGTACGACTTGCCCTCGGCCACGTACTGCGGCACCAGCAGGGCCAGGAGCGACTCCATGCGCTCCAGGAACTCCGCGGTCACCGGCTGGGCCATCACGAAGTCGACGACCGCGGCGTCCTGGCCGCTGAGCGGCTTCAAGTCCTCCACCCAGTATGGGTTGGCCAGGAACCGGCAGTCGATCACCATGTCAACGTCGAGCGGGATGCCGTGCATGTAGCCGAACGACAGCACCGTGACCCGCATGGCGTGGCCCTCGCCCTCGTCGAACAGCTCGGACATCCGGTCGCGCAGTTGGTGGACGTTGAGTTCGGTCGTGTCTACGACCACGTCAGCGGTGGCCCGCACCGGCTCCAGCGCGATCCGCTCGGCCTCGATGGCCTCGGCCAGCGTGCCGGTATCCGAGAACGGGTGGCGGCGCCGGGTGGACTCGTATCTGCGTACCAGCACGTCGGTGGCCGCGTCGAGGAACAGGATCCGCAAGCCCGGTATCTGAGCCCGCAGGTCGTCGATCATGCCCGCGGCCTCGTCGTGGTAGCGACCGCTGCCCACCACCAGTGCCAGCCGGTCGGTGCCGGTGCCTGGCGGCCCGGCCAGTTCGGCCACCTTCGGGATGAGCGACGGCGGCAGGTTGTCCATCACGAACCAGCCGAGGTCCTCAAGGTTGTTGGCCGCGTGGCTACGGCCGGCTCCCGACATCCCTGCAATGACGACGAAGGCACTCACTCGGTGTTCATGGTAGTTGGGGCGCCGCGCCGGAACGGTCGCTCCCGACACCTGGGCCTAGATGGCCTAGATGGCCGCTAGATGATTGCGGTCTCCACGAACGGCTCGCCCCGGGCGATGCGCTCGTACCCGAGCGCCGACAGGTCGAGCGTCCGGTACTCGCCGTAAGCGATCAGCTCCGACACGGCCCGGCCCATGGCCGGGGACTGCTGCATGCCGTGGCCGGAGAAGCCGTTCACGAAGAGGAAGTTCGACACCTCGGGATGGGGGCCGACCACCGCGTTGTGGTCGAAGCGGTTGTAGGCGTAGTGCCCGGCCCAGCGGCTCGTGACTTTGATCCGCTCGAAGGCGGGGATGCGGTGGGCCAGCGCGGGCCACACCTTGTCCTCGAAGATGTCGTGGTCCATGTCGAAGTCGTCGTGGTCCACCGGAGGGTCGCGATCCGGCGGGCAACCGGCCATGTAGGCAGCACCGTCGGTGCGTACGTGCACGCCGGTTGGGTCGATGGTCAGCGGCAGGTCCTGCTCCAGCGGCTCGGCCGCCTCGAAGATCCACGTGAATCGCTTGCGGGGCTCCACCGGCAGCTCCAGGCCGGCCATGGCGGCCGTGCGGGCAGCCCGGGGACCGGTGGCGTTGACCAGGGTGCCGCAGCCGATGTAGTCGCCCGACGCGAGGGCCACACCGGTCACCGCGTCGCCGCAGCGATTGATGCCAACTACCTCGTTGGTGTGGTATTCGACACCGTTGCGTCGGGCCTGTCGCCGCCACCAGTCGAAGATGGTCCCCGAGTCGAACCAGCCCTCTCCGACGACGTTGTGGCTGCCGCACACGATGTCGTCGACGTTGTAGAACGGGTACTCGGCCGCAATCTCGGACGGGGCCATGATCCTGGTGCCCGCTCCCAGGGAGGTCTGGATCCGCTGGTTGGCCTCCAGCACCTCGGCTGCGGCCGTATCGGACGCGAGGTACATGTAGCCGAAGTGGTTGACTGGGACCTCCGGTGCTTCGGGATCGTCCACCCACGCCCGGAAGTCCCGCACGAACTCGGCGCCGAATTGCGAGATGCGGATGTTCACCTCGCGGGAGAACTGCTGGCGCATGCAGCTGTTGGTGCGGGCGGTGGAGCTGTTCGCGTACGACGGGTCCCGCTCCACCACCAGGACCGTGCCGTCGAAGTCGGGGTTGCGAGAAAGGAACCAGGCGACACCCGATCCCACCATCGCCCCGCCCACGATCACGACGTCATAGGAGTCCTGCAAGAGGCGCGTCCCTCAAGTCACGTAGCCCTGGGCGGTGTCGTTGGCGATGGCGGCCGGGTCTCGTTCGGCCGGGTCGCCGCAGCCCCCGCCGCCGGGCAGCTCGAGGATGAGCCGGCGCCCGGCCGCAACCGTCTGCTTGCCCTTGGCGGAGAAGGGGGTGCCGTCGTCGAGCCGGACCCGGCCGCGGGCGCCGTCCGCTCCGCCGGCCCGGCCCCGGGCCGGGTTGTCCACCCGGTCGAACATGGCCGAGAACTCGAACAGGTAGCCCTCCGCCGGGCCGATCTCGATGACCTGCCCCAGGCCACCCCGGAACCGGCCCTCGCCCCCACTGTCGTCGCGGATCTCCTTGCGCCACACCACTACCGGGCCGACCTGCTCGGTGGCTTCGACGCTCATGGTCCTCACGCCCGACGGGAACGCAGTGGCCGTGAGCCCGTCGAGACCCGGCCGGGCGCCGGTGCCACCGCTGTTGAACATGAGCATCTCCACCGGCGGGCGGGGGTCCGTCGGGTCGGCGCTGCGGGCGCTGGCCTGGAAGTTCCACAGCGCGCCTGATCCCTCGGCCGGCACCACCTCGGGCAGGGCCTCGGCGATAGCGCCCATGCAGAGGTCGGTCACGAAGTGGCCGATCACGTGTCGCACCGCCACCGGGTCGGGCTCCACCGCGTTGAGGATGCTGCCCTGCGGCGAGCTGACGGTGAACGGTTCCAGCGATGCGAAGTTGTTGGGCAGTTCTGGCGCCAGAGCCACCAGCATCCCGTAGGTGAAGTAGGCCTGGGCGTAGGTAATCGGGACGTTGATGCCGAAGGAGCTGACTGGCGATGTCCCCGTGAAGTCGGCGTGCATGCCGGTGCCGGTCACGGTCACCGCCGCCGACAGTGTCACCGGGTCGTCGTAGCCGTCCACCCGCATGGTGTTGCGGTAGACGCCGTTGGGCACCCGGCCGAGGGCGTCGAGGGTGGCTCGGCGGGTGCGGTCGAACACGAAGCCGGCCAGCTCCTCCAGGTCGGCCAGCCCGAACTCGTCCAGCATGTCCAGCAGCCGGCGCCGGCCGGTCTCGTTGGAGGCGGCCAGGCCGTGGATGTCGCCGACCACCTGGTCGGGCTCGCGCACGTTGCAGCGCACGATCTCGACCAGGTCGCGGTTGAGCCGGCCCCGGTCGGCCCACCGCATGATCGGGACGCGGAGGCCCTCCTCGTAGAGCTCGCGCCCGTCGGGCCCGAAGCCGCGCCCGCCGATGTCCACCACATGCGCGGTGGAGGCGAAGAAGCCGATCAGGTCTCCGGGCTCACCGGGCCTGCGCTCCATGAACACGGGCGTGGCCACGGTGAAGTCGTGGAGGTGGCCGGTGGCCTTCCACGGGTCGTTGGTGAGGTACACGTCGCCCGGCCTCATGCTGTCCGTGCCGATCTCGTTGATGAAGTGTCCGAGCGACGCGGCCATGGTGTTGACGTGGCCGGGGGTTCCGGTGACGGCCTGGGCGATCATGCGGCCGGAGCGGTCGAACACCCCTGCCGACAGGTCCCCGGCCTCGCGGACTGAGGTCGAGAAGGCGGTCCGCACGAGCGTGAGCGCCTGCTCCTCCACCACCGAGACGAGCCGGTTCCACATAATCTGCAGAGCAACCTCGCGCTGGGCGGCGCTTGACTCGCCATTGCTGCGCTGCCGGCCGGCGGCGGTCAGGCTGGATGCCGTGTCTTGGTTCTTGCGGGCGATCCTCAGGGTCAGGTCGGCCTCCACCACGGCCTGGTGGCCTGAGGCGATCACGGTGGTGGTCTGGTCCTCGGTGATCAGCGCCGGGCCGGCCACCGTGTCCCCGGCGGCCAGGATGCCGCGGTCGAACACGGCAGTGGGCACCCTGCCGTCGACGGCCAGGTCGTGCACCAGCCGGGTGCTCACGGCCTTCGACGGCTCGCTGGCCGCGACCGGCTCTACCGTGCGGGGCGCCTCGCGCACCGAGGACACGGTCACCGACCAGCTCACCGCCTCGATGGTCAAGTCGTCGATGGCCCGTCCGAAGAAGGCTTCGTAGGCCTTGACGAAGGCACCGGCGAGTTCTTGGGCGGCGATGTCGTCGAACTCGCCCTGGGGCAGCGCCACTGGGATCTCCCATCCCTGCCCGCGGTAGCGCATCAACACCTCGCGTTCGATCACCACCGCCTCGGCCGTGCCCATCCGGACGAACGCTTCGGCCTCGGCGGCCAACTCGTGGAGCACCGATTTCACGCCCTCGGTGTCGAAGTCGTCGGAGGTGGCGTAGAAGCTGCGGGTGGCCTCGTAGGAGAACGGTGCGAGCAGGAACCCGATCGCCGAGCCCACTCCGGCGCCAACCGGCACCAGCACCTCGTCGATGTCGAGCTTGTCGATGAGACGACTGGCATGTAGGGGGGCCGCGCCCCCGAAGGCGACCATGGAGTAGCCGGCCAGGTCCTTGCCGCTCTCCACCGCGTGGGTGCGGGCCGCGTTGGCCATGTTCTCGTCCACCACCGCGGCCACGCCGACCGCGGCCGCGTCGGTGTCGAGTCCCAGCGGGTCGCCCACCGCTGACTCGAGCGCCTCGGCCGCCTGCTGGACCGACAGCGAGATGCCGGAGGCGCCGAAGGTGTCGGGGTGCAGCCGGCCCATCTGCACGTCGGCGTCGGTGACGGTGGCGGCCGTGCCGCCGAGGCCGTAGGCGGCCGGGCCCGGATCGGCGCCCGCGCTGAGTGGCCCCACCCGGATCTGGCCCAGCGCGTCGACGGTGGCGATGGAGCCGCCGCCCGCGCCGATCTCGATCATCTCGATCGTCGGAACCGAGATGGGCATGCCGCTGCCCTTCTTGAATCGGGCCGTGCGGGCCGTTTCGAAGGTCTTGGCTGTGCGGGGAGAGCAGTCCTCGATCAGGGCGATCTTGGCCGTCGTCCCGCCCATGTCGAACGAGACGATCCGGTCGCGGCGATGGGTCCGTGCCAAGTGGGCGGCGAAGATCGCTCCGCCGGCCGGTCCCGACTCGATCAGCCTCACCGGGAAGGCCGCCGCGGCGTCGCTGCTCATGAGGCCGCCACCGGAGTGGATCATCAGCAGCGGACACGACGCGCCCATGAGGCGCAGCTCGGATTCGAGCCTGCGCAGGTACGAGGCGATCAGCGGCTGAACGTAGGCGTTGGCGCACACCGTGTTGAATCGCTCGAACTCCCTCATCTGGGGCGAGACTTCACAGCTGAGCGACACTGCGATGTCCGCGACATCTTTGGACGCCTCCAGCAGCAGATCGCGGAAGCGGCGCTCGTGGTCCGGGTTCCGGTAGCTGTGCATGAACCCGACGGCCACCGAGTCGTACCCTCCGTCCACCACCCGGTCCACGACGCCGCGGGCGGCGGTCTCGTCGAAGGGCACCAGCACGTCACCGCGGGCGCTGATCCTCTCGGGCACCACGAAGCGGTCCTTGCGCTCGATCAGGGGGGCCGGCAGCACGATGTTGAGGTCGTACTGCTCGAAGCGGCTCTCGGTGCGGGTCTCGATCACGTCACGGAACCCGGCGGTGGTGACCAGCGCGGTCTTGGCGCCGCGGCGCTCGATCAGGGCGTTGGTGGCCAGGGTGGTGCCGTGGATGATCTGCGTGATCTCGTCCATTGCCACGCTCTCGCGGCTTGTGACCGCTGCGATTCCCGCCAGAATCCCCTCCTCGGGCCGGTCATGGGTAGTAAGGACCTTCGTGGACGCGAAGGATCCGTCGGAGCGTTCCAAAGCGATGTCGGTGAAGGTGCCCCCGACATCCACACCGATCCGGGGCCCAGCCGCGGCCGGTTCCACCACTACAGGTCCTCGACCGCCGGGAAGGTTGCCGGCGGGATGATGTCGACCGTCGCCGAGCGCTGCTGGGCCAGCATCCCGCCGTCCACCCGCAGCGTCTCGCCGGTGATGTAGCCAGCGTCGTCGGAGGCTAGGAACAGCGCGGCGCCGGTCAGGTCGAGGGGCTCGCCGACCCGGCCTAGCGGCACGTTCTCGCCCCGCAGCGCCCGCTCGTTCGCTGACATGCCGCTGGTGTCGATCGCACCGGGGACCAGCGCGTTGACCCGCACGTTGTAGGGGCCGAGGTCCAGCGCCATCGCCCGGGTGAGGGCCTCGATCCCGCCCTTGGTGGCGTCGTAGGCGGTGAACGACCGGTGGGCCCGGGTGGCCCCGCCCGAACTCATGTTGATGATGCTGCCGCCGCCGTGGGTGGCCATGATGCGGGCCACCGGATGCGACACCAGGAAGTGTCCGGTCAGGTTGACGTCGATAATGCGCCGCCACCACGCCTCGTCGGCCTCGAAGAAGTGGCGGGTGGGGCCGACAAGCCCGGCGTTGTTTACCAGCACGTCGATGCGGCCGTGAGCGGCCATGACCGCGTCGACCATGGCGGCCACCTGGGAGCTGTCGGACACGTCGGCCGGCGCCGCCATGGCGGTGCCGCCCGCCCGCGAGATCGCTTCCGCGGTGGCCGTCGCGGCCTCGCCGTCGACGTCGTTGGCCGCGACCGCCGCTCCCGCGCCGCCGAAGCGCTCGGCGATGGCTTGGCCGATGCCGCGGCCGGCCCCGGTGACGAGCACGACCTTGCCCGCCAGAGAATCATTCACCCGAGGACCTCCGCCCTGGCCTATGGGCGCAGTCTAAAGCCGATGGAAGCGACCCCTGGCGGGCGCGCTGGCATCCGGTACCGCAGGCACCGGCGTGACCGTCACCGATCGCCGTCAGGGACCGAGGCCTGACGGTAGGCATCGAGCGTGAGCCCGTTGATGATCGAGACGGGGGCCTCCGGACCTTCGACGTATCGCATCCGATCGACCGTCGACGCGGCCAGGTTCCCGTGCTGGATCTCGAGAGCCGCAGCATCCTCGTCGTAGGTGCGGACCCACAGCTTGATCCACCGCTCGACACTTGCGGGATCTGCCCCCTCCTCGGCGAAGTAGTCGGCCACGAAGATCGTGCGATCGGCAGCGACGGGTAGGGCTTGCGCCATGATCAGCAGATCGTCCTGCTGGATGATCTGGCATCCCGGGTACATCTGCAGCGCGGTGCAGAACGTCGCTTGAAGCTCATCACCACCACTTCCGCGCCCTGCGTACCGATTGAGATAGAGCTCGTCGATCGCAACGGCATCGGCACTCGCGGTTTCAGACGCGACGGCGAATGCCCGATTGAACGACTCGCCATGAATGTGGGCGCAGTGGTAGCACTCGACGGCGTTGTCGTACCAGAGCTTCCAGTTCGCCTTCTGATGTGTGGTGACGCGACGCACATGGTGGTAGGCACCCGCGTCAAGGTTCATCGCCGCCTGCTCGGCGACTTCGCGCAACCGGGGGTGTGCCGTCGTCAGCGATGGCGCCTCCGGATCGAGGGTTGCGAACACGCCCCCGCAGAACGTGTCCACCGCTACCGGGAGGAGGCTTAGGTCGTCGTAGATGCAGTCCGGGGCGGAGGGCGCGGTCGCGAGCGTGCCGTCGAGCCGGTAGCCCCAACCGTGGTAGCCGCACTTCAGGTACCGGCCACTCTCCTGGTCGGAGACGACCCGGTAGGCCCGGTGGCGACACACGTTCAAGAACCCGCGAAGCTCACCGTCGTCGCCGCGGACCGCCACGACGGGACGGCTGGCAACCTCACCGACGAGTCGAGAACCGGGTGCCGCCACATGTTCGAGAGGGCCTAGGTACTGCCATCGAGGCTCAAAGACGGCGCCCAGTTCGAGAGCGAAGATGTCGGGATCGGTGTACATCCATGCCGGAAAACTCCACCCGGACTCAAGGGCCTCAGCGAGCTCGTCCAGAGGGAGTTGTCGACGTGAGTGGATCGGCGATGCCGTCATGGCAGCTCGGCTCGTGTGGCGTCTGGAGTCATCTCCTTGGCGTGCCGTAACCAGAGGCCGCCGCCGGGGTGGGGCCGCGGGTCATAGGAGGCGTGACCGAGGAGCTGTCGAATCCGCTCACTCCTGTCGGCGAGCTCACCCGGGGCGAAGTCGAGCGGACTGGCCTCCTCCGGGGTCAGCCATCCGGCGACGAAGCTCACGTGCATGGCCTTTCGCCAGCGGCTCTCCGTGATGTTGGCACCGCCGCCGTGGAGTACGTATCCCGAATACAGCAGAGCGTCGCCCGGGCCGAGCTCGGCCGGCACCGACTCGCCGTCCCCGTACCGTGCCAGCTCGCCGCCGAGATGTGTCCCAGGAACAACCCTGGTCGCTCCGAGTTCCTCGGTGACGTCATCCAGACCGATCATGGCGCTCACCGTGATCTCAGGGGCGTCCGGCCAGGTCCGGCGGACGAATTCCCACCAGTTGTTGGCGTCACGGTGCAGCACCTGCGCGACCTCGCCGGGGCCGATGTACATGACCTGGGCGGTGTTGAGCCAATAGCCACCGCATACGGGCAGCAGTACCTCGTCGGCGACGGCTGCCAACAGGTCGTTGTCGAGGACATCGAAGAACGCCGGGCACAGCTTGGCGAGGCTCGAGAAACGCACAGTCTTCTGTCCCACGAACGACCGGCCGTCCTCGCCGAGCCCCTGGGTGGCCGATCCCGGCTCTACCGAGGTGGCGTAGCCGTCGGCCGAGGCGCGAACCGAATCAACGGTGTCCCGGTCGAACATCCCCTCCACGACGACCCCGCCATCGCGGCGAAGGACCTCCACGACCCGTTCGGCACCGACGTCCGCCGAGACTCGTTCGAGTGGCGTCATCACCTTCGTAGTCTCTCAGCCGCGGCCATGGAACGCGGCGTGGACGTTCTGGGCCACTGCGTCCGGCAGCCAACCCAGCGCCTTCAGCTCGTGCAGCTCCGCTCGCTGTACGGCCCGCACGCCGCCGAGCTCCTTGGTGAGCCGGGCCTTGCGGACCGGTCCCAGCCCCGCGATCCCGTCGAGAGCCGATCCGGTCATGCGCTTGCCCCGCAGGGTGCGGTGGTAGGAGATGGCGAAGCGGTGGCTCTCGTCGCGGATGCGCTGGAGCATGTACAGGGCCTCGGACTGGCGGGGGAGGCGCACCGGCTCGGCCCGGCCGGGCAGGAACACCTCCTCGAACTGCTTGGCCAGCGCCGCGGCCGGGATCTCGTCGTCGAGGCCTAGCTCCTGGAGGACCCGCACGGCCACCCCCAGCTGGCCCTTGCCGCCGTCCACCAGCAGCAGCTGCGGCGGGTACGAGAACTTGCCGTCACGCTCGGCCATCGGCCGGGCCCGCTGCTCCAGGTAGCCGGTGAGCCGCCGCGTCAGCACCTCGTGCATGGCCGCGAAGTCGTCGTTGCCGGGCACGGAGCGCAGCCGGAAGCGCCGGTAGTCGGTCTTCTTGGGCAGGCCGTCCTCGAGCACCACCATCGAGCCCACATAGTCCTGGCCCGACAGGTGGCTCATGTCGTAGCACTCGATGCGCAGCGGAGCCTCGGCCAGAGCCAGGTGCTCCTGGAGCTCGTTGAGGGCCCGGGCCCGGCTGTTGTGGTCGGTGCTGCGCTTGAGTCGGTGCCGGGTGAACGACTCCTCGGCGTTGCGGGTCACCGTCTGCTGAAGCGCCCGCTTGGGGCCCCGCTGGGGCACCCGGATCTGCACCCGGGAGCCCCGCATCTCGGTGAGCCACTCGGTGTAGAGGGCCGCCTCGGCGGGCATGTCGGGCACCAGCACCGTCTTGGGCCATCCCAGCGGGTTGTCGTCGAAGTAGAGCCGTTCGAGAGTGCGGCTCACCAGCTCGGCCCGGTCGAGCTCCTCGGCCTTGTCGATCATGAAGCCCCGGCGTCCCATCACCCGTCCCCGGCGCACGAAGAACACCTGCACGGCTCCCTCCAGGGCGTCCTCGACCAGGCCGATCACGTCGAAGTCCTCGCTGCGGGAGCCCACCATCTGCTGGGTCTCCACCGCCTTGCGCACCGCGTCGAGCCGGTCCCGGAGCCGGGCGGCCCGCTCGTACTCCTGCTCGTCGGCCGCAGCGGCCATCTCGGCGGTGAGGCGGTCGATGACCGGGTCGGTGTCGCCCTCCAGGAAGCGCAGCAGTTCGGCCAGCATCTCGGCGTAGTCGTCGGGGGTGACGTCCCCCACGCACGGCCCCGAGCACTTCTCGATGTGGTACAGCAGGCAGGGCTTGCCCAGGCTGGCGTACCGGCGGAACTTGCCGTCGGTGCAGGTGCGGATCGGGAACGTGCGCAGCAGCAGGTCGAGGGTGTCGCGGATGGCGTAGGCGTGTCCGTAGGGACCGAAGTAGCGGTTGCCCTTGCGGCGCCGGCCCCGCATCACCATGGCCCGGGGCCACTCGTCGACCATGGTCACGCACAGGAACGGGTACGACTTGTCGTCGGTGTAGCGCACGTTGAACCGGGGCCGGTGGCGCTGGATCAGCGAGAACTCCAGCATGAGGGCCTCGACCTCGTTGGCCACCTGGATCCACTCCACCGACGCGGCTGCGTCGACCATCTGGCGGGTGCGCAGCGGCAGGTGCGAGCCGAAGTAGTTGTTGAGGCGCGACCGCAGGCTCTTGGCCTTTCCGACGTAGATGACCCGACCCTCGGAGTCGAGGAACTGGTACGACCCGGGCGCGTCGGGAATCGACCCCGCCGCTGGCCGTTTCAGCACAGCATCGGGCGCAGGTAACGGCCGGTATGGCTCTCCGGGACCTCGGCCACCTGCTCCGGGGTGCCCTCGGCCACGATCCGCCCCCCGCCCGAGCCGCCCTCGGGCCCCAGGTCGATGATCCAGTCGGCCGTCTTCACGACGTCCAGGTTGTGCTCGATGACCACCACGGTGTTGCCCTGGTCCACCAGCCGGCCGAGGACGCCCAGCAGCTTGCGGACGTCCTCGAAGTGCAGCCCGGTGGTGGGCTCGTCGAGGATGTACATGGTGTGGCCGGTGGAGCGCTTGGCCAGCTCGCTGGACAGCTTGACCCGCTGGGCCTCGCCGCCCGACAGCGTGGGCGCGGGCTGGCCCAGGCGCACGTAGCCGAGGCCCACGTCCACCAGGGTGCCCATGTGGCGGGCGATGGGCGGCTGGTTGGCGAAGAACTCCAGAGCGTCGGTGCACGGCATGTCGAGCACCTCGGCGATGTTGCGGCCCTTGAAGGTGACCTCGAGAGTGTCGCGGTTGTAGCGCTTGCCCTTGCACACCTCGCAGGGCACGTACACGTCGGGCAGGAAGTGCATCTCGATGCGGATGGTGCCGTCGCCCCGGCAGGCCTCGCAGCGCCCGCCCTTCACGTTGAACGAGAACCGCCCCGGCATGTAGCCCCGCACCCGGGACTCGGCCGTGTTGGCGAACAGCTTGCGCACGTGGTCGAAGACCCCGGTGTAGGTGGCCGGATTGGACCGGGGGGTCCGGCCGATGGGCGACTGGTCGATGCAGATCACCTTGTCGAGATGGCCGACGCCGTCGATGCGGGTGTGGCGCCCGGGCGGGGTCTTGGACCGGTAGATGTGCTGCATCAGGGCCCGGTGCAGGATCTCGTTCACCAGCGACGACTTGCCCGAGCCCGACACCCCGGTGACGCACACGAAGCGCTGCAGCGGGAAGGCCACGTCGATGTCGGCCAGATTGTTCTCCCTAGCGCCCCGCACCACCAGGCGGGTCCCGTCGCCGACCCTGCGCATCTGCGGCACCTCGATGCGCCGGCGGCCCGACAGGTACTGGCCGGTGACCGACTCCTCCACGCCGAGCAGGCCGTCGAACGATCCGGAGTGCACGATGGTCCCGCCGTGCTCGCCGGCGCCCGGACCGATGTCGACCACATGGTCGGCGACCCGGATGGTCTCCTCGTCGTGTTCCACCACCATGACGGTGTTGCCCAGGTCCCGCATGCGCACCAGCGTGTCGATCAGGCGGCGGTTGTCGCGCTGGTGCAGCCCGATGGATGGCTCGTCGAGCACGTACAGCACCCCGACCAGGCCGGAGCCGACCTGGCTGGCCAGCCGGATGCGCTGGGCCTCACCGCCGGCGAGGGTGGCCGCGCTGCGCGACAGGTTGAGGTAGTCGAGGCCGACGTCGAGCAGGAAGCCGAGCCGGGCACGGATCTCCTTTAGGACCTGCTCGGCGATCATGGTGTCGCGGTCGTCGAGGCTCAGCTCGGCCAGGGTCTTGGCCGCGTCGGCGATCGACATGGCGCACAGTTCGTGGATGTTGCGGCCGTCGACGGTGACGGCCAGCGCCAGCGGGTTGAGCCGGGCGCCGCCGCAGTCGGGGCACGGCACCTGGCGCATGTAGCCCTCGATGTTCTCCCGGGCCGAGTCGCTCTCGGACTCGTTGTGGCGGCGCATCAGGTGCGGGACGATGCCCTCGAAGCGGGCCTGGTACACCCGGCGCCGGCCGAACCGGTTCTGGTAGCGGACCTGCACCCGGCCCTTGACTCCCTTGGCGTACAGCAGCAGGTCGTGCTGGCGCTGGTTCAGTTGGCGCCAGGGCACATCGCGGGGGATGCCGTACTCCTCGCACACGGCCTGGAGCATCCGCGAGTAATAGCGGGTCCGGTTATCGGCCCACGGCGTGATCGCCCCGCCGGCCAGGGTGGCGTCGGGATCGGGGACCACCAGTTGGGGGTCGACCTCGAACACGGTGCCCAGGCCGTCGCAGTGGGTGCAGGCCCCGTAGGGCGAGTTGAACGAGAAGTTCCGGGGGGCCAGCTCCTCGAAGGACTTGCCGTCGGAGGGCCGGGCCAGGTGCTGGCTGAACACGATCCGCCGTGACTCCTGGTCAGCATCGGCGGCGTCGTCGGGCCGGGGCACGATGTCGATCTCGGCGATCCCGTCGGCGAGGCGCAGGGCGGTCTCGACCGAGTCGGTCAGGCGTCGCTCGACCCCCTCTCGCAGCACCAGCCGGTCGACCACCACCGCGATGTCGTGCATCTCGTAGCGGGCCAGCTCGAGGCCGTCGGCACCGCCGGAGAGGCCGGTGGCGCCGGCCATGTCGGCCAGCTCGACCAGCTCGCCGTCGACGATGGCCCGGGCGTACCCCTGTCCGGCCAGGTCGGCCAGTAGCGTGTCGTAGGTGCCCTTTCGTCCCCGAACGACCGGGGCCAGCACCTGGAAGCGGGTGCCGGGCTCCATCTCCAGGATCCGGTCCACGATCTGCTGGGGGGTCTGGCGGATGAGGCGCTCGCCGGTTTCGGGGTCGTGGGGCACGCCGATGCGGGCGTACAGCAGGCGCAGGTAGTCGTAGACCTCGGTGATTGTGCCGACGGTGGAGCGGGGATTGCGGGACGCGCTCTTCTGGTCAATGGAGATGGCCGGGGACAGGCCCTCGATGAAATCGACGTCGGGTTTGTCCATCTGGCCCAGGAACTGCCGGGCGTAGGCCGACAGCGACTCCACGTAACGGCGCTGGCCCTCGGCGTAGATGGTGTCGAACGCCAGCGAGCTCTTACCGGAGCCCGAAAGGCCGGTGATCACGATGAGCCGGTCCCTCGGCAGGTCAAGGTGAACGTCCTTGAGGTTGTGCTCGCGCGCCCCCGAGATCACCAGCCGCTCAGCCACGATCAGACTCTACCCGCTGGCCCTTCGAGCTTGGCGAACGTATGTTCATAACCTTGCGTTTGGGTTGTCGGTCCCCGGTCTCCGGGAGAAGCGGATTCGGTCGTCGGCGCTCAGCGCGTCGAGCCCGTGACGGGCTAGCCACGACTTGCCCGGTCGCGCCGGCCGGGGCCGGTCAGCGCCAGAGGGCTGCCGCAACGGTGGCGTTGTCGTTGAGGCCCAAGTGGAGCGCCTCGGCCAGGACGTGATTGGCCAGTTCCTCGGCCGTAGCGGCGCCGGGACCGCAGGCTGCTCCGATGCCGCCCGTGGCGGTGTCGTCCGACAGCCAGTCGGCGCCGTGCCTGTACACGAAGGGCTCCCAGGCGCCGTCGCTGGCGAGAAGCACCGCGTCGGGCCGTGACCCTTCACCGGACTCCCCCACTATCTCGACCTCGACGAACCCGGCTCCGGCCTCGGCATCCATGGGCGGCATCCCCAGGCAGATGTCGATACTGCCGCCGGGTTGCCGGTGGGGATGGCCGCAGCAGAACCCGGTGAAGCCGTCGGGCCCGGCGGTGGCCACGAACGGCAGCGTGTCGCCCATCCAACCGATCAGGAGACCGCCTTCGGGCGTCCAGGCGGCCACTGTCAGGGTGCTCATCGGGAACATGAACAGCGGCAGGCGCCGCTGCCAGTCCTCCGGGCCGGTCAGCGCCAGTACCCGCTCGTTGGCCTCCCCGAAGGCGACCGCCATCTCGTCGGCGCTGGCAATCCGCCGGGGCAGTCTCTCGATCGCAGCCTGGGCAGCCTCGTCGCCTCGGGTGTGCCCGCCCAACCCGTCGGCCACCGCGATGACCCAGCTCCCGTCCTCGTCCGAGACCGTCGCCGACGCCCGGTCCTCGTTCACCCGCCGAGGCCCGACATCGGTCACCCACCCAACGGACGCTGCCGGCTGGGCACGATTCTCAGGCTCACCCACATCGCGATCATGCCATCTGCCATCGTCATCGGCCTGACTTGCGGCTGCAAGCAGCAGACCCAGAGTCGGACTTCCCCGTCGTGTCACTGTCACCTGGATACCGGCCGCCGCCGAACGACTGTCTCGATTCTTGTCATCCGACCGCGAACAACGGCTCGGGTTCCACTCGGGGCGGTCTTCGCCCTCGACCGGTCGAATCGGCGCGTTCGGTCAGGCGGGGCGGGCCGTGAATCGGCGGCGGGTCGGGCGCGCGAGCCGGGCCGTAACGGATGCGCTCGGGGGGCGCGATGGTGTGCAGGTCGCCATTGGGCACGACCCGCCAGCCGTGGTGGTGGACCTTGTCGTGGCATCCCCAGCACAGGAGCATCAGATTGTCGATGTCCGTGGGGCCTCCCTGAGAGCGGGGCCGGATGTGGTGGGCCTGGCACACCGTGTAGTGCTCGTTGCAGCCCCCGCAGCCGCCATAGCGGGCGATCAGCGCGTCCATCTGGGCCTTAGTGGGCCGCGGCAGCGCGGGGCCCCGCCACAGCGGCACGCCCTTGCTGCTGTAGACCACGCCCACGATCCTGGCGTTGCAGAAGTGCTCCTCGAGCACGCTCTGGGGGATCACTCCGCCGCCAGCGACCTCTGCGAACGCTTTGTCGCCGTCGGGGCTCAGATGCTGCACGATGGCGATATCGGCCGAGGGCGCTCCCCTGCTCCCCTCGCCCGAACCGGTCGAAGTGAGCGTGTCCAGTGCGTCGGCGAAGCGCTGCCGGAGGCTGCGCTTCTCACCGCCGGGGCTGTTGAGGTCGCATCGTCGCAGCCGCTCGGCCTCCTTCAGGAGCCGCTTGTGCAGCTTGGCCCCGGCTACCGGATCGAGCTCGCCCCGCAGATGGACCATGCCGTCGCCGTCGTCCTTCCAGATACTGAGCCGGCGGCGGGCCCGCTGTCTACGGTACCGGCCCTCACCACCGTCGTCCTGGCGCTGCGCCGCCCACCGGTTCGCCTCCCGCACGAATTGGTCCGGCGACAGCGACGCAGCCTTCTCGAGCAGATCGCCGTCTCGCCGGACCTGATCAGCGCTGGTCTTCTCTGAGGCCTGAGCGAGGGTCTTGGCGTTAGCCATCGGAATCTCGCCCTCCGTCACCGCATCGCGCAGGCCGGGCATGGACTGCAGCTGCTCCACGGTCTTGACCTGCACGGCTGCCTCCCTGCGGGCCAGCCCCGCGGCCTGGGCCAGTACCCCGGCCCCGCCGTCGCCGTGCTGCTCTCCGGCGGCGACCAGCGCAGCCGCATCGGCCTGCAACACCGCCACCTGCGCTGCGAACGACTTCGACTCAGATAGCACCCGCCGCGCGTCCGCAGTCGAAGCGCCCCCGGAGTTGACCAGACGGATCAGCTCCGCCAGTCCCTCCCGCACCCGCTGCGCCGCTTCCAACACCATGCACATATCATGCCATAGGGGTGTGACATCTGTCAAGCATTGTCAAGAGGTTTCGGTATTTGTTATGATGGTCCTGGCACGATCTGAGGGGGACACCTGATGACCGGCACCATTCCCTTCGGCCGCGACTCGTGGGTTGCGGTGAATCTGTATTCCATGCGTACCGACGGACGCCAGACCCTGACACTCGACGGCGTGCCGCCGCCCGACTACAGCCCGCAGCGCACCGTGGACTACCTCGACAGGTACGAGGACGGCCCCCACGAACTCGGCATCGGCGGGACCTTCTACTTGATCAAGACCAACGAGCCGCCACCGCCGGACCTGGTCTCAGCACTGATAGAGGCCCTCACTGCCAGAGGCCGCGGCCGCTGGCTCAGAGTCGTCCGCGAACCCGTGCGCGCTCACACATTCCAGCTGTGGGACGCAGACGGCCGGCTCCTCGACGAGGAGCGCCCGAAGTGCACCTGCGGAGGCGGCATCGCGGTGGACCCGGACACGGTGACCTGCTGGAGCGGCGCCGAGATCTTCGAAGCAACCTGATGGCACCTCAGCTTGGGCGGTAGGCCTTCGTACCTGATACCCAACTAGCCGCGGATCTCGGCTAGTTCCCGGCGGAGGTCCTTGATCTCGTCCCGCAGACGGGCGGCGTACTCGAAGCGCAGGTCGCCGGCGGCCTCTCGCATCTCCTCGTCGAGGGTGCGGATCAGGCGCTCCAGTTCGGCGTCGGGCAGGTCGCCCAGGTCGGGGCCCTCGCGCCGCCGGCGAGCCTCGGCCAACCCTCCCCCGCGCTCGCCGCCCACGTCGGCGTCCGGCACCGGAGCGCCGTCGCGGTCGGGCCGGATCATGGCCAGGATGTCGGTGACCGCCTTGCGGATCGTGGTCGGATCGATGCCGTGGACCTCGTTGTGGGCCTGCTGGAGGCCCCGGCGGCGGTTCGTCTCCGAGATCGCCCGCCGCATCGAGTCGGTCACCTCGTCGGCGTACATGATGACCTGGCCGTCCACGTTGCGGGCCGCCCGTCCAATGGTCTGGATCAGCGACGTCTCGCTGCGCAGGAAACCCTCCTTGTCGGCGTCGAGGATGGCCACCAGCGACACCTCGGGCAGGTCGAGGCCCTCCCGCAGCAGGTTGATCCCCACCAGCACGTCGAACTCCCCCAGCCGGAGGTCTCGCAGGATCTCGATGCGCTGGATGGTGTCGACCTCGCTGTGCAAGTAGCGCACCCGCAGCCCTCGCTCCAGCAGGTACTCGGCCAGGTCCTCGGCCATCTTCTTGGTGAGGGTGGTCACCAGCACCCGCTGGTCCCGGCCGGTCGTCTCCGCGATCTCCTCCAGCAGGTCGTCGATCTGGCCCTTGGTCGGCTTCACCACCACCTCTGGATCCACCAAGCCGGTCGGCCGCACGATCTGCTCCACCACCTGGTCGGACACCTGAACCTCGTAGTCGCCGGGCGTGGCCGACATGAAGATCACCTGGTTGAGCCGGCTCATCACCTCGTCGAAGCGCAGCGGCCGGTTATCGGCCGCCGACGGCAGCCGGAAGCCATGGTCGATCAGGGTCTCCTTGCGGCTGCGGTCGCCCTCGTACTGGCCGTGCAGCTGCGGCACCGCCACATGCGACTCGTCGATCACCATCAGGAAGTCACCGGGGAAGTAGTCGAGCAGCGTGTACGGCGACTCGCCCGGGCCCCGGCCGTCGATGGGCGCCGAGTAGTTCTCGATGCCGTTGCAGTAGCCCAGCTCGGTCATCATCTCGAGGTCGTAGCTGGTGCGCATCTGCAGGCGCTGGGCCTCCAGCAGCTTGCCCTCGGCCTCGAAGTGGGCCAGCCGCTCGGCCAGCTCGACCTCAATGCGCTCGACCGCGGCCTGCATCCGGGCCGCGCTGGTGGCGTAGTGGGTGGCCGGGAACACCACCAAGTCCTCCAGGGTCTCCAGCCGCTCGCCGGTCAGCGGGTCGACCACCGTGATCCGCTCCACCTCGTCACCGAAGAGCTCCACCCGCACCAGCGTCTCGTCGTAGGCGGGATGGATCTCGATGGTGTCGCCCCGCACCCGGAACTTGCCCCGCACCAGGTTCATGTCGTTGCGCTCGTACTGCATGTCCACCAGGCGCCGCAGGATCGAGCGCTGGTCGTACTCCTGACCCTCGTGAAGGACCAGCAGCTGCGTCTCGTACTCCTCGGGCGAGCCGAGGCCGTAGATGGCCGACACCGACGCCACCACGATCGTGTCGCGGCGGGTGAGCAGGGCCGACGTGGCCGAGTGGCGCAGCCGGTCGATCTCGTCGTTCACCGACGAGTCCTTCTCGATGTAGGTGTCGCTGGCCGGCATGTACGCCTCGGGCTGGTAGTAGTCGTAGTAGCTGACGAAGTACTCCACCCGGTTGTGCGGGAACAGCTCCCGCAGCTCGTTGGCCAGCTGGGCGGCCAGCGACTTGTTGGGGGCCAGCACCAGCGTGGGCCGTTGGGCCTGCTCGATGGTCCAGGCGATAGTGGCGCTCTTGCCCGAGCCGGTGATGCCCAGCAGCGTCTGGAAGCGGTGCCCGGCGTCCACCCCCTCGGCCAGCGACTCGATGGCCCTGGGCTGGTCGCCGGCGGGCTCGAACGGGGCCACCACCTCGAAGGCCCGCCGATCGCTGGGAACGGTCACCGGCGGCATTGGCCCTGATCGTACTGATAGGCGCCCGTTTGCGTGGCGCCCGCTACGGTCACCCGACTGCGGGCAGCCGCCGTCACCGCCTCCTCGGCACTCGACGTGGCGAGGGCGGCTCAGCTACGGATGGCCTCGCCCGTTGCTAGATCGAAGAAGTGCATGGCGGATACGTCAAGCGCGACCTCCATGCGATCTCCGGCACGCGCTTCGCTTTGCGGTCGGAACCGACCAATGAAGCCCGTTCCCAACTCGTCCTCAGTCTCGTCGGCACCGGCAGATTCGAATCTCCGCACCCCGACGTCAAGATGAGCCACGATCTCCGATCCCAGTTTCTCCAGCAAGGCCACATCGCCCTGGAGCCTCTGGACCAAGCCGGGGTTGAGAGCGGCGTCATACACGTCGTCGGGGCGGATTCCACACACAAGCCGTTCACCGTCGTAGCTGCGTAGCGCCGGAAACTGGTCCAGGTACTCGAGGGGCAGGTCCACGCTCTGTTGTCCTACTCGCACCCTGATCGACTGCTCTTCGACCTGGATCGAGGACTCGAACAAGTTCATGGCGGGCGAGCCGATGAAGCCCGCAACGAACAGGTTGGCTGGCTCGCTATACAGGACTGAGGGCTTGTCGGCCTGCTGGAGCACGCCGCCCTTGAGCACTGCCACCCGGTCGCCCATGGTCATGGCCTCGACCTGGTCATGGGTCACGTAGATAGTGGTCACTCCCAGTTCTCGCTGAATGCGCGAGATTTCGCTGCGCATGTAGACCCGCAGCTTGGCGTCAAGATTCGAGAGAGGCTCGTCCATCAGGAACACCGATGGCTCGCGCACGATCGCTCGTCCCATCGCCACCCGCTGGCGCTGGCCGCCCGACAGCGCTCCGGGCTTGCGGTCGAGGTACTCGCTCAGCTGGAGGACCTCGGCGGTGCGCTGAACCCGCTCCTGCATCTCCACTTTCGGAACCTTCGCCAACTTCAACGGGTAGGCGATGTTCTTGCGCACGGTGAGGTGCGGATACAGGGCGTAGTTCTGAAAGACCATGGCGATGTCGCGCTGGCGCGGGTGCACCTTGGTCATCTCGTTGCCGCCTATGCGCAGCACCCCTTCGCTGATCTCTTCCAACCCGGCGACCATGCGCAGCGCCGTGGACTTGCCGCAACCCGACGGCCCCACGAACACCACGAACTCACCGTCGTCGATCGAGAGGCTCATGGCGTCGACCGCCTTGACCCCTCCGGGATAGATCTTGGTCAGCTCCTCAAGTTCTACAGTGGCCATTTTCATTCCTCCTTGAGCGAAGTGGCTCCGGGGCATCCGCCCCAGACTCGGGAGATCTTCGGGAGTGGGCAGCGGCCAGCAGCAGGCTGCGAACCGGCAACACCCACGGCGGATCGAACATCTCGCCATAGCGGGCCCGGTTCGCGGCTATCGCCGACATCAGTAGCCAGTTGAGCAGCAGCAGAAGCAATAGCAGGACCCCTACGGCGACGAGTACCCCGAGTGCCTCCACGCGGGTGCCCAGTCGCAGCACGCCGTAGATGGCCAGGGCGTACAGAGCTACCGTGATGTTGAAGTCGACTGCCCGGGCCCGGTGTTCGAGACCCACGGCCCGGCGGCCAGCCAGCACCCGACCGAGCAGGAATGGCCCGAGCGGCAGAAGAATGGCCAGCCACAGGGCCGGCCGGCCGACGACCGCGAGGACTGCCGCGGCTGCGGCAAGCGCAGTCAGATGGATGGCCGCATCCCGCAGCCGCTGGCCCGTCGTGCCCGGCCTGACCATGTAGTCGCGGCTCACGGGGACTCAGCTCCCTCTAGACGGCGCACCGACGCATGGTGGTCGGGTGGAATCCCCGAGACTTGAGAGACCCCTCCGTCGGGCCAGACGACCTCGAGGTCGACCGGGCCTGCGGCGGCTCCCAGGCCGAAGTGCATGGTCGGAGTGGCCCCGGACAGGTATCCGCGAGACGTCTCGACCGTGCGGACGAAGACGGATCCGTCGGTGCCGGTCGCGGTCACGCGGGCTCCGATGGCGGAGGGGTTGAGGGTCCCTGCCCATTCCAGGGCGACAGTGAGGGAGCTGCCGGCGCAGAGGCGGTTCTCGTGCAGGCGCGAAGCGGCATTGAGGTTGTTGACGACTATGTCGAGGTCGCCGTCGGAGTCGAGGTCGGCCATGGCCAAGCCCCGACCGCCTGTGGTGTCGTCGAGTCCCCAGCCGGCCGCGAACTCGAATCGGGAGCCGTCCACGTTGCGGAAGACTTGGTTGGGTTCGGTGAGGCTGGCGTCGGGAAGGTGGTCGAAGAGGTTGTCGGCGACCATGCCGTTGACCACGTAGAGGTCCTGGAACCCGTCGTTGTCGAGATCGCCGAAGAGCCCCGACCAACTCCAGCCGGTGGCTTCTATACCGAAGGAGGGGGCCTCGCTGGCGTAGCCGTCGCCGTCGGAGAGGAGGAGCACATTCTCGGGGCGCTGGATGTCGTCTGTGGGTGAGGCGTCGATGTCGGCCTGCACATTCGTGTACGCCGCAACGGTCTCAGGCTTGTCGTCCATTGGCTTCATGTCGGTGGCGAACAGGTCGATGTCGCCGTCGTTGTCGATGTCGCCGCTGTCCACCCCCATCGTGCTGAACGCGGTCTGCGTGAAGGGCGACGCCGGGATCCAGGCGCCTTCGGGGCCGGCCAGCCAGATCAGGTCGGGAGTGGCGAGGTCGTTGCCGACAAAGATGTCCACCGCGCCGTCGCCGTCGATGTCGCCGATCCGGGCCGCGAGCGCCTGCGACTCCACGGCCAGTTGGGTGTGGGTGAAGGCATTGCCCTCTCGTTCGAACAGCCCTACCCCGCCCTTGTCGCCGAGGTTGAGGCGACGCTCCGCTGTCAGCTCGGCGTTGTAGGCGCCCGTCACCGCGTCCAGGTCGCCGTCGCCACCCAGGTCGCCCCAGGCGATCGCGTAGGTGTAGGCGTCGAGGCCTTCTAGTTCAGCCCTGGTGAAGCGTTCCGAGGCCGTGGCTCCCGTCCCGGTGTTGATCATGGCCAGGGGGCGGCCCACGCCTGTCGTCAGGATCACATCGCTCAGCCCGTCGCCGTCGCCGTCGACGATCACCGCAT
The DNA here is from genome assembly GCA_009837445.1 of Acidimicrobiaceae bacterium. GTDB lineage: Bacteria > Actinomycetota > Acidimicrobiia > Acidimicrobiales > Aldehydirespiratoraceae > Aldehydirespirator. The sequence continues at coordinate 94,931 of VXTM01000024.1, forward strand.
GGCGGAAGCGCCCCTCCACCAGAGACTCGCGCCGGAACTTCAGGCCCCCGTCGTTCCACAGCAGCGACGTCTCCCCGCTCAGGTTGGCCAGCACCAGATCGTCACGGCCATCGGAGTTGAGATCCCCGACGGCCAGTCCCGCTCCCATTCCGTCGAACATCGACTGGCTGGCGCCGGGCCCCCGGGTCTCGTGATCTAGGGCGTGCGGGACGAACCGGCCCTCACAGGGACCCCGGTCGACGTGGGGTTCCACTGCCACCGAGGCTGGCACACGCGGAGCGGCGTCCTGGCTGCCGCTGCAGGCGGCCATCAGCATGACCACCATCGCAGGGGCCAGTGCCGCGGTCCGTCGCATGCGTCCGGTGGGCAGGGCTCGGGCCGGGCAGCACTCTGCTACCGATGCCGAGTTTGGGGGACGCTTCGACATCTCTGGTGCCTCCGGCCCGAGCCCTGCTGGTGGGGTTCTGATCCGCTCAGGAGCCGAGGATCGCGTCGACCTCGTCCGCTACCTGGGCGAGGCGATCGGCCGCGTCGGCTTGGCCTCGCAGGATCTCCTGCATGGCCGGGCCGACGAGGGCCTCGATCTGGCTGGCGCTGTCGGTGATGGGGAACAGGAACGTCGTGCCCTCGTCCACGTGGACGGTGAAGGCGCTCACATCAACGCCGTTCACCTCGTGGCTGGCGACGGCGAGATCGGCCGAGGACGGAATGGCCGGGAACACGACGGCGCTCTCGCCGATGATGTCCTGGCAGGCCGCCGAGGCCATGTACTTCACCCACTGCCAGGCCTCCTCCTGGTGCTCGGAGTTCTGGTTGATGGAGTCGGCGAGGCCGTTGAACATCGAGGCCCGCGAGCCGCTGGGGCCGACCGGCACCGGTGCGAACTCCACCGGGAAGGGGGTGTCGGCGCCGAGGTACGTCCCGATCTTCCAGGAGCCGTCGGCCATGACCGCGGCCGAGCCGTTCTGGAACACGGTCGTGCCGCCGAGCGACTCGACGTCCTCGATGGGAACGGCATAACCCTCGTCGATCATGCGGGCGAACCAGTCGATGGTGGCCGCCAGGCGGGGATCGTCGTAGTTGGCCGAGTCGCCGAACGGGTTCACGTCCAGGAAGCTGAACCCCGTCGAGCCAGCGAACGCTGAGAAGGTGGTCTGTCCGAAGGCGCCGAAGTTGCCCTCGAGGCCGAGGCCGTATATCTCGACGTTGCCGGAGTCGAAGTCTCCGGAGTCGCCGCGGTTGCCGTTGGCGTCGATGCTGAGCTGCATGATGAGTTGCTGGAAGGTGCCACCGTCGTCCGGGTTCCACTGTGCGGCCGCGAAGTCCTCGGCGGTCACTCCGGCTTCGGCGATGACATCCGAGTTCATGACCAGCGCAATGGTGTCGAAGTCCTTGGGCAGCCCGTAGCGGTTGCCGTTGTCGTCGACCCACAGCTCGGCCAGGCCCGGAAAGTAGGCCCCGGTGTCGACACCGTCGCGGGCGACGAAGTCGTTCAGCGGTACCAGCACACCGCTGGCCACGAACTCGGGGTAGCGGGCCAGGTGGTCGGTGAACACGTCCGGTCCCGAGGCCGACGCGAACCCGGCGGTGACGTTGGTCCAGTAGTCGCCCCAGCCGAACTGGACGATCTCGACGTCGATGGTCGGGTTGGCTGCCTCGAAGTCGGCGGCGCACTGCTCGTAGTAGGGCTGCTGATTGCCGTCCCACAGCCAGTACTCGATGGTCACGGTCTCGGTGGGCGCCTCGGCCGGCTCCGCAGCCGCGGTACCGGGTTCCTCCGCGGGTGCCTCGGCCGCGCCGTCGTCGTCCCCGCCGCAGGCCGCGGCGATCAGCGTGACTGCGAATGAGACTGCGACGAGCCTCCACAGCGTCTTTCTCATCAATTGCTCCCTTCCAGGGTTTGGTTCCCGCGACCCGTGCGGGCCCCGGTTGGATCGAGGAATCACTTGATTCCCGAGAAGCCGATGGAGTCGACCACCTTGCGTCCGAAGATCAGGAAGATGACGATGATCGGCAACGCAGCGAGCAGGGTGCCCGCCATCAGGCCCGACCAGTCCGGGGAGGTGCCCGGCTGCTGGGCCGTGAACTGCCCGAGGGCGACGGTCAGCGGCTGCCGCTCGGGGGCCCGGGCCACTACCAGCGGCCAGAGGAACTCGTTCCATGCGGTGATGTAGGTGAGGATCGACAGCGTCGCGATGGGCGCGGCGCTCATCGGCACGATGATCCCGAAGAAGGTCCTGAAATTGCCAGCGCCGTCGAGCAGCGCGGCCTCCTCCACCTCTCGGCTGATCCCGAGGAAGAACTGCCGCAGGAAGAACACCGCGAACGGCGTCATGAAGAAGAACGGGGCGATGATTCCCGGGTAGCTGTTCAGCCAGCCCAGGTTCTTCACTAGCACCAGGTTCGGGATGAGGGTGAAGATGGGCGGGATCATCAGCCCGCTCAGGAACAGGAAGAAGAGCTTGTCGCGTCCCCAGAACTTGAGCCGGGCGAAGGCGTAGGCCGCCATGGCCGAGAAGAGCACCTGGCCGACGGTGATGGCGGTGGCCACGATCACGCTCACCTTCAGCGACTGCAGGAAGTCGAAGGAGCCGGTGTTCTCCCGGCCGAGGCTCTCGAGGATCTCGGCCTCGCTGGCGGTGCCGAGCACCCGCTCGAAGTTGTTGTCGGTGTAGCCGACGGGCAGCAGGCTCTGGTCGCCCGCGAAGAGGTTTCCGTTGGTGGATAGCCCGGTGCGCAGCGCCCACCAGAACGGGAACAGGCTCACGACCAGGATGGCGATCAGGATCAGCCAGGCCGCTCCCCGGCCGATGCCCAGCCTGCGCAGCCGGGCGGACGGCTCCAGCGCCGATCCCAGGTTCTCGATTCGGTCCGCGATGTTGGTCATGCCAGATCGCTCTCCCCCGCTCGCAGGAGCTTGAGCTGGAGGAAGGTGATCGCGAGCAGGATCACCACGAGCAGCACCGACACGGTGGCCGCGTATCCCAGCTGATTGAAGTCGAAGGCGTACTGGTAGATGTAGAGGTAGATCACCCGGCTGGCGTTGGCCGGCCCGCCCGGCTGGCCACCGAAGCCGCCGGTGGCCACGAACACGGTGTCGAAGACCTGCAGCGAGCCCACGACCGTGATGACCAGCACAAGCGCGAGGATCGGGCGCAGCAGAGGGATGGTCACGTCCTTGAACATCTGACCCTCGCTGGCGCCGTCGAGCGCGGCGGCCTCATAGAGGCTCTTCGGGATGGTCTGTAGGCCGGCGAAGATCAGCAGAGCGGTGTATCCCATGTGCCGCCATGTGTTGATGCCAGCCAGAGTGGGAATGACCTTGTCGGTGTCGGTGAAGAACCTCACCGGCTCCATGCCGAACCATCCCAGGAACTCGTTGACCACGCCGAGGTTGCCGTCGAGCATCCACACCCACAGCAGCGCCACGATCACGTTGGGGATCAGCCAGGGGAATAGCAGGATCCCCCGGATCAGGACCGACTTGGTGAGCCGGTCCATGAGCACGGCTATGGCCACGGCCAGGATTGTCTGCGAGACGATGTTGATGATCGTGTACCGGAAGGTGATCTTGAGCGACTCCCATACCTGCCGGTCGTCCAGCAGCCGTTCGTAGTTGTCGGTGCCGACCCAGTCGCCCCGGTTCGCGATCAGGTTCCAGTCCGTGAAGCTGATGTAGACGCCCCTCAGCGCCGGGTAGAGGTAGAACGCCACGAAGCCGATCAGGGCTGGTAGCAGGAACCAGATCGCTGATCGCCACCCTCCGTGCAGGCTCACAGGCTTGAGCCACGATTGTGGGCGCCGCGCTGGCGGCGCTTCAACGGCCGCGGTCATGAATCAACCTCCGATACTTCCGTTGACGAGTCGCAAGGGCTGGGGGATGAACTCACCGTGGGCCTCGACGAGAGCGTCGACCAGCGACCAGATCTGGTCGAGGTCGAGTTCCGCCGCGGTTCGGGGGTCGAGCATGGCCGCGTGGTAGACGCTCTCGCGGCTTCCCGACTTGAGCGCCTCGACCGTGAGTTCCTGGGGAGCGATGTTCGTCCTGATCAGCGCAGCCAGATGCGCCGGAATGCGGCCCACCGGGTCGGGGCTGACACCCGCGCCCGACACGGTGGCGGGGACCTCCACGATGCACGCCTCGGGAAGGTTGTCGATCAGCCCACCGTTCCTGACGTTCACATAGACCCGGCGGTCCGTACCCGTCTCGAGGCTGTGGATGATCTGGGGCGCGAACTCGCCGCTGTCAGGCACATCGACGGGGCTGTCAGGATCCTCGAGGCGGGTCCGAAGGTCGTCCCACTCGGCGATCTGCAACTCGCAGCGCCGCACATACTCGCGAACGGGGATCTGGAAGCGCTCCACCAGGTCGGGACGCTGACGCCTGAGGAAGTAGGGCGTGTACTCGGCGAAGTGCTCACTCGACTCCGTCACGAAGTACCCGAGGCGGCGCAGCATCTCGTACCGAACGGCATCAGGCAGACCCCACTCCCCCCTCACCGGTGACTCTGCCGGGTCGGTGTGGAGCCGCCTGAGTTCCGGGTAAAGGTCGCGGCCGCGGTGCTCCAGGCGCAGGAAGAACGACATGTGGTTGATGCCGGCGACCTGGTAGTCGAGGTCGTCGACGGCGACTCCAAGATCCGAGGCGAGGTGGGCCGCGGTCAGGGGAACGCTGTGACACAGCCCGTACGCCTTCGTGGGGCACAGCTCGGCTAGGCCCCACATGTTGATGGCCATCGGGTTCGTGTAGTTGAGCAACAGGCCGTCGGGGCACAGCTCTTTCATCGCCTCGGCCACTTCAACGAGGGCCGGCACAGTGCGCAGCCCTCGCATGATGCCGCCGATGCCGATCGTGTCGGCGATCGTCTGGTCCAGCCCGTAGCGCTCCGGGAGGTCGAAGTCGATGACGGTGGCCGGCTCGTACCCGCCCACCTGGAACAGCGTGATCACGTAGTCCGCGCCGTCGAGGGCGGTACGAAGATCGGTGGTGGCGCTCACGCGGGCGGCGGCTCCGCGAGCCTCGACGATCCGGCGCGTCACGATCTCGGAGGTGGCGAGCCTCGATTCGTCGATGTCGTGAAGTCGAAGCTCGAGCCCATCGCGCAGGTCATCGAAGGCGAGCAGGTCGCCCACGAGGTTGCGGGCAAAGACCGTGCTCCCGGCTCCTACGAATGCGATTGCTGCCACTCCGTCCCCCTACGGATCGCCTTGCCCTCGTGAACGTATCCGAGTCGCGTCCGAGTTGTCAACGCTGACAATAACATACTCTCGCCTTTCTGTCAACGATGACAATTTCAACGCTCAGATCTAGTTGCTAACGTTGACAAATCATGACTGAGTCATCACTTCCGCGGGCCACGCTTGACGACGTAGCCCGGCGTGTCGGCATGTCTGCTCGCACCGTGTCGCGGGTGGTGAACAACGAGTATGGCGTGGCCGAGGCAACCCGCAAGCAAGTGCTGGAGGCCATCGAGGAACTGGGGTACCGGCCGAACCTGCTGGCGCGCGCGCTGATCACCAAGCGCAGCGGCACCGTGGGACTCGTCGGTGGAGACATGACCGACCCCTACTTCCCCGCTCTGGCCGAGGCCGTCCATCACCGGGTGTCGGAGTCCGGGCGCACCACGTTCTTCGCCTGCACAGGAAACGATCCCCACCGCCAGGACATGGTCCTGCGGTCGCTGTGGTCCTACGCGGTGGACGGAGTGATCGTCTTTCCAGCCCCCGACTCCATCGACCAGCTGCGAGGCTATGCCCGGCTCGGACTTCGCATCGTGGTGGTGGACGATGTCGTAGACGCTCCCGGCATTGCATGCGTTCGCTTCGACCTTGTGACTGGCGCCCGCCTCGGTGTCCGACACCTGCTCGACAGCGGGAGGCGCCGCGTCGGGATGCTCGCGTCGGAGCTCTCGCCTCCACGCCGGCGGCGCCGTGAGAGCGGCTTCCGGGCCGCCTTCGACGACGCTGGTCTCGATCACGGAGCCATCGTCCGTGCGCCACCGACGGTTCAGGGCGGTGAGGCTGGCATCGACAGGCTGCTCGACCTGCAACCCGATCTCGACGCCATACTCGCCTACAACGACGTCATGGCCATCGGTGCCGTGCGCGCCGTCGAGGCGCGGGGTCGCCGCGTGCCGGATGACATCGCCGTCGTCGGCTTCGACGACGTCGAGTTGAGCGCCTATGTGCGCCCCGCGCTTACGACGATCCGCCTCGATCGCTCGCTGCTGAGCATCGAGGTCACCCGCGCCCTTCATAGCTTCATCGACGCCCCCGGCGACCGATTCGATCCAGTGGTGCTGCCGGTCGAACTCGTCGTGCGACAGTCCGCATGACTGGGACAGTTGCTTGAGACCTGACGGCCAGAGTCAGGATTCTCCCCGTTTCGACGTGCTCGCGCTGGGCGAGTCGATGCTCACCCTGTACCGCGATCGGGGCACAGCCCCCGACGCCTTCGCCTGGGACGTGTGCGGGGCCGAGTCGAACGTCGCCCGCTACTGCGCCGCGCTCGGGCTGAGAAGCGGCTGGGTCAGCCGTCTGGGCACCGGCATGGCAGGATCGCTCGTTCATGACGTGGTGGCCGGCAGCGGTGTCGACACTTCCCTGGTCGAGCTGTGCGATCGCTCCCCCACCGGCCTGATGCTCAGGGACTCCCCCGAACGGGGCCAGCAGGTCGAGTACTACCGCCGGGGGTCGGCCGCCTCGCTCATGTCCCCGGAGGCGATCCCCGTCGAGGTGTGCCTGGAGACCAGGGCACTGCATCTCACCGGCATCACGCCGGCGCTGTCGGACGGATGCCGCCGGCTCGTCGAGGGGTTGCTGAGGGAGCCGTCCGACGCCCTGCGCTCCTTCGATCTCAACTGGCGGCCGGCCCTGTGGCCCGACGGGCCGCCGAGCCGGATGTTCCTGGAGGTCGCGAACCTCGCCGACATCGTGTTCGTGGGCCTGGATGAGGCATCGGAGGTCTGGGGCCACTCGGACCCGGCACAGGTGAGGGCGGCTCTGCCGGGGCCGGGCATCGTGGTCGTCAAGGACGACGCCACCGGAGTGCACACCTTCGCCGGTGAGGACGCGCTGTTCGAGCCCGCGCTGCGGGGCCCGATCGTGGCCCTCATGGGGGCCGGCGACGCCTTCGCGGCCGGGTTCCTGTCCGGCGTACTGGCCCATCCCGAGGATCTGAAGCGATGCCAGCGGCTCGGCCACGTGGTGGCCATGAGCGCGATCACGTCGGAACTGGACGTGGGGCCGCTGCCTGAGAAGGCCGAGATCGACGCCATGCTGGATCTGAGTGACGATGGGTGGCGCGAACTCGTCTATCCGGGTCCAGCCGGCCCTACGAGCCGAAATTGATGACGAATCGGCCCTTGGAGGCCCACTATCGCCATCAATTTCGAGCGGGGTGGAGCTGAGTCAGGCCAGGGAGCGGGCCCAGCGGTAGCAGTCGTCGATCTGGGGCTCTAGATCCTCGACGGTGCCGTTGTTGTCGATCACGAAGTCGGCCACCTCTAGGCGCGACTCGCGGCTGGCCTGGTTGGCGATGCGGGCCCGGGCGTCGTCGTCGGACAGGCCCCGCTGGGCCACGAGGCGCTGCACCGCCACCTCTGGGTCTGCGTCCACCACCACGATGCCGGCCAGGTCGCGGTAGCGCTTCGCGATCGGCTCCCCGTCGGGGCGTACCAGCAGCGGGATGTCGAGAACCACCACCGCGCCAGGCGAGTGCTCGGCTGCGTGGGCTCGGCGCCGGGCCATCTCCTCGCCCACCGCGGGATGGACGATTGAATTGAGGGCAGCCAACTCGTCGGCGTCCTTGAACACCACTGCGGCCACTGTGGCCCGGTCGAGGGTGCCGTCGGCGGCCACCACGGTCGGGCCCCAGCGGCCCACGATGGCGTCGAACACCGGCTCGCCGGGCTGCTGGAGGTCCCGCACGATCTCGTCGGCGTCGATGAGGATCGCGCCCCGCTCGACCAGTCCGGCGCCCACCGTCGACTTGCCGGCGCCGATACCCCCCGTCAGCGCGATCTCAGGCAGAGGTCAGGTCTCGTCGGCGGGGACATCGGAAGCCTCGTCGGCCGCGACCGCGACCACTTCGCCCGCTGATCCCGGATCGGCGTCCTCGCCCTCGTCGTCGGCGTAGTCCTCGCCGGCCTCGGAGTAGTAGTCCTCCCAGGCCTGCTGACCCTCGGAATCGCCGGCGCCGATGTAGTTGCCCTCTTCGTCGTAGGCGTGGTCGCCGAAGTGCTCCTGGTACTCGGCCGCAACCACACCGCCCTCGGCGGCCTGCTTGATCGACAGGCTGATGCGGCGGCGCTGCAGGTCGAGGTCGATGATCTTCACCCACAGCTCCTCGCCGGGGGTCACGACCTGCTCGGGCAGCTCCACATGGTGCGCGGACATCTCCGAGATATGCACCAGGCCCTCGATGCCGTCGCCGACCTGCACGAACGACCCGAACGGCACCAGCTTGGTGATGCGCCCGTAGACCAGCTCCCCCACCCGGTGGCTGGCCGCGAACTCCTGCCAGGGATCCTGCTGGGTGGCCTTGAGCGACAGACTGATCCGCTCCCGCTCTAGGTCCACCTCCAGCACCTGCACGTCGATGCGGTCACCGGCCGACACGACCGCGCTCGGGTGGTCGACATGCTTCCACGACAGCTCCGACACGTGCACGAGCCCGTCCATGCCGCCGAGGTCGACGAAAGCGCCGAAGTTCACCACCGACGACACCACGCCGCTGCGGATCTCGCCGGGTCGGAGGTTGTCGAGGAACGCCTCACGCTGCTCTCGCTGGGTCTCCTCCAGCCACGCCCGGCGGCTCAGCACCACGTTGTTGCGGTTCTTGTCGAGCTCGATGATCTTGGCGTCGAGCTCACGGCCGACGTACGGCTGCAGGTCACGCACCCGGCGCAGCTCCACCAGCGAGGCCGGCAGGAAGCCCCGCAGGCCGATGTCGACGATCAGCCCGCCCTTCACGACCTCGATCACCATGCCCTTCACCGCGGCGTTGGACTCCCGGAGCTCCTCGATGCGGCCCCAGGCCCGCTCGTACTGGGCCCGCTTCTTGGACAGGATCAGCCGGCCCTCCTTGTCCTCGCGGGTGATTACCAGGGCCTCGATCACCTCGCCCAGCGCGACCACCTCGCCGGGGTCGATGTCGTGGCGGATGCTCAGCTCCCGGGCCGGGATAACGCCCTCGGACTTGTACCCGATGTCGAGCAGGACTTCTTCCTTGTCGATACGGACGACCGTGCCCTCCACGATCTGGCCGTCCTCGACGACCACCATGGTTGAGGCGTAGGCGTCGTCGAGGCTGATGTCGCCCAGGTCGTCCTCGACGATCTGGCGCGGGATGTAGGTGCCGTCCTCTGCGAAGGTGCCCATGTCGGCGGGCGGGGCTGGTTCGAGGATGGCGGTAGCGGTGTCGGTCACGGTGTCTTTCCGGGCAGGTCTGATAGTCGGATGGGACCCAGTGAGGCTACCGGCCGAAGCGCCGGACCGGTTCAGCCCTTTCAGCCTTTGGCCCCCGCCCAGGTGGCCGCCACCTGGAGGTCTACCTCCAGGGGAACCCGCAGCTCGAAGGCGCCCCGCATCACCTCTCGGGTCAGCTCAGAGGCCGGTCCAACCTCGGCGTCGGGAGACTCAAGGATGATCTCGTCGTGGACTTGCAGCACTATGCGCGACTCCAGCCGCTCGGCCTCCAGGGCCCGGTGGAGACGCACCAGCGCGACCTTGAAGATGTCGGCTGCCAGTCCCTGGATGCCCGCGTTCATGGCCTGGCGCTCGCCGGCCTGGCGCAGCCGCACGTTGGGGCTGGCCAGTTCCGGGATCTGCCTGCGCCGCCCGAAGAGGGTCTCCGTGTAGCCCTTGCTGCGAGCCTCGGCCACGGTGCGGTCCATGTAGTCGCGCACCGCACCGAAAGCCTCGAAGTAGGCGTCGAGGATTTTGGCGGCCTCGCCGGTGGCGATGTTGAGCCGCTGGGCCAGGCCGTAGGCCTCCATCCCGTAGGCCAGCCCGTAGGACACCATCTTGGCAGTGGACCGCTTCTCCACCCCGACCTCTGAGGGGTCGACGTCGAATACCCGGGCCGCGGTGGCGGTGTGGATGTCGTCCCCGGCCTCGAAGGCCGCGATCAGCCCGGGGTCCTCGGCCAGGTGGGCGATGCAGCGCAGCTCGATCTGGTCGTAGTCGGCGACCAGCAGCCGGCAGCCGGCGGGCGCGACGAAGGCGGTGCGGAACACCCGACCCCGCTCGGACCGCACCGGGATGTTGTGAAGGTTGGGCGCGTCGGAGCTGAGCCGGCCCGTGCGGGCCACGGTCTGGTTGAACGTGGCCCGGATGCGCTCGTCCGGGCCGATCTCGGCTAGCAGGCCGACCCCGTAGGTGGAGCGCAGCTTCTCCACCTCGCGGTAGCCGAGCAGATGGTCCACGATGGGATGCTCACCCCGGAGCTTCTCCAGGGACTGCGCGTCGGTGGAGTAACCGGTCTTGGTGCGCTTGGTCGGGGTCAGCCCGAGATCCTCGAAGAGGACCTCGGCCAGCTGCTTGGGCGAGTTGACGTTGATGGGCCGGCCGGCGTCGGCCAGCACCTGCTCGCGGAGTTGTTCGGCCTCGGTGTCGAGTTCGTCGCGGATTCTCTCCAGAACAGAGCGGTCCACCCCTACCCCGATGTGCTCCATGCGGGCCAGCACCCGCACCAGCGGCACCTCCACGTCGTCGTTGAGGCTCTCCAGGCCCTGCGCGGCCAGCGCCTCCCGCAGCGGTGTGACCAGACGGTCGATGGCCAGCGCGGCCCATCCGGCCTGCTCGTGGGGCTCGATGGAGTCGCCATCGAGGTCCAGCCGCCCCTCCTGGGGCGCGTGGGAGGGCGGGTCGATGCCGGCGTAGCGGCCGGCCAGGTCGCTCAGGTCGTAGCGGGCGTCGGCCGGGTCGAGCAGGTAGGCGGCCAGCATCGTGTCGATCAGCGGGTCGCGCATCTCGATACCGCGGTCCAGCAGCGAGCGCATGAGGGCCTTGGCCCCGTGAGCGGCCAGCGCCCGGCTGGAGCCTCGGTCGGCGCTACCGGCCGCACCGGACAGGAGATCGTCCAGCGCAGCCGACACGGTGGCGTCGTCGAGGAGGTCGCCGGAGACGAAAGCCACCCGGCCGGCGGCTCCTTCCACCACCCAGGCCAGACCACCCTCGAGTCCCCCGGCCGGCGCGGTCAATGCCAGGGGCGGGGCCGACGCACCCTGTGCGGCCGCAGCCCGCAGGGCCTCGGCGGCCGCCGCGGGCGTCTCCAGCACTTCCACCTCGGGCGTGAGCGCCCTCGTGGACGGGCCCGCTCCGGCGGCGTCCTCGCCGAGGGAGTCACCGAGAGCCTCGGCGAGCCGGGCATGCAGCGACCGGAACTCCAGGAAGTCGAACAGCTTGCGCACCGCCTGGGCGTCCACCTCTCCCAGGGTGAGATCTTTGAGTCGGGCCTCCAGGGGCACGTCGCGGACTAGCAGCATGACCTCCGCGTTGGTGCGGACCTGGTCCTCGGCGGCCGCGAGGTTCTCCCTCAGCTTGGGCGTGAGATCGTCGAGAGAGGCGAAGATGCCGTCCAGGCCGTCCTTGGTGTTGATTAGCTTGGCTGCGGTCTTCTCCCCCACTCCGGGCACTCCGGGGAGGTTGTCGCTGTTGTCGCCCCTCAGCGCCGCATACTGCACGTAGTCGGCGGGCTTCACGCCGGTGCGGGCCAGGATCCCGGCCTCGTCGTACAGCTTGTAGTCGGAGACGCCGCGCACGTTATAGAGGACCTTCACCTGCGGGTCCTCCACCAGTTGGTAGGTGTCGCGGTCGCCGGTGACCACGATCACGTCGTCGCCGGCGTCTCGGCCCTCGGTGGCCAGGGTGGCGATCACGTCGTCGGCCTCGAAGCCGGGAGCGTCGACGGTGGGCACGGCCAGCGCCTCCAGGACTTCTCGGACCAGTCCCATCTGCTGGCGCAGGATGTCGGGCGCGGAGTCGCGGGTGCCCTTGTAGGTGGGGACCATCTCGTGCCTGAAGGTCGGCTCGGGCCGGTCGAAGGCGACCACGACCTGGTCGGGCTGGTGGTCGCGCCACAGGTTGATCAGCATCGACGTGAAGCCGAACACTGCGTTGGTGATCTGGCCCGAGGCGGTGGCCATGTCGGTGGGCAGGGCGAAGAACGCCCGGTAGGCCAGCGAGTTGCCGTCGATCAGCATCACCTTGGCCATGGCAGAGAATCTACGGCAATCGGCGCCGTGCAGTCACGGTGCGATGCGGTCCTCGAGCACGTCCTCTGCGACTGCCTGCATGGTGCGGCGCTGAGACATGGCGGTGCGCTGGATGAACACGTAGGCGTCCTGCTCGCTCATGCCGTGGCCGTCGATCAGCCGGCCCTTGGCCCGATCTAGGAGCTTGCGCACCTCCAACCGGTCCTCGAGGTCGCCGACCCGACCTTCGAGTGCCTCCATCTCCTTGAAGCGGGCCAGGGCCAGATCCACCGCGGGTACCAGCGCGTCGCGCCGGTACGGCTTCACGAGATACGTCATGGCTCCCGCCTCACGGGCCTGCTCGATCAGCTCGCGCTGGCTGAAGGCGGTGAGGATCACTACCGCCGTTCCCCGCTGCGGCGCGATCCGCCGAGCAGCCTCGATCCCGTCGAGGCCGGGCATCTTCACATCGAGGATGGCCACGTCGGGACGGTGCTCGGCCACCAGCGCTACCGCCTCGTCGCCCCGACCGGTGTCGGCTACCACGTCGAAGCCCTCCTCGCGCAGGGTCTCGACCAGGTCGAGCCGGATGATGGACTCGTCCTCGGCCACCACCACCCGGACGGCGTCCTGTGAGCCGGCGCTCACAGTGCGCTGAACCGATCCAGCAGGGCGTCCTGGTCGGCTTCGAGGCGGACGATCCGCTCCGCGATCTCGTCGCGGTGGCGTCGCAGCCGCTCGGCGTGCCGGCTGGCCTCCCGGTACTCGCGCTCCGCGATCGGCGTCTCCGACACCAATGCTCGCAGTCGGCTCTCGTCAGCCTCGTCGGTGACCTGCAGGAGCTGCTCCTCGCACACGAGCAAGTCGGTCCGCAAGGTGCTCAACTGCCGTCCGATTCCCCGCAGACGGCGCTCGATCCGGTCCCGGGACATGCAACCCAGTCTAGGAGGGGACCTCTTGATTCGAATGGCGAGAACCGAGCCGTGCCGGCTCTAGTCGTCTGTCGTCACGTCTGATAATCCCGGAAACGAGCGGATTGGCAACCGGGGTCAGGACTCCTGCAGTCGTCCTCCCGGCCAGCGGACCGTGATCCGCTCAAGCAGGCCGATGAGGTTGAAGAACACGATCCCTCCCGCCGAAGAGAGCACCAATCCGGCGAAGAGGCGCTTGGTGTCTAGGCGGTAGCTGGCCTGGATGATCACAAAGCCGATCCCTCGGTCTGATCCGGTGAACTCCGCCACGATGGCACCTATGACCGCCAGCGTGGAGGCGATGCGCAGCCCGGCGAAGACGTACGGCAGCGAACTCGGAACTCGCAGGTGCCAGAACACGGCGGTCTTTCGGGCCGACAGCACGCTCATCAACTCCAGGGCCTGCCCGCTGATGGATCTCAGACCGCGTGTGGTGTTGACCAGCACCGGGAAGAAGCAGATGATCGCTGCGATCACCACTTTGGGTACGAGCGTGAAACCGAACCAGATGGTCAGCAGCGGCGCGATCGCCACGATCGGGATGGTCTGCAGCACGATCGCCCAGGGGAATAGGGCGCCCTCGACCGATCGCATGTGGACGAAAATGACGGCGGCCACGAACGCCGCGCTACTCCCCACAGCGAATCCCAGGACCGCCTCAAGCATCGTCCAGCGCAGGTGGCCGAACAGCGACCAGCCGTGCTCGCCCAACTCGGCACCGATCTCCGAAACCCTCGGCAGGAGGTAGGTGGGGACATCGCGCACCACCACCCAGAGCTCCCAGACTCCCAGCGCGGCGAGAAACAACAGCGCTGATGGCACGTAGGTACGCCACTTCGTGCGCCTGCCGGAATCCGTCATCGCTGCTCGCCGTGGCTGTCCGCGCTAGCGGCCGAGTCCACCTGCAACAGCTCGCGCAACTCGCCGTTCAAGGCGGCGAAGTCGGGCTGGTAGCGGATGGCGAGTTGCCGCGGCCGTTCGAACGGCACGTCCGCGATCCTCATGACGCTGCCGGGGCGGGGGCTGAGGACTACCACCCGGTCGGACAGGAATATGGCCTCGGAGAGGCTGTGGGTCACGAACAGCACCGTGGGGGCGGTCTGCTGCCACACCTCCAGGAGCTGGATGTTGAGGTTGTCCCGGGTGAACTCGTCGAGCGCGCCGAACGGCTCGTCCATCAGCAGCGTCGACGGGCCGTAGCTCAAGGCCCGGGCGAGCGCCACACGCTGCTGCATCCCACCGGAGATGTGCTCGGGGTAGTAGTCCTCGAAGCCCTCCAGCCCCACCTCCCGCAGTAGGCCGCGGGCGTGCTCCTGCGGATCGCCGACCGCCAGTGGGTTGCGTTTGCCGAGTATGCGGTCGGGCAGCAGCACGTTGCCGAGCACCCGCAGCCACGGAAACAGCACCGGGCTCTGGAACACGAAGCCGAACTCCACGTCGCGTCGGGCCTCGGCCGGGGTCTTCCCCCGCACCGTCACCGAACCTTCGGTGGGCTGCTGAAGGCCGGCGATGATTCTCAGCAGCGTCGACTTGCCGCAGCCGGAGGGGCCCACGATGGCGACGAACTCGCCGCCGGCAATCTCCAGGCTGACGTCCCGCAGTGCGGTGACCGGGTCGCGGTCGCCGAAGCGCATGGTGATGCCGTCGATGACGATCCCACCGGGCCCTCCGGCTCGGTCCGGCTCGTTCACGAAGTGCTCTTGGTCGCCTCGTACCGCCAGATGCCTTCTAGAGCCACATCGATGGCGTTGTGCCAGCCGGCCACGAGGGGTTCGTTCACTCCCTCGTAGTCGATCTCGGCGGGCGCGGTGAAGTTGTAGGACACCGCGCAGACCATGGCGGCCCTGACCTGGCGCAGGTGCGCAATCGTGAAGATCGCCGACGACTCCATCTCGACGTTCATGATCCGCTGCTCGATCATCCGCTCCACCCACTCG
>VXTM01000012.1 GCA_009837445.1 Acidimicrobiaceae bacterium
CCTTCTGCTCGTCGGTGCCGTACTGCATGATGGTCGGGCCGACGGTGTTGATGGTGAGCATCGGGATGGGTGCGCCCAGCGCCACCGACTCGTCGAACACGATGAACTGTTCCACCGCGGAGAGTCCCCGGCCGCCGTACTCCTCCGGCCAGCCCACGGCCAGCCAGCCGTCGCTGCCCATCTGGCGCACGATCCGGCGATGCGCCGGACCCACGCCCGGCTCTTCTGCCAATGCCTCCCGCACGTCGTCGGTGAGCAGCTCGTCGTAGTAGGCCCGCAGCTCGTCCCGCAGCGCCTCCTGCTCAGCCGTGTACCCGATGTGCATCGCTCCTGCCCCGTCGCCTGCGACTATTCGTATCGGGTTCCGTTGGCTTTGATGTAGTCAAGCCACAGAGAGCCCGCGTCGGGGGCCAGCTCGCCGGGTCGGTACGTGACCGTCTCGAGCCGGCCCGAGTACGGGAACGGGCCGTGGCGTTCGTAGACGTCCCAGCTGACCGGCGAGCGGCGGTCGAGGCCGATGTCGATGCCCTCGAAGGGGGCCATGGCCATGAGCGGCACCAGCCCGGGTGCCTCCCCCACCAGCTCACCGTCCACGCTCAGGCCGGCGTTCCACACCAGGCTCCCGGGATTCTCGACGGCCAGCTGCACGCTTGACGCTCCCTCGGCCAGCGGCCCGCAGTCGAGCACGGTCATGTCGCCGTAGGCGTTGTGGGCCAGGAACAGCCGGTCGTTCTCCACGTACAGCATGTAGCCGCCGCCCTGGTCGCCGTGAGCCACCAGCACCCCGGCGTCACCGGGTTGCCAGCGCAGGGCCACCTCAATGTCGAAGTTCTTCTGGAAGATCAGCTGCTGGGACCGCCAGCGCTCCAGCGTGGGCGTTCCTGGCCTCAGCGTCGTCTCGGTGGACCACTCGGCGTACCACGGCGGGTGCAGGATCCTCATCAGGGCGTTGCCCTCGTCGAGGGGGAACACCTGGTTGGCCCAGGCGGCCCGGTCCCAGGCCTGGAGGAGCTCGTCCAGCTTCTCGGGGTGGTCGTCGGCCAGGTCGACGCTCTCGGTGGGATCGGTGGCCAGGTTGTGCAGCTCCCAGCGGTCGGCGCTGAATGGCCGGCGGGGCCGGTGGCAGGCGACCACGGACCAGCCGTCCCGGTAGTAGCCGCGGTGCCCGAGCATCTCGTAGTACTGCTCGGGGTGGGTGGACGGCGCCGACGGGTCACCGAGCGTGTCGGCGAAGCTGGCCCCGGCCGGCTCCGGCACCTCCACGCCGTGACGGCTGGTGGGAACCTCCACGCCGCACAGCTCGGCCAGCGTCGGGAACACGTCGGTGACGTGCTGGTACTGGGTGCGGATGCCGCCGGCCAGCTTGTCGCCGGCGGCTCCGAACCGGGCCGGCCAGTTCACGATGAACGGCACGCTGTGGCCGCCCCGGTGGGTGTTGATCTTGTAGAGCCGGAACGGGGTGCACGACACCATGGCCCAGCCCATCGGGTAGTGGGCCAGCGTCCGGGGCCCGCCGAGCAGGTCGATGCGCTCGTAGTCGGTGTCCACCTGCTCCAGGTCGGTGTCGCGTACCTGGGTGAGCAGGGTGCGGAAGTAGGCCGACGTGCCGGTGTACTGGCCCTCCCGGGAGCCGCCGTTGTCGCTGGTGAACAGCACGATGGTGTTGTCCCACTCGCCGATGGCCTCCAGGTGGCGACGCAGCCGCCCGAAGTTGCGGTCGATGTTGTAGACCATGCCCGCGTACACCTCCATGTAGCGGGCGAACAGCTCCTTGGAGCGGTCGTCGAGCTCGTCCCAGGGACCGACCTCGTGGAGCTCCTCGGTGTTGCGGGGCGGGAGCACCGCGTCGGGCGGCACCACTCCCAACCGGCGCTGGCGCTCGAAGCGCCGGTCCCTAAGCACGTCCCAGCCCTCGTCGAAGCGGCCCCGGAACCTCTCGATGTCGGCCGCCGGGGCCTGCAGCGGGGCGTGCACCGCGCCGTGGGCGAAGTACATGAAGAACGGCCGGCTGGGATGGGACGACCGCAACTCGTCCACCATGCGCATGGCCTGATCGGTGAGGTCGTCGGAGAAGAAGTAGCCGTCGGGGTAGTCGTCGACGTCGAGGTGGTGGTTGTCCGCGTACAGCCGGTGAGGCTGGTGGAAGTTGGTGAAGGCGTCGAGGATGCCGTAGTACCGGTCGAAGCCCCGCTGAAGGGGCCAGCTGGCCTTGGGGGCGCCGTCGCTGAGGTGGGAGTCCTTGGTGAGATGCCACTTGCCGAGCATGAGGGTGGCCCAGCCCGAGTCCCGGAAGGCCTCGGAGATGACCGCGGCGTTGTCGCGCAGTTCGAAGGCGTAGCCGGGAAAGCCGGGATCGCCGTGGGGCACGGTGGCCATGCCGGCCATGTGGTGGTTGAGCCCGGTGAGCAGCGAGGCCCGGGTGGGCGAGCACATGGGATTCACGTGGAAGTCGGTGTAGCGCAGGCCCTCGGCGGCCAGGCGGTCCAGCTCGGGGGTGTAGATCTCGGAGCACTACCAAACAATAAAAAAAAAACCGAGGTCGTCGGCCATCATCACGATCACGTTGGGGGCGCCCTCCGGAGCGGTCGGCGGCTGCGGCCAGTGGGGCTCGGAGGTGGAGAAGATCCTGCCGACGGTTCCCTCGAAGCCCGCGTACGGCGCGGTCGGGTCCGTTGCAGCGGGGCTCTCGGCCCCGGCGGGGGTCTCCGTCACGGCTTGAAGAAGGCGGGGCTGGTGGCCTTGGCCGGGATCTCCGCCAGTGGCGTCGCCACCTGGTCCACGGTCGGGCCGTACTGAGCGGCCAGAGGGGCGAGCCGGTCCAGGTCGAAGCCGTAGAGCTCGGCCGCGTTGGTGCCCAGCACCGCACGCATGTCGGCCTCGCTCCAGTCGCTGAAGGCTCGCTGCAGGCTCTCCAGCGAGTACGGGTAGGTGCCTTCGTGGTGGGGGTAGTCGCTGCCCCACATCACCTTGTGCACCCCCACCTTACGCATGGCGGCCGCCTCGCCCGGCGACGGGAAGCTGGCCCCGATCCAGACGTTGCGGTCGAAGTACTCCGTCGGCTTCATCGGCAGCACGATGTCGGCCGCGAAGCCGAGCTCGCCGACCCGGCCGTGGCGCATCTGGCGGTGGTAGCCGTCCATGCGGCGCAGCTCCTCCACCAGCCAGGCCACACCCTGCTCGGTCATCACGTAGCGCAGCTTCGGGAAGCGCTCGAACACGCCTGACATGATCAGGTGGGCCAGATTTCGGTGCGAGTAGAACGGCACCTCCATCAGGAAGATCACCCCGGCTGCGGGGGCCTTGCCGTAGTCGGGGCCGCCGTTGCCGCCGTGCTGGGTCATGATCAGGCCGAGGTCGGAGGCCGCGGCCCAGAGCCGGTCCCAGCGGGGGTCCCAGTAGCCGGGCAGGTCGCTGTCGGGCGGGATGTGGGGCAGCAGGAAGCTGCGGAACCCCTCCGCCGCGGCCCACTCCAGGGTGGCCACCGCGTCGTCGAGGTCCTCGGCGAAGATCTGGGGCAGCCCGCGGCGCTGGTCGGGATAGCTGGCGCACCAGTCCCGGAGCCAGCGGTTATGGCAGGAGATGCCGGCGAACCGCCACTCATAATCGGCCCGGTCCGACGGGGGGCGGGCCACCAGCGCGCCCGTCGGGTAGAAGGGCGGAACGGTGTTGGGGAAGGTGATCTCGGCCACGATCCCGTCGGCATACTGCTCGTTGAGGCGCCGCTCGTCGTCCCAGTTGCGGGACCGTCCATCGTCCTGGAGGTCCCGGTAGGGGTTGCGGTACGCGCCGCGCCAGGCCTTGAACTCGTCGCGCCATGCCGGGTCCAGATACTCCTCGTAGGCGGCCATGTTGCCGCCCGCATGGCAGTCCGACGAGATGATCGTGTAGCGCTCGTTGGCGCTGTCTGTGGACTCACTCATCCGTTGGTGCTCCTCGCCGCGGCACCCGGCTCCCCGGGAGCCGACTCGCTTGCTGCCCGGCCGCCTCGTCGGGTCACCTCACATCGGCTGATGCGCCGAAGTGTACGCTGGCCACGTCCCGGACGGATGGGAGCCGCCATGGTTTCGGTCGACATGCGCACCCGCTTCGATACGCCGACCGTCGACCCGAGCCCGGACTGGCGACGGTCGAGATGATCAACGCTGAGGTAGCCCACGCCGCCGAGGCCGGACTGGGCGAGGGGTGCGTCTGGTCGCCGGTGGAGAATCTGCTGGTGTGGGTGGACATCAACGGCAAGGCTGTGCACCGCTTCGACCACGCTTCGGGCCAGCCGGTCGGGCTCTGGCGCTACCCCGAAACGGTGGGCAATGCCGCCATCCGGGCCGGCGGCGGGCTGGCGCTGGGCTTGGGCGTGTCGGTGACGCTCACCGACCAGGTGGGCGCCATCGAGACCGTCATCCAGCTCCCGGGAGAGCCGGAGACCAACCGGGCCAACGACGGAGCCGTCGACCCCCGGGGCCGGCTGTTCCAGGGAACCATGAGCAACACCGAGCCCGGGTCGCCGGTGGCCAGCCTGCACCGGGTGGACGGCGACGGCACGGCCCGGCGGGTGCTCTCCGACGTGATGATCTCCAACGGCATCGGCTGGAGCCCCGACCAGTCCACGATGTACTACATCGACACGCTGACGTTCAGGGTGGACCAGTTCGACTACGACCCTGACACCGGCCAGATTGAGGGGCGGCGCCCGTTCATCACCTTCGACGGCAGCGCCGGCGCGCCCGACGGTATGACCGTGGACGCCGACGGCTGCCTGTGGGTTGCGATGTTCGGCGGCTTCGGAGTGCAGCGGTTCTCGCCCTCCGGAGAGAAGCTGGAGACGGTGGTCACGCCCGGCGCGCCCCAGACGACGTGCTGCTGTTTCGGCGGCCCCGACCTCGACACCCTCTACATCACCACCGCAGCCGACTCGATCGCGGGCGTCGAGACCGAGGGCGAGTCCAATTCGGGGGCGCTGTTCGCGGCCGACGTGGATGCGGTGGGCCTTCCCACCAATCTGTTTGCCGGTTGATCACCGACCCTGCATATATTCGGGTTGTCCCCCCGCCCCCCGCTAGGAAGAACGCGCCCGATGACGATCGAGCATGCCCCCCTGCCCTACCCGCTCGACGGGCTGGCCCCCCACATCTCCGAGCGCACCATGAGCTTCCACTACGGCCGCCACCATGCCGGCTACGTGGCTAGCGTCAACCAGGCCATCGCCGGGACGCCTTTGGCTGGGGCCGCGCTGGAGAAGATCGTGACGGCCGCCGACGTGCCGTCAGCGCTGTTCAACTGTGCGGCCCAGGCCTGGAACCACGCCTTCTACTGGGACTCGATGAGCCCGGACCGGGTTGAGTCGCCCTCAGGCCAATTGCTGGCCGCGCTGGAGCGGAGCTTCGGCTCGCTGGACGCCTTCAACACCGAGTTCACGGCGGCCGCCTGCGGGAACTTCGCGTCGGGCTGGACCTGGCTGGTGTCGGGCGACGACGGCCTGCAGATCGTCAACACCGACGACGCCGACACGCCGCTGCGCCACGGCCAGCGGGCGCTGCTGACCATCGACGTGTGGGAGCACGCCTACTACCTCGACTACCAGAACGCCCGGGCCGCCTACGTGGACGCCTTCATCGAGCACCTCATCAACTGGGAGTTCGCCTCCGCCAACTTCGCCCTCGGCCGCTAGTTGCATCTGGCGTCAGCCAGCAGCCCTCTCAGCCTCGGGAAGGCAACTACTCCTGCGACAGGAGCCAGTCGAGCAGCGCGTCCATGAAGGCGTCGCCGTAGCTCGGCCCGTGGCCGCTTTCCGCGCCGGCCCAGAGCTCGATGCTGATCCCTTCGGCACAGCCCGATTCCGGCCGGAACACCTGCGTCTCCGGGCCCGGCACGGACAGATCGAGGTCGAGGCGGGCATGGGGCTGGGCTTGCTCGGGCCAGTCGCAGCCGGCCCGGCGGCTCCAGCGTGTCACCATGTCCTCAGCCGATGCGTAGAAGGCCCGCTCGCCGTCGCTCCCGGGATCCGGCTCGATCTCGTCGCCGTCGTACAGGATCACGTTGTCGGCCGTGCCGTGGATTTGCAGAACCGACACCGGCGGTGCGCCGTCGCAACTCGAGTCCTCCAGGTAGCTCGTCCCGGCCAAGCTGGCCACGGCACGAAGGCCGGCGAACGCCTTGCAGGCCATGTGATATGCCATGAACCCGCCGTTGGAGTAGCCGAAGAAGTACACCGGACCGAAGTTCCTGGAGCTCGTTGCCGCTGCTACCAGTTCGGTCAGGTAGGCGACGTCGTCCTCGCCGGCCTTGCCGCCGTCGCAGCATCGGTCAGTCGGATTCCAAGCCGGGTATCCCGCGCCATCAGGTAGCGCGTTGGGCAACAGCAGAGCGAACCCGTGAGCGTTCACCCGCTCATGAAGCGACAGGTACGTGGAGTGGTAGACGGAGTCTCCTGCGTAGCCGTGAAGGGAGACGATCAGCGGCGTCATACCGTCCACGAACTCCACGGGCAGTGCTAGGACGGTGCGGTCGCCCCGTCCAGGGTGGTGCACGTAGACAACCTCACCGCCGGATTCCTCCACCATCCGGGCCGTCCGCTCCACCACGCCGTCCTCGCCCGAATCCAACCCCGCATCCCCGTCCTCCGGCTGCGCCCCGTCCTGCGTCCGCTGTCCGTCCTCAGGCTGCGCCCCGTCCTGCGCCCGCTGTCCGTCCTCAGGCCGTGCCTCGTCCTGCGCCCGTTGCTCGTCCGCTGAAAGATGCTCATCTCCTGGCAGTACGCCGTCCTCTGACAGGTGCTCTCCTGGCAGGTCCTCCTCCTTCGACTGCCCCTGGTCCTCCAACCGCTGCCCATCCTCGGCCCGCCGTTCGTCCAGCGTCGGCGGCGGCTCCGACTCGGAGCCGACCTCCGAACCGGAACCATCGCCGGATCCCGGGCCCGGGCTTGAACCAGAGACGACCTCCGAACCGGAGTCATCACCCCGACCAGCACAAGCGACCAGCGCAACGGTCAGCACAGCGCAGACCGCCGCCAGCCAAGGCAGGCACCGAACCCCGGCCTGTCTCCGAAGCTCTGACACGCAGCGTCCCATCGACTGTGCCGGCAGGACTCAGCCCGACTGCTGAATGACTTTGGCGGCTTGCAGACCCCACCGGTCGAGAAGGCTCTGAGACAGCCTCACGCGACCCTGTGCCGACACCTCGATCTCTGCGCCTGGCATCTCGCCAGCCTAGGCGTCCGCGCTCGGCTGCTTCGGAGCCATCACGATCGCTCCACTCCTACTAAGAATATTTCAGGAAAATGGGTGGATAATCATGTAAATGCTTGACAAATGTCACACCGGTATGGGATGATGTCGTCATGCTGATCGAAGCCGCCCACCGAGCCGAGGCCGCCGCCAAGGAGATGCTGGCACTGGTGGATGCGGGCTCCGCGTCCTGCTCCGAGATGCGGGAGGCGCTGGAGGTTTCCAAGGCCTTCATGGCGGTGGGGTCAGCATTCCAGGCTTCTGCAGCCCAGGTCATCGCCAAGGCCGAGCGCCACGGTGACGGGGGTGCCGAGGTTCTGGCCGCCAGTACCGGCCTCTCACGACGGGAGGCCCAGAGCCAGGTCAAGACGGCAGAAACCCTGCGGGAGGCTCCCAAGCTGCGCGACGCGGTCGCCGATGGCCGGCTGTCCATAGCCAACGCCAAGCAGTTGGCGACTGCTGTCGAGCGGACCAGTGCGGCCGACGTGAACGCCGATGGCGAGCTGCTGGCCAAGGCCGAGTCGATGCGGCCTGAGCAGTTCGCTAGGGAAGCCCGACGTTGGGCCGTAGAGCGCGAGGGTGACAGCGGTGCATCCGAGCATTCCCGCCAGCGGGCGCGGCGTTGTGTGCGGATGTGGAACGGTGACGACGGGATGGTGCGCCTGTACGGCGAGTTCGACCCGGTGACCGGCCGCCGCATCCACAACCGGCTGAGGGCCGAGGCGCGCCGCCTGTACGACGCCGATCGGAAGCACGCCAGCAGTGGCCGCGCCGATCGGCGCAACTTCGACCAGTGCATGGCCGACGCACTGGACCATCTCACCGCCAATAGGACAAACGGTGCGAAGCCCTTCGCCGACATCTGCCTGGTGGCCCATGTCGATGACGCCACCGGCGACCTCGTGGCTGAGTTGCCCAACGGTTCCCGGTTGCCCCAGCCGGTGCTCGAAGAACTCGCTTGCTACGCAAGGTTCACCGGGGTCATCTACGACCGCAAGGGCCGAGCCATATGGCGAGCTCAATCAGTTCGCTGCGCCACCGAAGCCCAGCGCCAGATGCTCATCGCCCGTGACGGGGGCTGTTTCGCCTGTGGAGTCCACCCCGACGTGTGCGATGTCCACCATGTCAGGCCGGTGTCGCAGGGCGGGCCGACCAGCCTCGACAACCTGGTGCTGGCATGCTGGCGCTGCCACACCAAGATCCACCACTTCGGCTGGCGGATCCACGGCCCACCCGGAAACCGCACCCTGCATCCACCCGACCGTGTGACCTGCGGACCGGCCGAAGCCCCTGAGGAGGCCGCACTGTTCAAGCCCCGGCCGGAGCCGGAACCCGACCCGCAGCAAGCCAGGGCAGGACCCGACGCCACCCGGGCAGGCCTAATCGCAGCCCGAGCCATTCTCCGCGAGACTCGAGCACAGCGGGAGGCCGTCGGGACAGGGGCGCGATCTCCCGGCTAGGAAGCGGCCGGTCGGCACGAAACCGGCCTAGCCCCAGGTGCCCGAGCCAGGCCGAGTGACGCTGATCGGCCGGCTGGTCTTTCGCCGGTCAGTCGTCGACGAGGAGTTCGATCAGGGAGCTGGTGTCCCAGCGGCCCCGGCCTTGGCGCTGGAGGCGGGCGTAGAACTGGTCGATCACCGCGGTGACCGGAAGGGTGGCGCCGACCCGCTCGGCCTCGGCGAAGCAGATGGCCAGGTCCTTGCGCATCCAGTCGAGCGCGAAGCCGAAGTCGAACTCGCGGCGGGCCATCGTCACCCCCCGGTTGGCCATCTGCCAGGACCCGGCTGCGCCCTGGGAGATGGTGTCGACCACCTGCTCGACGTCTAGCCCGGCCCGGCGGGCGAAGTCGATCCCCTCGGCCAAGCCCTGGACTAGGCCAGCGATGCAGATCTGGTTGACCATCTTGGTTCGCTGGCCGCTGCCCGGCCCGCCCAGCAGCGTCACCGCCTTGGCGTAGGCGTCGATCACCGGCTCGGCCCGGTCGAAGTCGGCCTGATCGCCGCCGCACATCACGGTGAGCACTCCGTTCTCGGCGCCGGCCTGGCCCCCGGAGATGGGCGCATCCACGAAGCCCACTCCCCTCTCGGCCGCGGCCGCGTGCAGTTCCTGGGCGAGGTCGGCCGACGCGGTGGTGTGGTCGACCAGGACCGACCCGGCCGCCATCGACTCCAGCGCTCCGCCCTCCCCCAGCGTCACCGAGCGCACATCGTCGTCGTTGCCCACGCACACGAAGACGAACTCGGCGTCGGCGGCCGCGCCCGCGGGTGTGGGTGCGGCAGTCCCGCCATGCTCGGCCACCCAGGCCTCGGCCTTCGACGCGGTGCGGTTGTAGACGGTGACGTCATGACCGGCTGCGACTAGATGGCCAGCCATCGGATAGCCCATCACCCCCAGCCCCACGAATGCGCAATCGGCCATTAGACCCCTCCTTGAAGAACGCGAGTGTTGAGGTCAGGAATACCCCAACAATGCCACGAGACGGTGACAATCACGATGCGCGACTTCAAGCACCGCTGGGGTTCGAGCAGTTGCGCTCCCAATGCTCACAGATCGAGAGCCGCTTGAGCTTCTGTCTTCTCTTGGGGGGTCAAGGGGCCGTGCTGCCCTTCCCAATCGGAGATCACTTCACGCATCTCCCTTCTTGTCCGCCTGCCGACCCTCTTGATCGTGGAACCACTCTCCGTGCTGCTCGATGTAGCGCGAGGCGTTCCCCGCCCCGAAGTCGGCCTCACCCTCCGCGATGGCGGCCATGGTGTCATCGTCGGAGAGTATGTCGACGGTCTCGATGAGCGACTCGTAATCGTCGAAGGCAATTAGCGCCGCGAGGGGCTTGCCGCGCCTTGTGATGATGACCTCGCCACCGGTGCGAACGATCCCGTCGACAACCTCGCGCAGGTTGCCTCGCACTTCGGTCAGCGACAATGTGGACTGCTGCGGTGCACCTTCTATCGCCATGGCCGAACTCCGTTCGTACTTGAGGATTGAGGAGCGTTCAGCCCGAGGATCTCCGGTAGCTGCTATACATGAAAATATATGTTGTTGATGAAAAGATGGCAACCCCCACCAAGCGCAGCCGCCGCCCGTCACATGGGCATGGGGCTGCCAGTATGTAGCACGTACGTGCCGAACAAGACGATCAGCGTGCCCGACGACGTTGTGCCGATTATTGACAGCCTCGGCGTCCCCTTCTCAGGTGGGTTACCGACCAGCTTCGCCGCCACTCGGCTCAGACGATGACGACCTTCGCCCAACAGCTTGTGGCCGACGCTGCGCTCGCAGCCAGCGAAGCCTCGACCGAGCGGGACGCACAGGCCGTAGCTGAGCGGATGGAGCGATCGGCGCCGTGGTATTGCGAAGTTAAGCGGGCCTGATGGCCGTGACTTCACCGCCCCCTGGGGTTCACCAGCCGCCCCCGAAGTCGCCGCCGCCCCCGAAGAAACCGCCCCAACAGCGCGCGCCGAGCACGTCTCCTCGAGTGGCATCCCCGGCTCGAACTCGGGGCGCCTCCAGGCGACGTTCGACCTATACAACGACCCCCGGCTGTACCGAACGTGCTGGCCGTCGACGTCGGGCGTGGCCGGAGCACGCGATCTCGCACGGCTGTTCGCGTCGACGCTCGACGCCGTCGACGGCGTGCGCGTCGTCGACGAGCCGACGCGGCGGGCGATGGTGGCGCCGCTGTCGGACGGCGTCGACGCCGTGCTCGGGATCCGGACCGCCTTCGGATCAGGCGTCCAGCTGCCGTTCCCGCATTTCCCGATGGTCTCCGCCGACTCGTACGGTCACGAGGCGGCCGGCGGGTCCGCAGTGATGGCCAGCGCCGAGCTCGAACTCGCGATCGGATTCACGACGAACGTCTTCCCGAACACGATGGGGGTGAGCCCGACGCTGCTCGCGCTGCTCCCGACCGTGCTGAGCTGTGCACGTGACGAGAGCCCCCGACGTCCCCCGAGGGGAACCCGCTGATGCGAGCGCCGCTGCCAGCTCCCTACAGAGTGTCTGACAGACCCCGCGCCGGCTCGGGCCTCCCGATGGTATTCTTGCCACCCGCTCGTCGAAGCTGTATGGTTGAATCCCTAGACCATGAAATCGATTGTATTGAGAGAGTATGGTCACCGTTGCTGACATAGCGAAGGTAGCTGGCGTCTCTCCCTCTACGGTCTCACGAGTCGTGTCGCGGAAGGCCCCGGTTAGCGAGGAGACTCGCTTGCGCGTTGAGAGGGCCATCAAGGAGACCGGTTATCGCCCCAACCTCTTGGCCAGGAGTCTGCGGCTCAAGAGCGGCAACCTTATCGGCCTCGTCGTTCCCGGCCTCCAAGGGCGAGGATCGTCGTTCTTCCTCAGCTGCATTCAGGAGGCGACCTATGAGTTAGGGTTCAACCTTATCGTCGGGATCTCTAGAAACGACGTCGATATTGAGGCCGATCTCGTCGACAACTACATTCGCAATCACATCGCCGGGGTTATCTTGTCACGAGTATCCGACAAGAGCCGTGTTATAGAGATACTTGAGGATGCGAACGTGCCGTTTGTGGTGATAGACCGGGCGTTCGAGCACGAAAGCGTTCCAAAAGTCGTGCTCAACAATTATCGAGCCGGCGAACTTGCTGCACGGCACCTCGCAGGCCTGGGGCATGTGAAGATCGGATGCATATCCGGTGATCTCTCGATCCCGCTGTGTCGAGAGCGCTTGAACGGGTTTCACGACGAGCTTGCACGACACGGTATTGCTCTTGCAGACGAGGACGTCTTCATCGGCGACTTCGGATATGATTCAGGACGAACCGGCGTTCAGCACTTCGTCGAGCGCGGCACCAGCCTCTCGGCGATCTGGGCGCAGAACGACTTCATGGCGATCGGAGCGATCTGGGAGCTTCAGAGCAGAGGTATTCGCGTACCCGAAGACCTCTCTGTCGTCGGTATGGATGACATGGATGTGGCGCGTATGATACATCCAGAGCTAACCACCATCAAACAACCCTTTGATGACATCGCGCGAGCCGCTGTCAACAAGATCGCCAAGATGAGGGAGATAGCCGACCGCCCCAGACTCGGTGATGACGAGGAGGCTGAAGAGATTCACGACGAGGTGATCTCTCCGAGTCTGATTCTGCGGCGCTCCACCGCTGCGACGTCATAGCGAACCGTCGAGTCCGGCAAGGCCACCGGGCGCAGGCGCTCACGAAGTGAACTTCAGTGTAGCTAGATCGAGTCGCCGAAGGTGGATTCCGCCGTCGACATGGATCACCGACCCGGCCGAGAACGGCAAATCTCCTCGGATCACCGAGGCAGCGGTTACGCCAAGATCCTCCGGTGTGCCCCAACGTTTCTCCGGCACAAGCCCGTTCTCGATGAGCTGATCGACCTTGTCCCTGATTCCGGTTGTCATGTCGCTGAGCATAAATCCGGGCCGGAGTTCGACGACCTGGACGCCATCACCCGCGAGACGTACTGCCCAGAGCCCGGCCGCCATTGAGAGGCCCGCCTTGGATATGCAGTAGTCACCCTGACCAACTTGGGCGGTTGTTGCTGATATGGACGAGACGAATATCACCTTGAAACCGCCGCGAAGGAGGCTCTCCGGTTTCTGGTCCAACCAGTAGCGCGCTACGTCCTGCGTAAGGAAATAAGGCGCCTTAAGGTTGATTCTAATCTGCTCATCAAAGGATTCCTCGCCGGCTTCCATGATGTCGGTGCGTCCGCTTGGCGTAATGCCTGCGTTGTTAACGAGTGCGTCGATTCGACCGAACTCGTCGAGTGTCCTTTCAACGAGCGCGCGTCGGCCAGCAGTCTCGCCGATATTGGCCTGTACCGCGATGAATTGTGCGCTCGACCGAGTGCACACCGCCCGGCACTGCTCCACGGTGATGTTGGCCTCCTTTCGGTTGTGAACGTAGTTCACGGCTACCGAAAAGCCCTCTTCTGCAAGGCGAAGGGCTATCCCTCGGCCCAGTCCTCGGCTAGCGCCGGTTACCAGAACGACCGGCACGCGCTCTGAACCGCTCACTCTATTCATCCCCCGCCTCCCGTCCATCGCGCCATGTAATCCGCACCGTATCACTAGGACAACCTCGAGCAATGCTGGCGGCAGCGGATCTACAGTGACGATGAGACAGACATGCGCGGGACCCTGCCCGAGAGGAACGCGAGATTGCGGTGACGCCGCGTCGCGACGTAGCGTCCCAATCGATGAGTGCGTGTTGCGGACCCTCCCGTCCAATCAGAGGCTCATCGGGTGATACGTCTGTCAGCAGTACCTCGATTGCAGCGCCTGCAAGCGAGGGCTACGCGCCGGGGAGTGGCATCACGAGCAGCAACCCGGTACCCGGGCTCGAGTTCGTGAAGCTGCCTGGCGGCGAGTTCACAATGGGTACATCAGACCCGAGCGGGTATCGCAGCGACGGTGAGGGCCCAGAACATGTGGTGGACCTCTCGCCGTTCGCTATCGCTCGCTTTCCGGTTACCAACGACCAGTTCGCCGTCTTCGTCGAGTCGACCGGCTACCGCACGACCGCCGAACGGTTCGGCAACACCTTCGTGTTCGCCGGTCTGCTCCCGGACGACTTTGCCGCTACCCGCGCAATCGCCGCGACTCCGTGGTGGCGCGAGGTGCGCGGTGGGGACTGGCAGCACCCGGAGGGGCCGCAGAGCGACATCTCGGAGCGCGGCGATCACCCCGTCGTTCACGTCGGCTGGAACGACGCCGCAGAGTTCTGCCGGTGGAGCGGAACCCGTTTGGCGACGGAGGCGGAATGGGAGTACGCCGCCCGAGGGGGGATTGCCGGTGTGCACTACCCGTGGGGTGCAGCGCGCGAACCGAACGGAGAGCATCTGATGAATGTGTATCAGGGTGAGTTCCCGTATCGAGACACGGGCGCCGACGGCTGGATCGGTACGTGTCCGGTCGGGTCGTATCCGCCGAACGGTTACGGCCTCTACGAGATGACCGGCAACGTCTGGGAGTGGTGTCTCGACTGGTTCGACCCCACGTACTACTTGCGCTCACCGCGCCGCGATCCGCACGGACCACTAGGAGGTGCGACGCGCATCATGCGGGGCGGGTCGTACCTGTGCCACGAGAGCTATTGCTGGCGATACCGAGTCGACGCACGCAGTGCCAACACTGCCGACAGCACGACCGGCAACCTCGGCTTCCGCGTCGTCACGTCCGCAACTAGTTGTTTGGGCATCGAGGTTGGTAGTTCCGCGGTCAAGGAAATGGCTTCTGACCACTACTTTTGGTGATTGTCCGTGGTGCCGGGGTGAGACTCACACCCAAGTGTGACAGCGGGTGTC
Source organism: Acidimicrobiaceae bacterium (assembly GCA_009837445.1). Lineage (GTDB taxonomy): Bacteria > Actinomycetota > Acidimicrobiia > Acidimicrobiales > Aldehydirespiratoraceae > Aldehydirespirator. The sequence continues at coordinate 14,517 of VXTM01000012.1, forward strand.
ATACAGGGCCGCAGCGTGCCAATTGTCCGAGGTCAAAGCCCATTTCAGATAGGGTTTACGTCGCTTCGCTTGTGTCGGTGTGTGCCACCCAGTATCGTGCGTTGTCAGATGAGAAGTGGTAACATGACTGGTATGAAGATCGCGGGCCCGCGAGCACGAATCGGCAACTCGCGCGGACAAGTCGGGGTTTCGCGGGGCCTGACCGGTTCGAGTCCTAGCGGGCATCAAGCCACTCGACCCCATTTCTGTTACCACCCGGCCGGGAAGGGAACCTGACGTTGCAGCGGCCCAAGATATTGACAGCGGCGTTCGTGCGCACCATCAACCGGGCTGGACGCTACGGCGACGGCAGAGGCGGACATGGGCTGAGCCTACTCGTGAAGGAGACCGCCAACGGCCGCTGGTCCAAGACCTGGGCCCAGCGCATCCGCGTCGGCGGCCGTGCGGTGAGCCTCGGGTTGGGCTCATATCCGGCGGTGTCGTTGGCGCTGGCCCGTGAACGCGCTCTGGCCAACCGCCAGGCTGTGGAGCAGGGACGCGACCCCCGCCGTCGCCATGCGGTGACCTTCGCCGAGGCGATGGCGGCTGTGATCGACCTGCACCGCCCCAACTGGAAACCCACCTCCAACACCGAACAGCAGTGGCGGTCGCTGCTGGCGAACCACATCGACGCAACCATCGGCACAATGGGCGTCGCGGAGGTCACCGCCGCCGATGTAGTGGCTGTGCTCGACCGGGTGTGGGACCGCCCAGAACTGGCCCGCCGAACAGCGCGACGCATCTCCACCACCATGAAGTGGGCGATGGGCCGAGGCCTGCGCGACAACGACCCCACCGCCGCTGCTGTAGCAGCAATGCCCAAACTGCGCCACCACCCCAACCACCACCGGGCGCTTCACCACAGCGACCTCCCAGACGCGCTCACCAAGATCCGCACATCAGCAGCCGCCGCCGCCACCAAGAGCGCCCTCGAGCTGCTGGCACTGACCGCGACCAGACCCGGAGAAGTACGCAACGCCCGCTGGGGCGAGTTCGACCTCGACACTGCGGTATGGACCATCCCCGCAGCCCGCTACAAGACCGGCACCCAGTTCCGAGTACCGCTCAACACACGAGCCGTCGCACTGCTCACCCAAGCCCGCAACCTCACCCACGGCGACGCGCTGGTGTTCCCCTCTCCGATCACAGGGCGAGCCATGTCAGAGAACACCTACGTGAAACTGCTCAAAGACCTCGACATCGCCACCTCAGCCCACGGACTACGAGCCACGTTCCGATCATGGTGCTCAGACACCGGCGTGCCCCGAGACCTCGCCGAGATGGCATTGGGCCACGCCGTGCGAGGCGTCGAAGGCGCATACGCCAGAAGTGACATGCTCGAACGCCGCCGCACACTCATGCAGCAATGGAACGACCACATCACATAGACACACCCTCGGGCCTTGGCGTTCACGGTGATCAAGCCAGCGTTGCTTGCGGCAACGCCAGCTGCGGTCACCTAGGCGACACAAACGGTGACGGGTTGGGGCTGTCGCTGGGGCTATCGAAGCGAGAACGGCGGGTACTCGTCGGTGATGAGCAGCCACATGTAAGCCGAGACCCGCAGACTCCAGCGGTGCACGCCCAACACAAAATCGAACAGGCCACGGGGATACCGACCGGTGAACATGATCGCGAACCATGCGATCACCACACACACGAACGCAGCCACCCCCAGCGCCGCCAACACGAAGTAGTGCGGGATCGCCAAGATCCACTTGACCAGCGGCGTCCAGCGGTTCAGGTCCCGGACCGCGTCGGGATAGCCCAGCTCCAGATGCACGGCCTGATGCTCATCGGTTGAGGGGTACTCGTCGCGCATCAGCGACAGGTAGGTTCACCTCGGCGGTGTTGGCCAACGCGACCAAACCGCAGTCGTAGCCTCCAACCACAGCTTCCTGCATTCACCCTTGCAATATTCTCGCACTCATAGACACTATATTTTCGCACTTAATGTTAGTCTGCTATTGCACACGAAGGGAGGCTGGTCATATCCAGCGACTTGACGCCCGAGGGGTATCTGCCCCGAGTGGCCGACCTGGAATTGTCGTCCGCGCTACGGTCTGCCCCCGCGGTCGTCGTTGAGGGGCCCCGAGCCTGCGGCAAGACTTGGACGGCCCGTCGCTTTTCTCGCAGCGAGGTGGTCATCGACGATTCCGACGATGTCCGCTTGGCCGTCGCGATGGACCCGGCCGCGATACTGGAGGGCGACACCCCGCGGCTGCTGGACGAGTGGCAGCTGGCGCCCCGGATATGGAATCCGATGCGTCATGCTTGTGACCGCCGTGCCCGGCCGGGACAGTTCATCTTGACCGGCTCAGCCGATCCGCCCGACGAGATTACCCGACACTCCGGCGCGGGACGGGTTCTGCGGGTGCGGATGCGGCCGATGTCGCTGTTCGAGTCGGGCGAGTCGAGCGGGACCGTCTCGCTGCGCGGGCTCCTCAACGGCGAGGAGGCTGAGGCCAGCCGCTCGGATCTGGACGTGGCCGGCCTGGCCGAGGTCGTCTGCCGGGGCGGGTGGCCGTGGCTGGTGGGCGAGCCGCCGCCGGCTGCCCAAGCCCGCCTGCGCGGCTACCTCGGTGAGATCGCCCGAACCGATGTGGCCCGCTCCGGCGGGCCCGCACATGATCCTGGCGGGGTGAGCCGCCTGCTTGTCTCGCTGGCCCGCAACGAGTCCACCACCGTCGCCTACAGCACGCTGGCCACAGACATGAGCGGCAGCCGCGAGGCCACTGCACACCCCCGCACGGTCAAACGCTACATCGACGCCCTGTCGCGACTGTTCGTAGTGGAAGGCCTACCCTCATGGGCGCCGCACCTCAGGTGACGGCGATCACTGAAATTCCCCACTTCTGATCACTGAAATTCCCCACCTGCGGGGCCATCCACCCGACATGGGTGGGGCTCCTTTGTGCTGGGCGTTGGCAGACGTTCAGCGGCAGAGGAGCCCCGGCTCAGATGATCACACATGGAGAAGACGTGGAGCTTCACGCACTGAGGGCACAGGGTTGGTCGATCTCGGCGATCGCCCGTCATTTGGGCCTGGACCGCAAGACGGTGCGCGCCCACCTCGCCGGTGAGCGGCAGGCGGGGGTGCGCCGCAGCAGCGCGGTGGATCCCTTCGACGCGGTGGCGGACTATGTGCGCCAGCGGCTGGTGGAGGATCCCCATGTTCGGGCGACGGTGCTGTTCGGCGAGGTCCAGAGGCTGGGCTATGGGGCGTCGTATCCGACGTTCGTGCGCCGCATCCGGCACGGAGGCCTGCGACCTGAGTGTCAGGCGTGCTCGCCTCAGCGGGCTCATGTTGACATCGAGCACCCGCCCGGTGAGGAGATCCAGTGGGACTGGCTGGAGCTGCGAGACACCCCGTGGGGCGAGAGGGCCTTCGTGCTGGTCGGTGTGCTGTCGCACTCGGGGCGGCTGCGGTGCTGGTTCTGTGAGTCGATGGACCAGCCCCATCTGGTGGCCGGCATCCACCAGGTGCTGGAACGCCTCGGGGGGACCGCCCGGCGCTGGAGAACCGACCGCATGGCCGCGGTGGTGGCACCGGGCACGGACAGGATCCAGGCGTCGTTCGCGGCGGTGGCCAAGCACTATGGCGCCGCGGTCGATGTGTGCCCGCCGCGCCGGCCCCGCCGCAAGGGCGCAGTCGAGAAGGGCATCGACTATCTCACCCAGTCGTGGTGGCGCACCGCTGCGGTCGCCTCACCCGAGGCAGCCCAGGCCTCAGCTGACCGCTGGTGCATCGAGGTCGCAGACGCTCGCGTGCGCCGCGTCGAGGGGAGAGTCGTCTCTGTTGGGGAGGCCGCGGCCGGCGAGCCGCTGGGGGCTCTCCCCGCGGCCGCGTTCCCTGTGACGCTCACCCTTGAGCGGATCGTGTCGGCGAACGCGCTGGTGGCGGTGTGGGGCAACCGCTACTCGGTCCCTCCCGAGCTGGCCGGCGCGAACGTGGTGGTCACCCACCGAGTCGGCGCCGACCTCATCGAGATCCACAACGCCGGGCGCGCCGTGGCCGAGCACCGGCTGGCGCCTTCGGGCGCGCACCGCACGATCCGGCACCCTGAGCACGCACAGGCCCTGCAGGCCGCGGTGCTGGCCTCCTTTGACACCGCAGGCCCCTGCCGGCGCAAAGCCAACCGGCCCCCCAGCTCCCAAGCAGCCGCCATCGCATCCCGTCTCGCCCCTGCCGTCGGCGCCGATCCCGTCGTCGACTTGGACGTCTACCGGCGCCTCACCCAACCGGAGGCCTCGTGAGCCCCAAAGACAGCCTCTATCAGCAGCTGCGGTCGCATCTGGCCTACCTCAAGCTGCCCGCCGCGGCCGAGGCGCTGCCCGCCGCGCTCGAGCACGCCAGCGGCTCGGGTCAGACCCACACCGAGTTCCTCGAACAGCTCCTCGCTGTCGAGGTCGACGCCACCGAGGCCCGCCGCCTCGCCGGGCGGATGCGCTTCGCGAACTTCCCAGCCCCCTGGAGACTCGCCGACTTCGACTTCGACGCCCAACCCAGCATCGACCCAGCGCTCATTCGTGACCTGGCCAGCTGCCACTACACCGCCGACGCCACCAACATCTTGTTCATCGGACCGCCCGGCGTGGGCAAGACCATGCTCGCCGTCGCATTGGGACACGAAGCCGTCGAAGCCGGCCTGCGCGTCTACTACACCACCGCCGCCGACCTCGCCGCCCGCTGCCGCAAAGCCGCCCTCGAAGGACGCTGGGCCACCACCATGCGATTCTTCGCCGGGCCCGCCGTGCTCATAATCGACGAGCTCGGATACCTCCCAATGCCCACCGCCGACGCCAACGCCCTGTTCCAAGTCATCAGCCAGCGCTACCTCAAGAGCTCCATCATCTTGACCACCAACCGAGGCGCCAACGCCTGGGGAGACATCTTCGGCGACACCACCATCGCCGCCGCCATGCTCGACCGGCTGCTTCACCGCTGCGCCGTCATCAACATCACCGGCGACAGCTACCGCCTACGAGCCCACCAAGCCCGCAACCAACAACACACAACTACAATCCAACCACCCCCGGGTGGGGAATTCCGCTGATCAACTCTGGGGAATTTCGCTGATCGGCGTCACAGGTCAAGGGCACAACTGCGGCGCTCGGACAAGCGCTACTTCGTGGACCCGTCGCTGGCGGTGGCCGCACTGCGGACCGGCCCGAAACAGTTGCGGGCCGATCTAGGGTTCCTCGGCCTGCTGTTCGAGTCCCTGGTGATGCGCGACCTTCGGGTGTACGCCCAAGCCAACGACTGCCGAATCAGCTACTTCCGTGACAACGCCTCACTGGAAGTGGACGCAGTCATCGAACGGGCCGACGGCGAGTGGATGGCCGCAGAGATCAAACTCGGCGGTGAGAAGCTGATCAACCACGCTGTCAACTCGCTGTTGCGCCTACGAAGCCGGGTCGACACCAACAGAATGGGCGAACCGTCCGCCCTAGTAGTCATCACCGCCACCGGCTACGGCTTCAAACACCAAGACGGCGTACAGGTGGTGCCCATCGCCACCCTCGGTCCCTGAGGCACGACGCTCCGATCCCAACGGAAAGCCGCGCACCTCGACGACCGGCCAAAC
>VXTM01000018.1 GCA_009837445.1 Acidimicrobiaceae bacterium
TGAACCACTTGTGGACGTTGGGGCAGTGGTAGCACTCGTTGTAGTTCTCCACCACGACCTTCCAGTTGGCCCGCATCTCGTGGGTGAGCCGGGCCGACAAGACCCGCCGGGGCGCGTCCGGCACCCGGACGAGCAGGTCGTCCTGCACTCCGGGCGCAGTTGCGGCCAGCCCGGCCGCCTCGAGCGACAGGTTGACGAACAGGAACCCGGCCAGGGTCTCGAGGCGCACTCGGGGGACGCACACGTCGCCCACATCCTCGCCGCGGGCGTGCAGCAGCCGCCCGTCGAGGCTGTAGGTCCAGGCGTGGTAGGGGCAGGTGATCCGGTCGAGACGGGCCGCGGTGGACGTCACCAGTTCGTGGCCGCGGTGTTGGCACACGTTGAACATGGCCCGGAGCTGTCCGGCGTCGTTGGCCACCAGCACGCTCTCATCGCCGACGCGGGCCGTGATAACCGTCCCGGGCTCGGCAACCTCCGACGCGTGTCCGACCATCACCCAGTTCCGAGCGAACACACTGTCCATCTCGGCGGCGAAGATCTCGCTGTCGGTGTAGTAGCGGCCCGCCAGACCGCCGGGTCGTTCGGTCGTCATGCGTCACCTCCTGCTCGTCTCACGGCAGATTCCCCAGCGCGTCCACGAGGCGGTCCATGCGATCGGGCCGGTTGGCGTCGCAGCGCAGGAAACGCCGGTCCAGGCCTCGGAACGACACCGAGCCGTCCTTGACGATCACACCCCGTTCCAGCAGCCCCTCGAAGACTTCGGTGGAGTCGGTGGAGGGATCGAGGATCTCGACCAGGAAGAAGTTGGACCGGCTGCCGGGCACCATCCGGAAGCGCTCGAGGGTGTCGAAGCGGGCCTGGGCGTGGGCCCGGCCCTTCGCGATCATGTCCACGGTGGCGTCGAGGTGGTCCTTGTCGTCGAGGGCCGCAGCCGCGCCTGCGGTCTGCAGCACCCCCATGTTCCAGGTCGGCTTCACCGCCAGGCACGCATCGACCACCGGCTTCGGCCCCACCCCGAAGCCGACTCGCAGGCCCGCGAGGCCGAACGCCTTGGAGAAGGTGCGCAGCACCACCAGGTTGTCGTAGTCGTCGGCGAGGTGGATGTATCCGGAGGTGCCCGAGTAGTGGACGTAGGCCTCGTCGAGCACGACCAGAGCCTCCGGCGAGGCCTCGATGATGCGTCGTACTTCGCCCTCGGTCATCCAGGCGCCCGACGGGCTGTGGGGGTTCGTGACGAACACGATGCGGGTATCGCCGCCGATGGCGTCGATGTAAGCGTCTACGTCCACGGCCATGGTGGCCCGGTCGGTGGCCTCGTGCACCAGGACGGGGACGCGGTCCTCGGCCTCGGCGAACAGGTGGTAGATGGGGAAGCACGGCCCCGGCATCTGGATGCGCCCTCCGGGCTCGCAGAACGCCCGGATGATCCACGAGATGATCTCGGTCTCGCCCGCCCCGCACATCACCCGTTCGGGCTCGAAGCCGTAGCGGAGTGAGATCTTCTCCCGCAGCGGCTCGGCCGTCCACGACGGGTACAGGTGAAGGTCTTCCAGATGCTCGCGGATCGCCTGCACCGCCAGCGGCGAGGCCCCCAGGGGATTTTCGGCCGATCCGAGCTTGGCTATGTCGGCACCGCTGATGCCGTAGCGGGCGGCCACGTAGTCGGCGGGCAGGCCGGGGACGTAGAACTCCGGGTCGGCCAGACCGGGATGCGATAGGCGCATCTCGACCTCCTGTGGTGTGATCGGCACCGTCCAAATCGGATTGCTTGGATGCGTATTGTGCCCGATCTGCGGCGATAGCGTCGCGTGCCGGCGCGCCGGAGAGAAGGACTCTCTGAGGGAGGGGCATGGTGGCTGAAGGATCGGGTGTTCCCACACAACCGCCTCTCGCCGGCTCCGGTCTGCCACAGGACGCTCGGGTCGTCATCATCGGAGGGGGCATCTGCGGCGCCAGCGCGCTGTATCACCTCGCCCACGAGGGTTGGACGGACGCCCTGCTGATCGAGAAGGCCGAGCTCACGTCGGGCTCCACCTGGCACGCGGCCGGGCAGGTCACCCACTCGGTGTCGAGCTACGCGCTGGCCGAGTTCCGCCGCTATGCGTGCGAGCTGTACGCCTCGCTGGAGGCCGAGAGCGGTGTGGCCACGTCATGGCACCGCAGCGGCAGCCTGCGGGTGGCCTACAACGCCGAGGAGGTCGACTGGCTCAAAGCCCAGCTTGGTCCGGCCCAGTACGTGGGCAACGCCTTGGAGTGGGTCGACGCGGCCGCGATCGCCGGACTCCACCCCTTCTACGCGACCGACGGGATGCTCGGCGCGGTCCACACCCCCGACGACGGCCACGTCGACCCCGCCGGAGCGGCCAACGCTATGGTGCGGGCCGCCCGCAACCTCGGCGCGGCCGTCAGCCGGCGCAACCGGGTGCTCAGCATCCGACGGCGACCCGACGGCAGCTTCGATGTCGACACCGAGCGGGGCACCGTGCGCGCCGAGCACATCGTGAATGCGGCGGGCTGCTACGCGCACCGGGTGGCCCGCATGGTGGGGCTCGACGTGCCTATCGCCAACGTGCTCCACACCTACCTGCTGACCGAGCCGGTGCCCGAGTTCGCCGACCTCGACCGGGAGTTGCCGGTGGTGCGCGACGACTACGTGTCGGGCTACCTGCGCCAGGAGCAGCAGTCGGGCCTGATCGGCATCTACGAGCAGACCGGCGCCGAGGCGGTGTGGCACGACGGCGACGGGCCGGACTGGTCGCTGGAGAATCCGCTGTTCGACGCCGACTTCGACCGGGTCGGCCTGTGGCTGGCCCGGGCCTTCGAGCGGATGCCGGTGCTTGAGCCGCTGGGGATCAAGCAGGTGATCTGCGGAGCCATCTCCTACCCGCCTGACGGCGAGCCGCTGCTGGGTCCGTCGGGGGTGCCCAACTTCTGGCAGATGGTCGGCGTGCAGGTGGGGATCGCCGACGGCCCGGGCCTGGGGCGGGAACTGGCCCGATGGATGGTGCACGGCACCACCGGGGTGAGCGTGCGGGCCTACGACGCCCGCCGGTTCGGCTACATCGACCGCGCCGACGTCATGTCCTACGGCCGGGTCAAGGGGGCTGAGGACCACCAGTACCGGCACCAGACGCCGCTGCCGGGCCTGGAGCGGCCGGCGGCGCGCCCCTACCGCACTACCGGACTGTACGAGCGGCTGCACGGCAAGGGAGCGGTGTTCACCCAGATCTACGGCTGGGAGAGGCCCAAGTGGTTCCCGGCCGCGGCCGGGCTGCCGGCCGAGGACATGGTCTCGTTCCGCCATACCGGCTGGTTCGACACGGTGGCCGAGGAGTGCCGGGCCGTGCGCGAGCGGGTCGGCATCCTCGACGCCACCGCGTTCGCCAAGTTCGACCTGGTCGGACCCGACGCGGCCGCGGTGCTCGACCACCTCACCACCAACACCGTGCCCACCGTCGGCCGGGTCGGATTGACCTACCTGCTGACGCCGACGGGCCGCGTCGAGAGCGAGCTGACGGTCACCCGGCTGGCCGACGACCACCTCTACCTGGTCTCGGCCGCAGCCGGTGAGGGCAAGGACCGGGAGTTCTTCGAGACGCACTGGCCCGACGGCGCCGACGCCGAGCTGGTGAGCCGGTCGATGGAGCTGGGGGTCCTCAACGTGACCGGGCCCGAGGCCCGGCGCCTGCTGTCCCGCGTGACCGCCGCCGACCTGGGAAACGAGGCCTTCGGATGGCTGCGGGGGCAGGTCATCGGTGTGGCCGGCGTGCCGGACGTGCGGGCCCTGAGGGTGGGGTTCACCGGCGAGCTGGGCTGGGAGTTGCACTTGCCCGTCGAGGATCTCGTCACCGTCTACGACGCCCTGTGGGAGGCGGGCGAGCCGCTGGGGGTGGCCGATGCCGGCAACCACGCCCTCGACTCGCTGCGCATGGAGAAGCGCTACTGCACCAGCCGCGAGCTCACCCACGACGTCAACCCCGACGAGGCCGGGCTGCACCGTTTCGTGAAAACCGGCAAGGGCGGCTTCGTGGGCCGCGACGCGCTGCTGGCTCGCCGGGCCCGGGCCGACTCGGGTGAGGAGCCCTACCGCTGGCGGCTCGCCTACCTGGCCGTCGAGGCCGACCACGCCGACGTGCACGCGGCCGACGGCGTCTACGCCGATGGGCGTGCGGTGGGGCTGGTGACCTCGGGCGCCTACGGGTTCCACTGCCGCCAGAGCCTGGCCTTCGCCTACCTGGCCCCCGAGCACGCCGAGCCCGGCACCGCACTGCAGGTGCGGGTCGTGGGCGAACTGTGCCCGGCCCGGGTGCTGGACGAGGCCGTTCACGATCCCGCAAATGCGCGACTACGTGCCTGACGGGAGGACGAGCATGATCCCGATCCTCGTGCTGTGGGCGGTGCCCCGATCGACATCGACCGCCTTCGAGCGGATGATGAAGCAGCGGGGCGACCATGAGTGCGTTCACGAGCCCTTCGGGGAGGTGTGGTACTCGGTCGGAAACGCGACCCACCCACCCGACAGCCACGTCCAGCACCGGCCCGAACTCAGCTACAAGTCGGTGTGGGGGGACTTAGTTGCGAAGGCCAGGCAGGGGCCGGTGTTCATGAAGGACTTCCCCCACTACGTCACCGGAATGCACGACTGGACTGTTGCCGGCGCCGGCCCGGACGGAGGAGACCTGCCGCTCCTCGACGCCTTCAACCACTCCTTCCTGATCCGCGATCCGGCCAAGACCCTGACCTCGATGTACGGCCAGTGGACGGACTTCACCCTGTCCGAGACCGGCTTCGCCGAGCAGCGGGAGCTGTTCGACCTGCTGACACAGCGCAAGGCGACCCCGCCCCCGGTCATCGACGCCGACGACCTACTCGACGACCCACATCGGGTGACCGCCGCCTGGTGCGAGGCGGTGGGCATCGACTTCAAGCCCCAAGCCCTCGAGTGGGGCACCAGCAGGGCCTCAGAACACACCTGGTACGAGAGCGGCACCTGGCACAACAACCTCGCGCAGTCCACCACGCTGACTCGCCAGAAGCGCGCCTACGTCCCGATCGACCACAACCAGTTGCTCCTCGACGCCTACGAGGCCTGCCTGCCCCACTACCAGGCCATGCACTCCCACCGACTCACCGGGTGAACGCACGTGTCGCCGGCCGCGCCCGACTCTGAGCTGCCCGCGGTGATGCGGGCCGCGGTTCTGCTGGGAACCGGCGGACCGGAGATGCTGGAGGTGCGCGACGACGTGGGGGTGCCCCGGCCTGGGCCGGGCGACGTGCTGGTGCAGGTGTCGGCGTGCGGCATGAACAACACCGACATCAACACCCGGGTCGGCTGGTACAGCCGGGCGGTCACCGCGGCCACCGGGTCCGAGGGGTTCTCCGAGGCCGACCCGGACGACTCGGGCTGGGGCCGCAGCGGCCTGTCCTTCCCCCGGATCCAGGGCGCCGACATCGCCGGCGTGGTGGTCTCGGCGGGCGAGGGCGCCGACGCCGGGCTGGTGGGGCGCCGGGTGCTGGTCGATCCGTGGCTGCGCGACCGGGACCGCCCCCACGACCGCGAGCTCGCCGGCTATCTCGGCAGCGAGCGCGACGGCGGCTACGCGGAGTATTGCACGGTCCCGGGCGAGAACGTCTACCCGGTCTCGGTCGGGCTGTCCGACATCGAACTGGCCAGTTTCGCCTGCTCGTGGTCGACTGCGGAGCACATGCTCCAGCGGTCCGGGATCGGCCCGGGCGCGACCGTCGCGGTCCCGGGCGCGTCGGGCGGTGTGGGCAGCGCGCTGGTGCAGCTCGCCAAGCACCACGGGGCCCGGGTGGTCGCCGTCGCCGGCCGGTCCAAGCTGACCGCAGTCCGCGATCTCGGCGCCGACGCGGTGGTGGCCCGGGAGTCCGACGACGTGGTCGCGGCCGCGGTGGAGGTCAACGGGGGCTGCTTCGACGTGGTCGCCGACATCGTCGGCGGGGACAGCTTCGGCGGCTGGCTCGAAGGGCTGGACCGGGGCGGCTGCTACGTCACCTCGGGGGCCATCGCCGGCCCGATCGTGGAGCTGGACCTGCGCACCCTCTACCTGAATGACCTGCAGCTCCACGGCGCCACCGTGTACGAGCCTCAGGTCTTCGCCGATCTAGTCGGCTACATCGAGCGGGGCGAGGTCCGGCCGGTGGTGGGCGGCACCTACCGGTTGGAGGAGATCCGCGCCGCCCAGGAGGCGTTCGCGGCCAAGCGTCACGTCGGCAGTCTGGTTATCACCGTCACCGCCCCGGGCCGCGACCCGGTGTAAGCCAAGCCGCTAACCGCCGCCAGCGTGGTCTCGCGCCGTGGCGATGAAGGTGGCTGCCTGGCCCCTCGTCACGAAGTCGTCGGGGCAGTACTGATCGGGCCCGGCTCCGCAGCTCCCGGCGATGCCGGCCGCGGCGATGGCGTCGATGCTGGCCGCGTGCGCGCTGTGGGGGTCGACGTCGACGAACCCGGCACCGGTGTCCGACTCCAGGTTGAAGGCCCGAGCGATCAGGGTTGCCATCTGGGCTCTGGTCACCGGCGCCTGGGGGCAGAACAGGGTCGACTCGACCGAACAGCCGGACGCTACGCCCAGTTCGGCCAGACGCTCGACGTGCGCGGCCCACTGCAGGCCCGGATGCACATCCTCGAACCGGTTGAAGTCGAGCGGTTCGGGATCGCCGCCGTCGACCACGCGCACGAGCCAGACGGCCATCACCCAGCGCTCGATCGCCAGTCTGGGGCAGATCAGGTCGAGCCCGCACTCGGTGTTGTCCAGCACCCCGTCCGCGGCCAGCCTGCTCAGGTTCCAACCGTGGATCGAGCCCGCGGCGTCCAGATCCCAGAAGAAGCTGTCGGGCGAGTCTCCCCGCTGCCGGTCACTGCCGTGGATCCTCAATCCCGCCACGATCAGGTCGCGCAGCGGCGCGAAGTCTCTGATGAGGTTGCCGGCCACGTACAGATCCCGGAGACCGCCCATGCTCGCCAACGGTGAGACGTCGCCGACGAAGTTGTCGTCGAGCCGGATCTCGGTCAAGCGGACCAAGGGGGCCAGCGCCGACAGGTCCGTGATCGTGTTGTCCCTGAGGTCGAGCTTCTCCAGCGCCCCCAGCCGGGACAGGTCGGACAGGTCCGAACCCCTCAGGTCCATGCTGGTCAGCCCCAACTCGGTCAGGCCGGTGAGACCGGCCAGGTCGGACAGGCCGGTGATCTGGGTGCCGCTGACATGCAGCTTCCGCAGGCCCGTCCTGGACGACACCGGGACGGGCGCGGCCAAGGGATTGCCGGTCAGCCTGAGATCGGTGAGGAATCGGGGCAGTTGTGCGAGGGTCGTGATCTGGTTCCGGTAGGCGGGGTCGGGCGTGCTCCCAACCGAGGTCGAGCCGTTGTCGAGCCACAGGACGCCCAACTCGGGCACAGGACTCAAGTCCACTGAGGTGAGCTGGTTGTCGCTCAGGTAGAGCTGGCGGAGGCCGGAGAGCCCCGTCAGGTCGATCGACAACAGGCGGTTGGTTCTCAAATTGAGCGAGATGAGGGTGTCGCCGATGTCTCGCAACCCGGTGATCTCGGTGATGCGGTTCCCTCTCAGCCACAGCCGCTGGATGCTGTCCAGTCCGGTCACATCGACCGAGGCCAGCCGGTTGTCGTTGAGGAAGACCCGCTCCAGCCGGGGGAACCCGGACAGGTCGATGACCGAGATGTCCGTGCCGTAGAAGTGAAGCCTCCGCAGATCCGTCAAGGACATGAAGCCATCGAGCTGGGAGACGTCCGAGATCGGGTTGTCGTTGAGGTACAGGTAGTGGACGTGCTCCGCGCCCCGTAGATCGACCGAGGTCAGCCGGTTGTGCCCGAGCCTCAGGCTCCAGACCTCGCGCGGGAGGTCGGCGAGCCCGGTGACGCTCGTCAACTGGTTGCGGTCAAGCCGCAGGCTCACATAGTTGGGGTGGGACGCGCCGTCGGGCCGGTCCCTAAGCGCGGCCAGGCCCGAGACGTCGACCGACGTCAGGCGATTGTTGTTGAGCCACAGCGCGTACAGCTTGCTGTCTCGGGCGTTCTCCCCGACCGTGGTCCTCTGGCCGGAGAGATCGATGGCCGTCAGATCGTTGTAGCTGAGGTCGACGAACCGCAGATCGGTCATGGCGGTCAGATCGATGTCGGTGATGTCGTTGCCGCGCAGGACGAGCACCTGCATGCGAGCCAGGCCCGCGAGGCTCGACGCATCCGAGATGCTGTTGCCCTGGAGGTACAGAGCACGCAGATTGACCGCGTGCTGCAGGCCATCGAGGTTCGTGATGCCCGCGTAGCCGGCGTCCAGGATGCCCACCAGCGCCATGTCGCCTTCGGTGATCGCATCGCCGGGCTGCTTGCCGAGGGCGCTCTCGATGGCGCCGCGGAGGCCCGCGTCGGGAATCGAGATCCCGGCCGTCTGGGCGGCCGCTCCCGGCGCCAGCAGGGCCGCAAGGATCGCCAGCGCGACCGGGGCGGCCGCGATCCGTGCCGCGGCACGCCGCAGCAGCAGACGTGACATAGCGACGCGCCGGAGCGTGTGGCCCATCCAGACTTCCTTGGAGGCCGAGCGAATGGGCGAGCCTACCCGGTTCGCTACTTGCGAATAAGTCCGCCCTGTCAGCGGACTCGGCGCATGGCGTCGAGGGCGCGCTCCTCGGCGACACGCTTGCGGCCCACGATCGGCGTGGTGGGAGCGAATCCGGCTTCGGCCCGTTCCGACTCGCTCTCGCCTCCCCAGAAGCCGAGCTCGCGGTTCCTGCGGGCATAGTCGCGGCACGAAATCAGTACCACGCACTGCTCGCAGATCGACCGGGCCCGAGCCTCGCGGCGGACCCGAGCCTCGGGCCGCTCGGCGAACGGAGCGAAGAACAGGTCGCTCTCGCCCACGCAGCGCCCCTGCTCCATCCAGGCCGTGGAGCCCACCGGGGCTACGGCCGTCTCGTACACCTCGAGCATCGGTATACAACCTAGCATCGGTATACAATTGTGCAAGACGAACATTTGCTTTCGGAAAAAGGGCAGGTCAGAGCCTAGTTATTGGTGCGTCCTATATTTCACAAACTACGATCTTGAATAACTCTGACAATTCTGAGACATGCCCCATCTAGCTCCCGGCCGCAACCACGCCGGCGTCGTGCAGGCGGCCGATCTCACCGGCTGAGAGTCCCAGCCATCCGGCCAGCACCTCGTCGGTGTGCTGCCCCAGCACAGGCGCGGTCGCGTCGCCGAGCGCATCGGGTCCCATCCCCGGGCCGGGCGCGAAGGCCAGCGGCGACCCCGGCACCAGGTAGGGACCGATGCCGGGCTGGTCCACCTCACGGAACAGCCCAGCAGCAGGCGAGCAACGCCCGTCGTTCTCGACCAGCTCCGCGAAAGTCTGGTAGGGCCCCCAGCAGACTCCCAGCGCGTCCAGACGCTCGGCCGCTTCGGCGAAGGACCGCGCGCCGGCCCATTCCTGCATCACCGCCTTGATCTCGTGGCGGGCCTCGTAACGGTTGCCCTCGTCCGTGAAGTCGAGGCCCCGGGCTAAGGCGATCTCAGCCACTGCGGCCTCGCTCTCGGTGGCCTCCACCAGTGACGCCCACTGCCGGCCGCTGATGCCCACCGCGTACAGGCGGCGCTCATCCGCGGTGGACAGCTCCACGCCGAACGCGCCGTAGAGGTCGTTGCCGCAGCGGGGCCGGATCGCGCCGTTGACCTGGACCTCGGCGACATAGCCCAGCGCGGCCGTGGCTGCCAGGGCCACATCGCTCAACGCCAGCATCATCACCGACCCGTCCCCCGTCAGCAGCCGGCGCCGCTCCGCGGCAAGGATCCCAACGGCAGCCGTCTGCCCGCACAGCAGGTCCCATGCGGGCAGCACGCTGTTGATCGGATCGTCGAGGTCCGCGGGGCCGGTCACCATCGGGAACCCGACCGCGGCGTTGACGGTGTAGTC
The DNA here is from genome assembly GCA_009837445.1 of Acidimicrobiaceae bacterium. Classification (GTDB taxonomy): domain Bacteria; phylum Actinomycetota; class Acidimicrobiia; order Acidimicrobiales; family Aldehydirespiratoraceae; genus Aldehydirespirator. Next base: position 9,945 of record VXTM01000018.1, read on the forward strand.
CACCGCGGTGGTCCCGTCGCGGTTGCCGGTGATGGCCACCATCACCAGATCGGACCGCCGGGCCGTCAGCCTCTCGGGGGCCATCCACCCCTGGGCCGGGAAGTTGGTGAGGAAGGTGCCGGCCACGCCGATCAACTCGGAGAGCAGCTCATGGGCGGCCGGATCGCGCAGGTTGACGGCCACCGACTTCTTGCCCTTGTTCAAGCCCGCCCAGTACAGCGAGCGGCCTTCGGCCGTGAGCGGCCACCGTCCGTAGTCGATGCCCCCGCCGATCCGGTCGAAGCGCACCACTTCGGCTCCCAGTTGCGCCAGCGCCATGCCCCCCGAGGGGGCGGCCACGAACGCCGAGCCCTCGACGACTCGCAGGCCGTCCAGCACCCCATCGCCGATCACACGCGCGAAGCTAGCCATCCTGCACAATGGCGGTGTGATCGAGAGCGTGCCGTGCATGCTGATGCGAGGCGGGACCTCCAAGGGCGCCTATTTCCGCAGCCTGGACCTGCCCGACGATCCGGCCGAGCGAGACGACCTCATCCTGCGCATCGTCGGGTCGCCGGACGCCCGCCAGATCGACGGCATCGGCGGAGCTCACGTGCTCACCACCAAGGTGGCCGTCGTAGGTCCGCGATCCGGTCCCGGTGCCGGCGTCGACTACCTGTTCCTTCAGCCCTCGGTGGACGAGCCCCTCGTCAGCGACGCCCAGAACTGCGGCAACATGCTGGCCGGGGTGGGACCGTTCGCGGTGGAGAGAGGCCTGGTCACTGCATACGGGGCCGAAGCGAGAGTGCGGATCCACATGGTGAACACCGGATCGGTGGCAACCGCGACGTTCCCGATTCGAGACGGCAAGCCCGACTACTCCGGCCCGACGTCCATCGCGGGCGTACCCGGCACGGCGGCCGCGGTGCGGCTCGACTTCGAGGACATCGCGGGCGGCTCCTGCGGCGCGTTGCTCCCCACCGGCAACCTCACCGACTCCGTCGAGGGAGTGGACTGCACCCTGGTCGACAACGGCATGCCGACGGTCGTGATGCGAGCCGGCGACCTTGGCGTGACCGGCTACGAGGACTGCGCCACCCTCGAAGCCGACAGCCGCCTGCGGACCCGACTCGAGGGTGTGCGCAGAGCTGCGGGTCGTCTGATGGGCCTAGGGGACGTGACTGACTCCACTGTGCCCAAGGTGACGCTCGTAGCGCCGCCCCGAACCGCCGAAGGACACCTCTGCACCCGGACCTTCATCCCTCGCCGCTGCCATGAGGCCATCGGCGTGCTTGGCGCGGTCTCGGTCGCCACCGCCGCCGTGCTGCCGGCCGCCGTCGGGAACGAGATGCTGCCCGACGGAGCCGGCGGAGACCCCGGACCGGCCGGAGCGTCCCGGATCGACCGGGTGGTCACGCTGGAGCATCCGACCGGTACCTTCGACGCTGCAGTGATCCTCACCACCCGGCCGGGCGCGGTGCCCGTGGTGGCGAGTGCGGGGATCATCCGCACTGCCCGGAAGCTCTTCGACGGGGTCGTCTTCCCCCGTCCCCGCTGAACGCGAGCGGCGCCGCCGGCATGCAGCCGACAATCCCGCCTCCCCATCCGGATCCGCACCCTCCGGCGGCGTTCACCCCGCCACCAAGTGCCTGCGACGCCCACTGCCATGTGTTCGGACCGGCGAGCCGCTTCCCCTTCGCGGCCGGCCGGTCCTACACACCCCCCGATGCGGGCGCGGACCAGCTCGCGGGGCTGCATGAGCGGATGGGGCTGAGCCGGGCCGTGCTGGTTCAGGCCAGTTGCCACGGAACCGACAACTCCGCCATGGTCGACGCGCTGTTGCGATCCGGCGGCCGGTACGCGGGTGTGGCCATGATCGACGAGTCCTGCCCCGAGTCCGAGATCGACCGGCTCCACGAGGCCGGTGTGCGGGGCGCCCGGTTCAACTTCGTCAGGCATCTCGGAGGCGGCGACCTCGGGGCCTTCGAGCGCACCGCCGGCAGGGTGGCAGCCCGAGGCTGGCACATGGTCGTGCACCTCAACGCCTCCGATCTGCCCGACTTCGCCGGCGTGCTGCTCCGCCTGCCCTGCCCGTTCATCATCGACCACATGGCCCGCGTGCCCGCGGCCGGCGGTCTCGAACAGCCGCCGTTCGCTGCGCTGCTGGATCTCATGCAACACGAAGGGGCCTGGGTGAAGATCTCCGGGGCAGAGCGGCTCACCGCCGGGGGCCGGCCGCCCTATGACGACGTGGCTCCGCTGGCCGCCGCGCTCATCGCGGCCGCCGGCGACCGTGTGCTCTGGGGCACCGACTGGCCCCACCCCAACGTGGGCCACATGCCCGACGACGGAGACCTCGTGGACCTGCTGGCCGTGTTCGCCCCCGACGAGGCCGACCGCAACCGGATCCTGGTCGACAACCCCCAGCGCCTCTACGACTTCGCCTGATTCCCGACCGGGCCGTATGCGGCCCTAAGGGACCACATCGTCGAGGGTGTCCACCCAGTCGACGCCCATGTCGACCAGCTGCTGGCGCAGGCCGTACATGTCCAGACCCAGCTCACCGGCCGCCAGCCGCTCCCGGGCGTCCTCCTCGTTGGCTACCCGCTGTCGGGACATGTCCAGCGCCCATCCGGCCTCGGGGCGGGCCACCACTACCACGCCGTCGTCGTCGGCGCACATCACGTCGCCGGGGCCGACCAGCTGACCGCCGACCACCACCGGCACGTTGACCGAGCCCGGCGTGGCCTTGACGGTGCCCTGGCAGGAGACGTGCCGGCTCCACGCCGGGAAGCCCATGGCCCGCAGCTCGGCGGTGTCGCGCACGCCCGCGTCGATCACCAGGCCCCGCACTCCCCGGGCCTGGACCGAAGTACCCAGCAGGTCCCCGAAGAACCCGTGCGTCGAGGGCGCGCTGACCGCTACCACCAGGACATCACCCGGCTGGCATGTCTCGACCGCGGCGTGGATCATCAGATTGTCACCGGGATGGCACAGCGCGGTCACCGCGGAGCCCGCGATGCGGGTGCCGGACTGGATGGGCCGGATGTCTGGTCCGAGGAAGCCCCGCCGGCCGATGGCCTCGTGCACGGTGGCACTCCCCATCGCCGCCAGACCGTCGACCACGGAGGGATCGGCCCGCTCCACCGTACGAACCACTACCGGACGGCCGTGTCCGCTCATTGCTGCACCTCCAGTCGGGGGTAAACCCGCCGGGCGTTGCCCTCGAAGATCTTGGCCCGAGCCTCGTCGTCGAGACCGGCGTTGTCTATGTAGCGGCGGGTGTCGTCGTAATGGTGGCCGGTGGCGGGATCGACGCCCCGCACCGCGCCCACCATCTCCGACGCGAACAGGATGTTGTCGGCCGGCACGACGTCGGTGAGGAGGTCGATGCCCCGCTGGTGGTAGACGCAGGTGTCGAACCAGATGTGCTCCATCAGGCCGTGCAGGTCCCAGCCCGAGTCCTGGGCCATGCCCGCGAAGCGTCCCCAGTGGTAGGGAACCGCTCCCCCGCCGTGGGGGATCACCAGCCGCAGCCCTTCGAAGTCGTGAACGAATCCAGAGGTGAGTGCCTGCATGAATGCGGTCGTGTCGGCGCCCAGGTAGTGCGAGCCGGTGGTGTGGAAGTTTTCGTTGCAGGCCGCGCTGACATGGATCATGCCCGGCACGTCGAGCTCGCACATGGCCTCCCACAGCGGCCACCAGTAGCGGTCCCAGAGCGGCGGCCCGTTCCAGTGGCCGCCGCTCGGGTCGGGGTTGACGTTGCAGCCGACGAAGCCCATCTCTTCCGTGCAGCGCCGCAGCTCCTGGACCGATGCGTCGATGGGCGCGCCCGGCGACTGGGGCAGCTGCGCCACCGGGGCGAAGTTGCGGGGGTATAGGTCGCACACTCGCCGTATCAACTCGTTCTGGTGCTCGGTCCAGAACCTCGAGGTGTGCTCGTTGCCGATGTGATGGCCCATCCAGCTCGCCCGGGGCGAGAAGATCGTCAGGTCAGTGCCCCGCTCGCGCTGGAAGGCGAGCTGGGCGCCCTCCAGGCTCTCGCGGATCTCGTCGTCGCTGACCGCGATCTGGCCCTTGGTCCCGACGTGACCCGGATCGGTCGCCACCGCGGCCTTCTGGGCCTCGCGCCACTCCCCCACTGCGGGTGGCGTGGTCGTGTAGTGGCCGTGGCAGTCGATGATCACCGTCGTCCTCCCGTGCTGGGCGGGACCGCCTAGGAGCGGGCTGCGATGTCGGCCAGGACCTGGGCGGCGTGGCTGGCGAGGTCCTGGCCGGCCAAGTCGTAGGCCGCGGCGATCTGGCCCTCCGGGTCGATCAGGTAGGTGATGCGGCGGGGTACTCCCCAGTCGTAGTAGTCCTCCCCCGGCTCGCGCTCGGCCTGGTAGAGGCGGCCGATGGCCTTGTCGGTGTCGCTGATCAGCGCGAATGGGAAGCTCTCGGTCTCGGCGAATGCGAGCTGCTCCTCGACGGTGTCGAAGGAAGCTCCGACCACCACGGCGCTGACTGCCTCGAACTCCGGGGTTCGATCACGGAACCCCCTGCCCTCCTTGGTTCAACCGGCGGTCGAAGCCTTGGGGTACCACCACAGCACCACCCAGCTGCTCCGGAGGTCGGCGAGCCTCACCGGGTTGCCGTGCTGGTCGGGCGCTTCGAAGTCGGGCGCCTGCGAATTCACGTCGAGCATGCACGGGAAGCTAGCCGGGCCGGAGAACGCCCGGGCCGAGGGTTAGGGTGACCGGTCGATGGCGTTCGTGGCCGGCCTGCGATCCAACCTCGGCGCCGCCGGGGTCCTCACCGGGCCTGACACCGCGCCGTACCTGACCGATCAGCGGGGCTCGTTCACGGGTGAGGCCCTAGCCGTGGTCCGCCCGGCCTCGGCGGACGAGACCGTGACGGTGGTGCGGGCCTGCGCGGCGGCCGGGATCGCCATCGTGCCCCAGGGCGGCAACACCGGGATGTCCGGCGGTTCGGTACCGACGGTCGCGGGCCGCTCCACCGATGCCCTTCCCCACACCGGTCGTGACGGTGACGACCGGGACCCATCGACGCCGTCGATCGTGTTGTCGATGGGCCGCATGAACCGGATCGTGTCGGTGGACCCCGACCGCTGGACGATCACCGTCGAGGCCGGCGCCACCATCGAGTCGGTGCAACAGGCCGCCAGCGCGACGAACCGCCTCTTCGGGCCGGACTGGGGAGCTCGGGGCATCGCCACCGTGGGCGGAGCGATCTCCACCGACGCGGGCGGCAACAACGTGGTGCGCTACGGCAACATGCGCGACAACGTGCTGGGCCTGGAGGCGGTGCTGGCCGACGGGCAGGTGTGGGACGGTCTGCGAGCCTTGCGCAAGGACTCTTCAGGCTACGACCTGAAGCATCTCTTCATCGGTGCTGAGGGAACGCTCGGTGTCGTGACCCAGGCAGTGCTGCGGCTGCATCCGACCACCCCTCACATCCAGAGCGCCCTGGCTTCCATCTCCGGCCTCGACCGGCTCATGGCGTTGTTGGAGCTGGCGATGGACCGATGCGGCGGGGACGTGACGGCACTCGAGCTGATGCCAGTGGTCGGCCTGGAGCGGGTCTGCGAGAAGTTCGACTTGGCCCGGCCCCTGGTGACCTGCGAGGAGTTCTGTGTCCTGGTGAGGCTGGCCTCGGCCGAGCCGGTGGCTGAGCGGCTGGGAGCGTTCCTGGCCGAGGCCTCCGAGCGCGGGTGGGTCCGCGACGCGGCCGTGGCTGTGACCGAAGAGCAGGAGACCCGGTTGTGGACCATCCGCGACGAGCTCTCGCCGATGTTCCTGTGGGAGCAGCACAAACACGGCGTCAAACTCGACACGGCCGTGCCCATAGACCTCTTCGGCGCCTACCACGACGAAGTCCGGCGGATCGCGGCCGATCTGGCCCCCGGCGCGCTGTCCTACGGGTTCGGCCACGTCGGAGACGGCAATCTCCACATGTACGTCCTGCCCACCCGCGACGACCAGGTGGCGCCGTTCCTAGCCGTCCGGGACGAACTGCGGGAGCGGATCGACGAGGCCACCTTCGCGTTCGGGGGCACCCTCAGCGCCGAGCACGGCATCGGCCAACTCCTGCGGGATCGGATCAGGCCCCAGAAGCCCGCCGTCGAGTGGGAGCTGATGCAGGCGGTCAAGAACGCCCTCGACCCCCAAGGCATCATGAACCCCCACAAGACCCTCCCCCCGTAAGCGAACCTGAGCACTACGGGACCGGACGGGCGGTCCGCGGTAGGAACAACTCGTACTCACCACTGGGGCCGTTGAGCATGAGTCTTCCCAGGCGAAGTACATCGAGTCCGACAAGTACCTCAGCGCCTGTCAGGTTGGCGTCGTATGCCATGACTCGTATCGGATCGGGCGGATCGTCGCTGCGATACCCCAGATGCAGCATCAGGTCGTAGATGCCGCTCTTCGTTGAACCGGAGGCAGTCGAGAGGGGCTGCCGGCTCGTTCGTTGGAGCAGGAGCGCACCTACCACCGTCTCGCTGACGCATGAGCGCTCGGCCGCCGTGTCGATCAGCCCGCGAGCCCGGTAGGGCACCGGGACGACCCTTCCCTCAAGGCGATACCGGTCTAGTTCGGTCAGCGGCAGCAGCACTTCAACCTCCACGATCGGGCCCCGCCATCCGATCGTTCCTGCGATCCGGGCCGTCGATCGCGGGTCAGCGTTGATTGATTGCCACCCCCCATGGAATGCTGATCACACGGTCCTGTCGCAGAACCTCCTTGACCATGAGGCGGCACCCGACTGCGTTGCGATATCCCTCGTCGAGCGCCTCGAACTCGTTGTCGAAGCAGCCGATCAACTTCGGGCGGCGACGCATGTCGCGGGGTTGAACGAAGACCGCCCAGCGGCCCTCATCGGTGGCCAGCAGTCTGGCCCGCTGCCTCTCGAAGGCGGCTTCCAGTTTGTCCATGACGGGATCAGGGGCCATGGAGGCATTATGGCACGACTTGTGAGACGAGCAGTGGATAATTTTAAATATTTTTCGTTATATCTAGGAGAGCCAGTTGATGGCTTGGATCTCGGTGTAGGCCTCTATGCCCCACTTGCCCCGGTCGCGGCCAATGCCCGACATCTTGAAGCCGCCGAAGGGGGCGTACATGTGGGGCTGCACCGTGTTGAGGGCGACGTTGCCGGACTCCAGCCGGCAGCCGATCTCGTAGGCCCGCTTGGCGTCGCCGGCGTATACGTACGAGAACAGACCGTACGGCGAGTCGTTGGCCAGGGCCACGGCCTCGTCGTCGCCGTCGTGGGCTAGGACCACCACCACCGGTCCGAAGGCCTCCTGCTGCACTACCTCCATATCGGGCGTCACGTCCGCCATCAGGGTGGGCTCCACGAAGTAGCCGGGCAGGTCGGGGCGCTGCCCGCCGCAAACCGCGGTCGCCCCGGCGTCGAGCCCGCCCGCGATGAAGCTCTCCACCCGGTCGCGGTGGGCCTCGGTGATGACCGGACCGACGATGGTGTCGGGGGCCCGCCCGTCTCCCACCTTCATGAAGCCGGCGAAGGCCTTCAGCGTCTCCACGGTCTGGTCGAGGATGCTGCGATGGCAGACCACCCGGGTCGGCGCGGTGCAGATCTGGCCCGAGTGGAGTCCCCAGGTGGTGGCGATCCCCATGCAGGCCGCGTTCACGTCGGCGTCCTCGGTCATCACCAGCGCGCCCTTGCCGCCGAGTTCCATCAGCACCCGTTTCATGGTGGACGCTCCGTCGGCGTAGATACGGGCCCCCACCTGCGTCGAGCCGGTGAACGACACCATGTTCACTTCGGTGGAGGCCACCAGGGCGGCGGGGGCCTCCGGCCCGGAGCCGGTGACGATGTTGACCACGCCGTCGGCGAATCCGGCCTCGGCCACCGCCTCGCCCAGCAGCAACACGCCCAGCGGGTCCTGGGGCGCGGGCTTGATCACCACGGTGTTGCCGGCAGCCAGCGCCGGAGCGACCTTGCCGGCCACGTTCACCAGGGGCATGTTGTAGGGGGTGATGCAGGCCACCACCCCCACCGGCTGGCGCTTCACGGTGGCCGCGATCAGACCGGCCGGTCCCAGAGCTCCCTTGTCGGCAGGCATCGGGGCGATGTCGGTGTCAACGTTGATCGGGTTGGAGTAGTACCGGAACCGTTCGATCATGGGCCCGCCGACCTGCAGGCTCTTGGCGATGGAGGTGACCGAGCCGGTCTCGGCCTGCACCAGATCGAGCCACGATGGGGCCATCCGCTCGATCACGTCGGCCAGGCGGGCGAGATGGCCGCCGCGCTCGGCGGGGCTCAGAGCCCGCCAGCCACCGAGGGCATCGCGGGCGGCCCGGGCCGCGTCCGCGGCCTGGACCGCAGTCGCCTCAGGGGCGTGGCCCACAACCGTGCCGTCGTTGGGATCAATGACCGGGTAGGTCCCAGCAGCGGGGTCAACCCACTCCCCGCCGATCAGAAGTTTCCAGGCTCGGTCGGTGTCGAAGCCGGTCCCGTCGCTACTGTTGTGCACCGCGCGAGCCTATGCAGCCAGGGCCTTCCCCGGCGCACCCCGCCAACCAACCCACCACACTCCTGAGGAGCCGTCATGGTTGAAGCCGTCATCGTCGCCACTGCCCGAACCCCGATCGGCCGGGCCGTCAAGGGATCGCTCACCGAGGCCCGACCCGACGACATGTCGGCGTTCATCATCGGCGACGTGCTGTCGAAGGTCCCTGGGCTCGACCGCAACGGCGTCGAGGACGTGATCTGGGGCATCGGGCAGCCCGGAGGAGAAGGCGGTTACAACGTCGCCCGGGTCGCCTCCATCCTGGCCGGAGTCAACGCGCCGGGGGTCACCGTCAACCGCTACTGCTCGTCGTCGCTTCAGACCATCCGGATGGCCGCCCACGCCATCAAGGCCGGCGAGGGCGACTGCTTCGTGGCCGGGGGTGTGGAGACGGTGTCGCGCTACGAGTACGGCGCCGCCGACAGCGGCCCCCACAACGACCAGTTCGCCGCCGCTCAGGACCGCACCGCCGAGCGCACCGCCGAGGGCGCCGAGACGTGGGCTCCCCCGCAGGGCTTTCCCGACATCTACATCGCCATGGGCCAGACCGCCGAGAACGTGGCCCAGCACAAGGGCGTGTCCCGCCAGGCCCAGGACGAGTGGGGGGTACTGTCCCAGAACCGGGCCGAGGCCGCCCGCAACCGCGGCTTCTTCGAGCGGGAGATAACCCCCTACCCGCTGGCCGACGGCTCCGAGGTCCACCGCGACGACGGCATCCGGGACGGCACCACCCTCGAGGGTGTCTCGCAACTGCGGCCCGTCTTCCGTCCTGACGGCACCGTGACCGCCGGCAACTGCTGCCCCCTCAACGACGGCGCGGCCGCGGTCGTGGTGATGTCCGACGCCAAGGCGGCTGCAGTGGGGGCCACGCCTCTGGCCCGGATCGTGTCGACCGGCGTGTCCGCGCTCAACCCCGAGATCATGGGCCTCGGCCCGGTCGACGCCTGCCGCCAAGCTCTGGACCGGGCCGGAATGACCATCGGCGACATCGACCATGTCGAGATCAACGAGGCCTTCGCGGCCCAGGTGCTGCCCTCGGCCGACGACCTCGGCATCGACTACGACAAGCTCAACCCCAACGGCGGGTCGATCGCTCTGGGCCATCCCTTCGGCATGACCGGATCACGCATCATGTGCACCCTGCTCAACGGCCTCGAGGACGCCGACAACACCATCGGCCTCGAATCCATGTGCGTAGGCGGCGGCCAGGGCATGGCCATGATCGTCGAACGCCTCAACTAGCTGGACGAGTCTCAACTCCCGGACTGTCCGGTCGCTACGGTCGCGGCCAGGTGCCGACACATAGCGCGCTTACGAGGATTGACGCTGCTGCTGCGAACGGAGCACTAGGTTTCGGTCTCGACGATGTCGACGTCGCCTCACCTCCCCCATCGCCTCTCCGCCTGCATCGGCGTGTGCGCAGCGCTGGTCGTCCTGGCCTCGTCGTGCGCGAGTGACGCCGCCGTTGGCGGGGGCGGGCCGCACTTCACCGGGGATCCCGCCGCAACCCTCGAAGCCGACACTGTCACGACAACGTCCACGCCGCCCACAACCACCACCGCA
>VXTM01000050.1 GCA_009837445.1 Acidimicrobiaceae bacterium
CCCCCGATCTCCCCCGTACCCCCAACACACGAACCTGCCTACGAGCCAGCCGCCTACCAACCGCCGCCCGCCTACGAACCGCCGGTATTCCCAACCCAAGAACCACCACCCGCATACGAACACCCGGTAGCGCCAGCCCACGAACCAGCCGCCTACCAACCAGTGCCCGGCTACGACTCACCAGTACCGCCAACACACGAACCTGCCTACGAGCCAGCCGCCTACCAACCACCACCGGCGTACGAGTCACCAGTTCCCCCAACCCACGAACCGGTCCCGCCCGCATACGACTCACCCGTACTGCCCTCACACGAGCCAGCCGCCTACCAGCCGCCACCGGCGTATGACTCCCCCATACCGCCCTCACACGAGCCAGCCGCCTACCAGCCAGTGCCCGGCTACGACTCACCAGTACCGCCGACCCACGAACCGGCACCGCCCTCATACGACTCCCCGGTACCCCCTGCCCACGCCCCTGCCGCCTACCAGCCGCCGCCCGCGTACGACTCACCCGTACCGCCCTCACACGAACCGGCGCCACCCATGGCGCCCGAGCCGGCACTGCCGGATCTCGGACCCCTAGAGCCCGAGGTCCCGTATGTGGAGGCCGAAGCGCCCCGCATGCCGAGCTTCATGCCGTCGCTCACCGGCGCCGAGACCGCCGTGCCGGCCCCGGAGGCCGACATGGTGGCGTCGTCGAACCGGGGACTGGCCGGCACCGCCCTCGGCGACGCCATGATGCTGTGGCAGCTGTCCCGGATCCGCCGCCGTCGCGGAGCCCGGACCGATGCCCTCGACCCGATGGAGGAGTCGCTCCGCCAGAGCGCCCGGACCGACACGCTCAACCTCATCGAGGCGGCCATGCGCCACCTGCGGGCCGTCACCGTCGGGCAGTTGCGAGAGAAGCCGACAGTGCTGGCCGTGCGGGTCGGGACGTACGGATTCGAGGTGCTGCTGAACCGGCCGACCCAGGCCCCCGACGGGTGGCAGGCGGCCTCGGGGGGCTACGTGCTCGAGCTGCCGCAGGGGGTCACCGCCGAAGACCTTGAAGCCACCGCCCAGGGACCGACCCTGTGCCCCGCCCTCGTACCGGTGGGCGACACGCTGGAGGGCCCGCTGCTGCTCAACATCGAGGAGATCGGCTGCCTGATCGTGTCGGGGCCGGGCACGCCGTCGGTGAACCTGCTCAACGCCGTCGTCGGGACGCTGGGATCATCCCCCCTGGCAGGCGACATCCGCATCATCACCGTCGGGCTCGACACCCCCGCGGGCCTCCCAGGCTGGGAACGGGTCCACACCACCAGCTTCGACTCCCCCCAGCTCGAGGAGCTCCTCTCGGCCGCCCACACCGGCAGCGGCACCTTCCTCGACGTGCTGGTGGTGGGTCCCGGCAACGACATCCTCATCCAGCGGGCCGGCCAGGTGGCCACCACCCCCGGATCGCGCCTGGCCCTGGTCGGGGCCACCTCGTCGGTGGCGGCCCGGTGGCCGTGGCGGATCCATGTGGACGAGACCACCACCGCCGTCGTGCATCCCATCGCCTGCACGATGGCCGCAGCCCAGGCGATGGCACCTGCAATGTCCCAACTGTTGAGCGAGGCCACCGATCCCTCGTTGCTTGCTCCCCCGAGGTACTAATGACATCTGATCCCCCCTTCCCCTCGCCGGACCGCGCGCCGACGAGGCTCAGGACCCGTAGATTCAGGTCGCCCCGCGTTCAAGCCCTCACGCTCGGCGGTGCCGTGACCGTTCTGACCCTGCTGGCGGCAGCCTGCGGCGGGGGCGGGGGCGACGGCGGCAGCACCGCCCAGATCGAAACGGGAAGCTCCGGGAACGCTGCCGCCGAAACGGTGATCGCCGGCGAGTTCATGTCCACCCGGCCCGGCGCCGGCATCGCCGCCGCCCGGGGCAACCCCCAAGTCGTGCAGGGCGAGAACCCCTGCGACTCGTCGGCGACGTCCGAACCGATCCGCATCGCCTACATGGGCGCCGACCTGGCGTCGCTCGACGATGCGGGCCTCGAGAGCCTCATCATCGAAGAACCGGGACGGGTCATCGAGGCCTACGTCAACGAGGTCAACTTCCACGGCGGGATCGGCGGCCGCTGCGTGGAGTTCCATTCGTATCTGTGGGACCTGGGCAACGCCACCGAGTCCATCACCGAGGTCTGCGTCCAGCTGCCCCAGCAGAATGTGCTCTTCAGCTTCGTTCTGAGGGCCGACACGAACCTGCTCAACTGCGTGACGACCGCCGCGCAGGTCCCGACCATCGGGCTCTACGCCTCAGCTCCGTCAGCCACCTTCGAGGCCGCCGGCGGCCGCTTCTACGCCGACGACGGCTCCACCGAGTACCTGCTCACCAGCAGCGTCGACATCGCGCTTCAGACCGGCCTGCTCGACATGAGCGAGCCGGTGGGCCTGCTGCACGGCGCCGCCGACCAGGCCACCGATCCATCCACCATCGAACAGACGCTCCGATCCAGCGGACTCAACCTTGTGTCCAGCGCCATCAGCCCGGCCAGCAACCTGGGCGTCCTGGTGGCCGAAAAGCAGGTGCGGCTACTCGAGTCCGGCCTGTCGGAGCCCGAGCAGGCCGAGGCCGAGATGAAGCTGGCCGCTCTCCCGCCCGAGGTGGCCGCGCAACTGGAGCTGGTGGAGGCCTTCTTCCTCGACGCAGCCGAGAAGTTCAAGGACTCCGAAGTCACCGCGGTCGTGACCACGGCCGACTGGTCCGACGTGCGCCGCTTCATGCGAGCCGCCGAGCTGGTCGGCTGGACGCCGATTTGGATCATCAACGACATCCAGCCCGCCACCCTCACCCTCACCGAGGCCCCCGAACGCCAAGCCGGGAACCTCGTGTCGGTGAGCGCCCGGCGCGCCGCCGGTGACGCCATTCCCGAGCTGGACCGCAGCTGCATGTCGCTGCGCAACACCGCCAGCGACGCTCCGACGTTCTCGCATCGCCACCACACCGACGCCTGGAGCCTCCTCCAAGCCACCTGCGACTACCTCGACGTCACCTTCAGCGCCATGACCCGGGCCGCACAGGCCGACGGCACGCTCACCAGAGAGTCCTTCATGGCGGCCATGCACCAGACCAGCTACGACACCGAGTACGGCACGCTCATCACGTTCGGCGAGGACAACCCCTACGGCTGGGACCGGTTCCGGGTGCTGGAGGCCGACCCGGCATGCGTGCTCAACCACTGGGGCTGCATGCGCAGCACCACCGACTGGCTGGCTCCAACCGGCTAGACCGATGGCCCGCTCCCGTTCGACCAGGATCCTCGGCGCAACGGCTGCACTGGCCGCCGTGCTGGCGGTGGCCTGCGGAGGCGGTAGCGGGGGCAGCACGACCGTGACCGCCCAGGCGGGTGCTCCAGTCCAAGAGTTGAGCGCCCCGTCGCCCGATCCCGTGCGCATCCGCCTCGCGCTGGCCCCCGACCCGGTCTGGGAATGGCTCAAGGACTCCGGCACCGTCGCCCAGTGGGAGGCGACCCACAACATCAGGATCGAGGCCAGCAGCCCGTTCGACCAGTTCTCCGCCTTCGCCGGTGGCCACGCCGACATCGTGGTGATCAACGCCCTCGAGGTGCCCCAGTTCGTGGAGCAGTCCGACCGCGAGCCGGTGGTGGTGGGCCGGTTCACCACCGACCGCAGCTTCCTGGGGGTGCGGCGCACCTCCATGGCCGAGACCCTCGAAGACCTCGTCGAGACCCGCATCACCGTCGACAGCGCCCTGGGGTCGGCCCTGCTGTGGGGCGTGATCGCCGACGAGATGTACGGCCTGGAGTTCCGGGTCGACAGCCCCGACTTCGAGCTGGTGGTGGTGGTGGAGTCCGCCAGCGTCGCCGACTTGGTGATGCGAGGCGACGTCGATGCCTGCATCTGCCTGCCCGACTTCAGCGTCTCCGGCCTGGCCGAGGGCCGTCTGCGCCCTCTCTACGACGGCAAGCCGGCCGCGGAGATCTACGCCGACGAAGTCACCGGAGGAGCCGGGGTGCAGCCCGTCGCCGAGGCCTTCATCGCCGACAAGCAATGGCTGGCCGGCCACCGCGAGGCGGTCGGCGCGCTGCTGGCGATGTGGGAGGTGGGCCTCCAGAACTGGGCCGCGCAGAAGGACGCGCTCATCGCCAGCTACCCGCACCTCCTCTCGGTGCAGACCGACGAGGAGATCGCGTGGATGACCGACTACGTGACCGCCTACGACTGGGTGCTGCCGTCGGTGTACCTGACACAAGAGGACTCCGAGATCCAGACCGGCATCTTCGCCCGGATGCAAAGCCTCGGGCTGCTGCCCGACGACGCCCGAGAACCCGAGCTGGACCTGTCCTTCTCGGCGGCCTCCTAGAAGAGGACAGATCCCATGTTGACCGTCCCCTCCGTGACCCCCGACGCCATATCCGAGCTGTCCGCCCGCGAGATGCGCAGGGCGGTGGTGCGCCGCTGGCTGTTCCGGTTCAGCGTGTTGATCGGCTGGACCGCGTTCATCGGCGTCTGGTACCTGTTCTCGCGGCTGGTCTTCAATCCGCAGCAGCTGCCCGAGCCCCACGTCGTGGCGACCGAGTCGTGGACGATCATCACCGAGCAGGACGTCCGCACCCACATGCAGGCCAGCCTGCTGCGGGTGCTGGCCGGCTTCCTGCTCGCCGCGGTGGTCAGCTGCGGGCTGGGCTGGCTGATCGCCTACAACGCCTGGTGGCGGACGCTGTTGCGCACCATCGTCCAGTTCACGGTGAGCACGCCCATCGTGGCGCTGGCCATCCTCACGCTGGTGGTGTTCGGGGTGTCGTCGCTGGGTCCGATCATCACCACTGCGGTGGTGGCCACCCCCTACATCATGATGAACGTCGCCCAGGGGCTCACCGGGGTGGACCGCCGCCTCATCGTGATGAGCGAGTCGTTCGGCCGCACCCGCTCCCAGATCATCACCGGCGTGCTGTTGCCGTCGTCGCTCATATCGGTGCTGGCCGGCGCCCGGCTGGCCTTCGCGGTGGCGTGGCGTATGGAGCTCCTCACCGAGATCTTCGCCGCCTCCGAGGGCGTGGGCTTCCAGATCCGCCGCAGCTTCGAGAGCTACGACGTGCGAGGCATGATCGCCTGGACCGTGCTGTACATCGTCGTGATGCTCATCTTCGAGAACCTCGTCTTCCGCCAGATCGAACGCCGACTACAGGGACGCACCGCGTAGCGCCCGCCGACCGAGAACGAGTAACCAATGACTGACGTCGCCCAGAGACCACCGGCAGCGCCGGGGCCCAACGACCCCTACGGCCAGGTCCCCCGCACTGCTCCCGCCCAGCCGAGGCCGAACGACCCCACGACGTTCGCCAGCGGGTTCCAGGAGCTCCCCACCCTCCCCGTCGGCGACCTCCGCCCGGCCCGCGACGCCGGCTACTCGGCGCCACGGCGGGCGCTGCGCCGGCCCTGGGTGGTTCAGCTGATCGCCTTCCTGATCCTGCTCGCCGTCTGGCAGTACCTCACCGTGGCCAGCGACCGGGTGCCCAGCATCGACAACATCCTGTCGTTCATGTGGACCGAGGTCACCGGCGGCTCCCACGGCGGCATGCTCGTCGGCGAGTTCTGGGGGCCGCTCGGCCTCAGCCTGCAGCGCTACGCCATCGGGCTGGCCATCGGGATCCCCGCCGGGGCGGTGCTGGGACTGGCGCTCGGCACCTCCAGCTGGGTGCGGGGACTGCTCAACGACACCACCCTGGTGCTGCTGGCGCTGCCCGCGGTGGTATGGGCCTTCCTGGCGTCGCTGTGGTTCGGCCTCACCTCCACCGCCCCGATCGTGGCCGTGGTGCTGACCGCCATCCCGTTCGTGGCCATCAACTTCAGCTCCGGCGTGCGCAGCATCGACCCGACCCTGATGGAGATGTCCAAGGCGTACCAGGTGTCGCGCCGCAACCAGACAGTCGACCTGCTGCTGGGCGGAACCCTCCCCAACGCCTTCACCGGCGTGCGGCTGGCGTTCACCACCGGATGGAACAGCCTGCTCATCGTGGAGTGGTTCGGCGCCACCGCCGGCGTCGGCTGGCGGGCCCGGTTCTGGTACGACGCCCTGCGCTACGCCGGCTTCGTGGGCTGGATCCTGCTGTTCGTGCTGCTCATCACGCTGCTCGACCGGCTCGTGCTGCGACGCCTCGAACGCCACGCGTTCCAGTGGAACCAGAAGCCGACGCTGTCCTTCGCCGAGGACTGGGGCATGTGAGCCCGCCCGCAGCCTGATCTACCCCTGACACCGCAACCCCAAGGAAAGGCCAGATGGCTACCGTCCTCATCGAGAACCTCACCAAGATCTACCCCCCGACCATCACCTACCCGCACCGGGTGCAGGCCCTCGGCGGCGTGAACATGTCGGTGACCGGCAACGTGTTCGTGGCCGTGCTCGGGCCCTCGGGCAGCGGCAAGACCACGCTGCTCAACATCGTGGCCGGCGTGGAGACGCCCACTTCGGGCTCGGTGCGGGCCGTGCAGGACGGCGTGCCCGCCCAGGTCGGTTACGTGTTCCAGGAGCCCCGGCTGCTTCCGTGGCGCACCGTGTTGAACAACATGCTCTACGTGCAGGACCGCAAGTCGGACCGGTCCCGGCGCGAGGCCGAGTTCTACCTCACCATGGTGGGCCTCAACGAGGTCGCCCACCTGTACCCGTCGCAGCTATCGGCCGGGATGCAGCAGCGCGTCGGCATCGCCCGGGCGTTCCTGGTGAACCCCGACATCCTGCTGATGGACGAGCCCTTCAGCCACATGGACGCGTTGACGGGCCGGTCGCTGCGCGAGTACCTCCAGCGGGTGTGGCTGCACACCCGCAAGACCGCGCTGTTCGTCACCCACGACGTGTCCGAGGCCGTCGAGCTCGCCGACCGGATCGTGATGCTGCGCCCCGGCGGGGTCGTGTTCGACGACATCCCCGTCAACCTGCCCCGCCCCCGCCATCCCGACGACCCCGCGGTGCGAGCCGTGGAGGGCGAGGTGCTGCGCCGCTTCGACTCCATGGAGGCCGCCGTCCGCTTCGGCGCCCAAGCCGGCTAGCGCTTCGTCGGGCCGTAGCCGCTCGCCGGTTCCGCTTAGCGGTCCGGGGTGACGGTGGAGACCCGCACCTCGTGCACCAGGATGCCGATCGGTTCGGTCTCGGTGTAGTTCTGCGACTCGCCCGATCCGCCGCATCGGACCCTCAGGTCCCGCGGAGGGCATCTCACGTTCGGTCCCGCGGCATCGGTGTAGAGCCATTCTGCATTCGAGCCCGCCGGGAGTAGGCCGCTCAGGTCCGGCTGCAGCCCTGCCTCCGCGGGCGTCGCGTTCATCCAGGCCAGGTCGTTCCGCAGACAGTCGTAATCGGTGTGGTAGCCAACTGAAGGGTGCCTCGGGGGGCAGTCGGTGTCGGCGTCGTCGTTCGAGTGCATCTCCGTCAACTTTGCGTTGACCGGGCCGCGCCATGACTGCTGCTGCCAGTTCCGGTTGCTGCCCAGTTTGGTCATGTACCAGGCCCCGGCGGCCATCAGCCGGTAGTAGCCGGGCCTGGTGGGCCGCCAGTTGCACCACACGTCGGCGCCGTAGTTGCAGCGCACCTCCTGTGTCAGGCTGTCGGCCCGGCTGGCCAGCTCGGTCGCCAGCTCGGTCGCGTTCATGGTGCCGACGTAGTTCAGGCCCCGCGCTTCGGTGCGCTCTATCTGCAGCGTCGGGTCGTGGCCCATCGGGTTGAGGTCCGTCCACCAGTCCAGCGCGTCGGCGCCGAACAGAGCCGCTATCTCGGCCGCGTCGTTGTCGGGCCAGAGTTCGGTGACCGTGACCCTGAAGTCGGGCAGTATGCGGATCAGGCACGGACCGGAGTTCCAGAATCCGGAGCTCCCCGGCCGATACCTCGTGGCCCCAACGATCCGGTCCACGCTTGTGAAGGTGAGGGTGTCGTCGAAGGTGGGCCAGGTCCGGACGATGGGATCGGTCGGTGCGCTGCCGGGATACTCGAAGTGCCGCCGTTCGGTCGGCCAGAACCTCACGTCGTTTGTGGCGACGCCGGTGACGCCGATGTATCTGTAGGTGCGGCTGGTGACGGGAACGTCGACGACTCTGAGGATCACCGGTGAGTTCACTATGGCCAGTCCCACTTGGTGACTGGACTCCCACACCAACCGACCCCGCGGCGGGTCGGTGCAGAGGCTCCGGCTCGTGATGCTCGGGCCCACGTCGCTGCGGCGCTGGTGGGTATTCTCCAGCCTCCCCTCCGTCGACAGTGTGGGGTTGGCCTGCAAGTCTCGGGGGCATTCGGGTTCGGGGGGTGTCGGGCTGAACGGCAGGACCACACAGGGAGTGCAGCCTTCGGAGTAGACGTCTTCGGCGACGCGGCTTCCGTCGCGAAAGTCGGCCTGCAGGTCGCGGCACCTGAGCGCTTTGGCTATTGCGTTGCACCCGCCGGTGGTGCTGGCTCGCTTGATGCAGACGGCGTTGGACGCAGTGCAGGTCGCGCTGGTGCCATGGCAGTCGACATCGAGGTACGAAGCGTCGAACTCGCACCAGTAAGCGTTGCTGGTGGCTCGCAGCCGCGGGGAGCCACCGGTGTCGAAGCCGCCGCACGGAACCAGGGCCGGGGAGCGCTCGAAGTCCTGGCTCACGTAGTCCTCGCAGCTTGAGATAGCGAAACTCGGGGCACCGGCAACGCAGGCCGGGTGGCGGGTGGTGGTGTAGTCGGGGGGCTGCTGATAGCAGGTGTTGAACCGGTTGGTCGGCGTTCCCGTCGGGCATGACCAAGTACGGCGCTGCACCCGCCTGCACGTATTCGTTCCCGTCCGGTGCATGTTCGGGGCGCACTGGGTCGGGCGGATCATCCGGCAGGCGCCCGGTACAGATGTCTTGATCACATAGCCCGTCAGGACTCTGCAGGCCGTGTACGCGGCGGGATCGACCGACTGCAGCACAGTCGCCTCGCAGAAGTCGGGGAACTCGGTCGACAGCACCAGGTACGACCCGGGCTGGAGGGGATGCTCGGGACATGCGCGCTGGCCGAGCACGCACAGGGAGGCGTCGTCGGGGTCCTCCTGCCAGGGGGCATTGCACGGGTCAGGGCGGCCGGGACCCACGGCCGAGGGCTGGGCCTCAGCGGGCGCCGACCCCGTTAGGCCCTCCAGCGGCCCGAGAGGGATCGGCGACTCGACCGGCGCCAACGCGGCGATGAGCGCGGCCAGCAGACCCACGAGAATCCTGGTCCGGCGTCGCGCCCGGCGCGTCTGCGAGCGGCGGGCGCCGCACGGCAGGTGAGCGGGCACCGAACGGGCCGAGGACGAGCGCGACGGGGAGCGGCTGGCGGTCACAACGGCCAGTCGCGTGGGCATTCGTCGGGGCCGTGGGGCGGGGGCGAGTCGCAGATGCCGTCAACAGTGAGGGTCCGGCCGTCGGAGGCCCAGATCTGGCCCTCGTCGATCCAGGCCTGCACGTTGCCGTCCCATTCCGCGGCCCAGGCGTCCAGACCCGAGCAGTCGTCCGCGGCACGGTGGGAGGCCTGCGACACCCGGTAGGAGGTGTCGGCTACCTGGTCCTCCAGGCCGCTTGACACGGTCAACAGGTAGGCCTGCAGCCGGGCCGGGGCCGGCGCGGTCTGTAGTGCGGCTCCGTCGACGCCTACTACATCGGAATAGCCGGGTACGACGCAGGCCACGGCCATCACCGCGGCCTCGCTCACCCCGACCAGCACGACCTCGGCGGGGTAGGCCGCAGGCTGGGAACGTCGGGCGCCCACATCCAGGTAGGACGCCAGAACGTTGAGGTTCTCCGAGCGGAGCGGATCCACTGACGCGACGGCCAGGCAAAGCTGCGCCTGCGGGCTCGGGGCCGCCAGCGCTCGTGAGAACTGGTGCTCGTAGCGCATCACCGTGAGCGCGGCTGCGGTCGCGAAGTCACCCATGGCCAGAAGGTCGGCACCCGGGTCGGGCTCGGCGATGGCGTCGAGTTCCCAGGCGCTGGCGCACACCTGGGGCGGGAACGCCCAGTCGAAGTCCGGGGTCCATACGGGCAGGTGCCGGGCCCGCAGCTCCCCGAGCGGCGTGCTGGGACCCAGCCCCTCCAACGCCGTGCCCGACTCAGCCCCCGCCGCGGTCTGAACGCCTTGGTGCCCGGTCGCTGCGACCTCGACAACCGGTCCGTCCGGCGCCGCGCTCTCGGGCGCCGTGACCGAGGCGGCCTCGATGCCTCCGCCCTCGGCACCGGCTCCTGCGCTCCCCGCGCACGCCGCGGCGGACGCCACCGCGAGCAGCAATAGAGGCACCGCAATGCGCCGCCTCAACCCCAGTGCCCAACCTCCAGCCCCCGCAAATGATCGACCATTGCGAGGGCAGCACACAAGCCGAACAGTGTAGATATTTCGAGACGGCCAACCTCAGCAAATCCCTGAGCCAAGGACCCCTGCGGTCCTCAACTACAGGGATTCTCGGGGACGCGGCTGGGCAGGGCCAATAGCACCCGCCAGAGAGATGGCTTCGGAGGCTCGATCAGGGGTCGGGCCAGATGCTGGCTCCTGACGCGACCCGGTCCCGCAGGATGGCGGCCAGGCGGGCGCGGTGGTGGCGGGCGTCGCCGAAGGCCACGCTGTCGAGTTGGGCCCGCTTCAGGTACAGGTGCACGTCGGCCTCCCAGGTGAAGCCGATGCCGCCGTGGACCTGCAGCGCCGACTCCGCCACCCGCACCCCGGCGTCACTGCACCAGATCTTGGCGGTGGCCGCGGCTACCGGGGCGTCGGCACTTGCCGCGCCCAGGGCCCAGGCCGCGTGGTAAACGGCCGAGCGCATGCCCTCGACGTCGACCAGCATGTCGGCGCAGCGGTGCTTGACCGCCTGGAAGCTG
This sequence comes from Acidimicrobiaceae bacterium, assembly GCA_009837445.1. Classification (GTDB taxonomy): domain Bacteria; phylum Actinomycetota; class Acidimicrobiia; order Acidimicrobiales; family Aldehydirespiratoraceae; genus Aldehydirespirator. The sequence continues at coordinate 10,833 of VXTM01000050.1, forward strand.
CCGATGGGCCGACCGAACTGCTCGCGGACCTTGGCGTATTCCACGGCCAGGTTCATCACCGAGGTGGCCGCGCCCAGCATCTCGGCCGAGTGGAACACGGCGCCCCGGTCGAGGTGGGCGGCCACCTCCTGCGGGCCGCCAACCGTCACCGCCGGGGCGCCGTCCAGGTCGATCCAGGCCAGCTCGCGGGTCTGGTCCATGGCCGGCTCGGGCGAACGCTCGACGCTGGCGAGGTCCACGGCCACCAACTCGCCGCCGACCGGAGCGACCAGCACGTCGGCCCGGGCGCCGTAGATCACCGGCTCGGTCCGGCCCGACACCGAGCCGTCGCCAGCCCGCTCCAGGGGGTTGCGGGCTACGCAGGCAATGGCCTCACCCGACAGCAGCCGCTCCCCCCAAGGCCCGTCGGCCAGTACCGCCAGCGCAGCCAGCTGCTGCAGCAGCGGTACCGGAGCCAGATGGGCGCCGGTCTGCTCCAGCAACACCGCGGCCTCTACCATGCCCAGCCCCACCCCGCCGAGCGACTCAGGCACCGCGATGCCGGTCCAGCCCTGCTCCACCATGGCCGCCCACAGGCCGGCATCGAAGCCGCCCCCGTCACAGGCCCGGCGCACCACCGCCATGTCGCAGCGATCATCCAGCAGACCCGCGGCCGCATCCCGCAGAGCCACCTGGTCCACCGACAAGTCGAAGTCCACCGCCCCGCATGGTAGGCGCCGACACATGGCGACCCAGAGGTCCGGCTCCCGAAGCAGTACACCCGCCAACCCTCGGGTCTAAGCTCGAGGGGGGCGGGGCAGAATAGAGACAGCAAAGCCGTGCCGCTCACAGAGCGGGCGTGGTAGACCCGGCCCTGTGGATCTGACGCCCACAGCCGAGCAGCGGGCGTTCCGGGCCGGGTGCCGGGCCTGGCTGAAGGAGAACCTGCCCTGGGACTACGGCACCGGCCTGCCGCCCCTGTTCGACGACCTCGCCGAGGAGGTCGAGTTCGGCCGCCACTGGCAGCGCAGCCTGGCCGGGGCCGGCTACGTGGGCGTCACCTGGCCGGTCGAATACGGCGGGCGGGGCGCCGATCCCGTCTTCAACTACATAGTGCAGGAGGAACTGGCCCGAGCCCGTGCGCCGGAGCTGGTCGGCCGCATCGCCGTCAACCTCGTCGGCCCCTGCCTGCTGGCCCACGGCACCGAAGCCCAGAAGCAACGCTGGCTGCCGGGCATCCTCAACGCCGAGCAGTTGATCTGCCAGCTCTTCAGCGAGCCCGACGCGGGCAGCGACCTGGCCTCGCTGCGCACCCGGGCCGAACCCACCGAAGGCGGCTGGGCACTGCACGGCCGCAAGGTGTGGACCTCCTACGCCCAGTTCGCACACTGGGGCCTGTGCCTGGCCCGCACCAGCCCCGACGCCCCCAAACGGGCGGGCATCAGCGTGTTCATGGTGGACATGGGCTCCCCCGGCGTGGAAGTACGCCCGTTGCGCCAGATGACCGGCGAATCGGACTTCAACGAGGTGGTACTGGACGGGGTGTTCGTCTCGGACGACCAGGTGATCGGACCGGCTGACGGCGGCTGGGGGGTGGCCACCTCGGTGCTGGCCGGCGAGCGGGGCACCAACCCCCGCCAGCTCGTCATCCACTCTCAGCTGCTGGAGGAACTTGTGCGCCTGGCGGCCGAGCGGGGCCTGGCCGACGAGCCCCGCATCGCCCAGGACCTGGCCCAGGCCTTCGCGGAGGTGCGCCTGTTCCAGCTCCAGAACTGGCGAGCGCTGTCCAAGCACGCCCACGGCCGCCGGCCCGGCGCCGAGACCGCCACCGCCAAGCTGTACTGGAGCGAGATGAGCCAGCGGCTGCACGCCACCGCCATGCGGGTGCTCGGCGACGAGGCCCCCCTGTGGCGGGGCGCCGGCGGCAACCCCGCCGGAGGCCGCTGGCAGAGGTCGTGGCTCTACTACCGGGCCGCCTCGATCATCGCGGGTACTAGCGAAATTCAGCGCAACGTCATCGGCGAGCGAACCCTGGGCCTGCCCCGCGAACCCCGGGCCTGAATCCCTCGCGAGCAGTGGTGCCTACACTGGCCGCCATGGCCGACTTCTCCACGGTCCTGTACGAGGTCGACGGTCCGGTGGCCACCATCACCATGGACCGGCCCCAGGTGGCCAACGCCCAGGACACCCAGATGATCGACGAACTCGACGCCGCGTTCGACATCGCCGACGCCGACGACGACGTGCGGGTGGTGGTGCTGGCCGCCAACGGCAAGCACTTCTCGGCCGGCCACGACCTCAAGGCGCTGGTGGGTGATGTGGAGCCCGACAAATGGCGCCTCATGCGGGACACGCCCGAGGGCAAGTGGCATCACGAGAAGGTGATGTACTTCGACCGCTGCCTGAAGATCCGGGACTTCCGCAAGCCGACCATCGCCGCCGTGCAGGGAAAGTGCGTGGCCGCGGGAGTGATGCTGGCCTGCATGGCCGACATCATCGTGGCCAGCGACGACGCCGCCTTCCAGAACCCGGTGCTGCGCATGACCGGCGCCGCGGTGGAGATCCTGGTGGAACCGTGGGAGATGCCGGCCCGCAAGGCCAAGGAGTTCCTGCTCACCGCCGAGACCATCAGCGCAGCCGAAGCCGAGCGGCTCGGGATGGTCAACCGGGTGGTGCCCCGCGACGAACTGGCCCCCACCGTGCGGGAACTGGCCGAGAAGATCGCGCTGGTGCCGCCGGCCACCGCCCAGGTGGTGAAACGCTCGATCAACAAGACCCTCGACCTTCAGGGCCAGCGCGACGCGTGGGACTACCACTTCCAGGCCCATCACTGGATGCACAACACCGCGACCGCGCTCGGCGCGCTCGAGCAGCGCATGCAGAAGGGTTCCATGAAGGAAGTGTTCGCCGAGCACCGCGACCCGCAATCCCAGTGAGGCAGCCCCTGGCCGGGATCAGGGTGCTCGATCTGGGCACCCGGATCGCGGCCCCGTTCTGCGCCGGAGTCCTGGGTGAGCAGGGCGCCGAGGTCATCAAGGTCGAGGACCCCGGCCGGGGTGATCCGAGCCGCATCAACGGGCCGTTCGCCACCGACGGCGAAGGCAACCGCTACTCGCTGTACTGGTCGGTGGAGGGCCGGGGCCGCCAGTCGGTGACCATCAACCTGCGCGACCCGCAGGGCCAGGACCTGTTCCGGCGCCTGGCCTCGGAGTGCGACGTGGTGTGCGAGAACTTCCGGCCCGGCACCCTGGAGCGTTGGAACATCGACCCGTCCCGGCTCGACCCGCGCCTGGTCACGGCCCGCATCAGCCTGTACGGCCAGGACGGACCCAAGTCGCTGCACAACGGCTTCGACCACAACGCCGTCGCCTTCGCTGGGCTGACGCACCTCACCGGGCATGCCGACCAGTCCCCGGCACGACCGGGCCTGCCCGTCTCCGACTACCTGACCGCGGTGTTCGCCGCCCAGGCCGTGACCAGCCTGCTCTATGAGCGCGACGCCAAGGGCAGCGGCACGGGCGGCGTGGTGGACGCCTACCTGTACGGCTCGGTGCTGCGGATCATGGAGTGGACGATCGCGGCCTACGACCGGCTGGGCTCGGTGCGCCAGCGCAGCGGCAACCGGTCGGACCGGGCCGCGCCCATCGACAACTACCGGAGCCGGGACGGCCGGTACGTGTGCATAGTGGCCGTACGCCAGCCAGTGTTCGAACGCCTCTGCGAGGCGATGGACCGGCCCGATCTGTCGGCCGACGAGCGCTTCGGATCCTCCGGGGCGCGCGGGCGCCACCGGGACGAAGTCAACCAAGCAGTGGCCGACTGGGCGGCCGGGCTGGACGCGGCCACCATAGAGGAGCGCTGCCTACGCCACGGCGTGCCCGTCGGCATCGTCCACGATGTGGCCGACATCGCCGCCGACGACCATGTGCATGCCAGGGGCGACATCTGCACCGTCGACGACCCGATCATCGGCCCTGTACGACAGCAGGCGGCGTTCCCCCGCTTCGGGAACGAGCCGCCCCCGACCCCCTCCGGCGCCCCTCGACTCGGCGAGCACACCGACGAGGTCCTCTCCAGCCTGCTGGGACTCTCCGGAGCCGAACTGGCCGCCCTGCGAGACGGCAACGTGATCTGAGCATGACCGCCGCCGACAGTCAGGAAAGCAGCAGCGGGATCCGCTACGAGCCGGACGACCCGTGCCCGCCTGCGTTGCTGCTGGGCGTCGGCCTTCAGGGCGTGATGATGATCCTGACCTCGATCGTGGTGATCGTGGCCGTCACCGCCCAGGCGGGCGGCCAAGACGACGACTACCTGACGTGGGCCGTGTTCGCGGCCCTGATCATCTCCGGCGCCCTCATCGCACTACAGGCCAGCCGGGTCTGGCGGCTAGGAGCGGGCCACATCCTGTTCATGGGCCCCACCGCCAATTTCGTGGCTGTGGCCGTGCTGGCGCTGGAAGCGGGAGGACCGGCCCTGCTGGCGAGCCTGACTGTGGCCGCGTCCCTCTTCTACCTGATGCTCGCCTTCTGGCTGCCGGTGCTTCGCCGGATCATCACGCCCGTCGTCTCCGGCACGGTGCTGATGCTGATCTCGGTGTCGGTCCTCCCGATCGCGCTGGAGCGGGTCCGGGAAGTCTCCGGGAACGCCGACCCGCTCACCGGGCCGCTTGTCGCCGCGGTGACGCTGGCGGTGACCACCGTCCTGGCGCTGCGAGCGCCCCGCAGCCTGAAGCCCTGGTCGCCGCTGATGGCCCTGCTGGCCGGATCGGTCCTGGCCGCGATTCTCGGCGCCTACGACACCCAGCCGGTGGCCGACGCCGCGTGGGCCGGGATCCCTACCGGCGGGTTCCCGGGGCTGGACCTAGCCCTTGGACCCGACTTCTGGGCACTGCTTCCAGCGTTCATCGTGGTGACGCTGGTGGGCGGGGTCAAGAACATGGGGGACAGCGTGGCCGTGCAGCAGGCCTCACGGCGCAAGCCCAGAGTGACCGACTTCCGGCTGGTGCAGGGCGCGCTCAACACCAACGGCCTAGGCATCCTGCTATCGGGTCTCGTCGGGACGCCGCCCACGACCGCCTACTCGTCCCGCAGCGTGATGCTGATCACGTTCACGACGGTGGCCGCTCGCCGGGTCGGCTACGTGATGGGGGCCGCTCTCGCCGTGCTCGCCCTGTTCCCGAAGTTCGCCGCCGTACTCGTCTCGATCCCGAGTGCCGTCATGGGGGCTTACCTCCTGGTGGCCACCGGCACGCTGTTCGTCGCTGGCGTTCGGACCGCGGTCAAGGACGGCCTCGACGCGCAGAAGGTGACCATCATGGCGATCGCCTTCGCCATAGGCGCCGGTCTGGAGCAGCAGCCGATATTCGCCGACCTGCTCGGCGGGGCGTGGTCTCCATTCCTGGACAACGGAGTGGTGATGGGCGCGGGGACAGCGGTCCTGCTGACGCTGTTCATGGAGGCCACCCGACCGATCCGCCAGACCCGTCTGGAGGTCGATCTCAGCGTCTCGTCGCTTCCCGAGATCGACCGGTTCCTGTGCGACATCGCCACCCGGCTGGGCTGGAACCAGGCCTCGACCGGCCGGCTGCGATCGGCCGGTGAGGAGACGCTCATCAGCCTGATCCACCCCCGAGGGCCCGCGCCGGGCGAGGGACCGCCCCGGTTCATCGTGATCGCCCGCCCCAGTGACAACTTGGTCGAGCTGGAGTTCCTGGCCGTGTTCGACGAGGAGAACCTCGAGGACCGGCTGGCATACCTGAGCGAGGAGGCCGAGGGGGGTCAGGGAATCGAGGAGGGCGAGATCTCCCTTCGCTTGCTGCGACACTACGCGGCTTCGGTCCAGCACCAGAAGTACCAGGGCCTCGACGTGGTGACCGTGCAGGTCCGAGGATCTCGTTAAGCGAGAAGGAGGATGCGATGAGACGTCCACTGGCGGGGCTGCGGGTGATCGACCTGGGATCCCGGGTATCGGCCCCGTTCTGCGCCGCGATACTGGGCGAGCAGGGCGCCGAGGTCATCAAGATCGAGGAGCCGATCAGGGGCGACCGGCTGCGCGAGCTGGGTCCCTACGCCCAGGACGACGCCGGTGAGCTCTACTCGCTGTACTGGTCGGTGGAGGGCCGGGGCCGCAAGTCGGTGACCCTCGACCTGCGTCGACCGGAGGGCCAGGAAGTCCTCCGTTCCCTGGCCGCCGCCAGCGACGTCGTGATCGAGAGCTTCCGGCCCGGCACCCTCGAACGCTGGAACATCGACCCGTCCCGCCTCTCCCCGCATCTGGTGACGGCCCGCTTCAGCGTGTTCGGCCAGGACGGCCCGAAGTCGTTGCAGCCGGGCCTCAACGGCAACGCGCTGGCCTTCAGCGGGCTCATGCACCTCACCGGCGACCCCGACCGGCCCCCGGCACGGCCCGGAGTCAACATCGCCGGCTACCTGACCGGCGTGTTCGCCGCTCAGGCCGTCACCAGCCTGCTGTACGAGCGCGACGCCCGAGGCACCGGCACCGGCGGGGTCATCGACGTGTACATGTACGGCTCCATCCTGCGCATCATGGAGTGGACCATCGCCGCTCACGACCGGCTGGGAATGGTCCGCAACCGCTCCGGCAACAGCCTCGACATTGCCGCGCCGGTCGGCAACTACCCCAGCCGCGACGGGCATTACGTGTACCTCGTCGGCGGCAGCCAGACCTTCTTCGAACGGCTGTGCCGGGCCATGGACCGGCCCGAACTGGCCGTCGACGAGCGCTTCGCCAACGCCGCAGTCCGGGCCCACAACCGGGTCGAGATCAACGCGATGGTCGCCGAGTGGGTTTCTGGATTGGACGCTGACGAGGCGGAGGCCCGCTTGGTTGCCTGCGACGTGCCCGCAGGCAAGATCTACGACGTCGCCGACCTCGCCGCCGACCAGCACGTCCAGGCCCGGGGCGACCTCTGCACGGTCCAGGACCCGGTCATCGGACCGGTCCGCCAGCAGGCGCCCTTCCCCCGGCTGCTGGGCGAGACTCCGGCAGCGCCGTCGGGCGCGCCCCGGCTGGGCGAGCACACCGACGAGGTGCTGTCAGGCGTGCTGGGCATGTCCGGCCCGGAGTTGGCCGCCCTCAGAGCCGACAACGTGATCTGACCGGAGTTCCGGTCCGGAACTGGCAGCAGAATGCACACATACCGTGCAAAACGCTGCTAATTAACCGGCAGTCCACGCCGAAACCGGAACTGGCAGCAGAATGCACGCATACCGTGCAAAACGCTGCCGATTCACCGGCAGTCCGGGCGATCAGGCGACGCGCTGGATGAGGGTGCCGGTTCCCAGGCCGCCGCCGCAGCACATCGACACCAGGCCGTAGTCGCCGTCGGTGCGCTCCAGCTCGTGCACGGCCTTGGTGGTGAGGATGCAGCCGGTGCCGCCCAGAGGGTGGCCCAGCGCGATGGCCCCGCCGTTGGGGTTGGCCCTGGCCGGGTCGGCGCCGACGGTGCGCTGCCAGGCGATCACCACCGACGCGAAGGCCTCGTTCACCTCGAACACGTCGACGTCGTCGATGGTGAGGCCCTCGCGCTCCAGCACCCGCTCGGTGGCCGGTATCGGGCCCTCCAGCATCAGCACCGGATCGCAGCCCACCAGCGCGGTCTGGGCCACCCGGACCCGAGGCTTCAGGCCCAGCTCGTCCGCCTTGTCGGCCGACATCAGCAGCACCGCGGCGGCGCCGTCGGCGATCTGCGACGACGAGCCCGCGGTGTGGATCCCGTCGGTGCGGGCCACCGGCTTGAGCCCGGCCAGCGCCTCCAGGCTGGTGTCGCGGGGCACCTCGTCGCGGGCGAACTCCACCGTCTCGCCTGTCTTCTTCCCGTCCTCGTCCACCAGCACCGCGTCGATGGGGACGATCTGGGTCTCGAAGCGGCCCTCTCGCTGGGCGGTCGCCGCCCGCAGCTGGGACTCCAGCCCTAGCTCGTCGGTGTCGGCGCGGGAGATGCCGTAGGCGGTGGCGATGCGCTCGGCTCCCTCGAACTGGCTGGTGAATTCGTAGTGCCGGAAGTAGCTGCGCGACACCGGCTTGCCGGGGCCGTTCATCACGTTGGCCGCCAGGGGCACCATCGACATCGACTCGACGCCGCAGGCCAGCACGGTGTCCTCCACGCCCGAGGCGATCAGGCTGTAGGCCAGGTTCACCGCGTGCTGCGACGATCCGCACTGCGAGTCGACGGTGGAGCAGGCCGTGGTCTGGTCGCCTCCGTGGGAGAGCCAGGCGGTGCGGGTGATGTTCATGCCCTGGGCCCCGACCTGGTCGATGCAGCCGCCCACCACCTGGTCGACGTCGCCGCTGACGACGCCGGCCCGGCTCAGGCACTCCATCTGCACCGGTCCGAGGATGTCGGCTGGGTGGGTGTGGGCCAAGGTTCCGTTTCGCTTCCCCACTGCTGACCTGACCGCCTCGACGATTACTACGTCTCTCATTCCGTCCTCCTGTGCTGTGGCTAGGCAGCCTATGCGCTCTCGCGTACCGACAATTCTTCCCGGCCGGCGGGTCCTGTCGTCGAGGCCGTCCGACCGACGGGGCTTCGC
>VXTM01000011.1:0-14302 GCA_009837445.1 Acidimicrobiaceae bacterium
CGCCTGGGGGTCGTTGGGCCACGGCGGGGCCGGGGCTCCGTGGGCGACGTCAGTCATGGAATCACTCAGCCTCGGTTTCGGCGGGCGCTACGCGGTGCGTCCCTGGAGTCGGCGTTCGATCTGGCGGAAGACGAGGTTCTCAAAGATGAGCATCACGGCGATGAACAGCACCGTCCAGGCGATCATGCCGCGCACGTCGTAGCTCTCGAAGCTGCGGCGGATCTGGAAGCCCACCCCCTCGGAGGCGGCGAAGACCTCGGTCAACAGCTCAATCCGCCACGCCACCGCGAAGGCCAGCCGGGCCCCGGCCAGCACCGAGATCAGCGACGACGGCAGCAGAACTCCCGAGATGATCTGGGGCCGGGTGCGCCCGAACGACTCGCTCATCACTATGAGCCGGCGGTCCACCCCGGTGAGCCCCTGCGCGACGTTCATCATGATGTAGGGGGTGGCGACCACCGCGGTGGTGATGACCGGGCCGAGCGACGACACGCCGAACACGACCAGGGTGAGGATGGCCAGGGCCACGATGGGCGTGCTCACCACAAGCTGCACGATGGTTCGCAAAAGGGTCCGCCACCAGGCGTTGTAGGCGATGAGCCACCCCAGCCCGGTGCTGACCACCACCGCGAGCAGGAACCCGCCCAGAACCCTGAGAAGGCTCGCCTGCATGTTGGTGCGGAAGTCGCGCTCGGTGACCAGCGTCCACGACTCGGACGCCACCACGTGGGGCTCGGGAAGCTGCTGCGGGTCGAAGACCAGCCGCGAGAAGAAGTACCAGACGCCTACGAACGCGCCCCAACCGATCAGCACGCTGAACCGGAACAGCCAGCGGCGCAACACCGCCCGGCGCATCTCCCGGGTGGACAGCTCCGATATGGCGTTGGGCGTGACTGTGGGTACGTTCAACATGGCTGCATCGTCCTCGTCAGGAGGCCGCCGGGAAGGACAGGTCCAGTTCGGGCTGCCGAATCCGAGGGTGACTTTCTCTCGCGCGTCGTCAAGGACTGGGTCGGAGGGATGCAGCTAGGCGACATCGCGGACAATCACTTTGCCACAACGTCAGACGGACAGCGGCGCAACCACACTGATGCGCTCACGCACTGTTGTCAACGGCTCTTCGGGGCGATCTTGCCGACCGTCTCCTGGGGTCTGTCCGCGCTACAGGCACTTGCGATGGCTGGGCGCCCCGACGAGGAGATAGCGACGAACTCGCGAGATGTTCCCTCCTACGTCTACTACGGCGTTCACACGCGAGAGGCTGTGGCGTTCCGTCTCTTCGGTGTGCCGAGAGCAGCCGCGATCGCACTTGCTCAGACGCACGGCGAGGGCCGCGGGACAAACGAACTCAGGCAATTCCTTGCAACAAGCACACCGAGTGACTGGACTGATGCCCTCGGAGACATCGGACGGTCCTACTACAACGCTTGGAGGCTAGTAGAGCCCGTTTCATAACGGCCACGAAGTCTCATCCCCAGACGGCTGGGGCCTGTGTGCGAGGCCGAGGAAGTGTCAACAGCGTTGAAGTGCGGAACGTGATCGAGACGCGTCGCTTGCGCTTGGTCCTTTCGGTCAAAGGGACGCCCCCCAAACAGGCAGCGTCGCCCGGAGCGTGGGGCCTCAGGCGCGTGCTCGACTGCTGCGGGCGATCGTGGCGAAGAACTCCGGGCGGACGGGAACGAGAACGTACCGTGACGCGTGGTAGGCGGCCCGCGTGAGAACCGACTCCGTCGGCGCACAGTCGATCATGACGACATCGACATCATGGAAGCTGTCGGCGATGAAGCGAGCGAGAGCCTGATCGTCGGCACTGGACGCGTCACGCAGGTTGTCGGAGAAATCGAACCGTGACGGAATAACGAGAAGTGCAGCAGCTTGGCCGCACCTGTCGGCGTCCCGGGCCCGGAAGGCCGAGTCGCAGGCCTTCCAGCCGCCGCTCCTAGTCTTGCTTGTAGACGCCCTCAGCGGCCAACGCCCCGACGCCGACGCGCTCTTCGCGCGGGTGCGCCTCCAGCGCGGCCCCACGATCCGCTCCATCTGGCCCGACTCACGCAACACGGCCACCTCCCGAAGCGCAACAAGTCCAATGAGCCACCCTGCGGCCGTCGCGAACCGTTCTGCTGCGGGCGTCCGTCCCGGCCAACGAGCCCGGCGCGCAGCCCCGCCGCCGCGGGCGACAACGTCCCTCTGGCCGTGCGAGCCAACTTTGGCGCGCGGATGGAGGCGATTCCCAGTCTCGCTATCGTCGGCCGATGCTCACATACCACTCGCATGTCCACGGACTCGCCAGAGACGTCGCCGGCAGCGCGTCGAGCATCCTGGTTCTCCTGTCAAGGTGCACCGCGGCTCACGAGGGACCGAATCCGGGGACCTTCGAGAACACGAAGCCTGAGATCCTCGCCGAGTTGGAGGTGTTGAAGAAGTCCTCGACGGGTCTCCTCGCGGCGCTCCCCGACGATCTCGACGCCGACGAACCGCGCGAGCAACTGCAGCGTCACGTCCACTGGATCGAACAGTGGATCCGGCGCGACCAGCCCGAGTCCTGTCTCCACGACCCAGCAGACATTCTCGCCTACGACCTGCCCGGGGTCATGAGTGCCTTCGATCACTGGTACGAGACGACCGCTACGCCTCATCCAGAGCTGGCGAACCGGCTGAGACGACATATCCAGTCAGGGGACATGGCGTCTGCTGTGCGAGAGGGTTTCGCCGTCTGGAAGACCCGGGTCGTGGAGATGTACGGCCTGCCCGACGACGTGGACGGATCCAGGCTCGCACGGCGGCTGTTCGATAAGTCAGGGGCCGCAGCCGGAGTCCTCTCCGACAAGGAGCGCAGAGCCTGCAACGACCTGTACAGCAGCCTCTACACGCTCGTACGCAACCCCCCATCCCACGGCGACGTGAACCTCGACAGACAGCTGAGCGAGGGAGGACTGACACTCCTGGCATGGCTGCTGGCGATACTCGAGAACGCACATCGGCGACCTCCGCGGGCTGCGGGCGCCCGCGGCTGACCCCCGCCAATCGTCAGCCCAGCGGGGCATAAGATGGGCACTTCCGCCACACTATGTGCCTCTTTGCTTGGCGATGGCGAGTCCGTGCCAGGCGAGGCCAGGGACTTCGTCCTGAATCCCATACTGATGATCGTTGAGCACTCTCTGGGCCAGGTGCTCTCGAAGATTCGGATGCCCGAACTCCCAGTTCGCAGCCCGTCCGAGCTACGAGCGGGAGACGTCGCTGCGGAACTAACAGACGCGGATGCCTACATCATCAACAGCCTGCCAACCGCTGTATGGGGGCAGTGCATGATCGGCTTGGACTTTATGCAGGGCTTACGAGCGACGATCGCTGCGGACACCTACCTCTCGGCTCCCGCGCTGGCGAGGGCAGCGCTCGAGTCCTTCGCTCTTGCGTTCTGGGTCTGCGACGACAGGTTGCCTCTCGACGAGAGATTCCGACGGGCACTGCTGCTGAACCGAAGATCCGTGGAACAGGAGCGCAAACGGCGGAAGCGGGACTGGACTCTGTCGCATCCTGACGAGCCACACGAACTTGAGCAGGCATTCGCAGATCGGCTCGGACTAATCGACAGCGGGATCGCCCACTTCGCCGGGCAGCTAGATGAGGACGGCTACGCCTATGCCACCGGTCTGCCTTCGACGACCCAGGCCGTTAGGCACATCCTGGTCGATGTCTCTCCGGTTCCTGATGGCCTCTACGGCAAGTTGAGTGCCGTGGTACATGGTGATGCGATCTTCACATGGGGGTTGTTGTCCCCTCATCCAGACGGTGCGAGACGTCACGACTTCGAAGACCGTGTGTTGCTCTCAACCTGCATCACCAACCACCTGACTCCTACCTGGCACGCTGCGTTCGCTATGTGCATCAATATGGGCGTTGCCCGCTCCGTGCTGCAGATCGACTGCGACATGGACGCCATGACCGAGTTGTGCAAGGACATGACAGGCTTCATCGCTCATAACGGCGAGGAACCCATCTGGTACCGAGGTGACTCCATGATGACCAAAGACTAGGCCCATGCTCTGGACTGGTATCTCCAGAAGAAGGGCATAGGCGAAACGCCACGCTGATGCTGCCGGTTGACTCCGAGGAAGCCTCTCGGACTCGGTTCGTGCTGCGTGTTCCCGACCTCGTTGGGCCGACGCGAGCCGTTTCGTCAAGTCTGTATGGTTGCATTACTGCTACTATTCGCCAGGTGGACAAGGTGCTGGCGCGGATCAGGCGGAACCACAGCAACGTGAGATTCGACGACCTCCGCAAGGTCTGTGACCACTACTTCGGGCAGCCCCGGAGACGCGGCAGCCACCTGTTCCACAAGACGCACTGGGAGGGTGAGCCGCTAGTCAATATCCAGTCGGTGAGGGGCATGGCCAAGCCCTATCAGGTGCGACAGGTGATCAAGGCAATCGACAAACTGGAGAGGGAATCGCGATGAACGGACATGACCGCTATACCTATCGGGTCGTCTGGTCCGACGAAGACGAGATGTACGTGGGCCTGTGCGCGGAGTTCGGGTTGCTCAGCTGCCTCGACGACACTCCGGAAGGGGCTTTCGCAGGCATCAGGGACGTGGTGGCGTTCGCTGTGACCAGCTTGCAGGAGGACGGCACCCCGATCCCGGAGCCGCTTTCTGCACGACGATACAGCGGCACCCTGACGCTGCGTGTGCCTCCTGAGACCCATCGCGCCCTCGCGATTGACGCAGCCGAAGCAGGCGTCAGCATGAACCGCTTGGCCGCAGAACGGCTGACGATCCGTCGTTGAGAGCGCCGCTGTAGCGTTCGATGCGGCTGCGGGCACAGACGGCGACTACCCGCAGCCCAGCGCCCGAAACGTGGAATCCTGAGCCCCCCGACCCATCGTCCGTGGTGGCACAGACGCCGAACATCGGTGACGGGGCCTGTAGTGCGGCGGCGCATCACGACGACGAAGCCGCGGGCCAGGTAGAAAAGACCCGGCCCATGAAGGGCCGGGTGGGCTAGCCCGCAACGATACGCGAGAGTGTCAGCGCGCGCAGCGTTTGCCCGCTGCCCGCTACTGGCTCGCAGCGGATCACGTCGCGCGAGTCACGACGCCACAGCTGCGCGGTGGCGGCCCGATAGATTGCTTCTCATGTCTCGAAGCGAGAGAACGTTTCGTCCTGTTGAGGTGCGCGCCCTGGAGCCGTACCGGATCTGGCTCCGCTACGACGACGGCGTCGACGGCGAGTTGGATCTGTCGTACCTGGCTGGCGACGGCGTATTCGCGGCCTGGGAGGACCACTCGTTCTTCTCGGACGTGCGACTCGGTTCCCACGGCTCGATCGTCTGGGGGCATGATCTCGACTTGTGCGGCGACGCGCTCTACCTGAAGCTCACCGGCATGACCTCTGAAGAAGCGTTCCCGGAGATGTGGGAAACCGCGGGTGCCTGAGATCAGCCGCCTTACGGCATCGTGATCAAGATGTTCTACGACGACCACAGCCCGCCCCATTTCCATGCCGAGTACAGTGGTCGGAAGGCCGAGGTGAACATCGACACTCTCCAGTTCACGAAGGGCCGGCTGACACCAAGGGCCGAGCGCATGGTGACCGAATGGGCCGAACAGCACCGCCGCGAACTCGAAGAGGCATGGAGCCGAGCGGAGCGCCGCCAGAACCCCGGTAAGATCGCGCCCTTGGAGTAGCCGCCGACAGACGATTGGATGTGCAACTCGTCGGTTCTGCCCCGCTTGTGCTCCTGCCCGATGCTCAGCCCGAGGAACAGGTGCGCCTTGTCGGCTCCGCGGGTCTTGGCGTCGAGGAGTTTGCTGACCTTGTTCGACGCCATGCGCGAACTCGCAGTCAGCCTCGGGCGCGGGGTCGCCACCACCCATGTCGGCCGCGTCGCCGGCCGGGCGTACGGTCAGGCGCTTGCTGCTGAGGGGAGGTTCTCGATGGCCGCTCCGCTGGCCTGCTCGGCCACCATCAAGTCGAAGTGGGTCTGGAGGTTCAGCCAGAACTGGGCCTCGACGCCGAACCAGTGCCCGAACCGCAGGGCGGTATCGGCGCTCACGGACCGCTTGCCGGCGATGATCTGCCCGACGCGGTTGGGCGGCACGTCGATCTGGCGCGCGAACTCGGTGGGTGACACGCCCAGCGCGTCCAGTTCTTCTTTGAGAATCTCTCCGGGATGCACGGCACGCTTGAACATGATGGGGTCTCCTTGCTAGTGGTAGTCCACGATCTCGACGTCGGTCGGCCCCAGGTCGCCGGACCAGCTGAAACAGATGCGCCATTGCTGGTTGATCCGGATGGAGTACTGGCCTTTGCGGTCACCCCGCAGGGCCTCGAGTCGGTTGCTGGGCAGCGCCCGCAGCGTCTCAAGCGACGGCGCCGCGTTGAGGATCGCGAGCCGCCTGGCGGCCTGCTGCTCGAAGCCTTGGAACGCGGGCACGAACTCTCCGGCAGCGAATACTTCGGTCCTTTTGTCCTTGTAACCGCCGATCATGCGAACAGCATAGACGCTTGACGTCCGACGTCGGTCCCGATGCCCTGGCAGGGTGAGCCGCTAGTCAATATCCAGTCGGTGAGGGGCATGGACAAAGCCCTATCAGGTGCGACAGGTGAAGGCGGTCGACTGAGGACTCTGCCGTAGCGCTCTACCTGAAGCTCACCGGCATGACCTCTGACTAATCAGGTCTAGCGTTGCGGTTGTGCGGGTTTCGGTGATCGTCCCGACCTACAACGAGGCCGACAACATCGTCGAGGTCATCGACCGGCTAAGGCGCGCCCTCAGCGGCCAGTCCCATGAGATCATCGTCGTAGACGACGACAGCCCCGACGGCACCTGGCAGGTGGCCCGCCGCCACGGCACCGGCGACCCGGCCGTGCGGGTGATCCGGCGGATAGGTGAGCGGGGGCTGGCCTCGGCGGCCCTCGACGGCATGGCCGCGGCCGGCGGCGACGCCCTGGCGGTGATGGACGGCGACCTCCAGCACGACGAGGCGGCGCTGCCGGAGATGGTCCGGTCCGTGCTGGACGGCGGGGCCGACGTCTGCGTGGGAAGCCGCACCGGCGAGAGCGGGTCCTTCGGCGACCGGGTCAGGCTGCGCCATTGGCTGACCGCGGCCGGCGCCGCGCTGGTGCGGCGGCTGCTGCCGCGCCTGCGCCGCATCAGCGACCCCCTCAGCGGCTACTTCGTCGTCAGCCGGGGCCTCTATGAGCGGACCGCTCCCAGGATCAGCCACGGGCTGCGGGAGTACAAGATCCTGTGGGCCTTCCTTGCCGGCAGGGAAGATCTCTCCGTCGCCGAGGTCGGCTACGACTTCCGGCCCCGGGGCGGCGGCGAGACCAAGCTGTCGGCCGCCGTACTGCTCGACGACCTGGTCAACGCGCTGGTCCTGCGGCTGGGCCGGGCGGTGTCGCCGCTGTTCGTGAAGTATTGCCTCGTCGGCGCCACCGGCGTGGTTGTCAGCCTCGCGGTTTACGGCATCGGCCTTGCCGTGGCCCCACTCACCGACTTCTTCCTCAACGTCTCGATCACCTGGAACCGGCTCCGCAGTGACGAAGGCTGTCGAGCTACAGGCCGCTGAGGGTGGAGGTGTCGAGGATGCCGGCCATGGGAGGGTAGCCCATCAGGATCATGAAGGCCCCGCCGATCAGCGCCAGGGGCGCACCCATCTTCTCGCTCGATGAGGCGGCGGCCGCGTCGGCCTCGAGCATGGCCTTGGAGCGGGCCGCGTCCACCTGGGCCATGATCGCTTGCCGGGAGCCGGCCCCGGTGGTGCCGGCCAGCTCCAGAGCGGAGCAGAACGGGTCGATGAACCGGAGCCTGCGCGCATCGGCTATCCGGCGCAGCCCGGTCCAGGGCGGCTCGCCGCTGACGGCCGCGGTGCGCAGCGCCTCGCGGATGACGACGAACCCGGGCTGATCGCTGTAGGACGCTGCCTTGGTGAGGGCCGCGAAGGTGTCGGTCCCGGCCGTCACCAGCTGCGCCATCGGCTCCAGCCAAGACTCGGCCACCTGCTGGAACAGGATCCGCTCCTTGTCGGCCTCGGTCCTGAGGATCGAGTCGGGGAGCCACCGGAACCGGCCGGCATGGAGGCGTGTCCAACTCTCAGCAGCCGCGATCGCGTCGGTCAATCATCGTCATATAGCCGGTCGGCGGCATCGACAAAGGCTCGGTTGGTGGGCCACAGTTCAGCGGCACGAGCAAGCGCTGTGTCGGCGGCAGCGCGCAGCTCCTCGCGGGGAGTGGGCCCACCGGCGCGATTGTCGAGCCACTCCGCCCGGAGGGCGGGCAGCGGCGGTCCGACCCGCTCTGCTATCTGTGACGCCATGTTCTCGTCCTCGTCGGCTACGGCTGTGATCAGCATCTCCAGGTCGGTGGTGACCCGATCAGACAGCGACCAATAGCTGATCCCGGAGTGCTGAGTCCAACCCTCTTTGGAAGCGCGGGTGAAGCGCATACGTAGTGTCGCTTGTTCCAATCCGAGGATGCGGGCACCGTCTTTGAGGTGCAGGCGACGGTTGTTGGCGACTAGCAGAGCCAGCATGCTCTCGCGTTCCGCGGACAGCTTCTTGTTCGGTCCGAATAGCGAGAAAACCAGAGACTTGGGCTCATCCGTAGGAGGAGTTTCCGCCGCTGCGGCGGGCGCCTCGGGTTTGTCGCGCAGGGAGGGAGAGTCGTCACGGGGCGCCGATGGATCCTCCCACTCCTCGCCGGCGAGGTCATCCGTCCAAGAGCCCCCAACGCCGACCTGCGCCATTGCATCAAGCAAGCGACTGTCTGCGCCTGTGGCAGGCTCATCCCGTGCCACAGCGGTCGGGTGTATGTCGGGTTGGGGCTCGTGCTCGGGTTGGTGTTCGGCGGGGTGTATGTCGGGTTGGGGCTCAGGTGCGGTTTGGCGCCGTGGAGGCTCTGCATCCGGTTCGATTAGGTGAACCGGATGCCCGGACTGCGGCCGCGGCGTGCGTTGGAGGGCGGCTTGGATGGGGGAGGCGGCGTGGTCGGTGAGCATGTGTGCTTGTGCCGCGGCGCGCCAGGCGGGCCAGTCGGTGCGGAGTCTTTGGGGTGGTGTGGCCCACATGAGGGATCGGCCGCTGTGGGGCCGCCAGGGGCGCAGCCGCACGGCGACGCTGGCGGCGGACGCGGCGAGGGGTAGGGTGAGGATCACCGCGAGGGTGAAGGCGGCTTTGACTACTGCGTTGGTGATGGTGCCGGTGTTGATGAGGTCCAGCCAGGCTGTGTGCAGGGCATCGCTGCTGAGGGCGACGGTGCCACCGCGCACGGCAGCGATGACGGCGGCGGTGTAGGCGGCGAGAACGGCGCTGGTGTGGCGCCATTGGCGGAGTTCGTAGAGGCCAGCGGCGGTGGACAGGCGGCGTCTGGTGTACTCGCTTCGCGTGGCTGTTGCCGCCGGTGGAGCGGGCTCTCCGGCGGAGCGGCCGAGGCGGCGGCTAGCAGGCATTGAGCGCTGACCGGCCACGGGCTCTGAATTCGTTGTCGAGTCCGTCGTCATAGGCGATGACGGCAATTGCGGTGACCGGTGTGAGAGCATCCCACAACTTGGGGTTCCAGTCGGCGTGGGCGGTGACGGTCACGCCATGGCTGCCAGCAGCGCAAGCGGTGGCCTGGTCGCCTTGGGGTGGTTCGCATCCTTGGGTGGTGAGGCAGCTGTTTAGGAACGCTTCAGCGGCGTGGGTGGCGCGCAGTTCGGCGAGGTCCACGGCGGCGGCGTGGCCGGCGTGGTCGTGCAGTGACACGAACAGGATGGTCACCACCGACGTGAGCATCACCACCAGAGCTGGGACGGTCACAGCAAGCCTCTGTCAGGGGCAGGAGACGTGGACGTGGCCTGTGTGCGCGGGCCGGGTTTGGGCGAAGCCGGTAACGCAGACTTGGCTGTTGGGGATTGGGCCCGGGACGTCACACACCAGCGATACCGCTGCTTGGGCGCCTGGGTCGATGTGGGCGATGACGGCGGTGGCGTCGGTGCAGGCGGGCCAGGTTTCGCCGGTGGCTATCTCGGTCGCGGTGGCGGCTGCTTCGGTCCCGAGTGCAGCGGTCGCGGCCGCAGCTGAGCGTTCGGCCGCGACCACGGTGCGGGCCTGGCTGTTGGCGAGGCTCCCGAACCATGCCAGGGACCACAGAGCCAACGCCACCGCGGGGATGGCGACCACTAGGGCTGCGGGCTCATCCATCGCAGAGCGCGCTCAGCACGGCGCTGGAAGGGCCAGACCGGCGGTGAAGCTGGCTCGCGTGGGACGACAGGCAGCAGCTCTGGCGTGGAGCCAGTAGCGGGCCCCAGCGGCGCTGACGGTGACGGTGGCGATCACCGAGCACGACGGGTCGGCGGTGAGCGAGAAGTCGGTTGCTGTGGCCGCGGAACTGCCTAAGGTCCTTGCCACGGCTGCTGTTGCGGCCGCTTCGGTGGCGGTCCGCCATTGGGGGCCGGAGTCGGTGCAGTCCCAGTTGGAGTTGTCCAGGGCGTTGGCGGCTGCGGCGACAGCAGCAGCTGCGGCGGTCCCGGCGGTGATCTGGGCGAGTTGGTGCAGGTAGACGCCAAAGAGGACCGACACGACGACTATCACCACGAAGGTGATCCGCAGGCTTGCGATGGCGGTGTCCACCGACGTGGGCTGTCTATGAGCAGGTCTTCGAACTGGAGGCCCAGGTGCCGCCGGCTGCTGTGCACAGCGCCTCGTTTCTTATCACGCTCACATCGTCGGGGGTGACATCTGAGGGTGTGTTCTCGCCGACGGCGGTCCACGCGAACAACACGACGCCTGCGGTGATCGCGATGGCGGCAGCGAGCATGATGATCTTGGCCACTGGTCCTTCCATTGGGATTCGCTCCTTGTGGGTTGTTTCTGGTGTTGGCGATCGGACGTCAGACGCCGAGTTGGACGCCGGCGAGAAGGGCCACGACGACCACGACGCTGGCGACGACCGAGATGAGGGTGGCGGCGGTGGGGATGGAGCGGCCGACATCCTCGATACGGACTCTCCGCCCGTCCTCGAGGGCGTTCACCGCCTGCGTCACGAGACGATCGATGAGGTCCGCGGCGGCTGCCCCTCCCTTTTCGGCTTCGGCGAGGGTGGCCACAAGGGTCTCGGCGCTGGAGCCGGCGAAATGGGGAGCAGCCGCGGTCAGCGGGTCGCTGCCCGCCGACAGCGCGAGGTTGATCGACGCCGCGGCGGGAGCGAAGGCGCTAGACACGACGCGTTCGGCAGCTTCCACGGCAGCGTTGTTGATTGGCCGTCCAGCGGCAACGTAGAGCCGGATGCGCCGCAGCCAGTCCAACAGGGCGGCGTCGCGGCGGACCCTGAAGGGGGACAGAACCGCACCACGCACAAGCACCGGACCGAACACGGGAACCCAAACCGACACCGCGACAGCTGCGAAGCCACCGCTGTTGGCCGTGGTGAACGCAGCGACGGCGGCACCCACCGCGACGCCGAGCACGACCGTGAGCGCGGCGGTAATCCGCCGCAGAGCGGCCGGGGACCACCCGGCGGCTGAGAGTTCGACGGTGTGCACGGGTCGAGGCGCAGGCGTCAGCGCCAACCGCAGCGCAGCAGCAGTGCCCGACACCACCGTGGCCCACATCATCGCGCACCGCTCCCTGAGCGGACGATGGCCCGGGCGGGCAGGATGACGCGTGCGGTAAGTGCCGCGGTGATGAGGGCGCCGCCAAACATCAGGGTCGCTGCCTGGGTGCCGACGAGCCAGTCAGCCACGTCGGCTGCGGCGAAGCCGACACCGGCAACCAGCCCCGCCGACAAGAACACGACGAGGGCCACGGTGGGCAGCGCAGCCGCGACCCGAGAATGGAACAGTCGAGCGGTGACAGCTGCCTGGGAGGCTTCCGCCTCCAGCACCCGTGCGGTCTCGGCCCATTTGCCGCCTCCCTCCGCCGACACGGACACGAGGTCGGCGAGGGATTGGGCTGTGGCCGAGCGGACCCTCGCCGCGAAGCGTCGCGCTGCTATGTCGATGCCGACCGTCTCGGCTTCGGCGGCTAGCGTGGCGGCTGCTTCGCCGACGGGGCCGGTGACGAGGGGTGCGGCCCGGGCCACCGCGTCGGTTACGGTAACCGCGACCGTGGCTTGGTTGGCGAGCACGCCGGCAAGGCGGGCCACTCCCTCCGCGGTGGCGGTCCAGCGCCTGGAGTCAGCCACCACAGACAGCGACGCCGCGCACACACCGCCGCAGATGGCAGCCGCGAGCGCGTGCAGGACAGTGAACCCGACACCGAATACCGCTCCGCCGACAACGAGAGCGGTCACCGGGACCGCGGGCACACGCCACCGGCGCCGCAGCCGGGGCCCACCGAGCGACAGGCGCGTACCGCCGGCGGGCCAGACTGCGAGCAGCAGCACCACAGCACCACCGCCGGAGATGATCCACCCTTGGGGGGTCACAGGGCCTCCTCGTTGGCGATGTCGCCGGTGGTGTGGCCGTTCTCGCCAGCGATGAGATGGAGATCGTGCCCAACTGCATCAGACGGCTCCGGCGCGACCTCGGCGGCCTCATGGACCGGCGCGACTCCGGCGGCGTCGTAGACCTCCGCGACCCGTCCGACTGCTGGGGCTACCGGCACCGCCCACCGGTCGCCGTTTTGGAGTCTCCACAGGCATCGGGTGGCGATGGAGCCGTCGGGGCCGGTCCCGGTGACTTGGGTGACGTCTGCGATGACACGCCGACCTGTCTCTGGATGGCGGCCCATCCACACCAGCAGGTGTACCGCGATGGCGATCGAGCGCCGGGCCAGCGCCTCGTCGGCTCCCTCGGAGGTGGCGTAGGCGGTGAGTTTCTCCAACACGCCCTCACCGGGAGGAGAGTGGACCGTGACTAAGCACCCCTCCAGACCCGACGACATCGCGTCGAGCAGCGCCATGGTGCCCTCGCCGCGGACCTCGCCGACGACCAGCTTGGAGCTGTTGGCCCGTTTGGCGTCGCGCACGTGCATGGCCATGTCGTGTTTGCCGATGCCGTCGTTGTTGGCGTCGCGGGTGAGGCGCTCATAGGCGTTGGGGTGGATTCCGTACTCGCGCAGCCGCAGCTCGGGCGTGTCTTCGATGGTGTCGATGCGCTCGTCGTGGGGGACCTGCGCCAACAGCGCCTGGCACAGGGTGGTCTTGCCGCCCCCCATGGCCGCGGCCACCACAACGTTGGCGCGCACGTTGCCCGCTATGGCCTGCACCAGCACCGCCGCGAGGTCGCGGTCACAGAGCCCCAACTCCGGCAGGGTGCGCTGGCCGGCGAGGTTGCTTCTGAGCACCAGCGTCGGCGGCGAGCAGACGAACGCCTCCGCGTGGAGCCGCCACCGGTCACCGACCCGGGTGTCGAGGCGGGGGTCGAGTTCGTCGAAGCGCTGGGGTCGCTCTCCGGAGTAGGCGGCGAGAAACCGGCAGGCCGAGATCAGCTCGTTGTCGGAGCTGAACGGCGAAGGGCGCTGCTCACGCTCGCCGTTGGAGAACTCGACCACCATCGACTCGCCGCCGCGGATCTGGAACTCCTCAACGTCAGGCTGGCCCAACAGCGCCTTGACGCGCTGCACCGCAGCCGCGGCAGCGTGCTCGCGCCGGATCCCGCGGTCGGCGCTGTCCATGCGCTGGGGAGCGGCCGCGCAAGAAGCCAGCGACTTGCCCAGCCTCCGCAGCTGGCGCTGAGCGCGGCCTGTCGGCACCGGCGACACCGCTCGCACGATGCGGGCCCCGGAGTGGGCCCGCATCGTGGAGGTGTCTACGGCGTCGTCAGAGACGATCACCAGCACCACCGGGATCTTCGCTGAGGGTCCGGTGTCGACCCGCAGCCAGCTGCGGAAGCCCTCACCGCTGTGGGGCGTGATCCACACCACGCCAGCCGCGGCCGCCGCCGAGGCGCGCAGCACTCGCTCGGTCGTGTCGCCGTCGGCGAGCACCACCGACGCGCTATCGGGGGCCGACAGCAGTTCGCTGTCACTCAACGAGTCACCCACCACAACGTCGAGGGCGGCTTTGCGCACACCCTCCACCAGACTGCGGGCGACCCAGCCGCAAGCCTCGGGGTCGAGGCGGCGATCAGTTGACACCAGCAGCATCGATCGGCCTCTCACATTGCGGCCACTGCTCAACGGAAGCCTCCCAAGCCCACCACTGGTAGGGGCTGAGCTCCTCGGCGAGGGCGGGCGTGACCTCGACCACCAGCCGGTCAACGGTGGTGGCCAGCACCGGCAGCACCGCTGCGGCGCAGCCGCCGGGATGCCACGACAGCACTGCGGTGTCTCCTGGTGCGGGGCCCGGTGGGGGCCACAGCGACAGGTCCGCACCGACCG
>VXTM01000011.1:14312-17405 GCA_009837445.1 Acidimicrobiaceae bacterium
GTGTCTCCTGGTGCGGGGCCCGGTGGGGGCCACAGCGACAGGTCCGCACCGACCGCGACCAGCGTGGCTTCGGGGTCTGACGCGGTGGCGGGGTCGATGTCGCATTCGGGCCATCCGGCTGAAGGTGACTTCCACGCGACCCACTGGCCGGTGTCGGCGAGCAGCGCGGCGCGCTCGGGGTTGGCTTCGACGACGAGTTGGGTGTCGGTGGTGGCCAGCACCGGCAGCACCGCTGCGGCGCAGCCGCCTGGGTGGCGAGACAGGACCGCGGTGTCTCCTGGTGCGGGGCCCGGTGGGGGCCACAGCGACAGGTCCGCACCGACCGTGACCAGCGTGGCTTCTGGGTTCGATGCGGTGGCGGCGGGGTCGGCCAGCATGGCCGACGATAGGACCGCACCCGCGGGGATGGGCACCGCCGGCACTCGCCCGTGGAGCCCGGCGGGAGTCACGAACAGGCGAGCCGCTGATGCAGGGACCTCGATGGTGGTGAAGTCGCCGGGCTCGTGGCCCGCAGGCCATGGTTCGGTGGCCGCCACCACTGCGACGGTCGGTGGCGGTGGCGGTGGCCGCCCAAAGAGCCACACTGAAACTGCCACTAGCAGCACGACCAGCCCCGCCGCCGCGAACCTCAGCGCTCTCGGGGACAGGCGCACGCCTACGATGGCCATGCCTAGCCGCCTACTCTCGCGCCGTTTCGTCGGCGAGCAAGGTGATCTGTCGGGTGTAGTCGAGGATGTTCAGGAACCACTCGACCCCTTGGTCGAGCACGGCACACTCCTCGTAGGTACGTTCGGTGGTGACGCCCTCGAAGCAGGCGCTGATGGACCAGTTCCACACTCCGGCCCAGGGAAGCTCCCAGGAGCACTGGCTCTCGGCGCGGGCCCGGTCCTTGGCGTCCGCAAAGCCGCAGGTGTGGGAGACACCGCCGTCGGGGTGATGCCGCTGGGCCTGGGACCGCTGGATGGCGCTGAGGCGATCCCAGCGCTCGAGGTAGGTATCGAAACCGGCGTCGGGGCGCGCCTCGGCAGCGCTCTCGATGTCGAGGCGGTCCCCGGAGCGCCACGGCAGCAGCTGCATAACCAGGACCTCGACATCGGTGGCCTCCCACACGCAGCCATCGGGGCTCGGGACCGACCACAGCGCGGCCGAGTCGAGCTGAGCTCGCAGCGTCTCGGGTTGATCGCGAAGGCCGACATCATCGAACAGAAGGACGGCAAGGTCGTGCCCGTCGAGGTGAAGCGCGGGCGGCCGCCCGCGCACGGGCCGGCCTGGATGCCGGAGAAGGTCCAGCTGTGCACCATCGGCCTGCTGCTGCGCGACAACGGCTATGAGTGCTCGGAGGGGCAGATCTACTTCGCCGAGACCCGCAAGCGGGCCACGATCCCGCTCGACGACATTCTGGTGGCCCACACGCTGCAGCTTGTTGAGCAGCTTCGGGGGGTCGCGGCTTCTGCCGATGCGCCTGCTCCGCTGGTTGACAGCCCGAAATGCCCGAGGTGTTCGTTGGTGGGCATCTGCCTGCCGGACGAGACGAACCTCCATGTCGGTCGCAGCGCGGCCGCCCCGCGGCGCCTGACCCCCCGTGACTCGGCGGCGAGGCCGCTGTATGTCACCGAGCAAGGTGCCCGCATCGGGATCCGCTCCGGACGGGTGGTGGTCAGCAAGGACCGCGAGGAGCTCCAGCAGCTCCGCCTGATCGACGTCTCGCAGGTCTCGGTGTACGGCAACGTCCAGGTGAGCAGCCAGATGATGCGGGCGGCGTTCCGTGAGTCGATACCGGTGTGCTGGTTCTCCTACGGCGGATGGTTCCAAGGCATCGCCGAGGGACTGCCGTCCAAGCACGTCGACCTGCGCCGCCGCCAGGTCGCCATCGCGGCGCAGGCAGGACTGCCCATCGCCCAGTCCATGATCGAGGGCAAGCTGCGCAACTCGCGGACGTTCCTGATGCGAAACTCGCGCTCTGATGTCAAGACGGTGCTGGACCAGCTCAAGTCGCTCGCCCAAGCAGTGAGCGGTAGCGAGTCGGTCGAGAGCCTGCTGGGCATGGAGGGGACTGGTGCGCGTCTCTACTTCTCGAAGTTCTCGTCGATGATCCGCGACGAGAGCCTCGGAGCGTTCGACTTCAACGGCCGCAACCGGCGCCCGCCCAGGGATCCCATCAACTGCCTGCTGTCGTACGTGTACGCGCTCCTCACCAAGGATCTGACCGCGGTGGCGATAGCGGTCGGGTTCGATCCGTACCTGGGAGTGTTTCATCGGCCGCGTTTCGGCCGGCCGGCGCTCGCACTGGATCTCGCCGAGGAGTTCCGCCCGCTGGTGGCCGAGTCGGTGGTGATCAACGTGGTGAACAACGGCGAGGTAGGGGAGAGGGACTTTCTGGTCCGTGCCGGAGGGGTCTCGCTTACTCAGGATGGGAGGCGGTCGGTGCTGTCCGCATACGAGCGACGCCTCGACACCGAGGTGACGCACCCCACATACGGTTACCGCATCACGTACCGGCGGGTGTTCGAGGTGCAGGCCCGCGTGCTGGCCGCTCACCTGCTCGGTGAGATACCCGGCTACACGCCGTTCATGACAAGGTAGAGGGGATGGCTGCTGGAAGGACGCGCTACCTGGTGAGCTATGACATCAGCGACGCCAAACGCCTCAGACAGGTGCACAAGACCATCAAGAACTTCGGGTGGCCTATGCAGTACAGCGTCTTCATCTGCGACCTGGACCCCGTGGAGATGCTCATACTGAAGCGGGACGTGGGCGACGTCATCCACCACGGCCAGGACTCGGTAGCCTTCATCAACCTCGGCCCTCCAGCGCACCGTGGCCGCGAGTGCTTCGACTTCATGGGGATCAGGGCGCCGCTGCCGACATCAGGTCCGACGGTGATCTGATGCGAGCGCTACGGTGAGCACACAACTCCACGGGACCGCTCGACGCCTTGTGGTACAAGGCAAACCGCTGCTTGACAACACAATCGACATACCTTCGAAGCTCAGGCTTCCCACACCGCTCGCAAATGGCCGCGAACAAGCAGGTCATACCCACCAAAACAAGCGAGCGGTTTGGCCGGGCACGTGCCCGGCCCTCCATTGAAGG
>VXTM01000032.1 GCA_009837445.1 Acidimicrobiaceae bacterium
CGAGGGCCTCCTTGGCCTGGGCCGACAGCGAGCCGAAGCTCATGCCCGCGATGGTGACCGGGATCTTCAGGTGCACGGGGCGCTCGGCCCGGTCCTCGCCGATCACCACATCGGTGCCGCATGCCTCCCGGTAGCCCTCCAGCGGGTAGCGGGACATCGACGCGCCCAGGAACACGAGGTCGTCGAGGGTGGGCAGGTGACGTTTGGCGCCCCAGCCCCGGATGCGGTAGATGCCGGTGTTTGCGGCCCGGCGTATCTCGGCGATCACGTTGCGGTCGAAGGTGTACGACTCGCGCAGGTGCCAGAAGTCGGGATCGGAGGACTCCGCGGGCTCGACGCCGTCAGGCAGTGGCGCGGTCATCGGTCGGTCTCCAGAGAATCCACGTCGTCGATGGTGAAGTTGTAGAGGCGCCGAGCCGAGCCGTAGCGGCGGAACTGGGACGCCTCCGCGCCGTCGGTCGCAGGGGCGGCGGCGGCCAGCAGGCGCGCCAGTGTGTCGACGTGCTCGGGGCGCATCTCCTTCTCGACGCAGTCGGCGCCCAGCGACTCCACGTCGCCCCGGACGAAGATCCGGGCCTCGTAGATGGAATCGCCCAGGTCGGCGGCCGCGTCGCCACACACCACCAGGTTCCCGGCCTGGGCCATGAACGCGCTCATGTGGCCGACATTGCCGCCCACCACGATGTCGACGCCCTTCATGGAGATGCCGCAGCGGGCGCCGGCGTTACCGCCCACCACCACCAGGCCGCCGCAGCCGGTGGCGCCGGCCGACATGGTGGCGTTGCCGGTGATGTGCACCGTCCCGGACATGATGTTCTCGGCCAGTCCGGTGCTGGCGTTGCCCTCCACCCGCACCCGGCCCTGCTGGTGCATCCCGGCGCAGTAGTAGCCGACCGAGCCCCGCACCATCACGTCGATGTCCGCGGTGATGCCGCAGGCCACCGCGTGGGCACCCCGGGGGTTGACGACCTCGAACGACTCGCCGCCGGAGGCGTCGTGCAGGGCCTGGTTGAGCTTGCGCCGGGTCGTGGTAGCCAGGTCGAAGGTGCGGGTCACGCGGCCAGGCTCCAGGTGTAGATGCGGGCCGGCTCGGGCTCCCAGATCTCGGCGTGGGTGGCGCCCGGCAGGCGGGCGATGGCCCGGTACTCCGACGACATGGCCACCCAGTCATCGGTCTCGGCCACCACCGCCGGCTTGCAGGCGATGGGGTCGCGCAGGATGGCGAACCCGTCGGCCACGCCGATGGCGAAGGTGTAGAAGCCGTCGAGGTCATCGAGGGCGCCTTCGAGCGCCTGCGAGATGGTGTCGCCCGAGCGCATTCGCCACGACAGGTAGCCGGCGGCCACCTCGGAGTCGTTCTCGGTCTGGAACGACTCGCCGTGGCCTTCGAGGAAGCGCCGCAGCCGGTTGTGGTTGGACAGCGACCCGTTGTGGACCAGGCAGGTGTCGGCGCCGGTGGCGAACGGATGGGACCCGTTGGTGGTGACCGCCGACTCGGTGGCCATGCGGGTGTGGGCCAGGGCGTGGGTGCCGGTGCGGGAGCCCAGGTCGTAACGCTCGGCCACCAGGTCGGGGTCGCCCACCGCCTTGTACAGCTCGATCTGGGAGCCGTAGCTCAGCACGGAGGCGCCGGCCACGTTGTCGATGATCCACTGGCGGGCGGCCCGGCCGTCACCGTCGGTGGAGAAGACCGCATGGTCGTGCACGCCCCGGACTGTCACTTCGGCGTCGAGCACCTTCTCCAGCGCGGCGGCCACCGGCCCCCAGTCCACCTCGATGCCCTCGGCCAGGACGGTGATGCGGGTGCGTCCCGGCGCCCCGGTGTCGTAGGACGCGAACCCGGCGCTGTCGGGGCCCCGGTCGCGCATCTCCCGCAGCATCACCGCGGTCAGGCGGCCCAGCTCGTGGCGGTGGGTCTCGGTCTTGCAGAACAGGCCCACGATCCCGCACATATCACCCCTCCCCTGCACGCTCTCCGCCGGAAGTCCGGCCCGAACGGTAGCGCCCCGCCCGGTCCTCACCTAAGCCCGGCGCCAGGCGGCTCCAATTCCCCGACGGGGGGAACGTTGACTACTCTCGGGCGCCGCGACCCAGCCGACACGGCACGAACCACAGGGGGACCGACATGGGAGCACTCGAGGAGATCCGGAGCCGGGTGGAGGCCGACGGGGTGGAGTTCATCTACGCCATGTTCGTGGAGATGCACGGCAAGCCTTGCGCCAAGCTCGTGCCGGTCGGCGCCCTGGAGGGACTGATGAGCGACGGGGCCGGGTTCGCGGGCTTCGCGGCCGGGCCGATGGGCCAGGACCCGTCGAGCCCCGACATCCTCGCTCTGCCCGACCCGGCGTCGTACACCCAGCTGCCGTGGCAGCCGAACGTGGCCGCCATGCAGTGCGACCCCACCGTGGAGGGCGAGCTGTGGCCCTACGCGCCGCGGGTGATCCTGCGCCGGGCGATGGAGGCCGCCGCCGAGCGCAACATCGTGTTCAAGTGCGGGGTCGAGGCCGAGTACTCGCTGGTGGTTCGCAACGACGACGGCTCCATCTCGGTGGCCGACGACCGCGACACGATGTCGCTGCCGTGCTACGACGCCAAGGGCCTGACCCGGATGCTGCCCCATCTGACCGCGGTCTCGAAGAACCTCGACGCCATGGGCTGGGGCAACTACGCCAACGATCATGAGGACGCCAACGGTCAGTACGAGCAGAACTGGCAGTATTCCGACGCGCTCACCACCGCCGACCGGCTCATCCTGTTCCGGCTGATGGTGCACACCCTGGCCCAGCGCGACGGCCGCTACGCCACTTTCATGCCCAAGCCCTTCGGCGACAAGACCGGCAACGGGCTGCACATCCACGCGAGCCTGTGGTCGGCCGACACCGACGAGCCGCTGTTCATCGGCGGTGGACCCGGCGGACCGGACACCAAGGGGCTGGGACTCAGCGACATGGCCTACAAGTTCACCGGCGGCATCATCGAGCACGCCTCGTCGCTGGTGGCGGTGATGTGCCCCATCGTGAACTCCTACAAGCGCATGGGTGTCGGCGCGCCGACCTCGGGGGCCACCTGGGCGCCGGCCTACGCCGTCTACGGCGGGAACAACCGCACCCAGATGATCCGGGTGCCCGAACCGGACCGCATCGAGATCCGCCTGGGCGACGGCGCCGCCAACCCGTACCTGATGTTCGCGGCGACGCTGGCCTGCGGCCTCAACGGCATCGACAACGACATCGACCCGGGCGAGCCCAACATGGACAACCTGTACACCATGTCGGCCGAGCAGATCGCAGCCAAGGGCATCAAGGCCCTGCCACCCACGCTGCTGCACGCCGCCGACGAGCTCGCGACCTCGGACGTGATCGGCCGGGGCCTGGGCGACACCGCCGAGGGCCCCTACCGCGACTACTACGTGAAGGTCAAGCGCCAGGAGTTCCTGGACCACCACCACGAGGTCACCCCGTCAGAGGTCAACCAGTACCTCACCCTGTTCTGACCCACGCCCAAACGCCGCGGCCAGGGGTCCGTAGACTCGCGGCCCATGGCTGACGGCGCGCCGCTGCGCATCTGGCGGGGGGCCGTACTCGACGAGTGGATCGACTACAACGGCCACATGAACGAGGGCTTCTACGGCGTCGTGTTCGGCATGGCCAGCGACGAGTACCTGCTCCGCATGGGCTCCGACGAGCGCTACCGGACCACCACCGGCGGGTCGTTCTACACGGTGGAGACCCACATCGTCTTCATCGACGAGCTGGCCCCGGACACGCCGCTGGCGGTGGACACCACCGTGGCCGGCGCCGACCCCAAGCGGGTGCACCTCTTCCACGAACTGCGCCGGGCCGGCGACGAGGCTCTGGCCGCCACCCAGGAGTCGATGATGCTTCACGTCGACACCAACATCGACCGGGTTACGCCCATGGGAGCCGACCTGTACGCCGTGCTGCGGGCCGACGCCCACGCCCACGCCGGACTGCTGGACCCCGCCACCACCGGCCGGGCCATCAGGGCCGTCGGCGCCTGATCCTGTTGGAGGTCGGGCAGGACTGTGACCGTGTCGTCCCGGGCCACGGAATGGCACCGGATGGGTCTCGTGGCCGTGTCCGGGGCGGTGACGTGTTGGGGCATCGGCAACATCCTGGTGCGCCAGGTGGACCTCCCCGGGCTCGAGCTGGCCTTCTGGCGGCTGGTGCTGAGCTCGGTCATCTACGTGGGGATCGTGCTGGCCCGGAGGGGCCGGGTGACGTGGGCCCAGTTCCGGGCCTGCCTCCCGCCGGCGGTGATGGTCGGGCTGTGGCTCATCACCTTCTACGAGTCGATCAAGTCCACCACCGTCACCAATGTGTCCATGATCGTGTCGCTGTCGCCAGTGGTGCTGCTGTGGGCTGCCGTCCGCCGGTTCGCGGAGCCGGTCTCGCTCAAGCTGCTGGCACTGGTGGCTGCCGCCCTGGCCGGAACCTCCCTAGTGCTCTTCGGCTCGACCTCGGTTCCCACCTGGAGCCTGCGCGGGGATGGCCTGGCCGTCCTGGCGCTGCTGTGCTTCTCGGCGAATATGGCGCTCTCGAAGGAGGCCCGCCAGAAGGTCGGCGTGCTGGAGTTCCAGGCGATCGTGTGGTCGGTGGCCATGGTGGTGGTTGCACCGCCGGCGATACTGCTGAGCGACGATCTGTCCTTTCCCGACACGAGCACCTGGCTGTGGGTCCTCGTGCTCCTCGCCGTCCCGGGGTCGGGCCATCTGCTGATGAACTGGGCCCACAAGCACGTCCGTATCACGGTCTCGTCGATGGCGCTGTTGGGCGCGCCCCCCATAACGATGGTCGGGGCGGCACTGTTCCTGGACGAACCGATCAAGATCGCCCAAGTGGTCGGCGGGGTCATCGTGATCGCGGCCGTGGCCGCGGTGATCCGCCGCGACCTTCAGATCACCGCCCGCCACGGCACCAGCACTGCCTGAAGGTCGCGGACGCTCTGTATTTCCCGCTCTTGTTCGCTGCGCTCACGGGCCGCTCGGGCCACGGCCTCGCCCGTATGAGCCGGAGTCGTCTGCCTGCCAGCTCGGCCTCTTAGCATGAACAGCATGGCCCGGCTCCAGGTGATCGGCGGCGGCAAGATGGGCGAGGCCCTGCTGGTCGGGCTGGTGTCCAACGGCTGGGCCGAGCCGGGCGAGCTGCATGTGGTGGAGCCCTATAAGGCCAGGCAACAGGCCATGAGCGCAGCAGCGCCCGGGGTGGTGGTGTCCGGCCGGCCCGTCTACAGGACTGACGCGGTGATCGCGGTCAAGCCCGACGTGGTTGCCGATGTGCTGCCGGCGCTCGCCGCCGCCGGCGTGAGCCGGGTGCTGTCGATCGCCGCCGGGGTGCGCACGGACGCCATCGAGGCCGGGCTGCCGCCAGGAACGCCGGTAGTGCGGGCCATGCCCAACACGCCCGCACTGGTCGGCCGGGGCGCGGCCGCCATCGCGGCCGGATCGGCCGCGTCCGGCGACGACCTCGACTGGGCTCGCGGCATCCTCGAGGCGGTGGGCACGGTCGCGGTGGTGAGCGAGGACGACCTCGACGCGGTGACCGGCCTCTCGGGCAGCGGTCCCGCCTACCTGTTCCGGCTGGCCGAGGCGCTGCGAGCCGCCGGAACAGCCCAAGGCCTCGACCCGGCCACCGCCGATGCCCTCACCCGCCAGACGCTTCTCGGGGCCGCCACCCTGCTGGCCTCCTCCGGCGAGGATCCGGGCCGCTTGCGCGAGAACGTCACCTCGAAGGGCGGCACCACCGCCGCCGGTCTCGCGGTGATGGACTCCGCCGACTTCATGGGCCTGATCGACCGGGTGGTGGACGCAGCCACCAGGCGCTCCCGGGAGCTGGGCCAGTGACATCGGGGGCCGCGTCCGGCCCGGACGGCGGCTACAACACGATCTCGTTCCTTTCCGACTACGGCCATGACGACGAGTTCGTCGGGGTTGTGCACTCCGTGATCGCCGCCATCGCACCCCATGCCCGGGTGGTGGACGTGACCCACGGCGTCGCCCCGTGCGACGTG
Source organism: Acidimicrobiaceae bacterium (assembly GCA_009837445.1). Lineage (GTDB taxonomy): Bacteria > Actinomycetota > Acidimicrobiia > Acidimicrobiales > Aldehydirespiratoraceae > Aldehydirespirator. The sequence goes on from VXTM01000032.1 coordinate 6,031, forward strand.
CGGGCCGGTGGTCTGGCCCTGGCCCGGGCCGCCCAGTACCTCCTGCCCGGCGTGGTCCTGGCGGTGGTGGACCCCGGCGTGGGAACCAGCCGGCGGCCGGTGGCGGTGGAGGTCGGGGAGGGCGCCTCGGTGCTGGTCGGACCGGACAACGGGCTGCTGGCCCCTGCGGTGGCGCTCGTCGGCGGCGCCAGCCGGGCCGTGGAGTTGACCAACGCCGGCTACCGGCTCCAGGCCCAGCCCGAGTTGGGATCGACGTTCGACGGCCGCGACGTGTTCGCCCCGGCAGCCGCACACCTCTGCTGCGGCGTTCCCATCAGCGCCCTCGGGCCGCCCATCGATCCGGCCACGCTGATGCCTGGGATGCTGCCGGTCAGCGGTCGCGAGGGTGACGACCTGGTGGCCGAGGTGCTGTGGATCGACCGTTTCGGGAACTGCCAGCTCAACCTCGATCCCGCCGAACTCGACGAGCTGGCTCCGGCTGGGGCTCCGCTGCAGGTCGCGGCCGGCGAAGACCTCCGCACCGCCGAGCGGGTCAGTGCCTACGCCGACGTGTCGCCAGGCCGGGTGGGGCTGCTGGTCGATTCGAGCGGGCTGGTGTCGCTGGCGGTGCCCAGACGCTCCGTGGCCGAGGATCTCGGCCTCCACGAGGGGGCCGAGGTGAGGATCGGGGCCACAGCCACCGGAGGCTCGGACGGTGCTGTACCGACGGCGACGCGGGTGGGCTTGGGACGCCGGCCGGCGGGGCACGCGGGTCACGACATCGGAGGCAAGAAATGAGGCCGGGAACCACCATCGTACTGGTAGTCCTGATGGCGATCATCGTGATCGCCGGGGTGCTGCAACTCTTCTTCCTAGCCCGCTGACGGCCAGCCGTCACCGGCTCGCGAAACGCCTGCAACCCAGGTGCGCTCGCCGCTGAGCGCGGCGATAGCATCGCTCCCAGTGTCGCTCGTAGTCGTCGGTTGCAATCACCGATCCACGCCACTCGATCTGCTCGAGCGGATGACGGTCGCGCCCGGCGACCTCCCCAAGGCTCTCCACGAGCTGGCTTCGGCCACTCATCTCAGCGAGGCGGTGCTGCTGTCGACCTGCAACCGCACCGAGGTCTACGCCTACGCCGAGCGTTTCCACGGCGGCTACGCCGACATCCGCGAAGTGCTCGCCCAGCACTCGGGACTCCCCCCTGAGACCGTCGCCGACGAGCTCTATTCCCTTCACGACGCCGAAGCGGTGCATCACCTCTTCTGCGTCGCCGCCGGGCTCGACTCGGTGGTGGTGGGCGAGCACGAGGTCCTGGGCCAGGTCCGGGATGCCTGGCAGTCCGCACGGGACGAGGGGACCGTGGGCGCGGTGCTCGATCCCCTATTCCGCCGGGCGGTCGAGGCCGGCAAGAAGGTCAGGGCCACCACCGGAATCTCGCAAGGCATCGCGTCGCTGTCCCATGCCGCGGTGGCGCTGGCCACCGAGCGCCTAGGCACCCTCGCCGACCGTCGAGTGCTAGTGCTGGGTGCCGGGGACGTGGCCGCCGGCACCCTCAAGTCGCTGGCCGGCGCCGGTACGGCGGACATCGCAGTGGCCAACCGCACCCCGGACCGGGCCGCGGCGGCTGCTGAGACATGCGGCGGGCGAGCGGTGAGCCTCGACGAGCTGGAGCCGGCACTGGTGGCAGCCGATGTGGTCATTACCACCACCGGCGCCACCGACATCGTGCTGGAGCACAGCGACATCAACACCGTGATGACCCGGCGGGGCGGTGCAGATCTGCTGATCGTCGACGTGGCTGTCCCCCGCGACGTGGATCCGGCCGCCCGGGAACTGCCCGGCGTGACGCTGCTCGACATGGACGACCTGGGTGACTTCGTCCAGCACGGCCGGGCCGGCCGGGAACGGGAGATCGACGCGGTCGCGGCCATCGTCGACGACGAGGTGGCCCGCTACCTGGCGGAGGCCTCCGCCAGAGAGGTCGCACCCTTGATCGCAGCCCTACGGTCCCGAGCCGATCAGGTCACCGCCGCTGAGCTGGACCGTCACACCTCACGGCTTGCTGACCTCTCCCCGGCCCAGCGGGCCGCGGTCGAGGCGCTGCTGCACGGCGTGGTGAACAAACTGCTGCACGAGCCAACCGTGAGGCTCAAGGACGCGGCCGGCCACGCCCGGGGCGACCGTTTAGCCGAAGCGCTGCGCGATCTGTTCGATCTCTAAGAGGCCGAGCCGGCAGGCACAGTGACCGCTGTGGTGTTGCGGGCGGCCACCCGAGCCAGCGCCCTGGCCCGCGCCCAGACCGGCATCGTGGCCGGACTGCTGGCCGAGGCCTGCGGGGCCGCGACCGAGCCTGTGGCCGTCTCCACCACCGGCGACCGGCGAGCCGGCACCCCGATTCACGCCATGGGGGGCAAGGGCGTGTTCGTGAAGGAGGTCCAGGCCGCGGTGCTCGACGGCCGCGCCGACATTGCGGTGCACTCGGCCAAGGACCTGCCGTCCTCGACACCCGAGGGTCTGGTGCTGGCCGCGGTGCCGCGACGCGGCGACCCCCGCGACGCGCTGGTGGGCTGCCGGCTCGCCGATCTGCCCGCAGGGGCAACCGTGGCCACCGGCTCGGTGAGGCGCAGGGCCCAGCTCGCGCATCTGCGGCCCGACCTGAACTTCGCGGAACTGCGGGGAAACATCGCCACCCGGCTCGAGCGGGCCGCCGGCTTCGACGCCATCGTCATGGCCGCGGTGGCGCTCCAGCGGCTCGGGCTCGAACCCGATGTGGTCGAAGTGCTCAACCCGGAGGACTTCGTGCCCCAGGCCGGCCAGGGGGCTATCGCGGTGGAGTGCCGGGCCACCGACCGGGAGACGCTGACGATGCTCGCCGCCATCGAGCACCAGCCCAGCCGGCGGGCCGTCGACGCCGAGAGAGCCTTCCTCGCCGAACTTGGCGGCGACTGCAACCTGCCGGCGGGCGCCCACGCCACGAATCCGGGCGGCGGGGTGCAGTTGACCGGCCTGCTGGCGTCGATCGACGGCTCGAGGCTGATCCGCGACGGCCGCAGTGGCCGCGACCCCGAGACGCTGGGCCGTGCCGTTGCCCGGCACCTCCTGGACGAGCGGGGCGGACGAGGACTGATCGGACCGGCTTGATGAGTCCACCGTCACGGCCCCGACCCCACGCATCCAAGCCGCTGGCCGGGCTGCGGATCGTGATCTGTCGGCCCCGCGAGCAGGCCAAGCCACTGGCCGACGCGCTGGCCGCAGCCGGGGCCGCGGTGGTCAGCGCGCCGGTCATCGCCATCACCGACCCCGCCGACGGGGGAGCCACGCTGCGGGATGCCGTGGCGAGGCTGGGAGCCGGCGACTGGCTGGTGGTCACCAGCCCCAACGGCGCGGCCAGGGTCGCGGCCGCGGGGCCGCTGCCCGGCGGTGTGAACGTCGCCGCCATCGGGCCGGGCACCGCTGACCGGGCGATCGCAGCCGGCCTGACGGTGCGCATGGTGCCCGACCGGTCGATCGCCGAGGGCTTGGTGCAGGCCTTCCCGACCCCCGATCCCGACAGCGGGCGTCTGGTGGTGCTGGCCCGGGCCGCGGTGGCTCGTTCGGTGCTGCCCGATGAGCTTCGAGCGGCGGGCTGGGAGGTGCTCGACGTGGCCGCCTACCGCAACGTCGCCGCTCCGCTGAGCGACCAGCAGCGGCAGGCGGTGGCCGCCTCCGACGGGGTGGTGTTCACGTCGTCGTCCACCGTGAAGCGCCTGGTGGCCGAGGTCGGCGCCGGCGCCGTCCCGCCCCTGGTGGCGTCCATCGGTCCGGCCACCTCAGCCACCGCAGTCGAGCACGGCCTGGAGGTCACCGTCGAAGCCGCCGAGCACACAATCGACGGGGTGGTGGCCGCGCTGGTCGGTCACGCCCGGTCGTGGCCGGGCTCCGATCGCGCTGGATAGCCTCGCAGGGTGAACTTCCCGCAGCGGCGTATGCGTCGGCTGCGCCGGACCCCCGCCCTACGGCGGCTGGTGGCCGAGCACCGGCTGCATCCTGGCGACTTCATCGCCCCTCTGTTCGTGCGCGAGGGCATCGACGAGCCCGAGCCCATCGTCTCGATGCCCGGGCAGTTCCAGCACACCCGCTCGTCGCTCCGGGCCGAGGTCAAGGAGTTGCATGCCCTCGGGATCGGCGCGGTGGTGCTGTTCGGCGTGCCCGAGCACAAGGACCACATCGGCTCCGAGGCCTGGAACCCCGACGGGATCGTGCAGGTGGCGCTGGCCGACCTGCGATCGGACTTCGGCGACGAGGTGGTGCTGATCGCCGACCTGTGTATGGACGAGTACACCGATCACGGCCACTGCGGCCTGCTCGACGGCCGCGGCGACGTCGAGAACGACGCCACCCTCGAGGTGTACGCCCGCATCGCTCTGGCTCAGGCCGCCGCTGGTGCCGACATCGTGGCGCCGTCGGGGATGATGGACGGCCAGGTCGGCGCCATCCGCACTGCCCTGGACGGCTCCGGGTTCGAGCAGACCGCCATCCTCGCCTACTCGGCCAAGTACGCCACCGCCCTGTACGGCCCGTTCCGGGACGCGGTGGACGTGACCATCGCGGGGGGCGGCGACCGCCGCACCTACCAGCAGGACGTTGCCGGTGCCCGGGAGGCGCTGGAGGAGATCCGACACGATGTGGCCGAAGGAGCCGACATGGTGATGGTGAAGCCGGCGCTGGCGTTCCTGGACGTGATCGCAGCGGCCCGGCGCGCCTTCGATCTGCCGCTGGCCGCCTATCACGTGTCCGGCGAGTACGCCATGGTGTGCGCTGCGGCGGAGAGAGGCTGGCTCGACCTCGACGCGGTGGCGTACGAGCACGTGCTGGCCATCCGCCGGGCCGGAGCCGACGTGGTGCTCACCTATTTTGCCAAACGGCTGGCCGAGGCCATGCAATGAGCGCCAGCGGGCGCGGCACCGGCGGGAGCGGCGTCAGCAGCACAGACACCAACGAGTCGCTCTTCGATAGGGCCCAGCGGGTGATCCCCGGCGGGGTGAACTCCCCGGTGCGGGCCTTCCGGTCGGTGGGGGGCACGCCCTACTTCGTGGCTGAGGCGTCCGGACCGTTCGTGTTCGACGTGGAGGGGCGCCGCTACATCGACTACGTGCAGAGCTACGGGCCGGGAATCTGCGGCCACGCCCACCCTGCGGTGGTCGAGGCGGTGCAGGGGGCCGCGGGGCGGGGCACCAGTTACGGAGCACCCACCCGCAACGAGGTGCTGATGGCCGAGGATATGTCGGCCCGGGTGGAGGGCCTGGAGATGGTGCGGCTGACCAACAGCGGCACCGAGGCGGTGATGTCGGCGGTCCGGCTGGCCCGGGGCGTGACCGGCCGCCCGACGGTGGTGAAGTTCGCGGGCTGCTACCACGGTCACAGCGACGCGCTGCTGGTGGCGGGAGGCTCGGGCGTGGCCCAGCAGGGCCTGGCCGGATCCGAGGGGGTGACCCCGGGCGCGGTGGCCGACACCATCGTGGCCCCTTACAACGTGGTCCCCGAACTCGACGAGTCGGTAGCGGTGGTGTGCGTGGAGCCGGTGGCGGCCAACATGGGCCTGGTGGCGCCGCAGCCAGGATTCCTTCAGGGCTTGCGGGAGGCCTGCGACGCGGTCGGTGCCCTGCTGCTGTTCGACGAGGTCATAACCGGTTTCCGGCTGTGCCGGGGAGGGGCGGCCGAGTGGTTCGGGGTGCAGCCCGACGTCTGGTGCTTCGGCAAGGTGATCGGCGGCGGGCTGCCCATCGGCGCCTTCGGGGCGTCCACCGAGATCATGTCCGGGCTCGCTCCCCTGGGGGGCGTGTACCAGGCCGGCACCCTGTCGGGCAATCCCCTGGCCACCGCGGCGGGCCTGGCCACGCTGGGTTTGCTCGACGACGACGCCTACCGGCAGTTGGAGGCCACCGCGGCCGCGTTGCAGGAGGGTCTGAAGGGCGCCTTCGCGGCGGCAGGCGTGGCCGCGGTGGTGCCGAGGGTGGGCCCGCTGCTGGGCCTGTTCTTCACCGGGGAGGCGCCGGTCGACTTCGACGAGGCCCGCAAGGCGGCCGATAACGGCTGTTATCAGCGGTTCTTTCACGGGATGCTGCGCCGGGGTGTGGCCTTCGCGCCGGGGGCCTACGAGGCAATCTTCCCCTCCCTGGCCCACACCGAAGCCGAGATCGAGGCCACCGTGGCCGCCGCCGCCGAAACCGCAATGGAGATGAGAGACGGCTCAGGATGATGCGGCGCGTGAAGATCATCATCGGCGCGATTGTCGCCGTGGCCGTGCTGGCTGTGGTGGCAGTGGCGGTGTATCTCCTGACACGGGGCGAGGCTCCGGAGGCGGTCGATCTGGAGACGACGGTGGCCCGGCTCGAGGCGACCGAGACCACCGATGACAGCACCAGCGAACCGTCGGCTGATGCAACCACCGACACCAGCACAGACACGCCAGCAGGCGACGCAGCCACCGGCGACGGCGAGGATGCTGGCACCGCATCCAGCGCCGCCGAGACCGCTAGCGACGATGGCACAGCCGATGACGGGGCCGCGGATGTGAGTGCCGGCACAGAGGTCGGTACCGAGACGGCAACGGCGGGCCAGACGGTTGACGCCAGCGCGGGACTTGCCGGAGTCTGGACCGTAGAGGTGGCTGAGGATCCCGGCGATCTGCAGGGTGAGCCCACGGTGAGCTTCGCCGGCTTCCGGGTGGACGAGGTGCTCAACAACATCGGTGACTTCACCGCGGTGGGCCGCACTGCGAGGGTCTCGGGCTCGATCGAGCTGAGCGACACGGCGCTGGTGGCCGCGACCGTGGAGGTGCAGATGGGAACGCTGCACACCGACAACAGCTTCCGCGACGGCCGGATCTACCAGGCCCTCAACACCAGCGCGTTCCCCCTGGCCACCTTCACGCTGGCTGAACCGGTCGATTTGCCGGCCGGGATGGCGGACGGGGAGGCGTTCTCAGGATCAGCCGAGGGCGATCTCACCATCAAGGGCGTCACCAACCGGGTCGCGTTCGACCTTCAGGCCCAGCTCGTGGGCGACCGGATCGTGGCCGTCGGTTCCAGTGACGTGCTCTTCAGCGACTACGGCGTCACCGCCCCCACCGCACCCATAGTCGTCTCGGTGGAGGACCACGGGATCATGGAGTTCCAGCTGCTCTTCACCCGCTGACGACGGGAGTTAGCGGCGATCAGCGGGCGGGTGGGGCGTAGATGAGCCCGCCGTCGCGCCAGCTGGCGTTGGGCGAGCCCTCCCTTGCCAACCCGACCGGCACGAGGTGGCGTTCGAAGATCTCGTCGTAGTTCCCGACCTGGCGGATCGCTTGATGGAAGGCGTCGGGAGCCAACCCCATCCCGGACTGCAGCTCGCCCTCGCCGCCCAGCAGCCGTTGAGCCTCCGCGTCGGGCGGGTCAGCGGCCATCCCGTCAACGTTCGCCGAAGTGATGCTCTTCTCGTCGGCGATGATGGTGGCGTACACGACCCAGTCGATCACGTCGCCCCAGGCCGGGTCGCCTTGTGCGTACACCGGGGCCAGCGGCTCCTTGGAGATCGGAGCGGGCGGGAAGATCACCCACTCCTGATCTTCGGGTTGGGCGGTGTTTTTGCGGCCCACCAGACCCGAGCCGTCGCCGGTGACGATGTCGCAGGCCTTCGCGACGAAGTTCTCTATCACGATGTCGTGATTCTCGAAGGTGTCGAGGGTGATCTCCACTCCCTCCGCCGCGGCGGCGTCGACGATGTTGCGTTCGGTGGTGGTGCCCGCGTTGGCGCACACGACCGCTCCGTCGATGTCGGCCACCGTGGACGACGACGTGTAGCCGTCGCTGGCGCGGGCCATCAGTCGCTGGCCGTCGTAGTAGATGACCGGACCGAAGTCCACGCCGAGGTGGGTGTCGCGGGTCTGGGTGTGGGTGGCGGTGCGGAACAGCACGTCCACTGCGCCCGTCTGCACGGCGCCGATGCGCTCCGCGGAGGTCAGCGTCACGAACGCGACCGCGTCGGCGTCGCCGAGAACCGCTGCGGCCACGGCCCGGCAGTAGTCGGCGTCGAACCCTCGCTGGGATCCGTCGGCCTGGGTGTACGAGAACCCGACAGCGGTGCCCGACACTCCACAGACCAGGTGCCCCCGGTCGCGGACCGTCTCGAGCAGCCCGCCACCGGATCCAGGCTCGTCAGGCGCGCTTGCGGAGCCGCTGCATGCCGACACTGTCACGGCTACGGCGGTAACCGCTACAAGCACAGGCCGCATCGCTCGATTTAGCCGTCGTGTCACGAGACCACGCTAGTGAGCCGCTCCGCTAGCGGGACGACCAACCCTCAGGTCCTCAGGACCGGGTTGCGCTGTGGTCGGGCCCGAGCATCGGACTGTGAGCGGCTGTCATGCCCGTGCGGGCGGTTGGCGACAGGCCGGAATTATGGACTAACTGAGACCATATGCAAGCGCCTACAGCTCCCGCAGGCGGCGGTAGTGGGCGATCAGGGACTTGGTGGAGGGGTCGTGTTCGCTCGCTGACCGCGACGAGCCCTCGCTCAGGTCCCCGGCGATGGCGTCGGCCAGGGTCTTGCCTTGCTCCACGCCGTACTGGTCGAAGCTGTTGATGCCCCACAGCGCGCCCTGCGCCAGCACCTCGTGCTCGTAGAGGGCCACCAATTGACCCAGCACTGACGGCGTCAGCTCGGGAGCCATGATCACCGTGGACGGGCGGTTGCCGGGAAGCTCGCGATGGGGGTCATCCGAGACCGTCCCGAAGGCCAGCGTCGACGCCTGGGCGAGGCAGTTGGCGACCAGCGACTCGTGCTGGCGCCCGGCCTCTGGGAGTTGGGCGGTATCGGCGTCGGGACGGGCGAACACGATGAAGTCGGCGGGAACCACCGTGGTGCCCTGGTGCAACAACTGGTGGAACGAGTGCTGGCCTCCAGTACCGGCCGCGCCCCAGACGATCGGGCCGGTCTCGCAGCCCACAGCACGACCTTCGAGGTCAACCCGCTTTCCGTTGGACTCCATCTGGAGCTGCTGCAGGTAGTCGGGTAGCAGGCGCAGGCGGTGGGCATAGGGCAGCACCACCCTGCTCTGCAGGCCCCAGAAGTCCCGGTACCAGACCGCCAGCAGCGCCATGAGCACCGGAGCGTTGGTCGCCAGAGGCTGGCGGGCCACGTGCCCGTCGACGGCTCGCATCCCGGCCAGCATCTCGTCGAAGCGGTCCTCACCGATCGCCACCATGAGCGACAGGCCCGCCGCCGATCCCAGCGAGTAGCGGCCGCCCACCCAATCCCACATCTCAAAGACGTTTTCAGCGCGGACGCCGAACTCAGCCGCGGCGGACCTATCGGCGGTCACCGCGACGAAGTGGTGACCGACCGCCTTGGGCCCGAGCGCTGAAGTCACCCACCGGCGAGCCGCCCGGGCGTTGGCCAGCGTCTCGGCGGTGGTGAAGCTCTTGGACACCACCACGAACAGCGTCTCGGCCGGGTCCAGCCCGTCATCCAACACCATCGCCAGATCCGCCGGGTCCACATTGGCCACGAAACGGCAATCGAGGTCCCGGTGACGGAACGCGGCCAACGCCGCATGGGCCATGGCCAGGCCCAGGTATGACCCGCCGATCCCGAGGTTGACCACGGTGCGGACGGGCTTGCCCGTCGCCCCCCGAAGCTCGCCGGAGCGCACGGCACGAGCGAAGCCGGCCATGCGGTTCAGTTCGGCGCTCACCGCGGCCGTCACATCGACATCACCAACCACCACCGAGGCGCCGGGACCGGCCCGGAGTGCGGTGTGCAGCGCGGGCCGGCCCTCGGTGGCGTTCACCGGATCGCCCGCCATCGTGGCCGCGATCCGCTCGCTCACCCCCGCACAGTCGGCCAGAGCCAGCAGCAACTCGACCGTCTCGGCGGTCACAAGGTGACGGGAACAGTCGATCACCAAGTCGCCCGCGGTCAACGCGAGACGCCCAACCCGACCCGGATCAGCCGAGAACAGGTCCCGCAGGTGTACACCCCCGGCTTGCAGCTCGCGGGCGTGACGGGCCAGCGCGGCCCACTCCTCGGTGGCGGTGATGTCGGTGGAAGCCACCGGCCTCGGGGCCCTGCGGCCCGGCCGGCTACTCGCCGGCGGCGAGATCTATGCCGTGGCCCTCGGCGGACTCTGTCAACAGAGCGCTGATCTCGTCGGGCGAGCCGGTCTCGAAGGTCGGGGCGTCGGCCACCAGAGCCAGCAGCATCTCTTCGGTGTGGGCGGCCTTCTCGGCGTCCAGCCCGCCGTGGACGACCCGCTCGTAGTACACCACCGACACCAGGTCCTCCAGGCTCAGGTTGGAGAAGCCGCTCATGCCGCTGGCGAAGCTGTCGACCTCCCGCTGGCCGTCGGGCCGGTTCGGGTCGCCGTAGAAGTCAAGACCCAGACGCTTGGTGCCGGCGGTGCCGAGATACACCCAGGACAGATGGTGGGCCAGGCCATCGAAGTCGGGAGTGGATCCGAACGTCAGCAGCAACTCGCCGCCGTTGAGCTGGCGGCCGGTGGCCGTGCCGGAGCCGTCGGCGCCGTGGCATGAGGCGCACGTGCTGTAGACAGCGGCGCCGTTGTCGGCCAGCACCAGTTCGTCGCTGTCGGGCGGCTCCAGCATCCCCACGTAGAAGATGGCCCAGACAGGCAGGAACACCATCACCGATGCAGCCCAGTAAGGCATCCGCTTGCGCCGGTTGGCCGCCTCGAAGTAGGGC
>VXTM01000052.1 GCA_009837445.1 Acidimicrobiaceae bacterium
CAAGTGTCACACACCTACCGGAGCCAACATGTCAAGCATCACCCGGAACAGCACAAGTGTGTCAAGTGGCAGCCCGCTTCAGCCGACATATTCAAAGTGGTAACCATCCGAAATCCTTCAGATATATTCCGACTTCAAAGCCTATTTTTGCTACCATAACTGGAGCCCGAGACAGGAATCGAACCTGCGACCTGCTGTTTACAAGACAGCTGCTCTGCCGAACTGAGCTACTCGGGCAGCACGACCGAGGTTAGCCCGGCCTTGAAGCAGGGTGATGCGTTGCGGTTTGGTCGCGCCACTTGGGCAGGCGCTGGCCTTCTGGCTCTATGGACCCAGCAACGATGCGGGAGTCACGCCGACTCCATCGGCACGCCGGTATGCCTCACGGCCGGTCGTGATCACAGCCGAGTCCACCAGGCGGGGCCCCAGCCGGTCGCCCAGCGACATCGGCCACATCCGCACGGTGACGATGCGTCCCGCCGCTAATGAGGCAGTTTCGTCACCGCTCATGTGACAGTTTCGACAGGAGTTCTGTTACAGAATCGACAGTCGTCGGTGCGAGGCGCGGGGTACGGCTGGACTTGGGCCTGGGTCAGCAGGTGGTGATGGCGGCGCGGGCCCGGTCCTTGATCTGGGCGCCCAGCCCGCGGTCGTATGCGACTATGTGCTCGCCGGTGGTGGGGGTGAGGCGCTTCCAGATGATCGGATCCCACGACACCTGCGCCGTTACCACGACGCCGGCATCGCCCGCTGCGCAAGCCTCGACATCGTCGGTCTGGGGCGGGTCGCATCCTTCGTGGGTTAGGCAGCTCGCCACGAAAGCGTCGGCGGAGTGCTCGGCTCGCAGCTTGGCGAGGTCCACGGCCGCGCTGTGACTTGCGTGGTCGCGCAGCGACGCACTCATCACGGTGACCATCGTCGCCAGCATCAATACCAGCAGTGGAACAGTCACCTCGGCCTCCTAGGGCGCTGGGCAGGGGGCTCGAACGTGCCCGGTCGTTGCTGGTCGGGTCTGGGCGTAGCCGGTAACGCACACCCGGCTGTGGATCCGGGGACCGGGCACCCGGCACGCGATGGTCACCGCGGCCGACGCGCCGGGATCATGGTGGGCGAGCACAGCACCGGTCTGGGTGCATGCGGCCAGGGTCGCGCCCAGGGCAACCCGGGCCGCGGTGTCGACGGCCTCAGTACCGGAGTCGACGGCGGCTCGGGCCGCAAGCTCTGCCGCCACCGCGGCCCGGGTCTGGCTGTTGGATTGCCCGCCAACGAAGGCCACAGCCCAAAGGGACAGCGCCACGACCGGCGCGGCCATCACCAGCGCCACTGCCTCATCCACGGCGCGGCCTCGCTAGCACGTTGGGGTGAGTGTCCAGCCGGACGCGGCGGCGGCCCGGGTGGGCGCGCAGGCGACCGCGGTCGCCTCCAACCATCTTCGGGCTCCGGCCGCTCCTACCCGCACCGAGGCCACCACCGTGCAGCCGGCATCGGTGGCCAGGGTGTAGTCGGTGGCCGTCGCGGCCGAACTGTGCTCGGTGCGAGCCGCGGCCGCCCGGGCGGCCGCAGTGACTCCGGCCTCCCATGCGAGGCCGGAGTCCGTGCAGTCCCAGTCGGCGGCGTCGAGGGCCTGGGCGGCGGCCGTGGCCGCGGCCAGCGCCGCACCGGAGGCGGTGATGCGGGCGATCTGGTGGACATACGTGCCGAACAGGAGCGCCGCGACAACGAATATCACGCCAACGGTGCGAAGGACCCCGACCGCGGTGTCCATGGCCGCAGAAGTCCAGGACGATCAGCAGCTCGGCTGGGACCGGACCGGCTACGAGCACTTCTTGGTGGCCGCGGTCCACGTGCCGCCGACCGCCTTGCACAGGTTCTCGTGCTGGATCTGGCTTTTCTCGGCTGCGGGGTCCGCCGCGGGGTCGGGTGTGTTCTCGCCGACCACCCGCCACGTGAAGAGCACGACGGCGGCGGTGACCGCGATGGTGGCGGCGAGCATGATGATCTTGGCAACGGGTGAATCCATGGGGATGTCTCCTTGGTGAGCTTCGGATGACTGTCTGGGAGGGCCCGAGCGCGGGGCTCACAGGCCGATGCGCGTGCTGGCCAGCAGCGCGAGAACAACGACCGCGCTGGCGGTGACAGCTGCGAGGGTGGCCGTGCCGGTGACGGCCCGTCCGAGTGCCTCGACACGGACCCGGCGATCGTCCTCAAGTGCTTTGACGGCCTGGGAGATGAGCCGGTCGATGAGATCGGTGGCTCCCGCGCCGTCCCGGTCAGCCGCCGCGAGGGTGGCCACGAGCGTCTCGGCTGATGATCCGCCGAAGTGGCCGGCAGCGGCGGCGAGAGGGTCGCGTCCCGAGGCCAGGGCCAGGTTGATGGTGCTGGCCGCAGGGGCGAAGGCGGACGTCCTGACCCGCTCGGCGGCGGCCACCGCGGCGTCGTTGATGGGCCGGCCCGCCGCGCAGTACAGCCGGGTCCGGCGCAGCCACTCCAGCAGCGCCCCGTCGCGCTGGGATCGGAAGCCGGCCAGCACGACGCCTCGTAGCAGCGAAGCGGTCGCCACTGGAGCCCACAGCGCGGCGGCGACCGCGGCCAGAGCGCCCGCCCGAACGCCGGCAATCGCGGCCCCGGCGGTGAGCACCAGCCCGGCGACGGCGACAGACGCAACCGCGGTTGCGGCCCGCCGTCGCGCCGGCGGCCATCCCACCGCGGCCAACTCGACGGTGCCGGTCGGCTGCAGCACGTCGGTGAGCGCAAGCCTCAGGGCGGCCGCGGTGCCCGATACCACGGTCAGCCAGATCAACGCGACCCTCCCGAGCGGAGGGCGCTGCGACTCATCTCCGGAGTCCTGCGGAGGGCGCCGCGGCTCGTGGCCGCGACTCTGTAATCGGTGCGGCTGCTCATCGCCCGCCCCCGGCCCGGGCGATGGAGCGGGCGGGCAGCAGGACCCGGGCACAGAGCACCGCGACCACGGCGGATCCCCCCAGGAGCAAGGCGGCGCCGCCCGCCCCGGCCAGCCAGGCGCCCACATCGTCGGCGCTCCAGGCCGCGCCGGCCACCAGTCCCGCGCCCAGCAGCACTACGAGAGAAAGGGTGGGCATGGTGACGGCGACGCGGGCGTGGAACATCCGGGCCGTGGCCGCGGCCTGCGACGCCTCCTGCTCGAGCACCTCCACGGTCTCGACCCACCGGCCGCCGCCCTCGGCAGAGATGGCGATCAGATCGGCCAGGGACCGGGCCGCCGACGACGGCACCCGAGCCGCGAACCGCTCGGCGGCGACATCGACCCCGACCGTCTCGCAGTCGGCGGCCAGAGCCTTGGCGGCCCTGCCGATCGAGCCGCTGACCAGCGGCGCAGCCCGACCGATGGCGTCGGTGACGGTTACCGCGACCGAGGCCTGGTTGGCGAGCACGCCCGCGAGCCGGGCAACCCCCTCGGCCGTGGAGTTCCAGCGCCTCGAAGCCAGCAGAACCTTCACCGCCGCGGCGCATACCGCCGCGCTGATGGCGGCGGCGGTGGCATGGCCGACCGCGAGGCCGGCAGCCATCGCGACGGTCGCCGCTACGGCTCCGCCCACCGCCTCAGCGGGGATGTTCGTGCGGCGGCGGGGGCCCGTCCTGACCCGCATCGACCAGCGTGTCCCCGATGCCGGCCACAACACCACCCCGATGGCCAGCGCTCCGCCGGCGGCGATGATCCATCCGGCGGCGCTCACCGGACACGCTCGCTGACAAGGCCGGCGACCCGGCCATTGCCGTTTCCGCTGGGGAGGCCGTGGACAGCCGCCAGGTGGCCGCCAGCCGTCAGCGGCCGCGAAGGGACCGTAGACACCAGCCCAGTCCCTTCGGTGACCTGGCCGCATACTCCGGCGGCGCGGTACACGTCGACCATGCGACCCTCCGGGGCCGCCACGGGCACCGCCCAGCGCTCGCCGGGCATAAGCCGCCACAGGCCGCGGGTCTCGATCATGCCCTCGGCGGACAAGCCGGTGATCTGGGTGACGTCGGCGATGGCCCGCTCACCGGCGTGATTGCGGCCCATCCACACCAGCAGGTGCACCGCGATCGCGATCGAGCGCCGGGCCAGACCCTCGTCGGCACCCTCCGAGGTGGCGTAGGCGGTGAGCTTCTCGAGCACGCCCTCTCCGGGAGGGGAGTGCAGCGTGACCAGACACCCGTCGAGGCCTGACGACATGGCGTCGAGCAGGGCCATGGTGCCCTCGCCCCGAACCTCGCCCACCACCAGCTTCGAGCTGTTGGCCCGCTTGGCGTCGCGCACGTGGTCGGCCATCGAGTGCTTGCCCACGCCGTCGTTGTTGGCGTCGCGGGTGAGGCGCTCGTAGGCGTTGGGGTGGATGCCGTACTCCCGCAGGCGCAGTTCGGGCGTGTCCTCGATGGTGTCGATGCGCTCGTCGGGGGGAACCTCGGCCAGCAGTGCCTGGCACAGCGTGGTCTTGCCGCCGCCCATGGCTGCGGCCACCACCACATTGGCCCGGACCTTGCCGGCGGTCGCCTCCACCAGCACCGCGGCCAGCTCCCGGCTGCACAACCCCAACTCGGCCAGCGTTCGCCCGCCGGCCATGTTGGATCGCAGCACCAGAGTCGGCGGCGAGCACACGAACGCCTCGGCGTGCAGCCGCCATCGGTCGCCGATGCGGGTGTCGAGCCGCGGGTCGAGTTCGTCGAATCGTTGGGGCCGCCCGCCCGAGTAGGCCGCCAGGAAGCGGCAGGCGGCCACCAGCTCGTCGTCGGAGCCGAACGGCGACGGGCGGCTCTCGCGGGTTCCGTCCGAGAACTCGACCACCATCGACTCACCGCCCCGGATCTGGAACTCCTCCACCCCGCCCTCGTCGAGTAGGCCGCGCAGGCGATGGGCGGCCGCCGCGGCCGCGGACTCGCGGCGCACGGCGGCATCGGCTCCGTCCATGCGCTGGGGCGCCGCGGCCAGCGAGCCCAGCGAGCGGCCCAAGCGATGCAACTTCTTCTCGGACCGCCGGGTCGGCAAGGGCGGCACCGCCCTGACCACCTGGACGCCGGCCAGCACCCGCAGCTCGGCAATGTCTACCTCGTGGCTCGATATGACAACCAGCGCGATGGGTACCCTCGACGCCGGCCCTGCATTCAGGCCTAGCCGGCTGCGCAGACCCCGTCCCGATCCGCCCGTCACCCACACCACCCCCGCGGCCGCAGCCGCTGCGGCCCGCAGCACGGTCTCGCTCTCCGCGGGATCGACCGCGGCGACCGACGCCCTGTCCGGCGCCGCGGCCAGCGCCGGGTCGGCCAGCGATTCGCCCACCACGGCGTCGGGGGCCGAGGCCCGGACACCCTCGATGATGGTGCGGACGACCCAGTCCGCGGCGTGGCGATCAAGGTCGCGATCGGCTGAGACCATCAACATCCCGCATCACCCCCCGAGGTGGACGACCGTGTACGCGGCGCCGTCCGGGCATCCCGGCCAGCCCGCGGCCGGTGCCTCCCATATCCACCACACCGCCGGGCCCAGCCGCGCCGCCAGTTCAGGCCCGGCCTCCACCACCACGCTGCCGTCACCGGCGGCCACGATGGGCATGACCGCGGCCGCGCACCCTCCCGGCTCAGCTGCGAGTACCGCGACCGCCCCGGTCGCTGGACCCGGATCGGGCCACAGCGACGGATCGACCGCCACCGCGAGCAGCGCCGCCGACGGGTCCGCCGCGGAACCGGTACCGGGACCGGCCAGCAAGGACTCCGACAGCACCGTCCCGGCAGGCACCGCCACCGCAGGAACCCTCCCGGCCAGCTCCGCGGGGGTCACGAACAGGGCGGCGGTCTTCTCGGGCATCTCGACTGTCACGAATTGGCCGGGCTCGCGGCGGGCCGCCCAGTCCTCGGCGGTCGCCACGACCTGCACCGCAGGCTCGGAGCGCTCGGGGCGTCCGAACAGCCACACCGACACGGCCACGACCACGACGATCAGCGCCGCGGCCGCCAATCTCCGGGCCTGACCCGACAAGGGGGCGGCATTCGTGGCCATCGGCGGCTCCTAGACCATCCGCTCAGGGCCTGACCCGATAGACAGGCTGGATGACTGAAACATCATGGAGAAGCAGTTAATGCTAATTCTCTTCTGATTACAACCCTTTCAAATAATTTTCATTAATTCATGCAGTAAGTCACTCTACTTAGGTGCGGCCGGGCTCGGCCAGGAACGGCGCTCGTCGATCGTCCACCGCGGCTTGGGTGGTAGCTTCGGCCCGGTGAGGGCATCGCCGCAGGGGTCGTCGGCGGAGCCCGGCGGGGAGTCGGCCGGGGGAGAGGCCGTCGAGAGTCATGCCGCCCTCGAGGCGGTCATGGCACGAGCCTCCGGTGAGAACTTCCCCGTCGCATTGCGGCTGCTGCCCCGAGCAGTGCGGGACCATCTGCGGGCCATCTACGGGTACGCCCGGCTCGTCGACAACCTCGGTGACGAATACCCCGGCGACCGCCACGCCGCCCTCGACTGGGTCGAGGACCAGCTCGACAGCCTGTTCGCCGGAACCCCCCGCCACGAGGCCTTCGTCCAGCTGGCACCGACGGTGCAGCGCTTCGGGCTGGCCCGCGAACCCTTCGACCAGCTGCTGGCCGCCAACCGGCTCGACCAGCACAAGTCCCGCTACGAGGACTTCGACGAACTGCTCGGGTACTGCAAGCTGTCGGCCAACCCCGTCGGGCACCTCGTGCTGGCCGTCTTCGAGGCATCCACCCCGGAGCGGGTGGCCGCCTCCGACGACGTGTGCAGCGGGCTGCAGGTGCTGGAGCACCTCCAGGACGTGGCCGAGGACGCCGCGATGGGGAGGGTGTACTTGCCGGTGGAGGACATGGAGCGCTTCGGCGTCGCCGCCGACGACCTGCGAGCACCCGTTGCCTCGGCGAGCCTCAGAGGCTTGGTCGCCTACGAGGCCAGCCGGGCCCGCGCCATGCTCGACCGGGGCGGACCGCTGGTGGCTTCGCTGCGTGGATCGGCCCGCCTGGCCGTGGCCGGGTTCGTGGCCGGAGGGCTCGCCAACCTCGACGCGATCCAGGCCGCCGGCTTCGACGTGCTGGGCCGGACCCCCAAGGCCGGCCCGGCCCGGGTGCTGGGCCGGCTGGCCGGCGTGTACGGCCCGAGCCTGATCAGGCGCGGGGCCGGCCCGGCGTGATCGACGCCGAGGCGGCCTACCGCCGCTGCGAGGAGATCACCTGGTCGGAGGCCCGCAACTTCGCGTACGGCATCCGCCTGCTGCCGCCCCCCAAACGAAGAGCCATGGCCGCGCTGTACGCCATGGCCCGCCGCATCGACGACGTCGGCGACGGCGACTGGCCCCAGGAACGCAAACTCGCCGCGTTGAGCGACCTCCACTCGGTGATCGAGGCCCTCGAGGCGGGCCGGGTGGAAGACCCCGACGACCCGGTGCTGGCCGGGGTGGCCCACGCCGCCGCGGCCTACCCGATCCCGGTAGCCGCCCTGCACGAGATCGTCGAGGGCTGCGAGCACGACGTGCGGGGCGAGACCTACGCAACCATGGACGACACCGTGCGCTACTGCCGCCTGGTGGCCGGATCGGTGGGGCGCCTGTCGCTGGGAGTCTTCGGCACCCGGGCGCCGAGACGTCCGATCGGCCATGGGCCCGGATCGGAGGCCGCGCCGCCGGCCGAGGAGCTCGCCGACGACTTGGGCGTGGCCCTCCAGCTCACCAACATGCTGCGCGACATCTCCGAGGACCACCGGATGGGGCGCATCTACCTGCCCGAACAGGAACGAGAACGATTCGGGATCGAACCCGGCCAGTGGGCGCCGCCGGAGAGCGTCGCCGCGCTGGTGCAGTTCGTGGCCGGCCAGGCGGTCATGTGGTTCGAGCGCGGCCTGGTGCTGCTGGACCACCTCGACCACCGGAGCCGGGCCTGCACCGCGGCCATGGCCGGCATCTACCGGCGCCTGCTGGCCCGCATCCTGGCGCAGCCCGCCGCCCCGCTCGAGCGGCGCGTCAGCGTGCCCGCCTGGGAGAAGGGCCTCGTGGCCGCCCGCAGCCTCAGCGGGCTGCGGCCGTGAACGCCCCGGGTGAGCGGCCGCGGGTGGTGGTCGTCGGCGGCGGTCTGGCCGGGCTGTCCGCCGGGCTGGAGGCAGCCGACCGCGGCGCCGAGGTGACGCTGCTCGAGCGGCGTCCCCGTCTCGGCGGCGCCACCTGGTCCTTCGAACGCCACGGCGTGTGGTTCGACAACGGCCAGCACGTCTTCATGCGGTGCTGCACCGCCTACCAGGCCTTCCTGGAGCGCATCGGATCAGCCGGCGGCGTGTTCATGCAGAGCCGGCTGGACGTGCCGGTGCTGGCACCCGGCGGGCCGGTCGGGTCCATCAGGCGCACCGGCGGCCCCGCCCCACTGCACCTCGCCCCGGCCCTGCTGACCTACCCCCACCTGAACCTGCGCCAGCGGATGGCGGTGCTGCGCGCCGGGCTGGCCATGCGGAGGCTCGACCCCGACGATCCGTCCCTCGACGACACCGCCTTCGGCGACTGGCTGTCGGCCCACGGCCAGGACCGGACAGCCACCGAGACCTTCTGGAACCTGATCGTGCTGCCGACCGTCAATGTCGGCGCGGCCGACGCCTCCCTCAAGCTGGCCGCCAAGGTGTTCGTGACCGGGCTGCTCACCGAGGCCGCCGGGGCCGACATCGGCTGGGCCCGGATGCCGCTGTCGGCCCTTCACGGAGACGCGGCCCGGCGGGCCCTGGAGGCCGCCGGCGGCCGGGTCTCGATCCGGGTCCCGGTTACGGCGGTACGGCCCGCAGCGTCCGGCGGCCTGGAGGTCCGCGCCGACGGGCAGACCCTGGAGGCCGACGCCGTGGTGGTGGCCGTGCCCCATGACGCCGTCGGGGCGCTGCTGCCGCCTGGCACGGTGGCGTTCCAGGACCGCCTCCACGAGTTGGGCACCTCGCCCATCGTGAACGTCCATCTGGTGTACGACCGGCCAGTAACCGACATGGCCCTCTTCGCCGGAATCGGCACCGACGCGCAGTTCGTGTTCGACCGCACCGATGGCGCCGGGCTCGACGACGGCCGGCAGTGCCTGGCCGTGTCGCTGTCGGCCGCCGAGGCCTACATCGGCCGCCCGGCCGCCGACCTTGTGTCTCACTTCACGGCCGAGCTGGCCCGCCTGCTGCCCGCCGCGGCCAGCGCTACCGTCACCGAGTCGATCGTCACCCGCGAGCATTCGGCCACCTTCCTCGGGGCGCCGGGCACCGACAGCCTCCGCGCCGGCGCCGAATGCGGCCTGCCGGGCGTGTACCTGGCCGGGGCATGGTCGGACACTGGCTGGCCGGCCACGATGGAGGGAGCGGTCCGCAGCGGTACCCGGGCCGGACGTCTCGCCGTCGGGCACGCGACGGGATCAGCGGCCGGCCGCGCCGGTGCCTCGGGAGGCTCCGATGTCTGAGCCCACTTTGGTCCAACCGGGTGCGAGACGCGCCGAGCGACACCCGCTAAGGTTCAAGTCATGACAGCCCCCCATGGTCACTCTGCGGGAGGAGGCTCGGCGGGACGGGCGATTCTGCTTGTTGCCGTCGCAATTGCAGTGGGAGCGTTCCTGCTCGCCCGCGGCTTCGACGGGGCCGACGACACCACCGCCACTGCAGGGAACGGCACCGGTCAGACATCGACCGACCCCGACAACGGCGAGAACGGGGACGATCCGGCGGCCGTGGAGACGACAACGACGACGACTACCACCACGACCACGACCCAACCCCCGATCGTCACGCGGCCGCCCGGCGAGGTGAAGGTGGCTGTGGCCAACGGCACCGGCGACAGGGGTCGGGCCGGCCGGACGGCGGGCATTCTCAACGCCAGCGGTTATGTGACCGCGGCCAAGAACACCGAACAGGACCGCGTCGGCGAGTCGGTCATCTACTACCGGCCCGGCTACGGCGACGACGCCAAGGCAGTCGCCTCCGCCCTGGGAGCTCCGGCGGACCTGCTGACTCCCGCGCCGGCAACCATCATGACGCTGATCCGGAACCCGGAGACGCCTCAGGACCTCGAGACGTTCAACATCTTCGTGGTGGTCGGCACCGACAACGTGATCCTGGACCCCGATCCGGTCGCAGCCGGCTAGGCGGCACCGGAAGCGGGGCGCTGACAGCCCCGCCGTGACGCGAGAATGTCGGATGTGCGAGTGCTGGCCGCGCCCGACAAGTTCCGGGGAACCGCCTCGGCCGCCGAGATAGCCGCGGCGGTCGCTGAGGCTGCCGCCGCCGTCACGGCGTCGTGTGACACCGCGCCGATGGCCGACGGCGGCGAGGGCACCCTGGACGCGCTGGGCGGCCCCACCCGGACGTCGGTGGTAACCGGGCCGCTGGGCGAGCCCGTCGCCGCGCCCTGGCGGCTCAGCCGCGGCGTGGCCGTCATCGAGATGGCGCTCGCCTCGGGTCTCGCCCTGGCCGGTGGCGCATCCGGCAACGATCCCGTCAACGCCACCACGGCCGGCACCGGCGAGCTGATCGCCGAGGCGGTCTCAGCCGGCGCCCGCCGAGTGCTGGTGGCGGTGGGCGGCTCGGCCACCACCGACGGCGGCCTACCAGCGGTGCGGGCCCTGCCGTCGCCTGCCCGCATGTCGGGCGTGGAGATGATCGTGGCCTGCGACGTCCGCACCGCCTTCGTGGACGCAGCCGCCGTCTTCGGCCCGCAGAAGGGGGCTTCTCCGGCGCAGGTCGAGCTGTTGACGCGGCGCCTGAGGACCCTGACCGAGATGTACGAGCGCGACTTCGGGGTCGACGTCGCCGCGCTGCCCGGAGCGGGCGCGGCCGGGGGCCTGGCCGGCGGTCTCGCCGCTCGGGGCGCCAGCCTGGTCGGCGGCTTCGAGGTGGTCGCCGACGAGATCGGCCTGCGGGAGCGCATCGCCGACGCCGATGTGGCCGTCACCGGCGAGGGCCGCTACGACGCCACGTCCCTGGAGGGCAAGGTGGTCACCGGCGTGGCTGAACTGGCGGCCCGGTCGGGCACAAGGGTGCTGGCGGTGGTGGGGAGCCGCGACCCGACGGCGCCTGTGCTCGAGAACGTGGAGTTGGTCGACCTGACCGCCCGGTTCGGCTCGCAGCGGGCCCACGCCGACCCCTGCGGCTGTGTGAGAGAAGTCGTCGAGGTCGCCCTCCGAGGCGACCCTTAGCGTCGCAGTCTTCCGGTCAGGGCCAGCCAGGCCAGGGCCACCAGCACTACCAGGATCATCAGCAGGGTGATCAGCACGGCGAAGATGGAGATGATCCACCGCACCATCGTGACCGCGCCGACCACGGTCAGCGCTCCCAGGATGATATGGGCCGGCCAGGGCAGGCGACCCAGCAGCTCCACCACTCCACCGGTCGCTCTCTCCATGGGCGATCCCACAAGCCGATCCTATCGCTGCGCCTGTAGAGCGCCCGAAAGAGGGTGCCAGCGCCTCGCGCCGCGGCGTGGGTCATTCCCGCTCTTGTTCGCTGCGCTCACGGGCCGCTCGGGCCACGGCCTCGCGCCGTATGGACCGCATCGTCTCGTCTATTCGCTCGGCCTCTTGTACCATGGCCCGTCCCGTCAGTCCTGTCGCGAGCCCAGCGAGGAACGTCATGGCCGTCACCGTCCGAGTGCCCACCACGCTTAGAGCGCTCACCGCCGGAGCGTCGGAGGTGGCCGTGGACGGCGCCACCCTCGCGGAGGTGCTCGAGTCGCTGGAGTCGTCCCATCCCGGGTTCCGCGACAGGATCCTCGACGAGGCGGGCGAGCTGCGCCGCTTCGTCAACGTGTTCGTCAGCGACGACGACGTGCGCTTCCTCGACGGGCTCGGTACCGCTGTGGCCGATGGCGCCACCGTGAGCATCGTCCCGGCCGTGGCCGGCGGACGCGCCTAGCCCAGCCGCCTGTTCGATCCTCGCCTCCGGCCGGATCAGGGCCGCCATATTCCGGCTCGACGGGTTGTCATCGCGGGTCTGCGCCGGTTGAATTGGCACTCGTGGCACGCGAGTGCCAACCCAGGCAAACCAAGAGACTGCCGGCCCGCCTGAGGGCCGTTTCCGGAGGTTCAAAATGGCCAAGACGATCCAGTTCGACGAGCAGGCTCGCCGTTCCCTCGAGCGGGGCATGAACCAGCTCGCCGACGCGGTTCGCGTCACGCTGGGCCCCAAGGGCCGCAACGTCGTGCTCGACAAGAAGTGGGGCGCTCCCACCATCACCAACGATGGCGTGTCGATCGCCAAGGAGATCGAGCTGGAGGACCCCTACGAGAAGATCGGCGCCGAGCTGGTCAAGGAGGTCGCCAAGAAGACCGACGACGTCGCCGGTGACGGCACCACCACCGCCACCGTGCTGGCGTGGGCGATGGTGCGCGAGGGCCTGCGCAACGTGGCCGCGGGCGCCAACCCGATGTCGCTCAAGCGAGGCATCGAGGCCGCCGTCGACGCGGCCGTGGAGTCCATCAAGGACAACAGCCACGACGTGTCCTCCGACAAGGCCCAGATCGCCAACGTGGCCGCCATCTCGGCCGCCGATCCCGAGATCGGCTCCACTATCTCCGACGCGATCGACAAGGTCGGCAAGGACGGCGTGATCACCGTCGAGGAGGGCCAGACCTTCGGGCTGGAGATGGAGACCGTCGAGGGCATGCGCTTCGACAAGGGCTACATCTCCCCCTACTTCGTGACCGACCCCGAGCGCATGGAGTCGGTTCTGGACGGCCCGTACCTTCTGCTGGTCGGCTCGAAGATCTCCAACGTGCGCGACCTCGTGCCCGTGCTGGAGAAGGTCATGCAGGGCGGCAAGCCGCTGCTGATCATCGCTGAGGACGTCGAGGGCGAGGCTCTGGCCACGCTGGTCGTCAACAAGATCCGCGGCACGTTCACCTCGGTGGCCGTGAAGGCCCCCGGCTTCGGCGACCGCCGCAAGGCGATGCTGCAGGACATGGCCATCCTCACCGGCGGCCAGGTCATCAGCGAAGAGGTCGGCCTCAAGCTCGACAGTGTCGGCGTCGACATGCTGGGCCAGGCCCGCAAGGTGATCGTCACCAAGGACGAGACCACCATCGTCGAGGGAGCCGGAGATGCCTCGGACGTGGCCGGGCGCATCAACCAGATCAAGGGCGAGATCGACAACACCGACTCCGACTACGACCGCGAGAAGCTCCAGGAGCGCCTGGCCAAGCTCTCCGGCGGCGTGGCCGTGCTGAAGGTGGGCGCCGCCACCGAGGTGGAGCTCAAGGAGAAGAAGCACCGCATCGAGGACGCGGTCAGCACCACCAAGGCAGCCATCGAGGAAGGCGTCGTCGCCGGCGGCGGTGTGACCCTGCTCCGGGCTGTCGACGCGGTGGAAGCCGCGGCCAACGGGCTCAGCGACGCCGACGAGAAGACCGGGTCCCGCATCGTGGCCAAGGCACTGGTCGCTCCTCTCAACCAGATCGCAGTGAACGCCGGCCTCGAGGGCGGCGTGGTGGTCGAGCGGGTCCGCAACCTGAGCGGCCCCGACGGGCTAAATGCCGCCACCGGCGACTACGAGGACCTGATCGCGGCCGGGATCATCGACGCGGCCAAGGTCACCCGCTCGGCCCTGCAGAACGCGGGCTCGATCGCGGGTCTGTTCCTCACCACCGAGGCGGTCATCGCCGAGGCTCCCGAGGACGGGCCCGCGGGCGGCGGCATGCCCGACATGGACTTCTAGTTCGCCGAATCGCTAGTACACGGCCTGCTCAGACCCCCGGGGGGAATCTCGGGTTAGTTCTGCGCAGTCAGTCCACACAAATCGCACCAAGAAATCTGGGCGGCGACATCGGGTTGGATCGCTCGCCGCGGCCAGATAAGTTCGTGATCTCCTGTCATTTTGATGACTCAGGAGTAATTGCCGCATAGCGCGTCGGCGTATCTCCCGTCGCCGCTCCATCGCTGGCCTACACCACTCGGCTGTCATCTTGAGGGCCTGGGGGGTCGTTGCCGCCTAGAGCGTCGGCGTAGCTGCCGCCGCTATCACCACTACATCGCTGGCCCGGCTGGGCTGACGCCAACGTTGGCTCTAATACGACGCATGCAAGGAGCGCTCCGATCACCAGACAGACACCTCCACTCCGCCAGAGCCCACCCCGACGCCGCGTCCTGCTTGCGGTGGCCGTCGCGGTCCTTGTGGCCGGTAGCTGCTCCGACGACGGCCCAGATGCGGCGGACGGCGATGCCGCTCCGTTCGCTCCAACCACCAGCCCGCCTGAACTGCTGTCACCGCTGGACACCGCGGCGGTAAAGCCAACCGAGGCCGGGAATCGTGACGCTGCCGGTACCGCTGGGGACGGCAACCTTGAGACGGCGCCGGCTCAAGCCCCCGGCGCCGAGGCCGCGGCCCGCGGGAACGACATGGATGTGTTGCCCGAGCCGGCTGTGCCCGAGGTGGTGGTGCCTGAGTCGTCCGTGCCGGCTGCTGCGGCTCCCGACGAGGTGATCGCTGAGGGCACAGTGCCTGAAGGCACCAGCTTCGACCTCCCCGAGCCCGAGCCGGAGCCCGAACCGGTGCCTGAGCCCGAGCCGGAGCCCGTCCCCGAAGCGGAGCCTGAACTTGAGCCCGAACCGGTGCCTGAGCCGGAGCCCGTCCCCGAACCTGAGCCTGAACCCGCGCCCGTCCCCGAGCCGGAGCCAGTTGTGGGTCAGCCTGTCGACCGGGCCGACATCTGCGATCTGGTGGCGGGGACCTGGGACACGTCGTTGTCGCCTCCGCAGTGTGTGAACCCGACCCGGGTCTTTGAGCCGTTGCCGGAGCCGGTTGGCGAGCCGGTCACGTTGGTGCCCGACGAGGACGACTCGTTCGTGTCCGGCAGCGGCCGGCGCATCGTCCGCTCCGAACCAGTCGCCCTCGAAGTCGGTAGTTGTCTGTACAGCGAAGACGGCAGGTGCCGAAGCATCGTCACCGAGATTGAGGACATCGGCTCGGGCTGGTGGCAGGTCGTCGTCTGCACCACCGCCGAGTCCTTTGTGCTGGCCGGGGTCGGCAACGTCGGCTGGCAGTTTGTCGCGTACGCATGGCGCGAGGGCGACGGGCGGTTGCGTGTCGAGCAGGACAACTGGGGCCCGGGCAACGACGGGCCCTGCTGAGTGAGTGTGGCGGTAAGCGCCGGCGGGCGCGCTCTCGCGTGGTTGCTTTGTCTGACCCTGGTTCTCTCCGTCGTCGCGGCTGGGTCTGCCTCGGCTGATCATGCGACCTCTGAAGACTGGGAGGGCGCCTTCGACCCGGCCGAACACTCGACGATTGTCCGCTACCAGTATTCGAGACTTCTGACCCACACCTTTCGCTGCGACGTACCATCGGGCTGCGACTGGGGCGTCGGGACCGTTCACAGGCTTGGGGCCACTCAGGAGCGGATTTGCGAGTTCCTGTTCACGGAGGTGTTGTGGGGGGATTGCTCGGACTCGGCTCCGGGCGGCTGGACGCTGGTGAGCAGCGTCGAGCAGATCCACGACCCCCCGACGTGGAGCCTGCGGTATTGCACAGTGTCGGGCTGGGGGCAGAGCCCCCTGGAAGACGATTGGGGCACCACCGACGGGCCCATCGACGCCGAGGGCCACCGCTCCAACGTCGATGAGATCGGCGAGTCGATGTGGTTCGATCCGGTTCCGGTGGCCACCTCGATCCATGAACCGCCGTTCTGTGGGGTATGGGCCCGTACCACCCCGCCCGAGCCCGGCATCGACCCGGTAGTGGTCGAGCCCCAGAGCTGCTCCAGGGAGGGGTTCGTGTGGTTCTCCGAGTACGGGGGCTGCAGGCCCGAGGACTGCTCCGCCATCGGGGGCGGCTATGTCCGCAACCCCGACGACGGCTGGTGCGAGCCCGCACCGCCTCCAGGGGGCATCTTGAACTCCTGTATCGCCAACTTCGAGATCCTGTTCCCGGACCTCGCCCGGCGGTCGTCCTACGACGAGCCGCATGAGCGGCGCGCACACTGCTCGGGGCGGCGGCTGAACTATGTGCCGGTGTGGGTCACCGACCACGACGGCGACGCCCAGCGCGCGGAGACCAGCCAGACCGTAACCCACCGGGTGCTGCACATCACCGGGGCGACGCCGGTGCTGAACCCGCCCTCCACCGGCTTCGACTGGAACCCCGACAACCGCTGCGACGGCGCCGACGAACTCAACGTCCATCCCGCCGTCGACTACGACTGCCTGCAGGTGTCGGTCACGGCGCAGGCCGGCTTCGCCGGGGCGAACCACTCCGGCTCCTACTTCAGGGCCAGCGGGTGCGCCAACCCGGTCGGATGGGCCCAGACCGCCGAGCGGGTCTGCGACAGCGCAGCGGGCGTCTGGTACGGCACCGCCCAGGAGCACGACCCCGGAGCTTGGACCGTCACCGTCGGGGACCTGGCCCGTGCCGGCACGTCCGACCATCTGGTGAGCGTCCCCTTCGTGGTGGATGTGGCCGACTGGGGAGACGCCGACTGGCTGCAGATCACCGCGGTGGCGTCGGACTACTGGGACAGCGCCACCCACTCCACTTCGCGCGACACCGTCACGTTCCGGGTGGCCCGCCGGGAGGGCCCGCCGCCGAGCAGCGACATCATCGAAGTCAACGTCCACGAGGTGGCCGATCTGCCGTACAGCGAGGGCAGCCGGTGGGTGTGGTGGCCGCGACCAGGACGGTGGGTACCCCACATCGATGACAGGCGCTTCGTGAAGATCGCCCGCAGCGAACTGCTGGCCAACGACGCCTGCCCCGCCGATCTGGACTGCACCGACCCCGCCCAGTGGCCGGTCTCCGTCCCGGCACCGGAGGCGCAGCGGTGCACGTCGTGGGCGTTCAAGGCCCGTCCCACCTCCAGGATGCTGTCCACCGGGCAGGGTCTGGTCGGCTGCGACGACCTGAACGACGCCACCGACGCCGGCGTGCAGTACTGGCCCCGGCACTGGGCCGCCGGCACCGACACCTTCACCTACGAGACCCCCGGCGGCGTCGCCACCGTCGCGGTCCGCTTCACCGACGCGCCGCCGGTGTCCCGCGATGTGCTCGCCAACGTCGCCGGGACGACCTACCACACCGCCGGGTTCGACGCGCCCGCCGAGAGCAGCGTCCGCTACTGCTATGTGTGGAACTCGCGCTACAACACCTGCCAGCGGTACAAGTACCGCTACTACGTCGGTCACGTCCGCAGCGACAACCTGAGCTTCGCTGCGGAGCTGTTCACGGCTGGGCTGCGGATCGACGAGATCATGGACACCGACCCCGAAGGCGACGCAGCCCACCTGGACCTCATCGCGGGCCACAACCCCGAACTCAGCGGCGGTGTCGGCGTCCATGCAGCGTCGGGCGGACCATCCCTGTGGGACCTCGACGAGACCTCAGCCAGCACCTACGGCAACAACCCGCTCTGCGGCTATCACGGAACCTGCCTCAGCGACGCCCAGCTGCTCACGTCGTTCCTGCGGCGTCCCCTCGATGACCCGGTCAATCCCGACACCGGTACTGCGCTCACCGGTGTCTCCGGCTGCGTGCAGGCCGGCACCGCCTCGATCACCACTGACCTCACCATCTACAGGAACCCCAACAACGGCAAGGCCGCCTACCCCGGCGAGCTGCGCCACTGGACCGGCGAGGACCCCGGCGCGGGGTGCGCTCCCGCGCTGGCCGCGTCCTGCGACGCCGGCCCGGGCGCGATCCCCGCGTGGACGCTGTGCCTGACCCTGTGGCCCGACTCCCCGGGCCCCCAGCAACTCGACCTCGCCTACCGGGCCTGCGACGAGCGCCTCGACGCGTTCAACGCCGACCGGGCCGCCGCCGAGGCCGCCGGCCGAACCGAAGCCGACTACTGCTCCGAGGGAACCATCACTGTGCTGCTGGGCGACTGCATCTGGGATCCGACCGACGCCGAACGGGCCGCGCTGGCCGCCCTGGTCGGCTGGCACAGCTTCCTTGAGGCCCTACCGGAGGGATCGCCCGGCGAGCGGTGGCCCCCGCATCCGGAAGTGCCCGGCGGCGACCGCCACATCGTGGTCGCCAACTCGCCGGTCTGGCCCCGCGTCGCCACCGCCGACGCGCTCGACGTGGACAAAGGCGCCGGTTGCGTGTGGTCCGCTCAGTGGCTCCGGGCGACGGTGACGCAGATGCTGCCGTGGGTGCCGGCGCACCGGACCGCGGTCGAGACCCACGGCGGCCTCGCCCAGTGGCTCGGCATGTGGGATCGCCTCAGCGCTGGCCAGCGGGCCGAAGCCCAGCGCCTGCACGACGGCGGCGACCTCACCAGCGTCGCCTGTCCCATCACGGCCGCGGCTGACGGCACCCAACCCGCCGAGCAGAACCTGTCCTACCGACAGTGCCGCTGGGAGCTGGCCCGACCCGGGGTGTGGCACTGGACCCTCGACGCCGGATTCACCGACGGAACCCGGACCGTCACCGAGACCCTCGCCGAGGACATCACCTGGTTCCGGAGCTTCGACGCCTACACGAACCAGCGGACCTGGTGGCGCGACGGACGGGCTCAGCCGGTGGCGGGGTAGCGTCGAGGCATGGTCGAGCTGCATCCGCTGTGCGAGCCGCTCGCGCCCCTGCTGGGGACCTGGCGCGGCTCGGGTGAGGGCAGCTACCCCACCATCGACGACTTCGCCTACACCGAGGAGCTCGTCTTCGGCCACGTCGGCAAGCCTTTCCTGTCGATGGTCCAGCGCAGCCGGGACCTCTCGACCGGCGCGCCGCTGCACGCCGAAGCCGGATACCTGCGGGCACAGCCCGACGGGGCCGTCGAGCTGACGGTGGCCCAGCCGTCGGGGATCGTGGAGACAGACGTGGGCACGGTGACCCCGACACCCGACGGCCTGGTCGTCGAGCTGGAGTCCGACCGGGTCGGCCTCACCCCGACGGCCAAGTCCGTCACCGCGGTGAGGCGCCGGCTCAGCCTGGCCGGCGCGACGCTGGTGTCGGAGCTGTGGATGGCCGCAGTGGGCGAGGCGGAACTGATCCACCACGTACGAGCAGAACTGTCCAGGTGAGGCCGCTCTAGTCTGGAGCCATGGCCACCAAATCGAGGAGCCAGCAGCGGCTGGTGCGGCCCTGGAGCGGCGACGAGGCGCCCGGCAGCCGGCGAGCGGACCGCCTGGCCTCCGAGGAGCCGATGGCCATCGAACTCGACGACGTGCGGGTGGCCACCACCATGCGCACCCCGGGCAACGACTTCGAGCTGGCCGTCGGCTTCTGCTACGCCGAGGGGCTGCTCGACGGTCACGGGGTCACCCAGGTCAAGTACTGCGCCAAGGGCTCCGCGGCGGCCACCGACTTCAACGTGGTGTCGGTGTCCACCGGCGGCAAGGCGCCGCCTCCCCGGCCCCGGCTGACCACCACCACCTCGTCGTGCGGTTTCTGTGGCACGAGCGAGATCGACGAACTCGTCACCAAGCTCACTCCGGTCACCGGCGACCCCCTGCCGTGGGAGGCGCTGGCCGCCGCGCCCGAGGAGCTCCGGCCCGGACAGGAGCTGTTCGACGCCACCGGCGCGGTCCACGCCGCCGGGGTGGTGGCGACCGACGGGTCAGTGGCCACCGTGCGAGAGGACGTGGGCCGCCACAACGCGGTGGACAAGCTCATCGGCCGGCTGTTCCTCGACGGCGAGCTTCCGGCCACCGGGCTCGGTCTGGTCGTCAGCGGCCGGGCCAGCTTCGAGCTGGTCCACAAGGCCTGGGCCGGCGGCTTCCGGGCTCTCGTGGCGGTGAGCGCGCCCACCGCGCTGGCCGCGGCCACCGCGGAGGCGGCCGGGATGCAGCTGGCCGGCTTCGCCCGCAACGGCGCCATGACCGTCTACGTCGACTACTAGAGCCGACCGCCGGGCGGAGCTTCGTACACTGCCGTGATGGACGAACCGGTGGGAGTGGGTGACGGGCTGGCGGTGGTGCACCTGTTCTGTGCCCGCACGCCCGGCACCGACGAAGCCGGGGTGCTGAGCGCGGTGAAGCAGGCCACCGAGGCCGGGGGCCAGGTGGTGACGGTGGCAGTGCTGGGCCACAAGGCGCAGCTGTGCCTCATGGGCCTCCACGACGACGCCTGGGCGCTGCGCGACCTGCAGACCGGGCTGGGGCGCGCCGGACTCGACGTGGTGGACAGCTACGTGTCGATCACCGAGCTGTCGGAGTACGCGCTGGGCCTGCCCGCGGAGATGGCCGAGATGCGCCTGCGCCCGAAACTGCCCCCGCCCGGCAAGCCGGCCTGGTGCTTCTACCCCATGACCAAACGGCGCAACGCCGGCCAGAACTGGTACGAGTTGCCCTTCGACGAGCGCAAGGAGCTCATGCACGAACACGGGGCCTCGGGGCGCAAATTCGCGGGACGCATCGTGCAGCTCGTCACCGCCTCCACCGGGCTCGACGACTGGGAGTGGGGTGTGACCCTCTTCGGCGAGGACCTCCGCGCCCTCAAGGAGACCGTGTACACAATGCGCTACGACCGGGCCTCGGCCGCCTACGCCGAATTCGGCCCCTTCGTCACCGGCCTGGTCGGACCCGTCGACGAGATCCTCGCACGGACCCGCTAGAGGCCGGGCGGGTGGCCGCAACCCATAGGCCCCGCAGGCCCCGCCAGTGACCGGGGCGCCCGCCGGCTTCAGGGCGGTCTGGGACCGCGCCGGCGCCGTCGAAGGCTGGCTGACCCCCGAGCAGGGCCGGAGGCTGTTCGACGCGGCCCGGCAGCTGGGCCCGGGTGCGACCATCGTCGAGATCGGCAGCTTCAGGGGCCGCTCCACCATCGTGCTGGCCTGGGCCGCGCCCGCTGATGCCGAGGTGGTGGCCATCGACCCGCACGGAGGCGGCGACCGCGGCCCCCAGGAGATCGCGCCCGACGCGGCCCGCGGCGACGCCGACCATGCCGCCTTCACCAACAACCTCGTCGCCGCGGGGGTGGGGAACCGGGTCAGGCACGTGCGCAAGCTGTCGGCCGACGCCCTGGACGACGTGCCGGGCGAGGTGGACCTGTTGTTCGTGGACGGCGCCCACCGCCTCGGTCCGGCCCGGGCCGACATCGTGCGGTGGGGCGACCGGGTCGGGGACGGTGGCACGATGCTGGTTCACGACGCCTTCAGCTCGGTGGGCGTGACCCTGGCCCTGCTGTCGACCACCGCGATCAGCCGCGGATGGAGCTACACCGGCCGCGTCGGGTCGCTGGCCGGATTCCGCCGCGCCGACCTGTTGCCCCGGGATCGCCTGATCGACGCGGCCCGGCAGGCCGCTCAACTGCCGTGGTTCGCTCGCAATCTCGCCATCAAGTGCCTGATCGTCGCCAGGATGGGTCGCCTGACCCGCCTGCTCGGGCACCGGGGCGGTTGGCCCTACTGACAACCGCCCCAACGCCAGGGGTTAGGGTGCCCGGCGTGGGAACACCGACGGCTGCCGGTGACGGTCAAAGGCTCCGGCCCGCCGGCGAGGCCGACATCCTGCGCTGGGCTGAGAGCCTGGCCGGCATAGCCCAGACCGGGCTCGGCTTCACCGAGAGCCGTTACGAGCAGGAGCGCTTCGAGGAGGTGCTGGCCGTGGCCGCCGACATCCGGGCCCACAGCGCGGTCGGGATCGACACCGGCGACCAGGTGCAGGACTGGCTCGACGGCGTCGGCTCGGGCATCGCCGGGTACGTCACGCCGAAGATCACTGTCGGCGCGATCGTCGGCGACGACGACGGCCGCATCCTGCTGGTGCAGCGGGCCGACTCCGGCTGGTGGCTGTACCCCACCGGCTGGTCCGACGTCGGCTACTCGCCGTCGGAAGTGGCCGTCAAGGAGGTCCGGGAGGAGACCGGCATCGACTGCGAGGTGGTCCGTCCCATCGCCATCCTCGACGGCATGCGACTCGGCTTCCACCGCGTGCCGCTGGTGTCCATCGTGTTCCACTGCCGCAGCCTCGGAGGGGAACTCGAACCGCACCCGCTGGAATGCTCCGACGTGGGCTTCTTCGCCGAGGGCGAGCTGCCCGAGCGCACCGCCCGACCCGAGCTGTGGGCCCCGCACGCCTTCAGCGCCATCCGTGGAGAGTCCGTAGAGGTGCTCTTCGATCATCCCCGAGACCCGCCCTGGCAAGGCGGCGAGACCGGAGTGGAGGGCTAGCTAGCCGCTGTCACGCAGGAACTGCTCGACCTCGGCCACCAGCCGGTCGGGGTCGTCGCGCAGGGAAGCCTTCGGGCGGGCTCGCTCCCGGCTGGCGTCCCAGGCCTTCTCGAGGCGGCCGACATACTCGGCGGTCTCGTCGTCCTCGGCCACGATCCGGGTGATCTCCCGCTCGTAGGCCTCGGCCCGCTGCTCGAGGTCGGAGATGGGAACCGGGGCCCTCATCACCGTGCACACCCGCTTCACCAGCGCGAGCGCCGCCTTGGGAGAGGGCGCGGCCGGCATGTACGACGGCACCGCCGACCAGAACGAGGCGGTGGGGTAGCCGGCGGTCATGAAAGCGGACGAGAGCACCCCGACGATTCCTGTGGGGCCCTCGTAGCCGGACGGGGTGAGGTCGAGCTCGGCCCGCAGCTCGGTGTCCTCGGCGGAGCCGTACACCTCCACATCGCGGCTGTGGGGCACCTCGGCCAGCAGTGCACCCAGGGTCACAACCCTCTTCACCCCCAGCGAGGCGGCCAGGGTGACCAGCTGCTCGGAGAAGGTGCGCCACCGCAGCTGCGGCTCGGTGCCGATCAGCACCACCGCGTCGATGGCGGGGTCGGCCAGGCGGGCCACCCGCACCTCGTTGGCGGGCCATGTGATGTGCCGGGCCTTGCCGTCATCCAGGCGCACCATGGGACGGCTGGCCGTGAAGTCGAAGAACGGCTCGGGATCGATCTCGGCTACCGGCTCGCATCCCCAGCGGTCGGCCAGGTGCGAGGCCGCGGTGGTGGCCGCGTCTCCGGCGTCGTTCCAGCCCTCGAAGGCAGCAATCAGGGTGGGGCCGTCGAGCTGTGGTTTGGGCTCTGACCACCGGACATGGGATGGTTCTATCGACACGGGCGCCACCATACCGCCGGTTCCGAAACTCGGGCCGTATCGGCCTCCGGCGCGGTCAAGCCAGCTCGGGGCGGTCGCGGAAGTGCTCCAGGGCCTCCGGGTTGGCCATCGCCGACGTGTTGGGGACCGGCCGCCCGCAGATCACGTCCCGCACCGCCGTCTCGGTCATCTTGCCCGACCGGGTGCGGGGAATGTCGGGCACCGCGGCGATCACTGCGGGCACATGCCTCGGGGACAGCTCCGAGCGGATGCGAACCCGGATGGTGTCTCGCAGCTCGTCGGTCAGCTCATGTCCGGGAGCCATCCGCACGAACAGCACGACGCGGGTGTCGGCCCCCCACGGCTGGCCGACCGCAATGCTCTCGGACACCTCGTCGAGGTTGTCGACGCGCGAGTAGATCTCGGCGGTGCCGATGCGCACCCCGCCGGGATTGAGGGTGGCGTCGGAACGGCCCGAGATAACGAACCCTCCCGACGGGGTCCGCGACGCGAAGTCGCCGTGGTGCCAGACGCCGGCGATCCGCTCGAAGTAGGCGACCCGGTAGCGGGCGTCGCCGGGGTCGTCCCAGAAGCGCAGCGGCGTGGACGGGAACGGGCCGCGGCACACCAGCTCGCCCTCGACTCCGGTGGGGAGCGACCGGCCCTCCGAGTCCACCACGTCGATGTCCATGCCCAACCCGGGACGCTGGATCTCGCCGCGGTGCACCGGCGCGGTCGGATCACCCGCCACCAGGCAGCCGCACAGGTCGGTGCCGCCCGAGATCGACGCCAGGTGCACATCGGCCTTCACGTTGGCGTGCACCCAGTCGAACCCCTCGGCCACCAGCGTCGAGCCGGTCGAGGTGATGGTGCGCAGCGACGACAGGTCGTGGGTGGCCGCGGGCCGGATGCCGGCGTTGCTGCAGGCGTCGATGAACTTGGCGGACGTGCCGAACAGCGTGACCTGAGTCTCGTCGACCAGGTCGAAGAGCCGGTCGGCCCCCGGGTGGGCGGGCGAGCCGTCGTACAGCACTGCGGCGGCACCGCAGGCGAGCGTCGAGGCCAGCCAGTTCCACATCATCCAGCCGGTGGTGGTGAAGTAGAACACCCGGTCGCCGGGCCGCACATCGCAGTGGAGCCGGTGCTCGCACAGGTGCTTGACCAGCAGCCCGCCGGTCCGGTGCACGATGCACTTGGGCGGGCCGGTGGTGCCCGAGGAGTACAGCACGTACCAGGGGTGGTCGAAGGGCAGCTCCCGGAACACGACCGGGGTGGGTGCTGCACCGAACCCGGCGCCGTAGCCGTCGAGCCAGCCCGGCTCCACCAGCACCGTGCGGTTGAGCGAACCCAGGTTGGCGGATATGTCGCGCAGGCGCTCGGTGCAGTCGTGGCGGCGGCCACCGTAGGGGTAGTCGGCGCAGGCGAACAGCACGGTCGGCGATATCTGGCTGAAGCGGTCCAGCACCCCGGTGGTGCCGAAGTCCGGCGACGTGGAGCTGAACACCGCGCCCAGCCCGGCCGCGGCCAGCATGACGGCGTAGGTCTCGGGGCGGTTGGGGAGCCAGGCCGCCACCCGGTCCCCGGGCCCGACGCCGGCGTCGATCAGCAGCTGCTGCACCCGGCCGGTCATGTCGTGCAGCTCGGACCGGGTGAGTTCGGCGGCCTCGCCGTCCTCGCCGCGGAAGATCACCGCGACGTCGTCGGACACCGGTCCGAGCAGATTCTCGGCCACGTTCAGGCGGGCGTCGGGCAGGAACCGGGTGCGCCGTAGCCGGTCGCCTCCGTCGGTGCAAGCGTCCTCGCCGGGGATCTCGACCAGGCGCTCGCCCCGGTCGCCCTGGACGTCGCACCAGTCCCACACCGAGGCCCAGAACTCGCCGCTGTGTTCCACCGACCAGCGGTGCAGGCTCTCGAAGTCGCCGGCGTCGACGCCGCGGCTGTCGCGCAGCCAAGCCCTGAACTGCTCGAGGTTGGACCCAGCCACCCGCTCCGGCGACGGCGTCCACAGGGGCGGGGCCGCCTCGACGCCGGTCACAGCGTGTAGCGGTACACGTTCGACTCCCGCTGCTGGAAGCCCATCCGGGCGTACAGGCGGTTGGCGGCCTCCCGGGCGGGCCGCGACGTGAGGTCCGTGCTGCGTGCCCCCAGCTGTCGGGCCCTGTCGAGCGCGGCCTCGCTGAGCATCTCACCCACCCGCCGGCCCCGCATCGTCTTGTCCACCACCACGTCCTCTATGCGGGTGCGCACGCCGGTGGGGATGCGGAAGGCGACCAGGGTGAGCGCGCCGACGATGCGCCCCCGGTGCCGGGCCACGAACAGCACCGTCGCGGGCGACGCCACGATCTCGGCGAGCTCGGCCCGGCTGGGGGGCGGGTTCGACGACGACAGCTGCGGGATCAGCCGGTCCATCGCCTCCACAAGGTCGTCGGTGACGGCCAGGCACTCGCGGACCTCGACCTCGGCGGCCTCGGGCTCCATCTCGCCTCCGGGTGCAGTCACGACAGCGGAGGGTAGACGAAGAGGGCCGCCGCCGGTCGCTCCGGCCGGCACCGGCGCCCATCCGCGGCCCGCTGTCAGCTGGGAACGATCCGTGCCACGGGGCCGTTGAGCGACAGCGTGTAGAGCTCGCCCTGAGCGTCCTCGCCGAATGACGCCAGCGCGCCGCCCGGCACCTCCACCCCCAGGTCCCGGAACTCGACTTCTCCGGTGGAGATCTGCACCGCCCACAGGCGCGACGTGCAGTAGTCGCCGAAGACGTAGGCGCCGTAGAGGTCCTCGATGGCCGACCCCCGGTACACGAACCCGCCGGTTACGCTGCAGCCGTCGTCCTGGCCGTACTCCCACACCGGGTCGGCGTGGCTGGGCGGCTCGTCGCCGGCGTAGGAGTGCAGGCCCTCGCGCAGGCGCCAGCCCAGATTGGCTCCCAGCCCGCCGCCGTCGGCGGCTAGCAGCACCGTCACCTCCTCGTAGCGGTCCTGTCCCACATCCGCGATCCACAGGTCGCCCCTGTCCCGGTCGAACGAGAACCGCCACGGGTTGCGCACCCCGGTCAGGAAGATCTCGGGCCGCCCGGCCGGATCCTGGCCGTCGGCGGCCGAGAAGGGATTGTCCGGGGGCACGTTGTACGGCTCGACCGCTTCCGGCGTCGGCTCGATCCGCAGGACGGCTCCAAGCCAGGTCGTGGCGTCCTGCCCGGCGTCGAGCGGATCTCCCGCCGAGCCCCCGTCGCCGAAGCCGATGTACAGCAGCCCGTCCCCGCCGATGGCCAGGTCGCCGCCGTTGTGGTTCCTGAACGGCTGCTGCTGGGTGAGGATCGTCCGCCGCCAGCCGCTGAGACCGGTCCCGTCCCGCTCGAAAGCCTCGACGCGGGTGTCGCCTGCCAGGTCGGTGAAGTTCGCGAACAGCCAGCGGTCGGTGACCGCGATGCCGAGCAGGCCCTGCTCGCCGGTGGCCCTGGTCTCGGCGGTGATGTCGAGGATGGTCTCCACCACCTCGCCGCGCTCGATGTCCACCCGTGAGACGAGGCCGGCCCGCTCCGCCACCCATACCAGGTCGTCGCCGGGCGCCACCGCCATGTCGATGGGCTCGTCGAGCGTCAGCACCACTTCGGCGTCCACATCGGCCGCGAACATGTTGCCGTCGGGCCTGGGTTCGGGCTGCTCCGGATCCACTGTCCCGGTCTCTTCAGCGGGCGGCTCCGAGGTCGGTGCCGGGGCCGCGGTCACGGAGGGCACCGTGGGCCTTGGCGCCAGCAGCTCGTCGTCGGCCGCGCACCCGCCCGCAGCCGCCATGACCGCCACCATCGCGGCGCCCACCCACACACGGCGGAGCCGACGAGTCACCGTCCCCCCGGGTATGCGCCCAACGTCCCGAACCATTCAGCCGATCGGACGGATCAGGCCCTCCTGCACCACCGACGCCACTAGGCGGCCGTCGCGGGTGAACACCCGGCCGGTGGCCAGGCCCCGGGCACCGCTCGCTGCCGGGGTGTGCTGGTCGTACAGCAGCCACTCGTCGGCCCGGAACGGACCGTGGAACCACATGGCGTGGTCGAGGCTGGCCAACATGACGCCCGGGTGGGCCGCGCTGGTTCCGTGGGGAGCCAGCGTGGTGTCGAGCAGGGTCATGTCGCTGGCGTAGGTGAGCAGGCAGGTGTGCAGCACTTCGTCGTCGCCGAGGGTCCCGTTAGCCCGCATCCACACCCTCTGGGTGGGCGGCAGCGGACCGCTGCGGTCGAGCGGGCTGGTGGTCACGTACCTGATGTCGAGCGCCATCATGCGGTCGGGATGGTGCCGGTCGGGGTTGGCGGCCCTGAGGCGCTCGGCGCGCGACTCGAGCGTCTCGGGGTCGGGCACGTCCGGCATCGGCTCCAGATGCTCGTAGCCGTCCTCGGCCACATGGAACGACGCGGCGAGCTGGAAGATGGCCCTGCCGTGCTGGATGGCCACCACCCGCCGGGTGGTGAACGAGCGGCCGTCCCGGATCCGGTCCACGTCGTAGAGCACCGGCGCCTTGGGGTCGCCGGCCCGCAGGAAGTAGGCGTGCAGCGAATGCACCGCGCCCCGCTCAACCGTGCGGGCCGCGGCCACCAGCGCCTGGCCGGCCACCTGACCGCCGAAGATCCTCTGCCGGTCGTCGTCGGGCGAGCGGCCCCGGAAGATGTTGACCTCGATGGCCTCCAGGTCGAGCAGGGCCACCACGTTGTCGAGCGCGGTCTGCATCCGTCCATGATGCCCCCGCAGCGGTGCAAACTGCGGATGCCCGGCCGGCGGCGGCCCGCAATAGTCTGCGATCCAGTGAGCGGGTCACCGATGTCCACCCTGCAGCGGCTGAGAGCCGAGCACGGCCTCAAGGCCTTGCGCTACTGCGGCGTGTCGGTGGTCAACGTGAGCGTCGGGGTGAGTGTGCTGGCCATCTGCCACGGGCTGTTGGGCTGGCCGGCGGTCGGAGCCAACCTGGCCGCATGGATGGTAAGCACAGTGCCCGCCTACCTGCTGAGCCGGGCCTGGGTCTGGCAGCGCAGCGGGCCCCACCGGCTGGCCGGCGAGGTGCTCACGTTCTGGGTGATGGCGCTGATCGGGCTGCTGCTCTCGTCGGCCGCGGTGTGGGTGGTGGAGGAGTTCACATCCGAGACGGTGTTCGTGGTGGCCGGCAACCTCGCCGCCTACGGGACGGTGTGGGTGGCCAAGTACGTCTTCCTAGACCGGGTGATGTGGCCGCGGGCCCACAGCAACTGATGGAGGACCGCCTGCGCTGTGCGGCCGAGGCGGCCCGGGGCTTCATGCCGCCCGATGAGGGGCTGGCTCTCTACGAGGCCGCCGTCTCGGTCGAAGTGGACGGACCGCTGCTGGAGGTGGGCAGCTACTGCGGGAAGTCGGCGGTGTACCTGGGCGCGGCGGCTCAACGGGACGGGAGGATCCTGTTCTGCGTCGACCACCACCGCGGCTCCGAGGAGAACCAGGCCGGCTGGGAGCATCACGACCCGGAGGTGGTGGACGCCGACCTGGG
The DNA here is from genome assembly GCA_009837445.1 of Acidimicrobiaceae bacterium. GTDB lineage: Bacteria > Actinomycetota > Acidimicrobiia > Acidimicrobiales > Aldehydirespiratoraceae > Aldehydirespirator. The sequence continues at coordinate 28,420 of VXTM01000052.1, forward strand.
CGTGATCGACACGCTGCCGTTCTTCCGCCGCACCATCCGCGACGCCGGGCTGGAGCAGACCGTCGTGGCCGTGGTGGGCGACTCGCCCACGCTGGCGTCGCTGTGGGCCACACCGCTGGCCCTGGTGTTCATCGACGGCGGCCACGGCGCGGAACCGGCTCACCGCGACTACGAGGGCTGGTCCCCTCATGTAAGGCCGGGCGGGTTGCTGGCCATACACGACGTGTTCGAGAATCCTGCCGACGGCGGCCGCCCACCGTACGAGATCTGGTGCCGTGCCCTGGCCGACGGATGCTTCAGGGAGCAGGCCGTAGCCGGCTCCCTACGGATCCTGCAGCGCATCGCCCCCGACCCGGACTGATGAGCCGACTGCACGAGATTCTGGACCCCTTGCCGACTGCACCAAGAAATATAGTGGCCACTATGAGACGGCGGCCGTCGGCCAGGGGACTCGCGGTCCTTGCCGGGCTGGCCATGCTGGCCGCCGGATGCAGCGGTGCGAGCTCACCCCCGCCTGACCCACCGTTGACAGATGCGGCCGAACCGCCGACGGAGACGACTGCTCCCACGACCGCCCGTTCCACCTCCACGACAACCACGACTTCGACGGCGGTGACCACACCGACCGTGCCGGAGGCGACGCCCACTACCGCCGCGCCGAGCGAGAGCCTTCCGGACCAAGCGCCCACAGAGCCCGAGACCATCGATTGGAAGGACCTCGAGAGTCTCGTCATCGAGATCGACGGCGACTCTGTGCAGCTCGAGGGGGGGCGGGCCACCGTCACCTATGGTGGCGAGTCGGCGAGCACCTTCACGCTGAGGAACCGGGCGGCTCAGGGCGACCTCGACGGAGACGGCGATGAGGATCTAGCCGCCCACGTCGTCGTGCGCTCGGCAGGGACGGGAGTCTTCCACTATGTGGTACCCGTGATCAACGAGGCGGGCACTGCGGTGGCTCGGTCGCCGGTCCTGGCCGGAGACCGCATAGTCATGGACAGCATCTGGGTGCAGGACGGGCTGATCGAGGTGTCGCTGTTCGATCGGGGTCTGGACGAGCCCTTCACGATCATCACCACACGCACGATGCTGGAGATCGACGTGTCGGGTGGGGCGCCGGTTGTCGCGGTCGCCGGCACCGAGCCCATCGAGGACGTGCCCCTGCCCGGTCCCGGGCGTCCAGTGATCGATGTCCGGTTCGATCCGGGAGCGGTCAGCGCGGTGCAGTCCGGGTCCATCGACTTCCGGGAGCGGCAGACCTACACGGTGCAGGCATCGCAGGGCCAGCCGTTCACCGCCACGCTCGACGCGCCTCCGGGGGCGTGGCTTGATGTCCGCCTCGACGATCTCGTGGTCGCCCCGGCCTCGCAGCGGTCGCAGCTGGTGACCACAGAGCTGCCCGTCAGCGGCCCGTGGCAGGTGACCGTGTTCTCCTCCCACGCCGGTCCGGTCGACTATCGGCTGACGATCGAAGTGCTCCCGGTGGTTGAGGCCAGCCCCGCGACGACCACAACCGCGCCGATCGTGCGCCTGCCGAGACCGCCCAAGCCGGCCGGCGACGGCGTCGTGTACTTGACCTTCGACGACGGCCCACACGCGGAGTACACACCGCAGGTGCTCGACATCCTGGCCCGCCACGACGCCAAGGCCACATTCTTCGTGGTGGGCCGGCTGGCGCGGGCCTACCCCGACATCATCGAACGGATCGCGGCGGAGGGCCACACCCTCGCCAACCACACCTGGAACCACGAGGATCTGGCCACCCTGACCCGGCCGGCATTCGACGAGACGGTCGGCCGGACAGAGGCGATCCTGGGGGATCTTGCCACGCCGTGCCTGCGGCCGCCGTACGGGTCGATCGGCGCTCACACCAGGGAGTGGGCCGCGGGCCACGGACTGTCGGTACTGACGTGGGACGGCAGCCCCATGGACTGGATGAACCCCCCGGCGACGGAGATCGCCGACTACCTCGTGCAGTGGGCGCCGACCGGAGCAGTCATCCTGCTGCACGACGGCGGCGGCAATCGCTCCAACACGGTCCAGGGACTGGACATGGCCATGGAGCGCCTGGCCGATCAGGGCCTGCGCTACGAGCCCGTCTGCCGCTGACCGCGGATCAGTAACTGTCTGAAGGGCCCGCCGCTTCCGGCGCGGCTAGGCTCCGGAGTGCCGACAGGCAGCGAAGCCGGTGAGAACCCGGCACTGTCCCGCAGCGGTGATGCTCGCCGGCCCCGGCCGGCAGGATGAGTCCGATCGCCTGGCTGCCGGCATGACGATCCGACCCTCGAGGTAAGGGGAGGCTCGTGCGGTGGCACTCCCGCTGCTCGGCCCCGAACTCGAGCAGAAGGGAGAACACCGTGATCCGTTCCAACGCCCGAGCCCGTCAATTGGTACTGAGGCTCTTGTGTATGGCCACGCCGATGCTGCTGCTGGCTGCGGCCTGCGGCAGCGACGACGGCGACGACAGCACTGCACAAGCGCCTGCCACCACCGTCACATCGACCACCGCTGCACCGCAGCCGGAACCGGTTGAGGAACCCCCCTCGACGACAACCGAGGCGCCTGCGTCAACGACAACCGAGGCCGCGGCGGCGACAACGACGGAGCCTGCTGCCGCGCTCGACGAAGATGAACACGCCTATCAGCGCATTGTCTCGATTTCGCCGACCGCGACGGAGATGGTCTTCGCCATCGGTGCGGGTGACCGCGTGGTCGCCGTCGACCAGTTCTCGTACTACCCCGCGGAGGCGCCGGTTACGGACCTCGACGGCTGGAACCCCAACATCGAAGCCATCGCCTCCTACGACCCCGACCTGGTGCTGATGCAGACCAGCGGCGATGTCGGCGCCAGTCTCGAAGCGCTCGGCATCGAGGTTTGGGCCCATGACGCCCCCTTCGTGTTCGACGACGTCTACTTCCAGATCGAGTCGCTCGGCGCGGTCACCGGCCAGGGTGACGAGGCCGCCGCGCTCGTAGCCGACATGCAGGCCCAGATAGGCGAGTTGATCGCGGCCGCACCCGACGCATCGGGGCTCAGCTACTACCACGAGCTCGACAACACGCTCTACACCGTCACCAGCAGCACGTTCATCGGTCAGGTCTACGGCCTGTTCGGCCTCACCAACGTGGCTGATCCCGCCGACGCCGACGGCAGCGCCTGGGGTTACCCGCAGCTTAGTGACGAGTACCTGGTGGACGCCGACCCCGACATCATCTTCCTGGCCGACACCCTGTGCTGCGGCCAGGACGCGCAGACGGTCGCCGCCAGGCCTGGATGGGACCTGCTCACCGCGGTCCAGACCGGCCGGATCGTGGAACTCAACGACGACATCGTGTCGCGCTGGGGTCCCCGCCTCGTGGACTTCATCGCGGCTATCTCCGGCGTGCTCGTGTCCATCGGCGCGGCGAGCTGACAGCCGACGGGCCAGGGGAGTTCAGCGGTGACCGCAACCTGGGGTGACGACAGGGCTGAGACGGCCCTGCGGGCTGCCGGGCTGCGGCCCGCGTCGCTGGTCGCGGGCCTGGCTGCGGTCGTCGTCGCGGTGACCGCCGGCCTGACCCTCGGGCCGGTCGACATAGCGGCCCACCGGGTGGTGATCCAGCTGCTCGACGGGCTGCCGGCAGTCTCGCTCGACTCCGGTCTGAGCGACGCCCACGCGGCCATCGTCGAGCAGATCCGGCTGCCCCGCGTGGTGCTGGGGCTGCTGGTGGGGGCCACCCTGTCGATGAGCGGTGCCGCCTACCAGGGCGCGTTCCGCAATCCGCTGGCTGACCCCTACCTGCTGGGCATCGCGGCCGGCGCCGGACTCGGGGCCACCGTCGCCATCACCAGCAACCTCGGCGACGGCGCCGGCGCGCTCGACCCGGTTCCGCTGGCCGCCTTCGCAGGCGCGCTCATCTCGGTGACGGTGTCCTATGCCGCCGGCCACCTCGGGGGCCGCTCCACCGCGTCGCTGATCCTGGCCGGCATCGCAGTGGCGAGCTTCCTGACCGCCTGCCAGACCTACGTGCTGCAGGCCAACAGCGACGCCTTCCGCCAGATCTTCGCCTGGATCCTGGGCCGCATCGCCACCTCGGGATGGTCGGAGCCGGCCCTGATGCTGCCCTACTTCGTGGTGGCCGCGGCGGTGGTGCTGCGCTATCGCCGGGCCCTCGACGTGCTCGCGGTGGGCGACGAGGAAGCCGCCGCGCTCGGGCTGGAGCCGCGGCGGGTGCGGATGATCGTGGTACTGGCCGCCTCGCTGGGCGCGGCCGCGGCGGTGTCGGTGAGCGGGCTCATCGGCTTCGTCGGCATCATCGTGCCCCACGCCGTGCGCCTCGCGTTCGGCACCAGCAACCGGGCCGTGCTGCCGCTGTCGGTGCTGTTCGGCGGGGCCTTCATGGTGCTGGCCGATCTGGCCGCCCGCACCGCGCTGGCGCCGGCGGAGTTGCCCATCGGCGTGGTGACCGCGTTCCTGGGCGCACCGTTCTTCGTGCTGGTGCTGAGGACCAGCCGCAGGGAGATCTGGTGACCGCGGCCGTAAGCGTGCGGGCGCTGGACGTCACTCTCGACGGCACCCGCGTGCTGCGCGGCGTCGACCTCGCCGCGGCGCCGGGGGAGTGGGTCAACGTCATCGGACCCAACGGGGCGGGCAAGACCACGCTGCTGCGGGCGCTGCTCGGCCTGGTGCCCTTCGACGGCGACATCGATATCGACGGGCTCGGTGATAACCACCGGCGGGCAGCCCGGGCCCGCAAGCTGGCCTACGTCCCGCAGACGCCGGTGATCCCCCCCGGGATGCTGGTGGCCGACTATGTGCTGCTCGGCCGCACCCCCCATCGGGGCGTGTTCGCGGCCGAGACCGCCAACGACCGCAGGATCGCGTTCGAGATCCTCGAACGTCTCGACCTGGAGGGCTTCGGGGAGCGAGCGGTCCAGTCGTTGTCGGGCGGTGAGCGCCAGCGGGCCGTGCTGGCCCGAGCCCTGGCCCAGCAGGCCGATGTGCTGCTCCTCGACGAGCCCACCACTGCGCTCGACCTCGGCCACCAGCAAGACGTGCTCGAGCTGGTGGACGCGCTGCGGCGCGAACGCGGCCTGACCGTGGTCGCCACGCTGCACGATCTCACCCTGGCGGCTCGCTACGGCGATCGCATCGCCATACTTGCTCACGGGAGGGTGGCCGAGACCGGTCCGCCCACGGAGGTGCTCACCGTGCAGAACATTGCTGCACACTTCGGAGCGACGGTGCGCATCGTCGACGACCCCGAGGGCCCCGTGATCGTGCCCACCACCGCGGCCCGCCGTTCGCAGGCCGAGCCTGCCCCGATCACTCAGAATGGAGACCAGCCATGACCACGGCCGATGCCCCGCTGACGGAGGATCCCCGCCCCGGCGGGATGCACACCGCCAAGAGCCTCGTGGTGGTCAACACCGGCGATGGCAAGGGAAAGTCGTCGGCCGCGTTCGGCACGGCCATGCGGGCCCGGGCGCGCCGGTGGCCGGTGGCGGTGGTGCAGTTCCTCAAGTCCGACGACTGGGTGACCGGCGAGCAGTTGATGGCCGAGCCGCTGGGCATCGACTTCTGGTCGCTGGGCGAGGGCTTCACCTGGGACAGCGACGACCTGACCCGAGACGAGGCCGAGGCCCGCGAGGCCTGGCGCCACGGCAAGGAGCTGGTGGAGGCGGGCCAGCACCGGCTGGTGGTGTTCGACGAGATCACCTACCCCCTCAACTGGGGCTGGATCGACGCCGCGGAGGTCGAGGCCACGTTCCGAAGCCGTCCCGAGCAGGTGTCGCTGGTGCTGACCGGACGTGACGCCCCCGCCTGGATGATCGAGCTCGGCGACACCGTCACCGAGATGGTCAAGACCAAGCACGCCTACGACTCCGGGATCCTGGCCAAGAAGGGCATCGACTTCTGATGCCGCTGACCGTCCTCACGGGCGGGGTGCGCTGCGGCAAGTCGGCCGCGGCGTCGGCTGCGGCCTCGGCGGGCAGCGTGCCGGTGGTGTTCGTGGCCACCGCCGAGCCGGGCGACGAGGACATGGCCGCCCGTATTGGGCGTCACCGGGCCGACCGGCCGTCCGGCTGGACCACTCTGGAGGCGCCCCGGGATCTTCGCGCCGCGGTGGACTCGGTCGACCCGGACGTGACGCTTGTCATCGACTGTCTCGGCTTGTGGGTGACCAACCGGATGCTGGATGAACCCCCGGCAGCTGGCGACGAGCTGGTGGCGGAGGCCGCAGGTCTGGCTCAAGAGTTGGCGGCCCGGCCAGGCCGGGCGCTCGTCGTCACCAATGAGGTCGGCTCGGGGGTGGTGCCGCCCACGCCGCTAGGACGCGACTTCCGGGATCTGCTGGGACTGGTCAATCAGGCGATGGTCCAGGCGGCGGACGATGCCTACCTGGTAGTGGCGGGCCGGCTGCTTCCCCTCATCGATCCGGCTGCCGCGCCGCGGGACTGAAGTAGAGACCAGTGACCGTGGCGGGCGGCGTCCTGGCCGGGCTGCTCGCGGAGCTTCCGGGGCTGGACCGTGACGCACGGGATCAGGTGGCGGCCCGGGCCGCGACCGTGCTGCGCCCCGCCGGTGCCTTCGCCCGCCTCGACGCGGTGGCCTCGTGGTTGGCGGGATGGCAGGGTACGGCCACGCCGGGCGTTCAACGGCCCCATGTCGCTGTGTTCGCGGCCGACCACGGCGTCGCCGTCGACGGCGTGAGCGCCTACCCGGCCGACGTGACTGCGGCCATGGTCGAGGCCATCCGCAGCGGCGTGGCCACCATCACCGTTCTCGTCCGCGAGGCCGGCGCCACCTTGGAGCTGTTCGATGTAGGGGTGGGGCGGCCTACGGGCAACATCCGGGTCACCGACGCAATGAGCGTCGAGGAGTTCGACGAGGCCGCGGCGGCGGGCGCGACCGCGGTCGAATCGGTCGACGCCGATCTGCTGGTGGTGGGAGAGATCGGGATCGGCAACACCACTGCAGCCGCAGCTGTCGCGGCGGCCGCCCTAGGTGGCGATGCCGCTGGCTGGGTCGGTCCGGGCACTGGCGTGGTCGGTGCCGCGCTGACTCACAAGTGCGACGTCGTTCAGGCCGCGCTCGACCGGGTGGGTCCGGTCGCACCCCTCGAAGCGCTCCGGCGCCTCGGCGGCCGGGAGCTGGCCGCCATGGCCGGAGCGGTGGCCGCGGCCCGCCGGCGTCGGCTTCCGGTGGTGCTCGACGGGTTCATTGCCGGCGCCGCGGTTGCCCCGCTGGAGGTGGCCCGCCCCGGCAGCCTCGACCACTGCATCGCGGGGCACTGCTCGGCCGAGCCGGGTCACCAGCGGCTGCTGGAGGTGCTGGGACTCGATCCGCTCATGCAACTTGACCTGCGGCTGGGGGAGGGGTCGGGCGCGCTGGTGGCCGTGCCGATCATCCGCATGGCTGCGGCCGCGGTGGCGGAAGTAGCGACCTTCGAGGAGTGGGGACTGCAACCGTGACGCCGCGGCAGGACACACCGTGAGCCTGCGGCGGGCTTGGGCCTTCCTGACCCGCCTGCCCGGCGGCGCCCATCCCGAGACCGACCGGGAGCTGGGCCGAAGCGTCCCGTGGTTCCCGCTGGTCGGCGCGGTGGTGGGCGCGGTGTCCGGCGGGGTCTATTGGGCCCTCCACGGCCCGCTGGGAGGGACCGTCGCCGCCGTGCTGGCCGTCGCAGCCGGCGTCATCGCAACCGGCGGCTTCCACGAGGACGGCCTGGCCGACACCGCCGATGCCCTCGGCGGGTCGACCCGAGAGCAGCGCCTGGAGATCATGAAGGACTCCCGAGTCGGCGCCTTCGGGGTCCTTGCGCTGGTGTTGTCCACGCTGGTGCGGGTGTTCGCGGTCTCGTCGCTGGCCGCGGTCGATGGTCTGGTGGCGCTGGTGGCGGCCCACACCGTGGGCCGCTCGACGGCGGTGGCGACCATGGGTCTGGTGCCGGCAGCCGTCGGCAGTGGGCTTGGCCACAGCTACACCGAGCATCTGCCCCGCGCCTGGACGGCCGTCGCGGTTATCGCCTCCTCAGCGGTCGCAGCCGGTCTCGGACCCGCCGGCGCGGTCGCACTCCTGAGCGCGGCGGCTGGAGCGGCAACCGTAGGACTGATCGCACGGCGGGCCTTCGGCGGGACCACCGGCGATGTGCTCGGCGCGATCGAACAGGTCGGCGAGATGGCTGTCCTCGTGTCAGTCGCAGGCCTGGTGGCCACCTACGGCTGGTCCTGGTGAAACCCGGCTGATCCGGGCAGGTATTCAGGGCCGGGGGCTGTGGACCCGGCCGAAGGTGTAGGCGTCGGGCCAGCCGCGGCCGGCGACGCTCTGCTCCTGGCGGGAGATGATGTCGGGCAGGTCCTCGGGCTGCCAACCGTCGACCAGACTCTCGCCGAGCAGGTCGAACACCGGCCGGCGAAGCTCGACGAGGAGTTGGAGGCTGAAGGCGATGCGACCGGTCAACCGGTCCGGGTCGCCGGTGCAGAGGGCCAGCGCGGCCTCCGCCATTGTCTCAAGGGGCTCGAGCATCACGCCCTCCACCCACCCCGCCGCGACCAGCGACGGAGTGGCGATGGCTCCCTGCGGCGCCAGAGCGTTGACCGCGATGCCCTGGCCCTCGCACTCGCTGGCCACCGATACGGTCAGCCGGTTCAGAGCCGCCTTGGTGGCGCCGTACATCGCGCCCGCCTTGGAGGGCTTGTTGGTCGGGAACGGCGGCCCCGGCGGGAGCTCGGCCGAGAACGTGGTGAGGTTCAGGATCGCCCCGTGCCCACGCTCGCGCATCCCGCCGATCACCTCAGCGGTCAGCAGCCACGGCGCCCACAGATTCACCTGCAGGGCCCGCTCGAGGCGCCCGGCCGGCACGGACTCGAACGACCCGTAGCCGCCGACGGCCGCTTTGTTGACCAGGATGTCGACGGGGCCGAGCGCAGCCTCGGTCCGCTCCACCAGCTTCGTGCGGGCCCCGTGGGGATCGCTGAGATCCGACGGCAGCACCACGCACTGGCCGCCTGACTCGCGGATCCGGTCCTGGGTCGCCTCGAGGCCGTCGACGCTGCGGGCCGTGATCGCTACCCGGGCCCCCTCAGCGGCGAGGCGCAGCGCGATCGCGGTACCGGTGCCACCCTTGCTGGCGCCGGTGACCAGCGCCACCTGCCCCTCGCATTGCCGCTGAGACATCGGGCCTCCTTGAACGTGACGAACCGCGCCTCGAGGATCGACTGACTCTTACTATGCGTCGGTTAGCCTCGCCGCAGCGGGCCCCGACACCCAGGAGGCAGCCATGCGGAGCCACGAAATCGACTACCAGATCTACGGCGACGACCTCCAGTTCGTGGAGATCGAGCTGGATCCCGGAGAGATCGTCGTCGCCGAGGCCGGCGCCATGATGTACATGGAGCAGGGCATCACGTTCGAGGCCAAGATGGGCGACGGCTCCGATCCCGACCAGGGCGGCTGGGGCAAGCTCAAGTCGGCCGCCAAGCGGGGGCTCACCGGTGAGGGCCTGTTCATGACCCACTTCATGAACAGCGCGCCCCAGGGCAAGCAGCGGGTGGCTATGGCCGCGCCCTATCCCGGCAAGATCCTGCCTATCAATCTGGCCGCGGCCGGCGGGCAACTCATCGCCCAGAAGGACGCGTTCCTGTGCGCGGCGTCGGGCACCAAGCTCGACATCGTCTTCAACCGCAAGTTCGGCACGGGTCTGTTCGGCGGGGAGGGCTTCATCCTGCAGTCCATCTCCGGCGACGGCCTGGCCTTCATGCACGCCGGCGGCACCATCATCGAGAAGCAACTCCAGGGCGAGACCATGCGGGTCGATACCGGCTGCATCGTGGCTTTCCAGCCCCAGATCCAGTACTCGATCGAGCGAGCCGGCAACCTCAAGTCGATGGTGTTCGGCGGCGAGGGCCTGTTCCTGGCCACCCTCACCGGTGTGGGCCGGGTGTGGCTCCAGTCGCTTCCGTTCAACCGGTTTGCCGACCGGGTGCTGGCCAACATCAGGCCCGGCGGTTCTCAGGGCGAGGGCTCGGTCATCGGCGGCCTGCAAAGCGTGTTCGAGCGCCGTTGAGCGGCCGCGCCGACGGGCTGGACCGCAGCCGGCGGCGCGCTCGATCAGACGATCGGGATGTCGAAGGAACCGAGCGGACCGAAGTCGAAGCGGAACTCGTCGCCCGGCGACACCGCCATCGGCCGCGTGAACGAGCCCGACAGGATCACCTGGCCGGCCCGCAGCGACAGGCCCTGCTCGGCGTAGCGGCGGGCCAGCCACACGATGCCGTTGGCGGGATGATCGAGCACTCCCGCAGCTAGCCCGGTCTCCTCGACGGTGCCGTTGCGGTGGGCGATGGCGCCCACCCAGCGCAGATCCAGATCGCGGGGACCGACCGGAAGGCCGCCGGTGACGATCCCGGCGTCGGCCGCGTTGTCGGCGATGGTGTCCACCACGGTGCGGGTGCGGCTGGTGGCTGGATCGGTGCGGGGCGTCCGGGAGGCGATCAGCTCCACCGCCGCGGTGACATGATCGGTGGCGTCGAGCACGTCGTCGACCTTGAGGCCGGCGCCGTAGAGATCGTCGGCCAGCACGAAGGCCAACTCCACCTCGAGGCGAAGGTCGCAGAAGTCGGCGGCCGTGATGGGCTCGCCGGGGGCGAACACCATGGCGTCGGTCAGGAAGCCGGAGTCTGGGGTGTCGATGCTCATGGCCTGCTGCATGGCCCGGCTGGTGAGCCCGATCTTGTTGCCGACCACCTGCTCGCCCCTTCCCAGCCGGATGTCGAGCCAGGCGGCCTGCACCCGGTAGGCCTCGTCGACGGTCATGTGCGGGTGGACGCCGGTGGTCTGGCGGACCTGCCTGCGCTCGCGCTCGGCAGTGTCGAGCAGTTCAGCCTCAGCCCGGATCTCGGCGTCGGTGAGCCCGGCGGCGCCTTCCGCCCCGGGACGGTCGTTCACGGTATGAGCAGGATCTTGCCCGCGATGCTCCGGCCCTGCAGGAGCCGGTGGGCCTCGGCCGCCTCGGCCAGCGGCAGCCTCGCCGCGATCCGCACGTCGAGCTCGCCAGCCGCGATCCATCCGAACACCTCGGCGGTCCGGGTGTCGAGGGCCTCGCGGGTGGCGATGAAGTCCCACAGCTTGGGACGGGTAAGCCACAGCGACTTGCCCATGAGATGCAGCGGCGCCTTCGGCTCCACCGCCCCCGATGCGTTGCCGAAGGTCACCATCGACCCCTGGGTCCGGAGCAGCTGCAGGCTGGCGTCGTACACCGCGGCCCCCACCCCGTCGTAGACCACATCTATGGCCTCCCGGCCGACCGCGGCCTCCACGCCGGCCACGAGGTCGGTGGTCGTGTAGTTGACGACATGGTCGGCGCCCGCGGCCAGGGCCAGTTCGGCCTTGGCGTCCGACCCGACGGTGGCTACCACCTCGGCGCCCCGCAGCTTGGCCATCTGCACGATCAGCCTGCCGGTGCCGCCCGCGCCGGCATGGACCAGGCACCGGTCGCCGGGCCCGATTCGGGGACAGTCAGCGATTAGGTAGTGGGCGGTCAGGCCCTGCACGCCGATGGCGGCCGCGGTGTCGAGGTCGACGCCGTCGGGAACCTTGTAGGCCACTGCGGCGTTCACCGCGACCCGTTCGGCATAGGAGCCCACCGAGCCGGCCCAGGCCACCCGGTCACCCGATGCGAAGCCGTCGACTCCGGCTCCTACCTCCAGCACCGTCCCCGAGCCCTCCTGGCCCAGTACCAGTGGCAGAGGCATGTCGTACAGGCCCGAGCGGTGGTAGGTGTCGATGAAGTTCACCCCGGCCGCGGCCACCGCCACCGTGACCTGGTCCTCGTCGGGCACCGGGTCGGGCCGCTGCACGACTTCCATCACTTCGGGCCCGCCGGTCTCCGAGATCTGAACAGCCGCACTCGTCCCGCCCGCTGCTGTGCTCATGTTCGCGCCTCCCGCACTAGGTCCGGCCAGAGGCTAGGGGATGCCGGTCCGGCGGGCGCTGCGTGCGTCCGCTTGCTCGCACGGGCTTCGCCCGGCAATGCAACCGTCTAGGAGACGGGCTCATCGCGGATCGGGTTGCGCAGCGTCCCGATCTCGGGGACGGCCACCTCCACGACGTCGCCGGGCTTCAGCCACCGCGGTGGGTCGAAGCGGGCGCCGGCGCCGGTGGGGGTGCCGGTGAAGATCACGTCGCCGGCGTCGAGGCCCACGAACGTGGACAGGTAGTGGATCTGGTACTCGATGCTGAAGTGCATGTTGGAGGCCAGGTCGTCCTGGCGTAGTTCGCCGTTCACCTTGGTGGTGAGGTGCAGGTCGCCCAGCGCGCCGATCTCGTCGATGGTCACCAGCCACGGCCCGAGCGAACCGCTGCGGTGCCAGTTCTTGCCCTGGGTGACGTTGAAGCGGCCGTGCCGTATCCAGTCCCGGATGGTGCCCTCGTTGCCCAGGCTCACTCCGGCGATGTGGCTGCGGGCCTGCTCGACGGGGATGCGGCGCCCGCCAGTGCCGATCACGACGACGATCTCGCCCTCGTAGTCGAGTTGCTCGGACTCCGGGGGTCGCAGCAGGGGCTGCTCGTGGCCGACCAGCGTCTCGGGGAAGCGCACGAACACGCTCGGGTAGGAGTCGCGGCGCTCCTCGGCGTACTCGGCACCCCGCCCGCCGTAGTTCACGCCGATGCAGATGATCTTCCCGGGGCGCGGGATCAGGCGCTCGAAGGCGATGTCAGCGAGATCGTGGTCGAAGGCGGTGCCGGAGCCCGCCCAGCGGGCAGCCTCATCGAGGCGGCCCTGGGCGATCAGGTTGCTGAGGTCGGTCACGCCGTCGAGGCGGGAAGCGAGGTCGATCACCCCGGTGCCGTCCGGCGTGAGTACCCCGAACGACGGGTCTGCGTGGGCGGTGTAGCTGAGCAAGCGCATGGGTGTCGGTGGGAATCGGCGGAGGGACAGAACCGTACAATCGTGGCGGACGGGACCGCCCATGCCTCACATCATCATCGAACACTCCGCCAATCTGGCCGCCCTGACCGACGTGGACGCCCTCGTGGCGGCCGTCCACCAGGCGGCCCTCGACGACGGCCTGCCCGCCCTCGACGCCCTCCGGACCAGGACCGCGCCCCGCGACCACTACCGCATCGCCGACGGCGACCCAGCCTACGGATTCGTCTATGTGACCGCCCGGATCGGTCCCGGCCGGGAACCGGAGGTGATCGAGCGGTTCCTGAGGAGGCTGATCGACACCGTCGATGAGGCGCTGGCACCGCTGCAGGCCGACCATCCGGTGGCCATCAGCGCCGAGGTCCAACTCATCGACCCGACGATGCGCATCAACCGCAACCACATCCGCGGCCACCTCGCCGAGCCCGGTGGCACCTAGCCTCGGATCCGGCGCCGACGGGAGACGCACGATGGTCACCACCGCCAGCTTCGAGGAGAACCTCGCCGCCGCCGGGCGGCATCTGGCTCGTTTCGCGGCCGAGCCGACGCTGCACCTGATCGGCGGCGAGGCTGCTGCCAGCGGCTCGGGCGAGACGTTCGCCAACGCATCTCCTATCGACGGGATGCACCTGGGGGATGTGGCAGCAGGAGACGCCGCGGACCTCGACGCCGCGGCTACAGCCGCCCGGGAGAGCTTCGACGCCTGGTCGCGTACGCCGGGCGAGCAGCGTAAGCGGATCCTCCACGCGGTGGCTGACGCCATCGTGGCCCGCGCCGGCGAGATCGCGGTCGTGGAGTCGGTCGACACCGGCCAGGCCATCCGCTTCATGTCCTCGGCCGCGCTGCGGGGCGCGGAGAACTTCAGGTTCTTCGCCGACCGGGCCCCGGCGGCCTCCGACGGCCTGGCCCTGCCGTCGGCGCATCATCTCAACTACACCAGCCGCCGCGCCGTCGGACCCGTTGGTGTGATCACGCCATGGAACACGCCGTTCATGCTGTCCACCTGGAAGATCGCCCCCGCGCTGGCCGCCGGCTGCACAGTGGTGCACAAGCCGGCCGAGTGGAGCCCGCTCACGGCCTGCTTGCTCGCTGAGATCGCCCTCGACGCGGGTCTGCCCCCTGGGGTGCTCAACGTGGTGCACGGCATGGGCGAGACCGCGGGCCGGGCCCTCACCGAGCACCCCGACATCGCAGCCATCGCCTTCGTGGGCGAGTCGGCCACCGGGTCGGCCATCCAGGCCCAGTCGGCGGCCACCCTCAAGCGGCTCCACTTCGAGCTCGGCGGCAAGAACCCGGTGATTGTCTTCGACGACGCCGACCTCGACCGGGCCCTCGACGCGGTGGTGTTCATGATCTACAGCCTCAACGGCGAGCGCTGCACCAGCTCCAGCCGCCTGCTGGTGCAGGGCAGCATCTACGACGGTTTCGTCGAGCGCCTGGCGGCCAAGCTACGCAGCATCCCGGTCGGCCACCCCCTCGACCCCGCCACCGTGATCGGTCCGCTCATCCACCGGCGCCACTGCGACAAGGTGCGCAGCTACATCGAGCTGGCCTCGGCCGAGGGCGCCGCCGTGGTGGAGGGCACCGGATGGAACGACGCACCCGAGGACGGTAACTTCGTGGCGCCGGTGCTGTTCACCGGGGCCACCAACAACATGCGCATCGCCCGCGAGGAGATCTTCGGCCCGGCGCTCACCGCCATCGCCTTCGACGACGAGGCCGACGCCGTCGCCACTGCCAACGACACCGACTACGGGCTGGCCGCCTACGTGTGGACCGGCGACGTGGGTCGGGCCCACCGGGTGGCTGGCGCGGTGGACGCGGGCATGGTGTGGGTCAACTCCCAGAACGTCCGCCACCTGCCGACCCCGTTCGGCGGGACCAAGCGCAGCGGCATCGGCCGCGACGGCGGCGACTGGAGCTTCGACTTCTACATGGAGACCAAGAACGTGGCCGTCGCCCACGGCGACCACCCCATCCCCAAACTGGGAGGCTGAGACAATGCAGACGCAGATGCTTATCGGCGGGAGCTGGCAGGACGGCCGGGCCGAGCGGATCGAGGTGCTCGATCCCGCCACCGGCGACGGCATCGCCGAAGTGGCCGCCGGCGGCCCGGCCGAGGCCGTCGCGGCCTGCGACGCGGCCGCCGCCGCGCAACCGGGCTGGGCTGCGACCGCGCCCCGGGCCCGCTCCGAGATCCTGCGGGACTGTCACCGGATCCTCATGGAGCACACCGACGAGCTGGCCGATCTGATCACCCTCGAGCACGGCAAGCCCCGAGCCGACGCGGTCGGCGAGGTGGCCTACGCGGCCGAGTTCTTCCGCTGGAACGCCGAGGAGACGGTGCGCATCCACGGCTCGATCAGCACCGCGCCCGCCGGCGACAAGCGGATCATCACGCTCCATCCTCCGGTGGGGGTGGTGGTGATGGTCACGCCGTGGAACTTCCCGGCGGCCATGATCACCCGCAAGCTGGCGCCGGCGCTGGGCGCGGGCAACGCGGTGGTGATCAAGCCGCCGAGGGAGGCGCCCCTGACTGCGCTGCGGGTCGGTGAGCTGCTGGCCGATGCGGGGGTTCCGCCAGGGGTCGTCAACCTGGTCCCGACCTCCGCTTCGGGGCCTTGGTTCGACGCCGCGGTCGACCATCCGGCCGTCCGCATGGTGTCGTTCACGGGCTCGACGGAGGTGGGGCGGGTCCTGCTGCGCCGCTGCGCCGACCGGGTCCTCAAGACGGTGATGGAGCTGGGCGGCAACGCTCCGTTCGTGGTGTTCGCCGACGCCGATCTGGAGGCGGCTGTGGCGGGGGCGATGGTGGCCAAGATGCGCCATTCGGCCGAGACCTGCACCGCGGCCAACCGGTTCTTCGTGGAGGAGTCTGTGCACGACGAGTTCGTGGAGCGGCTGGCCGGGGCCGTGGGGTCGATGAAGGTGGGCAGCGGCTTCGACCCGGACGTGACCTGCGGTCCGATGATCAACCCGGCCGCGATCACCAACATCGACAGGCTGGTGCAGGGCGCCATCAACGGCGGGGCCAGCGCCGTCACCGGCGGGTCGGCCATCGACGGGCCCGGGTTCTTCTACGAGCCCACCGTGCTGGGCGGGGTGGACCCGGCCGCGCCGATCACCCGCGAGGAGATCTTCGGACCGGTGGCGCCGGTGACCAGCTTCACCGACACCGACGCCATGATCGCGGCGGCTAACGACACCGAGATGGGCCTCATCGGATACGTCTACACCGAGGACCTGGCCAAGGGCCTGAGGGTCAGCGAGCGCATCGAGGCTGGCATGGTCGGGCTCAACCGGGGCGCGGTGTCGGATCCAGCCGCCCCGTTCGGCGGCATGAAGCAGTCCGGCCTGGGCCGCGAGGGCGCCTCCGAGGGCATCTACGAGTTCTGCGAGACCCAGTACATAGCCGCCGACTGGTAGAGGCCGGCCGGCGCGGCGGCCTGGGCTATGGCGATGGCAACGCGCCTAGGGCGGTGTCGACGGCGTTGATGAGTTGTTCGATCTCGGGTTCGCCCATCGGTGTGGAGACCGCTCCGGTGCAGCTGTAGATCAAGAGGATGCCGGCGTTGAGCAGAGCATCGAAGAACTGTTGAAGGCGGGCTGCCTGTTCGAGGCTTGGGTAGGTGTCGCGATAGTGGCGGGGCGCTTCGGGTTGCATGTGGATGCGGAACATTGAGCCCGCTCCGGTGACGCTGGCGCCCATGCCGCGCCGGTCGATGACATCGGCGATGCCTTCTCGTGCCAGCTGTCCAAGCCGGTTGATGCGCCGGACCTCGTCAGCATCGAACATGTCCATGGCGACAAGGCCCGCTGTGAGGGTGATCGGGTTGGCCGAGAACGTGCCGGAGTGCGGCATGACGTAGCGGTCGCCGTGGGGGTTCATGACACTCATGATCTCGGCGCGGCCTGCTACCGCACCTACGGGGAAGCCACCGCCGATGATCTTGCCGAGTGCAGTGAGATCCGGGGTGAGGCCGTAGTGCTGCTGAGCTCCGCGGTGGCTGCTTCGGAACGTCACCACCTCATCCGCGATGAGCAGCGCCGAGTTGCGAGTTGCCCAGTTCCTTAGAGCGGCGACGTATTCGGGTTCGGCTGGACACAGTCCAGCGCGGTGCGGCATGACATCGAGCAGCACGCAGGCGATCTCGTCGGCGTGGCGGTTCAGGATCCGCAGCGTGAGATCGGTGTCGTTGAAGGGCACGACGACGACATCGTCGAGCACCGACTGTGGTGTGCCCTCAGCGACGGGCACGCTGGCGGGGTCGGCTATGGGGCCCCAGCTGTAGGGGGTGGAGGTCTGGCTGACCTCGGCGTAGTCGTAGGTTCCGTGGTAGGTGCCTTCCGCTTTGGCGACCTTGGGGCGGCCCGTGAACGCTCTCGCAGCTTTGATGGCGCACATGACGGCCTCGGTGCCGGAGTTGACGAACCGGATCTGCTCGAAGCTGTGGACCCGTTCGCACAGGTGCTCCGCCAAGCGGAGTTCGACTTCGGTCGCGAGGGTGTGGGCCGTCCCTCGGCGCAGCTGTTTGGTGACGGCCGCGACGATCGCGGGATTGCTGTGGCCGTGAATCAGCGATGCCATGTTGTTGGCGAAGTCGATGCGCTCAGCGCCTTCGACGTCGGTGATACGACAACCCGATGCGTGGGCTGCATAGAGGGGGTGGGGCTTGCGCAGCACCGTGTTGCGACTGACACCGCCGGGCATGACCTTCAGAGCACGCCGGTAGAAGGCTTCGGACTGGGTGGCGCGGGGGGTTTCCGTCATGGTTTGTTCTCCGATCATGGGATCCCGCTTCACTCGCTGGGCGCCGAGTTGCCGTCCGGGTGCGATTCGCGGTGGGTGCTTCGCTGGTCGTGAAGAGGGGCGGCGGTGAGTCCTGCGACCTCGGCAAGAGTCACCCCGGGCGCCAGTTCACGCACCGCGAGTCCCTGGGGGGTTATGTCTATGACGGCGAGGTCGGTATAGACGCGGTCCACGACGCCTCGACCGGTGAGCGGGTAGCGGCATTCGTTGACCAGCTTGGGTTCGCCTGCGCGGGTGCAGTGTCGGGTCATCACGTACACCGCTTTGACGCCTGAGACGAGGTCCATGGCCCCACCCACTGCCGGCACGGCGCGGGCGGCTCCGGTCGACCAGTTAGCCAAGTCGCCGTTGGCGGCGACTTCGAGCGCGCCGAGCACGCAGATGTCTAGGTGGCCGCCGCGGATCATCGCGAAGCTGTCGGCGTGATGGAAGAACGACGCGCCCGGCGCTGCGGTGACGGGTTGCTTGCCGGCGTTGATGAGTTCGGTATCTTCCTCGCCGGGTGGCGGTGGGGGTCCCATTCCCAGGAGTCCGTTCTCCGTGTGCAGGATCACCTCCTTGTCTTCGGCGATGCACTCGGCGATGGTCTCGGGCATGCCGATGCCGAGGTTCACATACGCGCCGTCGGGGATGTCGCGCGCGACCCATCGGGCGATCTCCCGGCGGTCGAGCGCTTGCGGGGTGGTTCTTGTCATAGCCAGCCTGTTTCGCTCCTGGAGGGATCGAGCCATTGGGGGGAGCGGTCTATCAGCACTACGCGGTCCACGAAGATGCCTGGGGTGACGACGGCTTCGGGATCAAGCGACCCGAGACCCACGACAGCGCTGGTCTGTGCGATGGTGGTTTCAGCTGCGGTGGCCATCAGCGGAGCGAAGTTGCGGGCGGTCTTGCTGTAGACGAGGTTTCCGTGACGGTCCGCTGCGGCGGCCTTGATCAGAGCCACATCAGCGCCAAGGGCGTGCTCGAGCACGCACTCTCGGTCATCGAACCGTCCGTGTGGCTTGCCCTGGGCGAGGCTTGTGCCGACCGCGGTCGGTGTGTAGAACGCCGGGATGCCCGCACCTGCGGCACGGATGCGCTCCGCAAGGGTTCCCTGCGGCACCAGTTCCAACCCGATGCGTCCGGCCCGATATTGCTCGGCGAACACCTCGGAGTCCGCGCTGCGCGGATAGGAGCAGATCATCTTGGCGACTCGGCCTGCCTTGATGAGAGCGGCCAGTCCGGTGGTTCCGCTGCCGGCGTTGTTGCTGATGACCGTGAGATCACCGGCGCCCTGCTCGATGAGGGCGTCTATCAACTCGACCGGGCTGCCGGCCTCGCCGAACCCCCCGACCATGATGGTTGCGCCGTCGCCGATGTCGCGCACCGCGGCGGACGGATCGGCGAACCGCTTGTCGATCACAGCTGGGCTGCTAGCTCGACACTGCGGCGAGCTCCTGCAGTCTCGCCGACTTGAACCGCACGTAGTCGAACAGGCCGGCTTCGTCGAAGAGGACCCGGTCCTCGTAGTCGTCGAACCACAGCGCCTCGGGGTTGCGGCCGACGATGCACATCTTGCCGCGGTCGGGAGCGTCGGCCGCGTTGCGCAGGATCTTGAACACAACGAACCCGTTCTCGCTGCCTGGCAATCCTTCGATGGGCTTGTCGGACACCGCGGCGACCTCTGTCTTGCCCTTGTAGTGGGTGATCGACAGCCGGGCGTGGTTCTCGACACCGGAGAGGCCCTTCTGGGAGTCGTTGAGGATCTGCCAGGCGGTCTCGATGGGCACGTTGAAGGCCCGGTAGGCGACGATGTCGCGCCCGCAGAAGAAGTAGTGGTTCTCCACCGAGACCCGCTTGAGGGTGCGCTGCAGGATCCGCAGCGCGTCCGGGTCGTCGTTGACGCCTCTGATGATGGGCGACTGGTTCTCGACGCTGATCCAGCCCCGCGACACGACCGCGTCCATGGCCCGTCGACTGTTCCGATGCCAAACAGGGAACCCTCCGGAGTCCTCGATGTAGCCGCCTTCGCCGTCTTTGGCGAGCAGTTCGTCGGGGTGGTTGAAGTGCGTCATGAGCCTGAACCCGACCTCGGGGTAGGTCTCATGGAACCGGTCGAGCATCTCCAAGAACGCGTCGTCGAACCGGTCGGGGTGGAACGCGAGTTCTTTGGTGCCGAGCCGGATCGCTTCCACGCCGGCTTCGGCGAGCGCGGTGAACCAGGCGGCCAGCTTGGAGTTGGGCAGCACCATCGGGTCGCCACCCGACAGCAGCATCTCACGCAGCTTCTCACGGCCCGACTCGGGGTGGACTCCGCCGTTGGCGGCGACCGCCGCGTTGTGGGCCCGCACATAGGCGACGACGTCCGGGATCTTGGCGATGCCCTTCTTTTCGACGGTGCCGTCTTGGCGTTCGATGTCCTTGCGGGCGATCAGTTCCTCGCGGTAGCAGAATCGGCAGTGCGCCGAGCACGTCGACACCACATACAGCAGCCCCATCTCATACTTGTGGAGCAGACCCTCCACTGGGCTGAAGTCCATCTGGTATCCGGGATCCTCTGATCCTTCGAGGTTCAGCGTCTCATCCGGCGTGGCTTTGACGAGCTTCTGCAACGCCGGGCTGTTGCGGGCGAGTTCGAAATAGTGGCGGGTCATCTTGACGGGCATGCGCTGTTCGATGTCGCGTTCGGTGCCGCGTATCTGCAGCAGCCCGTCGAGTTCGGATTGGCTGTAGAAGCTGCGCATGTCCTCGGGCGCAGTGCTGTTGACGAACGGGTCGAGGCCGTTGAGGATCTGGCGGTCATAGCGCGGGTTCTCCACGTGGTCGAGAACCCGCAGTTCTCTCTGGGTGGGCTCGTACTTGGCGGCTCGCATGGTTTGCTCCTGTCGCTAGATTCGGTGCCGGAGTTCGGTGCTGAGATCGGTTGCCGTGTGAGGTGGTTGGTCTGGTGTCGGCCTCCAGGGCCGGGCGGGGCGCTCGATCCGTTTGGTCTCATCGTCGGAACCATCGAAGACTGAGACCGGGCTACGAGTCCCCGCCCGGCTGTCCTGGAGGGGATTCACCGCGCCGATGTCGTGTCGGCGCGGTCTGTTAGCCGTCGAACGTCGACGCCGGGTAGAACTCCACGTTCACCCATTCGCCGTTAATGGCCTGCTGGATGGTGTAGGCGCCTGAGACAGTGCCCGACTCGTCGAACACCAGCGGCCCCGACGCGCCCTCATAGTTGATGGTTCCGCCGGAGGCGAGGATGTCGCGTCCCTCCGCGAAGGTGGACACCTTGGTGCCGTCGCTGTGCGCGACGCCGCGGATGGTCGAGTTGATCCCGGCTCCGTCGCAGCTGTCGGCGGCCTCCAGCGACAGTGCCACCAAAGTGATCATGTCGAAGGAGTTGGGCGCGAACGGATCGCCTGCCTTGTCGTAGCGCTCCTCGAAGGAGATGAACTCCGGCAGCGATGGGTCGGCATCGGCGAACTCGACGAAGGCCTTGTCGTTGATGAGCTCCGCTCCCACAGCATCGAATATCTCCGGCACTGCGAGGTCAGCGGTGAACAGCCACTCGCCCTCGAAACCGCCTGCGACGGCCTCCTTGATGACGGTCACGCCGGATTCCTGGCCACCGGCGAGGAAGATCGCGTCGGGGTTGTTCGCCAGCACGGTCGTCAGCTCGGCCTGATAGGACGGTTGGCCGGGGTTGTAGACGATGAAGTCGGTGATCTCTATTCCGGCTTCGAGCACTTCGGCGCGAGCGACCTCCGCGGGGGAGATCGTCGACTCCTCGTTCTGGATCAAGAACGAGACCGACTCGTAGCCGCGGCTCGACAGCCACAGACCCGACGCAGCTCCGTCACCGAGGTCCGATGACACGGTGCGGTACACGAAGTTGCCGCCCAACTCGTTGAGGTTGATCGTGCCGGCGTACGGCGACATGATCACGACCTCCTCGCGGTGGGCGAGATCGACGAGCGCGACCATCACACCCGAGGTCGGACCCATGACGGCGACCGCTCCTTCGCTCTCGATCATGTTGGTGGCCTCGCGTATGCCGGTCTCGGCGTCGCCTCCGGTGTCGGCCACCACGGTGCGGATCGTTCCGCAGCGGGTGCCGCCGGCTGCGTTGATCTCGTCGACGCCGAACTCGATGGCGTCAGCGACGATCTTGCCGAACTCGCCGAGTTCGCCTGTGAGCGGAACGAGCACACCGACGGTGATCTCACCGACATCGGCGGGCTCAGCGGGCTCGCTGGGCTCGTCGTCGGCCGGTTCAGCCATGTCGTCAGCGGGCTCGGCGTCGTCAGCGGGCTCGGCAGGTTCGTCGTCCGTCGGCTCGGCGTCGCCGGTGGCGGCGGGTTCGCTGGGAGTCTCGGTTGCGTCTGTCGCAGGCTGTTCGTCGTCGTCGTCGTCGCCGCAGGCCGCGGCAACCAGCGACAACGCGAACACGGCCGCGAAGAGCCGCAAGCAGATGGACTTGGTTGTATTCATGGTTGATCCCCTCCTTGGGGTATTGGTGTGTCAGACCGGTGGCGGTCGGCCGCCGGTCTCTTGCCGCTCCTCAAGGAGCCTCTTGGCGCTCTTCGAGGAGCAGTTCCCTCAGACGGCCGGGTTTGAGCAGTTCCCGGCTGTCGAACTCGTCGGTGATGCGTCCGCCTTCGACGAGGTAGGTCCTCGCAGAAGCGGCGAGGATCAGGTCAGGGTTCTGTTCGACGACCCACACGACGCCCATCCCCGCATCGGCGAGGTCTCGGACCCACTCGACCATCTGCTTAACGAATAGCGGCGCGAGTCCCGCCGCGGGTTCGTCAAGCAGCATCACTCGGGGGTCGCCGACAAGCGCGGAACTGACAGCAAGTGTCTGGCGCTCCCCGCCAGAGAGCGTCGCGGCGCGCTGTGACGCTCTCTGAGCCAGGATCGGGAACCGCTCAAATACCGCCTCTAGGCGGTTCTTGGTGCCCCGATACGACAGTGCGGCTATGCGCAGGTTGTCGCGCACTGACAGCTCCCGGAACACGTTGTGCTCCTGGGGCACGTAGCCGACACCGTGGGCTGCGACATCCTGCGCGGTGCGGCCCGTGATGTCTGCGCCGTCGAGTACAACGGTGCCTTCGGAGGGCTGCAGGTGCCCTGCGATGGTCTTCATCAGGGTGCTCTTGCCGGCTCCGTTGGGGCCGAGCACCACCACGATCTCGCCGGCTGCGACCGCCAGGTCGACGCCGTGGAGGATCGTGACTCGGCCGTAGCCAGACACGAGGCCGCGTACGTCAAGCAGCATCGCCGCCCCCTAGGTACGCGGAGATCACAGCAGGATCGGCGCGTATGTCAGCCGGTGGGCCCTGCGCGAGCAGTGCACCGTCGGCGAGCACGAGGATGTGGTCGGCCAACGCGAGCAGGAAATGCAGGTTGTGCTCGACGACGACGAGGGTCATCCCGCCGCTGTGGAGGTCCTGTAGCAGAGCAGCGAGTCGCTCCTGCAGGCCGGGGTGAACGCCGGCGGTGGGTTCATCCAGCAGCAGGACGGTCGGGTCGCGCACCAGCTGTCGTGCGACTTCGAGCATTCGCAGTTCCCCGCCAGAGAGGTCACTCACACGAGCCGCAGCTCGTTCGTGCAGACCGACGCGCCGCAGGATCGCCTGCGCCGCTTCGACGATTTCGGTCTCGTGATTTCGCCAGCTGCGCCCGAACGCCCACCGCAGGCTCTCTCCTGGGCTGGTCGCGCCCGCGACGACGTTCTGGAGCACTGTCAGCGACTCGAAGGCCCGAGGGGTTTGGAAGGTGCGGCCGATGCCCTGCTCGGCGATGGTGTCGGGGCTGGAGCGGGTGATGTCGTGTCCGTTGAAGAAGACCGACCCGGTGTCTGAGGTTTGAACACCGGACATGAGATCGAAGGTCGTGGACTTGCCGGCACCGTTCGGGCCGATCAGCCCGACGAAGGCACCCCGGTCGACGCCGAAACTCAGGCCGTCGCTGCCTCCGACTGCTTGCAGACCCGAGAACCGCTTCGAGATGTGTCTCGCCTCCAGCAGGGCACCGTTGAGCGCGGCCGCGCCGCCCGGGAGAGTCACTTCGAGACCTTCAGACGTGTAGCCGCGGCTTGGAACGGCTGGTAGCGCAGTACCGCTATGAACACCAGGCCGGTGACCACATGCTCGACGGATGCCGCGATCTGCGCGGATCGCACCGTCTCGAAGGGCCAGGCCCGCACGATCTCCTCGAAGAACACAAGCCCAGCGGTTCCCAGCACTACGCCGTACACGGACCGCTCACCGCCGAGCACTAGTGCGATCCACACGATGAAGGTGACCTCTGCTGTGAACAGCGACGGTTGCGCGAGGGTGGTGAACATGGCGTACACCGCGCCGGCGAACCCGACGGGCACCGCGGAGATCAGGAACACCTGCCGGCGCATCTTCTGCGCGGGCTTGCCCGCGGCCAGAGCGGCGGTTTCGTCGTCGCGGATCGCGTCGAGGGCCCGCCCGTACGGCGATACCAGAAGCCGCCTGAACACCAGCAGCGTCGCGACCAGCAGCAGTGCCGCGGCGCCTGCGAACACGTACTTCTCCTCTATCGGGCCCCAGTCCCCGAAGGGGCGTTCGACTCTGGCTAGCCCGACCGTGCCGTTGCCGATGCGTCTCTCGTTCAACAACAGCGAGTGGAAGACCTCAGCGAACGCGAAGGTGGTCAAGGCCAAGTACTCGCCCCGGAGCCGCAGCGTCGGCCAACCCGTGACCGCGGCGAACACCAGCGCTGCGAGTCCTGCGACGATGACCGCGGTCCACCACGGCCAGCCGAACCCGAATTTGTACTGATCCAGCCCTTGCGGCGGGGGCTGCGTGAAGATGGCGTAGGTGTAGGCCCCTACCGCGAAGTAAGCGACGATCCCGAAATTGATCATCCCACCGCGCGCGTATTGGAGGTTCAGCGACAAGGTGACGACGCCGAAGATGCTGCCGAGGGTCAACACAGTGACGAGCAGCTGCGGCCAGTTCATGCGTCCCTCGTCCCTGCGAGCCCCGCGGGACGGAACAACAGCACCACGATCACCACCGCGAACGCGACCAGTGGCCGGTATCCGGCGGGGATCCAGTAAGCGGAGACGTCCATGGCCACGCCGACGAGCAGCCCCGACAGGATCACCGCATAGAGCGACCCCAGACCAGCGAGGATCGCGACCGCGAGGATCTGCAGGATCTGAGCGAACGCCAAGTCGGTTGTGAGTGTGGCGAGCACCGCCAACATGACCCCGGCTAGGCCTGCCAGTCCCGACGACAGCAGCCAGGTCGCCCGCGATGTGGCACTGAGATTGACGCCACGCGACGCGGCCAATTCGGGATTGACCGCCATCGCTCTGATCGCCAACCCGGTGCGGGTGCGGTTCAAGAACAGCGCCAGCGACACCGACACCGCCGCGGCCAGGCCGACCACGATGAGCTGGTGGCTGGTGACACGCAGCCCGAAGGCCTCATATCGGTGCGCCAGGCCGATGTCGAGGGTGCGGATGCCCGTTCCGATCAACCCGTGAAGCGCGCCTCCGATCACGAACGCGACCCCGGTGGAAGTGATCAACAGCACAGCCGGCCCGCGATGGCGGATCGGGTCGTACACGACGCGGGCGATGCCGAGCCCTACCAGCGCGGTGAACGCGATCGCCGCGACCGCGGCTGCCAGGACGTGCCATCCGTGATGAGAGTTGAGCCACCAGGTCGTGAACGCGCTGACTCCCAGCAGTTCCGCATGGGCGATGTTCAAGAACCCCTCAACGCGGCGGGTCAACGAGAACCCGATCGTGGCGAGGATCAGAAAGCAGCCTGTCGCGACGCCCGACACGAAGAACTGCAGCAGCAGCATCGAAGCTCTACTCGTAGTTGCGTACTTCGAAGGTGATCGCCCCATGGGGGCTCACCCACGGACCGTGGGCCATGCCCGGCGGGCGGCACGCGTACATGCCCTTGATGAAGGTCTGATCAAGGGTCAGGTCGTGGATGGCCCCCTCGACCAACCAGATTTCCTCCCAGAAGTCGTGGCGCTGCACTCCTGCTGCGGACGTGTCGGTGCCGGGGAGGAACTTCAACAACCGCGTGTACGACCCTGTGTCGGGGTCATCGGAGAGGATCTTGCTGTAGAGGCCCTCGATGCCCGCTTCGGGCTTCCACGGCAGTAGTTCGGGGTCGAAGAACTCGAACTCTTGCTTTCCCATCAGGTGTCCTCCATGACGTTGACGATCGAGTAGGCGACCTCGAGCGAGCGGCCCCGTACTGGGTCTCGCAGAGCGACCTCAAAGCTGGGATGGAACTCGAAACCCCCTGCGGCGGGGATGGTTCCCGACAGGATCACCGTCCCGGCCATGGGCCCCCCGAAGCGGTTCTCGACGAGTTCGATCAGCTCGCGAGGGGGACGCAGCGCCGCCACCGGGCCCGCCTGATAGCAGTCCTGGGCGGCTGCGGGGGTTCGGGCCTCGAAGGTCAGGTCGTCCCAGTGGGCTTCGATGTCGTGCAGGCGCCACACGCTTGTTGACAGGACCTTGGGGCAGTTCTGTTTGGAAGCGTTGATGTCGACGGTCTCCAACGCCCGGTCGGTGTGATCCGATGCAGCCGCCACCCAGACCTCGTTGCTGTCGATGAGCAGCGCGAACTCGACTTCCCCGCACGACGATGCGGTAGTTGCCTCGATGCGGGAGGCTGTCGTCAGCCGATCAGCGCCAACCACGAAATAGGCGGGCACCTCGTCGGGTGGTTCGATTCCCTCTTCTTGGAGTTTCGCGATGTAGGCGTCGATGGCGTCGGTGTCTCTAGCGGTGTAGCCGGCGAGGATCACCCGCTTGGCGGTGAACCGGACAGCGGTGCCGTCATCGCGGCGCAGCACCAGGTCGTTGTCGGGATCGCCGAGTAGCCGCCGGTCGACGAGTGCCGGGAACCGGCTGCGGGCGGTGTGGGCCTCATCGAGTTGCACCGGCGCCGACACGAAGCCCGGATCGTCGCCGAGTGATGCGACGGTGATTCCCCACGGGTCGATGACCGCGGATCGTCCGCACAGCGTCGTGCCGCGGCCGGTGGCGCCGACGCCGTTGCACGCGAACACGAACGCCTGGTTCTCGATTGCTCGGGCCCGCAGCAGGGTGCTCCACGCCTCGACTCGAGGATGGGGCCAGGCGGACGCAACGATGAACCCGGTCGCGCCGTGTTCGCACATGCGGCGGAACAGCTCCGGGAAGCGCAGGTCGTAGCAAACCGCCATCCCCAGGCGGCCCAACGGCGTGTCGGCCACCACAACCTCGTCACCGGGGCTCAGCAGCCGCTGCTCCTGGCTGTCGAACCCGAACAGGTGCATCTTGCGGTACCTGGCGAGCTCGGCGCCGTCGGGTCCGAACAGAACCGAAGTGTTGTAGAGACACCCACCGTCGGCTTCGACCAGAGAACCCGCATGCACGCACGCGCCGACCCGTGCAGCGGTCTCGGACAGCGCTTCGAGCAGCGCGGGTGTGTCCTCAGCGGCTTGCGTGTACTGGTCGAACGCGAAGTAGCCGGGATGCCACATCTCCGGCAGAACGATCAGATCCGAGCCTGCGGCCGTGTCGATCCACCCGCGCACGAAGTGGGCCGGGCTCGGCGACGCGGCGGACGCGTCGGCGGGCATCTGGAGCAGCGAGACCCTCATGAGGAGGCTCCGCTGCCGTTGGCGGCGTCGATGTAGCCGAGCACTCGTTCGGGGGTCAGAGGCAGGCGGTTGACTGTGACTGTCCCGAGATGTGAGAGGGCATCCTCAACCGCCGAGGCGATCACCGCGCCTGGGGCGATCGCTCCTCCCTCGCCCATGCCCTTGAGTCCGCCGATGGTGTGAGGGGAGGGCGTCTGGAGGTGAGCGACCCGGAAGTCCGGGATGTCGCTCATCACCGGCACGAGGTAGTCCGCGAACGTGGTTGACAGCGGCTGGCCCGCCTGGTCGTAAAGGAACTCCTCGAACAGGGCCGTACCGATGCCTTGGGCGACGCCACCGAAGATCTGACCTTCGACGATCGTCGGGTTGATCATCGGGCCGCAGTCCTCGACTACTGCGTAGCTCAAGACTCGGGACTTGCCGGTCAGTGGGTCGATCTCGACGGATGCCAAATGCGCGGCGTTGGTGTACGCACCGGTTCCGGGGTGCGCGTCGTAGGTTCTCGATGCTTCCAGGCAGGGCTCGACGCCTTCCGGCAGTCGTTCGGGGCGCTGATAGATGAGCCGGCACAGTTCGCTCGTATTGAGGAACTGGTTGGGGCTGCCGGCGACCGACACCCGACCCGATTCGACGACCATGTCTTCAGGGGCTGCTTCGAGGATGTGCGCCGCTACCAATCGCAGTGTGTCCGCGACTGCGTCAGCGGCCTTTGTGACGGCACCGCCCGCGAGCACCGCGGAGCGGCTGGCGAAGGTGCCGGCGCCGTAAGCAACCTGTTCGGTGTCGCCGTATTCGACGCGGATCTGTTCAAGGTCCAGCCCAAGCCGGTCCGCTGCGACCTGTGCCAGGGTGGTCTCTAGTCCTTGGCCGTGGTCGTGTATCGATGCCGACACGACTGCTGTCCCGGAGGCGTCGAGGCGCACCTTGGCGGTCTCATACCCGAACACGATCGGAACGCCGCGCTGCTTGAACTCCTGGGTGGTGTGGGCGGTCTGTTCTGTGAACACCGCCAGCCCCACCCCCACCAGCCGTCCCGCTGCTCGGGCATCGGCTTGGCGCTTGAGCAGGCCTTCGTGGTCGCCGAGTTCCAGCACGGCGTCAAGCGACTCAAGGAGCGATCCACTGTCATAGACGAGCCCCGACGGGGACCGCCACGGATAGTCACCTTCCGAGAGCAGGTTGCGGTTGCGGATCTCCACGCGGTCGACACCGAGGTGACGGGCGATCTGGTCCAGGAGCCGCTCGATCGAGAAGCAGGCCGCGGGGCGGGCGACCCCCCGGTATGCGCCGTACGGGGTCTTGTTGGTGCACACCGACGTGGACGCGACCGAGTACTCGCGGATCCTGTAGGGGCCCGGAAGGATGCCCATGGCCATCCCGCCGTCCATGGTCGCGGTCCACGGGAACACCGAGTAGGCGCCCATGTCGACGGCTATGTCGGCCTCAAGAGCCAGGATCGTGCCGTCGTCGTCGAAGTAGCCCGTCACGGTGTGGCGGTGCTCTCGGGAGTGATGAGCCGCTACGAAATGCTCACGGCGGTCCTCGACCCATTTGACGGGCCGCCCCAACCGGCGCGCCGCCAAACAGCAGGCCACCTCCTCGGGATAGAGCTGGGCCTTGACTCCGAAACCGCCTCCGACGTCGGGGGCGATCACCTGGATCAGGCTCTCGGGGACGCCCAGCGCCCAGGACAGCCCCGCCCGCACGAGATGGGGAATCTGGGTTGTTGTGTGGAGCCGGAACCGGCCCGTGCCGGGGTCGTGTTCCGCGACGCACGCCCGGTTCTCCATGGGAATGCCGCTGTGGCGCCCGTTGTGCAACTCGATCGACACCCGATGCGGCGCGGCCGAGCAGGTATCGCCGAATCCGTAGGTCTCTATCTGTCTGCGCACGAACGCGTTGTGTTGCCAGCCTGGATGCAGCGGCGCGCAGCCCGCATCGAGGGCTGTGTCGATGTCCACGACGGTGGGCAGCGGGTCGAGGTGGGCCACCACCAGTTCAGAGGCGTCCTCGGCGAGGTACTCGTTGTCGGCGACGACCATGGCGAGTGCTTCGCCCACATGGCGCACGCGATCCACGGCGAGGATCGGTTGAGCCGATTCCTGGAACCCGAGGTAGCTCGATACGCATCGCATCTCGGTGCCGGCGAAGTCTTCGCCGACGAACACTGCCTTCACGCTCTCAGCGGCAGCAGCGGCTTCGATGTCGAGACTGGCCACCGTGGCGTGCGCTTCGTGGGAGCGCACGAACTTCGCGGCGAGCACGCCAGCCGGGTTGATGTCGGCGACGTAGCGGCCGTCGCCTCGCAGCAGTCTGTCGTCTTGGCGGCGGGGCACCCTCGCCCCGAAGAAGCGGGGCGCCCCCTCAGTTGTCATCGGCTCGGCCCGTGGCGCTGTCGAGGGCGCGCTCGACGGCGTCGACGATGTGGTGGTAGCCGGTGCAGCGGCACAAATGGCCCGAGAGGTGCTCGCGGATCTCGTCGCGGCTGCAGGCCGGGTTCGTCGCGGCAAGTTCCACGACGCTCATGAGCAGCCCCGGTGTGCAGAATCCGCACTGCAGCCCGTGGCAGTCCTTGAACGCCAGTTGTATGGGATGCAAGCCGGCGCCGTTCGCGGAGAGCGATTCGACGGTCTCGACGCTGCGGGCGTCGGCCTGAATGGCGAGCATCAGGCAGGACCGCGCCGAGGCGCCGTCCACCAGCACGGTGCAGGCGCCGCAGTAGCCGTGTTCGCAGCCCACATGGGTGCCGGTGAGACCCAGGCCGTCGCGCAAGAAATCCGACAGCAGCGTGCGGGGATCCACCTGCGCCGCGGTGCGCTCGCCGTTGACCGTAAGCGAGATCTCAGCCATCGCGGGCACCCGCTTCGTTCGCGCTGAAGGCTTGTCGGGCGGCGCGCAGGGTCTCGGCATGGACTAGGCGCTTGCGGAACGCCGACGATCCGTGGATGTCGCTGATGGGGTCGACCGAGTCAGACGCAGCCTCGGCGGCGTCGGCCGCGGCTGTGGCTGACCCGCCGACTAGGGCAGCTTCGGCTTCGCGGCATCGCACCGGCCGGTCCGCCACACCCGCGATCGCGACACGCGCCTCGCAGATCTCACCGGCCTCAACGGCGCAGGCGACCGCGACGGCCACCGTCGCGAAGTCCCCGGTGCGGCGCTGGAACTCCGAAAACCCCCAGCGGTGGGCGCAACGGGTACTGAACCGCAGCGAGGTGACGATCTCATCGGGTCTCTTGGCGGTGGTGTACACCGACTCGAAGAAGTCCTCCGCGGTGATACTGCGCCAACCGCGCACCGACGCGAGCCCCACCTCACCGTCGAGCGCCAGCAGCACGATCGGCCATTCCGCTGCGGGGTCGGCGTGAGCGACGCTGCCGCCGACCGTGCCGCGGTTGCGGATGGCGCGATAGCCGACATAACCGGCGGCTCGTCTGGCGAGCGGCACCGACGCCGCCACCACGGCGTCGGTCTCCATCCGGTAGTGGGTGACCATCGCGCCCACCTCGACGCTGCCGTTTGTGCTGGCGATCGAGTCCAGCCCCGGAACCCGGCCGAGATCGATCACATGGCTCGGGGCGGCCAGGCGAAGGTTGAGCATCGGCAGAAGGCTCTGCCCTCCCGCCAACACCACTGCCTCGTCGGCGGTCTCGTTGAGGGTCTCCAGCAGCTCCGGAAGCGTCCGGGGGGCGTGGTAGGCGAATCTCGGCGGCTTCATGTGCTGCGCCGCCCTCCTCCCTTGTCCGGCGACTGCTGAGGTCCACCGCACATGCACGCACGGCCCGTGCAGCCCGGTGGTCTGTAGTGAACCACATGTACAATCTAAAATCAAATATTTGCAATTTCAAATTGCAGAGTGTAAGCCGTCGGGCTCACCAGCCGCCCACAGAGAAGGACACTCATGCGTTTCGGAGCCTGGATCCCATCGTTCGCCTACCCGCAACTCGACTACGACAGGGCCCGCCGAGGCACTGATGCGTTCTCCAAGACAGCCAACGAGCACGACATCGACCTGTGGGTGATCGACCACCTGCTGCACGCCCCGGGCCTCTATGGCATGGCGTGGCTCGAGCCCATGACCGTGCTAACTCACGCCGCCGCGGTCGCTCCCGACGTCGAGATGGTCGGCACCGGGATCCTGGTGCTGCCGCTGCGGGACCCGGTGCTGCTCGCCAAGGAGGTCGCCACCATGGACTACCTCACAGGCGGCCGCTACCAGTTCGGCATCGGACCGGGTTGGTACGGCCCGGAGTTCGAAGCCACCGGAACCCACATCAGCGAACGCGGCAAGCGCACCGACGAGATCGTCGAGGCGGTCCGGCTGCTTCTCGCCACCCCTAACGCGTCATTCGAGGGCCGCTACTACTCCTTCGAGGATGTCACCATCGAGCCCCGACCCCCGAAGATGCCTAACGTGTGGGTCGCCGGCGGGTCGCGCATCCCCGATGGAGCGTTCGACAACGATGTGCCCGTACTCGCCAGGACGGTGCGTGACCGGATCCTCGGGGCCGACTGGTGGCTGTCGCGATGCTCAGGCCAGCAAGAATGGGTGCATCGCGACTGGCAGCTCATCCAGGATGCCGCGGCTGAGCGCGGCGTCCCCTGCCCCCGGTTCGCGCACTGCAACTTCATCCATGTCGTCGACACCAGCGACCCAGAGAGGGCACGCGCTGAGCAGCACATCTACTTCGAGCAAGCAATGGGCAGCCACCGCACCCATGAGCATCTCGAGAAGAGCTACTTCTTCGGGTCGATCGACGAGATCGTCACTCGCTTGCGCGACCTCGCTGACGGTGGCTGCGAATACGTCGTGCTGGGACCCACCAGCGACGACCCCGCACAACTCGAATTGCTGAGCCGCCTGGTGATCCCCCAGGTCAACTCCTGACCCGCAACCAGAGCCGTGCCTCAGCGGGGGTTGAATGCGGCCGGCTAGGGGCTGTCCTCTTCCAGCAGGCCCGGTGTAATCGTCGCGGTTGCGAACTCCCGGTGGGCGGTCATCAACCGGATCAGCTTCTCGGCGTCGCGGGCACGGCACGCGTCGATCAGGCCTAGGTGCTGGTCCAGCGACACCTCCTGAACGTCGGTGTCCTTGTAGAGGTACAGCACCCGGTAGTGGTCGGTGTGTTCCCAAAGCCGCTCAATCTCGCGGACCAGGATCTTGCGCCCCGAAGCCCGGTAGGGCACGAAGTGCATCTCGCGATGGGCGACACTGGCCGTCCACAGGTCTCCCGCGGCGAGCGCTTGTTCCATCTCGACGCGGTACGCGTCCATCCGAGCGATGTCGGTGTCGGTGATGTTGGCGGCCCCAAGCCGGATCGCCTCGCACTCCAGCAGCAGAGTGATGTGCTGGAGTTCCGTGAACTCCTCGCGCGAGTGGCGTGCCACCCAGTAGCCGCGGCGCGGCTCGTTGATAACGACGCCTTCGTTCTGCAGTTGGCGCAGCGCCTCGCGCACCGGTACGGGACTCACGCTGCATGTCTTGGCGACAGCATCGACGGGGATCTTTGCGCCGGGGAGAAGCTCGCCGGTGATGATCAGCTTGCGTAGGTAGTGCAGCACGTTCTCATGAACTGACGGCTGCGGCACCGGCGGTGCCGAGGTGAACACTGCGTCTGCGGCCACGGCTTGAGGATCCCCCTTTCAGGGCTCCGGCTGTTTGGCTCCCGCAGGTGCGCACATGCGGGAACCGCAAGAGCCTGGAGGCGACACCATATCGCCGGGCTCCTCTGCAAAACGATATTTCATATTGGAAACATCTGATTCG
The DNA here is from genome assembly GCA_009837445.1 of Acidimicrobiaceae bacterium. Lineage (GTDB taxonomy): Bacteria > Actinomycetota > Acidimicrobiia > Acidimicrobiales > Aldehydirespiratoraceae > Aldehydirespirator. Next base: position 61,527 of record VXTM01000052.1, read on the forward strand.
CAGCACCGTCGGGTCTGCTTGGCCGCCCGCGAGTTCCAGCACATAGCCGTCGACTGGTAGGTCCGATCCGGCAGGATGCTGTCTCTCGTCAGGCGTTCAGTTCGGCTGTGACGGCTTCGGCCAGGCGGCGGTACTGCGACTCGTCGTTGTAGAGGTGCGCGGAGATGCGCAGCAGGCGCTCGGGCGGCGCGGGCCAGATGAAGACCGGGACCTGGATGCGGTGCCGCTGCTCCAGCGCAGCCATGAGCGGGTCGAAGATCTCGGTGCCTGAGTGGCCGGCGGGCGGAACCGGCACCGAGGCGATGGCGCCGATCATGTCGTCGGGCGCGGGCGGGTCGATCCCTAGGGCGTCCAGCAGGATCCGGCGGCCGGACAGGCACAGATCGCGGATCGTCCGGCGGACGCCGGGCCAGCCGTCGGGGTGCATGGCCCCTACCGCGTCCAGCGCGTCGGGCACCGTCAGCCAGGCGCTCGGATCGTCGGTGCCGGTCCAGTCGAACTGGGCGTGCAGCCGACCGCCTCCCGATGGCCAGCCGCCGTTGTAGCCGTGGCTGATCACCGAGTGGTACACATCGTCGCGCCGGTCGGCCCGCACCCACAGGAACCCGGCGCCCTTGGCCGAGCACATCCACTTGTGGCAGTTGGCGGTGACGTAGGACGCGCCCGATGCGGCCACGTCGAAGTCGATCATCCCGGGCGCGTGGGCGGCGTCGACCAGCACCCGCACGTCGGGCTCGACCTCGGCCGCGATCTCCGCCACCGGCATCACCAACCCGGTCGCCGAGGTCACCGCGTCGATCAGCAGGATCCGGGTGTGGTCGGTGACCGCGGCCAGCACCGTGTCGGCGGCCTGCCGGGACGACTCGATCGGGAACGGCACCTGGACCGTCGTCACCTTCGCTCCCGTCCGCGAGGCCGACACCTCCGCCGCGTTGCGGCAGGCGTTGTACTCGTGGTCGGTGACCAGGATCTCGTCGCCGGGCCCGAGCGCCGGCTCCAGCGAGCGCAGCACCGCGTTCACGCCCGCGGTGACGTTGTTCACGAACACCAGCCCGGTCTCGTCGCCACCCACGAAGTCGGCCACCGCCCGGCGGGCCGAGTCGAGCTCGCACTGGTAGTCGCCGCCGAGGAAGTACTTCGTCGGGTTGGCCTCCATGCGGCTGCGCAGCCGCTGCTGGGCCTCCAGCACCGCGGCGGGGGTCGCCCCGAACGACCCGTGGTTCAGGTGCAGCACACCCTCCTCGAGCACCCAGGCACTCACCGCGGTCACGATCCTTGCTGGCGGCGTTTCTGGATGTTGGCCCACTCGTCGCGGAGGCCGACGGTGCGGTGGAACAGGTCGGCCGCTTCGGTGTCGCAGGCGAAGTAGCCCAGGCGCTCGAACTGCACGACCTCCCCCGGGGGCGTGCCCGCCAGCGCCGGCTCGACCTTGGCGCCTTCGATCAGCTCGCGGGAGGCGGGGTTGTAGGACTCCAGCGGGTCGCGGCCGTCGGCGCCGGGCACGGGATCGGCGAACAGCCGGTCGTACAGCGCAACCCGCGCCTCCACCGCGTGGTCGGCTGACACCCAGTGGATGGTGGCCCGCACCTTGCGGCCGTCGGGGGCCTGTCCGCCGCCGGTGTCGGGGTCGTAGGTGCAGCGCAGCCGCAGCACCTCGGAGTCCGGGCCGGTCTCGACGTCGTTGCAGCGCAGGAAGTAGCCGGCCCGCAGGCGGACCTCTCGACCGGGGGCCAGGCGGTAGAACTTGCGGGGCGGGTCGAGCATGAAGTCGTCCCGTTCGATCCACAGCCGCCCCGAGAACGGCACGTCCCGCTCGCCTGCGTCGGGATCCTCGGGGTTGTTCACCGCTCGGCGATGCTCGACCCGGCCCGCGGGCCAGTTGTCGATCACCACCTCCAGGGGGCGCAGCACGGCCATGCGGCGCAGCGCGTGGCGGTTGTGGTGGGTCCGCACGAACGACTCCAGCAGCTCGATCTCGTGGACGCCGTTCACCCGGGCCACGCCGATGTGGGCACAGAACTCCCGGATGGCCTCGGGCGGGTAGCCCCGCCGGCGCAGGCCCCGCAGGGTTGGCAGGCGGGGGTCGTCCCAGCCGTCCACCAGTCCATCCGTGATCAGGGCGCTCAGCCTGCGCTTGGAGGTGACGGTGTGGGTGAGGTTCAGGCGGGCGAACTCGTACTGGCGGGGCCGGTCGCCGGGCAGCGGCAGATGCTCCAGGTACCAGTCGTAGAGCTGCCGGTGGGCGTCGAACTCCAGCGAGCACAGCGAGTGGGTCACCCCCTCGATGGCGTCGCTCTGGCCGTGGGCCCAGTCGTAGGTGGGGTAGATGCACCAGGCGTCACCGGTGCGGAAGTGGGCGGTGTGGCGGATCCGGTACATGACCGGGTCCCGCATCAGCATGTTGGGGTGGGCCATGTCGATCCTGGCCCGCAGCACCTTCTCGCCGTCGCTGAAGCGACCGGCCCGCATGGCGCGCAGCAGGCTCAGGTTCTCCTCCACCGAGCGGTCCCGGCATCCGCTCTCGACCCCGGGCGTGCTGAAGTCTCCCCGGGTGGCCGAGATGGTCTCGGCGTCCTGGTCGTCGACGTAGGCCAGACCCTCACCCACCAGGTGCTCGGCCCACGCATAGAGCTTCTCGAAGTAGTCGGAGGCGTGGACGACCGGGCCGTCGGGCTCGTAGCCGAGCCAGGCGATGTCGTCGGCGATGGCCTCGGCGTAGGCCGCGTCCTCACCTTCGGGATTGGTGTCGTCGAAGCGCAGCCGGCACGTCCCGCCGTGCTCGGCGGCCACCTCGAAGTTGAGGCACACCGCCTTGGCGTGGCCGATGTGGGGGAACCCGTTGGGCTCGGGCGGGAAGCGGGTCTGCACCCGGCCCCCGTAGGTCCCGGCCGCGTTGTCGGCTCGCACCTGCTCCCGGATGAAGTCAAGCGGCCGGGCCGGCGCTCCCGCCTCGTCGTGCGCTTCGGCCATGTCAATTCAGAAGGTGGGGAGCCAGGATCCTCCAGCCTTCCACGGTGGCGTCGATGCTGCCGGCGAGGACCTGCACGCACACGTGGTCGGCTCCGGCGTCGAGGTGCTCCCGGACGCGGGCCGCTACCTGCTCGGCGGTGCCCCACACCACGATGGCGTCGACTAGACGGTCCGACGGTCCTCCTCCGGGTCCGCCGTCGATGTCGGACTGCTCGAACCCGAGCCGCTTCAGGTTGTTGGCGTAGTTGGGCATCTGGAGGTACCTGGCCATGCTCTCGCGCGCCAGGGCTCGGGCCGAGGCCGCGTCGGTGTCGAGCACAGCCATCTGCTCGGGGTACAGCGCCGCGTCGGGTCCCATGACCTCGCGGGCGACGGCAGTGTGCTCGGGCGGCACGAAGTACGGATGCGCACCAGCGGTCGCTTCGGCGGAGAGCTGCAGCATCTTGGGACCGAGCGCGGCCAGCACCATCTCGGGAAGGTCGTGGGGGCCGTGGGCGAAGAAGGGTGCCTCGCCCATCCTCACCAGGTACTGGCGCATATAGCTGAGCGGGCGGGAGTAGTCGTGCTTGCGGATGTCCTGCACCATGTGGGCGTGGCTGACGCCGAGGCCCAGCAGGAAGCGTCCCGGGAAGGCCTCCTCGATGGTGCGCTGGGCGTTGGCCGTCGTCATCGGGTCGCGGGCGTAGATGTTGGCGATGCCGGTGGCCACCTTGATGGTGGACGTGTCCCGCAGCAGCAGGGCGGCCTTGACGAACGGGTCCCGCGAAACCGCCTCGGGGTACCACATCGCCCCGTACCCCAGTTCCTCTGCCTCCGCCGTGTACTCCGCCGCCTGCGACGACGGCACGTTGTCGAGAATCCACGTCCAGATACCAATCCGGCCGACGTCGATGCTGCCCATGCTCATGGGCCGCAACCTACCGTCGCAGCGGACGGGTCACCCGCGGGCGGGCCTCACCGCAGGAGCGCCTCGAGCATCTCCTCGACAGTCGCTCCGGGCGAGTCCTTGAAGGAGCCCAGCCGCCGGTACACCTCACCGGCGGCCCGGTGGAACCCGTCGGGCAGGCCGGCCTGGGCGAAGGTGGCCGCGATCTCGTCCATCTCGCCCATCCAACGCCACGCCTTGGGGGCCACCTCGCCGGCGGTGCCTGCAAGCCGTTCAGCAACACCCGGCAGCGACAGATCCCACTCGGTCAGCAGGTCGTCGGCCACGCCCTCGGCTGCGGCCAGGGCGGCTACGGCCGCCAGCAGGGCGCTGGTGCCCTTGGTCCAGGAGGCGTAGGCCATCTTCAGCGCCGACGCGGTGCCCGGCCCGCCACCGTCCAGCACACGCGGCTCCAGCATCGACCCCTCGAATCGGGCCGCGACCCGGGCCGCGTCGGAACCCGACAGGTACAGCCGGGTGGTGCCCGGCCTGATGGCGGGCGGCCCGATCAGGCCGCCGTCCACGAAGCTGTCGAAGCGCGACGCGATCTTGCGGGCCGTGGCCGGTGACACTGCGTTGGCGTCCACGTAGCAGCCCTTGAACCCCGCGTCGGCCACCGTGTCGGCCAGCCCCAACGCTCCGTGAGGCGGGCAGACCGAGATCACGACTTCCGCGGCGGTGACCACGGATTCGATGTCGCCGGCATCGGTGAGTCCCGCGTCGGCGGCCCGGTTGCAGGTCGCTTCCGACCGGCCGTCGCTGGCCCACAGCACCGTGCCGGAGCAGGCGGCGGCAACCGTCGCGCCCATGGCCCCCGGATGCAGGATCCCGGTCGCGGCGGTGTCTCGGGTAGTGCTCACCAGCGAGGATCAGGTGTCGGCCTGGCCCAGGTAGGAGGCTCGCAGGTCGGGGTGGGCCAGAAGGTTCTCGGCGGTGTCGTCGAGCACTACCCGCCCGGTCTGAAGCACCCAGCCCCGATCGGCGATCGACAGCGCCATGTTGGCGTTCTGCTCCACCATGAACACGGTCAGTCCGGCCTCGTGGATCTGCTGGATCAACTCGAAGTTCTGCTGCACCAGCGCCGGGGCCAGGCCCATCGACGGCTCGTCCATCAACAGCACCCGCGGCTTGGCCATCAGCGCCCGGCCCATGGCCACCATCTGCTGCTCGCCACCCGACAGGGTGCCCGCCTTCTGGCTGAGGCGCTCCTTGACTCTGGGGAACAGCTCGAAGACCCGCTCCAGGTCGGCGGCGATGCCGTCGGTGTCGCTGCGCAGGTAGGCGCCCAGATCCAGGTTCTCGCGCACGCTCAGCCGCTTGAACAGGCGGCGGTTCTCCGGGACCATGGTCACGCCCCGGGCCACCCGGTAGCTGGTGGGCCTGTCGTTGACGACCTCACCGTCGAGCACGACCTCACCAGAGGTGGGCTTGAGCATGCCGAGCAGCGTCTTGAGGGTGGTGGACTTGCCGCTGGCGTTACCCCCCAGCAGGCACACCAGCTCTCCCTCGTAGATCGAGAGGTCCACATCCCGCAGGGCGTGAACTGCTCCGTAGTGGGCGTTCACCGAGCGCATCTCCAGCAGCGGTCCCGCTGCCGGCTGGCCACCGTCGGCGCTCACGAGGCTTCGGTCCCGTGGCCCAGATAGGCCTCGATCACCCGGGGATCGGTGGAGACCTCGGCGTAGTCGCCCTCGGCGATCTTGGTGCCGTGGTCGAGCACCACCACCCGGTCCGAGACCTCCCGCACCACGTCCATGTGGTGCTCGATGACCACGATGGCGAAGCCCCACTCGTCGCGCAGACGGCCGATCATCCCGGTGAGCTCGGCGGACTCCACCGGGTTCATGCCCGCCACCGGCTCGTCGAGCAGGATCAGCTTGGGCTGGGTGGCCATGGCCCTGGCGATCTCGAGGCGGCGCCGGTTGGCGTAGGACAGGGTGAAGGCGGGCTGGTCGAAGCGATACCCGACGAGCCGGGAGCCGAAGAAGCTGAGGACCTTCTCGGCCCGTTCGCGGATCTCGGTCTCCTCGCGGCGGAACGACGGCGTGTAGAACAGCGCGCCGAAGGCGTGCTGGCGGGTGCGGCAGTGCTGGGAGACCATCACGTTCTCCAGCACCGTCATGTTGGCGAACAGCCGCACGTTCTGGAAGGTGCGGGCGATGCCGCGAGCTGTGACCCGGTTGGCGTCCAAGCCCATCAGCGAGGCTCCCTCGAAGAGGATGTCGCCGGCGGACACGTCGACGGTGGCTGTAATGGCGTTGAAGAGCGTGGTCTTGCCCGCGCCATTGGGGCCGATCACCGAGACGATCTCGCCCTCGTGAACCTCGAAGTCGAGCCTGTCGAGGGCGTGCAGACCGCCGAAGTCCACGCTGAGGTCGCGGGTTTCCAGCAGCGGCCGATGCCCGTCTCCGTTGGTGGGGGAGCCGGTCGAGGGCGCGGGCGGGGTTCCGTTGGTGGCGCTCATGTTGCCGGTGTGGCCTGCGGGCCGCTGCCGCCGTCGTCGTGGTTGTCGTCCTCGACCTGGCCCTTGAGCCAGGCGTCCTGGGCCATCTCCTGCTGGTGCAGCTCGCGGGATCGGCGCACGCTCGGGATCAACCCCTCGGGCCGGGCCAGCATCATCCAGATCAGCAGCGCCCCGTAGATCAGCAGCTTGAACTCTGAGAACTCAGCCAGAAGGCCAGGCTGCTTGGGTCCGCCCAGCACGCCGATGAGCACCGCCGAGCCGGCGATCACGCCGACGATGTTGCCCATTCCACCGAAGATCACCACCACCAGGATCACGATGGAAACCAGGATCAGGAAGCTGTTGGGGAACACCGACCCGACCTTGGCCGAGAAGATCGCACCGCTGAAGGACCCGAGGACCGCGCCCACCACGAAAGCCAGCAGCTTGACGTTGACGGTGTTGATACCCATGGCCTCGGCCACCGTCTCGTCCTCGCGCACCGCCATCCAGGCCCGCCCGAGCCGTGATCGCTCCAGGCGCCATGAGACGTAGATGGCCAGAGCGCAGAAGGCGAGCACCAGGTAGAAGACCCGGCGCGGGTCGGTGCCGGCCACATCGGTGAGCCCGAAGATCCCCGCGCCGGGGATCTTGGTGATGCCCTGCGATCCCCCGAACCAGCCCGACAGCCAGTCCGACAGGAATAGCAGCCGGATGATCTCACCGAACCCGAGCGTGACGATGGCCAGGTAGTCGCCCCGCATCCGGATCACCGGCGCGCCGATGAACAGCCCCACCAGCCCGGTGATTATCACCACGACGATGAGCGCCACCAGCCACGGCAGCTCGGGATTGATCCTCGGTGAAGTGGCCGCGGTGAGCACCGCGGCCGAGTAGCTGCCCACCGCGAAGAAGGCCACATAGCCGAGGTCCAGGATCCCGGCCAGCCCGACCACCACGTTGAGGCCTAGCGCCAACAGCACGAACAGCCCGACATTGGCCAGAAGCTCGTTGGTCAGCTTGCCCGCGAACAGCGGCAGCACGATCAGCACCGCGGCGGTGGCGAGGATCAGCAAGCCGTTGGTCCGGGTGCGCTGAGCGCCCTCCAACTCCGCGATATGGGCCCTGGCCTGCTGGATCCGGCCCCGTCCCAGAACCGCCAGGATCCCCGACCCGGCCGCGAGGCCCAGTGCGCTGGTCCAGTTGATGCCGCCCCGGCGGGCGTACAGCCGGTCGGTTAGCGCCTCCAGGCGCATGCCCTCGGCCAGGTCCACCACCAGAGGCTCCAGCACGGCTGCGCCCCCCACTGCGAGGGCCATGGTCACCACCGCCCTGCGGGTCCGCGGTCCGAGCAGCCGCAGGCCACCTCCAAGCGCACCGACCGCGGCTCCGATCAGCAGCCAGATCACCACCGCGAACCGGGTCGCGTTGCCGAATGCGAGCAGCTCGGCCAGCATCGGACTCCAGTTGACCAGGGGCTCGCGCAGGTCGAAGTTGGCCAGCAGCACCGCCAGCAGCGACAGGCCGCCGCCGGCGACGGCCCCGCAGGCCGCGCCCCCGGCCACCTCGTGGGCGCCGGCCGCGTGCTGCGGCATGCCCTCCCGCTTGATCTGGTGCCCCACCCGGTGGCCGGCGGCGAACGGCACTATCAGCAGGGTCAGGTAGCCGAGACTCAACACCGGTTTGACGATGACCCGCTCATCGAGGCGCACCGGCATGTTCGACAGGGCGATGAAGACCTGCGCGACCGCACCGACCGCGCCCATGCGCACCAGCCGCCGCCAGTCCTGAGCCAGCGCCGGCCGTGATGCCGCCAGCGGGGGCTCGGCACTCGCGCCGGCTGCTCCCGTCTCCGGGGGCAGGGTGGCGGTCATGTGCGGTCCTCGGCGGGGAGACGCTCGCCGAAGATCCCGGCGGGACGCAGCAACAGAACACCGATCAGCACCGCGAAGGCGACCGCGTCGCGCAACTGTGACACGCCGCTGACACCCAGCGGCTCCAGGATCAGCAGCGGACCCACCGACTCGGCCACACCGATCGACAGCCCTCCGGCCATGGCCCCGCCGAGATGGCCAATGCCGCCCACCACCGCCGCACTGAAAGCCTTGATGCCGGGCAGAAACCCGGTGGTGTGGATCACGCTGCGGAACAGGATCCCCCACAGGATCCCGGCCAGACCGGCCATGGCGCCGCCCACCGCGAACACCTTCACGATGGTGCGGTTGACGTTGATGCCCATCAGCGCGGCGATCTCAGCGTCCTCGGCCACGGCTCGCATCGCCTTGCCGCCTTTGGTGTGCTCCACCAGGTACCAGAGCACCCCCATCGACACCGCAGCCACCACCACGACCAGGATCCGGGACCCCTCGATCTGGATGAAGGTGTGCTTGTCCTTGACCCAGTCGGGCACGTCCGGGTACGCCTTGGCCGCCGGGCCCAGCAGCACGATCGAGGCGTTCTGGATGAAGAACGACACCCCTATGGAGGTGATCAGCGGGATCAGCCGGGGCGACCCCCGCAGGGGCCGGTACGCGACCCGCTCCATGATCACCGCCACCAGCGTGCACACGATCATCGAGACGATCACGATGAAGATCAGCGAGCCGATGAAGTTGCTCTCCCACAGGCCGGCGTCGGCCAGCTTGTTGGAGGTGATCATCCCGGTCATGGCGCCCACCATGAACACCTCGCCGTGGGCGAAGTTGATGAACCCCAGCACGCCGTAGACCATCGAGTAGCCCAGCGCGATCAGCCCGTACATGCAGCCTTGGGCCACGCCGGAGATGATCAGCCCCCGGAACTGGGCGCCGGTAAGGCCGGTGGCGTCGGGGTTGGCCCAGCGGGCGAAGGGATTGTCGGTGTCAATCTCCTGTGCGATGAAGGCGAGGATCCCGACGGCGACCAGGGTGAGGATGGCGACCCGCATGAAGGTCAGGAACCAGTCGACGCCGGTGCGGGGAGCCCCGCTCTTGGCGCGACCTATTCCCATCACCGGATCGATCCTAGTGTCAGCGACGGACCCGGAGGAGCGGCCACGGATCGGGCTCGTCGGCGATGTCGACCACGACCATCGACGGTCCGGGGTGGGCCAGTGACGCTTCCAGCACGGCACGCAGCTTGTCAGGGCCGCTGACCCGCTCTGTTCGCACGCCGAAGCTCTCCCCGAAGGCGACCCAGTCGGGGTTGCGCAGGGTCGAGGCGATGGTCCGGTCCGGTCCGAAGCGCTGCCTCTGCAGCCGCTGAACGTTGCCGTAGGCGCCGTTGTCGAACAGCAGCACGGTGGTGTCGATGCCGTGCTGCACCGCGGTGGCCAGCTCGGTGGCGGTGAACAGCATCCCGCCGTCGCCGACGATGGTGAGCTGAGCCCGGTCCGGGGCCGCGGCCGCGGCGCCGATGCCGTGGGCCACCCCGGCGCCGAGCGTCCCCGCCCCGCCGGTGGCGAGGTACGTCCGGGGTCGGCGGTGCTCGTAGGCGATATGGGCCACGAAGGCGACCTGGGTCACATCCTCGACGATGATCCCGTCGTCGGGCATCACCGACCGGATGGCCCTCAGGTAACTGAGCTGGGGCTCCAGATGAGCGATGCGCTCGAAGTGCCGGGCCCGCAGCTCGGCCAGCTCCCCGGTGCGGTCCTGGCGGCGGCGGTTGTGGCGGCCCAGGGCGTCGATCAGCAGCCGGCACGCCGCGGCGGCGTCGCCGTGGACGCCCACGGTGCCGGTGCCGTAGCGGTCGAGCTCGTCCGGGTCGACGTTGATCTGCACGATCTGCTGGTCGTCGCCCACGCTCCACTCGACATTCGGGAACTCCATCCGGGTGCCGATGCCCACCACCACGTCCGAGCTGGGCCAGAGGTCGCGGCCCATCGTCAGGTAGGCGTGCAGGCGGTGGCGAGTGTCGAGCACCCCGAGGCCCATGTAGCGGGCGAACACCGGCGCCTCCAGCATCTCGGCCAGCTCCCTCACCGGCTCGGACGCGTCCTGGGCGCCCCCGCCCACCATGATCAGGGGACGCTGGGCCCCACCGAGGACCCGGGCGGCCTCCTCGATCTGCCCGCCGTCGATCGGGGGCGTGGCGGCGCGGGGCGCGTCGAGGACGCCGTCGGCCGGCTGGCTCCACACGTCGACCGGGACCTCCACGGCCACCGGTCGGGGAATCCCCGACACCAGCTCGTCGACTGCCTGCTGCCACACGGCGGCGGCGTCGATGCCGCCGCCGATGTAGCCGGTGTGCTTGGTCAGCTGGCGTAGCACGGCCGCCGGATCGGGCAGGTCGTGAAGTATTCCCGTGCTGCGACCGCGCCACACCGACGGCACGGCGCCGATCAGGGCCAGCACCCGGGCGTTGCCCCAGTAGGCGCTGGTGAGACCGGCCGCGGCGTTGAGCATTCCCGGGCCGGGCACAACGCACAGTGCGGCTGGACCGCCCGTCACCTGGGCCGCGCCCAGGGCCATGTAGGCCGCTCCCTGTTCGTGGCGGGTCACGACCGGCCTGATGTCGCGGGCGTCGACCAACGCGTCGAAGAAGTCGTCGTTCTGCACCCCCGGGAGGCAGAACAACGTGTCCACCCCCAGAGCCCGCAGCGTTTCGATCGCGAGCCCCGCAACCGTTGGCGGCTGGCGTGGCGGGCTCCCGGCGCCGGTCGCGGTCATGGCTGGCCGTGCCTGCAGTCCGAGCGGAGGTTGCTCAGCCCACTACGCAGGTGTTGACCATCTCGCCCACACCCTCGATGGCGGTGCGCACCACCGCACCCGGCGTGAGCCATTCCTGGGGATTGCGGGCTATCCCCACCCCGCCCGGTGTTCCGGTGGCGATGATGTCGCCCGGGTCGAGGGTCAGGACCGTGCTCAGGTCGGCCACCAGCTCGGCCGGTCCGAAGACCAGTTGGTCCGTATTCGAGGACTGCTTGGTGACGCCGTCCACGCTGCAGCTCACGTTGAGCCCCGAGCCGTCTCCGATCTCGTCGGTGGTCACCAGTGCGGGACCGACCGGCGTGGACTGCTCGAAGGTCTTGCCGGCCAGGAACTGGACGGTGCGCTTCTGCCAGTCTCGGATCGACACGTCGTTGAGCACCGTGAATCCGGCGATGGCTGCGGCCGCCTCTGATGCGTCGGCGTTGCGGACCTCGCGCCCGATGACCACCGCGAGCTCGACCTCCCAGTCGGCGCTGGTTGACACCTCCGGCGGTGGCAGCCGGATCGGGTCGTAGGGGCCGGTGAGCGCCCGGCGATACTTGGCGAAGTAGATCGGCGCCTTCGGCAGCGGGTTGTTGGTCTCCTCAGCGTGGTCGCGGTAGTTGGTACCGACGCAGACGATCTTGTCCGGGGCGGGTACCACCGGAGCGAGGTCCGCGCCCTCCAGCGACATTGCACCGCCCGCCTCTCCGATGGGCACCGAGCCCGAAGTGACCGGTCCGGCCGCCAGGACAGCCCGCACGTCCGGCGCGTCGAGCAGGACGATCTCGTCGCCGGCCACCCGGCCGGCCCGGGTGGCTCCGTCGATCCGGACGGTCACGAGTCGCATGGGTCTCTCCGGTTGAGTGGGGGACGGGGTCTAGCCGATCTCGATGTCGGCGATGGTGCAGCCGACCGCGAATATCGGGATGGGAGCGTAGAAGTGCACCGTGCCGCGGCCCGCACCGGCCGCGGCGGCGGCAACGTAGGTTCGGATCTCGAAGCCGCCCTGGCCGGCGTCGAGGTAGGTGTCGGTGTCGCTGTAGGCGCACAGCCGCTCGCGGTCGCCGGCGCACCAGCGGTCGAGAAAGTCGCGGTCCCACGCTTCGTTGATGCGTCCCGAGTCGGGGGTGGCCGGCCAGTGCGAGATGCCGCCGGTGCCGATCACCGCGATGCGCTCGGTGACGCTGTCGGCGGCCCGCCGCAGGGCCTCGCCGAAGGTCCACGCCCTCGACAGCGGGGTCAGTGGCGGGCCCTGGCAGTTGATGTTGGCCGGGATGATGGGCACATCGAAGCGGGGCGTCAGGAAGTGCAGCGGCACCGCGATGCCGTGGTCGAGGCGCCACTCCTCGGCGTAGGCCACGTCGCAGGTGTGCATGACCGCCTGGATGAGGCGTTGTGACAGCTCCGGGCTGCCGGGGGCGCGGAACCTGTCGATGCGCAGCCACTCGGGGTCCTCGATGGGCCCCTCGTAGTAGCCGGCCATGCCTATGGCGAAGGCGGGCATGTTGTTCATGAAGAAGTTGGCGAAGTGCTCCGCGGCGATCACCACCAGAGCATCGGGCTGGGTCGCCTCCAGTCGCAGCCGCATGGCGTCGTAGGCGGCGTAGAACGCGTCGCGCACCTCCGGATCGGCCCGCTCGGCGCGGCCGGTGATGCCGGGGGCGTGACTGCACACCCCCGCATACACCAGAGGCATCAGCCCGGATCCTCCTCGCCGCCGTCTTGGCCCAGGCGGCGGCTGTGGGCCTCCACGCCCTCGTAGCCGGCCAGCGCGTACACACCGGCCCGCACCGGCCCGTGGCGCTCGACGCCGTCGCGCATGCGCTGGAGGTAGTCAGACCATTCGATCCCGCAGAACGCCGCGAAGTGCATCAGGATCTGGCCGTTGACGCCAAGGTGGTAGAGCAGCCCGATGTCGGGCTCGAGCAGGGCGCCTCGTTCCTCCTCGTCGAGGTCGTAGCGAGCGATCGCCTGCTGCGGATCGGTGCGGTAGGCCTGCAGGACCCGCTCATCGCGGTTGAGCTCGTACAGGAACTTCTGCACGTTGTACAGGCTCATCGAAGCGCCAGACTACCAGCGTGTTCTGTGCTGCCCTGAGGGCTCGGAGGGTGATCGCCCGGGGACGGGGGACTGCTCCGACATGAGCCGATTCGACGCCGAGACGACGGTGGAGCCCGTCGGCGACGGCCTGTGGGCCACCCGCCTGTCGGCCGGCTGGAACATCGGCGGCAACAGCAACGGCGGCTATGCGCTCACGTCGGTGCTGCGGGCCATGCGCTCGCTGGTGCCGCAGGTAGATCCGATCTCGGTCACCACCCATTTCCTGCGCCCGGGCCAGGGCGACACCGACGCCGACGTGCGGGCATCGGTGGTCCGATCAGGCCGCACGGTGAGCACGCTGAGAGGATCGCTGTGGCAGGAGGGCAAGCAGCGACTCGAAGTGATGGCCGCCTTCTCGAACCTGCCGGCCGGCGGCCGCGGCGGGCCCGAGATAGCCGAGGCGCCGCCCGTGATCCCGCCGCCGGAGGACTGCGTCCACCGGGACTCCCTCGAGCAGGGGGTGGACCTGCCGATCCTGTCCAGGGTGGATGTGCACGTGCACCCCGACCACGCCCCTGCGGCCGCCAGTGACCGGGCCCTTATCGACGGATGGATCCGCTTCAGCGACGGCACCGACCCGTCCACGCTGGCGCTGCCGTTCTTCGCGGACGCCCTGCCGCCGTCGCTGTACCCGCTGCTCGGCTACATCGGGTGGGTGCCGACGATCGAGCTGACCGTTCACCCCCGCCGGATCCCGGCGCCGGGCTGGTTGCAGGTCCGCCAGGAGAGCCACGACCTCCATGACGGCCGGATGATCGAGTCGGGCTCACTGTGGGACGCCACCGGCGCGCTGGTGGCCTCCTCCCGCCAGATCGGCCTGCTGCTCACCTGAGGGGCTGTCCCGCGGCTACTGGTAGATGACCACGTCGGGCACCGGCTCCATCGCCTGGACCTCCTCCGGGGTCATCAACGGCGTGTCCTGGGTGAAGAACAGCTTGAACGTAGGCAGCTGCGACGGCTCGGTGATGGCGAAGAGCCGGTAGCCCCTCAGCTTGGCGCGAGGGGTCCCGATGCCGTCCATGTCGATCGACAACTCCACGCCGGGCTGTGGCTCGATCACCTCGCGGTCGTGCAGCATCCGTTCGGCGAACTGGTGCACCATCAGGATCTTGGTGGGCAGCCCCTCGGACTCGACGAGCGCCGAGAGGTACTCGAGCACCTCGTTCACCTGGTCGCCGGTGATGCCGCCGATGGCCAAGCCGGGACGGACCCCCAGCGGCGCGGTCGCGAACTCCGGGTCCAAGGCCATGTGGACGAAGGGCTCCTTCAGGAAGTCCTCGAGGAGTTGCACCTCAGCCAGAGGGTCGCTCCAGCCGATCTGGTTGTCGAGGAACAGGAGCATCCCGTGCTCCCGGGCCGCCTCGACGTAGGTGGCGATGCGTTCATGTGAAAGCCGGTAGATCCAGGTGCCGTCCGTTGTGGGGTTGGCCTGGGCGACGCCCGTGATGAGGTGGAAGGCACCGATCGCGCCGCGCGGCCCGTTCAGCCGGTCGTAGCGGTCCACCCACACGGCCATCTGCGCGGCTATCTCGGCGGGCGTTCCGTGGCCGAGAACCCCCATAGCCGGAACGCCGGGGTGGCCGTAGAAGGCGACGATCTGGGCTGCCGGTGGGTCCAGCGTCACGGGCGACGACCACAGCCAGACGCCGCGCTGGCTGCTCGCATACAGCAGGCGCTGCCGCGGCAGCAGGCGCTCGCCCCAGTCGCCGTCGAGGGCGCGTGCCCTCAGCGCGACCGTGACGACCCCGTCGGCGAGTCGCCGTGCCACAACGCGGGCCTCGGCGCCCTGGAGGGCGATGGGGGAGGTCGACAGCCAGCGGGAGGGCTTGCCGGGAGCGGGCATGAAGCGCCGGGCAGGCAGCAGGGAGTCGCCCCATGCGCCGTCGGAGCGCACCTGCAACGCGACCTCGACCCGACCGCCGTCAACGAACCGGACACCGACTCGTGTCTCGATTCCTCCCTCCGGCACCTCCTGCTGGCCCGCGGCCACCGGAGCCCCCCACGCCAGCGCCACCGAGATCACGAGCGCGGCGGCGAGCGCGCCTGTGCCTCGTCTCACTCCGACCTGGACCTGATCAAGCCCCGGGCTCGGGGGCGAACTCGAAGACGACGTTGGACAGGCTGGCTTCTATGTCGTCAGGATCGAGGTGGTGGATGACGGTCGTCTTCTGCGAGCCGCAGTCCCCGAAACTGTCGCAGCTGATAGTGCCGATGATGCCGCCGTACCCGTTCACGGTGTTCAGGAACTGCCTGACCCCGGCGCGGTCGATGACTAGAGCGCCGTCGCTGGCACTGGAGGCGGCCGCGATCGCCTCCAGCAGCAGGGTGGTGGCGTCGTAGGCGTGGGCCCAGTACGGCGCTGAGGGCGGTTCGCCGTATGTCTGTTCGTACGTCGACAGCAGGGTCTCCGGGGTCTTGCCAGTGCTCTGGTTGGAGGTGGCCCCGAACCGCAGGTCCGGCCCCGACAAGTAGACGCCGGCCGACTGGGGCAGCGACATGAACCCGTCGTTCAGCAGGGCCGCGTCGGTGAGCAGGACCGCCTGCTCCAGGCCCGGCACGCCGGGCGCCTGATCGGTCAGGAAGTCCCCGGCCGGCTGGAAGATGGGGAAGAACAGCGCCTCGGGGCTGCCGGCCGCGACTTCGGTCAGCACCGGCACCATGTCGGTGTCCTCCTTGTTGATGGCGGCGAACCCGGTGACGGTGCCCCCGAGCCGCTCGAAGCTGTCGGCGAAGGCCTGGGCTATCGATCGGGAGTAGGGATCGCCGTCGTGGATCGCCGCGGCGGACATCAGGGCCAGCCCCTCGTAGGCGAAACGGGCCATGGCCTCCCCGACGAACAGGCCGTTGTTGGAGGTCCGGTAGTAGCCGGTGCTGTGGTTCAGGCCGGGGTTGCCGGCCAGGTCGGAAGTGAGCGTGGGGGATGTGTTGGACGGTGCGAAGAGCACCATTCCCGCGGCGGTCACCAGAGGCGCGGCGGCCACGGCCGCGGTGGAGCACGACGGCCCGATCACGCCGATCACGTCCTCGTCGGCAATGATGGTCTGGGCCGCGGCCTGGGCTCCGTCGGAGGAGCACAGGTCGTCGTAGCGGGTGCCGAGGTCGACGTCGAAGCCGTTCACCGGACCGAAGTCGGCGACGGCGAGCTCGACGCCGCGCTGGTTGGGGATGCCCAGATAGGCCACATCTCCGGTGATGGTGTTGAGCGAACGGATCTGGATGGCCTCGCCGGCGGGAACCTCCACGACGCCCAGGGACCCGTCGCCGAGGTGGTCGGACTCGGGAGCATGGGCAGTGTCGTCGTCACCGCCGCAAGCTGCCGCCACCAGCACCCCAGCAAGCACTGCGGCGGGAATCGCCCATAAGGGCGTGCCACGCCGCGACCGCCGGTTCATGGCAGCCATTATTCCCCGGCGTAGTCGGCCGGGCGCGTTTATTTCGAAAACAAGTCGGCGTAGTGCGCGCGGAGTTCGGCCTTGAGGACTTTGCCCATGGCGTTGCGGGGAAGCTGCTCGACCGTCACGAAACGCTTGGGATGCTTGAAACGAGCGATGTCGGTGAGCGTGCCGGCCAGCTCCCGGGTCAACCCGCCACCAGATCCACCGGTGCCGGGTACGGGCACGACGAAGGCTGTGACCGCCTCGCCCAGGTCTGGATGGGCCAGACCCACCACCGCGGACTCGACCACAGCCGGATGGGCATCGAGGATCTGCTCGATCTCCACCGGGTACACGTTGAGCCCCCCCGAGATGATCATGTCGGTGGCCCGCCCCTCGAGGGTCAGGCGACCGTCGCCGTCGAGGCGCCCCACATCGCCGGTTATGAACCAGCCGTCGGTTGTGCGGGACTCCGATGTGGCGTCGGGTCGCCGCCAGTAGCCCGGACCGACGTTGGGTCCTCTGACCTGCACCATCCCGGCTCGCTCCACCACTTCAGCGCCGTCGTCGTCGCAGACCCGCACCTCGACTCCCGGCAGAGCGAACCCCACCGTTCCGGCCACCCGGGCGCCGTCGTACGGGTTGGACGTGATCATCAGAGCTTCGCTCATCCCGTAGCGCTCCAGCACGCGGCAACCGGTGCGGCGGGCCACCGCCCGGTGGAGCTCCGCGGTCATCGGAGCCGACCCGGAGATCAGCAGGCGGACGCGGCTGCAGGCCCCAGCATCGAAGCCCTCCAGCGTCATGAGCCGGCTGTAGTGGGTTGGTACGCCCATCATCACCGTCGCGTCGGGCAGGCTCGCCAGCGCCTCGCCGGTGTCGAAGCGTTCGAGGAAGATGACCTCGCAGGTGCTCAGCATGGCCGTGTGCAACGCCACCATCAGCCCGTGGACGTGGAAGATGGGCAGCGCGTGCAGCAGCACGTCGGTCCGCTGGAAGGCCCAAGCTCGCTCGAGCGTGAGGGCATTGCTGGCCAGGTTGCCGTGGGTGAGCATGGCGCCCTTGGGGCGCCCGGTCGTCCCCGACGTGTACACCAGGGCGGCCAGGTCTTCGGGCCCGCGCTCCACCACGCCACCGACGGGCTGCGACCGGTGGAGCCCGCGTGCCAGGGAGCCGGCGTCGTGCACCACCGCGGCCGGTTCGGCGTCGGCGACGAACCACTCGACCTCGGCTGGCGTGTAGGCGGTGTTGAGGGGCACATGAACCGCGCCGAGCCGCAGGATGCCCAGATAGAGGGCCACCGCGTCGACCGACTTGGGGAGCTGCACCACCACGCGGTCGCCCGCCGCCACCCCCAGGCTGCGCAGCCATCCCGCGGCCAGAGCCGATCGCTCGTCCATCTCACCGTACGTAACCGTCGCGCCGCCCGGCACGCGCAGGAACGGCCGGTCCATGGCACGCTCGAAGCGCCGCCGCAGCAGCCCAAAGAACCCTTCACCCACCCCAAGAGTCTGCCGTGTGGTCCTCCGCCGGGGTATCGCTGGGTGAGCGAAATAGTGAAGAATCCCTAGCCATCAGTCCCTAGCCCCACCGTATTCGTCGTTGATGTTGAAGCATCCACAATAAATGCGGTGTTGACATGAAGTTGATTGTCATATAGCTTTATAGGTGAGCTTCGCTGCCGGGCTTCATCGGCAAGCCAATCGAACACGACTGCCTGCTGCTGCACGGCCGTTGACCCGAGACGAGGCTCCGATGACCACTGCGTCCCCCATCCCCGCCGCCGAGGTGGCACCCCGCATGGCCGACCCTCCCGACACCACAGCCGAGACGCCGCCCGCTCGGGCCAAGGCGTCGCAAGGCCGGCCCCGCTTGCGCGACCAGGCCGCCGAGAACCCCCTGCTCACCCTCTTCGGTACGATCATCGTCGCGCTGCTGGTCTTCGTCCTCGGCACCACTAACCTGCGCATCGCCGACATCAACAACCGATTCGACGATGTCAACAACCGATTCGACGACGTTCACGCCCGCATCGACGACGTTCACCATCGCATCGACCGGCTCGAGGACGCCATGCTGGCCAGATTCGCGGCACAGGATGCCAAGATCAGCGAACTCGACGCCAAGATCGATGAGATGAACCTGAAATTGACCGCGCTGATCGCCCACCTCGACGCGACCGACGAGGTGGACAACGCCCTCAACGGCCATCGGCGGTGATGTCCACCGTGCCCAAGGTCCTCCGTCGCTAGGGGGCCGATTAGCCTCCGCGGTCGTGGCTTCCATAGCCGTCGCGCCAGCCGCCTCCACTATCGGTGCCGAAGTGTCGGGCGTTGATCTGTCCGCTGACATCGACGACGATCTAGCGGCGGAGATCAGGGCCGCGCTGGACGACCGGGGCGTGCTGGTGTTCGTGGGCCAGGACTCGGTCGACGACGAGGCCCAGAAGCGGATTGCTTCCGTCTGGGCCGCCCCCCGGCCGCATCCGATCGTGGAGTTCCTCGGCAGCGACGAGGTGATCGGCGTGGTCTACAACGACGCTGACCACCCTCCGGCAGAGGGCGGCGACAGCAAGTTCCACACCGACTACTCGTTCAATCCCGAGATACCCGACGTGGCCGTGCTGCGAGCGGTCGTGATACCTCCAGTGGGCGGGGCGACGGTGTGGTCGGACGCGCGGGCCGCTCTGGCCTCCCTTGACGACGAGCTCGTGGACGAACTGCGGGGCCGGGTCGCCCACCACGACATGGGGCCGAGGTTCGGGGTGGAGATGGAGGCCAGGTTCGGGGCCGAGCTCGCCGCCCGGATCGAAGCCCGCTTCGGCGCCGGCTATCGCCATCCCATCGTGGCCGTCCATCCCCGTACGGGCGACGAGTTGCTCTTCGTCAATGCGGGGTTCACCCGTTACGTGCTCGGGCTGCCGAGGGCCCGTAGCGACGCTCTGCTGTCGCGATTGTTGGAGGCGTTCGTCGATCCGGCGATGTCCTTCAGTCGCCGCTGGAGGCCGGGCGACGTCGCTGTGTGGGACGAGCACCGCACCGTCCACCGCGGCCCCAACGACTTTGCGCCCCACGCTCGCAAGCTGCACCGCTGCACCGCAGGCAGCCGCCGCCCAGCAGCGTCCACAAAGACAGCCTGAGGGTCCTGCGGGAGACCACCGAGGTTGAAGCCGAACCGCTCTTCGCTATCGCCCTAGCGCCAGCGCTTCGGTGGATCCAGGCTTAGCCTCTTGCGGGTGGGGCGGGACGCGGCCAGGAACCTGGTCCTGACGGGGTTCATGGGAACGGGCAAGACGACGGTGGGCCGCACCCTGGCCGAACGTCTCGGCTTCGACTTCGTGGATACCGACGCAGTGATCGAGTCGCAGGCAGGCCCGATTCACGACATCTTCGAGCGCGACGGCGAGGAGGCCTTCCGCGAGATGGAGCGCCGGGCAGCCCGCGAGCTGGCCGGTCGCGCCGGCCTGGTGATCGCCACCGGGGGTCGGATGATGCTCGATCCCGAGTGCGCGGCCTGCCTGGAGCCCGCAGCCCACGTCGTGTGCCTCAGTGCCACTCCTGAGACGATCCTGGAGCGGATCGGCGACGCCGCGCGAAGGCCCCTGCTGGACGTCGGTGACGCCCCGGCCCGGGTGAGGGAACTGCTGGCCGAACGCGCCGAGGGTTACGGGCGGTTCATCACGGTGGACACCGAGGGCCTCAGTCCCGATGAGGTGGCCGACGCAATAATGGTGCGGCTCGGGCTATAACAGCGCTATGGCGATAACGATCCTGGTAGTCAACGGCCCCAATCTCAACCTCCTCGGTGTCCGCGAGACCGACGTGTACGGCGAGGGCACGCTCGACGAGTTGATGGCCGGCGTCTCAGCCCACGCCGAGTCGCGGGGCGCCGTCGTGCGCCACGTGCAGTCCAACGTCGAGGGGGATCTGGTCGAGGCCATACAGGAAGCCGCGGCCGTCGGCGACGGCGCCGCCGACGGCGTCGTGCTCAACGCGGGCGCCCTGACCCACTACTCGATCGCGCTGCGAGACGCCATCGCCGCGGTCGACGTGCCGGTGGTGGAAACGCACCTGTCGAACGTGTACGCCCGGGAGGACTTCCGGCACACCTCAGCCGTTGCCGCCGTCTGCGTGGGGGTAATCACCGGCTTCGGCGCAACCAGCTACCGGCTCGCCGTGGACGCCCTCATCGACCTGCTGGGCGACTGACCCCACGGCACCGCGTGTTCGAGCCCTCGACCCTCTGAGCGGCTGGCGTGGCCGCAGACGCCGTGATGCTCGAAGTGGCCGGGCGCGAGGTGCGCGTCTCCAATCCGGACAAGGTCTTCTTCGGTGCCCGGGGTGAGACCAAGCTCGATCTCGTCGAGTACTACCTGTCGGTGGCCGAGCCGCTGATGAGAGCCATGGGCGGCCGGCCGGTGCTGCTGGAGCGTTACCCCGACGGCGCCTCGGGCAAGTCGTTCTTCCAGAAGCGGGTGCCCAAGGGCGCGCCGGAATGGCTGACCACCACGGTGGTGAGCACCCCCAACGGCACCCTGTCCAACGCCATGGTGGCGGTCGACCTGGCCCATGTGGTGTGGGCCGTCAACATGGGCTGCCTCGGATTCCACGTCTGGCCCTACCTCGCGCACGTTCCCGCCTTCGCCGACGAGCTGCGCATCGACCTCGATCCCCAGCCCGGCGTCGGCTTCGACCAGGTACGGGAGGCCGCCCGCGAAGTGAAGGCTGCCTTCGACGAGCTGCGCATGGCCGTTTACCTCAAGACGTCGGGACGCCGGGGCCTGCACGTCTATGCCCGGCTCGCGCATCGCTGGGACTCCTACGCGGTGCGGGCCGCGGCGGTGGCCCTGGCCCGCGAGATGGCCCGGCGCCGCCCCGACCTGATCACCGACGCCTGGTGGAAGGAGGAGCGGGGCCGTCGGGTGTTCGTGGACTTCAACCAGAATGCCCCCCACAAGACCGTCTTCGGGGCGTGGTCGACCCGGCCCCGGGTCCGGGCCCAGGTGTCGGCGCCGATCGGTTGGGACGAGGTCGACGATGTGGAGCCCAACGACCTGACCATCGCTACCGTCGGCGCCCGAGTGGCGCAGATCGGGGATCCGTGGGCGGCCATGGACGGCGAGCCCGCCTCGCTGGAGCCGCTGCTGGAGTGGCACGCTCGGGACATGGCCGCCGGACTCATGGACGCTCCCTGGCCGCCGGTGTACCCGAAGATGCCGAACGAGCCGCCCCGGGTGGCCCCCAGCCGGGCCGCTCGCACTACTGAGAGCGTCCGCGAATAGATTGAACAGCCGAATGCGTTGCAACGGTGTCATTCCCGCTCTTGTTCGCTGCGCTCACGGGCCGCTCGGGCCACGGCCTCGCCCGTTGGGCCGGGTTGGCCCGCCTATTCGCTCGGCCTCCGGGGAGGGCAAATCCTGATGAAGCCTCGCCTGTCGATGCACCTCGTCAACTTCGCGGCCGAACCGCCCGGCGACTGGCAGCGCCTGTTCGATCTGGCCGTGGCCGCCGACCGGGCCGGCATCGGCCGGCTGGTGGTCTCGGACCACGTCGTCTACGGCGAGCGTCTCGACCGCTACGCCGACCCGACTCTGGGCGGGCTGGCCGGAGGCCGCCAGCCCACCGGTCCCGACGGGGCCTGGCTGGAGCCGCTGACCGTGCTGGCCATGGTCGGTGCCCTGACCGAGCGCGTGCGGCTGTGCCCGATGATCATGCTGGCCGCGCTGCGCCGCCCGATCGTGCTGGCCAAGACGGCGGCCACCATCGACGTGCTCACCGGCGGCCGGCTGGACCTAGGCGTGGGCGTGGGCTGGCAGCGGGAGGAGTACGAGGCGGCGGGCTTGGACTTCGCCGCCCGGGGGCGCCTGCTCGACGACACTCTCGAGGTGTGCAACGCGTTGTGGACCCAGGAGCGGGCCTCGGTCAGCACCGCAGATCTGAGCTTCGAGGGCATACACCAGATGCCCAAGCCGACCGCGGGAACAGTGCCGGTATGGGTCAGCGGCACCGTCAACCGGCGCTCGATGGCTCGCTTGGCCCGCTTCGGGTCGGGCTGGATCCCGTGGGGGCCCGACGCGGCCGACATCGCCTCGGGCATAGCCAAGATGCGCGAGGCGGTGGCCGCCGCTGGCCGGGACCCGTCCGGGATCGAGGTCGCGGTGAACGTGCGGCTGGAACGCGACGACCGTGGTGAACCGCAGATCACGCCCACGATGGCCGCGGTGCCCGCGCTGGTGGCAGCCGGCGCGACCGATCTTCGCCTCCACCTGCCGACGCCGCTGGGCGTGGACCGGGCTGAGGAGTACCTGGCGCCCTGGGTCGACGCGTTCGAGGCCGCGGCCAGGGCCAGCGGGTGAGCGGGATGCGCAGCGGACCCCGCAACCCGTTCCTGGCCGATAGCGGCAACGCCATGGCCCACGGCCGCTGCGACCAGCAGGACAACACACCGGGACCGGGACCGGAGGGACCGACCGAGGTCCTTGGAGCAGGCGACATCCAGTACGCGCCTCTGGGACCGGGGCACTTCGGCGGGCTGATATCGGGCCGCTATCCCGACGGGCGCAGGGTCATCTGGTCCAACGGTCGCCAGACCATCGCCAAGCTCGACTACGACACCCTGGAAGTGCTCGCCACCCGGCCCACCGGCACCGAGCCCATCACCGGTCAGGCCGAGCTGGACGCCCTTGAGGCCGGTCTCGACGATCTCGACGGCGACGAGGCCGTCGCCCACGCCATAGACATCGCGCTGCGCTTCATGACCGGCCTCGACGGCATTTACTCGCTGCTCGACTGCGACCACACGCTGTTCCTGGGCCGCAAGGACCACGCCGCGGCCTATGTCGAGGTGGACCCCTCGGACCCGGGCAGCCCCATCGTCGAACGGGATCGCTGGTACCGGCCCGACGGTATCGACGGGTACTTCGTGGGGATCAACATGACCTTCGACGGCCGGCTGGTGATGACCACCGACCACGGCTGGGTGGTGTGCGTGGCCCGTGACTTCAGCACCTACGACGCCATCCAGCTGCCCGGAGCCGAAACCGATGCCGCGGCACACTGCGCCCGGCAGGAGTCGGCCCGCGGCAACACCAGCTACGGCTGGGTGCGGACCAGTTCCTGCGTCGGCGACGACGGCGGCATCTACGTCAGCTCGGTGGACACCGTCCACAAGGTCGTGTGGACCGGTGAGCGGCTGTCGCTCGATCCCGCCGACGGGGCCTGGTCGGCCAGGTACCGCAACGGCAGCGGGGACGGTTCGGGCACGACCCCGTCGCTGATGGGATTCGGGCCCGACGAGGACCGCTTCGTCGTGATCGGCGACGGCGACGACGTGGTCAACATCACCCTGCTGTGGCGCGACGAGATCCCCGAGGACTGGCAGCAGCTCCCCGGCGCCCCGTCGCGGCGGATCGCGGGGATGGGGCCGGCCCACATGGGCGACCCGGACCGGCCCGAGATCAAGACCGAGCAGTCGATCACGGTGTCGGGCTACGGCGCCATGACTGTCAACAACGAGCCCGCCTCGCTGCCGCCCGGCTGGCCCGCCGCCCGGGCCCGCATGTTCAGCTTCTTCCTGGGCCACAAGCCCACCTACACGCCCTACGGCCTGCACAAGTACGAGTGGGACCCGTCCGAGCGCCGGCTCGTCGAGGCCTGGGTCAACACCGAAGTGTCGTCACCGAACTCGGTGCCGTTCGTCGCCGAGGGGTCGGACCTGGTCTATACCTGCGGCACCCGCGACGGCCGCTGGACCATCGAGGCCCTCGACTGGACCACCGGCGAGAGCCGCTTCCACCACGTAGTAGGCGGATCTCGCTTCAACACTCTCGGAGGCGGCGTCACCGTCGACGACGACGGCCGGCTCCTCTACGGAACCATCTTCGGCAAGACCCGCATCCTGCGCTGATGGTCCTGCGCTGATGGTCCTGCGCTGATCGCTGAACTTCCATGTCTCTTAAGCGGCTGTGATTGCCTGACGGCTACACGCGGTTGGTGACGGAGAAGGGACTTCGCCATGGGAGGACGGGACTCAAGACACCTCGTTGCAGTCGCGGGGGTGGTCATGCTGGCGGTCGTTGCCTGCGGAGGTGGTGACTCCAGTGGTCTCGCCACGCTCGCGGGAACCGCGACGCCCGCCGCCGCCATCGATCCAGAAGAGGTGGAGCCGGTGTCGGAGCCCACCGCCGTGACGCAGCCCGTCACACAGACAACTGATTCCGGAGAGGCAGTGTCGGAGGCGGCGGCCGACTCGGCTGAGATCGAAGCTGAGGAGGCCACCGGTGTTGCAGTCATCGCAGAGCCGGAGGACACGGCGGTGGAGGAGTCCATCGAGACCGAGGAGGTCACCGGCGAGGAGCCGGTCGAGACCCAGGACCTGACGGACGAGGAGCGTCTCCTGGCCTTCGCGGCGTGCATGCGCGAGAACGGCGTCGACTTTCCCGATCCGGTGGTGGAGGCCGACGGCACTGTCACCTTCGGCTCCCGTCCGGGCAATGGGGGCGGCGGATTCGCGGCCCTCCGGGAGATCGGCCGAGACCCGGATCTCCCCGCGGCGC
>VXTM01000039.1 GCA_009837445.1 Acidimicrobiaceae bacterium
GCCGGGCGCCCGCTGCCATAGCTGAGCGCCCCCGGGGCCTGGCCCCGGTAGCGGCGGCAACACTAGGTCCTCTCAAGCAATTCGTCGCCTGAAGTGGCCGATGCATCGTCGGGGGCCTCCCGCAACTTGCTCAGCTGTTCTGGCTCTTGCAGCGGCCCCACAACCTGGGGCGCGTGGAACGGACCTCGTCCGCCGCTGCGCAGTGCCGCACCGTCGGCGGTCAGCGGTCGTTCGGGCCGCGGCGGGGTCCTGCCGCTCGCTGGCCGCGTTCGCGACCGTTCTTGGGCGTTCCTGCCGCCTTTGTAGCTTGCGGGCTCATGGGCTACCGGATCGAACCGCCTGGTCCCCACCGTGGTGGTGTACGGCACTTGTGGCGGCGTAGGCACTGCCACCGTCGGCGCGGCGATGGCCGTGGTGACCCAGGCCGGCCTCACCGTCTTGGTCGACTTCGACTCCCAAGCACTCGACGTGCGTGGCTCAGCAGGCAGCGACTCATCAGTCCACACCCTGATGGCTCCCCGGCGAAGCCAATTGGGAGAGAGCGGCGCGGTCTTGAGCATTTGGTCGTCCGAGTTCCGGATCGCGGTCTGGCTGCGCGTGGCGGCCTCACTGCCGGAGTCCCACGTTGGACTATGCACCGCAGGATCGAACGCATGTTCGGAAAATGTCATACCCGGTCCGTAGCTTTGCGGGTCATGTCTTCAAGCAGGTCTTCTGGAGAACCTCGTCGAGCCGACCTAGGCTCCCCGGCGGTGTCTGTTGGCTGCTGTCGCGGAGTGTGGGTAGCCGGTCATGGCTGATTCTCCTCCCGAGTCTCCAGAGCGCCGTGAGGCTCGGCCGCGTCAGCCGATGAAGGACGACATCGAGGGCGGCAAGGGGAGTGTCTTCTACCGGGCGCACTCATACCACACGAAGGTGCCGGTGGAGGGCCTAAGACAGCTGATCGAGCACTACACCGATCCCGGCGATGTAGTGCTCGACCCGTTCTGCGGGTCTGGTCAGACGGGCGTCGCCGCCGTACTGACTGGGCGGCGTGCCGTGCTGTCTGATCTCTCACCGGCCGCGGTTCACATCGCGCGCGGGTACACCGCACGTGTCGACCCCAATCGCTTCAAGCAGGTCGCCTCCGAGCTACTTGCCGGGCTTGGGCCACTGGAGATGGATCTGTATGGCGTGCCCGGAGGACGGATCGAATACACGGTCTGGTCTGACCTCTACCGGTGTTCGCGATGCGAGCACGAGATCCTGTTCTGGGACGCGGCAGTAGACCATGAGGAGGGATCTGTCCTGAAGACGCTGTCGTGCCCTGTGGGCCACGGACCCTTCAAGAAGACGGACCTCCACTGGCTGCGTTCCCAGCGAGTGCACGAGAACATCAGCCTTGACGGTCAAGCGGCTCGACTCGTCAGACCTGTCGAGGCGACGGGACAGGGGGACCGAGTCGAACGGGCTGACATCCCGCACTGGTACCCGAGCGTGCCCTGGGAGTCATGGCGCGAGATGTGGCGAGCCCAGCACGAGGTTCAAGGCATCATCACCTCGGCGGACTTCTTCACACCGCGCAATCTGTACGCGCTGTCGGCACTCTGGAGTGCGATTGGGCAGGTTGAGGAAGACTCGATTCGCGCCGGCCTTCGCTTCGTGTTCACCGCGAGCGTCAACCGCGCCTCTCGTCGCTACCAGTGGCATCCGAGGCGGCCGACCAACGTCTTGTCGTCCACTATGTATCTGGCGTCGCTGAACTACGAGTTCAACGTGTTCAGCCTCTTCCGCCGCAAGCTCGCGACCATCACCGACATGTACCGGCAGACCTGGGACGCGCCGGGCTCGTGTGAGGTTTACCTCGGATCGGCCGAGCAGCTCACGTGGGCAGCGGATGGCAGCGTCGACTACGTGTTCACTGACCCGCCATTCGGCTCGAACATCTACTACAGCGACTCGTCCTTCCTGTGGGAGGCGTGGCTGGGCGAGCAGACCGACGTTGCTGCTGAGACTGTGGTCAACAGGCGCTTGACGGCCGAGTTGGGCCGAACGACGCTCGACGACTATGAGAAGGCGATGAGCCGGGCGATGGGCGAGATCAGTCGTGTGATACGGCCGGGTGCTTGGGCCTCGCTGCAATTCCACAACTCAGATGATGCGGTCTGGTCGTCTATTCAAAACGCTGTCGATTCGGCGGGGCTGCGCGTGGAAGCTGCCGTCGTGATGGACAAGGGGCAGGCGTCGTTCAAGGGACTCCGACATGAGGACAAGGGTGAGAAGGTCGCGAACTTCGACCTCGTGATGCACCTCGCTGCTGGAACCCAGCCCGATCCCAATGCCCAGCGCCGGGAGGTGGACCGAACCGAGATCGAGAAGGAACTAAGGGAGTACGTCGCGCACCAGCCTGCATCGCGTCGCACTACCCCGTGGCTGCACTCGCAAGTGATGCGTTACCTACTCGCCGAAGGTGCATCGCCTGCCGGCTGGAGCTTCGCCGCCGTCGAGTCTCTGTGTAGCGAGATTCTTGAAAGGAGGGGAAACGCATGGAATCTGCCCGCCAACAGCAAGTAGGCCGGCCGTCGTTAGCTGCTCATCGGCCGCTGCCCCCAAGTGTGACCGGCTCCAAGGGTGGGCCTTGGTACACGTCGCACACCTACCCCACCAAGGTTCCGCCCGAGGCGATCGAACCCTTCATTGAGGCGTCGACCGTGCCGGGCGGTCTGGTTGCCGATCCGTTCTGCGGATCCGGCATGACAGGAGTTGCGGCGGTGCTCGCAGGCCGCCGAGCGGCGCTCTCGGATCTGTCGCCCGGCGCGGTGCACCTCGCCCGCAACCACACACGACGAGTGTCCCCCGAGCAGCTGTCCGACGCTGTCGCTGCGCTCGACCGCTCTTGGATGCGGCGAACAGAACGCGACCTGTACTGGTCGTCGGTCAACACCGATGACGGGGTTGTCCAAGGGCTAGCGCGCCATACGGTCTGGTCGGAGGTCTACGAGTGCCCGACGTGCGCGTCGGAGATCGTTCTATGGGATGCGACCGTGCCCGACCGGCCGCTGCCTCGCGACATTCGCTGCGATGGCTGCAGATGGTGGTTCGACCGGAGAGGCGGCGTGCCGATCGCATCCGTGCCCCGGTGGATCACGCTTGCTCCCGAGTCAGGCGGAAAGCTGGTCCATGGCGATCCCACCGCAGATGCACTCAACCGGATCGACAAGATCGGACGTCGCCGGATCACCCGCTGGATGCCAACAGCGCCGATCGACTCGTCCCGCGAGATGTACATCAGGTCGGCGCTTCACCTTCGCGGGGTGCTGACGGTCGCCGACATGTTCGCACGCCGGCCAGCCATAGCGCTATCGCGACTATGGCATCGGATTGGCCGAGTAGACGACGAGGCCGTTCGCGAGGCGCTGCAGTTCGCCTTCACGAACACGGCGTGGCACGCCAGCCGGATGCGGCGCTACAACGCGAAGGGAGGCCAACGGCCGCTCACCGGCACTCTCTATATCCCGCAGCTGAACTCGGAGCCCAACGTCTTCGAGGTCTTCCGTCACCAGGTACGCCAGGTATGCCGGCTCTACGACGTGCTCCCCGACGGTGAAGTCGACGTGAACCAGGCGTCCGCGACCGACCTGCGGTGGCTCGCTGACAACTCGGTCGACTACGTGTTCACCGATCCACCCTTCGGCAACAACATCCACTACGCCGATTGCAACATCGTCTGGGAGTCGTGGCTGGGAGATCCGACCGACAACGACCAGGAGATCGTCGTCAATAAGTCGCGTCGCGTCGAAGACGGAGGCAAAACGGTCGACGACTATCAGCGGCTGCTCACCGACTCCTTCCGAGAGGCGAAGCGTGTCGTCGTCAAGGACGGGCGCGTATCAGTCGTATTTCACAACTCGGACGACGCCGTGTGGAGTGCGCTCCTTGACGCGGTAGAAGACGCTGGCCTTCGCCAGGCTGAGGTGTCGATCCTCGACAAGGGTCAGCGCAGCCAGAAGGGCTACAAGGTCAGGCGAGGAGAGCTAGTGCCGTTCTACGACCTCGTCATGACATTCGACGTCTCTACGAGAGGCACCCCGCGGCTCAACGGTGCCGGCGACATAGCCGTCGATGCCGTAACGGCGCACCTCGAGAGTCTTGAGCGCAGCACCTCACCGCAGCGCCAGCTCGACTACCTCTACTCAGTCGCCGTGAGCGCAGTGATCGGCGGTGGCGCCAAGCCTGACGGACTCTCGCTCCGGGCGTTTGAGCAACTCTGCAACAATCGGTTCGAACGAGTGGGCAGCGCGTACTACGTGTAGACCACTAGCTAGCTCAGGAGGGCAACGTTGACCGATCGGCTCTCGACGGCGGAGCTTCACGACAGATTCGTCGCCTCTGTTGGCCCTTCCGCACTCGTCAACGCGAGCACGGATGACTCCGGCGCACTCGTAGTGGAACTCCGCCCTCCGCTGCCTGGCCGCATTCGGGTCTACATCTACAACGCGACAGACCCTCCTGGCGGCCGACCGACCCCTGAGCACAAGATTCAACTCACCGGTCAGCGTCGCGGCGAACGGGGCGCTTTCGACTGGTCGGAGGTCGACTTCGTGTTGGTATGTGGCTATGCCGCCGAGCACGACGTTTTCGTGTTCTGGGACGCTGCTCTGCGCATCGACTTCGCGTACTCGACGAGCCTCGAGGTCAAGTCGGCCAATGTTCAGGCTGCCGCCGCGTCGGGACTGCGTGTGCGCCAGGACCGTCGACTCAAGACCGGGATGGAGGTCGTGATCTGTGCCCCGAGCCGATTGGTGGTCGAGGCCATCGAGGAGCGTGCTTCAAGTGGGGAAGCCGACTCACGCGGCAAGGGCGTCCCGGTAGCGCGGGGACAGCCGTACATGCGCCCTTCGTCCGGCGGCTCAGCGACTCCCACATCGCGCGTGTTCAGATTCGATCCTGATGCGATCGATCGAGGAACGAACGCGCACAGGAAGGTCCAGAACCAGCTTGCTGATGCTGTCCGAGCGCGCGGGTGGCAGCCGCTGTCGCCGAGCGATTCGGACCCTCTATTCGATGTTGGGTGGATTGCGGCCGACGGTGCATGGATTGCGGAGGTGAAGAGCCTCACCCCCACCAACGAGGAACGGCAGCTTCGGCTGGGTCTCGGGCAGGTGCTCAGTTACGCGCACCTCATCGATTGGGGCTTCGACAGTAAACGACCCGTGCTGGCTGTCGAGCGGGAGCCATCGTCGGCCTATTGGCCTGACCTCTGCGAGTCCCACGGCGTCGCCTTGTCGTGGCCCGAGGTGTTCGACGAACTACTCGACACCTGCGTCTAAGTCCGGACTAACGGTCCTTTGCCGCCGAGCGTCTATGGCGCAGCAGCGCTCGAACGAGATTCTGCCTCGTCGAGCAGTGCGATCACGTCGAGTTCGCCTATCGACTCGATGTGTTTGCTTACGCGGTGGAGCCCGTCATTGATCAGGAACTCGAGTAGCCGGTACGGCTGATCGACATCCGGATAAAGGGCGTCGAGGAGTGAGCGGAGTTGGCTGTCCGGATCGAAGCTGCCGACGTTCCACTTCGTCGTGGTGCCTTCGACCGTCAGGTCTCCCGCGTCTGCTTGGGAGCTGATCGCGAGGGCCATCGCGAACTTGGCGGCGTCGATGGCGTCGGAGAAGTGCCCTTGCTCGACCATCACGGCGAGAACACCGTCTGCGGCCTCGGTCACCCCGATCGTTCGCTTGTCCTCAGCCATGACGCCCCCCAGTCTCTTCGAGTTCAGTGTGACGGGCAGAAACCCGGCGTAGGGAGTACTCGGCACGTAGCTGTCCTCTAAGCAGGTCCCGAGCAAGTTGCGGTCGCAGCTCCTCCTCGTACACGAGGAGGCACACCTGATCTGTCATGCTGGGAAGGGCGGCGACGACGTTCCTGGTGTGCTGGGTGTCGAGCCGCCCGAAGGGTGAGTCGATGAAGATCGGGCCTTGCAGGGGGGCGTTCCTCTGCAAGGCGCCCACGAGGGACAGGGCTACGACATGCTCTGCGCCAGCGGAGCGCACCGGTATCTCGGAACCGTCCTGGTGGAGAATTGTGAGCCCGTAGCTCTCGTTGATCCGCAATCCCGCGTACTCCGGCTCGGTTGTGAGCTGCAAGAAGAGTGCAGTGGCGTCGGCTTCAACGCTTCGACGGAGTCGGTCGCGGTACTTGGCGACTGCTTGGTCAAACAATCCATGCAAGTCGGCGCACAGGCGCCGCCGTTGCCGGGCGCCTTCGACGTCTGCTCCACCTCTGGACTCCAGACGGATTCGGACCCTCGCCAGGTTGCGCTCAATCTCGGCAAGGGCGTCCTCTTGTTCTCCAATCCCCTCCTCGAGCAGGGCGATCTTCTTAATGGTCAGCTCGTGGTCGTACTGCGCTTGACGCAGTGCGCCTTGATCGTCCCCTGCTTCTTGCAGCCGACGATCGAGTTCTGAAGCCTCGTCTTGATTGGTGTACCGGTCTCGCTTGAGGCGGTCAAGGTCGCTCCAGAGCATCCGTAGACCGGTCTCACTCGAAGCTCGAGCGGCGTCCTCCAGGGCGTCCAGTCGTCGCTGGATGTCGCGCAACTGTCGTTCGACGTCCTCGATCCTGGCCGCTTCGCCCGCAGCAGCCGCCTCCATCCGCGCGAGCACCTCGTCGCTTAGCGATTGGAAGCATGTCGGGCACTGGTCGGGGCCTACCCCTCTATCAGCCGAGGCCCGTAGGACTTCGTGTCGCATCTTCTGAAGCTGCAAGCGTCGTTCCCGATCTCGCAGGCCTCCGGTGAGATCAGATGCACGAGTAGCGACGAGTGACTTCCACGCCACTCGCATCTCGATGGCGATTTCGGCTTGACGAGTCTCGATCTGCTCATCGAGCGACTCGATGACGCCAACAAGCATGTCGCGCTTGTCCATCATCGCCGTGAGGCGCTCGTTGCGGCGGAGCTGCTCATCCAGATCTGCCTTGTCCTCACGCAACTGAGCGAGACTCGCCTCCATGTCGTCAAGTTCGTCCTGAAGAACTTGGCGTTGGTCGAGCAGAACGTTCATCTGCGTTCCGAGTTCGCTCGTGATTGTGTTGGCCTGAGCGCTCCTTGCTTCCTTCTTGCCATAGTCGTCGAGCAGCTTGGCAAGCGTCGCCCGTGAACGCGTGAGCACAGGAACTCCGAGGATCTGTTCGATTGCCTCGCTGATCTGGCGTCCCATGTCGCTCTCGTTGCGCAAGAGATCTTCGTACTCCTGCAGGAGCTCTCCGTCGAACAGGAAGAACCGAGCGATCTTCTCCGGCATGATTCGCTCGATCTCAGCGGTGGCCTGCCCGGGGCCGAGCACCTCCCCATCACGCTGAAGGAAATGCTCGACGTCGTAGTCGCTGTGCTGCTCAGGTACGACTCCGGAGCGCGGCCGGCAAGATCGCGTGAGTCTGTACTGGCTTCCGTCATCGTGAAACTGCAGGACCACCTCAAATCCGTACTGGCCCGCGGCGGCCTGCTCCCAGTTGCCGATGGTATGGAGCGAGCCCTCGCGGCGGGCTCGACCGAGCACCTTGCCGAAGAGCGCGAAGCGAATCGCGTTGAGCAGCACGGTCTTGCCCCGCATGTTCTCGCCGTAGACCACGGCCACGCCTGGCGCCTCGGGCAAGTTGATCGCTTGGCGGCCCTTGAACGGGCCGAAGTCTTCGAGTTCGACTCGATCAATCCGAAGCATCGGCCTCCCCCATCCTGTGCTCGATCGCTCGCTGAACTCGTTGATGGATCCTCGTGTTGTCGGGTTCCTCCACATGGGTGGAGACGATCTCGCGAAGAAGGGATTCCGGTATGTCTTGATAAAGGGAGTCGCGAACTGACAGGAGGGTCTCCAGCAGCGACTCGAACTGCTCATTCGTCTTCGTCAATCTCGAATCCCTCCTCGACTAGAGCCCGCCAGTCAAGACCGTAGTCAACCGCGATCGTCTTCAATGCGACTACCCCGCCCGGGTTGACGGCGTGCTGACCGAACTCGATCGCTCGGGCCAGCTCACCCTTCACCATCGAACCTACTGGCACCTCTTGGCCGAGGCCTGAAGGGAGGACGATGGCGTCATGGATGTGCGCAATCGACTTCCCGGGCGCGGTCCGAAGAACGCGACCACGCCGTTGGATGAACTCCCTCGGGTTGCGCGAGGACGCCAGAATGAGGGCGTGGGACGTGGCCGGAATGTCCACACCCTCATCGAGGCAGCGAATAGCGATCACTACTCCGCCAGACTGCTCGAAGACGCGGAGCGTCGACTCCGGATCACCTTCCATCGCGGAGTGGTACTCGTAGACCTCCCGTATCTCCGTCTGTTCGATAGCGCCCCGGACGGCTCGAAGCTGTTCTCGGTCCTCGCAATAGACAAGCCAGCGCTGTCCGTGCTCGAAGTGCCGCGATACGACCTCCGCTGCGAGGGGGCTCTTGGCGGTGGCCTTCTTGGCGACGCGCGCACGCTGAATGAGTAGATGCCGGATCGCGTCATCGATCGGGGCTGGCTCCTCCTCGCCACGGATCGCGAGCTGCCTTCCGATCTCGGCGGTGAGTCGGTCCCACGCAGCCTGTTCGTCGTCGTCAAGCGACACCCGGTGGGGACGGTACGAATAGGGCGTCAGACTGCCTGCCGCGATCGCATCCTGGAGTGTGAATGGAGGTGGCACGATCCCGTCGAAGTAGTCCATGAGCGCGGCCGTTCCGACCGGGTCGCCTGCCCGCCTGGGAGTCGCGCTGAGCCCCAGTCGTGGACCTGAAGAGAAGTGCAGCATTTGGCGGTGCGTCGGGCTTCCGGTTCGGTGCACCTCGTCGGCGACAACGAAGAGATGAGATCCGTCGCGAAGGAGCCGCCTGAACTTCTCTGAACTTGCGGTCTGCATGGTCGAAAGCACCGCCCGAGGCTCGGCCAGACTGTCGTCGCGGGTCCAAAGGGAGAGCCGTCGCTGGTTCTCCCAGGCTCGGTTCCCCCCACCACACACCAGCAGCTGGAGCCCCCGAGACTCGAATGCTGTAGTGAGTTCGTCCTGCCACTGGACGAGTAGGAGTTCACTCGGAACGAGCACGAGCGGGACCTCGCCGAGTGCCAGGCTCTCGTGGATCGCGCACAGCGCCGTGAAGGTCTTGCCGCTGCCCGTGGCGTGCTCAAGGATGCCTCGCCGACCACGCTGCTCCCAGGCATCGAGTGCTGCAACTTGGTGTGGGCGGGGAGTCCGGGTGCCCAGCCTGTGATCTGCGGTGACACCGGCGTCCGTCTCCATTTCCTGACAGATCTCGTCGACATAGTCCTCCCAGCGCAACTCGTCGGCGATTTCAAGCAGCTCTTGCTGGACTACTTCTGGGAACGGCGTCACGGCGACACCTGGCTGCTGATCGTGCCAGAGGTTGTCGAAGTACTCGACTTCATCGGCTACGCGTCGCTCGTTCTCCTCGTTCCGCCAGGACGCGAAGACATCGATCGACTCAAGGTTGCCGTCGGCTGAGAGTCCTAGCCAGGTCTCGTTCATGGATCCCTTGAACACCACCTGCTGTTCGTCGACATCGGAGAAGATCCCGACCTTGTCGTGGAAGATCCTTCGGCTACGACCTGCGGTCTGCGGCTCAATCCAGGCAATGCGGAGATCGATTACGCCACCAGCGACGAGGCTCGCGAGGACCTTCGTCGGCTTCTGAAGTACGGGCGAGGCCAGGAGTCGCTGCAGTTGCTCGCGAGCGTCAGTCGAGAACTGCTCGGCTCCAGAGGGGCTGTAGCCGACGTTCAACGCGTCGATGTCGTCACTTGAAAGAGCAGGCGAACAGACGAGCCTCATCCGACCGCCGTAAGCGGCGAATTCCCGCAAGCTCGGCCACGCGAGCACGAACACGCTGCTGCTGAAGAACCCGACCGCTCGGTCGTAGCGGTGGGAGCGGCGCATGCACGGCAGGTAGAAGTCGGCTGCGATGTCGTCCTCGCCCTTGTGGTACGAGAGCTTCAGCGTGACATCGCGCAGGCTGCTCATGTCAGTTCAGTTCGCCCAGGAGACGCTTGCGGGACAGATCGACTCGCAGAGCGATCGCTTCCGCGAGGTGTTCTCCGGTCGCTGCCACGACTGTCTCGCGCACCATCTTCCCTCCCCCCGGTCGCAGCCTCCGCTCTTGCAGGCCGATCCCGCGGGCGTAGGCGGCCAGGATCGTCTCGGACTTGACCTGCACGTTCCGGGAATAGGCAAAGTCTCGGTAGGCACCGGCGTCCCAGAGGACAAACACGGCGTCGTCAGCTGCGTAGCCCACGAGGAGCACAATCCGGCCGTCCGCGAGGTCGAAGTTGCCTCGCTGTCCTCGCTCGTGATTCGGCACGATGAGCTGGATCTTGTACTCGCCAGCAGGACGCCCTCCTGGAGGACGCGTCGCGTTGTACATGTACACGCGAGCCCGCAAGGGGAGTGAACCCACCATCTTGAGTTCCAGCGGCTTGACCCCAAGGTCTGAAGACTCGACAACCAGGTCGCTGAGCGCAGCCAGGAACTCAGCGTGAAGCTCTGACGGCGTCATGCGATCGTTCGGTGTCATGGCCCCAGGACGACTCGGTGTGCCCGGATCTCGGCCCGTCGTCATCAGATCGCGGAGGCGTTGTGCTCCGTCGTCACACTTGACCGCGCAAATGGTTCGCAGCGAGCTCAGTGAGTTCCGGAGATCCTCATGGGCGGCCTCCCAGGGCACGTCGGTGCGCTTCCAGTCCACCGATACCACGTGACGCCTGCCCGGGTCCGGATCGTCCCGGTACCAGTACTCCCGGGTCACCAGGCCGATTGCAATCTGACGTGTCTTCTTGCGAGGCAGCACGATTAGGTCGCCGACGCTCACATGTGCTCGCAGCGCCCACAGCTGGCCTGAGTAGTTGGCCACGCTCATCTTGTTCCTGCCAGGGAGCAGCCGGCGAACCATGTCCTTCATCTCGCCACGGCTTGAGATGCTCGACAGATCCGGGAGGCGGTCGAAGCCGGTGCCCGCAACGCCGTGTTCAAGAACGAAGTCCTCGCGTTCACCACGTCTCCCGGCCCTAGTGAGCCAAGCCGTCGGCACCTCGGTGCGATTGGTGTCTGCCATCAGCTGTCCCTAAGTCACGAGCATCGTACGAGCCTCGTGCGACACGACCGCTGAACGCGGTGGCAGTCGTTGCACGTTCCCGGCAGCGCGGTCAGTCTGATGGTCACCTTGCAGCGTTCGGCTGCGTCGCCCGGTGAATGATGTGACCCGACGATTCGGATTGGCCGCCGGAGAGGCCAATGAGGTGGGGTGTCCGAGGTTCGACCGAGGCGAGGGGTAGGTTCCTGTGGCAACGGAGGTTGAGGCGGAGCTTGTTGACCGCCGAGATCTTTGTCCCGAATAGGAGTCCCCTATGCCTATCAGCGAGTCTCAGGAGACGGGCAGCATCGGTGAGAGCGAAGTTGAAGCCAAGTTCAAGCGCATTGGTTGGAACCCCGTGCGCAATTCGAGTCTCGAGTTGGGCACCGACTACCTGATAGAGGCCCGCGATTTTCGTCGACGCCCTCGAGGTCTGATCGTGGGCGCACAGGTAAAGTCGGGGGCTAGCTACTTCGAGCGCCCGGTGCTGGAGGCGGATGGCACCGCGTCTGGCTGGTGGTACTACGAGTCCGACACCGATCACTTCGATGATTGGGCGACCCACGGCCTACCTCACCTGCTGGTTCTACACGATCTCGACACGAACACGTCCTATTGGGTACACGTGACAGCAAGCTCGGTCGAGTCCACCGGTCAAGGATGCAAGATTCTCGTGCCGGCAAGCCAGACCATCGATCCTGCGCACGCTGACGACCTATTCGACGTCGCCTGCAAGCAGAATGCGGCTCCCTTGATCGAAGGCACAGCCTTCTTCGGTGCATCCGAGGGCATCTCGCCGGCCCGGCGGCTGCGCTATGCGCTGATCTCGCCCAGACTGGTGGCACCGCACCCCAATGCCGGGACAGACGAGCCAATCGACGCACTTCAAGCCGTCGCGTTGTTGGCTCAGGGGCGGTTGCGCGACCTCATTCGATTCGCCGAGAAGCACCCGAGCGTTCCTGATCCGCGGATCGGTCACGCCGAAAGTGACTGGACGTGGCGGTTCGTTGAGGCCATCTGGACCTGGGCCATGACGGACGCCGTCGAGCAGTTGGAGGGCGTGCTCGGGTCGGCGCACACCAAGGACGCCGCTGCTGCGAGCGGAGTGCTCCTGGCCTGTGCATTGCAACGACTTGAGCGCTATGAGGATGCCCTGGAGGTGCTGGATGGCCTGGCAAGCAGAAGCGACTTGCTGCCAGTGGACCACGGGTGGATTCTCGTTCAGCGAGGCCGGGTCCGTGCTGAGATTGGTGATGTTGCTGGGGCTCGCTCCGATGCGGCTGGAGCGCAAAGAAGCCTCGCTGGAGACGAGGACGACATCACTGCTTCAGCGCTTGCGGCGGCTGCGGCATGGTTGCTCTTCGCAACGACGCTCCTCGTTCCCCACAAAGTCGATGAATGGGCTCTCGGTCTGGCTGAGACGCTTACGGCGTCGGACACGGCAGTCTCATGGTGGCGTTCCCAGAGAGTCTCGTGGGGTCTGCAGGAGGTTGAGGGAGAGTGGTTCAAGTCGTGGGCTCAGGATCGGTCACGCACGGTCATTGAGGGGGGCGGCCCCAACGCTCTTGACCTGTTCGCGGCCGAGTTCAGCGCGGACATCACGGGTGAGCACAGCAGCTGGCAGGCAATGTCGGCACTTGCGGCTCGTCAGCGGCTGATGGGAGCCGAGAGCACCAACGATCGAGTCTTCGAGATGGTAGAGGGTCTTGACGCTCTGCGTCGGAGTGGAGACCATCGGTCGCTCAAGCTTGCCGTGGAGCGTCTCCATCGCGACGGTCCGCTGGAAGCGGTGTCCATATCCGTGAACAAGATCCCGATAAGTGGGTGGACACACACGACAGCCCTTTCCAACCTTGAGGCGCTGGCACGCGCCGGAGACCTAGTCGTAGAAGAATCCGCGAGTGAGCTTTCTCTCCAATGCGCTCAGCTGACGAGCGGAGACACGACGGACTTCGAAGAGCGCACCCGACCGAGGTTCATTGTCTCGTGCTACGCCCTTTGGGCGGCCGTTGGCTTGAGCGCGGCAGCCAACGATGTGGCACATGACGAGATCGCTGCGCTGATTGCCGCCGAGCACGACAAGGGACGAGATTTCATCTATCAGGAATGCGCCAAGGCAGTCGGCCATATGGAGTTCGATCGGGTTACCGGCACGGCCAAGGAGGCGCTGTGGAACTGCGGTCAGCAGGACCAGGGCCAGCTCGGCGCCGCAGTCCTGGGCTGGCTCGCTGCCAACGGTCATACTGATGCGCGTACGGAGGTGATCAGCCGAGCTGTTGGCGGTGATCTCCATGCGCTTGATGCCATGGGCGACAGGAGTGCATTCGA
Organism: Acidimicrobiaceae bacterium; assembly: GCA_009837445.1. Taxonomy (GTDB): domain Bacteria; phylum Actinomycetota; class Acidimicrobiia; order Acidimicrobiales; family Aldehydirespiratoraceae; genus Aldehydirespirator. Next base: position 13,425 of record VXTM01000039.1, read on the forward strand.
CAGCGCGGAGGCGGCCTCCCTTATCGTTCAGCTTGAGGGCATGGTGGAGCGAACAGTGGCCGAGGCACGTCAGGGCTCATTCTCGTTGGGTGGCCTCGACGCGGGTGTCCTGTTGACGCTGCTGAATCTGGAGTTTCCCCCAGAGGCTCGGTGGAGCGCCGTCGTGGAGCTGTTGTGTGAGCCTGCGGTAGCATCGCTCGACAAGCGCCCGTCGTGCCTGGCGATTTCCGAGCTCTCGACCCAGCTGCCCGCGGAAGTGCGTCAGACCCTCGCCGCGAACGTTGACTCCATTGGAGGCACAGGATCGGTTGCCTGGGGTGCATCCCACATCGGCGGTATCGGCACCCTTCTGGGGATCGCGCTGGGGGAGCTCGAAGGAGACGACGCTGACGTAGCGGCCACGGCGCTCGCGTTCGGCGACACGCAACAGCGCCGAGACATCGCCAAACTGCTGGGCGCGGGTCGATGCCACGCACTTCAGCCGCTGCTCGCTGCCCTGGTTGGAGACCCAAACCCTGATGTTCGTTACGAGGCCGGCATCGCCGTCGGCAGAATCGTTGCCGCCACCCACACGAAGCCGATACACACGCTGGCATGGGAACTAGCCAAGAGGGACGGGACCTGGCTGCCGTCAGCACTGCTCACCGGGCTGGCTTGCACCGATCCTCCGCTGGCGGGCACCGGAGAGAAAATAGCGAGTCACCTCCAGACGCACCCGTCGGCCCGGGTGAGTCGTTCGGCGAGTCGTCTTCTGCTCTCTTGAGCGGCTCGGCTGCGCGGCCAACGGAGCGATCCGTGCTGCCCGCCCCCGAGATCAGCATGCTTCTTCGTTAGCGTCATCATCATGGGCTACTGGAAGCATCAATTGCACAAGCCTCGCGCTAGGAATGTGTGACTTGCCTTTAGGGTGAGCCCGTACCCCCTTGGCGTGTGCTGTAGGTCGGAGAAGATTATATGAAAATAGATGAAGCCCGTACGTTGGATCGTGGATCGCCTGAACTATCTAAACTGATCTTCTTCGATACGAATGTTGTTCAGAACCTTCATTCCTGCGGCGAGTTCATCTATGACAGCTTTCTTGATCCCGTGATGGATGCCCAAATGTCGGCCAGGGGCTCCCGGTTCAGGGATGACATGTTCGCACTCGCAGACTTCATGGCGTTGGGGCGTCGTAACGGTTGGCCAATCGCGGTCTCACCCGGGATACTTGAAGAGCTAGGAGCTATACGACAACCTGGCAAGCGCCTTGCGCTGACCGTCTGGGCCAACGAGCTTGCGCACTATTGCGCCCAGCTCCGAGAATCACGCGATGCCGCTGAAGCGTCGTGCTACGGCGAAGTAGAGAGATTCACGGTAGCTCAGCGGTGTTGGCTGTCCGATCGGTTGGCGATCTTGCCGCAAGAGAGCGATCGACAGTTGGTCATCGACGCGCTGGAGCACGGTTGCGATGTATTCCTTACCATGGACTACAAGACAATCTGGCGCTACCGGGACGAGTTGGATCGATTCGGGTTACGAGTGATGCGGCCAGTTGAACTCCTTGAACACGTCGACCCCCAGGCAGGCCTCCTCCGGTAGCCGATGCCTTCTGCGAATCGGTCGGGTAGCCGCCGCTGCAACGCCCCGACCCGAGTGTCGGTCTCACGCTAGAGTCGCCGCATCAGGTCGACCGCATGCGGATCGAACGCTCAGTTCTCCGGGATCGCCAGGTCGTCCCTTCTCGGTCGCCGTAGGGCACCGCTGTCGCCCGAGGAGCCTCCCGCGATGTAGGCAGGTGCGAGGCCGTCGTCGGTTTCGTTCCCGATCAGCGGTAGCGGCCAGTCCAAGACGTGAACGCCTTCAGTCGTGCAGACCCGACTGAAGGCGTTCAATATCGGCCCGTGCCGGGCCGTACGTTAGAAGATCCGTTAGAAGTTGGGCCTCTGGGCTCGGATTGGGAGTCTTGCCGAGGCCAAAGAAATGGGCCTTGAACAGGTATTTTGCGTGGAGCCCGAGACAGAATCGAAGCTGCGAACTGCTGTCTTGGAGACAGCAGGAGTCAGGCCAGTTGTCCAGCGCCACGATGGGGAGGCCGAGCCGCAGCCGCGCGGGTGCAGTTCCGTTGTCAGGTGCCCTTCATGGAGACGTATTGGCCCCATTGCTCCATGACCTCGGCGCGCGCGTCGAGCAGATCCGAGCGCTGGTAGGCGCCCTCGACGCCTCGCACTGTGTGGCCGAGGCTCATTTCGGCCACTTCTCGGGTGATGCCTTGTTCGGCGCACCAGCTGCGGAACGAGGATCGCAGGCCGTGCGGTGTCATGGCCAGGCCCTGATCGCGGCATAGCTTCGATAGTGCCTCTACCGTGGTCTGGTGGCCGCGCCGGTTTGGGAACACGTATCCGCTGTTGTCGCTGTGGGTGCGGGCCTGATCCAGCACCGCCAGCGCCGCGGATGATAGCGGCACTCGCTGGGGTTTGGCGGTCTTGGTTCTGTTTGCGGGGATGGTCCACACATCGCCGTGGATCTCGTCCCAGCGCATACCGCGTACTTCGCTGGAGCGGGTCGCGGTCAGAGCCAGCATCCTGATGGCGGCTTTGGTGGACCAGAACGCGGCGCTGGCGTCGATGGTGTCCAGCGCGGCCGGGACTTCGCTCGCGGGCAGCGAGTCGAAGTGGCCGCCGGTGCCGGCGTGGCGGGGCAGCAAGCCTGCGAGGGCTTCGCCTGCGGGGTTGGTGGAGATGTGGTTCGAGGCGACCGCCCATCTGAACGCCATGGCGAGCCGTTGACGCAGCTTGCGGCCCAGTTCGGGTTTCGTGGTCCATACCGGGTTGAGCACGGCCAGGATGTCGGCGGTGCTCACCTGGTCGACGCGGCGGTCGATGATGGCGGCGGCATGGTTGTGCACCGAGGACCGCCAGGCCTTGGCGGTGCGCGGGTTGCGCCAGTGCTGCTCGCGGGTCGCGATCGCTTTCTCCAGTGCCTCGGCGACGGTCGGCATCTCCGGGGACCGCAGGTCGCGGCCGTGCTCGACGGTGCGGCGGTTCTCTACGCATTTGGCCCGTGCCTCCGCGAGGGTGACTATCGGGTAGCTGCCCAGGCCGACCATCGCTGGTTTGCCGCCGATGTAGAGGCGTTGGCTCCAGGTCTTGGACAGTCGGCCGTTGCGGGTGGTGCGCACCAGTAGGCTGAGCCCATACCCGCCTCTTCCGTCTCCGTACCTTCCGGGCTTGTTTACGGTGCGCACGAAGGCAGCGGTGAGCGTTCTGGGTCGGTCCATCAGTATCCTTTACATTATTACTTCTTGGGTGGCACTGCAGGGTACTGAACGGCACAGGGCGGCGCAACTTCTCCGACCAGTTGCCGCATAATACAGGTCTTGACCTGTTAGTTGTGATCCACCATGGCACACAGCGACACATGACAGCACAAGTGGCTTCAATACCCGTACGGGGTGCTGAGGAGACTCGCCCGCTGGCTGGTCGGTCAGGCTGGCTGGTTGAGCTCGATCATGTTGCCGGCCGGGTCGAAGAAGAAGGTCTGGCGGGCTGCTGTGCCCGGCAGTGGTATGGGATCGTCCACCTTCACGCCCCGGCCCCGCAGCTCGGCCACCGCGGCGTCGATGTCTTCCACCTTGAATGCCCAGTGCTGGCCGGCGGGGGGCACCCAGCCCTCGACCTCGATGAGGTGGACCTCGCCGCCGCCGGGGCTCTGCAGCCAGCGGCCGTTGAAACCGAAGTCCGGCCGCGCCAGCACGGCCATGCCCAGCACGTCGGTGTAGAACGGCGCGGCCGCCTCGACGTCGGGGACGTTGATCGACACGTGGTGTACAGGGCCTAGCTCCATACCGGCCACGCTAGCGGCGCTGGCAGACGGGGCACCAAGTGGTGCCGCGGGCGTCGACCACCTTGCGGCGCAGCTCCGTCCCGCAGCGCTCGCACGGTTCGCCGGCCCGTCCGTAGCAGCGCAGATGGTGCTGGTTGCTCCCCCGTGCGCCGTCCAGTGCGGCGTAGTCGCGCAGCGTGGTGCCGCCGTGGCGCAGCCCTGAGGCCAGCGCGGTCCGGATGGCGCCAGCCAGAAGGCCGGCCCGGGGCCTCGACAGGTGGCGGATGGAAGGGTTGACACCCGCCAGCCAGAGCGCCTCGTCGGCGTAGATGTTGCCCACCCCCGCAACCGGCCGCTGTGACAGGAGTTGGGTCTTGACGCAGCGCCGGCTGGCCCGCAGGGCCCGCCAGAGGCTCTCGCCGGTGAAATGGTCGCTGAACGGCTCGGGGCCGAGGCGGTGGAGGGTCGCGATGGTCTCGTGCCGGCCCGCGGGCACCACATGGACCCGGCCGAACCGGCGCACGTCGTGCAGCGTCAGCGCGTCGTCGTCATCGAGTCGCCACCAGGCCCGCAGGTGCGGATGGGACAGATCGATAGCGGGCCCGACCGCCAGCCTGCCGGTCATGCCCAGATGGATGACCAGCTCGCATCCGGACTGGCTGGAGTCGTCCAGATCCACGATCAGGTACTTGCCCCGGCGGCGGACCGCGGTCACGTCGCAGCCGACCGCCTCCACCGCAGGGGTGAACTTCGCCGACGGATGGGAGCCCGCGTCGGTGATCGAGCGGCCCTCCAGCCGCGGCTGCAGCTGGGCTCGGATGGTCTCCACCTCGGGAAGCTCGGGCACCGGCCGCACCGTACCGGAGCCGGCCCGGTCGGCGGGGACGGCCTGCCGGCTAGCGCAGGAGGGTCAGGCTGCGGCGATGGATCCGGCCGCGCCCCGCACGATCGCGTCGATCAGGTCGATGAGCTCGGGCCGGCTCCTGAAGTACTCGGCCTGCTCGCCCGTCCACGGCTGGATGAGCTCATCGGGGTCGAACCCGGCCCGCTGCCACGTGGTGGCGATCACTCGCAGGGCCGAGTCCACCTCCGGAGAAGCGGCCGTGACCGCCGCTACCGCCATCGCATCGATATCGACGGTCTCGCTGGTCACCAGCGGGCGCCGGATCGTGGAGATCCGGAACCTGATGGCCTCCGCGGCGATGCGAGTGTGGTTCATGGGCTACGTCACTAGCTGCGGCAGTCGTAGTAGTTCGGTATACAAATTACTGTTTTCCACAACGCAAATGGTGGACCCTCGTGCCGTGGCGACACCCTTCAACGCCGCAGCGGGCAGCAGCCTTTGGGGCAGCGGTCGGGGCCTGTTCCGAGACGGCCGAGCGAGCGACGGGGCTTGGCCGGATCGAGGCGCTCCTCTATCAGTTCCTGCCACATGGCTATGAAGCGATCGTCCGGCCCGGTGCCGGGGGTGGAGGCCCGCACCAGCCGGAGGCCGAGGTCGGTCGCCGTGGCCGCTGCGACCACGTCCAAGTCCCACATCACCTCCATGTGGTCGGTGACGAAGCCGATGGGAGCGACAACTACGGCGGCCGCTCCCCGGCCGGACAGTTCCTTCAGGCAGTCGTTCACGTCGGGCTCCAGCCATGGCACGGAGAGTGGCCCGCTGCGGCTCTGCCACGCCATGGTCCAGCCGTCGAAGCCTGCACCGGCCGCCACCAGGCGGGCCGTCTCGCCCAACTGTCGCTCATAGTCGCAGCCCGCGGCCATGGACTCGGGGATGGAGTGGGCGGTGAACACCAGCCGCGCCCCGGAGCGCACTTCGGCGGGCAGACTCATGCGGGCATCAGCGACCGCGTCGACGAAGGGCGCAATGAAGCCCGGATGGTCGTAATAGGCGCGGACCCTGTCGATAGCAGGTGCGGTCCCGCCCGCCGAGGCCCGAGCGGCCTCGATGTCGTCGAGGTACTGGCGGCAGCCCGAGTACGACGAGTACGCGGAGGTGAAGACGGCCAGGGCACGTCGCTGCCCGTCCGCGGTCATCTCGGCCACGGCGTCGGCCAGGTAGGGCGTCCAGTTGCGGTTCCCCCAGTACACCGGCAGGTGGCGTCCTGAGGCTGCGAGCCTCGCGGCCAGCGCATCGCGCAGCCGGCGGCACTGCTCGTTGAGGGGGCTGATCCCGCCGAAGTGGTGGTACTGCCGGGCCACCGCCTCGAGCCGCTCGGCCGGGATCTGCCGCCCGGCGGTGACGTTGGCCAGGAAGGGCTCGACGTCGTCTGGCCCTTCGGGGCCCCCGAACGACACCAGCAGCACGGAGTCGTACACGGTTGCGGTCATCCCCAGTTGATCCACAGACTCATCTGAGTTATCCACAGATTGCCCACAGGCAGGACCGGCGTGGAGGCAGGTCAGTCCAGCACGCCGAAGCTCTTAATGTCTTCGTCGAGGGTCGAGAGGATGCGGTCGATCGTCTCCTCGCGGGTGGTGCGGCGGGTCAGGCCGAACGCGGTCCGGCGGACATGGCCGGCCAGCGCGCCGGCCCGTTCCAGCGCGGCCTCATGCAGGTCCTCGGCGGCGACCACCTCGTCGAGGTAGCCGGCCTCGACCGCGCCGCGGGGCGAGAACACGGTGGCCAGCGACGTGGCTGCGGTGAAGTGCCGGGGACTGAGCCGGTCCCGGGCCAGCTCGATGGCGAAGATAGGCAGCGGCATGCCGATGGACACCTCGGTGAGCCCGATCTTGGCCTCTACGTCGGCGCCGATGCGCACATCGCTGGACAGCAGCATGATCGCCCCGAACGCCAAGGCGTGGCCGGTGCACGCAGCTACCACCGGCACCTGCGCCCCGTAGATCCGCGCCGCGGTGCGGGCCCCCGCGGCCACCAGCGCCTGAGCGGCCTCGGGTCCCTCGCCGATGACGCTCAGGTCGAAGCCGGCGCTGAAGCGGCCCTCCCGGCCCGAGATCACGAGGGCTCCCGCGTCCTGCTCGGCGGTCTCGAGGGCGGCGTCGATGGCCTCGAGCGTGTCGTAGCCCACCGCGTTGGCCTTGCCGTCGTCGAGGAGCAGGACGGCCACTCCGTCGTCGATCAAGAAGGAGGTCTTCGATGTCATGCCCGCACCGTAGCGCGAGCGCACGAACCGCCCGCAGGAAGGTCCGTGAGCCCTCGGTAGGATCAGATCCGTGACCGATACCGCCGCTCCGACGGAAGCGCCCGCCGCAGAACCCGCCGAGACCGCAGCCGCATCGGGCGAGGAGATCCTGATCGTCACCGACGCGGCCCGCACCGCGGTGCTGTCCATCCGCGACCGCGAGGACGACGGCGACACGCTGGGCCTGCGAGTCGAGGTGACCGGCACCGCCGGGATCGACTACACCTACGACCTGACGCTCGACCCGGTGGCCGACGCTGCCCCCGACGACCACATTCACGACTCGGATGGTCTGACGGTGGTCGTGCCCGACGCCAGCGTTAGCCGGCTCCGGGGCTCAACCCTGGACGTGCCGTCGATTCCCGGTCAGGGCGGGCTGGTGATCCGAAACCCCAACCGCCCCAACCCGCTGGGCGACATGGGACGCCTGGACCTCACCGGCAGCATCGCCGAGAAGGTGCAGCAACTGCTCGACATGAGCATCAACCCCGCACTGGCCTCGCACGGCGGGTACGCCAGCCTCGTTGACGTGAACGACGACGACTCGGTGGTGGTGACCATGGGCGGCGGCTGCCAGGGCTGTGCCATGAGCCAGGCCACCCTGTCCGACGGGATCAAGCGGGCCATCATGGAGGCCATCGAAGAGGTGACCGACGTGATCGACGTCACCGACCACGAGGCCGGAGAGAACCCCTACTTCAGCTAGAGGGAAGACTCCCTACAGCAGCTCCGACTTGACGGTGGCCGCGATGCCGGCCGCGTCCAGTCCCAGGTCGGCCAGGATCTGGTCGGGCTTGCCGTGGGGCAGGTAGTCGAGGGGCACCCCCAACACACGCACCCTGGGGGCGGCCTGCCCGGCGGCCTCGGCCCGCTCCACCAGCGCGTCGCGGATGCCGGTACCCGCGCCGCCGGTGCGCAGCCCGTCCTCCACCGTCACCACCAGATCGCACTCGACCGCGTCGGCCACCATCTTCGGGCACACCGGGGTCACCGCCCGGGGGTCCCACACGGTGGCGTCCACGCCCTCGTTCTCCAGCAGCTCGGCGGCCTGCTCGCAGGCCTCCAGCATCTTGCCCACGCCGATGAGGCACAGCCGGCCGTCGCCGGAGCGGGCCTTGCGGGCCTTCAGCCCCGACCCGACCTGGTCCTGGCCCACGCTGCGGGCCGCGGTCTTGGGCCAGCGGATGGCGACCGGGCCGCCGGTCATGTCAACGGCGTCGAGCATCATCCGCTCTAGCTCCTCCAGCGACGACGGCGCCAGCACCACCATCCCCGGCACTTTGGTGAGCAGCACCATGTCGAGGATCCCGTGGTGCGACGGCCCGTCGTCGCCGGTGATCCCGGCCCGGTCGATGCAGAACACCACCGGGGCCCGGTGCAACCCGCAGTCCAGGTTGACCTGGTCGAAGGCCCGGCTCAGGAACGTGCTGTACACCGCGAAGAACGGCCGCAGCCCGCCCATGGCCATGCCCACGGCCGACGTCACCGCGTGCTGCTCGGCGATGCCGACGTCGATGCAGCGATCGCCGAAGTGCTCCCGGAACGGCAGCAGGCCGGTGGAGTCGGGCATGGCCGCGGTGATGGCCACCACCTCGGGGTGCAGCCCGCCGAGCTTGACCATCATGTCGGAGAACATGCCGGTGTAGGTGCCCGGCTTGACCTTGCCGACGTCGTGCATGTGCTTGATCTGGTCCTGTTCGGCTGGCCCGTAGCCCCGTCCCTTCTGGGTGAGCACATGGACCACCACGGGCTCGTCGAACTGGGCCGCGTTGGACAGCGCCTCCTCCAGGCCGGCGATGTCGTGGCCGTCGAAGGGCCCCAGGTAGCGCAGCCCCAGGTTCTCGAAGAAGCCGGCCGAGTCCCACAGCTCCCGGATGGCGGCCTTGGACATCCGCATGCCCCGCTGGAGGGTGTCGCCCACCCAGGGGATGCGCTCGGCCACCTCCTCGAGACGATCGGAGCGGCGCATGATCTTGGGGTTGGAGCGGAACCGCACCAGGCTCTCGGTGAGCCGGGAGACGGTCGGGGCGTAGCTACGGCCGTTGTCGTTGAGCACCACCACCACCCGGCGCCCGCTGTGGCCGATGTTGTTGAGCCCCTCGAAGGCCATGCCGCCGGTCATGGCGCCGTCGCCCACCACGGCTACCACCCGGCGGCGGTTGTCGGACGACTCGAAGGCGGTGGCCAGGCCGTGGGCGTAGGACAGCGCGGTCGAGGCGTGGCTGTTCTCGATCCAGTCGTGGGCCGACTCGGTCCGCGACGGGTAGCCCGCCAGCCCGCCCGCGGTGCGCAGGCTGTCGAAGTCGGCGGACCGCCCGGTGAGCATCTTGTGGACGTAGGCCTGGTGGCCGGTGTCCCACAGGATCACGTCGTGGGGCGAGCGGAACACCCGGTGCAGGGCGACGGTGAGCTCGACCGAGCCGAGGTTCGACCCCAGGTGCCCGCCCCGGGCCGAGACCGCCTCGATGATGCGGGCGCGGATCTGCTGGCAGAGGTCGTCGAGTTCGGCATGGGATCGCTCGCGCAGGTCGTCGGGACCACCTATGGCTTCGAGTTGCATCGGATTCCCTCCTGTCAGTGCTCTACGTGGGCGCTGTGATCGGGCGGGGCGCGAGCCAGGGCGGGAGCTTGCGGGCGAGCAGCACGCCCAGCGGATAGGCGATGACCACTGCCAGCAGGCCGCCCACGGCGTCTATCCAGTAGTGGTTGGCGGTGACCATCACCGCGAACAGTGTAAGCCATGGGTAGGCGAGCAGGGCTAGGCGCATCCACCGGCGCTTCAGCACGGGCACGGCGGCCACCGCGCACCAGATAGCCCACGCCATGTGCAGGCTGGGCATGGCCGCGTACTGGTTGGAGATGTCCATCATGGCGCTGGAGTTGAACGACCAGAAACCGCCCGGGTCGACCAGCGTGTCGACGTAGCTGTAGGTGAGGTCGCAGGCGCCGAAGGGGCCGCAGTCGTTGAGCAGGCGGGGCGGCATCAGCGGGTAGAAGGCGAACCCGATCAACGCGAGGCCGGTGGTGAACGCCAGCACGGTGCGCTGGACGCCGTAACGCACCGGATGGCGGCGGTAGAGCAGGAGCATCACGCCGATGGTCACCGCGAAGTGGCAGAACCCGTAGAAGATGTTCCAGAACTGGATGAACAGGTCCCACTCGATGAAAAGGTCCTGGATGCCCTTCTCACCGAACAGGTGCACGGCCCGCTCCAGGGCGATCATGTCGTAGGCGTTGTCGATGGCCGCCTGCTTCACGGAGGAGCCCAGCTCTGACCCGAACTGGTTGCGGATCATCGTGTAGATGCCGTAGAACGCGCCGATGATGAGGATTTCGCTCCACCAGTGCAGCTGGCCGCTCAGCGCCCGCCGGCGACCCTCGGAAGCGGTCGGCGAGCCCTCTTGCGACTCCGTGTCGTCGAGGGCGTCGACGTCGGCGGCTCCCGAGGCCATCGCGTTACAGTAGTCGCTCATGCTCGAAGCGGAACTCGTGAACCGGACGCTCTCCGTGGCCATGCGCACCGGAGCGGACTTCGCGGAGATCTTCGCGGAGGAAAGGCGCTCGTCGTCGGCGATCCTCGACGACGGCCGGGTCGAGGAGGTCGTCTCGGGCCGGGACCGCGGCGCCGGCATCCGTGTGGTCGTCGGCGAGACCACCGGGTTCGCCCACACCGCCGACCTGACCGAGACCGGCCTGGCCGCCGCGGCCGGCGCGGCCGCGGCCGCGGCCCGGCAATCGGGCGGCGCCCGGCGGATCGTCGAGGTGTCGTCGCTGGACGTGCCCAGGCCGCTCACCGTCCGGGTGCCCCCCGAGGACGTGCCCAAGTCCACGAAGGTGGCGCTGCTGACCGCGGCCGACGCTGCCGCCCGGTCGACCGGCTCGGCCATCACCCAGGTGTCGGCCCGCTACGGCGACGGCCGCCGCCGCATTCTGGTAGCCGATAGCGACGGGCTGTTCACCAGCGACGACCAGGTGCGCACCCTGTTCTCGGTGTCGTGCGTGGCCACCGGCGACACCGGCATGCAGACCGGCCGCGAGTCGGCGGGCCGGACGGCCGGCTTCGAGTTGTTCGACCTCTACGACGTGGAGGAGATGGCCCGCCGGGCCGCGCAGCGGGCCCTCACCAAGCTCACGGCCCGGCCCGCGCCCAGTGGCGAGATGCCGGTGGTGGTGGGGCCGGGAGGCGGCGGGGTGCTGTTCCACGAGGCATGCGGGCACGGCCTGGAGGCCGACCTGGTGGCCAAGTCGGCCTCGGTGTTCGCGGGGCGTCTCGGTGAGAGGGTGGCCGCGCCCATGGTCACGCTGATCGACGACGGCACGATGGCGGGGGAGTGGGGCCACTACGGCATCGACGACGAGGGCAAGCCGGCAGCCCGCAACGTGCTCATCTCCGGCGGTGTGCTCACCGACTACATGTGGGACCGGCTGCGGGCCCGCAAGGAGGGTCGGGCCAGCTCGGGCAACGGCCGGCGCCAGAGCTACCAGCACCTGCCCATGGTGCGCATGACCAACACCTACATCACCAACGGCGACGCCGACCCCGACGACATCGTGGCCGACACGACCCACGGCGTGTACGTGGCCCAGCTAGGAGGCGGCCAGGTCAACACCGCCACCGGGGACTTCGTGTTCGGAATGACCGAGGCCTACCTGATCGAGAACGGCGAGATCACCGCACCCATCCGGGAGGGCAACCTCATCGGCAACGGCCCCGAGGTGCTCACCCGGATCGACGCCCTCGGCAACGACTTCGCTATGGGATCGCCGGGTACCTGCGGCAAGGACGGCCAGGGCGTCCCCGTGGGCGACGGCACGCCGACGCTGCGGGTGACCGCGCTCACCGTCGGCGGCACCGCCGCGTGAACCACCCACCTCCGGGAATTGGCAGCGTTTTGCCCCCTATCGGGCGCGTTTGCTGCCAATTCCGGATGAGGAGGGGTAGGCGGTGAGTTCGAGCCTGCTGGAGATCGCGCAGCGGGTCGCCGGTTGGGCCGGCGACGGCTTCGACGTGGAAGCCTTCGTGGCTCACGAGCGCGAGACCGAGGTGCGGGCCTACGAGGGCGAGGTCGAGTCGCTCACCGCCGCCACCGCTCAGGGGATCGGCGTGAGGGTGGTGCACCAGGGGCGGCAGGGCTTCGCCTACGCCGCCACCCTCGACGACGAGACCGTGCGCGAGACCTTCGACGAGGCGCTCGACAACTCCCGCTTCGGCAGCATCGACGAGTTCGCGGGCGTGGCCGAGCCCGACGGCGTGGAGCCCGAGCCGCTGGACCTGTACCGCTCCGAGCTGGCCGAGTTCCCGACCGAGGACAAGGTGGCTCTCGCCCTGGAGTTGGAGCGGGTCACCCTGGCCGCCGATCCGAGGGTGACCGGCGTGGAGTCGGCCGAGTACGCCGACTCGGTCTTCGAGTCCGCGGTGGCCACCTCGCGGGGCGTGGCCGCAACCGCCCGGGAGACCGGCTGCTACCTGGCCGCCTTCAGCTTGGCAACCGAGCGCGACGACACGCAGACCGGTTTCGGCTTCTCGGTCGGGCGCCATCCCGGCGAGTTGTCGGCGGAGACGGCCGGAACCGACGCGGCCGAGCGGGCCACCCGGCTGCTCGGCGCGGCCAAGGCCCCCAGCCGCCGGCTGACCGTGGTCCTCGACCCGTACGTCACGGCCCGGCTCCTGGGCATCGTGGGCGCGACCCTCAGCGGGGAAGCGGTCTTGAAGGGCCGGTCGCTGTTCGCGGACCGCATGAATGAGGCGGTCGGGGCTCCGTCGCTGACGCTCGTCGACGACGCCACCGATCCCGACGCCTTCACCGCGTCGGCCATCGACGCCGAGGGCCTGGCCACCCGCCGCATCCCGCTGATCACCGACGGGGTGCTGCAGTCGTTCCTCTACGACACCTACACGGCCCGGAGGGCTGGGGTTTCCTCCACAGGGTCGGCGGTCAGGGGAGGGTTCAAGGGCACCCCAGGTGTTGGTGCCCACGCTCTGAGCCTCACCCCCGGAACTCGCAGCCAGGACGAGATCGTGGCCGGCATCGACGACGGCCTGCTGGTGCAGGGGGTCACCGGCCTCCACAGCGGCGTGAACGCGGTGTCGGGGGACTTCTCGGTGGGTGCGGAGGGCTTGCGTATCCGCGGCGGCGAGACGGCCGAGCCGGTACGGGAGGTGACCATCGCGAGCACCATCCAGCGCCTGCTGCTGGATGTAGCCGAGGTGGGCTCCGACCTGGAGTGGCTGCCGATGAGTGCAGCCGGGGTGACCCTCGCCATAGCCGACGTGACCATGTCCGGCACCTAAGAGGCCGGCGGGCGGTCCCTGCGGTGCCGATCCTGCACGCCATCGTCCTGGGCATCGTGCAGGGCCTCTCGGAGTTCCTGCCGGTCTCCTCCAGCGGGCACTTGATCCTGGTCCGCTGGCTGTTCGGCTGGGACGAGTTGTCGGGCGACACCGCGACCGCCTTCGACGTGGCCGTGCACGTCGGCACCCTGATCGGTGCGGCCGCCTACCTCCGCCGCGACATCGCTATCTACGTCGGGGCGGCCGTGTCGCCGGTGCTGGGCCGCGGCCCGCTGGGATCCGACGGTCGCGTCGCCTGGAGCCTGGCGGCCTCTGCGGTGCCGGCGGGCGTGGTGGGCGTGTTCGCGGGCGATGCGCTGCGGGACTCGGACGCGGTGGTGCCGGTGGCGCTGGCGTTGATCGTCTTCGGACTGCTGCTGGGCGCCTCCGACCGGCTCGCGGAGCGGCGCAGCCAGCAGGACTTCGGTATCGGTCATGCGCTGGCCATGGGCGCCGGCCAGGCGCTCGCACTGCAGCCGGGTGTCTCGCGCTCGGGTGCGACCATGACCGTGGCCCGGGCGCTCGGCTACAGCCGCGAGGCGGCCGTGCGCCTCGCCTTCCTGATGAGCCTGCCGGTGATTGCCGGTGCCGGCGTCTACGGCCTCATCGAGCTGAGCGTCCCGGCGGCGCTGTGGCCCGCGCTGGCGTGGGGCATGGTGTCGTCGGGCATCACCGGGTGGGTGGCCGTCTGGGGCACCACCCGGATCGTGTCCCGGGCGAGCCTCCAGCCCTTCGTCGTGTATCGCGTCCTAGCCGGAGCCGCCGTCCTCGTCCTGGCGGCCACCTCCTGGCGCTGACCCAGCCTCATCCGGAGGGTGCGCCGGTAGGCGCAGCGGGGTCAGTTTGCGGTGGGGGTACGAGAACCAGCATCACGCCTCCCGTGGCCAGAGCGTCGACGGTGGCGTCCACCAGGTCCGACGGCACCGCCAGGATCACCTCGGCGGTGGCGGCCGAAACAACCGGCGCTCCCCGCACCACCGCGGCGCCGTCGAGCACCGCATGCACATCCACCTCGTCGCCCACGGCGAACACCGCGCTGTCGACCGGCACAGGCACGCCGCGGGTGTCGGGCGGGAGCCGGGTCGACGGCCCGAGAGGCGCGGCCTCAGCCGGTGCCAGCGGTGGGTCGGAGGAGTCGCCGCTGAGGGCGGCCAGGACGGCCAGCGCCGCTGCGGCAGCCGCGGCCCAGCGCAACCACCGATGGCGATAAAACATGATCCTGAGCCGGCCGGCGGCGCCGCTGTGGCGCGCCGACGGCCGGGCTGGCGACGGTGAGCTACGGAACGGCCCGAAGCGCGGCTGCGTCTCCGGGAGGTCCTGCGCGGCTGGTGTGGCTGGGGACATCGAGCCTCCTCTGATGGACGGCGCGGCCCGGTGGACGGGCGCGGGTCCCTGCGCTCGAGATACCCCCAAACGCTGGGACGGTCGCCAGAGGCGACGAGCGGCCCGGAACGCGGGTCCGGGACGTTAGGAGGAGGACGACGAGGTGCTGGCGTCGGCCTTCGCCCGCCCCCCGTTCGAGCTGGAGCTCGAGGTCGAATCCTTGCTCGAGGATTCCTTGGAGGTCGAGTCCTTGCTCGACGACTCCTTGGACGTCGACGAGCCGGACGACTCCTTGGAGGAGTCCGACTCCCGCTCCTTGCGCCGGCCCTTGGCGTTGGCGCCGTGGTCGTTCTTGTAGAAGCCGTCGCCCTTGAAGGCGATGGCCACCCCGCTGAACACCTTCTTAACCGGCCCCTCGCCCGGCGCTTCGCACGAGACCGGCCCGCCCTCGGGCGGGCACACGGAGAGCGAATCATCGCTGAACGACTGCCTCACCTCGAACTGCACTGAACAGCGTTCGCAGCGGTAGTCGTACATCGGCACGGCGGCGAAGGATAACCGGGCCTCGAAACGGCGACACCGCGCCGGCGCCGACCAGGTTCGCCCGCCTACCGCTCTGCCTCTACCATTCGGGCGTGACGGTGTGGATGGCTGTCGCTTTCGTCGCGGCCTACGGGGCCGGCATGTTCCCCACCGCGACGCTGGTGGGGAACAAGATCGGCCACGACCCCACCAGCGAGGGGTCGGGGAATCCGGGCGCCACCAACATCTACCGCCTGGGCGGCCGCCTCGCCGGGGTGGGGGTGGCTCTGGGCGACATGGCCAAGGGAGCGCTGCCCATCGGCGTCGCCCTGCTGCTGTGGGACCGGCCGGAGGCGATGGCGGCCTGGATCGGCGCGGTGGCGGGCCATGTGTGGCCGATCCTGCGGCGTTTCCGGGGCGGCAAGGGGATGGCGACCGCCGGCGGCGGCGGTCTGGTCCTCGACCCGATCATCGGCCTGATCTGCGTCGTAGTGTTCTTCGGCATGGTGCGCCTGACCAGGGTGGCCGCGCTCGGCTCCCTGAGCGTGGGCGTCGTGTACCCGGTACTGGCCCTAGTGATGGGCTGGCCGGGGCCCGAGGTTGTTGTGGCGGCCGTGGTGATGGGCGTGATGGCGATGCGCCACCACGGCAATATCGTGCGGCTAGTGCGCGGCACCGAGCGGAAGCTGAGAGAGACTTGACCCCATGATTCCCCTGGAGGAGGCCCGCGAGCACGTCCTCTCCCGGGTCGGGACCCTTCCGGCCCGCCAAGTCCCGCTGGATGAGGCACTCGGCCTGGTGCTGGCCGAGCCGGTCACGTCGTCGGAGCCCATCCCGGCTTTCGCCAACACCGCCATGGACGGCTACGCCCTTCGAGCGGCCGACACCGTCGGAGCCCCGGTGGAACTCGAGGTGGTCGGAACGATCGGCGCCGGCGACGACGGCTCGCTGCACGTCGGGGAGGCTCAGGCGGCCCGCATCATGACGGGAGCGCCCATCCCGCCCGGCGCGGACGCGGTGGTGAAGGTGGAGCTGACCAGCCCGGCCGGCGGCCCCGGCGACCGGGTGAGGGTCGAGGCGTCCGTCAAGGCCGGCAACCACATCCGCCACCCCGGCGAGGACGTGGCCGCCGGGGAGCAGGTGCTCGACGCGGGCACGGTGGTCACGCCTGGCCGGGTCGGCCTGCTGGCCGCGGTAGGCGCCTACGAGGTCGCCGCCCACGGCCGGCCCCGGGTGGGGGTGCTGTCGACCGGCGACGAGCTGGCGGACACGCCCGGACCGCTGCGGAGGGGCCAGATCCGCGACACCAACCGCCGCACGCTGCTCTCGATGGTGGCGGAGGCCGGCTTCGAGGGCGTGGACCTGGGGATCGCACCCGACCGTCCCGACGACATCTCCAGGGCGTTCGAAGCCGGCGCGGCGGACTGCGATGCGGTGCTCTCGTCGGGGGGCGTGTCGATGGGGGACTTCGACTACGTGAAGGTGGTGCTGGACCGGATCGGCGACATGCGCTGGATGCAGATCGCCATCAAGCCGGCCAAGCCGTTCGCCTTCGGCCTGGTCGACGGCACCCCGGTCTTCGGGCTTCCGGGCAACCCGGTGTCGTCGATGGTGAGCTTCGAGCTGCTGGCCAAGCCCGGCCTGAGGGCGATGGCGGGCCACGGCGCCGACGATCTCGGCCCAGCCCTGGTGCGGGCGGTCTGCGGCGACGAGCTCGGTCACCGCAGCGACGGCAAGACCCACTTCGTGAGGGTGGCCGCCACCCGCGACGAGCGGGGCGTGCTGCGGGTGGTCCGGTCCGGCGGCCAGGGCTCCCACCAGCTGGCGGCCATGACCCGCGCCGACGCTCTGGCGGTGGTGCCCGACGGCGCCCGGCTAGGTGTGGGCGACCCGGTCGACGTGATCGTGCTCTGAGTGAGCGGGTAGCCTGCGGACAATGGCGGAGCAGCTCCTCGACGGCTTCGGGCGGGTCCACCGGGACCTGAGGATCTCGGTCACCGACCGGTGCAACTTCCGCTGCACCTACTGCATGCCCGCAGAGGGTCTCGAGTGGCTGCCCCGAGACGGGATCCTCACCTTCGAGGAGATCACCAGGCTGGCCCGGATCATGGTGGAGCGCTACGGCGTCAACGGCATCCGCCTTACCGGCGGCGAGCCCACGGTGCGGGCCAACCTGCCCACGCTGGTCGGGATGCTGGCCGCGCTGGGCACGGACCTGGCCATGACCACTAACGGCGTGTCGCTGCCGTTGCTGGCCGCCGACCTGCGGGCCGCCGGCCTTCGCCGGGTGAACGTGTCGCTGGACTCGCTCCAGGCGTCCCGGTTCGCAGAGCTAACCCGCCGCGACGCCCTCGCCCGGGTGCTCGACGGCATCGAGGCCGCCCGCGACGCCGGCTTCGATCCGGTCAAGGTCAACTGCGTGGTGATGCGCGGCGTCAACGACGACGAGATCGCCGACTTCGTGGAGTTCGGACGGGCCAAGGGAGTCGAGGTCAGGTTCATCGAGTTCATGCCGCTCGACGCCGACGGCATCTGGACCAACGATCTGGTGGTTCCGGTCAACGAGATCCTGGCCCGGGTCAACGAGGCCAGCCCGGTGGAGCCGGTCGAGCGAACCTCAGCGCCGGCCAGCCGCTATCGCTTCGCCGACGGATCGGGCCACGTCGGCATCGTCGCCTCGGTCAGCGACTCCTTCTGCTCGACCTGCGACCGGGTGCGTCTCACCGCCGACGGGCAGTTCCGCAACTGCCTCTTCGCGGTGACTGAGACGGATGTGCGGTCCCTGCTGCGGTCCGGCGCCGACGACGACGAGATCGCGGCCGCGCTGGAGGCGTCGGTGGCGTCGAAGTGGGCCGGTCACCAGATCAACAGGGTGAACTTCATCAAGCCCCGCCGCTCCATGTCGCAGATCGGCGGCTGAGAGGCCAAGGAATGGGCTTCACTCATCTGGACGAGCGGGGTCAGGCTCGGATGGTTGATGTGTCCTCGAAGGAGCCCTCGCTGCGCCGGGCCGTCGCCCGGGGCAGGGTGCGGATGGCGTCCGAAGTCGCCCGGGCTCTGCGCCAGGGAGAGATAGGCAAGGGCGATGTGCTGGCCGTGGCCCGGGTGGCCGGCATCCAGGCCGCCAAGCGGACCTCCGAACTGGTGCCGCTGTGCCATGGCCTCGCGATCAGTTCGGTGGCCGTGGACTTCGAGGTTCTCGACGACTCGGTCGGCATTGAGGCGAGCGTGGAGACGATCGACCGCACCGGCGTGGAGATGGAGGCGCTGACCGCATGCAGCGTGGCTGCGTTGACCATCTACGACATGTGCAAGTCGATGGACCGGTCCATGACGATCACAGACATCGCACTGTGGGAGAAGACCGGCGGCCGCTCAGGAACCTATCGCCGCCAGGAGATCTGATCGAGATCCACCACTTGGGTGTTGCTAGCTGCCATTCTTTTGGAGCCGTCGTCGCATGTACGGGTCGTCGAAGCGGTGTGCGGTGCGTCTGGTGCGCACCCGCAAAGGCGTCGGCGTCTCGATCCGATCGAATGAGGAGGAAGCTGGCCTGTGACTCTCATCGTGTTGGCGGTGTTGGCGACGGCGTGGCTGGGGTACTTCGTGCTGTGGTTCCGGGAGAGGCGGGCTTCTCAACCGGTTCGCAGCAACGGAGCCGTGAGCTTCAACCGTCCCTTCAAGTCGATGGACCGCAGCCATGGGTTCGCTGGCGGTCCCGGTAGTGGAGCCAGGCCCAGCGGCGAGTTGTTCGACGCGCCTAGGTCTGCCGGGCAGGCGCTGTCGCGTCGCCGTCAGGTGGTCGCGGTCCTCGGAGCGGTGGCCGTGGCCTCGCTGCTGGCTATTCCCGCTCTGGGAGGGGCTGCCCTGGCTGTCCACGTTCTGGCCGACGTGGCCCTCCTCCTGTTCACGTTCGGCGCCTCCCGCCGCCAGCAGGTCGCGGCTCCGGGCGTGGCCGAGGTGAGGCTTCTCTATCCGCAGCGGCCCTCGTCCAGCGAGGTTGTCGTAACGCCCTTGAGACGAGTCGTCAACGGCTGAAGCAGACCCGGCGATCCATCTCTTCATCGGGACCAGGGCGTAGTACATCAAGATGCGGACCCGCCGCTAAACTCGCCCCTTCCGCGGGGGTGTAGCTCAGTCTGGCTAGAGCGCCTCGGTCGCATCGAGGAGGCCAGGGGTTCGAATCCCCTCACCTCCACTCCGCCGGGAGGGTCCCGCTACGGGAGGGCCCTCTCAGTAGATGCCGGGGAAGATGCGGTACTTGACCTTCGCCTGGTACTCGGCCCACTTCTCGGGGCCGTACTTCTGCTCGCACGCCCGCTCGTCGAAGCGCTGCCGGACGGTGAAGAAACTGATCACGAAGATGGAGTAGGTCCAGGCCCACAGGTTGCCGGGGTGGCCGAACACCAGGGCGAACGACACCGCCAGGATCCCCTCGCCCAGGTAGTTGAAGTGGCGGGCGGGGCGCCACCATCCGCTACACAGGATCTTGCGCTCGCCGGCCTCGATGTACTCCGGCTCGACCCAGAGGAACTTGCGGTCCGGCCACCGCTTGAACGTGTACTTCTGGAGGTTGGCGCCGCGCCCGATGGTCCACCCGCCCAGGAACAGCACGCACACTGCTATGAGCCAGAAGTAGGTGAGTCCGGTCGAGTAGCCGGGGTCGGGGTGGGCGGCCATGCCCCACAGCGGCAGGATGAACAGCCACCCGTAGGCCACCAGGCCGCCCCACCACAGCTTGAAGCCGATGTGCTCGTGGATCAGGTCGTAGGTGTAGAGCTGGACCCGCTCCCAGATGAAGTAGTCGAAGGTGTAGAACGCCCAGAACGCGGCATACAGGTAGATACCCGGGTTGGCGTCGTCGCCGAAGCGGTTGTGGTGCCACACCGCCCCCGATAGGGCGTTGAGCGACAGCATCGTCCCGCCCACCACGTACCACCACATCTTGATGTCGATGCGGCCGCCGAACAGTTGCAGCTCCTGGGACCGGCCCTCCCACAGGGCCAGCCAGGGGTTGGTGATCTCGCCCTTGGGCTGGGTGAACACCGACCACACCGCGAAGATCGCGCAGAAGACCGTGCCCCCGACCACCGCCCACAACGACGACCGGTAGAACCAGTCGCGGGGCAGGTCGAAGAGCCCGAAGGCCCACACCAGATGCGCGATCGCGAACACCAGCAGCCCGTTGAGCCGGTAGTTGCGGGGCTCGCCGGTGTCGCGGTCCGTCACGTAGCCGGTGACCTTCCTCGCGGGCAGGATGATCTGGAGCACGAAGAACACCGCGAAGATGATCAGCGGCGTGAAGAACGCCGCCACCGCCTCGCCGTTGGTCAGATCGGTCAGGTGCTCGATACCTAGCGCGTCAGCCACAGCGAAACGCCCCTTCCTTCAGTCAAGTTGTGGGTTGTGTCCTCAGTCGTCGAACTCCTCGGGCATGAGGACGAACTCGGGGTAGGTCTCGATGCCCAGTTCCGCCGTGTCCTGGCCGAGCCGCTCGGCTTCGGTGGACACCCGCAGCCCCATGGCCATGTCGAGGAGCTTCCACACGATCAGCGACGTGACGAACACGAACGCGCCGATGGCCAGGATTCCGATGAGCTGGACATGGAACTTGGCGCCGCCCGCGATGCAGGCCGCCAGGGTTCCCCAGATGCCGCACACGAGGTGGGCCGGGATGGCGCCGACCACGTCGTCGATCTTGATCTTCTCCAAGCCCTTGATGGCCAGGGTGCAGATGACGCCGCCGATGGCTCCGATGATGACCGACCACCAATGATCGGTGAGGTCGGGAGCGGCCGTAATGGACACCAGCCCGGCGAGGGCTCCGTTGAGGCCCGCGAACAGGTCCATCCGGCCGAAGATGGGACGGGACACGGCCAGTGCGGCTACCACCCCGGCCGCGGCGGCCAGGTTGGTGTTGACCAGGACGTTGCTCATGGCCACCGCGTCGGCGGCGCTTCCCAGAGCCAGCTGCGAGCCGCCGTTGAACCCGAACCACCCGAGCCACAGGATGAGTACGCCCAGCGTCACCAGCAGCACGTTGGACGGGGGCGTGGCCTTCACCGTCCCGTCCCTGCGGTACTTGCCGAGCCGGGGCCCGATGATGATCAGGCCGGCCAGCGCGGCCCAGCCGCCGGTGCTGTGAACGATGGTCGATCCGGCGAAGTCGACGAAGCCCTCCTCGGCCAGCCAGCCGCCGCCCCAGAACCAGGCGCCGACGATCGGGTAGATGAACGCGGTCAGGATCAGTGTGAAGGCGAAGAACGCCCACATCTTGATGCGCTCAGCGATAGCGCCGGAGACGATCGACGCCGCGGTGGCGACGAAGACCATCTGGAAGAACCAGTCCGACATGACCGCGTAGCCGTTGCCCACGACATCGGCGAGGTTCTCGACGGCGCCGTCGAGCAGGCCGATCTCGGCGTCGGAGGGGCCGTACAGGAACTGGAACGAGCCGATGACGCTGCCCACGTCGACGTACATCAGGTTGTAGCCGATGAAGTAGTAGGCCAGGCCGGCGATCGAGTAGATGCCGATGTTCTTGAGGCAGATCATCGAGGCGTTCTTGGTGCGGACCGCTCCCGACTCCAGCATCGTGAAGCCGGCGCACATCCACATGACCAGCGCCCCCCAGATCAGGAACGCGAAGGTGTTGAGGATGAATTGCAGCTCCTCGCGCGGCAGGCCTGCCGACCCGCCCGCTCCTGCGTCAGCCAGCGCGACCGCCGGCAGCGCTACCAGGAACGCAGCCGCCAGCAACGCGATTCCGGCGACCTTCGTACCACGTTTCCGGATCGAAGTCATACGCGCTACTCCTTTTGTCGAGGCACGGGCAAACCGGGCGCGACAGTAGCACCAAGAACTGATCTCAGTCCGTTCAGGTAACGGGATCGGCGATGGCGTCCGGGTGCAGGGGAGCGTAGAAGTCCCGGTTGGGCGCCAGCAGGTCGAACACCGTCTCATCGCAGGCCGGCAGCTCCACGTCGCAGCGGCCGAGCGGCTCCACCCGCTCGCCCCAGCGGGTCACTGTGGATCCCCAGGTCACGCCGCCGCCGAAGGCGGTCTGCACGACGATCGACCCCGGCCGGATCAGCCCCGCTTCTAGCGCGTCCACGAGCGCCATCGGAACCGACGCGGCCGCCGAGTTGCCGTGAGTGTCGATGTTGAGCATCACCCGGTCGGTGTCGATGCCGAGCCGCCGGGCCGCCGCCGAGATGATCCGCTCATTGGCCTGGTGGGGGATCACCGCGTCGACGTCCGCGAGGTCAAGCCCCGCCTGGTCCAGCGCTCGCCGCGCCGACGCCGCGATGCCCTGGACGGCGATTTTGAACACGGCTTGGCCGTCGAAATGCAGCCGGTGCACGAATGGGTCGCGCACCGAACTCAACCGTCCCCTGGTGCCGAGGGTGGGGATCACCATGGTCCGTCCGGCCACGCCGTCGGCGCCGAGGTCGGCGGCGAGCACGCCCTCGCCGGTCTCCGAC
Organism: Acidimicrobiaceae bacterium; assembly: GCA_009837445.1. Taxonomy (GTDB): domain Bacteria; phylum Actinomycetota; class Acidimicrobiia; order Acidimicrobiales; family Aldehydirespiratoraceae; genus Aldehydirespirator. The sequence continues at coordinate 36,032 of VXTM01000039.1, forward strand.
GGCTCGAGCACGGCCGCGCCCGCGCCGTCACCGAAGAGGATGCAGGTGGCCCGGTCCCAGTAGTCCATCACCCAGTGCAGCTTCTCGGCCCCCACCAGCAGGACGCGCTCGGCTACCCCGGCGGCGATCATTGACGATGCCGTGGCCGTGCCGTAGATCCACCCGCTGCACGCCGCGTTGAGGTCGAAGGCGGCCGCATTGACCGCGCCCAGGCGCTCCTGGAGGAAGCAGGCGTTGCTGGGGCAGGTGATCTCGGGCGTGACCGTCGCCAGGATGAGCATGTCGATGTCGGTGACCTCGAGGCCGGCGGCAGCCAGCGCTTTCAGGGCGGCCACCTCGGCCAGGTCGGTGGTCTCGACGTGGGAGATGCCCCGCTCGCGGATGCCGGTGCGCTCCACGATCCAGTCGTCGTCGGTGTCGACCAGTTGTTCGAGGTCGGCGTTGGTCAGCTTCACCGGGGGCACGCACTTGCCCCACCCCGTGAAAGTCGCCCGCCTGGCCATCGCAGCCGCTAGGACAGGTGGCCCCGGGCCAGCGCGAGCACCGTGTTCAACAGCACGTTGGCGCCGGCCACCAGATCGTCGGGCTCGGTGAACTCGGCCGGGTTGTGGCTGATGCCCTTGACGCTAGGCACGAACACCATGCCGGCAGGGCACACCTCGGCCAGTATCTGGGCGTCGTGGCCCGCCCCGGAGGGCATCCGGCGTACCGACAGTCCCAGCGCCGAGGCGGTGGACTCGACGAGTTCCACCACCCGGGGGTCGAAGACGACCGGTTCGAAGCGGGCCACCCACTTGGTGTCGATTTCGACCTCTTCCGACTCGGCTATCCGCTTGGTCTCCGCGAGCAGGCGCCGCTCAGCCGACTGCAGGTCGTCGTCGTCGGTGTTGCGAAGGTCGATGATGAGCTTGGCCCGGGCCGCCACCACGTTCACCAGGTCGGGGTGAAGCCTGAGGGCCCCCACCGTTCCCACCTGGGTGCCGCCCATCTCGTCAGCGATGCGCCGCACGGCCACGACCAGCTCACCCGCAGCCAAGCCCGCGTCGCGGCGCATGCTCATAGGGGTGGTTCCGGCGTGGTTCGACTGGCCCGTAATGCTGACCTCGGTCCAGGAGATGCCCTGGACGCCGGTCACCGCGCCGATACGCATGCCGTCGCGCTCCAGCACCGGACCCTGCTCGATATGGAGTTCGACGAATGCGTAGGGGGCCGGCCCCGGACACGGCATCGGGCCGCGGTAGCCGATGCGGTCCAACTCGTCGCCGACCGACTTCCCGTCGGCGTCGGTGGTCGACATGGCCTCCTCGACGGTCAGGCCGCCGGTGTAGCAGAGGCTGCCCATCATGTCGGGTGGGAAACGGGAGCCCTCCTCGTTGGTGAAGAAGGCCGCGGCCAGCGGGCGGTCGAGCTCGACGCCGCTCTCGATGGCCGTCTCGATCACCTCCAGCGCGGCCAGAACCCCCAGGTTGCCGTCGTACTTGCCGCCGGTCGCCACCGTGTCGATGTGCGAGCCCATCATCACCGGCGGCCCCTCGCCTACGTCGGTCTGGACCGCGACGACATTGCCGATCGTGTCGATGCTCACGTCGAGGCCGAGGTCGCGCATCCAGGTGACCACCAGGTCACGGCCCTCCTTGTCGGCGTCGGTGAGAGCCAGGCGGTTGTTGCCCCCTCCCGCGATGGGGCCGATCTCGGCCAGGTCCCACAGCCTCCGCAGCAAGCGCTCGCCGTTGATTTCCAGGAGCTGTCGGTCGCCATCGAACCCGGCCATCGGCGGCGAGGCTAGCCGAGGACCGCCGGGGAATTGGCAGCGAAATGCTCGCCATGCGTGCTCAACGCTGCCAATTCCGAGATCTGACGTGCCATCGGCAGGAACTGGCAGCAAAATGCTCGCCATGCGTGCACAACGCTGCCAGTTCGTGGGGATATGACGTCCAGGCGCCGCCGGCTCGACAGCGAGCTGGTGCGGCGGGGCATGGCCGCCAGCCGCGGCGAGGCCGTCCGGCTCATTGAGGAGCGGCGGGTCACCGTCGGCGGGGCACCGGCCCACAAGCCGGCCCGGCTGGTGCATGCGGGCGACGCGGTGGAGGTGTCCGGCGATCCGCCCCGCTACGTGTCCCGTGGCGGGCAGAAGCTGGAGGCCGCCCTGGCTGGCTTCGGTATCGATCCCTCTGGGTGCCGGGCCATCGACATCGGCGCCTCCACCGGCGGGTTCACGGACTGCCTGCTCCAGCACGGCGCTACCGCGGTGGCCGCGGTCGATGTCGGTCGCAACCAGCTCCACGAGCGGCTGAGGGCCGACCCGAGGGTGGCGTCGCTGGAGCGCACCGACGTGCGGGGTCTGGAGGCCGCGGCTGCGGGAGGCCCGGCAGAGCTGGTGGTGGCCGATGTGTCGTTCATCTCGTTGAGGCTCATCGCGGCCGACCTGTGCCGGTTGGCCACCGCCGACATGGTCGTTCTGGTCAAGCCCCAGTTCGAGGCGGGCAAGGCCGAGGCCGACCGCGGCAGGGGCGTGATCCGCGACCCCGCGGTGTGGAGCCGGGCACTTGTCGAGGTCTGCCGCGCCGTTGTGGACGCCGGAGCGGCCATCATGGGGGTCATGGTCTCGCCTGTCACCGGCGCCGAGGGCAACGTGGAGTTCCTGCTGCACGCCCGCGTCGGCTCCGGCGCGGGCGTGCACGCCGATTTCGGTGAGGTCGTCGACGCCGCCGTGGCCCAGGCGATTGAGGTCGGGCGGGACTGATGGCGGTCATCGGCCTCATCGTCCACCAGGGCCGCCCCGAGGCGGCCGCCACGGCCCGGGACCTGTCGATGTGGCTGGTGGGGGAGGGCCACCGGGTCCGCATGCCGCCCGAAGAGGCCGCCGCGGTGTCGTGCCCGGACCTGGCGTGCAGCCCCGACCGATTCGCGCCGGGCCTGGACGCCGTCGTGACCCTGGGAGGCGACGGATCGATCCTTCGGGCGGTCGAGCTGGTCGGCGAGTCGGGAGTGCCCATCCTGGGCGTCAACTTCGGCCGCATGGCCTACCTCACCGAGGTCGCCCCGGAGGACGCCCGCTCGGCCATCGACCAGGTGCTGGCCGGCAACCACGACGTCGAGGAGCGGATGCTGCTCACCGTCGAGTTCGGCGAGCCGGGCCCCGGCCGCCAGCGCCATGTCGCTTTGAACGAGGCGGTGGTGGAGCGGCCCGCAGCCTCTTACGCGCTCCGGCTGGGTGTGGCGCTCAACGGCGAGCAGTTCACCACCTATGCGGCCGACGGCCTGATCGTGTCCACCCCGACCGGATCGACCGCCTACTCCCTGTCGGCCGGAGGGCCCGTGATCGACCCCACCCACCGGGCCCTGCTGCTGACGCCGGTCTCGCCGCACATGTTGTTCGACCGCTCCATGGTGGTGGCGGCCGACACCGAGTTGCGGCTCGAGGTCCTCACCGACCGGGGCGCGGTGCTGTCGGTGGACGGCCGCCGGCTGGCCGAGCTCGACCAGCACGACGCGGTGGTGTGCTCGGCGTCGCACCACCCGGCCCGGCTGGTCACCTTCGAGAGCCGCCGGTTCCACCAGGTGCTCAAGGCTAAGTTCGGAGTCAATGACCGCTGAAGCCTGCCTGACTGTCAGAGGCCGAGCGAATTGGTGTGCGCGAAGGGCTTGCATGAGCGAGGCCGTGGCCCGAGCGGCCCGTGAGCTCAGCGAACAGGAGCGGGAATCCAAGTGCTGACCGAGCTCGCGGTCCGCAACCTCGGCGTCATCGAGGACATGGAGCTGGTCCTGGGGACTGGCATGACGGCGGTGACCGGAGAGACGGGCGCGGGCAAGACGCTGGTCGTCGGGGCCATCGACCTTCTGACCGGTGGCCGGGCCACTCCCGCGCTGGTGGGCCCCAGCGCGCCTGAGGCCGAGGTCGAGGGCCGGTTCGTCACCGGCGACCGCGAGACTGTGGTGCGCCGGGTCATCCCCGCCGACGGCCGGTCCCGGGCTTACATCGACGGTCACCTGGCCACGGCGGCCGCGCTGGAGGAGCTGGGGCGCGACCTCGTCGACCTGCACGGCCAGCACACCCATCAGTCGCTGCTGAGAGGCCCCATCCAGCGGTCCGTCCTGGACAGCTTCGGCGCCGTCGACACCACGACGATGGCCGGCCTCGTCGATGAGTTGCGGTCCGTCGAGGCCGGCCTCGCCGCGCTCGGCGGCGACGCCCGGTCCCGGTTCCGCGAGATTGATCTTCTGCGCCACCAGCTCTCGGAGATCGACGGTGCCGCCATATCCGATCCCGGCGAGGACGAGCGCCTCGACCGGGACGAGTCGGTGCTGGCCGATGCGGCCGCGCACCGCCAGGCTGCCGCCCATGCGGTGAGGCTGCTCAGCGCAGACGGCGAAGTGTCCGACGGGCTAGGTCGCGCCCAGGATGTCCTTGCCGGGCGGGAGCCCTTTGCCGGCCTTGTCTCCAGGATCGCGGATGCGTCGGCGGACATCGCCGATATCGCGGCGGAGGCAAGGGCCTGCCTGGACGCGATCACCGATGATCCAGCCGCCCTTGCCGCGCTGCGCGAGCGGCGGCAACTGCTGGCCGGTCTGCGGCGCAAGTACGGCTCCACTCTTCCAGAGGTGCTCGACTTCCGATCCGAGGCGGCACGACGGCTCGACGAGCTCGAGGGGTACGAGGCGAGAGCGGCCTCGCTGGAGGCGCGCCGGTCCGAGGTGACGGAGCGGCTCACCGCTGAACGGGCCCGTGTGCTGGTCGAGCGCTCCGAGGCCGCGCCCCGGCTAGCGGCAGTGGTCGAGTCGCGCCTGGCTGAGCTGGCCATGGGCGCCGCCTGCCTGAGCGTCGACGTCAGCGGCGATGCCGGCGAGCAGGTCTCGTTCCTGTTGGCGGCCAACCCTGGTCACGAGCCGCTGCCGCTGAGCCGGGTGGCCAGCGGGGGCGAGCTGGCCCGGACGATGCTGGCGCTGAGGCTGGTGCTGACCGCAGGACCGGAGACCCTGATCTTCGATGAGGTCGACGCGGGCGTCGGCGGCACCGCGGCCCGAGCGGTGGGCCGCAGTCTGGCCGCGCTCAGCACCGACCACCAGGTGATCGTGGTGACCCATCTCCCGCAGGTGGCGGCCTACGCGGACCACCATGTGGCGCTGAAGAAGGCCGAGGTCGCAGGGTCGACTCGAGTGACGCTGCGCACCGTGGTCGGGGAGGACCGGCTGGTGGAGCTGTCGAGGATGCTCTCGGGGTCGCCCCAGTCCGCGTCGGCCCTGCAGCACGCCGAGGAACTGCTTGAATCCGCGGCCTCGCACCGGACGCTCTGAGTTGACTCCCATCCGGTCCGCGGGGTGCCCGTGCTGGCGGGGTAGGGTGGGATCCCGATGACAAAGCACGTCTTCGTCACCGGTGGTGTGGTCAGCGGACTGGGCAAGGGGCTGACCGGGGCCTCGCTGGGGCGCCTCCTCAAGGCGCGGGGCCTGCGGGTGACGATGCTCAAGCTCGACCCTTACCTCAACGTCGATCCGGGCACCATGAACCCGTTCGAGCACGGAGAGGTGTTCGTCACCGACGACGGCGGCGAGACCGACCTCGACCTCGGCCACTACGAGCGCTTCATCGATGAGAGCCTCACATGCGAGTCCAACGGCACCACCGGGTCGATCTACTCGGAGGTCATCGCGTCGGAGCGCCGCGGCGACTACCTCGGCCGCACGGTGCAGGTCATTCCGCACGTGACCGACGAGATCAAGCGGCGCATCGCCCGGCTCGCCAGCGATGACGTCGATGTCGTCATCACCGAGTTGGGCGGCACTGTCGGCGACATCGAGATCCTCCCGTTCCTAGAGGCCATCCGGCAGTTCCGCCTCGACGTGGGCCGCGAGAACGTCTGTTTCGTTCACGTCACCCTGGTTCCCTTCATCGGGCCCACCGGCGAGCAGAAGACCAAACCCACCCAGCACTCGGTGACCGAGCTCCGCTCGCGGGGCGTGCAGCCCGACGCCATCGTGTGCCGGTGCGAGACTCCCCTGACCAAGGAGCTAGAGCGCAAGATCTCCAACCTCTGTGACGTGTCCCCCGAGGCGGTGATCACCTGCGCCGACGCGGGCAGCCTGTACGAGATCCCGCTGATCCTGCACGGCGAGGGACTCGACAACGTGGTGTGCCGGCAGCTGGGCCTGGACCCCCACGACGTGGACCTGGCCGAGTGGGAGGCTCTGGTGGAGCGGATCCGGCTGGCCTCCGCGCCGGTGCGGATCGGCATGATCGGCAAGTACGTGAGTCTCCCGGACGCGTACCTGTCGGTCATCGAGGCTCTCAACCACGCCGCGATCCACCACGGCGCCGACGTCGAGATCGAGTGGGTGCAGGCGGAGGAGGTAGAGGGGCTGCTCGTCGCCGGGCGCTTGCGCGACCTCGACGGGATCGTCATCCCGGGAGGCTTCGGCGAGCGGGGCATCGAGGGCAAGATCGCGGCTGCGGGCTATGCCCGCGAGAACCTGATCCCCTGCCTCGGCCTATGCCTGGGCATGCAGGTGATGACCATCGAGTACGCCCGCAATGCGCTCGGGCTGGCCGACGCCAACTCCACCGAGTTCGATGCCTTGACCCCTCATCCGGTTATCGACCTGATGGACAGCCAGCGCGGCGTCACCGACTACGGCGGCACCATGCGACTCGGCGCGTACGTGGCCCAGCTGCTGCCCGGCTCGCAGGTCGCGGAGGCCTACGGCGAGGAGGTGGTGTCTGAGCGGCACCGCCACCGTTACGAGTTCAATCCCCGATACCGGACCCGCTTCGAAGCCTCCGACATGGTGCTCTGCGGCGAGTCGCCCGACGGGAGGCTGGTCGAGTTCGTCGAGCTAGAGGGCCACCCCTACTGGGTCGGCACCCAGGCCCACCCGGAGTTCAAGAGCCGCCCGAACCGGCCGGCGCCGCTGTTCAGCGGTCTGGTGGCCGCCGCCATGGTGAGGGCTGCGGGCCGCAATCCGCGGCTGCCGGAGATGAGCGACTACGAGCCTTCGGCTCCGGCGTGACGCCCTTGTCCGCGTCGCCTCGCGCCGCCGCGGACCGGTCCGGCACGGCGTCTGCAGCCGGCGCCTTCCGCAAGGTCACCGAGCGGGAGATACATGCCGGCCGGGTCGTGCGCCTCACCGAGAGCGTCTTCGCCACCCCCGACGGCGGGCGGATGACGCGGGACGTCGTGCATCACCGCGGTGCCGTCGCGGTGGTGGCCGTCGACGGCGACGACGTCGTGCTCCTGCGGCAGTACCGCACGCCGGTGGAGGGTGAGCTGCTTGAGATCCCGGCTGGGACCCGCGACGTTGGCGGGGAGGATCCCGCCGGCACGGCCCGCCGGGAGCTGGCCGAGGAGGCCGGGCTGGCCTGCGAGTCGCTGGAGGAGTTGGGGACGTTCTTCAACTCGCCGGGCTTCTGCGACGAACTATCCCATGTCTTCCTGGCCACCGGGCTGTCCGAGGTGCCCCGCGAGCCCGACGGCGCCGAGGAGGAGTGGATGACGATCGAGCGGGTCGGCTTGGACGAGGCCATCGAGATGATCGATCAGGGCCAGATCCGTGACGCCAAGACCATCATCGGCCTGCTCCTGGCGCAACGCCGGCTGGAAGGGTGAGTCAGGTGGCCTCGTCGGCAGCCCCGCCGGTGGAGGCCGAGGCTGCCCTGGACGCTAGGGCCGAGGAGTTCCTGGCCTGGCTCGCAGTCGAGCGGGGCCGGTCGCCGCGGACTATCGAGGCCTACCGCCGTGACCTGCGCCGTTACAGCCAGCACCTCGTATCCGGCGGGCGCAGCCTCGACGAAGCGGGCCCGACCGACGTGGTGGCCTTCATCCGCTCGCTGCAAAGCGACGGCCTGGCTGCGGCCTCCGTCACCCGGATGCTCGTGTCGGTGCGCGGGCTCCACCGCTTCCTGGCCGCTGAGGGCCACCGGGCCGACGACCCGACGGCCGACGTGGAGATCCCGAGCCTTCCCCGGGGCCTTCCCAAGGCCCTGTCGGTCGCGCAGGTCGGCTCGCTGATGGACGTGGTCGTTGGCGACGACCCGGTGGCCCGCCGGGATCGGGCCGTGCTGGAGGTGCTCTACGGCACCGGCTGCCGGATCTCGGAGGCCGGTTCGCTGTCGCTGGCCGACGTGGACCTCCACGACGGTCTGGTGCGGGTCACCGGCAAGGGGGCGAGGGAGCGGATCGTCCCCCTCGGCCGGTGCGCGGCCACCGCGCTGGAGCGCTGGCTGACGCCGGAGGGCCGCGGCGCACTGGAGCCGGAACTCTGGGCCCGCCGGGGCGACGCCGAGGCGGTGTTCCTGAACCAGCGGGGCGGGCGTCTCAGCCGCCAGGGCCTGTGGCTGGTGGTGCACCGTCACGGCGACGCGGCCGGCATCGGCTCGCTGCTGACGCCGCATGTACTGCGCCACTCCTGTGCCACCCACATGCTCGACGGCGGGGCCGACATCCGCTTCGTGCAGGAGATGCTGGGCCACGCCTCCATCTCCACCACCCAGATCTACACCCGCGTTTCGACCGAGCGCCTGCGGGCCGTCTACCGGGCCGCCCACCCCCGCGCCGTGGCCTGAAGCTCAGCTACGGCGCCAGCAGGCCGATGTTGGTGCGGGCCCTCTCCAGGGTGACCGCAGCGATGGCCTGGGCCTTGTCGGCGCCGATCTTCAGGAGCCGGGACGTCTCGGCAGGATCGGCCTCCAGCTCGGCGAAACGGGTCTGGATGGGGCGCAGCAGCTCCACCACCGCGTCGGCGGTCTCGGCCTTGAGGGGCCCGTACATCGAGTAGCCCTCGGCGGCCTCCTCGGGAGTCCGGCCGGTGGCCGCCCCCAGGATCGACAGAAGATTCGACACCCCGGGCTTGGCCTTGATGTCGTAGCGGACCTCTGACTCGCTGTCGGTGACCGCAGCCTTGATCTTGCGGACGATGTCGGCCGGATCGTCCAGCAGGTCCACCGTTCCCCGGGGCGAGTCCAGCGACTTCGACATCTTGTTGGTGGGGTGCTGCAGGTCCATCACCCGGGCTCCGGCTGCCGGGACGACCGCTTCGGGAGGTTTGAAGGTCGGCCCGTAGCGGGAGTTGAACCGGTCGGCGATGTCGCGGGTGAGCTCGATGTGCTGGCGCTGGTCGTCCCCTACCGGCACCTCGTCAGCGTCGTAGAGCAGGATGTCGGCCGCCTGGAGCGCGGGATAGGTGAACAGCCCGGCCGAGATGAACTCCTGCTGATTCGACTTGTCCTTGAACTGGGTCATCCGGCTGAGCTCGCCGAACGACACCGTGCACTCCAGCAGCCAGGCGCACTCGGTGTGCTCCCGCACGTGGCTCTGGACGAAGATCGTGCAGACCTCGGGGTCGAGGCCGCCGGCCATCAGCATCTGCGACATGCGCAGGGTCGCCTTACCGAGCTCGCCGGGCTCCTGGGGCACCGTGACCGCGTGAAGGTCCACCACGGGGTGGAAGGCGTCGGCGGTGTGCTGGATCCGGGCCCAGTTGCGGATCGCCCCCAGGTAGTTGCCGAGGTGAAGGTCACCGCTGGGCTGGATGCCGGAGAGGACCCGGGTGGTCATGGAGCGCCAGCGTACGGCACTAATCTCGTCCTGATGGCCTACGAGGTGTCCACCGCCGCGTACAGCGGGCCCTTCGACTTGCTCCTGCAGCTCATCCTGCGCGAGCAGGTGGAGATATACGACATCCCGATCGCCCGCATCACGGACGCCTTCCTGGCCGAGATCGACCGGATGCCGGAGTGCGACCTGGACGTGGCCACCGAGTTCCTGCTGATCGCGGCCACTCTCGTGGACATGAAGGTCAAGCGGATGCTGCCCACCGACACCGTCGTCGAGCTCGACGACGAGCTGGACGGGATCTCGGAGCGGGACCTGCTCCTGGCCCGGCTGTCGGAGTGCGCCATGTTCCGCCACGCATCGGAGAGGCTGCGCCACATGTTGGAGGTCGCGGCCCTCAGCCGGCCCCGCCGGGTGGGCGCCACCGAGGAACGCTGGCTGCTGCTGGTCCCCTCCATCCTGGATGCGGTCTCGCCCACCGAGATACGGGCCGCCTGCCTGCGGGCCGCGGCGCCCACTCCCACCCCCCGGGTCGACATCGCCCACATCACGCCGATCTCTGTGACGGTGGGCGATGCCGTCGCCGAGCTGGTCGAGGAGCTGGCCCGGACCCAGCGGATCACCTTCCGCCGCCTCACCTCCGACATCGATGACCGCATCGGGCTGGTGGTGCGATTCCTCGCGCTCCTGGAGCTGGTCAAGCAGGGGCTGGCCGATGTCGAGCAGGCCACCACGTTCGGCGACATCGTCGTGGTGTGGACCGGGGGCGACGACACCGAGGTCCGGCAGGCCGCCATCGCGGGCGCCGACGTCTACGAGGGCTGAGGGATCGAGTATCCGATGAGCGGACCCGCCGGCGTCGACACCACTGGTGCCCCCGGGATTGGCGCAGCCCTCGAAGCGGTGCTGCTGCTGGCGGAGGAGCCGGTGCCGGCGTCCGTGCTGGCCGGCGTTCTGGAAACCTCGACCGAGCGGGTGCGGGCCGCCTGCGAGGAACTGGCCGAACAGTACGAGTCCCAGGGCCGGGGCTTCGTGCTGGCCAGGGTGGCCGGCGGCTACCGCTTCCAGACCGCTCCCGCCCAGGACGCCTACGTGGAGCGGTTCGTGCGCGAGGGCCACAGTGCCCGGCTCTCGGCTGCCGCGCTCGAGACGCTGGCCGTCGTCGCCTACAAGCAGCCGGTGTCGCGCCACCAGGTCGCCGAGATCAGGGGAGTGAACGTGGACGGCGTCATGAGGACCCTCCGGCGCCGCGGCTACATCGACGAGATCGCCCGGGCCCCCGGCCCTGGTCAGGCGGTGCTCTACGGGACGACGCCCCAGTTCCTCGAGCACCTTGGACTGGACTCCCTCCAAGACCTGCCGCCGCTGAGCGACTTCGTGCCGGACCCCGCAGAGGTGGAGGCCATGGAGAGCCGCCTCCGGCTGGTGCCCGATCCCAGCGGACCGGATCCGGGCGGGCCCGGCGACGGCCACCAGTGAATCCGTGCCGGGTCGGTACACCCCGGTGAGCGCCGGCGAGGGCGAGCGGCTCCAGAAGGTCCTGGCCCGGTGCGGGATCGGCAGCCGCCGGGTCTGCGAGTCCCTCATCTCCGATGGGCGGGTGACCGTCGACGGTGACGTCGCCCGGCTCGGAGACCGCATCGATCCGGCCCGGTGCGTTGTGGAGGTGGACGGGACGGTCGTCGGCGTGCGGCCCGACCTGGTCCACTACCTGCTCAACAAGCCCCGCGGCGTGGTCACCACCGCGCACGACCCGCAGGGCAGGCCCACCGTCACGGGCCTCGTCCCCGCCGAGCCGCGTGTCTTCCCGGTCGGGCGTCTCGACCTGTTGACCGAGGGCTTGCTGCTCCTCACCAACGACGGCGATCTGGCCCACCGGCTCACCCACCCGTCGTTCGGCATCGAGAAGGAGTACCTGGCTCACGTGTCCGGCTCGCCCCGGCCGGCCGCCGTGCGGGCCCTTCGCCAGGGCGTGGAACTCGACGACGGCCCCACCGCGCCGGCACGGGTCGCCCTGGTCGAGCCGGATGTGCTGCGCATCACCGTCCGCGAGGGCCGCAACCGGCTGGTACGCCGGATGTGCGAGGAGGTGGGGCACCCCGTCCGCCGCCTGGTCCGGACCAGGATCGGGCCGCTGGCCGATCGGCGCCTCCAGCCGGGAAGCTGGCGGTCGCTGACCCTCGCGGAGGCAAGGTCGCTCGAAAAGGCCGCCAACCCCGTTACAAACCCGTCCGAGGCTGGGCGGTCGCACCGGTAGCATCGCCGTCCATGGCCCCAACTCGAAGCGCCATCATCGCCGGCACGGGTCTGATCGGCGGGTCGGTGGGCATGGCCCTGCGCAAGGCGGGGTGGCATGTGACCGGCATCGAGCCCGACGCCGAGCGCGCCGAGGCCGCGGTGGCTGCCGGCGCGGTCGACGTGATCGGTGAGGCCGGGCCGTGCGACTTGGCGGTGGCCGCTACGCCGCCCTCGTCGCTGGCCGCGGTCGTCCAGCAGTTGCTCGACGCCGGAGCGGCCATCGTGACCGATGTCGGCAGCGTGAAGGCGCCCGTCGTCGCGGCAGTCAGCGATCCGAGGTTCGTCGGCGGCCATCCCATGGCGGGCAGCGAGCAGGACGGCCTGACCGGAGCCGATCCGGACCTGTTCCGCGACGCGGTCTGGGTTCTCACGCCCACAGGAACCACCGACGACGCGGCCCTTGCCCAGGTGCGCGAAGTGGTGTCCGGGCTTGGTGCCCAGGTGATCGCGCTGGCGCCCGAGCGCCATGACGCGCTGGTGGCCGTCGTCTCGCACGTACCCCACCTCACCGCGGCCGTGCTGATGCGCATCGCCGAGGAACGGTCGACCGAGCACCGGGCCCTGCTGCGGCTCGCGGCTGGCGGCTTCCGGGACATGACCAGGGTGGCCGCGGGCCATCCCGCCATCTGGCCCGAGATCTGTGCCGAGAACAGGACGGCGATCACCGACGTGCTCGACGAGTTGCTCGACGAGCTCGTCGAGATGCGCCTGATCGTGTCCGGGGGCGACCGCGACGAGCTGCTGGCCCGGCTCGAGGCCGCCCGGGACAGCCGCCGGAGCCTGTCGGTGGGTGCCCCCGACCTCTCGCGGCTCACCGAGGTGCGGATCGCGATACGCGATCAGAAGGGCGAACTGGCCCGGATCACCACGCTGGCGGCCGACCTGGACGTGAACATCTACGACCTCGAGATCGCCCACTCCGCGGAAGGGCCACGCGGCGTCGTACTGGCCGTGGTGGAGAGCGACGGGGCCGAGCAGTTCGCCCAGGGCCTGGTCGAGGCCGGGTACCGCCCCTCACTGAACCCGCTCGAATGAGAGACCGCTGGCCCCCGGCCCTGGCCATCGCTCCGCTGGAGGCCCCGCCGGATCTGGCGGTGAGGCTCCCGGGCTCCAAGAGCATTACGAACCGGGCCCTGGTGTGCGCCGCGCAGGCGCCCGGTGAGACCACGCTGGCGGGAGCGCTGTTCGCCGACGACACCGAGGCCATGGTCGAGGCGGTCAGGACGCTCGGCGCCGAGGTCGCATGCGATCCCGGCGCGGCCACTATGCGGGTCCGGGGCACGGGCGCAGTCGACACCGCCTCGGATGCGGTCATCAACGCCCGCATGTCGGGCACCACCGGCCGCTTCGTGGCGCCGCTGGCGGCCCTTTCGGAGCACGGTGTCACCCTCGACGGTCATCCCCAGTTGCGGACCCGGCCCTTCGGCGATCTAGCCGACGCGCTGCGCCACCTGGGGGTGAGCGTGGAGTTCCCCGGCGGTGGCGACGGCCTGCCCATGCGGATCCGGGGACCGATTCGCGCCCGCTCAGCCCCCGTCGCCGGCGACCGCTCCAGCCAGTTCCTGTCCGGGCTGATGATGGCCGCCCCGGCCGTGCCCGGGGGAATGAGGCTGCCCGTCGTTGGACCGGCTGTGAGCCAGTCGTACGTGGAGATGACGGCTGCGGTCATGAGGACCTTCGGCGCGTCCGTCAGGGTCGAGCCGGGACTCGTGCAGGTCGCGGGAGGCGGTTACCGGCCGGTCGAGCGTTTCGCGGTGGAGCCCGACGCCTCGTCGGCCTCGTACTTCATGGCCGCGGCCGCAGTAACCCGGGGCACGGTGCGGATCGAGGGACTGGGCGCAGGCTCGATCCAGGGCGACACCGGCTTCGCGGGAGTCTTGGAATCCATGGGGGCGTCAGTGGCCCAGGACGAGGCCAGCACCACGGTGACCGGCGGCCCACTGCGGGGTGTGGACATCGATCTGGCCGACATGTCCGACACCGCCCCCACGCTGGCCGCGGTGGCCGCCCTCGCGGATACGCCGACCAGAGTGCGGGGCATCGGGTTCGTGCGGGGCAAGGAGAGCGACCGGATCGCGGCCGTGGTCACGGAGCTGACCCGCTGCGGAGTCGAGGCCCGCGAACTCGAAGACGGGTTCGAGGTGGTGCCGGGCGCGGCGGTGACCGGTACCCGGGTCCGGACCTACGACGATCATCGCATCGCCATGGCCTTCGCGGTGCTGGGGCTGGTTGTGCCCGGCATGGAGATTGAGAACCCCGGCTGTGTCGCCAAGACGTTCCCGGGCTTCTACGAGGCGCTGGACGGGCTGCGCCCCGGCCAAGAGAGTCGGTCCCGCGGGAGTCGATCGGCGTGAGGGTCATCGCCATCGACGGCCCCGCCGGCTCCGGCAAGTCCACCCTGGCGCAGGCAGTGGCCGATCGGCTGGGCCTCGAATGCCTCGACACCGGAGCCATGTACCGCGCCGTCGCCTTCGCGGTGCTGCGGGCCGGCGGCGATCCCTCCGATGACGATTTCGCGGCCGCAGTGGCCCGGACGATCGACGTCACCGTCGACGCCGGGCAGGTTGTGGTCGACGGAGTCGATGCCACCGTCGAGATCAGGGGGTCGTCTGTCGACCGGGCCGTGAGCCTGGTGGCCGCCAATCCCGAGGTGCGCGCCGAGCTGGTGGTCCGCCAGCGAGAGTGGGTCCGGCGGCGGGGCGGGGGAGTGGTGGAGGGCCGAGACATCGGCACCGTCGTGTTCCCCGATGCCGAGGTCAAGGTCCATCTCGTCGCGGATCCCGCAGTGAGGGCCCAGCGAAGGGTCGACCAGGGCGGCACGCCGGTGACGGGGGACGGCGCCGGACGCACCTACGACGAAGCCGTCGAATCCGTGGCCACCGACATCGCCCGAAGGGACCGGATCGACTCCACACGGCAGGCCTCCCCGCTGCTGAAGGCCCCCGGAGCGGTCGTCATCGACACCACCGGGCTGACCTTCGACGAGACCGTCGAGCAGGTCATGAGGCTGCTTTGAGCCGCAGCGTCTACGGGCGCCGGAGCGAGGGCGAGACCACGGGAGAGGGCTCCTCGCAACGGAGTCGCCAGCCCCTGTGGGGGCGGGTCCTCTACCGGGTGCTCTGGACGATTGTCTTCGCGCTCATCAAGGTGCTGTTCAGGCTCCGGGTGGAGGGAGGCGACAACCTTCCGGCCGGCCCGTTCATTCTCTCCCCCGTTCACCGGTCCTTCATCGACACTCCGATAGCCGGGATGGCCACCAGCCGGCGACTGCGGTTCATGGGCAAGGAAAGCCTCTGGGAGATCCGGCTCCTGGGCGCCCTCCTGTCGGTGCTGGGCGGCTTCCCGGTGGAACGGGGCACAGCCGACCGCACCGCCCTGCGAGCCGCCACCGATGTCCTCTCCCTCGGCGAGCCGCTGGTGATGTTCCCCGAGGGGACGCGCCGCACCGGCGACCGGGTCCGGCGTGACGACATGCTCGACGGCCCGGCCTTCGTGGCGGCCCGCGCCGGGGTCCCGATCGTGCCGGTCGGGCTGGGAGGCACGGTCAGGGCGCTTCCGGTGGGTTCGGTGGTGCCTCGCCCCCGCCGGGTGGTGATTGTCGTCGGCGACCCGATCCCGCCGCCGGCCAAGGTCCAGGGGCGGGTGCCGCGCCGAGCCGTTCGAGAACTCACCGACCGCCTGTACCGGGAGCTGAGCGACCTCTACGTGGAGGCCCGGGTGCTGGCCGGCGAGGAACCGGCCCGGGCTTGAAGGCCGGCCACCTAGGCCTGAATTCCGCTCTTGTTCGCTTCGCTCACGGGCCGCTGGGCCCGGGGGCTGAAGCGGTCGAGCAGGTCGCTGGCGTCTATGGAGCGGTCGTTCAGCGCCTCCCGGCCGGCGGAACCGGAGCCCAGGGTGACCGCGGCGGCGGCCTCCACCGCGGCCAGCAAGTCGCGCAGGTTCCGGGGTGGAGGGAAGTACTCGTCCTCGTCGATGACCGTCACCTCCTGCGTGCCGTGGGCCGGTGCCAGCCGGTCGATCACCTCCCACACGAGATGCTCGGGGGCTGAGGCGCCCGCGGTCACGCCGATGGTGCCCGAAAGGTCGTCGGGCACCTCGCTGGCGTCATTGATGCGAAGCACCCGCCGGCAGCCCGCCTCCGCGGCCAACTCCACCAGGGACATGGTGTTCGACGAGTTGGCCGAGCCGATAACGAGCACCGCGTCGCATTCCGGTGCGATCTCCATCATCGCGGTCTGGCGGTTGGTGGTGGCGAAGCACAGGTCGCTGATGCTGGGCTGCCACAGGTCCGGGAAGCGACGCTTGGTGTGTTCGAGCACGCCCTCCCACTCGCGGTGCGAGAGCGTGGTCTGAGCCAGCACGGCGACCGGCTCCTTGAACTCGGGCAGCGCCGCGACCCCCCGGGCGTTGTCCACCCGGTGGATGGCTTTGGGGGCGACGGCCATGGTCCCCACGGCCTCCTCGTGGCCCTCATGGCCGACGTACACGATCTGGTAGCCCTTGGCCGCCCTGGTCTTGACCTCGTGGTGGACCTTGGTCACCAGCGGGCAGACCGCGTCCACGACGTAGCCGCCCCGATCGCGGGCCGTCTGGACGACCTCCGGGGCCGAACCGTGGGCCGACAGCATGATGGGCATCCCCGCGGGCACTTCGGCGATGTCGTCCACGAACACCACCCCGGCTTGCTCGAAGCGCTTCACCACCTGCCGGTTGTGGATTATCTCGTGATAGCAGTACACGGGCGGGTCGAAGGCCCGGATCATCCAGGTCAGCGCCTTGATTGCCATGTCCACACCGGCGCAGAATCCCCGGGGCGCGGCTAGCAGGACTCGGTCGATCACCGTCCCGAGGCTAGTCGCTGCCGGGAGTGATCACCGCTATTCGGGTGTGTATCCACCACGCGCCTCAGTAAATGCCATAGAGTCTCCTAGGTCTCTTCGCAGAGCGCTCTGTTCATGCAGCGGGCTACCCAGACATAAAACATCATTAAAATAATCGAAAGGCAATTCGAGCCATGGTTGACGAAATACCCCCTGATCAAGCTCAGATCGAGTGGCTGGGCACGACCGCGGCAGCCAAGCGCCTCGGCATCACCACGCGGACCCTCTACCGCTTCATCGATGAGGGCTACATCGCGGCCTACCGGATGGGCAGGGTCATCCGTGTCAAGGGCGAGGACGTCGACGCCTACATCGAGTCGTGCCGGATCGAGCCGGGAACGATCTCTCACCTGTACCCCGAGGTAGCCCCTCGAGGCGCGGACGCAGATTCCGGAGACGACGATTAACCCGAGCGGTCCGATGGCCGAGCGGGGTCAGGGCCGGATCTCGTAGTACCAGTTCGTCTTGTCTAGTTCGACCTCGTGGCGGACGAAGCGGGTGAAGCCCCCGCTTCTCGCCATCTCCTCCAGCTTCTGCGGGTGAAGCCCCAGCGTCCCTAGCCCCTCGCCTCCGGGCTCGGACAGGGCGGAGGACATGCAGTAGAAGACCGACATCGCGTACATGTAGGGGAGCAGGGGGATCTTGCGGTTGGCCTCGAGGTCGCCGCGTCCCTTGATGTCGGCCACCAGCCACCAGCCGTCATCGGCCACGTTCCTGCGGGCGGCCTCGATCGCCTCCTGCGGCCTGGGCAGGTCGTGCAGCACGTCGAGGGTCACCAGCAGGTCTGCCGGACCGAATCGGTCCAGGTCGTCGAAGGTGCCCTGCTCGAAGCTCAGGTTGTCGAGGCCCGCCTCGGCCGCGCTGGAGCGGGCCACTGCGAGCGCCCTGGCGGACGGGTCGAGGCCGACCACGGCGGCCGCGGGGAAACTCGACGCCAGCACGCAGGCCGCCACCCCGGCCCCGCAGCCCACGTCGACGATGCGGGCGTCCGGTGAGCGCAGCCGGTCGGTGGCCCCGTCGAACGCGGCCAGCACATCTGACACCAGGAAGCTCTCCTGGCGGGCCGCCGACATGGCGCACTGCATGTGGCAGGCGTGGTCGCCGTGCTCGGCCCAGGTCATTCCCAGACCGGACTGGAAAGCCTCCAGGGTGCGCTCAATCTCGCGGTGGCTCATGGGCGGCCCGAACACACCCGGCATGTAGGACCAATGGCCGCGGTCGGTGAGCGCCACCCTCGCCTCGGGCGTGAACGCGAAGCGACCGTCGTCGTGCTGAACGAGGTCGGTGGCGACCATGCCGTGCAGCCACTCGCGGAGCCATCGCTCCTGCAGTCCGGTCGCGGAGGCCAGCTCGGCGCTGGTGCACGGCTCCGACTCCCGCAGCGCTTCCCACAGACCTAGGCGGGTGCCCAGGTGCATCATCGCTGAGACCATCTCGCCCTGTTTGATCCGGAACAGCTCCAGGAGCGTGAGAGGCAGCCGTTCGGGGTCGAGTTCGGTGCGCATGGCGATCAGTCTGGCCGCGGCTCGGGTCGAGACATCGACTCGGAGCGGTGGGAGGCGTCAAGATAGAGACCTCGAGCCATGAGCGACAGCTCGCCGTCGCGCCGGATCCGGTACACCTCGGCTCGGGTGGCGTGGGCCTCGGCGTCGGATGGGGCTGCCTGAACGGCCCACTCCGCCAGCTGGCAGGCCAGGCGCAGCTCGCCGGCCTCGCACAGTTCCGCCGCCCGGCGGGCCAGCCGGTCCGAGCCACCGGCCAGGGCGGCCACCTCCGCGGCCACCGCGGCATCAGGCGCCGGCTTGAGCCGGGCCGGGTTGCCGTCGTGCCAACCGCCGTACAGGCGCCAGATGTTGCGCACCACGAACTCGGGCTCGTCGTAGGAAGGCCGCAGGTACGGCTTGTCCAGGAGATGCTGCGGCACCCGCACGGTGTGGACGATCTCGTCCAGCGGGGCGCCGGCGTTCATCATCTCAAGCGTGTCGCGCACCAGTCCCTCGAGCGCGCCGGCCGTGGCCTCGAGAACCCCGGCTATGCGCTCGGCGCCCGAGATGGGCAGGCCGTGGGCCGGAAACAGGAACTCCGGACGCAGATCGATCATCCGTCGCAACGCTGCGGCCCATTCCGCGGGGTAGCGCTGGGCCTTCTGGGGGTTGCCCGCGTTCGGGAACGCCCAGATGACCAGATCGCCTGTGAACAGGGCCCGGATCTGCGGTACCCACGCGATGGTGTGATCGTCGGTCTCGCCCTTCTCGTGAATCAGCCGCACACCGTCGGTGCCCACCTCCAGGTCGAGGCCGTCGGTGTAGGTCACCTGAGGCCTCACCCAGTCGCCGTGGAACGACCCGAACTTGAAGTTGGAGCTGAACTGGCGGGCGTTGATGATCTCGTTGTACTCGCGGGTGAGGTCGTACCGGTCGAAGCGTCGCCCGACCGCGTCGTGAGCCACCACGGTGGGGGAGGGATGCCCCCGGTCGGCGGCGTCTTCGAGGAAGGCCCGCGCGCCGCTCACATGGTCGACATGTCCGTGGGTGTAGACGATGGTGTCGACCGGGACGGCCCGCCAGCGGCGCAGATGCTCCAGCGCCACGGTTGCGAAGCCCGGCAGGGACGTGTCGAGCACCACGAGCCCGCCGGCGCCGTCGAGCGTCCAGATGTGCGAGAACCCGCAAACCAGCGCCACACCCTCTGCCACCTCGTGGAACGAGCCGTCGACGGGGTTGATGGATCGGGGCCCCTCATAGGTGTCCCCGTCGATGTAGCGGGCCGAGCGTTCAAGCAGGGACTCGGTCAATTGGCGCGCACTTCCTCGCACTGGGGTCGGAGCGGGCGACCGGAATCGAACCGGCATCATCAGCTTGGAAGGCTGAGGTTCTAGCCGTTGAACTACGCCCGCGGCGCCATCACGGTATCGGTCCTCCAACGCTGAGCGTCCCGGTAGTGCCGATCGAGCGCACCGGTACAATCCCTGCCGTGCAGAGCAGCTTCGAGACGCTCACCGACAACCGCGTCAAGCTGACGGTCGAGCTGGATGAGGCGGAGTTCGAGACCGAGATCGAGTCGGCCTTCAGGCGCATCGCCCGGGAGGTCAGGGTTCCTGGCTTCCGGCCCGGAAAGGCCCCTCGCCGCCTGCTTGAGGCCCAACTGGGCCACCAGGCTGGGCGGGCCGAGGCACTGCGGTTCTCGCTTCCCGACTTCTACGCCCGCGCCGTCGTGGAGCACGACATCGACGTGATCGACGCTCCCAGCATCGAGATCACCGAGGGAGCGGAGTCGGGGCCGGTGTGCTTCGACGCCGTAGTCGATGTGCGTCCCGCCGTAGCAGTGTCGGGCTACGACCAGCTCAGCGTGCAGATTCCCAGCCCGGTGGTCGACGATGACGAGATCACCGGTGAGATCGACCGGTTCCGCCAGCAGTTCGCGGAGCTCTCCCCGGTGAGCCGGGCCGCGGCGGACGGGGACCATCTGACCATCGACATCACCGGCACGATGGCAGGCGAGACCATCGACGGCCTCACGACCTCCGACTACGACTACCTGCTCGGCACCGGTGCGGTCGTCCCCGAGATCGACGAGAACCTGCGCGGCGCGGTGCCCGGTGACATCCTCGAGTTCACGGCTGCCCATCCCGACCCCGACGAGGACAGCAGTCTCAGCTTCCGGGTGCTCGTCAAGGAGGTGCAGGAGACCGTCCTGCCCGCTCTCGACGACGAGTTCGTGTCGTCGAACACCGAGTACGACACCGTCGAGGAGTTCCGCTCGACTCTGGAGGCCGGGCAGTCCAGGGCCAAGACGATGTACGCCGCGTCGGCACGGATGGAGGCCATTGCCGATGCCGTCGCCGGCCTGGTCACTGACGAGGTGCCCGAGGCCATGCTGGCCTCCGAGATCGAGAGCCGTGTCGCGAGTATCACCAGGGACCTGGCCCAGCGGGGCCATGAGCTCGACGACTACCTGAGCACCATCGGTCAGCCCCGCGAGGAGTTCGAGGCCGGCTTGAAGATCAGCGCGGACCGCAGCGTCCGGCTGGACCTCGCCCTGAGGGCCGTCGCCGTCGCGGAGGGGCTCGAAGCGGATGACGACACCCTCGAGGCCGAGCTGCACCAGGTCGTGCTCGCGGCCGCCCGGCGTGCTCCCGCCGATGAAGGCTCTGCGTTGGACGCCACCGCCGAGGCGACCCGGCTGCGCGAGGCGCTGGCCTCTTCGGGTCAGCTGTCGCCGATGCGGTCCGAGATCTCCAAGCGGGCCGCCCTGGAGTGGATCACCGAGCGTGTCGAGCTCGTTGATCCCGACGGGGAGGTCATCGATCCGGAACTGCTGACGCTGCCCGAAGCCGGCGAGACCGGCACGTCCGGTGAGCTGCCCGAGGAAGTCACCGAGGAAGTCTCGGCCCCCGACGTTGGTGATGACGGCGGGAGCCCTCAGGATGTAATCGCCGACGAGTCACAGGAAGCCTCATGAGTCAGATCAACCCGCGCAACTACCTGGTGCCGACCGTGGTGGAGCAGACCAACCGCGGCGAGCGCGCCTTCGACCTGTACAGCCGGCTGCTCAAGGAGAACATCATCTTCCTCGGGACGCCCATCGACGATGTGGTCGCCAACCTCGTCTGCGCGCAGCTCCTGCACCTCGAGTCGGAGGATCCCGACAAGGACATCAACCTCTACATCAACAGTCCGGGCGGGGACATCAACTCGCTGTTCGCGATCTACGACACGATGCAGTACATCAAGCCCGACATCACCACCATCTGCTTCGGCCAGGCCGCCTCCGCGGCCGCGGTCCTGCTGGCCGCGGGAGCCAAGAGCAAGCGGCTGGCCCTCCCGCACGCCAAGATCCTCCTTCACCAGCCCTACGCCGGCGCGCACGGCGACGCCAGCGACATCGAGCGGATCGCCTCCGAGGTGGCCAGGCTCAAGGAGTCGCTGGAGCAGGTGCTCTCGGAGCACACCGGCCAGCCAATCGAGCGGATCGCCACGGACACCGACCGGGATTTTGTGATGACCGCCGAGCAGGCCAGGGACTATGGGATCATCGACGAAGTGATCCAAGCGCGTAATGTGGTCGACAACAGCAGCGCCATAAGAGCGATCGGCTGACCCCAACAGCCAAGAAGAGGAGACGACCGCGTGGCCAAGCTCGGTGAGGGAGGTGAGCTTCTCAAGTGCTCGTTCTGCGGCAAGTCGCAGAAGCAGGTCAAGAAGCTCATCGCCGGCCCCGGCGTCTACATCTGCGACGAGTGCATCGACCTGTGCAACGAGATCATCGACGAGGAGCTGGCCGGCCCCTCCGACGATCCGGTCGGCGATCTGCCCGTCCCGCGTGAGATCTACACCTTCCTCGACGACTACATCGTCGGCCAGGAGAGCGCCAAGCGGATCCTGTCGGTTGCGGTCTACAACCACTACAAGCGGGTGCAGCTCGGCGAGAGCCAGGACCCTGAGATCGAGCTCCAGAAGTCCAACATCCTGCTGATCGGGCCCACCGGCTGCGGCAAGACCCTCATGGCCCAGACGCTGGCCCGGATGCTCAACGTGCCCTTCGCCATCGCGGACGCCACCGCCCTCACGGAGGCCGGCTACGTGGGCGAGGATGTGGAGAACATCCTCCTCAAGCTCATCCAGGCGGCCGACTACGACGTCAAGAAGGCTGAGAAGGGCATCATCTACATAGACGAGATCGACAAGATCGCCCGCAAGAGCGAGAACCCGTCGATAACCCGCGACGTGTCCGGCGAGGGCGTCCAGCAGGCGTTGCTCAAGATCCTGGAGGGCACGTCGGCGTCGGTGCCGCCCCAAGGAGGGCGCAAGCATCCCCACCAGGAGTTCATCCAGATCGACACCACCAACGTGCTGTTCATCTGCGGGGGTGCCTTCGCCGGCATCGAGAAGATCGTCGAGCGCCGGACCGGCGCCAAGGGAGTCGGCTTCGGAGCCGACATCCGCCGACCCGAGGACAAGGACTTGGGCGCGATCTTCGCGGAGGTGCTGCCCGAGGACCTCACGAAGTTCGGGCTCATCCCCGAGTTCATAGGGCGCCTGCCCGTGATGGGCGCAGTGCGCAGCCTCGAGCGTGAGGCCCTCATGCGGATTCTGGTGGAACCCCGCAACGCCCTCATAAAGCAGTACCAGAAGATGTTCCGCTTCGAGAACGTCGACCTCGTCTTCGACTCCGAGGCGCTGGAGGCCATCGCCGACGAGGCGATCAAGCGGGCCTCGGGGGCCCGGGGACTTCGGGCCGTGCTTGAGGAGGTCCTGCTCGACACCATGTACGACCTCCCCGGCCGCGAGGACATAGAGACGGTGGTGATCGGCCGCGAGGACGTGCTGCGCAACGTGAACCTCACGCTGGTGCCGCGCGCCGAGGGAGGCGACACGCGCTCCCGGCGCGCCAGCTGACAAGCGAGAGCGCCCGCCCGTGGACTACGGCGCGGCACTCGACCATCTCGACAACCTCATCAACTACGAGTCGACCCCCCGGGCCGGCCGCATCCACGGACTGAGCCTCCAGTCGATGCAGGGCTTGGCGTCGGCCATGGGGGATCCGCAGCACCGCTACCGGGTCATCCACGTGACGGGCACCAACGGCAAGGGGTCCACCGTCCGGGTCACGGCCCGCCTGCTGCAGGAGATGGGCCTGCGCGTCGGCGCCTACACGAGCCCGCATCTGGTGGCCCCCACCGAGCGCATATCGGTCGACTCCGAGCCCATGGACCCCGAGGCTTTCGGCGCCGCCATCGGAGATGTGGCCCGCTTCACCGATCACATGCAGATGCGGGCCACCTGGTTCGAGACCGTGACGGCAGCCGCAATGCAGCACTTCGCGGATGTGGCCGTGGATGTGGCCGTGATCGAGGTAGGCATGCTGGGGCGGTTCGATGCCACCAACGTGGTCGATGCCGAGGTGGCGGTGATCACCAACGTCGGCCGTGATCACACCGACGGCGTGGGCGACTGGAGGTTGGCCGTAGCGCACGAGAAGGCGGGCATAGTCAAGCCCGGCTCAACGGTCGTCTGCGGCGAGACCGACCCCCGTCTGCGCGGCGTCTTCCGAGCCGAGCCTCATGCGGCCATGCTCGAGCGTGGCCCGGACTTCGGGACCGAACGGGAGCGCCTTGCGATAGGCGGGTGGGTGGCCGACTTCGTCACGCCGTACGGGCGCCATTCCGACTCGCTGATGTCCCTGCACGGCCGCCACCAACTGGACAACGCCTCCTTGGCCGTGGCCACCGCCGAGGCCTTCTTCGAGGCGAGGCTGCCCGACGATGTGGTGGACGAAGCTCTGGCCGGCGTGAGGGTTCCGGGACGCTTCGAGATCGTGGGCCGCGAGCCCCTCGTCGTGCTCGACGGGGCCCACAACCCCGACGGGGCCCGCGCCGCCACAGCCACCCTCAACGACGACTTCGCGCCGTCCGGGCGCCGGTTCCTGGTGGTGGGAATGCAGTCCGGGCGCGACATCTCTGGCGTGCTGCAGGGCCTTGAGGCCGACCGGACCGAGCGGGTGGTGTGCTGCACCGCGCCCACCGCTCGCGGCATACCGGCGACGGAGGTCGCGGCCGCGGCTGCCTCGCTCGGTGCGGCCTCCGAGGCGGTCGACGATGTGGGCGCGGCCCTCGACCGTGCTCTCGAGCTCGCCGGCCCGGCCGACGTCGTCACCGTGACCGGCTCCTTCACCGTGATCGGTGCGGCCAAGACCGCGCTCGCGGAGCGCCGGTAACACTCACTTCCCGGCTCGCGGGGCGTGCCGGGAGTGCTTGTAGCATCGCCGCCGTGAATCGCACTCTGGTCATCTGCAAGCCGGACGCAGTCGAGCGGGGCTTGGTGGGCGAGATCCTGGGCCGTTTCGAGCGGAAGGGCCTGCGGGTTGTGGCCGCCGAGCTCCGGACTCTCGGCGCCGAGCTGCTCGCCCGGCACTACTCCGAGCATGTCGGCAAGGGCTTCTACGACGACCTGGTGACGTTCATGAGCAGGAGCCCCGCGCTGGTTGCCGTGGTGGAGGGTCCCGATGACACCTGGAGCGTGGTGCGCACCATGATGGGAGCCACCGACCCACTGAAGGCCGACCCGGGCACCATCCGGGGCGATTTCGGCACCGAGGTCACCGAGAACCTGGTCCACGGCAGCGATTCAGCCGAGTCCGCTCAGCGCGAGGTGAGCCTGTTCTTTCCCGACCTGTGATCCGTGTCCGGGCCGGGTCGCGCTGCCGGGTGAAGATTGCGTGTGAAGATTGCGAGTGAAGATTGGTGGTTTCCGATGCGCGCCAGCGCTCGCTATCGTCTAGCCTCCTTTCGGGCGTGCGGCCGGATCCATCGGCGCTGTGATAATCTCCGGAGCTGATCGAGGCGTGAGAATGAGTACAGGGACCATGCAATCGGGGCTCGGGTGGGTCATCGGTCGCGACATGGCTCTGGACCTCGGCACCGCTAACACGGTCGTGTACGTGCGGGGCGAGGGGATCGTGCTCAACGAGCCCTCAGTGGTCGCCGTGAACACCCGCACCCGCAAGGTCCTTGCGGTGGGCTCCGAGGCCAAGAGCATGCTCGGGCGGACGCCGTCGCACATACAGGCCGTGCGGCCGCTCAAGGACGGTGTCATCGCCGACTTCGACATGTGCCAGGAGATGCTCCGCTTCTTCGTGGAGCGCGTCCATCAGCGGCGCTGGACCAAGCCGCGCATGGTCATCGCTGTTCCGTCGGGAATAACCGGCGTGGAGCAGCGAGCCGTGCAGGAGGCGGCCGAGTCGGCCGGCGCCCGCCGGCCGACCCACATCATCGAGGAGCCGATGGCGGCTGCGATCGGCACCGGCATGAAGGTGTGGGAGCCGACCGGGAACATGGTCGTGGACATCGGTGGCGGTACCACCGAGGTGGCCGTCATCTCGCTCGGCGGGATCGTGTCCAGCGAGTCCATCCGCGTGGGAGGCGACGAGTTCGACGACGCGATCGTTCAGTTCGTCAAGAAGGAGCACTCCCTGCTGATCGGGGAGCGAACCACCGAGGAGATAAAGATCGTGCTCGGCTCGGCCCATCCCCTGCCGCGTGAGGCTCGGGCCGAGATCCGGGGCCGGGATCTCGTGAGCGGCCTGCCCCGGGTGGTGTCGATCACCACCGAGGACATCCGTGAGGGCTTGGAGGAGTCGGTCGTCGCCATCTGCGACGCGGTGAGGGGCACGCTCGATCGCACCCCGCCGGAACTGGCCGCCGACATCATGGAGTCGGGCATCATGCTCGCGGGCGGGGGCGCCCTGCTGAGGAATCTGGACCAGCGGATGGCCAACGAGACCGGCATGCCGATCACGGTCGCAGTCGATCCGCTCCACGCCGTGGTGAGGGGCTGTGGTCACGTGCTCGAGAACCTGGACCAGCTGACGGGCGATACCACCGCGAGCGACCTGTAGCGCCGGGCCATGGCTGTGGCCCAGCGAAGCGGGCGGTCCCGCTACCGCTTGATCCTGCTAATCCTCACGGCGGTCACGCTGCTGACCCTCGACTTCCGCGGCTATGGACCCTTGGAGACGGCGCAGAGCCGCGTGCGCGACATTCTTGAGCCGGTTGTCTCCGCTGTCGACGTCGTGCTCGGGCCCGTGGCGGAGGTGTGGACGGTCATGTTCTCATACAACGACCTCCGCTCCGAGAACGAGCAGCTCAGAGCCGAGATCGACAGTCTGCGCAGCGCCGACCTGCGAGCCGCGGCTCAGCAGGACACCCTCGACCGGCTCTTGGAGGCCACCGGGGTGACATACGTGGACGACATCGAGCAGATCACCGCGTCGGTCCTGCGCGACTCGGTGGGCAACTTCGATGACGACGTCGTGTCGATCGATGTGGGACATCGCGACGGTGTGGCTCCGGGCATGGCGGTGGTCACCGCGGCCGGGCTCGTCGGAAGGGTCGAAACGGTCGACACCTCGCGCAGCACGGTAACCATGATCAGCAACCCGAACCTGGTGATCGGGGTGCGCCTGATCGAAACCGGTGACGTGGGCCTCGGTCACGGCATGGCCGGGGAGCCGACCAAGTTCGTGGTGGACACCGGGCTGCGCTGGCCCGAGACCGGGGACCTCTCGGAGCTTCCCGGGATCGGGAGCGCGGTGGTAACCGCGGCGGGCAGCCGCTACCCGGCCAACATTCCGGTGGGGCGGGTGGCGTCGGTCGAGCCGGCCGAAGCGGGCCTGGTGCAGTTGGTCACCGTCGATCTCGCCGCCGATGTCGATGATCTCGGCTATGTCACCGTGCTGTCGCAAGTCCCGGTCGACGAGGCGCCGGTCGGACCGGACTCGCCATTCCCGGAGCAGTCGCCATGACCGCGCCCCAGCTGGCCTCAACACCGGTGCGCCGGGGACTCTCGTCGCTGCGCTCCAGCGTGTTGATGGCCACCCTGCGGATCATCGTGGTGTACATGGCCGCACTGCTGTTGCAGTTGACGATCTTCGTGGACGTTCGAGTGGTCGGGGTGGCTCCCGAGCTGCCGGCCCTAATCGCCGTCCTGGCGGGGCTCTTGGTCGGCGCCCAGGCGGGCTCGTTCATTGCTTTCGGGGCCGGTCTGATGTGGGACGTCTACCTGCCTACTCCTCTCGGGCTGGCCGCGGTGTCGTTCGCCCTGGTCGCCTTCGGGTTGGGCAGCATCACTGAAGAGCTGTTCCACGACACCCGCATCCAGACGGGACTGCTCGTCTTCGCGGGCACGGCGGCCTCGGTGGCCGTCTACGCGGTGCTTGGCGAGGTGGTTGGCCAGCGCGGCCTGGTCGACGATGATCTGCTCAAGATCGTGCTCGTATCGTCTGCGTTCAACGCGTTGCTGTCGCTGGTGGTGGCTCCGGCGATGCGTTGGGCTGCGTGGGGCGGCCGCTCCCGGGACCCGTCCGCCGACTCGCCGCGTGCCGAAGCCCGGATCGGACGCCGATGACCGACAACGGCGCCGAGGTATTCGAGCGCCAGAGTTTCCGGCTGTACGTCGTCGGCATTGTGGCCGTCTGCTTGGTGGCTGCCCTGGTGGCGCGGCTGTGGTACCTGCAGGTGCTCGAGCACGAAGAGCTGCAGACGGCCGCCTCCGCCAACATCCTGAGAGTGGTGTACACCGAGGCGCCGCGGGGCCGGATCTTCGATGCCAAGGGACGGATCCTGGTGGACAACAAGGTGGTCCAGGTGGTGACCGTCGACCGCCTGGCGTTCAGGGCCGCGCTCGACGAGTCCGAGCAACGCGGCGTGCTCCTCGAATTGGCCCAGATCGTCAGCCGCTCCGGCCGCCTTACGAAGGTCCGCCACATCACCGAACGGCTCGCGAGCCGCGAATACGGGCCGTTCGACCGGGTTCCGGTGGCGGTCGACATCGACCCCGACCTGCTGCTGTACCTCGGCGAGCGTCCCGACCTGTTCCCGGGGGTGTCCGTCGAGGAGCGAACGGTTCGGAGCTATCCCTACGGCGAGCTGGCCGCGCACCTGCTCGGCTACGTCGGGCCGCTGACCGAGTCGGAGTACCGGTCGGTGAGCGCGCAGTACGACCCGACCGATCCGAGCGCGAAGACGTACCAACCCGGCGACGAGATCGGGAAGTCCGGTGTGGAGCGCATCTTCGAGAGCGAGCTGCGGGGAGTCCCCGGTGTGCGCGTCTTCGAGGTGAACCGGCTGGACGAGATCGTCAAGGTCCACCACGACAAGGCCCGCCAACCGCTGCCGGGCAATGACGTGCACCTGACCGTCGACCTCGACGTCCAGAGCCTCGTCGAGCGCCAGCTGCGCCGGGGACTCGACGAGGCCCGGGACCAGCCCCGGCCCGAGGATCCCGACGCTCCCCGGTTCGTGGCTTCGGCCGGCGCGGCGGTGGCCCTCGACCCTCGTGACGGCTCGATCCTGGCCATGGCGTCGTTCCCCACCTACGACCCGAGGGAGTTCGTGGACGGGATTTCGCAGCGGCTGTTCAACGACCTGACCGCGGAGGAGAACTACTCGCCGATCCTCAACCGCGCCATCCAGGGCCTCTACGCGCCGGGCTCAACCTTCAAGGTGGTCACCGCCTACGCGGCTCTCACTCAGGGAGTGATAGCCGACAGCAGCACCGCGCTCACCGGCGTCGACGAGTTCTACCGGGACACCGGCACCTACCGCTACCCGTTCTGCCTGGAGGAGTCCGACACGTGCCTGTTCGAGAGCCCCTACTGCTGCGAGCGCGGCGTCGACCTGCGAGACGCCATCACCGTGTCGAGCGACACGTACTTCTACCGGGTCGGGGGTGAGGGCTTCTTCCAGCGGCGCTCGCCCCTCGACGAGGGCATTCAAGAGACCGCCGAGGCCTTCGGCCTCGGATCCCACACCGGCGTCCCGCTGCCCCACGAGCGGTCCGGGGTCGTTCCCGACCGGGAGTACTACGACTACCAGTTCGAGCAGGGCGTCTTCCTGCGCGGCGGTGACCAGTGGTTCGCGGGCGACACCATCAACCTGGCCATCGGCCAGGGCAACCTGTTGGCCACGCCGCTGCAGATGGCCAACCTCTACGCAGTGATGGCCAGCGAGGGGAAGCTCCACCAGCCCAACATCGCCACCAGGATCACCGACCGCAACGGCAGCGTGCTGGAGGAGTTCGGTCCGCGGCTCGTCCGTGAGCTCGACTGGCATACCGCGCTGTCCGGGCCGCTGCTCGACGGGCTGAACGGCGTGACCGCGCTCAACATCCCCAGCGCCACCGGCGGCGATGCGCTGCTGCGGGGGACCGCCTACGAGGCCTTCAACCTTCCCGCCGAGGGAGGCGTCGATTTCCCGCTGAGCGCGTGGCCGGTAGCGGGCAAGACCGGCACGGCTGAGAAGCAGGGCAAGGCCGACTTCGCCTGGTTCGCGGCGTTCGGACCGGCACCTTGGCCCGAGCGCGGCTTCGACTACAACCCCGAAGTGGTCGTCACGATGGTGTTGGAGGAGGCCGGCTTCGGCGGCGACGTGGCCGCTCCGGCGGTGGCTCGCATCCTCCTCCCGATCGCTACCGGCACGGTGGAGCGGGCCCGCACCGCCAAGGAAGTGGACGCCTGCTACGGCGAGGTCAAGCTGCTGGTGGCGTTCCTTGAGGGGATCCGCACCGGCGAGATCAAGGTCGACGCCGACGGCGTGCCCATCTCCGAGGAACGGCCCGTGCTGTCCCAGGAGTGCGCCGAGTTGGTGGGCGGCGAGATTGCGGTGGAGCAGCGAGGACTGGACGCCCTGCTGTGACCGTCCTCGCGCCCCCGCCCGAGACCGAGAACCTCGAGCGCGAGAAGGAGCCGTGGTGGCTGCTGGTCGACCCGTTCCTGATCCTCTCGGCGCTGGCCATCGCGGCGATGGGCTCGGTTCTCGTGTACTCGGCCACCAGAGGCGTGGTGGACGACTTCACCGAGCCCAACAATGCCTTCCTCAAGCGGCAGATCCTGTTCATCACCGTCGGAGTGGTGGTGGGCGCCATCGCGGCCTTCTTCCCTCCCAGGTACATGAGAAGGCTCTACCCGCTCGCCTTCGCGGCGATGATGGGCGCCCTGTGGCTGGTGCTGCAGATCGGCGTGGAAGTGAGCGGCACCCGGGGCTGGTTCTCCCTCGGGACGTTCAGGATGCAGCCGTCGGAGCCCGGGAAGCTGGTGGTGATAGTGGGGCTGGCGCTGCTGCTGTCGACGCGCGCCGCCGGTGGTGCCGGCCTGACCCGGTTGGGGCTCGCCCTGGTGCTCGCCGCCGCGCCGATCGGTCTGCTGATGCTCCAGCCCGACCTCGGAACCATGCTGGTCTATCTCGTCATCGCCCTCGTGACGGTGGTCGCGAGCGGAATCAAGCTCCGCTGGATCGCGTTGCTGGCGATCGTCGCCGCGGTGGGGGTCGTCGGCGTGCTGCGTTCCGACGCGCTGGCCGACTACCAGGAGGCCCGCCTGCGCGTGTACCTGTTCGCGCCGTCGGAGACGAACGATGAGGCGGCCACCTACGCCTTCAACGTCGAGCAGGCGCAGATAGCCATCGGCAACGGGGGACTGCGGGGGCAGGGACTGTTCGAGGGGACCCAGACCAGGTCCGACCTGGTGCCCGAGCAGCAGACCGACTTCATATTCACTGTGGCGGGCGAGGAGCTCGGCCTGCGGGGCGCCTCGCTGCTGCTCGGCCTGTACGCGGTCCTGCTGTTCCGCATCTGGAGGACGGCCCAGATCGCGGCCACGCCGTTCGAGCGGCTCCTATGCACCGGAGTATTCACCATGTTCCTGTTCCAGATGTTCCAGTCGGTCGGCATGACCATGGGAATGATGCCGGTCACCGGCATTCCCCTGCCGCTGGTGAGTTACGGCGGATCCTCGATGCTCACCTCGATGGCCGCGCTGGGGCTGGTCGCGGGCGTCTACCGCCGCCGCCTCGACATCGAAGGGATGCTCAACCAGCAGATGTAGGCTGGCCTAGTGACGAACCTGTGGCATCGCCTAGAGCCTCTGCTGCCCCAGGTGTCCAAGCCCGCCCGCTACATCGGCGGCGAGCACGGGATGCAGACCCCCGTACACGGCCCCGGGATCGTGTCGTGGCTGCTCACCTATCCCGACACCTACGAGATCGGCCTGCCCAACCAGGGTCTGCAGATCCTCTACGAGATCCTCAACGAGCGCCCCGACGCGGCCGCCGAACGGGCCTACGCGCCGTGGGTGGACCTTGAGGCCCAGATGAGGGCCGAGGGCCTGCCGCTGTTCTCGGTGGACACTCACCGCCCGGCCGCGCTCTTCGACGTCATCGCGTTCAACCTCTCGGCCGAGCTCACCTACACGAACGTGCTGAACTGCATCGACCTCGCCGGTGTGCCCGTCCACAGCAGGCTGCGTCACGAGGCCGATCCGCTGGTCGGGGCCGGGGGCCACTGCACCTACAACCCCGAGCCGCTGGCCGACTTCGTGGACTTCGTCGTGCTCGGCGACGGCGAGGAGGCGGTGGGCGACATCACCGAGGTGCTGCGCGACTGGAAGACGTCCGGCCGTAGTGGCGGGCGCTCCGGGGTTCTGCGGGCGCTGGCCCGGGTGCCCGGGGTCTATGTGCCGTCCATGTATGAGCCCGTCTACGAGCGCGGGCGGCTCGCGGCCGTCGAGCCGCGCCACCCCGACGTGCCTGCCGTCGTCGAGAAGCGCACCGTGGCCGACCTCGCCGACTGGCCCTATCCCAAGCGCCAGCTGGTCCCGCTCACGGAGGTGGTGCACGATCGCCTCAACGTCGAGGTCTTCAGGGGCTGCACCCGGGGCTGCCGCTTCTGCCAGGCCGGCATGATCACCCGGCCGGTGCGCGAGCGTCCGGCGGAGCAGGTGCGCACCATGGTGAGCGAGGGCTTGCGCCGCACCGGCTACGACGAGGTGGCCCTCACGTCGCTGAGCACCGCCGACTTCAGCGGCATCGAGCAGGTCGTGGCCTCCACCGTCGACGCCTCCGGCTGCGGCCAGGTGTCGGTGTCGCTGCCCAGCCTGCGTGTCGACGCCTTCACCGTCGGCATCGCCGCTCAGATCCAGCGGGCCCGGCGCACCGGGCTCACCTTCGCGCCCGAGGCGGGCACCTGGCGGATGCGCCAGGTGATCAACAAGCTCATCACCGAAGACGACCTCTACGCCGCGGTGGAGTCGGCCTACTCGCAGGGGTGGCGCCGGATGAAGCTCTACTTCCTCACCGGCCTGCCCACCGAGACCGACGAGGACACGCTCGGCATAGCGGAGCTGGCCCGCAACTGCGTGGCGCTGGGCCGGGGCCATGTGCGGTCTCCGTCGGTCACGGTGTCCGTCGGCGGTTTCGTGCCCAAGCCGTTCACCCCGTTCCAGTGGTTCGGGCAGAACACCACCGTGGAGCTGCGGCGCAAGATCGGCCTACTGCGCGACGGTGTGCGCCGGGCCAAGGGCGTGCAGCTCAAGTGGCACGACGCGGCGGCCACCCTGGCCGAAGGCCTGGCCAGCCGGGGCGACCGCCGGCTCGGAGGTGTCATCGAGCACGTGTGGCGGCACGGCGGCACCTTCCAGGAGTGGTCCGAGCACTTCGACCTCCAGCGATGGCAGGCCGCCGCGGACGCCTGCGGCATCGACATCGACTCCTGGGTGCACCGCCACCGCACGTTCGACGAGGTGCTGCCCTGGGACCATCTGTCGGCCGGGCTCCACAAGGACTTCCTGTGGCAGGACTGGCGCGACGCTCTCGACGAGGTCGGCCTCGAGGATTGCCGGTGGACGCCCTGCTACGACTGCGGAGCGTGCACCGGCTACGGGATCGAGCACGTGGTGGCGTCCGCCGTGCCTCCGGCGGGGGGCAGCCAGGGCACCGGCATGGACACCTCGCGGGGCGCGGCCGTCCCGGTGCGCCTGACCGAGCGCGGACTGGTGGGGGCGGCGCCGTGACGTCTTCGAGGGTGAGGATCCGCTTCTCGAAGCATGGCAAGGTCCGCTTCACATCCCACAGGGACGTGGCCCGGATCTGGGAGCGGGCGCTGCGGCGCGCCAGCGTGGGTGTGGCCTACTCGGCCGGGTTCAATCCCCGGCCCAAGATCGCGTTCGGGCTGGCCCTGTCCACCGGATACTCCTCCGACGCCGAGTACCTCGACGTCGAGCTGGATCCGGACTCCGAAGCTGGCATCGACACCGAGAACCTCGTCGCAGCGCTGACCGCGTCGCTGCCGGCGGGAATGACAGCGCTGGCCGCGGCCGGCCTCGCCGGTGGCGAGCCGTCGCTCCAGCACGCGGTAACGAGCTGTACTTGGAGGATCGACGCGGCCGGCGCCGGCGCCATGGAGGCGTCGGAGGCGCTGGAGCGGGCCTTGGCCCGCAGCGAGCTGCTCGTGCAACGCGAGCGCAAGGGGCGGCTGGACACCGATGACATCCGGCCCGCCGTGCTGGCCGCCGAAGTGCAGGGGGATATCACAGACGGTGTGAGGCTCATCGCCGAGCTGGGCACGAAGCCGCGGGCGGTGCGCCCGCCGGAGCTGCTCGCGAGCCTCGACCCGCCGCTCAGCATCTTGCGGGCCCACCGTCTTCACCAATGGATCGCAACCGACGGGCTCCAGCGCCGCGAACCGCTGGCAGTCGCCGAGCTGTCGGTCGCAGGAGCAGGAGTCGCGCCATGACGCGCCTGCTCACGTACTCGAAGGAACACAATGAGCAACGAACGAAACTCGGCGGGCGCGCCCAGCGCCGCCGAGAAGGAAGCGCGGAAACCTAAGCCGGAGGCGAGGAAGCAGTCCGCAAAGCAAGCCCAGGCCTCGAAGCCTCCCGCAGGCAGGCAGGCCGACCCGGCCCGAGATTCGAGCGGGCGACCCAGCAACCAGCGCCGCCCGGATCAGCCGCCGGCACGAAAGCCCCAGATCGGTGACACCCGCCCTGCCCCAGCGCCGGTGGACGCCGGCGGGCGGCGAAGCGATGGACGGGCGGGTGAGGGAGGCTCCGCGACCGGCGGGCGTCGAAGGAGGCGCCGGCGCGGGGGCGGGAACCGGTCCGGTCAGAAGTCCCGCCAGCCCGCGGTGGTGGAGGCCGTCACCTACGACGAGCCGGTGGAGCTCGACGAGAAGAGCCTCAAGGGGCGCAGGGGCCGCACCCGCAAGGGCCAGGCTCTCGGCCGGTATCTGATGTGCGTCCACGTCAGCAAGCAGGCCACCCAGATCGCCGTGCTCGAAGGCAGGCGCCTCATCGAGTTCAGGGTCTCCCGCCCGGCCGACGACATCAGCCAGATCCACGGCAACATCTATCTGGGGCGGGTGCAGAACGTGCTGCCGGGCATGGAGACCGCGTTCGTCGACATCGGCACGCCCAAGAACGCAGTGCTGTACCGGGGGGACGTCCAGTACGACCCCGACGAGATCGAGGGCGGCCGCACAGACGGCGACCAGGTCAAGCCTCGCATCGAGGAGCTGCTCAAGCCCAAGCAGTCGATCCTGTGCCAGGTCACCAAGAACCCGATCGGGGAGAAGGGCGCCCGCCTGACCCAGGACGTGTCCCTGGCCGGCCGGTTCGTGGTCCTGGTGCCCAACTCCACCGGATTCGGGATCTCCAAACGCCTCCCCGACGGCGAGCGCCGGCGTCTGCGGTCGATCCTCGAGAAGGTCAAGCCCGATGGTCATGGCCTGATCATGCGGACCGCGGCGGAGAAGGTCACCGCGGCCGAGATCGAGCGCGACGTCGTCCGCCTGCTGCGCCAGTGGAAGGACATCGAGAAGCTGGCCAAGTCGTCGGCGGCCCCCGCCCTGCTGTACCGGGAGCCCGAAGCACCCCTGCGCCTCATCCGTGAGGAGCTCAACACCGACTACCGGGGCGTGATCATCGACGATCAGGATCTCTACTCGAAGGCGTCGGGCTACATCTCGTCGATCATCCCGCCGCTTGCGGACCGGGTCGAGTACTACAACCCAGGTAAGCAGGACCTGCCGCTCTTTGAGCGCTACTACGTCACCGAGCAGCTCAAGAAGGCACTCGAGCCCAAGGTCTGGCTGCCTTCGGGCGGCTCGCTCATCATCGAGCACACCGAGGCTCTTACCGTGGTTGACGTCAACACGGGCAAGAACGTCGGCAAGTCGAGCCTCGAGGAGACCGTGCTGGCCAACAACCTGGAGGCGGCCGACGAGCTGGCCCGCCAGCTGCGGCTGCGCGACATAGGCGGCATCATCGTCGTGGACTTCGTGGACATGGAGGTGGCGGCCAACCGGGCCCAGGTGACCAAGCGCTTCCGCGAGGCTCTGGCCCGGGACAAGACCCGTACGCAGGTGCTGGACATCAGCGGTCTCGGACTGATGGAGATGACGCGCAAGCGCAGTGGCGAGGGCCTGCTCGAGTCGCTGTCGGACATCTGCAGCGACTGCTCGGGCCGGGGCTTCCGGCTCCTCGCCGACCTCATCGATTGAGGGCGGCCGGCCCCTGTGGAGGGGGAATCGGGCGCCGGTAGTCTCTGATGGCTATGTACGCAGTGGTCCAGACCGGCGGTAAGCAGTACCGCGTCGAGCAGGGCTCCACCATCGAGGTGGAGCGGGTCGCCGAGCCCGGCTCGAAGGTCTCGCTGCGCCCGGTGCTGGTCGTGGACGGTGACTCGGTGCTGGCTACTCCCGACGCTTTGGCCGGCAGCAGCGTCACCGCGGTGGTGGTCGACGAGCACCGCGGCCCCAAGATCCGGGGCTTCACCTACAAGTCCAAGAGCAACCAGCGTCGCCGGTGGGGTCACCGCCAGACGCTGGCAACCCTTGAGATCACCGACATCCAGAAGGGCTGACTCGACATGTCCAAGACCAAGGGCGGGGGATCCACCCGCAACGGCCGCGACTCGAACGCGCAGCGCCTAGGGGTGAAGGTCTACGACGGCGGCCGGGTGCTGGCCGGCTCCATCCTCGTACGACAGCGGGGCACCAGGATCCATCCGGGAACCAACGTGGGCAAGGGCGGCGATGACACCCTGTTCGCCAAGGCCGACGGCGTTGTGCGCTACGGCTCCCGCCGGGGCCGCAAGCTGGTCGAGGTCGTCCCGGCCGAATAGGGAATTGGCAGCGTTCTGCCCCCTATAGGGGGTGTTCTGCTGCCAGTTCCGGGCTGGGGGACCCGCCCCTAGCCTGAACGGGTGTCCGGGTTTGTTGACGAGTGCAACCTCCATGTCACCGCGGGTGACGGCGGTGCCGGGTGCGTCGCCTTCCGCCGGGAGGCCCGCGTGGCCCGGGGCGGTCCGGCCGGCGGTGACGGCGGCCGCGGCGGTGACGTCTGGCTGGTCGCCGATCGCAACGTCGCCTCCCTGCT
Organism: Acidimicrobiaceae bacterium; assembly: GCA_009837445.1. Classification (GTDB taxonomy): domain Bacteria; phylum Actinomycetota; class Acidimicrobiia; order Acidimicrobiales; family Aldehydirespiratoraceae; genus Aldehydirespirator. The sequence continues at coordinate 72,462 of VXTM01000039.1, forward strand.
GGCGTTCCGGGACCACCCCCATCGCCGGGCCTCCAACGGCAAGCACGGCTCCGGTGGCAACCGCCACGGCGCCCGGGGCGACGACCTGGGTGTGAAGGTTCCCGTGGGCACGGTCGTTCTCGACCACACCGACCGGTCCCAGCTCGCCGATCTCTCGGAGCACGGTGAGCGCTGGCTGGCTGCGCACGCCGGCGACGGTGGTCGGGGCAACGCCCGGTTCCTGTCCAACCGGCGACGGGCCCCGGCCTTCGCCGAGCAGGGCGAGTTCGGCGAGCAGCGCTGGCTGCGGCTCGAGTTAAAGCTGCTGGCCGACGTGGCCATTGTCGGCTTTCCCAACGTGGGCAAGTCCACGTTCATCAGCCGCGTGTCCGCGGCCAAGCCGAAGATCGCCGACTACCCCTTCACCACCCTTGAGCCCAACCTCGGAGTCGTCCGCCTCGACGACACCTTCGAGATGGTCCTGGCCGACATCCCCGGGTTGATCGAGGGCGCCAGCGAGGGCCGCGGCCTGGGCCACCGGTTCCTGCGTCACGTCGAGCGAGCCCGGGTTCTGCTGGTGCTGATCGACCTCTGCGAGCTGGCCGACTGCCGCCCCGACGAGCAGCTGTCGGTGCTGTTGCGGGAGCTTGGCCGGTACCGCCCCGAGCTGGCCGAACGGCCCCGGCTGGTAGTAGGCAGCCGGGCCGACACTGCACCCACCGAGAGCTTCGGGGGCGCGGGCGGGCGCCTGTCGTCGGTCACCGGCGAGGGCGTGTCGGAGGTGCTCGGCGAGCTCAGCCGGATGGTGACCGAGGCTCGGGTCAGCGAGCCGGTCCTTGAGGCCCCTGTGGTGCACCGACCCCTGCCCCACGCTCAGGAGGTGACGATCGTCCGCGGCGATGACGGCGCTTGGACGGTGCGCGGGCGGGCCGCGGCGCGGGCGGTGGCCCTCAGCGACCTGACGGACCCCGGCGCGCAGGCCTACGTCCAGGACCGGCTGCGCAGCCTCGGGGTAGAGCGGGCCCTGGCTAGGGCCGGCGCGGCCACCGGCGACGAGGTGCGCATCGGCGACTTCAGCTTCACGTACTACGACGACGCCGAGGCGACGGTGGCCGGCGGCATGGGCGGGGGCGACCGATGAGTTCGGAGCCGACGGTCCGCACCATCGTGGCCAAGATCGGTACCTCGTCGGTCACCGACGAGGCCGGCGCGATCGACCGCGCCCCGATCGAGAAGTTCTGCAACGAGGTGGTTGCCCTACGTTCACAGGGCTGCCGGGTGGTGGTTGTGACCAGTGGCGCCATCGCGGCCGGGCTCCCCGAGCTCGGCATGGGCGGCGATCGGCGCCCATCCAGCATGGAGACGCTGCAGGCGGTGGCCACCGTCGGCCAGAGCGCTCTCATGGGCATGTACCGCGAGGTGTTCTCCGGTCTGGGAGTGGTGGCCGGCCAGGTGTTGCTGGTGCCGCTCGACTTCGTGATCCGCACCCAGTACGTGCACGCGGCCACCACCCTGCGCAAGCTCCTGGACCTGGGCGTGGTGCCCGTCGTCAACGAGAACGACGCGGTGGCCGACGACGAGATCCGGTGGGGCGACAACGACCGTCTGGCCGCGCTGGTGGCCAATCTGGTCCAGGCCGATCTTCTGGTGCTGTTGACCGACACCGCGGGAGTCCTGACCGAGGACCCACGCCGCAACTCCCGGGCTTCGCTCATCGAGGAGATCGTCGAGTTCGACCACCATCTCCAGAGCCGGGTCGGCGGCGCCGGAACGGACCGGGGCAGCGGCGGCATGGCCTCCAAGCTCACCGCGGCCCGGGTTGCCTCGCTGTCGGGGGTGCCCACCGTGATCGCCGATGCCAAGCGACCCGGGGTGCTCGTCGACGCCGAGGCCGGGGTGGCCGGGGTCGGAACGCTGGTGCGGGCTTCGCCCCAGCGGCTGCCGGCCCGCAAGCTGTGGATCGGCTTCGCGGTGGGAGCGCAGGGCGAGGTCGAGGTCGACTCGGGGGCCCGGGCCGCGCTTGAGCGGGGCAAGTCGCTGCTCGCCATCGGCGTGCGGTCGGTGTCCGGAACCTTCGACGCGGGCGCGCCGGTGGAGGTGCGCGAGGCCGGCGGAGAGGTGTTCGCCAAGGGTCTGGCCCGCCACAGCAGCGACGAGCTGCAAACCGCAGCCGGCCGCCGCCGCGAGGACCTACCCCCCGGCGCCCCCCACGTGGTGATCCACGCAAACGACCTAGTAGTCCTGCCAGGCTCCTAGAACGGCCGACCGAAGCAGGCTGGAAAGGCCCGGCTAGATCGGCCTCAGTCCTCGGCGGACTCGCCCTGGGTGATCTCAGCCTGTGCCGGTGACATGCCGAGCTGCTCACGGATCTGGGTGAGCCTGGCCTTCGCTTCCTGGTTGCGGGCCGCGGCCTCGATCTCCAGCATCCGGCCCTCAGTGCTGGTTTCCTCCACCAGTTCGGACGCGCCCTTGGCTTTGGCGTAGCGGGCCTCGATCTTGTCCCGGACCTCGGCCAGGGTGGGGACGTCCTCGCCGACTGCTTCCGACAGGGTGCTCATGGCCTCGTTCATCTGCTCCTGCATGCGGGCCTGGTCGAGCTGCCCGAGCAGCTTCTGGCGCTCGCTGAGCTTCTCCTGGAGGCTGAGCGCGTTCTGGGACACGGCCGCCTTGGCCTGATCGGCGGCCTCGGAGGTCTGGAACAGCAGGCTCTTGAGGCTTTCGATCTCCTCCTCGAGCGTGATAAGCCGGCCCGCGAGCTGCTCGGCCGCACTCGTGTAGGAAGACGCCTTGGCTTCGTCGCCGGTCTGGCCGGCCTCCTCGGCCATCATCAGCGCTTGGCGGGCGTTGCGGTTGACCCGCTCCAGCTCGGACAGGGCCCGGTTGAGCCGGATCTCGGTCTGTTTGTGGTTGGCGATCACGTTCGCGGCCTGGTCCTTGAGCCGTCGATGCTGCTCGCGGGCTTCGCCGATCGCCTGTTCAAGCTGGATCTTGGGGTCGGCGCTCTCCTCGAGACGTCCCGCCAATCGGGCGGTCAGGTACTTCCAGCGGCGCTTTAGGAGCTTCCACATGGCTCAAACTCTAGTCCCGCGAGGTCCATAGCGCCTTTCGTAGGGGTTGGAGCAGGAGGTCGGCTTCGGGTATGCCGCTGCGGAAGGCCACCAGCGCGTAGACCAGAACCGCGGCCCCGCCCACCAGCGGCGCCGACAGGATCGACGGCCATCCGTCCACCAACAGCTTGAGGGCGGCGGTCGCCGCGAAGGAGACCGCGGCCGCCGCGGCCGGGGCCCTGAGCGCTGATCGCACCGCTTCCGGGAAGCCGAAGCGGCGGGACAGCAGGGCGATCTCCGTCCATGCCGCCACCGCCGATCCCACAGCCAGACCGACCGCGCCAAGCCGCACCACATCGTCGAGTGCCCGCTCGGCAGCGGGCAGCGCCCATGCCAGTCCCAGGGCGTCGGCCGCGCCGACCAGCCCGTCGGAGCCGACCACGATCCGGTCCAGGGGGAACATCACGACGGTGCCGACGGCGGCAGCCACCACCACCCGGACGGTTGCGATGCGAGCGGGCCCGGCGGTGTCGCCCCGGGCGTAGCAGGCGTTCTGGAGCACCCGGCTCACGCCGGTTGCCGGCAACCCCAGCGCGTAGGCCGCGATTACGAACCAGACCAGCACCGTGTCGGCCGACTCGAACACCCCGCCCTCGAACAGCAGGCTCACGATGAGGTCGCCGGCCGCGGCGTAGACCGCGGCCGCCAGCAGCATCCAGAACGCCACCCGGTGCATGGCCGCCCGGGAGCGGGCCGCCAGCGCGGCCGGGTCATTGGCCAGCCGCGACATCTCGGGCAGCTCGGCCGCGGCGACGCTCATGGCGAACAGGCTCACCGGGAGCATGTACAGGATCTGGGCCCGGTACAGGGCGGCCACCGCGCCGGTGGCCAGCAGCGATGCCAGCATCAGGTCGACGTAAGCCGACACCTGCACCACGCCCCGTCCCAGCACGGCCGGACCGAACCGGCGCCGGATCTCGCTCAGGCCGCTGTGGTCCCGCATCCAGCGCAGCCGCAATCCCCGGGCCAGGCGCACGGCGAGCGGGAGTTGCACCAAGAGCTGGGCTAGGCCGCCGCCGGCCACTCCCCAGGCCAGGGCGCGGGCTACGCCGTCGAGGTCGAAGGCCAGGATCCAGGCCACCACCAGCGCCCCGACCTGAACCGCGTTCCACAGCACCGGCGCGGCGTACGACACGAAGAAGCGGCGGTGGCTGTTGAGCACGCCCAGGCACCAAGCCGACAGCACCGCGAAGCCGGTGCCCAGCGCAGTGATCCGGACCAGCGACACCGCCAGCTCGAAGCGGTCGCCCTCGAGGCCGGGCGCCAGCACGAAGGTGATGGGCCGCGCAAGGGTCACGATGAGCGCCACCGCCAGACCGACGACGGTCATCAGTGCGGCAGCCACAGCGCCGGCCACCCGGCCCGGATCTGCGGCGTCGCCGCCCTCATCGGTGGCTTCGTCGAGCAGGCGGCTGTAGACGGGCACGAAACTGGCCGACAGCACGCCCTCGCCCAGCAGGTTCTGGAGCATGTTGGGGATGCGCATGGCCACCGCGAAGGCGTCGCCGGCCGCGGTGTTGCCGAGCAGCCGGGAGGCGACGGTCTCGCGGCCCAGACCGGCCAGGCGGCTGGCGCCGATCCCCAGCGCCACCAGCAGCGGACCTGATGCCCGCCGGGGCCGTTTCGGCTCAGTCACTGATCAGTCGCTGCTTGCAGGGTCCTTCATGTGTGAGGGCGAGGCTAGCCGCGCCGCCCCTATAGCCTGAGGTGATGAGCAGCGCAGCAACCACCGTGAGACCGTCCGCCGCGCCCGTAGAGTCCGCCGCCCCGCCCGCTGCCGGGTCGGGGG
>VXTM01000008.1 GCA_009837445.1 Acidimicrobiaceae bacterium
ACTGCGAAGAGCGAGGCGATCAAGGCGCTCACGGCGAGCAGTGCCCAACCCGAGCGCCGCTTCTTCACTAGCTGGGGCATCGGCCCCTCCTTTGCTTGTACCTGGGGCACAGGCCCCTTCAATTGGGGCATGTGCCCCTCCTTTCTATACCTGTATTCCATCTGTGGCAAGTTCGGTCCGCCCGGAATTGCACGTCTCGCACGCGCAGACCCTCCGAAGTGCAACTCGGATAACGCTACCCGCGTAATCCACCAGCTACACCCCCTTGGATCGTTGATCCGGAACGTCCGAAGAACCCTACCAAGATGGCGGGGCCCATGACCGTCAGAAAGTGTAGCACGGTAGGTCGGCCAACACGTCCAATCATGGGTTATCCCATCCCAGGCAAGACTCGCGGCCCTGTGCCGCGGGCGCGTCGCCGTGCAGTCGCACGTCGTCGTTCACGGATTGGCACCATAACAGCACCATCAACACAGGGCAATCATTTGCCATGCCGCACAACGTAGCGCGTGGAGCCACGGGATGCAGGTCAATCGAAATAGGTTTCGGGCCGGTCCGGGGCTTGCGTTCGAGCGGGGGCTCGGGGGCTGCCGGGCCTTGCCGTGCGGGGTGGCTCGGAGCTTGCCGCGGGGTCTGGCTCGGAGCACCGACACAGGTGCGCGTTGGCGGTTGCGGTCATCCAGGGCGGCAGTGCCCGCGGCGACGACACGCCGGCCGGGCTGCACGGCTTCGGGATCCGTGGCTACGGGAACAGGCCGGAGCGGGCGAATCCGATCAGCCCGGTGACGTCGAGGCCGCCCAGGCCGAGGGCGGCCAGGGTGGGGGCTGGTGCGGTGAGGTCTCGGCCCAGGCGGGCCTCGGCGCCCGACACCAGTGCGTTGATCGCCGGGGTGGGGACGCCGGCGGTCCGGCCCAGCGACGACGCCAGCATCAGCGCTCCGGGTACGTCCCCTGCTCCGGCCACGTCCTCGGCGGCGTCGGCGGGGGTGAGGGCCTCGGCGGCCGTTTGGGTGAGGCCCTGGGCCGTCCGGAACTCGTCGTAGCCGCGGGACTCCCTGGAGAACAGGGCCTGCCGCAGGGCTCGCAGCTCGGCGTCGGCCGCTTCGACTGCGTCGGTGTCGGCTGCTCCGGCGGCGCCGGCGGCGGCGGCCTCGAGGGCGTCGTAGCTGGTGAGCACCGTGGTCCACACCGTGTCGGTGGCGGCGGCCTGGGGCCACACATCGCCGATGAGCTCCATCACCCGGGCGGTGTCGGGCGGGATGGCCGGCAGGGACGCCACCAGCACGCCCCCTCGCTTGGCCGTGACGTCGACCGTGGCCGGGCCGGTGGCGCGGGCCCGGTGGGGCAGCGTGTTGGTCTCGGCGACCACGGTGGGGGGCTCGATGTACCGGCGGGCCACGATGGCGCCGCCGCCCACGCCTACTAGCAGCACCGTGTGGTCCGGCGTTGCGTGGGGGGAGATCGCCCTTGCCCATCGCTTACGGTCGTCGCACGGCGCCACCACCACGGCGAGCTCGGCACCGGCGAGGGCCTCCGTCGTCGAGCCGGCCACGTCCACCGGATGGGTGGCGGTGCGTCCACCATCGGCAACGAGCACCCCGCCCCGCTCGGCCACCGGGTCGAGCTCTTTCTGCTCGTCGTCGAGGCCGGCCATCACGGTGCGGCGGCCGTGGCGGGACATGTCCGCGGCCACCGCCAGCGCCCCGGCACCGGACCCCAGCACAGCCACCTTCATATAGGGCCCCTTATATCAGTGGCGCCGTACCGGTGGAGCCGTCTCGGTGGAGCCGGGCGCTCGATGTCGCTGCGGGTCAAGGACCGAGCGCAGTGATCGGGACCACCGCCACCCCGTCGTCCCGGCTGTAGCCGCGGCCGACTGCGGTAAGGACGGCCAGCGTTGGTGATCTGCCCTCGGGCATGTTGTTGTTGATCCGCTTGAGCTTGCGGGCGGCCTCCTCGACAGCTGCGCCGCCGCCGAGCTTGACCTCTGCGAGCAGCATCCGCCCGTCTCCGTACTCCACCACAGCGTCGGCCTCCTGGCCGGACGCGTCGCGCAGATGGGTGACACGCCCCTCGAGGCGCTGCGAGAGGATGCGCAGATCTCGCACCGCGAGGGATTCGACCAGGTTTCCGAGTGTGGCTGGGTCGGCTAGGAGCCGGTCCGGACTGGCGTGCAGCGCCGCGGCAGCCAACGACGGATCGGCGAGGTGCCATTTGGGTGACTTGCGCAACGCGGCTCTCGAGCGGAGATGGCCTGCCCATGCGGGTTGCTCTTCCACAAGGAAGATCCTGCGCAGCGCCTCCAGGTACTCGCGAACGGTGTGGCGGTGCATGGGGTCGGGCTCGGTGTCGCTCATCAGCGTCGTGTAATCGGCCTCGGTCGCAGTGTTGCGGGCCAGGGAACGGATGAGCCGTCCGACGCCTGCGGGGCGGTGCTGCCTTGAACCTTCGAGGCGCCCAACATCGGTGCGGGCGGCCTCGCCGAGGTAGTCGCGCAGCGTCCGCTGGGCCTCAGCCACCGGTGCCTCCACCAGGGCTGGCCAGCCGCCCCGGCATACCATCGCCGCGACCTCTGCCAAGTCGCCCGCCGGGGGAGCGGAGGGGGTCTCGCCGTCGAGAAGCGCCTCCAGCGACACTGCGCCGGACGAGTGGCCGGACTCGAACAAGCACATCGGCCGCATCCGTATGCGGCGCAGCCGGCCCGCTCCGGTGTGGCGGGTGATGTCGTCGGCCGGCGACGCGGATCCCGCGAAGATGAACTGACCGGGCCGGCCGGAAGCGTCAACCGCGTGGCGGGCGTGGTTCCACACCTCTGGCACGGTCTGCCATTCGTCTATGAGCCGGGGGCGCTCCCCTTCCAGCAGCATGGCGGGCTGCACCCGACCGAGTTCGTGGGCCGGCACATCGATGTCCAGGCGAGCCGCGCTGCGGGCCCGGTTCAGCGCGGTCCAGGTCTTCCCGCACGCCCTCGGGCCTTCGAGCAGCACCCAACCCACAGCGTCGAGCGCCGCATCGAGCTCGGCGTCGGCCAACCGTGCCCGATAACCGGCCGGGGCGAGTGGCGCTGGGCCGCTTCTCGCGGGTGCCGCGGTCATTTCTTCCGCATTATGAGCGAATCAGGGATCATACGCATTGGCCTAAAGAGATCATACGGTCTGACAAGCATAGATCATACGAAGTGCTACAGGCGATCGCCGGGGTGGGAAATCCGGTGGCCCGGCCCAGTTGGCGCACCCTGCGAACTCGAGCCTCACCGCGAGGCGTACCTTGACAAGCGGCAGTAGCTACGCGCAGAAGCCCGGCCACTCACCGTCGCGCGGAGATCTCGGGTGAGTTCTGTGTCGCCAGTCCACACAAACCGCACCAAGAAATCTGGCGGTGACGAAACCTGGCGGCGGCATCTGCAACGAACTTCAGGCTGTCGGCGGGGACTAGGCCGCCTTGTCGGCACCGTCGTCGCACGAACCCAACCGTCGGCGGGGCTTGGTCGTAGCCTCGGGGCATGGGTCCTAGCGGGACGGACGACGTGGTGATCCGGCTGGCCACCGTGGCCGACGCCGAGGCGATCCGGCGGATCTACAACCACGAGGTGGAGCACACCACTCACACCTTCGACCTCGTGCCCCGCACGCTCGAGGTGCAGAAGGCCTGGCTGCTCGACCGGGAGGGCGCCCTCGGGGTGGTGGTGGCCGAGGCCGGCGGCGACGTGGTGGGGTTCGCCTCGCTCAGCGAGTACCGGCCCCGGGCGGCCTACCGGACCTCGGTGGAGTCCAGCGTGTACGTCGACGAGTCCGTTCGGGGACAGGGGATCGGCCAGCGGCTCATGGAGGAGCTGGTGCAGCTGGCCGAGGCCAGGGGCTTCCACACCATGATCGCCCGCATCGCCGGCGGGCGCGAGGCGTCCGTCGGGCTGCACCGGGCGGTCGGGTTCGAGGTCGTGGGCACCGAACGGGAAGTGGGCCGCAAGTTCGGCGGCTGGCTCGACGTCGTCGTAATGCAGCGCATGCTCCCCTGACCACGGCGGGCACAGCCAGCTGCTCCGGCAGCCGCGCCCTTGCCACCCAGGCCGGGGCGGGCAGTACCTGGGACTGGCGTTGGTGCCTAGCAGTCCACCGCGGTTCGGAGCGCAACGCAGGCCTCAGCGAGGCGCCCGGGCCGGAGCGAGCAGATGTGGTCGACCAGGTTCGCTTTCGGCACCACCCTGAGGTTGTCGAAGCTCGCGACGCAGTCCGCGCCCATGCCGTCCTCAGGGCCCAGCAGCAGCTCTGTGGGGATCCCCCTGATGATCCGCGTGACGGGAGCAGCGAGGACGCTGTTCAGTACAGGAATGGCGGCGTTGCGGCTCATGACGAGGAAGGGGCGCCGGCCGGCTGCCTCCAACTCGCCCCACCAGACCTGCCCACGCTGAAGGTCAGTCACCACGGCTCTTCAAGGATCGCCTCGCTCAGCGAGACGAGTGCCGCGTGGTCCTCTGCCTCTGTCGGCGGCAGGCGCGAGTAGCCGTCGACGATGGCGCGATCGATCCGGCGCTCCTGCTCGACCCGCGCGATGGCTTCAATGCCGGCTCGCACCACCGCGGCTCGGCTCTCGTATGCACCGCTCTCAACGAGGTCGTCAAGCCTCGCGAGAAGCCGCTCAGGCAAGCGGACAGCGACTTGCTGGGTAGCCACGGTCAGAGCATACCGAATCGGTATGCAAGTCGGTAGACAACCGCGGCCCGCCCGCTGTTGCTCTGTGTGATGTGTGGGCCGGGGAGGATTCGAACCTCCGTAGGCTGAGCCGACGGGTTTACAGCCCGTTCCCTTTGGCCGCTCGGGCACCGACCCAAATCGGCCCGCACGATACCATCGCAGCCCGAAATCCCGTTCCCGAATCCCCTACCGATTGGCTGACCATGCCCACCTTCGACGTAGTGAGCCGGCTCGACATGCAGGAGGTCCGCAACGCGGTGGACCAGGCCGCCCGCGAGGTCAGCACCCGCTACGACTTCCGCAACACCGGCACGTCGATGGCGCTCGGCGAGGGCTCCATCACGTTGAACTCGTCGACCGAGGACCGGCTGGCCGCCGCCCGCCAGGTGCTGGAGGAGAAGCTGGTGCGGCGCAAGGTGTCGCTCAAGGCGCTCGACTACGGCAAGGTGCAGGAGGCCGCCGGCGCCACCGTCCGCCAGGTGGCCGGGCTGCGGGCCGGCATCTCGTCGGACCGGAGCCGGGAGCTCAACAAGTTCATCAAGGGCCTCGGCATCAAGGGCGTGCAGTCGTCCACCCAGGGCGACCAGTTGCGAGTGCAGTCCAAGAAGCGCGACGACCTCCAGGCCGTGATCGCCGCGCTGAAGGAGGCCGACTTCGACGTCCCCCTCCAATACGTCAACTTCCGCGACTAGCCGCCGCTCGACCCGCTAGTAGGCGCGGCAGGCGAATAGGCCGGCTTCGAGCAGCGCTACCTCACGAGCAGGCCAGCGGTCGGCGGTCCATTGTGACGCAGGCTCCTGTTCGGTGAACCGAAGCACCTTGAACTCGTCGGCCATGCCGAAGTCGTCGGAATCGCAGAAGTCCTCCACCTGCCAGGCCAACGCGAGGCGGCAGTCGTCAGCGCTGTAGCAATCCTTCACCTGCTGCGCCACGGCCGGAGGCGGATCGTCGGCAAGCAGCGCACCGGCGAACTGATCGACGTTGGGGGTTCGAAGCGAACTCACGAGCCACGCCACCAGCAGGAACATCCCCACCCATGCGGAACCGACAAGCGTGATGATCGGCATCCACACCACCCACCACCGCCAACCTTTGAACCGCTTCAGCGTGTCATACAGCTTCGGCGAGTCGCTACCCATCGCAATCATCCCCCAATCTAGGTTAATCCAATAAATCCTGTTATGTTCTTGCTAGCTATTGTCATACATGAAACATACTATTGATGCATGATGCGACAGGCAAGCCGAGCGCGCCAAACCGACCCGGCGGCTCGCGCCGGAGCCCGCGAGCCGGCCAGCGAGGCTTACGGGTGGTGCCGGGGCCTGAGGGGCGGGCCCGGGAACTACGACCAGGCCCTAGAGCTACCGCCGGGCCGGGGGCTAGCGCCAGTCGCCGGACTCCAGGCGGCGGATGCGCTCGGCGGTGGGCGGGTGGGTGGAGAACATCTTGCCGAAGCCTCCCCCGCCGCCGCCCCGGGCCTGGGCCTTCAGCGGGTCGATGATGTAGTTCGACGCCTGGCTGGGGTTCACACCCGACGGGATCCGCTGGGCGTAAGTCTCGAGACTCCCCAGCGCCCGGGCCAGCGGACGGCCGTCGCCGATCAGCTTGGCCGCCGACGCGTCGGCCTGGAACTCCCGGCTGCGGCTGATCGCCGCCTGGATCATGGCCGCCGCGATCGGGGCCAGGATGGCCAGGGCCAGCTGGCCGAGCGGGTTGCCGCCCCGGTCGTCGCCCCGGCCGCCGGCGAACATCGCGCCCCACATGGCTATGTGGGCCACGAACGTCACCGCCATGCCGATGGCGGCGGCCACCGAGCCGATCAGGATGTCACGGTTGCGGATGTGGGCCAGCTCATGGGCCAGCACGCCCCGGACCTCGTCCCAGCTCATGGCCTGGGTGAGCCCGGCGGTGATGCACACCGCCGCGTTGTTGGGGTTGCGGCCGGTGGCGAAGGCGTTGGGCTGCGGGTTGGGCGACACGTACAGCTTCGGCATCGGCATCTGGGCCCGGCGGCACAGGTCGGACATGATCTCGTAGTACTGGGGCATGTCCTGGGCGGTCACCGGCTGGGCCCGGGCCGAGGCGATGGCCAGCTTGTCGCTGAACCAGTAGGAGCCGCCGGTGAGCACCAGTGCGAAGATCAGGCCCAGCACCAGGCCGCCCTGCCCGAACGCCCCGCCGATCACTATGCACAGGCCGCCCATCAGGGCCAGCAGCGTGAACGTCTTGGCCGTGTTCCACATCGTCCGTCACCTCCGCAGTGACCCCCAACCTACCGGCCCAAAGTAAGAGCCCGCCGGGGTTCAGGGACACGGGTGTCATCCCACCAAGCACAGCGCACGCCGGATCCCAGCGCCGACGTGATTCGCCCGCTCGGCCCCATGGCATCGACGCTCGCGCCGTCCGGACGCCCAGCGCAGTGTGCTCCGTCCCGGCGTTGGTGCCGGCCGCTCGCTCGGCCTGCTGGCGTTACCGCTCGTAGTAGCCGGAGTGGGTGTATAGAGCGAAGATGTCCTCGGAGCGGTACATGTCGATGATGCGCTCGTCGTCGTCGATGGCCAGCTTGATCTCGAAGCCGGCGGCTCGCAGGCGGTGTATCTCGTGGCGCTTGAAGTCCGCCGACGGGCCGCCGCTGCCGCGGCCGTGGCGGGGGCGCAGGATCAGCAGGTCGTGGCGGACCTCGTTGGCGGCCAGCCAACTGCGGGTGTCGGCAGCCATGTAGTTGGGGCGCGCGGTCAGGATTGCCACCGCGTAGTCCTCGGCGATCGACGCGGCGAGGGCTAGGCCGGTCTCGTAGGGCGGGTCCAGGCGAGCCGACGTGAAGAAGCCCCGCCAGTTCTTGCGCTCACCCCGCAGGAAGTGCTGGCGGTGCGTCGCATTGGAGATCACGCCGTCGAGGTCGAGGATCACCAGCGGCCCGCCGGAGGGCGCGCCGTCCCGGAAGTACCAGTTGTGGTGTGCAGCGGCGACGGCGGTCACTCCTCGTCGGTGGCTTCGGCGGCGCGGTCGCGGATCTCGGCCACCACACCGGGGTCGGCCAGGGTGGTGGTGTCGCCCAGGTCACGGCCGTCGGCAACGTCACGCAGCAGGCGGCGCATGATCTTGCCCGAACGGGTCTTGGGCAGGTCCGGCACCAGGAACACCGCCTTCGGGCGGGCGGTCGGGCCCAGCTTCACCGACACATGCTGGCGGACCTCCTCCCGCAGCTCGTCGGAGGCCACCGCCGTGCCCACCAGGATCACGTACCCCACGATCGCCTGGCCGGTGATGTCGTCGGTGGCGCCCACCACCGCGGCCTCGGCCACCGCCGGATGGTCCACCAGCGCCGACTCCACCTCGGTGGTCGATATCCGGTGGCCCGACACGTTCATCACGTCGTCCACCCGGCCCAGCAGCCACAGGTAACCGTCGGCGTCCACCCGGGCACCGTCGCCGGCGAAATAGCGGCCCTCGAACTCCGACCAGTACGTCTGGTGGTAGCGCTCCGGGTCGCCCCAGATCCCCCGCAGCATCGACGGCCACGGCCGGATGATGGTCAGGTACCCGCCGCCCTCGGCCACCACGTTGCCGCCGTCGTCCACCACCTCGGCGAACACGCCCGGCAGCGGCTGCGTGGCCGACCCAGGCTTGGTGGTCGTCACCCCCGGCAGCGGCGTGATCATGTGGCCGCCGGTCTCGGTCTGCCACCACGTGTCCACCACCGGGCAGCGCTCGCCACCGATATGGCGGTGATACCACATCCACGCCTCGGGGTTGATCGGCTCCCCCACCGTGCCCAGAACCCGCAGGCTCGACAGGTCACGGCCCGCCGGCCACTGCTCGCCCCACTTCATGAACGTGCGGATCGCCGTCGGCGCCGTGTACAGCTGGGTCACGCCGTAGCGCTCGATGATGTCCCACAGGCGGTCCTTGGCCCAGCCGGCCCGGTCGCCGGAGCGCTCCTCGGGGCGGGGCGTGTCCGGCGTGCCCTCGTACATGACCGACGTGGCCCCGTTGGCCAGCGGCCCGTACACGATGTAGCTGTGGCCGGTGACCCAGCCGATGTCGGCTGCGCACCAGTACACGTCGGAGTCGGGGCGCAGGTCAAACACGTAGCGGTGGGTGAACGCCACCTGGGTGAGGTACCCGCCGGTGGTGTGCATGATCCCCTTGGGCTTGGCGGTGGTCCCCGACGTGTACAGCAGGTACAGCAGCTGCTCGGAGTCCATGGGCTCGGCCGGGCAGTCCGGCGCGGCCTCCGACATCAGGTCGTGCCACCACAGGTCGCGGCCCTCGACCATGTCGGGGTCGGTGCCGCAGCGGTCCACCACCACCACGTGCTCCACCGACGGCGCGCCGGCCGACAGGGCCAGGTCGACGTTGGGCTTCAACGCCGACGGGGCGCCCCGCCGGTAGCCGGCGTCGGCGGTGACCACCAGGCGGGCCTCGGCGTCGGCGCAGCGGTCGGTGATGGAGTCGGGCGAGAAGCCGCCGAAGATCACCGAGTGGGCCACCCCGATGCGGGTGCAGGCCAGCATGGTGACGGCCAGCTCGGGGATCATCGGCATGTACACGGCGATGCGGTCGCCCCGGCGCAGGCCCAGGCGCAGCAGCACGTTGGCGAAGCGCTGCACGTCGTCGAGCAGCTCCGAGTAGGTGATGGTGCGGGTGTCGCCGGGCTCGCCCTCCCAGTGGAAGGCGACCTTGTCGCCCCGGCCGGCGGCGACGTGGCGGTCGAGGCAGTTGTAGGAGACGTTGAGCTTGCCGCCTACGAACCACTTGGCGAACGGCAGGTCCCACTCCAGGGTGGTGTGGAAGTCGTCGTCCCAGTCGAGGAGGTCGCGGGCCTGGCCGGCCCAGAAGGCCTCGAAGTCGGCGGCGGCCTCGTCGTACATCGACCGGTCGGCCACCTGGGCCGCGGCCGCGAAGTCCGGAGGCGGCGGGAACGTGCGGTCCTCGGTCTCGTAGATCTCGATCGAGCCTTCAGCCATCGCTTGCTTCTCCTGGTTGCTTGGGGTTACCCGGCGCCCTACCCGGCCGCGCCTACCGGGACTGTGGTGGTGTGGCGCCCGGAGCGCAGCACCGTGCCCGGCAGCGCATCGGTGGCCTCGCCGTCGACCACGGTGGTGACCCCGTTCACCATCACCCGGCGCACGCCGGTGGCCTCGGACCACAGGCGCTTGCCATCGCCGGGCAGGTCGGCCACCAGCACCGGCTCTTGCGCTCCCACCGTGCCGGGATCGAACAGCACGATGTCGGCGTGGTAGCCCTCGGCGATGCGGCCCCTGCCCTTGAGGCCGAACAGCCGGGCCGGGGCCTCGGTGAGGTGACGGACGGCGTTCTCGAGGCTGGTGAGCCGGCGGCCCCGCAGGCAGTCGTCGATCCAGGCGGTGGTGTAGCAGGCGCCGGCCATACGGTCGAGATGGGCCCCGGCGTCGCTGCCGCCAATCATCACCGCCGGATGCTCCCAGGCCTCGGCCCGCAGCCGCCAGCTCTCGGGGTCGTCGTCGGTGGGGGCCGGCCACAGCACGGTGCGCAGGTCGTCGTTGAGGCAGATGTCCACCAGGCAGAAGAAGTCCCGCTGGCCCCGCTCCCTGGCGATGTCACCCACCCGGCGGCCCTTGAGGCCCTCGTTGGCGGCCGAGTAGGTGTCGCCGATGCGGTAGTCGGACCAGCCGGTGAGGCGGCTGAACACGCCGGCCTCGGGACTGGCCGCCGAGTTCTCGAGGGCGATCAGGGTTTCGGCGCGGCGCAGCGCCTCCATGCGCTCGCTGATGGGCAGGCCGAACGTGTCGGGCCAGTCGGGCAGCATGTGCAGGGCGCAGAACGAGCCCAGGTTCATGTTCATCCCGACCAGGATCGGCATCGTGAGGGCGATGACGATGGCGCCGGCGTCGGCGGCCCGCTCGCAGGCCGCGATCTGGTTGCGGTAGTCGTCGGGGCGGGCCGAGTCGATGGTGAGCACGTTCCAGTTGAGGGGGCGCTGGGCCTCCAGCGACATGCGGGTCATCAGGTCGACCTCGTCGTCGCTGAAGCCCTTCATGCAGCCGTCGGCCACCCACTCCAGGGTGGTGCCGGGGTGGGTGGCCGTCTCCCGGCACAGCTCCAGCACCTCCTCTTCGGAGGCCCAGCGGCTGGGGACGGGCTGGCCGTCCCAGTCGTTGTGGGTGTAGCTGCGGCCGGTGGAGAAGCCGAGCCCGCCGGCGGCCAGCGACTCGGCCAGCAGGGCCCGCATCAGGGCTATCTGGTCGTCGTTGGCCTCGTGGCCGACGGCGTCGTCCCGCATGACGGCCCGGCGCAGGGCGCAGTGGCCCACCAGAAAGCCGGCGTTCACGCCTAGGCCCCTGTCTTCGACGGCTCGCAGGTAGTCGGCGAAGCTCTCCCAGTCCCAGGGCACGCCCTGCTCGAGGGCGGCCAGCTCCATGCCCTCGACCTTCACCATCATGCGCTTGAGGTACTCGCCGTCGGAAGGGTGGCTTAGGGGCGCGAGCGAGAAGCCGCAGTTGCCGCCTATGACAGAGGTGACGCCGAATGTGTTGGACGGGGTGGCCCTCGGGTCCCAGAAGATCTGGGCGTCGTAGTGGGTGTGGGGGTCGATGAAGCCGGGGCAGACGATCAGGCCGTCGGCGTCGATCGTCTCGGCGCCGGTGCCGGTGGTGCCTGCGCCGGGGCTGGCGGCGGCGTCGGCCAGCTCGCCGGGGTCGGCCACGGCCACGATCCGGTCGCCGGCGATGCCGATGTCGGCGGGGCGGGCCGGGGCGCCGGTGCCGTCGACCAGCGTGCCGCCCGTGATCAGGGTGTCGAGCATTGCGCAGAGGGTAGCCGTGGCCGGGTTGGCCCGGTTGGGCCCGGCCCAAGCTCCCCCACTCGAAATTGATGACGAAATGGGCATCTGATACCCAATATCCGCATCAATTTCGGGCGGCGCTGGGTTGGCGTGGCCCTGTAGCCGGTCCCCGTATGCCTGAAACCTCCTGCGGCAGCCGGCGATACAGTCGGGGCATGCTGCTGCGACGCGACAAGACCCGGATGCCGACCGGCGCCGACGCCCTGCCCGGACGGGCCGAGGCCATGGAGGTGCAGGCCTATGGGCACCTGGTGCTCGGCACCCCGCTGGAGCCGCCGTTCCCCGAGGGGTACGAGCGGGCCATGTTCGGGATGGGGTGCTTCTGGGGGGCCGAGCGGTTCTTCTGGCAGATGCCGGGGGTGCACGCCACTGCGGTGGGCTATTCGGGGGGCGTGACCCCCAACCCGACCTACCAGGAGGTGTGCACCGGGCGCACTGGCCACAACGAGGTGGTGCTGGTGGTGCACGACCCGTCGGCGGCGCCGTATGAGGCGCTGCTGAAGGTGTTCTGGGAGATGCACGACCCCACGCAGGGGATGCGCCAGGGCAACGACGTCGGCACCCAGTACCGCAGCGGTATCTACGTGTACTCCGATTTGCAGCGGGAGGCTGCGGAGGCGTCGCGGGACCGGTACCAGGCCGCGCTCACCGGGAAAGGCTTCGGGGAGATCACCACCGAGATTGTCGAGGCCGGGACCTTCTACTACGCCGAGGAGTACCACCAGCAGTACCTGGTCCGGAATCCCAACGGCTACTGCAACCACGGCTTCTGCCAGGTCGGCTACGAGCCCGCCGCAGCCGCGGCCGGCTAGCCACCCGCCGGTCCCCTAGTTGACGGCCTAGTTGACGGCCGCCCGGGACACTCCAGACCAGCGGCCCAACAAGCCGGCCACCGCGGGAGGCGGTGACCCGGGCGGCACACCAACCGGCGCGGGAACGGGCCCAGGACACGCACCCGCCGGCGCGACATCAGGCCCAGACGACGGACCAACCGGCGCAGGGGCAGGACCGGGCGCGGGAACGGGCGGCACACCCGCCGGCGCGACATCAGGCCCAGACGACGGACCAACCGGCGCAGAGACAGGACCGGGCGCGGGAACGGGCGGCACACCCGCCGGCGCGACATCAGGCCCAGACGACGGACCAACCGGCGCAGAGACAGGACCGGGCGCGGGAACGGGCGGCACACCCGCCGGCGCGACATCAGGCCCA
>VXTM01000044.1 GCA_009837445.1 Acidimicrobiaceae bacterium
CCGTAGGCCTCGAGCGCCCAGACCTCCATCTCGCCGAAGCGCTGGCCGCCGAACTGGGCCTTGCCGCCCAGGGGCTGCTGGGTGATCATCGAGTAGGGGCCGGTGGAGCGGGCGTGGATCTTGTCGTCGACGAGGTGGGCCAGCTTCAGCATGTAGACGTAGCCCGTGGTGATCGGGTTGTCGTAGGGCTCGCCGGTGCGCCCGTTGTAGAGGGTCTGCTTGCCGTCGACCTCGATCAGCCGGTAGCCGTCGGAGGTCTCCGGGTTGAGGTTGGTGAGGATGTCGACAATGGTCGGCTTGCCCTGTGCGAGGTCGCGCTCGTCCCAGGTGGCACCGTCGAACACCGGCGTGGCGACGTGGGTCGAGGGCTGAGTGACGGGGCGGGTCTTGGTCTCGGTCCCCCGGACCGGCTCGTCGCCCACCGGCTCCCCGTTGATCTTCCAGCCGTACCGGGCGCAGTACCCGAGGTGGGCCTCGAGCACCTGGCCGACGTTCATGCGCGACGGCACGCCCAGCGGGTTCAGGATGATGTCGACGGGCGTGCCGTCGGCGGTGAAGGGCATGTCCTCGACGGGCAGGATCCGTGAGATCACGCCCTTGTTGCCGTGGCGGCCGGCCAGCTTGTCGCCCACGCTGATCTTGCGGTTCTGGGCCACGTACACCCGCACCAGCTGGTTCACTCCGGGCGGCAGCTCGCCTGCGTTGGGATCGTCGCGGTCGAAGACCTTTACGTCGATCACCTTGCCGGACTCGCCGTGGGGGACCTTCAGGGACGTGTCGCGCACTTCCCGGGCCTTCTCGCCGAAGATGGCCCGCAGCAGCCGCTCCTCGGGGGTCAGCTCGGTCTCGCCCTTGGGCGTGACCTTGCCCACCAGCACATCGCCCGGCCCGACCTCGGCGCCCACCCGGATGATGCCGCGGTGGTCGAGGTCGGCCAGGATGTCATCGGAGAGGTTCGGGATGTCCCGGGTGATCTCCTCGGAGCCCAGCTTGGTGTCGCGGGCGTCTATCTCGTGCTCGTGGATGTGTATCGAGGTGAGAACGTCGTCGCGAACCAGGCGCTCCGAAAGGATGATGGCGTCCTCGAAGTTGTAGCCCTCCCAGGACATGAAGGCCACCAGCAGGTTCTTGCCCAGGGCCAGCTCGCCGTGGTCGGTCGACGGGCCGTCGGCCAGCACGTCGCCGGCGCTGACGGTGTCGCCGGCCCGCACGAGCGGCTTCTGGCTGATGCAGGTGTCCTGGTTGGATCGCTCGAACTTGCGCAGCTTGATCTCGGTCCGGCCCGCCTCCGCGTAGTCCACCACGATGCGGTCGCCGTCCACCAGGACGACGGTCCCGTCCTCGGAGGCGATGACCATGTCGGCTGCGTCCCGGGCGGCCCGGCCCTCCACGCCGGTTCCGATGTAGGGGGCCTCGGTGCGCACCAGCGGCACCGCCTGGCGCTGCATGTTGGCGCCCATCAGGGCCCGGTTGGCGTCGTCGTGCTCGAGGAACGGGATGAGGGCGGTGGCCACCGAGACGATCTGCTTGGGCGAGATGTCCATCATCTGCACCTCGTCAGGGGGCACGAAGGAGATCTCGGTGGTGGCGCCGAAGAAGACCTCCTGCTCCAGCTGGAGCCGGAGGTCCTGCAGCGAGGCCGCCTGGGGGGATCGCCTTACGAGCACCCGCGGGTTGATGAACTTGCCCTCGGCGTCGATCGGCGCGTTGGCCTGCGCGACGACGTACTCCTCCTCCTCATCGGCGGCGAGGTAGACGATCTCATCGGTCACCCGCCCGTCCGTCACCACCCGGTAGGGCGACTCGATGAAGCCGAACTCGTTGACGCGGGCGAAGGAGGCCAGGCCGCCGATGAGCCCGATGTTGGGGCCCTCGGGCGTCTCGATCGGGCACATGCGCCCGTAGTGGGAGAAGTGCACGTCGCGCACCTCGAAGCCGGCCCGCTCACGGCTCAGGCCGCCGGGGCCCAGAGCAGAGAGCCGGCGCCGGTGGGTCAGGCCCGACAGCGAGTTGACCTGGTCCATGAACTGCGACAGCTGGGAGGTGCCGAAGAACTCCTTGATGGACGCCACCACCGGCCGGATGTTGATCAGCGTCTGCGGTGTGATCGCCTCCACGTCCTGGGTGGTCATGCGCTCACGCACCTGCCGCTCCATGCGGGACAGGCCGATGCGCACCTGGTTCTGGATCAGTTCGCCGACGCTGCGGATGCGGCGGTTGGCGAAGTGGTCCTGGTCGTCGAGGCGGTAGCCGGGCTCGCCCTTGGCCAGGTTCAGCAGGTAGGTGGCCGCGGCCAGCATCTCGCACGGCGACAGCAGCGACTGCTCGGGGTCGGGGCGCTCGAACTCGAGCCCGAAGGTCTCCTCGAGGAAGTCGAACTCCGGGCCGAGCTTGCGGTTGAGCTTGTGCCGGCCCACCCGGGACAGGTCGTAGCGGCGGCCGCTGAAGAACGAGTTCTCGAAGTAGGAGCGGGCCGTCTCCGCGGTGGCCGGGTCGCCGGGGCGCACCCGCTTGTAGATCTCGATGAGCGACTCGTCGCGGGTGGGGGCCAGATGGCCCTGCTTGTCCCACTGCTCGGCCAGGAAGTCGAAGTGCTCGACGAAGCGCTCCAGGAACCCGGGATGGGTCTCCTCGTCGTAGCCGAGGGCCCTGAGCAGGGTGAACAGGGGCAGGCGGCGCTTGCGAGCCACCCTCACCCCCGCGGTGATCTCCTTGCGGGGCTTCTGCTCGACGTCGAACTCGATCCACTCCCCCCGGTAGGGGTGGATGGTGCCCGTCACGAGCTGGTACTTGGCCAGGTTCCTCAGCCGGTAGCGCTCCCCGGGCTGGAAGATCACGCCGGGTGAGCGGACCAGCTGGGAGACGACCACCCGCTCGGTGCCGTTGATGATGAAGGTGCCCTTGTCGGTCATCATGGGGAAGTCCCCCATGAAGACGATCTGCTCCTTGATCTCGCCGGTGCCGGCGTTGAGGAATCGAGCCCGGACGAAGATCGGCGCGGAGTAGGTCATGTCCTTCTCCTTGCAGTCATCCACCGTGAACTTCGGGGGTGGATGAAGCTCCTCGTCGTCGGGGTCGAACTCGAGCTCCAGCTCGAGCGTCCCGCTGTAGTCGGCTATGGGCGAGATGTCCCTGAAGGTGCGGGCCAGGCCCTCGGTCATCAGCCAGGAGAAGCTCTCCCGCTGGATCGCGATGAGGTCGGGAAGTTCGAGGATCTCCTCGAGATTTCCGAACGAGTAGCGTTCGCGTGAAGCGGCGCGTGCGGTCACGTGATACTCCCGAGGGCCGGCTGATCTGGGGTCACGTGGTCGCGCGTGCGCGCGTCAGCATTGAGGAATTAGCCACGGGAGCCGCCCTCCCAGCGCGCACAGACGACCACGGTAGAGGGGATGCTAGCCCGCGGTGCGCGCTGACACAACCACCCCCGGTGGCGCGGTTGCCGCGAGGTTAGCGGCTGTCGCGCCGCCGCGCCGCAATCGGGCTTGGAGCGCCCCTCAGGAACGCAGCCGGGCCCGGATGGTGTCGATGTCGGCGTCGCTGGCGCCCGCCGCCGACAGGTAGCCGGCCGCGCCGCCCCACTGGTCGTGCAACTCCTGCAGGGTGGCGAGAATGACGGCGGGCCGGGCCTCCCAGAGGGGGGCGAACTCAGCTGGATTGAGACCCAGGTCCTGGAGCATCGGCCGGAGCGACCTGGCTTCGGTGTGATCGCGATCGAGGCTGGGGCGGCGCTGCGACGACAGCGCGTAGTCGGCCGCAACATGCTCCGCGGCCACTCCGGCCAGGTCCAGCAGGAGCATCGAGGCCACCCCGGTACGGTCCTTGCCGGCGGTGCAATGGATCACGACCGGATCGCCCATCCCGACTTGGCGGGCGATCCTCACGAACGACGGGCCGAAGTTCTTCATGATGCGCACGTAGCCGGCCACCATCTCCGGCTCGCCGTAGGACTTGATCTCGCCGTCGACTATGCGGTCGTAGATGGTGCGGGTCCGGAAGGTCTCATCGCTGGTCATCGGCAGGCGCACATAGGACGCCCCCGCGGGGAGCCGGTCGGGGAACTCCGATGCCTCGGCCTCGGAGCGCAGGTCGAAGACGTGTCGGATGTTGGCCGCCTCCAGGCGGCGCAGGTCGGCGTCGGTGAGCGTGCACAGCCTGTCGGCCCGGAACACCAGGCCGGTCCTGATCGAGCCGCCGCCGGCGACGGGCAGGCCGCCGAGGTCGCGGAAGTTGCTGGGACCGTCCAGCTCCACCCGCCGGTCCATCAAACCGACCCGCCGGGGCGTCAGACGAGCTCGACCTCGGCGCCGACGCCCTCCAGCGCGGCCTTGGCCTTCTCGGCGTCGTCTTTGGGGAGGCCTTCGAGCACAGGCTTGGGTGCGTTGTCCACGAGCTCCTTGGCTTCCTTGAGGCCGAGCGAAGTGAGGCTGCGCACCTCCTTGATGACCTGGATCTTCTTATCGCCGACCGCGGCCAGCACGACGTTGAAGGAGTCCTTGGCCTCCTCGTCCTCAGCGGCCGCGTCTCCGGCGGCGGGGGCCGCCACCGCGACCGCAGCCGGAGCAGCCGCGGTCACGTCGAAGCGCTCCTCGAACTCCTTGAGCAGTTCGCTCAGCTCGAGCACGGTCATCTGCGAGATCGAATCGAGGATCTCTTCTTTGGTTGCCATTGTTCAGGCCTCCTGTGTTTCGGATTGTTGTTGGTCGTCGCCGGTTCCGGCGCTGCGGGTATCAATAAGCGCCTTGAGCCCGTAGGCGAAGTTGCGGGGCAGCGCCTCCAGCAAGCCGGCGAGCTTGACCAGCGGCGCCTGGAGCCCGCCGGCCAGTTGGGCCAGCAGCACGTCGCGGGAGGGAAGGTCGGCCAGGGCGACCAGGTCCTCGGGGCCGAGAACCTTGGTGCCCAGCACCCCTCCCTTGAGCACCAGGGCCCGATTGGTCCGGGAGAAGTCTCTGAGGGCCTTGGCCACCGCGGCCGCGTCGCCGCCGTCGTCGCCCTCGCCGACGAACGCGATGGCAGTCGGGCCGGTCAGCATGTGGGCCACGTCGATGCCCAGATCGGCCACCGCCAGCCGCACCATGGTGTTCTTGTAGATGGTGTAGGTGCCGCCCGCGGCGCGCAGGGACCGGCGCAGGTCGGCCATCTGGGGGACGTTCAGGCCGCGGTACTCGGTCAGCAGGGCCGCATCGCTGGCCTCCAGCCGGTCACGCACTTCGGCGACGACGGCCGCCTTCTCAGGCCTAGGGACTGTCATGGGTGCCTTCCTCGTCCGGCGGGCCGGCCGGCCCATTGGTGCTCCCCGCGGAGCGCACCGGATGTCTCAGGTGAGCGCGGTGATCGGCGAGCCTACCGGGCCTACTCGTCTGCTCCGACCTCGGCTGGGTCGACGCGCACGCCGGGACCCATCGAGGAGCTGAGCACCACCTTCTTCACGTACTTGCCCTTCGACGCCGCCGGCTTGGCCCGGTGGAGCTCCGACAGGACCGCTCTGAGGTTCTTGACCAGATCCGCCTCCGCGAAGGACGCCCTGCCGATGGGGACGTGCACGTTGGCGAAGCGGTCGGTGCGGTACTCGACCTTGCCCCCCTTGAACTCTTCGATGGTGCGCTCCACGTCGTTGGTGACGGTGCCGGTCTTGGGGTTGGGCATCAGCCCGCGGGGACCGAGAATGCGGCCCAGCTTGCCGACAACCGGCATCATGTCGGGCGTGGCGATGGCCACATCGAAGTCGGTCATGCCCCCCTGGACCTGCTCGGCCAGATCGTCCGCCCCCACCAGGTCGGCCCCGGCCTCGCGTGCCTTCGTCGCGGTCTCGCCCTGCGCGAACACCGCGACCCGCACCTCCTTGCCGGTTCCCGACGGCAGCGAGATCGTCCCCCGCATCATCTGGTCGGCCTTGCGGGGATCGACTCCGAGCCGCACGACCACATCGACGCTCTCGTCGAAGCGCCGCTTGGCCAGGCTCTTCACCAGACTCACCGCTTCGCTGTCGCTGTGGAGGCGCAGCCGGTCGAAGGACTTCACCGCGTCCTCGTGCTTCTTGCCCTTGGCCATAGTTGCTCTCCGTGCTCCGGTGGGCCCTCAGGCGACGGTGATGCCCATGGATCGGGCTGTGCCCTCGACCTGCGCCTTGGCCGCCTCCAGGTCGTTGGCGTTGAGGTCAGGCATCTTCACCTGGGCGATCTCGGTCAACTGCGCGTCGGTGATGGTGCCCACCGACTCGCGACCCGGCTCCTCGGCCGCCTTCTCAAGACCAGCGGCCGTGCGGATCAGGTACGACGTCGGAGGGGTCTTGGTGATGAAGGTGAACGACCGGTCCTCGTAGATCGTTATCTCAGCCGGGATGATCTGCCCCCGCTTGTCCTCGGTGCGGGCGTTGTAGTCCTTGCAGAAGTCCATGATGGCCACGCCGTGGGGGCCGAGCGCGGTGCCGACCGGCGGCGCGGGCGTGGCCTGGCCGGCGGGGATCTGGATCTTCACTAGGGCGGCGACCGGCTTTCGTGCCATCGGACTCTCTCAACGTGGGGGATGGGGTGGAGGGCGGGAGAATGTGATGCGAACTTCGCAGTGTGGCGGGTTCGGTGGCCGGCTACAACCCGCAGGCCGGCCTACAGGCGGGCGACCTGCGCGAACTCGAGCTCTACCGGCGTCTCGCGCCCAAAAATGTTGACCAGCACCTTCACCTTGAGCTGATCCTCGTTGATCTCGATTATCTCGCCGGAGAAGTCGGCGAAGGGGCCGTCCTTGACCCGGACGGTCTCCCCCATGCCGTACTCGAACATCGGCTTGGCCCGCTTGGACGCCTCCCGGGACCGGTCGGCCTCCACCCCGAGGAAGGCTTCGACGTCGCGGCGGCGCAACGGCGAGGGCGACCCGCCCTGGTTCACGAAGCCGGTCACGTTGGGGGTGTCGCGTATGACCGGCCAGACCTCATCGTCCAGCTCGCAGCGCACGAACACGTACCCGGGGAACAGCCGCTTGGAGGAGATCACCTTCTTGCCGTTCTTGAACTCGGGCACGTCTCGCAGCGGGATGACCACCTCATGGATGCGGCCCTCCATGTTCATGGACGCGGTGCGGGCCTCGAGGTTCTGCTTGACCTTCTTCTCGTAGCCGGACTGAGTGTGAACGACGAACCACTTGCCCGGCTTGTCGTAGGGGCTGACCGGGGCGGGAGCCTCGGCGCCGGCGTCTGCGGTGGCGTCGAACAGGTCGTCCTCGGTGAGGACGGTCCCGTCGCCGGGGGCGGGGTCGTCCATTGCGGCCGTGTCGGTGGCGGGTGCGTCTGTGACGGGCGTGTCAGTCATGGGTTCCGGGACCTCACGTATCGAACAGTTCGAGTATGAATGTGGAGAAGACCCAGTCGAGCCCGTAGATCATGGCTGTGAGGACCACGACCGTGACCAGCACGACGATGGAGTAGTTGACCGTCTCGGCCCGGCTGGGCCAGGCCACCTTGCGGAGCTCGCCTCTTACCTCGCGCAGGAACTGCGTGGGTGAGGTCCGCTCGGTCGGCGTCGACGCGGGGCGGCTGCGGGTGCGGACCGGCGTGCCTTCGGCATCGACCTCGCCCTGCTTCTGCAGCATTCGCTTTTGCTGACGGTTCATCGCCATGGTTGGGTTCACCTCGGATGGGTTGTGTCGCCGCAGGCGGTGGCCATCGGCGATTCGCAGGGGCGGAGGGACTCGAACCCCCAACCGCCGGTTTTGGAGACCGGTGCTCTGCCAATTGAGCCACGCCCCTCAGCAGCCGGAAAGGCTACCAGCGACACCCCCCGAACGGCTACGGCACCAGTCCCCCGGAGGGGCAGGCGGGCGCGCCTGTTAGGAAGCCAGTCTGGCGGCGCGGCGATGACGGGCCGCGATGAAGCCCGCGGTGGCGGCCGCCCCCGCCGCGATGCCGCCCACGGCCGCCGCCACGCCGGAGTTGGTGATCCGGGCCCAGCGGTGTCCGTAGACGTCGAGCGTCTCCAAGATCTGCGACTCCAGGCGGGAGTCCTCGCTGGTGGGCGCCTCCCGCAGCGACTGCATGGCCTCCATCAGCCGCCGGTAGCGGGACTGCTCGGCCCGGCACCGCAGGCATGTGGCCAGATGGTCCAGCTCCGAGGGTCCGAGGGCACGGTCGGAGCCGGCGGCCGCGGCGAGGGCGTCGCTCACCGAGACGCAGTCGGTGCATTCACTGGCCATGATCGTGGTCCTCTCCGGGAAGGGGGAGCACCTGTTCGCGCAGACGCCGGCGAGCCCGGTGCAGCCGCACCTTCGCGGCGGTCACCGAGATGCCGAGCTCCTTGGCGATGGCATCGTGGGGGAGGTCGTACATGTCCCGCAGCACGACCACCGACCGCAGGCGGGGCGGGAGGTCGCGGATGGCGGCGTCCAGGTTCACCCGCAGCGCGGCCACGTCCCCCAGCAGGGTCGGGTCATAGTCGGGCCGGGTGTCGATCACGTCGTCATGGGCGCCGAGGTGATCATGGCGGTGGAGCCGGCGGCGGCCGATGTGAGTGGCCGCGCAGTTGGCCACGATGCGGTACAGCCAGGTGCTGAAGAGCGCGTCGCCCCGGAATCGGCCGATGCTCCGGTAGGCCCTCAGGTACGCCTCTTGAACCACGTCGCGAGCATCCTCCGTACTGCCCGTCAGGCGAAGAGCCAGCGCGTACGAATCAGAGTGGGTGATCCGCACGAGCCGGTCGAACGCCTCCCGATCGCCGGACTTGGCCCGCTCGACGAGAGAGACCATGTCCGGTGAAGATTGAGACTCGCGATCGCCGCGGACGTTACGCGCCGGCTCCTCGGCAGCGTTGTCCACCGGGTTGAGATGACGCCGCGGCGAGGATGCCATGTAGCGACGGACAGACTTGAACTGTCGACCTCTCGATTATGAGTCGAGCGCTCTTGCCAACTGAGCTACGTCGCCGGGAAACGCAGGCCGGCGCCTGCGCCGAGCTCCCTGTCAGAATCGAACTGACGACCTTCTCCTTACCATGGAGACGCTCTGCCGGCTGAGCTAAGGGAGCGTGCCGGCGCCGGGGCGCCGGTCAGCCATGATGCCACACCGCCGGGTCTATCCCAACCGCCCGCAGGCTCGTCAGGCCGCGAACTCGGCGACCTGAACCGGCTGGCGCCTCTCGGCGCTGGCTACCGCGGCTTGGAGTACCTCTGTCACCGCCAGGCCGACCCGGCCGTCGGTCTCGACGGGAGCGCCGCTGGCGATAGCGGCCGCGAAGGCGGCAACCTGATCGACCAGCGGGTCGTTGGCGGCAAGGTCCACCTCGGTGGGGACGGTGTCGCCCTTGGCCTGCACCAGCAGGCTGGCGCCGTCGCGGCGGTTGAACGCGGCCGCCGAGGTGCCGTGCACGCTGACCTCAACCGCGCCCGGCACGAAGTGAGTGGTGAGGAGGGTTCCGACCGCCCCCGACTCGAACTCGAACATGAGCCCGGTGGCGTGGTCCAAGGGCTGGGTGGGCAGGACGCTGCGGCTGAACGCACTGACCGCCGCTATCGGGCCGAGCAGGTAGTGGTAGGTGTCGATCATGTGAACGCCGAGCCCCGTCATCCCGCCCAGCGGGGTCTCCGTCCCGTTGGCCCGCCAGGTCGCCGGATAGCCGTGGGACACGTTGAACATGGACGAGGCCACCAGCACCGTGCCCAACTCGCCGTCGTCGAGCATCTGGCGGATGCGGCGGTTCGCGGCCTGGCGGCGCCTCTGGTAGCCCACCATCAGCACGATCCCGGCCCCCTCGGCGGCGACCACCGCCCGGCGCCCCTCTCCGGCGGTGAGGGTGAACGGCTTCTCGACCAGTACATGCTTGCCAGCGTCGGCGGCCTCGCAGACTTGGTCGGCGTGGACGCTGTGGGGTGTGGCCAGCATCACCCCCTCCACATCGTCGGCTGCCAGCATCTCCTGCATCGAGCCCACCGCCCGGCAACCGACCCGCTGGGCGAAGTCCTCCCGGGCGGCCGCAGTCCGGGCGTGGCACGCCACGACCTCTGCCACACCCGATCGCCGGGCCGCGGCCGCCAGCTCGCCTCCCCACCAGCCGAGCCCGACCAGGCCCAGCCGAACCTTCCTATCGCTCATTGTTGACCTCTCTGCCCATTTCTGAACCTACGTTTCTCACAGCAGCAGCCTCTCCTCGTACTCGACCCTCGACAGCACCCGGGGCTCGCCCTCGGTGACCAGCACCATGTCCTCGATACGCACGCCGCCCCCGCCCGGGACTTCGGGCACCCACACCAGCGGCTCGACCGCGAACACCATGTTGGGCTCGAACTCGCACACGGTGGCTCCAGGCATACTCTCGCCGATGTAGGGCGGCTCGTTGGCGCCCACCCCGATCCCGTGGCCGATGAACAGGCTGAACAGGTGGTCGGCCAGCCCGAACTCGGCGATCTTGGAGACGACCGCCTCAGCTGCGTCGGCGTTGGTCAGGCCTGGACGCATCTTGTCGATGCCGGCCTTGAGCCCCTCGTAGACCGCGGTGTAGATCTCCCGTTGCTGGCGGCTGGGCCGGCCTATGACCGTGGTGCGGCCTATGTCGGCGAAGTAGCCGTTCCACATGGCGCCGATGTCGATGAAGCAGAGGTCGTGATTGCGCATCAGCTTGTCGGTGGCCAGCCGATGCGGCGGCGACATGTGCTCGCCCGAGGCGACGAAAGGAGTGATCACGTGGGCCATCTCGCCGCCGAGGTGGAAGAGCGTCTGCATGGCGTCGCCGGCCACCTCCAGCTCGCGGCGCCCGGCTCGCGTCTCATCGAGCGCCCGCTGGGTGACGGCGTCGCCGATGGCGCAGGCCTCCTCGATGATGGCTATCTCCACGTCGGTCTTGATGAGCCGGGCCCGCTGCATGATGGTGTCGCCGTCGATCACCTCGACCTCGGGCAGGTGAGCCCTCAGTGCCTCGATGAACGAGACGCTGGCCGCGTCAACCCCCAGCCGGCCGCTGTCGAGGCCTCGCTCGACGAGGATGGGCCGCAGGATGCTGCGCACGAAGCCGTCGACCAGCTCCGCCTGCTCCATGATGGGGATGGCGTGAGCCTCCGCGATCCAATCCATTCCGGCCCGGGCCTTGTCGATCTCCCCGCCCGAGCACAGCAGAACGGGCTCCTCGCCCGACTGCAGCAGGGCGCCGTTGAGCGCCATGGTCTTGCCCGCTATCAGCTGCGCCCTCAGCGAGGTGAGGTACCTGACGTTCTCGTCCTTCCACACCATCAGCCCGTCCGCACCGGCCTCGGCCAGCTCCCGCTGGGCGGCCGCTACCCGGTCGCGCCGCAGGCGGGCCATGTCGTAGCGTTCCTCCCAATCGACCGAGAAGGGTCCCTTGGCGTAGCCCCCTAGCGAGCCGGGCGTGCTCACGGTGATGTCTCGGCGAGGTGCCGGTGGAGCACCGCGGCGTCGAGGTCGCCCAGACCCCGGTCCATGGCCGCCCGGTACTGCGGCAGGGCGGCATCGAGAAGCGGGGTGAGCGCACCCACTGCCCGGGCGTGCGCCGCGATGATCTCGGAGTCCTTCCGGATGATGGCCAGGCGGGCCGAGGGCGGCTCGTAGGTCCTCGATGCCATCATCGGCCCCCTGATGTCGAAGATCTTCGACGATCCGACGCCAGCGCCGATCACCTCCTGCACAACCTGCGGGTCCAGCCCGCTGGCCTCACCGAGCCGGTGCGCCTCGGCGGCGGCCAGGGTGTGGACCGAGACCAGCAGGTTGGCCACGAACTTCATGCGTGATCCGTTGCCGAACTCGCCCAGGTAGAAGGTCCGCTGGCCGATGTAGCCGAGGATCGGTTCAGCCACCGCGAACGCGTCCGGATCACCGCTGGCATAGACGATCAGGGTGGCATCAGCAGCTTGCAGGCCGGTGCCGCTGAGGGGTGCGTCGAGCACCGCCGCGCCGGCGGCCTCCAGGATGGTCCTCGCCTCCTGCTTGGCCTCGATCCCGAAGGTGCCCGTCTCCACCACCACGAGTCCAGCCTTCCGGGCCGACGCAACGGCCTGGCTGGCTTCACGAAGCGACTCGACGGACGGCAGGGAGAACACAACCACATCGACCTCGGCGGCCATCTCCGCCGGGGAGGCGGCCGGGCGGACCCCGCATCCGGCGGCGCGGCCCTCCTCGATGTCGAAACCGACGACATCGTGACCCGCGGCCCGGATGTGCTGGGCCATAGCGCCACCCATCACGCCGAGGCCGACCACCCCGACAGCGGGCACGGACCCGGCCTCAGACGTGGACTCAGACACCTACAACGCCATCATCCTGCGGCGCCGTCGTCGGCACCGAGGATGGCGACACGGCCGACGTCGCCGTCGAGCATGCCGAGCCTCGGACCGGCTCGCACGATGTCGCCGACAGGGCAGTCGACTACGGCCGGCACGGTCAGCGAGCGGGCGACCTCGAAGAGGTGCGCGGTGGGCGCGCCGCCCAGCGAGACGAACCCGGCCGCGTCAAACAGCAGCGGCGACAGGTTGGCCAGCGGGTACTGGGTGACGATGATGTCGCGAGGCCGCACATGGTCGGTCTGTTTGGAGTGCTCCACCCAGACCAGCCTCCCGGCGCCCACACCGCCGGAGCTTCCACGGCCGGCGTAGACCTCGCCCTGAAGTGCGGCCACGCCCGCAAGGACCGGTTCCCACCGATCGAGGCCCTGCCGGCCCGTGGGGCGGGTCTGCTCGATCAGCCGGCGGGCCATGCCCAGCAGCCGGGCCGCCGAACTCTCGTCGACCGGCACCAACGCCTGCAGCGCCTCTATCGACTCGTTGGGCCGGTCGCTGCGCATGCGCCTGAGCACGCTCATGGCCCTTGCGTGGGCCTCGTCGGCGGACTGCGGGGCCACGCCCCACGCCTGAGCCACCAGACGGCGGGAAAGGGCTCGGGCCTCGTCGGCCAGCTCTTCGACACCGATTCCTTCGGGAGGCTCGACCGGCTTCAGCGGACGACCTCCCATCCCCGGAAGCCATCCCAGCACCAGCTCCTCGCCCACCGAGCCCGGGTACCCGCGGGCCAGGCGCACGAAGTCCAACGCGAAGCGGTGGCCGAGAGCGGCTGGCACTTCGAGGCTCTCGGCGCCTGCGCCGGCTTGGGAGCGCTGAACCTGCAACAGCAGCGGCGCCCCGTCCACCATGACCCACTCGATCAGGTTGCAGCCCAGCTCGCGGCGGGCCCTCATTGCCATCTCGGCCACCGCCAGCAAGCCTTCGGCGCCGACTAGCTCCACCGCGTCGCTTCCCGCGACCTCGCCGCCGACGATCTCGGCCCGGCTTCCCGACAACCATCCGGCCATCAGGTCACGTGGCGATCCCTTGACCGCGTCGATCCTCACCGACCCGTCGGCAAAGACCAGCGCGGCCCCTCCGAAGTCGGGGGCGATCTCGGGCTGCACCACCAGGCCCATCGGTGCCGAGACGGGCTCGACGCCTGAGCCCTCATAGCGCTCCAGCACTTCCAGCGTGTAGCACGAGGCCCAGACGCTCTTGGCCGCCTTGCCTATCTCGTCGCGGCGGACCTCCGGCACCGAAGTGAAGGCGCCTGACCACTCGCCGGAGCCTTCAAGAACACTGGAGGAACGCACGATCAGCGGTTCGGGCAGGCGCGCCGCAGCCAAGGCCAGCGCGTCGGTCAACTCCGCGCCGAGATCACAACCGATGATGGCCATCCGGGCGCCGCCGGAGCCCCGGCTGTCCATCTGGGCCTCAGCGAGCGCCAGCGCGGGCGCCGACGCTGCGGGAGAGACCACGAAGCCGTCGGGCACGGGGAAGCCGGCAGCCATGGCCCGTGCCAGACCCGCGCCCTTGGCACCCGACGCGGCCACGTCGGACGCGGCCGGGTGGCCCAGGGGCAAAACCAGCGCCGGGGCCCCGCCGTCGTTTACACCTACCGCAGACACGCTGGCGCTCACCGAACCGGGCCGAGCCGGACGGCGGCCGCGCCGGAACTCACCCGACGCAGATGATCTCGTCGAGGGGGAACGTGGAGATGAGTTCCACGCCGGTCTCGTTGACGATCATCATCTCCTCGAGGCGCACGCCGAACTCGTGCAGCTTGCCGTGCTGGGTCTCCAACGCGAAAACCATGCCGGTCTGGATCTCCTGGGGGTGGTCCAGCGACCAGATGCGCGAGATCACCGGCTGGTCGTACTGGGCGAGCCCGAGGCCGTGGCCCCAGAGGTTGGCCGCGGCCTCGTCCTCCTCCTCGTAGCCCCAGATGTCCTTGGCCGAGGGCCACACCGCGGCGATGTCGGCGGTGGTGACACCGGGCCGGGTGGCCTCGATGGAGTCCTGCAACCACTTGTTGGCGAGGTCGTAGTACTGCTTCTGCTCGTCGGTGGGGGTGCCGCCCACGCAGTAGGTGCGGTACACGCACGACTTGAAGCCGTTCCAGGTGAGTGCGGCCAGGTCGATGATGACCAGGTCGCCGGGACGGATGATCCGGTCGCCGTGGTTGCGCCAGTTCGGCCAGGCGTTGGGGCCGGAGGAGACGATGACGTCCTCGACGTTCTCCATGCCGGCGAAGTTGTAGAGGTACTCCATCCCGAAGGCGGTGACCTCGTTCTCGGTGAGCCCCGGCTTGAGGAACTGCGAGAACTCGTAGTGGGTGACGTCGCAGATCGACCCGACGATGCGCATGGCCTTCTGCTCGTTGGGGCTCTTGATGGCGCGGGCCTCCATCATCGGGGTCATGCCGTCCACCCAGTTGATGTTGCGCTCCTCAAAGGCCCTGATCATGTTGAGGTCCATGAAGTCCACGCCGAGGGGCTGATCTGAGACTCCGGCGTCCTCGAGGTCGTTCATCAACGCGGAGGTGAACTTGGTGACCTGGGCGGTGGACGCAGGCCCGGCCGCTCCCTTGATCCAGGCGTAGGAGTAGCGCACGTTCTCTTTGGGGATCCACGGCGAGTGCTCGCGGATGTGGTAGCCGATGTCGCCTTGCTCGTACAGGATCGGCTCCTTGCCCTCGATCAGCACCGCGTAGCGCAGACCGGGCTTGAGCTGGTTCCAGCCCGGCGTCATCGTGGAGGTGACGTACCGGATGTTCTCGTCGTACATCAGCAGCATGGCGCCGAGGCCGTGGCGGCGCATGGCCTCGCGGGCCCGGCGCAGGCGCCATTCGCGCACCTCCTGCCAGTTGATCCCTTCCCTCCAGTCGGTTCCGAGAACTCCGAATGCTTCTTTCACTGGTGCTCCTTGTTAGAGATGGGATTGCCGGCGGGGGGCGTCACGGCCCCGTGCGGCGTGGGCTAGCTGATGACCTTGCGGGCGCACTCGACGAACTCGTCGTTGTTGAGGAGCCCCTTCTTCTGAAGCGACTTGGCCTTGACGATCCCGAGGATCTCCAGGATCTCGTCGTCTGTGGCGGACATGTCGTTGCGCTCGAGCCACACCCGTATGGAGTCGACGCCCGAGCCCTTGCCCAGCACGATCTCGGGGGCGGCCTGGCCGACCAGTTCGGGGCGGAACGGGAAGGCCTCGGTCACCTCGTCGCCGACGTTGCGGACCCAGGTCGCGATGATGCCGGACTCGACGTTGAACAGCCGTTCCCCGACCACAGGGCGGTTGCCGGGCTGCGCCACCCCGGCCATGGCCAGCACCTCCCGGGAAATGTCGGTGAAGTGCTCGGTCTTGATGCCGGTGTCGAGCCCGTACATGGTGAGCAGGGCCAGGATGGTCTCCTCGGTGGGCGTATTGCCCGAACGCTCTCCGAGCCCGGTCACGGTGGTCTGGATGACCTCGACGCCCTCGGTCACGGCCAGGATGGTGTTGGCGACGCCCATGCCGAAGTCCATGTGGAAGTGGGTCTCCATGGGCACACCGAGGCGGTCGCGGGTCTGTCGCACGAAGTAGGCGACCGCGTGGGGAGACAGCACCCCGAACGTGTCGACCAGGGCCACGGCGTCCACGTACCCGTCGGTGGCCACCCGCTCCATCATGTCGAGGTACTCGCCGATGTCGGCCCGGGTGGCGTCGATCGGGAAGAACGTCACCTTCAGGCCGTGGTCGCGAGCGAAGTTGGTGGCCTCGATGGACGCCTCGAGCGCCCGCTCCACCGGCCAGCGGTAGCCCTTCTGGATCAGATGGTGGCTGGACGGCACCTCCATGACGACGCCGGTGGCGCCGCAGTCGATAGCCAGCTTGACGTCGTCGACCATGCACCGGGAGAACGCATAGACCTCGGAGTCGAACCCGGCCGCCGCGATCCGGCGAACAGCCTCCTCGTCGGCGGGTGACACCGCGGGCAGGCCGGCCTCTATGCGATGGATCCCGGCGTTGTTGAGCAACTCAGCGATGCGCAGCTTCTCGTCGGCGGTGAACTCCACGCCGGCCTGCTGCTCGCCGTCGCGCAAGGTGACGTCGTGCACCTTGAGGGTCTCGGGGAGATGCATCTCCCCGGTGGCCTCAGGCAGGTAGTTCCACGGGCTGGAGAACCATCTGTCGGTGATCCACGGGGTCGTCGACGAACTCATCTGGCCTCCTGAGCGTAGCCGCGCCCGCCGATCATATATTATGTCAGGTCTGCCATCCAACGCGGCCGCCAGAGGTCGCTCGGCGCCTCGCCTAAAGGTTGAACAGCCGGGCCGCGTTGGAGCCCTTGATTGCGACCCGCTCGGGCTCGGTGAGGCCCTCGACGCGGTCGATCAGCCCGACCGGGTCGGCCTCGCCCATGTCGAACGGGAAGTCGGTCCCCATCATGACCCGGTCCGAGCCCACCACCTCGATCAGGTGCCGCACGTACTGGGGCTGGAACACCATGGTGTCGTAGTAGAGGCGCTTGAAGTAATGGCTGGGCGGCCGGTCCGGGATACGGGTCCGGGTCTCGGGGCGAACCTCCCAGGTGTGGTCGGCACGGGCCGCGTAGAACGGCACGTACCCGCCGCCGTGCAACAGCACCAGCTTCAGGTCGGGCAGCTCCTCGAACAGCCCCGAGAAGACCATCCGGTGCACCGCGACGGTTGTCTCCAGCGGATTGCCGATGCAGTTGACGAAGAAGTACTCGTCGAGGCGGTGACTCTCCTCATAGCCGTTGGGATGCAGGATGACCGGCACGCCCTTGGCCGCGGCCGCCTGCCAGAAGGGCCGGAAGCGAGGCTCGTCGAGGTTGTGGCCGTCGACGGTGCCACCGATCTGCAGCCCTTTGAAGCCGAGCTCGTCGACAGCCCGGTCCATCTCCGCGATGGCCGCGTCCACGTCCTGCAGCGGAACGGTGGCGCCCACTGCCGCGAACCGGCCGCCGAAGTCCGCCACCGCCTGCGCCAGGGTGTCGTTCTGCACCCTGGCCGACTCGACGGCGACCGCCGTCGGCAGCCAGTAGCCGTACTGGGACACGAACGTGGCCAGGCCCTGGACATCGACGCCCATGGCGTCCATCGGTTCGATCCGGGCCTCCGGGTCGTGCAGCTGTGCCGAGATCGACGGGATCATCGTCGCGTTGTGGTCCCGGGAGCTCTGGTTCATGAAATAGAGGTAGGGCTCGTAGGCCGGCTGGCGGTGAGCGGCCAGCAGCGGCTCGCATTCCGCCACGGCCAAGTGACAGTGAATGTCGATGATGCGGGCCTGCTCCGCGCCCGAGACACCGTCCGCGGGCGCGGCAGAGCCATTGGGTGCCATCGGCGTTGCCTCCTCGCTCTCAGGAACGCAGGTCGACCTCGAGGACCGACCGCGGGATCTCCAGATGTTCCCTGACCGCCGTGGCGGCGACCTCAGCATCGTGGCGAGAGAGAGCCTCGAATATGCGCTGATGGTCGCGGGTGGCCTGCTCACGGGCACGCGGCCTGACCTTCAACGCCATGCTGACGTACATCACCGAGGTGTCCAGCAGGGTGCGGAGGATTGCCAGCAGCCGGGGTGACCCGGCCGCCTCGTAGATGGTCATGTGGAAGTCGCGGTTGAGCATCACCCAGTCGGCTGTGGGGTGCGCCGCCTGCATCTGCTCCAGCACGGCGCCGACCCGAGCGAGTTGCTCGGGGGTTATCCGCTCCGCGGCCTTCTCCACCGCCACCACCTCGAGCACCAGGCGCAACTCGTAGATCTCCTGGAGCTCCTCCTTGCTGATGCGGTGCACGGTGCCGCCCCGATGGGCGTCGAGCTCGACGATGCCCTCCGCAGCGAGGTCTCGCAGGGCCTCGCGAACCGGGGTGGTGCTGACACTGAGCTGTTCAGCGAGATCGGCCTGCACCAGCCTCGTCCCACCGGGAATGCTCCCATCGAGGATGCCTTCCCTGAGGGTCTCGCGCACAAACTCGTGCGCAGTCACCCGGGCGCGGGTGTTCTTATGCGAGACGCTGATGCCTGCGTCGGTCACGTCCGCTCCTTCTTCAATTGCGCAGGAGGTTGGTCGATAGTATCAGCGGCGATGAAGCCGACGGGGAGACCGACATGAAGTGCGTGCAGGTAACCGCGCCCGGGCAGCTGACCCACACCGACGCGGCCGATCCCACGGCGCCCGACCCCACCCACGCCATAGTCAAGATCGACACCGTCGGGATCTGCGGTACCGACGTGAAGATCCTCGGCGGGGCCATCGGTGTCTCCTACCCGCGGATCATGGGCCATGAGATGGTCGGCGTCGTGGAGGTGGCCGCCGAAACGGGCCCACCTTCGGGCCGAAGGGTGCTCATCGACCCGGCCATCGTTTGCGGAACCTGCGCCATGTGCCGCAAGGGCCGCGGCAACATCTGCCTCAAGGGCGGTCTGTTGGGCCGAGACGCCGACGGCGTGTTCGCCGAATACGCGGCTGCACCGAGCCACCGGCTGCTGGAGGTCCCCGACTCGGTCAGCGGTGCCGCGGCGGGACTGCTGCAGGTGCTGGGAACGTGCGTGCACGCCCAGCGCGGCGCGCGGGTGGCTGTCGGCGACGTCGCGGTGGTGCTGGGCCTCGGCGTCAGCGGCCTGCTGTTCACCCAGTTGCTGTCCGCCGCCGGGGCCAAGGTTGTGGGCGTGACCCGCTCGGAGTGGAAGCGCGACCTCGCCCGCCGGCTGGGCGCGGCCGCGGTGGCCGCACCCGGCGACGCCGACTCGCTGGTCCGGGAGATGACCGGGGGTCGGGGAGCGGACCTTGTGGTCGAGGCCGTCGGGACCGAGGCGACCCTGGCCCAGGCCATCGAGCTGGCCGGCACCGGCGGCGAGGTGATCGTGTTCGGCACCCTCACCGGTGGAGGCCGGGGCCTGCCCTACTACCAGCTCTACTTCAAGGAGCTCATCCTGCGGAACCCTCGGGCTGCCACCGTTGACGACTACGCCCGCGGGATCGAGCTGGCCGCATCCGGGGTGCTCGACCTCGAGGCCATCGTCACCGACCATTTCGGTCTCTCGGAGGCGCCGGGGGCCTTCGAGCGAGTCAAGAGCTCCGACTCGCTGAAGGTGCTGATGTCGGTGGCCTGAGCCCGCTCGGCCTCTAGCTGGCGAGAAGATCGAGCTCTTCGAACTTGCGCAGAACATGGGCCTTCGCCACCGCCACCTCGTCGTCGGCGGGATCGCGAGGGAAGGGCAGGTCGATCTGGATGTCGTCCTCCAGGCGCCCGCCCTTGGCGAACACCAGGATCCGGTTCGACAGCTCGACCGCCTCGCCGACATCGTGGGTGACGAACACCACCATCTTCTTGGTCTCGTCCCACATGTGGTGCAGCTCCCGCCGCAACGCCCGGGCGGTGATGGCGTCGAGGTGGCTGAAGGGCTCGTCCATGAACAGCACGTCGGGCTCGATGGAGAACGCCCGGGCGATGCCCACCCGCTGCTGCATGCCGCCGGACAGCTCGCCGGGGAACTTGGTCCCCTTGTCGCCCAACTGAACCATCTCGAGATACCGCTGGCAGCGCTTCCTGGTGTCCTCGGACCGGTCTTCCTGCACGAACATCAGGTTGTCGGTCACGGTGCGCCAGGGCAGCAGCCGGGCGGCCTGGAACACGTAGCCGGGCGCGGCGACGTGTCCGTCGCTGGTGATCGCCACCGTTCCGCTGGTAGGCGTCTCGATCCCGGTGAGGATGTTGAGAAGCGTCGACTTCCCGCAGCCGGAGGGCCCGACGATGGACACGAAACTGTGCCCGGTGATGTCAAGGTTCACGTCCTCCAGCGCGACCACCTTGTCCTCGCCGACGCCGAACTCCTTGTGTAGGTTCTTGATTCTGATCTCAGCCACTTGATCGTCCGTTCACTCGTTGTCTCCGACAGTTCCTGCCCTCAACGGGCCTATCCGTGCCTAGCGGTCTCTTCCTCGCCGTAGTGCTCGTGGTGCTCGCCGAAGGCCTCCTCGACCACCTCGGTCTGGAGCTGCGGCCGCCAGCGGAAGGCCCGGCGGCTGATGGGCTCGAAGACGAGCCGCTCGAAGAGGATGGCGAAGATCACGAAGAATGCGGCGTAGCCGACCACACCGTGGGCCCGGTGGGCGTCGTACCAGAACTTGATGGTCCAGCCGGCGCCGTCCTGGCCGCCGAACACCTCGGCGATGACCAGGCCCTTCCAGCCGATGGAGAAGCAGTACCGGGCCGCCGCGAACATGAACGGCATCAGCGACGGCACCAGCACATGGCGGATCACCTTCGACTGCGGAACCTGGAACGAGCGGGCCATGTCGAATAGCTCGCGCGGCGTGTTGCGCACCCCTTCCCGCACGTTGACGATCACGAAGGGGATGCCGGCCAGGATCACCGTCAGGATCGGGCCCCGGTCGTCGAAGCCGAAGATGATGCTGTTGAACAGCGCCCAGGCCAGGGCGGGCATGGCCAGAATGGCCATGGTCCAGTCGTGGCAGAAGGCGTTGGTGGCCCGCGAGAGGCCCATGGCAAGCCCCAAGGCGGTGCCCAGGACCATGGCTATGGCGAAGCCTGACAGCAGCCGGCGCAAGGAGATGAAGAAGGTCTCGTAGAGGTTCTTGCGGGCGAGAGTGTCGGTGATGAACTCGTCCCACATGAACCCGCCGACCTCGCTGGGCGTGGGCAGCACGTCGACCGCGAAGGGCCAGACCTCCTCCACCGCTATCAGTGAGAGCTCCCAAACCGCGAACAGCGCAATGGGGAACAGCACTCGGGCCAAGTGCGGCGACTTGGCGATCTTCGCGGGGAGCGAGATAAGGCGCTGCCCGGGGTTGGGCGCCGGCTGCGAGCCGGCGGTGCCCGGACGGGTCTCGGTGACGGTCATGATCGTGAACCCTCCCCTCAGGTCGCGGTAACGGCCTGGCGCCAGCGGAAGTAGCGCCTCTCGATGGCTTCCAGAACGACCTTCTCGAGGAACAGGGCGAAGAAGAAGAAGGCCAGGATCCAGGTCAGGAACTCACTCATGTCGAACAGTACGGCGCTGATCCGCATCTCGAAGCCGATCCCTTCCGACGACGAGAAGACCTCGGTGAGCACGGTCACCTTCCAGGCGATCGAGAATCCGAATCGCA
This sequence comes from Acidimicrobiaceae bacterium, assembly GCA_009837445.1. Taxonomy (GTDB): domain Bacteria; phylum Actinomycetota; class Acidimicrobiia; order Acidimicrobiales; family Aldehydirespiratoraceae; genus Aldehydirespirator. The sequence goes on from VXTM01000044.1 coordinate 21,362, forward strand.
GACCGGTGAACAGGTAGGGCGCCAGATGCGGGATCACGATCTGGCGGTTGCGCTTGAAGACGCTCACCTGGAACGACTTGGCCATGTCGAGGAGGTCCTTGGGCAGCGCCTTGATTCCCTCGGAGACGTTGACGGTGACCAGGGCGAAGGTGGTCAGGATGATGGCGATGGCCGGGCCGAGGGGCCGGTTGCCGAAGATGATCGCGGTGATCAGCACCCAGATCAGCCCCGGCGCCGACAGGCTGATCAGCACTGCGTCCTTGAAGAACCCCTCGAACCACTTGGACTGCATCAGGATCCCGATCATCGCTCCGATCAGGAACGACAGGCCGAAGCCGACCGCGATGCGGGTCAGGGTGGCCTGGAAGGCCGCCGGCATCGTGCCCTCTCCCCAGATCTCGAAGAAGGTGGCCACCACCTCGGAGGGTCCGGGGAGCAGCTTGGGATCCAGGGGGCTGCCCCGAAGGAAGCTGAAGATGTCGAGGAGGGCGAACTCCCAGATGGCCAGCACCGCGATGTAGCTGAGGATCCGCCAGAACCAGCGCGAGGTCAGCTCGGCGCGGCGCGCCTTGCGAGCGAGCTCCTCCTCGGTGACGCGATCAGCCGGCGGCGTTTCGATGGGTGGTGCTGTCGGTTCTGTGGTCGTCACAGTGGTTCACCTTAGAAAGACTGGTGCGCACAGCCAGGGCATCGGTTGCCGTACGCAAGCTTCCCCTACTCGCATGTCAGTCCCTGCGGCGGGCCGGCGGCCCCTGCAGCACAACGCAGGGGCCGCCGGCCACGGCAAGGATCGAATGGCGGGCTGACCGTTTGGAGGGGACGCCGGTCAGCCCGCCACTCTCGCCGCAACAACTAGGGGCCGACTACCTCATATCGAGGAGCCGGATAGCCCACCGGCAGCCCGTTCGGGTTGTCGGGGTGCAACTCGGTCATGAAGTCGTAGATGGCGACCTCATTGTCGATCCACTCCTGGTCGAGATAGACGCTCTCGACGAACCAGTCGTTGGCTCCCTGCATGAACTGGACGGTGAACTCGACGTCGGCCTCGTCCTCGACCGCGAAGTGCTGTGGGTACGCCCGCACGATGTCGGCGGTGTTCTCCTCCCACTCCGCGATGCCGATCTGCCACAGCTCCAGGAATGCGGCGACCTCACGCGGGTGAGAGTCGTACCATTCCTCGGTGGCGGTGAACAGGTTGGACATCACATGGTTCTTGCCGTCATTGAGACCCGAGAACTCGTTGTAGAGCTGGAACGGCATCCGTCCGCCGTACATGATCTCGATCTCGCCGGCGCGCAGGTGCGGCACGGCCGCCTCGGGAATGACCACCGCAGCCTCGCAGTCGCCGCGCAGCAGGTTGGTCGGGTTCACGAAGTGGTCGTTGACGATCAGGTTGTAGTCGCCTCCACCAACGCGGTAGTCGATGCCGTGGAGCTGGTCGGCCAGCACGGTCCAGAAGCCGGTGTTCGACACGGGGCTGCTCACGCAGATGTTCGAGCCGAGCGGGATGTCGGCAAGGGTCTCGTACGGATCGCCGGCGCGACGCATCATCGGCGAGCGCTGGAAGTTGTACTTGCCGAAGGTGACCGTCGTAATGGACGTCTCGTTCTCGAGCACCGGGATCTCCTGGGTGCCCATCGACACGATGTCGCCGTGGCCCCCTGCGAAGTAGGTGAACTCGTCCCAGGTGGAGCTGGTGTGGATGCGGATGTTGTTCTCCTCCTCCCACTGGGCCAGCAGACCGGTGTCGGTCAGCCAGTCCCAGACGGGGTCCGGAGCGAACGCGAACCGGATGATCGAGGCCGCCTCGGGCTCCATCATCGCCGCTTCCTGGGCGGCCATCGCCTCGTCCTGAGCGGCCTCAGCGTCGGCCTGAGCCGCCATCGCGTCGGCCTGGGCGGCCTCGGCGGCAGCCTGAGCGGCCTCAGCAGCAGCCAGCGCCGCATCGAGCTCGGCCTGTGCCGCGGCAGCCGCGGCAGCATCGGCCTCGCCAGCCGCAGCCGCGTCTGCCTGGGCCTGCTCGAACGCAGCGAGCGCCTCAGCAGCCTGGGCTGCTGCCGCGTCGGCGGCCTCCTGGGCCGCATGAGCCTCAGCGTGGGCCGATTCGGCCTCGGACTGGGCCGCAGCGGCCTCAGCCTCGATCGCACTGGTGTCGACCACGGCCGCCGGCTCGTCATCGCCGCAGGCCGCAGCCAGCAGGCTGAGAGCGGCGATCGCCGTGACCACCTTTACCAGTCGGTTCCGTCTTGACATTTTGTCCTCCCCTTCGCAGAGAATCGGATCCGGCCACCTCCCGGAGGGTGGCAGCCGCTTCGCCGGCTCGAGCCCGACGGTAGTCGCGAGGCCCAACCGATCATGCACTATACATTAGATAATATCTTGCCCGCCATTCGAGTCAAGTCGAAGCCCTCGCCGCACGGCCGGAGACTCCGGGGAGACCAGCAGTGCAGGTCGAACTGAAAGACGTCTCGTACCGGTACGGCGACGGCACAGCCGGCGAGGTGGAGGCCATCAAGGACCTCGACCTCACCATCGAGACACGAACGGTGCACGCCATCGTTGGTCCCACCGGGTGCGGCAAGAGCACCCTCTTGCGGGTGCTTGCAGGCATGGTCGAGCCCCAGGCAGGCTCGGTTCGCTTCCGCGGCCGCCAGATCCGCCCGAACCGTACGGCCATGGTGTTCCAGGACCCCACGCTGATCCCGTGGTGGACCACTGGCCGCAACATCGGCATCGGGGTGGAGTTCAGCGCCAAGCGCCGCCAGCTCTACCGCAAGATCCGATCCTTCAGCGCGGACCGCGTCGGCCTCAAGGGAATGCTCAACCGGATGCCCTCGACGCTCTCGGCCGGGCAGCAGACCCGGGCCGGCATGTCGAGAGCCTTCGCCCACGACGCCGACGTGCTGCTGCTCGACGAGCCCTTCGTGCACCTCGACGCCATCACCCGGCGCAAGCTCTGGGCCGAGTTCGAGACGGCCTGGCAGTTCGACCCGCGCACCTACGTGTTCGTCACCCACGACGTGGAGGAGGCCGTCCTGCTGTCGGACCGGGTCACGGTGCTCGCCGGGCCGCCGGCATGGGCGCTGGAGACCGTGGAGGTCCCGCTGGCCCGGCCGCGAACCCGAGACACCCCCACCGAACCAGCCTTCCGTACGGCCGTAGCGTCGGTGTGGGACGCACTCGAGCGCGCCAGCCTCGGGTGAGCCGCACCGGGGCCTCGGAGTCCATGACCGGGGCCGGCGACCGGCGCTCGGCGATCGCCGGCCTCGCCGTGTCGACCACGTCCATCGCGCTCGGGGCCCTGCCGGTCTTCCTGCTGGGCGCATTGGCCGTGTTCATCCGCGATGAGCTCTCATTCAGCGAGACCCGGCTCGGACTGGCTGCGTCGGCCTACTACCTGGCCTCCGCGCTCTCGTCGGTCCCCGGAGGCCGCTTCTGCGAGGCCGTCGGCGGCCGCCGGGCGGTGGCCTCCTCGGCCGTGCTGGGTGGAGCGTCGATGCTGGCGATCGCGCTGCTCGCCCGCGACTATGGCACGCTGCTGGGGTTGATGGTGGCGGCCGGCATCGCCAACGGCGCCGCCCTGCCGGCGTCCAACCTTGTGATGACCCAGCGGATCCCGGTTCGGCTGCAGGGTGCCGCCTTCGGGGTGAAGCAATCGTCGGGACCGATCAGCACCCTGCTGGCCGGGGCCTCCGTTCCCCTGCTGGGCCTGACCGTGGGCTGGCGGTGGGCGTTCCTACTGGCGGCGGTGGCCACCGTCCCCCTGATCCTGTGGGGTCGCCAGGGCCCGCGCCGCCGCCGCGGCAGCGCGGCCCGTCCCACCGAGGGCGTGCCGGTGGGACCGCTGGTGGTGCTGGCCGCGGCCGCAGCCACCGCGGTGGTGGGCGGGGCGTCGGTGGCTGCCTTCTACGTGGAGTCGGCCGTCGCGGCCGGAGTGGGGCCCGGGCCAGCGGGGACCATCCTCGCGGTCAGCAGCGTGACCGGCATCGGCTGCCGGGTCCTGTGGGGCGCGATGGGCGACCGGTCGCCCCGCCTCCACGTCCCGCTGCTGGCCGGACTCATGGCGGTGGGCGCTGCCTGCTTCGTGCTCATGGGACAAGTGTCGACGCCCGTGTCGCTGCTGGCAGTGACCGTCCTGGCCTTCGGGAGCGGCTGGGGCTGGCCGGCGCTGTTCAACTACGCCATCGTGAGCCGCACCCCGTCGGCTCCCGGCCTGGCGACCGGCATCGCCGGGACCGGGCTCTACGCGGGCGGGATTGTAGGGCCACTGCTGTTCGGCGCGATCGTGGAGGCGCTGGGCTACTCCGCCGCCTGGCTCTGCGTGGCCGCCAGCGCGGCGTGCTCGTCGCTGCTGATGTACGTGGGCGGCCGCTGGCTGGAGCGGGCCAGCCACGTCCACCCGCTACTCCCAGGGCGGGAGGCCGAACGACGCTGAGCCGCGGGTGGTGACGGTGCCGTCGAGCTTGCGAACCCAGAGATCGGCGTCGAAGGACCCCGCCTCCACGTCTACGGCGGTGACCATCCCACCGCACTCCAGGCCGTCACCGGCGTAGGCCGGAGCGAAGTGGCGGTAGCTGATCGACCGCGGCCACGCCCCCACGCCGAGCCAGGCCTGCACCGCCAGCATCATCCAGGCACCCTGCAGCGGGCCGTGAACCAGCAGGCCGGGGTGGCCGTCCTGGTCGGTGGTGAAAGGGGCGTCGTAGTGGACCCGATGCAGGAGCCAGGCCGCGGCGCTGAACATGAACAGGTCGATCTCGTCGGGCCGGCACGTCAGGAGCGGGATGTCGTCGCCGGCAGCCGGGATGGCCGGATCCCGCGGTGCGGTCCCGCCCTCGACGGCGCTCACCGGTAGATCCTCGTGAAGCGCTCCCGCATGACCAGCTCCGAGTGCTGGTTCCAGAACGTGAACTGGGTCTTGACGAAGGCCATCGGACCGGAGCGCCCGATCTTCTCATAGATGTCGACGATCTCCTTGTGCAGGGTGATCGTGTCGCCCGCGACGACCGGCACGCCCATCTCGATCTCGGTCTCACCGGCCATGGCCCTCTTGACGTCCAGCGGCGGCACGTCCTCGATGGCCGAGCCGTCGACCTCGAGCCGGTCGCGGTCGGCGAGATGAGCGGCGTGCATGCGTATGACGTACGGGAAGTAGGGCGGTGCCAGCAGGTCCCGGTAGCCAGCGGCCCGGGCGGCTCCGGCGTCGGTGTGGACGGGGTCGGTGGCCCCGATTGCTTGCGCGAAGCGCAGGATGTCGTTGCGGCCCACCTCGAAGGTGGCCGGCTCGAAGGGCTCGGCCGCCCAGCGCCGTGCCTGTTCGGTGATGAGGGTGTGCTCCATTCAGATCCCCATCGTCTTGGCGATGATGTTGCGCTGGATGTCGGAAGTGCCGGCGCCGATCACCCCCAGCCGGGACTCGCGGTAGTGGCGCTGGAGGTCGTGCTCCATGGTGTAGCCGTAGCCGCCGAGCACCTGGAGCCCCTCGTCGGCCACCTTCTTGTAGGCCTCGCACACGTACAGCTTCAAGATGGCGGCGTCCCTGGTGGTGGCCATGCCGCGGTCGAGGCGGTCGGCGTAGCGGTAGACCAGCATCTCCGATATCTCGGTGAGCATCTGCATCTCGGCCAGCCGGTGGCTCACTGCTTGGAACCGTGATATGGGCCGGCCGAACTGCTGGCGCTGCTGGGCGTAGGCGAGAGCGTCTGCGAGGGCCGCCTTGGAGGCCCCGGTACGGGCGGCCGACAAGCACAGCCGCTCGTATCGCAGGTACACCGCGTTGTCCCGCCAACCGTCGTGGAGGGTGCCCAGCATGCGGCCCCGCGGGACGCGCACGTCGTCGAAGAACACATGGGCCGTCCCCAGCGGCCAGTGGCCGAGGGTCTCCATCGGCGTCCAGGTGATGCCCGGCGAGGAGGTGTCGACCAGGAAGTTGTTGATGCCGTGGTGCTTGGGTCCCTCCGACGAGGTGCGAGCGGCCACGAGGTCGTAGTCGCTCACCTTGAATCCCGACGTGAACACTTTCTGACCGTTCAGCACGAAGTGGTCGCCATCGGGCACCGCCGACAACGAGATGGAGGCCGCATCGGAGCCTGCCTCCGGCTCGGTCAGCGAGTAGCACACCGACCGGGTGCCGTCGGCAATCCGGGGCAGCACCTCCCGCTTGAGCTCCTCGGAGCCGTCACGCCCGACGGCCAGCCCGCCCCAGGTGACCGCCCTGAACACCCAGAGGGCCAGGTCCAGGAACGCCCGGCCGACCTCCTCCAGCAGGACGGCCACCTCGACCGCTCCGCCACCGGCTCCGCCGTACTCGATGGGGATGTTGATGCCCAGCCAGCCCAGTTGCCCCAGCTTCTCGTAGAGGTCCTGCGGTGCCCGCCGCTCGCGGTCGCACTCCCTTACGTAGTCCCGGGAGATCTCGCGCTCGCAGAAGTCGCGCACCGCGTCCCGGAACATCTCCTGCTCGGACGTGAGGTCTACCTGCATGGCCCGGCCTCCAGTCTGGCGGGTCTAGAGCGCTGGCAGCTCGCCGGGCTGGTCCGGTTTGGCCGGCGTGCCCGCCGTCCGTAGGGTGCCCGGCCGGTACGCCCCCGCCCGCAGGCCCCGAGAAAGGACCCTCCGGAATGGCAACCCCCAACATCGACACGGTGCGAGAAATCTCCGAGCGGCTCTCCAACTGGGGCCGCTGGGGAGACGACGATCAGCGAGGGACCCTCAACTTCACCGAGCCCGAGCATGTGGCCAGGGCCGCGGCCCTGATCAAGGCAGGCAGGACGATCTCGATGGCGCTCCCCTACGACGATGCGGGGCCCCAGACCGGCTCGGGCCGGTTCAATCCCATCCACCTGATGATCCGGGACGGCGCCGACGCGGTGGCGGGCACCGCGGTGCGGGACTTCTACGGGGGTGTCGACCGGCACTTCGCCGGCACCGACGACATCATCATCATGCCGCTGCAATGCGGCACCCAGTGGGACTCGCTGGGCCACATCGTGTTCGAGAAGCGCATCTACAACGGCTACTCCGCCGACTGGGTGACCAGCAAGGGCGCGCTGAAGAACTCGGTAAGCCAGGGGGCGGGGGCCATGGCCGGCCGGGGGGTGCTCCTCGATGTGGCCGCGGCCAAGGGGCTGGAGTGGCTCGAGCCCGGCTACGCCATCAGCGGCGACGACCTCGACGAGGCGGCCGCCTTCGGCGGGGTCTCCGTCGGGCAGGGCGACCACGTGTTCGTGCGCACCGGCGCCATCACCCAGGTCCGGGCCCGCGGCGCCTGGGCCGACTACGCGGGCGGTGATGCGGCCGGGTTGGGGCTGGCCAGCGCCGACTGGCTCGCCGACAACCGCATCGCGGCGGTGGCCACCGACACCTGGGGCTTCGAGGTTCGGCCCAACGAGACCCCCGACGTCTACCAGCCGATGCACATCGTCGTCATCGTCCACATGGGCCTGTGGGTGGGCGAGATCTTCGACCTCGACCCGCTCGCCCGGGACTGCTCGGCCGACGGCACCTACGAGTTCTTCTTCTGCGGCCCTCCGCTGCCCTTCACCCGGGCGGTCGGCTCGCCGCTCAACCCGATGGCAATCAAGTAGCGAGAGTCGGGCTCGCCACCCGGACCGTCCATCGGACCGTCCATCAGACCCGCTATCGGACCCATTTCTGACATAGTCGATCATATAAGATCGACGCCAGCATATAACCTCTCGACATGGACGCTGTTGTGCACGCTCTGAGGTCGATGCTCTTCATCCCCGGCGATCGCCACGACCTCATCCCCAAAGCGGTGAAATCAGGCGCGGACGCCGTGATCGTCGACCTCGAGGACGCGGTGGCACCCTCCGAGAAGCCGAAGGCGCGGGCCGGGCTGGCGGAACTCCCCCACGCCGGGATCCCCCTTTATGTGAGGACCAACGCCCCCAGCACCGAGATGTTCTGGGACGATGTGGTCGCGGCCGGCCGTGCCGGCGTCGCCGGCCTGGTGATCCCCAAGGCCGAGAGCCCGACGGTGCTGCACGAGCTCGACGGCGCCCTCCGGGCGCTGGAGATGTCGTCCGGGTCCGGTGTCGGATCGATTGTCGTGGCCCCGATGATCGAGAGTGCCGTGGGCGTGCGGGCCACCTACGACATGGCCCGCAGCAGCGACCGGGTGTCCACCGTGCTGTTCGGCAGCGGGGAGCAGGGCGACCTGGTGGCCGATCTCGGGGTGGAGTGGACCCCGGAGGGCACCGGCCTCATGCACGCCCGCTCCAAGGTGCTGCTCGACGCCCGGGCCGCCGGCCTGGAGCATCCCATGGACGCGGTGTTCATGGACTTCCGGAACCTCGACGCCCTGCGCACCGAGTGCGAGCTGGCTCGCCGACTCGGATACGGGGGCAAGGTCGGGATCCACCCCGCGCAGATCCCGGTCATCAACGATGTGTTCACCCCGTCGGAGCAGCAGGTCGCCCACAGCCGCCGCATCATCGACGAGTTCGAGGGGGCCCTGGCCGACGGGCGGGCCTCGATCGCGGTGGACGGCAGGATGGTGGACTACGCGGTGGCCCGGGTGGCCCGCACCGTTCTGGCCCGAGCCGAGCTAGCGGCCCGGGCCGCTGACCGCTAGAAGCCGAGCAGACGGGGAGCGTTCATGACACGCAGCCGCTACATCGCAGACGGGGTCGGGGTAGCCGTGATCGGCGCCGGATCCATCGGCACTCTTAGGGCCCAGATCGCCCATCGCCACCCCTGCGTGGACTTCCTCGCAGTGTGCGACGTGATCGGCGAGAAGGCACAGACCCTGGCCGAGGCCTGCGGCGCCGACGCCTGGTCCACCGACGCGGCCGAGCTGATCGCCCGTCCGGAGGTCGACGCGGTGATCGTGGCCTCCACCGAGGACGCCCACTTCGACCCGGCCATGGGCTCGATCCTGGCCCGCAAGCCGGCGCTGGTGGAGAAGCCGCTGACGATCCTGCCCGACGAGGCCGAGAAGCTGCTGGCCGCGTCCGACGAGTACCGCGTGGCGCTGTACACCGGGTTCACCCAGCGCTTCCGCCGCCGCTACCTGGCCATCAAGGAGCACGTTCTGCGGGGCCATGTGGGCCAGGTCACCAGCGCCAAAGCGACCATCTACCTGACCGAGGCCGTGGCTCGCTCGGTCATCTCGCGGGCCGGCACGACCACACCCTCGATCAACACCATGACCTACCTGTTCGACCTGCTGTTCTGGTATCTCGACGGCCCGCTGCCGGCGTCGGCCTACGCCGCCTCCTCGCGGGGCAGGATCCACGACGACTACGCCGCCCCCGACGCCACCTGGAGCGTGCTCACCTTCGATGACGGGATGGTCGCCAACCTCGGCGTGAGCTGGGAGCTGCCCGAGTTCTGGCCCGCCTACGTGGCGTCGATGGACTTCGAGCTGTTCGGCCGCGACGGCACGATCAGCGTCAAGGACGACCACCGCGACGTGCTGATGGCCAGCCGGGTGCCGGTGCCCGCCCCCTACACGCCCGACGTGAGCATGAACGTCGCCCTGCTCGGCTCGTACATGCCCGGAGACTGGGCCCTCGGGGAGCACTTCGGAGCGATGCAGGAGGAGACCCACGCCTTCATCAACAGCGTGGGCCAACAGCGCCGGGACCCGATCCTCGCTACCGGGGAGGAGGGGCTGAACGTGCTGATGGTGTCGCGGGCCGTGGACGCCGCCGCCCTCACGGGAGAAGTCGTGCCCATCACCTGGGGCCGGTAGCGCAGCCGTGGGAGCCATGCTGGAGGGCGTCACCGTCCTGGAGCTGGGCCAAGTCATCGCGGGCACGTTCGGCGGAACCATCCTCGCCGACATGGGCGCCGAGGTGATCAAGGTCGAGCCCCACCGGGGCGACACCGCCCGCAACCCGAACATCGCGCCGCTGCGGGGCGAGAGCGCCATCCACCTGTTCATGAACCGGGGCAAGCGCAGCGTGGTGCTCGACCTCAAGAGCGACCGGGGCCTGGAGCTGTTCTACCGGCTGGTGGAGACCGCCGACGTGGTGATCGACAACTTCCGGCCCGGCGTGATGGATCGGCTCGGCATCGATCACGACTCCCTGAAGGCCCGCAACCCCGACATCATCACGGCCACCGTCACCGGCTTCGGCGAGACGGGGCCCCTGCGGGACAAGGCCGCCTTCGACCTCGTCATCCAGGCCTACAGCGGCCACATGGACTACACCGGGGAGCCCGACGGTCCCCCGGCCCGGGTGGGCACGCCGCTGGCCGACCTGGCCGGCGGCATCTACGCCTGCATCTCGATCCTGGGCGCGCTCTGCGGGCGCGAGCTTCACGGCTCCGGCCGCCACGCCGACGTGTCCATGCTCGACTCGCTGGTGTCGCTGCTGGCCTACGACGGCCTCGACTACCTGAACTCCGGGCGGGTGGCCACCCGCCAGGGCACCGCCCACAGCCACATGGTCCCCTGGCAGGCGTTCACCACCCGCGACGGCCATGTGGTGGTGGTGGCCCGCGACGAGAAGTTCTGGCGCAACCTCTGCCAGGCCATCGACCGCCGGGACCTGATCGACGATCCCCGCAGCCGCGACAACGCCGCCCGGGTGGCCAACCGAGAATTCGTGGTGGGTGAGCTCGAAGCCGTGTTCGCCCGTATGACCAGCGCCGAGCTGACCGAGTTGCTCGACGGCTACGACATCCCCTCATCCCCGGTCAACGACATGGCCGCGGTGCTGGCCGACGACCACGTGATCGCCCGAGGCATGGTCCGCACCTACCACCACCCCACCCTGGGCGAGGTCCGCTACCAGCCCAGCCCCATGAAGCTCAGCGGCTGGCAGCAGCCCGACCGCCACGCCCCCATGCTGGGCGAGGACACCGAGTCCGTCCTGTCGGAGCGCCTCGGCCTCGGCGGCGATGCGATCGCCGCCCTGGCTGCCGAAGGCGTGATCGGGGTGCTCGACCCCCTCCCCGACCGCTAGACCCCTCCACGAACCGGGATCCCGCCGGCGTCCACGAGCTTGAGGCGCTCGTGCAGCGGCGGCGCCACCGGGCGGCGCCGCTCGGGCGGGTAGGAGATCCACAGCCGTAGGAGGTGGCGCTTGCGCTCCGGCTCGGGGTAGTCCTCGAAGGCGTCGCGGGCGTGCAGCGTGACGTGGTTGTTCAGCAGCTGGATGTCGCCCTCCTCGAAGTCCATGGCGAGCTGCATCTCCGGTCGGTTGGCCACCTCCTGCGCGTAGTGGAGGGCCTCGTCCTGCTCGGGGGTGATGGCGTGCTCGGCGCCGTGACGGGCGGCGCTGTGGAAGTAGGCGATGGTGGTGAAGCGCGAGGTCACCTTGCCGTCGCACTCGCTGAACATAGGGAGCCGGTACCACGGTGCCGTGCCAGCGGGCTCCTCGTCGCGCCAGTCCAGCGTGAAAGGCTGATACAGCACCTCAAGAAGGTCGGGACGCTCGTCGAGAATCACATCGTGGATGGCGGTGGCGCTGACGATCCGGCTGGTGCCGCCGGCGCGGGCAGTGCGCAGGCACAGCAACCCCAGCACGTCCACCGGCAGCTTGTCGGCGTGGAAGTCCAGCCTTCCCCGGGTCTGGTAGGAGCGCACCGAGGGGTCCTCGATCGACTTGCCCTCGTCACGCACATGGCCGATCAGGTCGCCGCGTGCGTTCTGCGACACCGGCCGGCCGAGTTGCACACCGAGTCCCCAGTAGACGAGCTCGCACTCGGCGTCGGTCAGGTCCCGGCGAGGCAGGCCGCGGATCAGCTGCACGCCGCAGCCGTGGTCCAACTCGTCTGCGGCCTCTTGCAGGAACGCAGCCACCGCCGGGACCTTGAAGTCCTCCCGGCCGAAGGGGACTCCCAGCTTGCGGTCCACGGCCCGGGCCAGCGCCGCCTCAATCTCATCCAGCTCGGCCGCGCCCAGATGACGGATCCAGCCCGGATCGTCAGCGAGGTCCGCACCCCGCCAAGCGCTGGCGTCGGCCACCGGCGCCCGCCCCGGCACGCCGGCCGGTTCGCGGGTTGTGCAAGCGGCGTCGTTCATCGTGGGTGGACCTTTCGCTCACCGCCGAGCCGCTCGTAGACCGGCCCGCGATCGCCTGATCCTATATTTTGCACGATAGACGTGCGTGGGGAGGTAGCGGAGCTTGCAGATCGAGCGCCTTGAGGCGATACCGGTCGAACTGCCGCTCATGCGACCCCTGAAGATGGCGGTGGCCACCGTCGACGCCCGGACCTGCATCATCGCCCGGGTGACTACCGACGACGGCGTTGTCGATATCGGCGAGAGCGTGGTGGCCCGGTACTTCACCGGCGAGAGCCTGGCCTCGGCCAGTGACCTCATCGGTGGCGTGCTGGCCGGGGCGCTGGCAGGCCGCGATCCCCGCGATCTCATCGCGCTGCGGACCCTGATGGCCCGGGTCACCGTGGGCAACAACGCCGCCCGGGCCGCAGTGGAGATGGCCCTGCACGACGTCGTGGCCCAGGCCGCGGGCGTTCCCCTCTACGAGTTCTACGGCGGCCGCCGCCGGCCTTCGGTGCCCACCATCTGGCATGTGAGCGGGGGCACGCCCGCCTCACTGGCGACCGAGGCGGCCGAGGCGGCCTCGGAGGGCTTCCCCTTGGTGAAGATCAAGGTGGGCTCAGCCGATGTGGACCACGACATTGCCGCCACCCTGGCGGTGCGGGACGCGGTCGGCCCCGGTGTCGAACTACTGCCCGACGCCAATCAGGGATGGGACCACGATCAAGCCATGCGATACCTGCAGGCCGTGGCCGGGGCCAGCCCCGGCTTCGTGGAGCAGCCACTGCCCCGGTGGGACCTCATGGGAATGGCCCGCCTGAACGCGGCCAGCCCGGTGACGGTGGCCGCCGACGAGGGCGTGTTCGACGCCGACGGGTTGCGCACCGCCCTGGCTGTGGGCGCGGTCGGTGCGGTGGTGGCCAAGCTCATGAAGGCGGCCGGACCGCTCGGAGTGCGCGAGGTCTTCTCGGTGGCCGACGAGGCCGGGATCGGAGTGCACTTCGCAGGCATGGCCGGACAGACCAGCATCGGCGCGGCCCACGCCGCCCACTTGGCTATCGCCGTGCCCAACCTGCGCTTCGGATCGGGCATCTCGCCCCACTACATCACCGACGACGTGGTCACCGAGCGGTTCCTTCCCGTCGCAGGTCACCTGTACCCCTCCGATGAGCCGGGGCTGGGGGTCAGGATCGACGAGGAGGCCCTCAGCCGCTACCGGACCGACCGGTAGCCGCGGTGCCGTAGCGTCGCGCGGGGTCCGCTCGCCCTCTCAGACTCCGATCCCGAACAGGCGGGCTGCGTTGGCTCCCAGGATCCGGGTGCGGGACTGCTCGGTGAGCCGGGCCTCGGCCAGGAAGGCCATGGGGTCGGTGGGACCCATGTCGAAGGGATAGTCGGTCCCGAGCAGGACCTGGGTGTCGCCGAAGGTCTCCACCAGGTACTCGACCATTCCCGGCTCGAACACCGTGGTGTCGAAGTGCAGCTTGCGCAGGTACTCGCTGGGCTTGCGGTCGATGTGGCGGCGCAGTTCGGGGCGCACGCCGTAGGCGTGGTCGGTGCGGGCGAAGTAGTAGGGCAGGTAGCCGCCGCCGTGGACCACCACCATCTGGAGTTCGGGGTGGCGCTGCCACACCCCGCCCAGGATCATGCGGGACACCGCCAGCGTGGACGCCAGCGGCATGCACACCACGTTGACCAGGTAGTAGTCGTCCATCCGCTGGCCGTGGGTGAACCCCTGGGGATGCATGATCACGGTCATGCCCAGTTCGACGGCACTCTCCCACACCGGGTCGTAGCGGCGGTCGTCCAGGTCTCCGCCGTTCACGTCGGCGTTGATCTCGAAGCCGCCCATGCCGAAGTCCCGGCGGGCCTCGACCATCACCTCGACGGCCAGCTCGGGATGGTCCATGGGCAGGTTGGCTACCGCCGCGAACCTCTCCGGGTACTGGGCCACGACCTCGGCGAGGCGCTCATGTTGGAGGCGGCAGGCCTTGACCGCATGCTCGGCGTCCAGCCAGTAGAAGTACTCGCCGGGCGTGACCGACAGGATCTGCATGTCGATGCCCTGCTTGTCCATGTCCTCGATTCGGGCCTCGGCCTGCTCGAACCTGGCCACCATTTCGGGCTGGCTGCGCAGCTCCCGGTTGTAGCGGAGGCTCTCGGGCGGCGAGAAGAACGAACGCGGGTCCATCTCGGGCGAGAAGTGCGGCTTGGCCAGTGCCGAAGCCGCGGGTATGGACAGGTGGGAGTGCACGTCGATGCACAGGCACGGCGGCTTGGGCGCGGCCGAACTCTCCCATCTGGGCCCCAGCTCAGGCCACCACTCGGCCGGCGCTTCGGATTCGGCTGCGGTCATGGCGACTCCTTGATGGTCGTGCCGGCCCGCGGCTGCGGGCGGCGCCGGTCGGGCTCTGGGAGGTCACTCGACGGTGGTGACCCCGGCGGCCACCAGCTCCGAGATCGCGGCAGCGTCGAGGCCCAACTCGCCCGCCAGCACCTCGCGGCTGTGCTGGCCCAGCGTCGGTGGCGGCCGGCGTATGACCGCGGGCGTGCCGAACATCCTGAAAGGCACCCCGGTGAGGGCTAACTCGCCTGCCGTGGGGTGCTCGACGGTGGTAACCATGCCCCGAGCCGTCGTCTGCGGCGAGGCCAGCGCCTCGGCAACCGAGTTGATCGGCACGCAGGGAATGCCCTTGGCCTGAAGGTCGGCGCTCCACTCGGTCCGGGTGCGGGTGACCATACGGTCGCGGATCAGGCCGTCGAGCAGGTCGCGGTTGGCGACCCGGTCGGCGTTGCGGGCGAAGCGAGGATCCGAGGACCACCCGTCGCAGCCCAGGACTTGAGCGAACCTGGCAAACTGGGTGTCGTTGCCCACCGTCACCACCAGCTCGCCGTCGGCCGTTGGGTAGGTCCGGTACGGCACGATGTTGGGATGGCCGTTGCCGTAGCGGACCGCCTCGGCCCCGCTCACCAAGTGGTTGGCGGCGACGTTGGCCAGCATCTGGAGTCCGGTGTCGTGCAACGACAGCTCGATCCGCTGTCCCTTGCCGGTGCGCCCGCGAGCCGCCAACCCACCCAGCACCGACATGGCGGCCAGCATTCCGGTGCAGACGTCCACGATGGCCACCCCCAGCTTCATCGACTCGCCGTCGGGTTCGCCCGTGATGGCCATCAGACCGGTCTCGGCCTGCAGGATGAAGTCGTAGCCCGGCATGGCCGCCTTGGGACCGGTGGATCCGTAGCCGGAGATGGTGGCTCGTACCGCGGCCGGCGCCTCCGCCGCGTACCACTCGTCGGTAAAGCCCCACCGGTCGAGGGTGCCGATCTTGAAGTTGTCCAGCACAACGTCCGCAACCCGGATGAGCTCGGCCAGGATCTCCAGGCCCCGAGGTTGACCCAGGTCCAGCGTGAGGCTCCGCTTGTTGCGGTTGACCCCCAGGAAGTAGGCGGCCTCGGTTCCCGCGAACGGCGGGCCCCAGGCCCGGGTGTCGTCGCCGGAGCCGGGCCGCTCGACCTTGATGACGTCGGCTCCCATGTCGCCGAGCCACATGGCGCACAGCGGACCGGCCAGCACCCGGGTGAGGTCCACCACCCGGACACCGTCCAGCGCACCCTCTGGCATGGCTCAGCCGTCCTGCTCCGGGTACCGGCAGGCCCGCGCCGGCATCGCGGTCAGCCCTCCCGGGCCCGGCGGGAGGACTCGCTCTGGTTGCGGCCCTCGTCGAAGTCGTCCATGTACTTGTCGAGCGCGGCCCGGTTGCGCTCCCGGAACTGGTGGAAGTCGGCCGGGCGCTTCTCCAGGAAGGCGTTCATGCCCTCGAGCGACTCCTCGGTGCCCCAGATGTTGGCCAGCAGCTCCATCCCGTGCTGCCACGACGGGTAGAGCGCGTCGCTGTCGAAGTTGAGCGACACCTTCGTGGACCGGATGGTCTGGGAGCTGTAGCCCTTGATCTGGGCCACCACCTCCTCGACCCGGCCCAGTAGCTCGCCGGCGGGCACGGCCTCGTTGGCGAGACCGATGTGAGCCGCCTCCGCGCCCGAGTACCGCTTGCACAGGAAGATCATCTCCTTGGCCCGCCGTTCGCCGATGAGCCTGCCGATGTACTGGGTCGCCCCGACGGTGGGACAGGCCCCGACCCGGGCGCCAGTCTGGCCGAAGATCGAGTCGTCGGCCGCGATCACCAAGTCGCACCACAGCATCAGCTCGTGCCCGCCGCCCACGCAGGCGCCCTCGACCATGGCGATCACCGGGATGGGAAGGTTGCGGCAGGTCATGGCCACCTTCTGCATCCGGTCGTTCCACATGTACGAGTTGGCCTTGTTGAGCTTCATCATGGCGTGGAAGTCGCCACCGGCCGAGAAGTGGCCGCCAACGCCGTACACCACCGCGGCGACGAGGGTGGGGTCCTCCCGGGTGGAGTTGAGCGCGTCGGCAAGCTCATCGAGGGTCTGCTCACGGAACGCATTGCGAACCTCGGGGCGGTTGATACCGATCCAGGCCGCGTCGTTGCGGACTTCGAAGACGATCTCTTGGTACGGCATGGTGTTGAGACCTCCGGGTGCTCCGAGGTGGGATGGGACATATATTATATATGATTCCTGTGAGCCCGCCCGCCCGTCTGAGCCGACCCTTCGGCACGGCCACCAGACCCTACGAGCGCCTGTCCATCGCCATCGCAGTAGGCGCCATGGGTACCCTCGGCTTCTCCGTCACCGCACCCATCCTGCCCGACCTGGCCGACGCCTTCGGCGTGTCCCGCGGCTCCATCGGACTGGTGCAGGGCTCCATCTCCTTCGCCGGGGTGATGTTCTCGGCCATCATCGGGTATCTGGCCGACCGCGTCGGTCGGCGCCGGGTGGTGCTGAGCGCGCTGGCGCTCTTCTCGGTGTTCGGGGTGGCCGGGTTCTTCGCCCGCTCCTTCTGGGCGCTGGTAGCGGTGCGCTTCCTACAGGGGGTGGGCACCTCCGGGATCCTGGGCGTCGGCATCGTGCTGATCGCCGACTCCTTCGAGGGTGACGCCCGCACCCGGGCCATGGGCATCAATATGACCGGGCTGCAGATGACATCGCTGTTGGGCCCGGTGGTCGCCGGACTGCTGGCCATAGGTGGCATCTTCCGGCCGTTCCTCATCTTCCTGATCGGGATTCCCCTGGCCGTTTGGGCCAGCCGCATGCCGGCCGACCGGCCCGAGATTGCTGCCGAGCGGCCCCTGCGCCACCTGCGTGCCGCGCTGACCACCATGCGCCGCGAGCGCACCCTCGCCGACTACGCCGGAGTGCTGGCAGCCACGTTCGTGGCCACATACCTGCTGCACGGCCTAGGCCTCACCGTGGTGCCGCTGTTGCTCGACGACGAGTTCGGAATCGAGGTGGCCGGCCGAGGAGTGTTGATCGCCTCGTTCCAGTTGGGGATCGTGCTGGCCGCGATCCGCATCGGCGTGCTCATCGACTGGATCGGCAAGGCCAATCTGGTCACCGCCTCCTTCGCCTTGATGGCGGTCGGTTCAGCAATCACAGCACTGGCCGCCTCAGCCGGGTCCGTGGTAGCCGGGCTGGCAGTGTGCGGCTTCGGGTTCGGGGCTTTCGTGCCCCAGGCTCAAGCCTTCGCGGCCACGGTGGGAGGGCAGGCCTACCGTGGTCTGACCGTGCTGTTCTGGGTGACGATCATCCGGCTGAGCCAGGTGAGCGGACCCCCGGCCGGTTCGATGATCTACGACACCCTCGGCCCATCAGTGCCGTTCTGGTCGGCAGCGGCGATCACGGGCGTTCTGGCCCTGGCCTGGATCCCGGTGCGCCGGGCCGTCTCGAACCCCGCAGGCGCTGCCGGCTAGTCCCCGTCCAGGGACGCTGGCCGGCGGCTAGAAGCCGTAGAACTGCTCGGGAGTATCGACGAGGATGCGCCTCAGCAGGTCGGGATCGCTGACCCACGATCCGAGGGTGTCGACCAGGTCGCCCTCGTCGGGCACCAGTCCGGTGTCGTACTTGTTGGGATGGGGCCAGTCGGTACCCCACATGATCCGCCCGGGATTGGCCTCGATGGCGGCCTCCGCCAGCGGGGCGACATCGGCGTAGCCGGGCCCACCGGCGGCGCTGACCCGGTCGGCGCCGGAGATCTTCAGCCAGGTGTTCCCGTCGCGCAGCAGCGCCAGCAGGGCCTGGAAGCCCCCGGCCTCCACTCCGTCGGCTGCGGGCTGGTAGGCGAAGTGGCCGATGCAGGCGGGAACCGGAAGCGAGGCGATCAGCGGCGCGAGTTCGACCATGTCGCGCCCCGGGAACAGGAACTCCACGTGCCAGCCCATTCCAGCGATGCGACTGCACAGTTCGGGCAGATCGTCCCAGCCGATGGGCATCCCGCCCACGTTGTCGGTGTTGAGGCGCACGCCGCGTGCACCCCGGGCGTGCATGGCAGCCAACTCCTGGTCGCTCACGTCGCTCCCGACCGCCACCACACTGCGGGCCCGGCCCGGCGTCGCCTCGTTTAGCGCATCGGAACCATCGAGAATGGCGCCGTTGTCGGTGCCGTAGATGGAGGGCTGGGTGAACACGACCCGCTCGATGCCGATGGCCTTGTGCATGGCCACCATGTGCTCCAACCTTGAGTCGGGCGGGTCGTAGCCTCGCTGGGGCGACAGCCGGTAACGGCCGTCGAACACGTGCACATGGGTGTCGACGCTGCCGGCCGGAAGCATGGTGTTGGGCCGACGGGGCGCACGGGTCGGCGCCAGGCACTGGGGGAGGGATGTCGTCAAGGGATCGCCCGTCACGGGGTTGCTTAGGTGTGTTGGTCAGACTTCGGCGGGTTGTCGGCCACCTGTGTGGCGGCACGAAAACAGCATCATATATGATGCATCATCCGGGCTCCCAACCGGGCTCTGCGGAGAAGCGAATGCGGCCATCCGGGCCAGCCAGGAGTAGTGAGTGAGAGCGCAGCGAAGCGACGGGCCGGTCATCGACATCCACTGCCACCGCGAGTGCGGGCCCGCCACCGAGATGATGAAGGTCGAGGAGGAGCGAGTCGGGCGGGTGAGGCTGCAGTACGGCAGCGCCATCACCCGAGACGTCAACCGGCGCCAGCTTGAATACCTCCGGCCCAAGATGGACTCCCTGGAGGTCCGGCTGGCCGACATGGACCGGATGGGCGTGGACATCCAGGCGGTCGCGGTGGCGGTGTACCAGTACTACTACTGGGCCGAGCCTGAGGTGGGTGCCCGGGTGTGCCGGATCATCAACGAGGAGCTGACCGAGGCCACCTCCAGGTACCCGGGCCGCTTCTCCCCGCTGGGGACCGTGCCCCTGCAGGACACCGAGGCGGCCGTGGCCGAGCTGCGCCACTGCGTGAACGAGCTGGGCATGCGGGGCCTGGAGATCGGCAGCCATGTCGAGGGAAGTGAGATCGCGGACCCCCGCCTCGAGAACTTCTGGGCCGAGGTCGAGCGGCTCGGCGCGGTGGTGGTGGTCCACACTGATGGGCACACCCACAAGGACCGGCTTCAGGGCCACAACTTCGTCAACATCATCGGACATGCCTTCGAGGCGACCCTGGCTACCGCCCACCTCATCTTCAACGGGGTGATGGAACGCCGGCCAGAGCTGAAGATCGTGGTGGTGCACGGCGGCGGCTACCTGCCCGCCTACGCCGGCCGCATCGACCACGCCTGGCGGGCCCGGGCCGACGTGAGCGAGGGGGTGCCCAACCTGCCCTCGAGCTACCTGAAGCGCTTCTTCTTCGACACCATGGTGTTCGAGCCCGACCAGGTCAGGTTCCTGGTCGACAAGTACGGCGCCGACCATGTGCTGCTGGGCACCGACTACCCCTACGACATGGGCGACGACGACCCGCTCGAGCTGATCGGCTCGGTGCCCGGCCTCGATCAGGCCAAGGTCGACCTAATCGCGGGCGGCAACGCGGCCCGTCTGCTGGGATACGACTGAACGGGGAGATGACATGACTGACGGGATCGGGCTGGCCGTCATCGGCTGCGGCACCATCGGGCGCATCCGCGCCGTGCTGGCCCGCGAGTACTCGGGAGTCGACTGGCTGGGCCTGTGCGACGTCCACGAACCGACCGCGAAGCAGCTCGCGGTCGACACCCAGGCCGACTTCGTGACCACCGACGCGGCCGAGTTGCTGGCCCGGGGCGAGGTCACCGCGGTGATCGTGGCCACCGACGAGCGCGAGCACGTCGACCCCATCATGCAGTCGGTGGCCTACGGGTTTCCCATGTTCATCGAGAAGCCCCTCGCGACCGACCCGGTGGAGTCCGCCGCAGTGCTCGAGGCCATCGAGAGCCGCGGCATCGACGCCGTCATCGGCTACACGCAGCGCTTCAGGCGCCGGTTCCTCACCGTGAAGCAACGGATCCGCGACGGCCAACTCGGTGAGGTCACCAGCGTCGTCACCAGGGCCCTCATGAACCGGATGGTGGTGGAGGCCACCCTCTCGAAAGCCGACGACCGAACCAACCTCACCCCCATGGTGGTGTCGGGCACTCACAGCCTGGACATGAGCATGTGGCTCATGGAGGGCAAGGAGCCGGTGGAGGTGTACGCCCGCTCGGTGGACAAGGTGCTGGGCTCCTGGGACACCTTCGACGCAACCTTCGGCCTGTTCACCATGGACGACGGGACCCTGTTCTCAATGAACATCAGCTGGGCGCTCCCGGTGGTGTGGCCCGGCGCGGTGTACGGGCTCGAGATCGGCATCGTGGGAACCAAGGGGGTGATCGACATCGAGGACACCCATCGCGACGTGATCGTGGCCTCGGAGGTCCCCCAGCCGGCCGGCTACCGCAGCCGGGGCTTCGAGGCGCCCGCCGACCGCCATGTGGACTTCATCGGCAGCTACCCGCCGGGCGACCTGTCAGACGGGCTGCTGTGGGGGCCGATGCGGGAGGAGACCGCCACCTGGTTCAATCGGCTCGCAACCGGCGTGCCCACCCCCCACGCCACCGCCGCGGAGGGCCACCGCAACCTGCTGCTGACGATGGCGATGGACTACTCGGCCCGTCTGGGCCGCCCGGTGAGCCTGCCCGCGGACCCCACCGAGCTCAGGCGGGGCCTGCTGCCCCGAAACGAAAGGAACCAGTGATGGTGAAGCAACTCAACGTCGGAGTCATCGGCACCGGATGGTGCGGGGGCATCAGGGCGGCGGCCTGCTCCCGGCACGCGCTGGTCGGCCGCCTCCATATCGCGGAGACCAACCCGGCCCGCCGCACCGAAGTGGAAGAACTAGTCGATCCAGCAACCAGCACCGACGACTGGGAGTCGCTGCTGGAGATCGACGGCCTCGACGCGGTGATGATCTCGGCCACACCGGAGACGACCCACTACCCGATGGCCCGGGCCGCTCTGGAGGCCGGCCTGCACGTGCTGCTGGAGAAGCCGATCGCGCTGGCGCTGGAGGAGGCCGACGAGCTGATCGACCTCGCCGACAGCAACGGGCTGAAGTTCACCATCGGCTACTCGCAGCGGTTCAACCCCAAGCAGTCGTTCGCGCGGCGCAGCGTGCGCGACGGCAGCGTCGGCGACCTGCGGCATGTGCTGATCACCCGCCACGTCGGTCGCCGGCTCGGAGCCAAGATCGGCAACCGCATCAAGCTGTCGCCCGCTGCAATGGAGGCCACTCACGACATCGACTTCGCCTTCTGGTGCCTCCAGCCCCGGCGTCCGGTGCGGGTGTATTCCCAGATGGCCTGGGGAGTGCGCCGGGAGACAGTGGGGCTGCCCGACTCGCAGGTGATGATCGTGACGATGGACGACGGCGCGGTGGTGACCGTCAACGCAGGCATGGCCCTGCCCGCGGGCGGCTACCCCAACGCGGCCACCACCTGGATCGAGCTGGTCGGGACCGACGGGACGGTGATGATCGACGACACCCACAAGGAGATCGTCCACAACACCTCGACCGACGGGGTGCAGTTCCCGCTGTCGACCATGCCCGGCGAGTACGTCGAGTCCACCTACGCCGGGCCGATGGAGCGCGAGACCACACACTTCCTGGAGGCGGTCGCCCACGACACCGAGGTGATGGTCGACGCCCGGGACGCCCGGCTGGTGATGGAGGTCTACATGGCGGCCGACCTGTCCGCAGACCTCAACGAGGTGGTCGAGCTCCCCCTCAGCGCGGAGGCGCAGGGCCTAGCCCTGGCCGCCTCCATCAAGCAGTAGCGGCCTCGCGCAAGCGCTAAGGGGCCTGGCCCGACGCTACGGCCCCGGGGCGTCGGCCGGGCCGGGTACCGCGTGCGGCCCTAGCCGGGCGACCACGGCCGTCTCCATCTCGTCGATCAGGGCGTCGGCGGCCGCATCGGTGGCGGCCTTGGCCGATATCCGGACTCTGGTCTGGTTGTCGGTGAGCATGTAGGCCAGCGACGGGTTTGTGGAGTCGTTCAGATCGCCGAGGAGTTCCGCCACCTGGGACTCGCCCAGGCCCACGGTCTGCAGCAGGCGGCTTCGCAGCACCGCCGGCTCGCCCACCAGGGCGCGGAGTCTGGGCATCACCTCTGCGTCGAGCATGGCGACCATCTCCGAGGGGACCCCGGGCAGGGCGAACAGGTGGACGCCTTCATGCTCCATGGCCGCGCCGAGGGCGACTCCCACCGGGTTCGGCAGAGGGTCAGAACCTTCCGGGTGGTCGGCCATCCGCAGGGCGCTTTCGGTGACCGAGCCCCTCGCCTGGTGCACCCGGTCGCGGATGCGCTGCTCCTGGGCCGCGTCGCGCGCGATGCCGACGCCCGCGAACGCGCACAGCGCGTCGCGGGTCAGGTCGTCGGGGGTGGGGCCCATGCCGCCGGTCAGCACCACCGCGTCGGCCCGGGCCGCGGCGTCGGCGATGGCACCGGTCAGGCGCTTCAGGTTGTCCCCCACGGTCGTCTGGTAATGGGCGTCGAGCCCGGCCGCGGCCAGTCGCTGG
This sequence comes from Acidimicrobiaceae bacterium, assembly GCA_009837445.1. Classification (GTDB taxonomy): domain Bacteria; phylum Actinomycetota; class Acidimicrobiia; order Acidimicrobiales; family Aldehydirespiratoraceae; genus Aldehydirespirator. The sequence goes on from VXTM01000044.1 coordinate 44,248, forward strand.
GCGATGGTGGCCGCGTTGGAGTTCACGATCTGGCCAAGCAGCAGCTCGGTCCCCACCGAGATCACCTCGACGATCACGGGGCCTGTCTCACACGACGGGGTTCGTGAGGGTGCCGATGCCGCCGATCGACACCTCGACCGTGTCACCGGGCTGGAGGTACACCGGGGGGTCGAAGCCGATGCCCACCCCCGACGGCGTGCCGGTGGCGATCACGTCCCCGGGCCGGAGCAGGACCGCGGCCGAGATGGCCTCGATGAGTGTTCCTATGTCGAAGATCAGGTCGCTGATGGGGGCGTCCTGGCGGGGTTCGCCGTTGACCGCGGTGCGCAGGCGGGCGGCGCCGATGTCGCCGATCTCGTCGGCGGTGACGATGCACGGCCCCATGGGGCAGAAGGTGGCCGCGCTCTTGCCGATGAAGAACTGCACGTGCTGGGCCTGGAGAGCCCGGGCCGTGACGTCATTGATGACGGTGTAGCCGAAGACGTGGGCCATGGCGCCGGCTGCGGCGATGCGGTGGCCGCCGGTGCCGATCACCACACCCAGCTCGCCCTCGTAGTCGCTGGTGCCAGTGGGGTCCATGGACGTGTCGATGGCGTCACCCGGCCCCACTATCGACGACAGGGCCTTGGTGAAGATGATCGGATGGTCGGGGATCATCTTCTTCTCGGAGGCGTCGAAGCCGCTGGCCGAGAACTCCTTGGCGTGGTCGTGGTAGTTGCGGCCCACCGCCATCACGTTGTTGCGGGGCATGATCGGCGCCAGCAGCCGGACCGAGCGCTCCGCCAGCACCGGGCTCGATGCGAGCGCCGCCCGAGCCGCGTCGAGCCCGGCCTCGCCGGCCTCCACCACTTCGAGCATGGTGTCGCCCACACCCGCCGCTCCCGACACGTCCACCACGGCCCCGCCGGCGTCCAGCACCCCGACCCGCGGCCCGGTCCCGTCGTCGAATGTCACCAGCTTCATGGATGCGCCACCTCTCCCGTTCGTCCGGTCGCCGAAATCATTGGGCCAGTTCCTCGACGCCCAGCCTGCGGGCGAGCGCGTCGAGTTCATCCAGCAGCCGCGGCGGGACCGCGATCCCGAGGGCCAGGTTCTCAGCCTCGAGCCGGGCCGCCTCGTCGCCGGGGAGCCTCAGCGGCCCGGGACGGTTGGAGCCCGAGTGCCGCAGTTCGGCTAGATGCTCGGCGACCGCCCCGCCCGCGTCGTCGGGCCGGAACAGGTCGGGCCGCATGGCGAGCATGGCCTGCCCGGTGTTGGTGGGCGAGCCGAGGTCCGCGTTCTGATCGACGACCGAGCGGCCGAAGGCGGCACCGTTGAGCACGCCGGCCAGCAGGCCGATGGCAATGTTGAGCCCTGAGCCCTTGTAGCCGCCGATGGGCATCAGGAACCCGTCGTGAGCCCGGCTCGGATCGGTGATGGGCTCGCCGTCGGCGTCGATCACCCATCCGACCGGCATCTGCTGACCGGCCTGGGCCGCGACCTTGATGGTTCCGTGGGATGCAACCGTGGTGGCGATGTCGAGCTGGAAGGGCGGGCCGTCGCCGGCGGGCACGGCGACGGCGATGGGGTTGGTGCTCAGCAGCTTCTCGTTTCCTCCCCACGGCGGCATCGAGTTGGCGTTGCCCACCGCCATGTAGATCGAGATCAGGCCCCGGCGTGCGGCCATGGCCGGGTAGATCCCGGCGGCGCCTGCGTGGTTGGAGTTGACGGTGCCCACCCAGGCCATGCCCATCTCGGTGGCCTTGGCCATGGCGATCTCGGCCGCGGTGGTCATCACCACCTGGCCCAGGCCGTTGTCCCCGTCGACGAGGGCAGACGTAGGCCCCTCGGACACTACCGACACCTCGGGCCTCAGGTTGACGCTGCCGGCCTCGATGCGCCTCACGTAGAGCGGGATGCGGATCAGGCCGTGGCCGGTGCGGCCGCGCAGGTCAGCCTCCAGCAACCGTTCGGCGGTAACTTCGGCGTGGTCGGGCTCGACTCCGGTGGCCTGCAGGATCCCGGCCGCGAACACCCTGAGGGCATCGTGGCCGAACCGGCGCGTCTCAGTCATCGCGGCCCGACACCCGGCAGCGGCCAGCCCTTGATCAAGCGGGCCGGGTCGGGGCGGCCATCTGGGAGACGGTCTCGCCGGTGTCGGTGAATGTGCGGTTGACCTCGGTGGCGCCGTACACCCACAGGATCCGCATGACGGTGTCGCCGTCGTTGTGGAAGCGGTGCGGCACATCCGCCTGGACCTTGGTCGTGTCGTAGGGGCGGATGCGGTGCTCCACACCGTCAATCTCGACGATGCCGGTGCCCTCCAGCAGGGTGACCTGCTCGACGGTGTTGTGGCTGTGCCGGGCGAGGCCCGCGCCCGGCGGGAACGAGGTGATCCCCATGATGAAGCTCTGCCCGGGGAGCGGATCGCCGGTGAGGCGGACGCTGGTGATGCCGTCGCCCCGCTCAACCCGGGGCGACGATGCGTAGTCGATCAACTCTGTCATGGGCACCTCCCGGTTGCGCGGATGCAGGATCCCCGGCGAACTCTGTCCGCTGGGAGCCGATCATATATGTTGCAGGATGATCAGGTTGGGGCTCGCTCCCGGGGTGGCGAGAGTACCGGCTGCACATCTTCGGACTCCGGCGGAGGAGGCCCGCATGCGGATCGTCAGCGTGGAGGCGGTACCCATCACAGTTGGGTTGGCCAAGCCGGTGGTGATGGCCCAGATCACCGTGGAGCGCTCCCACAACGTGCTGGCAAAGATCACCGCCGACAACGGCCTCGTCGGATGGGGCGAGGGCGTGGAGGCCGTCAACCTGACCGGCGACACCCAGGGCGCCATCGCGTCCGCCATCGACTTCCTCGGCCCCCGCCTGGTGGGAGAAGACCCCCTCCGCCGCACCGCCCTGTGGTGGGCCATGCGAAAGATGATCCAGGCGAACGACACCGCCATCGGCGCCATCGACATGGCCCTCCACGACCTTGCCGGCAAGCACTTCGGGGTTCCCGTGGTGGAGCTGCTCGGAGGCAGGGTCCGGGGATCGGTTCCCGCGATCACCATCTTCGGCAGCGGCGACCCCGACGCGGACGTTGCCGCGGCCCGGGCCAAGCACGAGTCCGGGTTCCGATGGTTCAAGTTGAAGCTCGGCCTCGGGCCCGTCGACGCCGAGCTCGAAACGATGCGGCGAGTCCGCGAGGCCCTGCCCGCGGACTGCGTGCTCAGCGGCGACGCCAACCAGGGCTGGTCCGAGCCCGAGGCGGTCCGGTTCCTGCGAGCGCTCGACGGCCTCGACGTCGGCTTCATCGAGCAGCCAATCCTTCAGGGCGACCACGCCGCCATGGTGAGGGTGGCCCGGGCCTCGCCTGTCCCGATCTGCGTCGACGAGAGCATCCACTCCCACAACGACATCCTCGGCTTCGGGCGCACCGGCGTGGCAGGGGTGAGCCTCAAGCTGATCAAGCTGGGCGGCATCACCGGCGTGATGAGGGGCGCCACGTTGTGCGAGTCGCTGGGACTGGAGGTGAACCTCGCCGGCAAGATCGCCGAGTCGAGCGTCGCCGCCGCGGCCAACGTCCACTGCGCGGCGGCACTGCAGAACCTGGGCTTCGGATGCAGCCCCGGCAACCAGGGGGCCAGCTCCGACGTGGCCTCGGCGCCGCTGGTCGCCGTCAACGGCGAATACCCGGTGCCCTCAGGTCCCGGTCTCGGCGTAGAAGTCGACCAGGTGTGACGGTTGGGCCCATGAGAGTCGGGTTCGTGGGTATGGGCCGGATGGGCCTGCCCATGGCCCGACGGGCGGCGGACGCCGGGCACGACGTGACGGCGTTCGACGCCTCCCCGCAAGCCGCACGACGGGCCGCGGCGTCGGGGCTGGCCACGGTCGACGGCCTCGACGGGCTGGCGGGGTGCGAGGTGGTGTGCTCGTCGCTGCCCGGCAGCGACGATGTGGAGGCGGTGTACTGCTCGGGAGGCGGGCTGCTGGAGGTGCTGGAGCCACCCGCGGTGGCCGCGGACCTGTCGACGGTGTCGGTGGCTGTGAGCCGCCGCGTGGCCGCCGAGGCCCGGCGGCGCTCGATCGGCTTCCTTGACGCGCCGGTGAGCGGCACGTCCATCCACGCCGAGGCCGGGACGCTCACCGTGATGGTCGGCGGCCCGGCCGAGGCGCTGAGTGCAGCCCGCGGCGTGCTGGAGACGTTCTCGAGCAGGGTCGAGCGGGTGGGCGACAACGGGTCGGGCCTGCTGCTCAAGCTGATCAGCAACCGGCTGCTCACCTCATACCTGGGTGCCATCGCGGAGGCGGTGGTGGCCATGGAACGCACCGGGCTCGATGTGTCGCAAGGCATCGAGCTGCTCCGCGCCGGCGCCGCGCCCCGCCAGCTGGACTACAAGGCCGAGCCGATGGCCGCCCGGGACTTCGCCCCCATGTTCACCGTCGATCTGATGCGCAAGGACCTGCGGCTGGCCGCCGAGGCCCTTGGTGCGGCCCGCATCGCCGGCGTCGCCCAGGCTGTCCTGGAGGAGACCGCGGCCGCGGGCCGCGGTTCCGAGGACCTGGGCGCGCTTATAACGGCAGTCGAGCGCCACATGGACGGGCCATGAGGGCGCCGAACCGGTTGGCACTGGCCGACCCGGCCCTGCTCCGGGCCGACGGCTACATCGGCGGGCGCTGGATCCCGCCGGACTCAGGCGGAAGGTTCGACGTGGTGGACCCGGCCACCGGCGAGCCGATCGCCGCGGTGGCCGACATGGGCGGGGCCGAGACCGGTCGGGCCGTCGCTGCGGCCGCGGCGGCCCTCCCGGCCTGGCGGGCGCTCACCGCCAAGCAGCGCTCCGCCGTACTGCGACGCTGGTACGAGCTGATGGTGGAGAACGCCTCGGACCTCGCCGCCATCATCACCGCCGAGATGGGCAAGCCCCTGGCCGAGGGACGGGGCGAGATACTGGCCGGGGCCGCCTACGTGGAGTGGTTCGCCGAGGAGGCCAAGCGGGCCTACGGCGAGACCATCCCGACCCACGACCCGTCCATGCGCCTGGTGGTGATCAAGCAGCCGGTCGGGGTGGTGGCCGCCATCACGCCATGGAACTTCCCGTTCGCCACCATCGCCCGCAAGGCCGCTCCCGCGCTGGCCGTGGGCTGCACGGTGGTGGCCAAGCCGGCTGAGGACACTCCACTGGCGGCTCTGGCCCTGGCCGAGCTGGCCGAGCGGGCCGGGGTGCCCGCCGGGGTGTTCAACGTGGTGACCACCTCGGATCCCGCTCCGGTCGGCGCCGAGCTGACCGCCCACCCGGCAGTGAAGAAGATCTCGTTCACGGGCAGCACCGAGGTCGGCAAACTGCTGATGGGCCAGGCTGCCGGGACCGTCAAGAAGGTCGCCCTCGAGCTCGGGGGAAACGCCCCGCTCATCGTCTTCGACGACGCCGACGTGGAAGCGGCCGTGGCCCACGCCATCGTCTCGAAGTTCCGCAACGGCGGGCAGACCTGCATCTGCGCCAACCGGATCCTGGTCCAGGCCGGCGTCTACGACGAGTTCGTGGACCGCTTCTGCGCCGCCGCGGCGGCCTTGAACGTCGGGCCGGGCACCGATCCCGGTACCGACATCGGCCCGCTGATCAACGGCGAGGCGCTGGCCAAGGTGCAGCGTCTGGTGGACGCAGCGGTGGCCGGCGGCGCCACCGCACGCCTAGGGGCCGCGGCCCATGCGCTCGGCGGCACCTTCTACGAGACCACGGTCCTGACCGGCGTTACCGACGACATGGACATCACGGCCGAGGAGGTGTTCGGCCCCGTGGCGTCGATCCTCCGGTTCGACACCGACGACGAGGCGGTGGCCGCGGCCAACGACACCCCCTACGGCCTGGCCGCCTACTTCTTCACCAGGGACCTGGCCCGGGCCTGGCAGGTGGGCGAGGCCCTCGAGTACGGCATGGTGGCTGTCAACTCCGGCCTGCTGATGACCGAGCTGGCCCCGTTCGGCGGGGTCAAGGAGTCCGGCATCGGCCGCGAGGGCGCCCGCGAAGGCCTCGATGAATTCCTGGAGACCAAGTACCTGGCCATGGGCGGCCTGGACCGCGCCAGCAGTTAGAACGGCGGATCAGGCCATGAATCGGCCGCCGTTCACGGTGACCGTCTGGCCGGTCATGTAGGCGGCTTCATCGGAGGCCAGGAACATCATCCAGTTGACGATCTCGCCGGTGGTGCCGTAGCGGCCGAGCGGGATGGAAGCCTCGGTGCGGGCCCGCTCGTCGGGGCCCCGGACCTCGCGGATCCGGTCGGTCATCACCGCGCTCGGTGCGATCGCGTTGGACGTGACGCCGTCGGGAGCCAGCTCGTAGGCGAACACCCGGCTGAGGGCCAGCACCCCGGCCTTGGACGCGGCGTAGGCGGGGGAGGACCGGTAGACCGCGGTCTGGCCCGCCAGCGAGGACAGCGTGATGATGCGGCCCGCCGGTGACCGGCGCAGCAGGGGCATGGCCCGCCGGGTGCACAGGAACACGCCCTTGAGGTTGAGGTCCACGACCGCGTCCCACTCGCTGGTGGGCAGCGACTCGGTGGTGTGCTGATGCCAGAACCCGCCCGCGTTGTTGATCAGCACATCGAGTCGGCCCGAGTGCTGCTCGACCCGGTCGAACGCGGCCTCCACCGGCGCGGCATCGGTAACGTCGCAGCGCAAGAAGCGGGCCCCGGCGCCGGCTGCGACCTCTGAGCCCCGCTCCTCGTCGATGTCGAGCCCGTACACCTCGGCGCCGGCCGCGGCGAAGGCCCTGACCGCATCCGCCCCCATGCCCGATGCCGAGCCGGTGACGGCCACAACCCGTCCCGAGAAGTCCCAGGCGACGTTGCTCACCGGCTCGGACCGCTCAGTTGAGCCGGGTGTTGTCGCCCCGGTACCAGTCGACGGGATCGGGCGCGGTGCGCACCGTCACCGAGCGGACGTGGGTGAACTCGTGGAACGACTCCCAGCCCCCTTCTCGGCCGGTTCCGCTGTCGCGCACTCCGCCCCACGGCAGCGACGGGTCGAGGCGGTGGTGGTCGTTGACCCAGACGATCCCGTGCTCCAGACCGTCGGCAACCCGGTGGGCCCGGGCCACATCGGAGGTCCACACCGACGATCCAAGCCCGTACACCGAGTCGTTGGCCAGAGCCAGCGCCTCGGCCTCGTCGCGGAACGGGATCACCACCACCACCGGCCCGAAGATCTCGTCCCGGGCGCAGGCCATGTCGTTGGTCACCCCGGTGAGCACGGTCGGCTCCACGTAGAAGCCGCTGCTCAGGGCGGGATCGGCCGGCACTCCCCCACCGCACACGATCCTCGCACCGTCGCTGACCGCTCCCGCGATGCAGCCAAGCACACGCTGCCTGGCCTTCTCGCTGATGACCGGACCGAGCTGGGTGGCCTCCTCGGCCGGATCCCCGATCCGGATCGAGCGGGCTATGGATGCGAGCGCCTCGACGAACTCGTCGTGGATGGAGGCCTCCACCAGCACCCGGCTGCCGCAGATGCAGGTCTGGCCCGCGGCGATGAACCCGCCGAAGGCCACCCCGGGGGCGGACACGGCCACCGGCTGGTCGGCGAACACCAGCACCGGCGTCTTGCCGCCCAACTCGACGGTGACCTTGGCGAAGCGACTCGACGCCGCGGCCGCAACCGAGCGTCCGGCATCGGTGCCTCCCGTGAACACCAGCTTGCCCACGTCGGGATGCTCGGCCAGGCGGGCGCCGGCCACCGAGCCGATCCCGGTGACGACGTTCAGCACGCCCGGGGGCACCCCGGCCTCGGCGGCCAGGTCGGCTAGGCGCAGCGGCGTGAACGGGGTGAGCTCCGACGGCTTGACCACCACCGAGTTCCCGGTGGCCAGGGCGGGGGCGAGGCTCTTGGACGTGATCATCAGCGGGTGGTTGAACGAGCTGAGGATGCCGACGGTGCCGATCGGGAAGCGGCTGGTGTAGGCGTGGTAGGGGCCCGGCATGGGCGCCACCGACGTGCGGTCGGCCACCAGCAGCGAGGCGTTGTAGCGGTACCAGCCCGACAGCCTCGAAACCTGGGCCCGGGTCTCGGCGATCGGCCGCCCGTTGTTGAGGGTCTCCAGGCGGAACAGGTCGTCGAGGTTGCCGTCGATGGCGTCGGCGAGACGATGCAGCACCGCGGCCCGCTCCGCGATCGGCATGTGCCGCCACTGGCCGCGCTCGAAGGCCTCCTTGGCCGCAGCCACGGCGCGGTCAACATCGGCGGGCCCCGCCGCCGCGGACGCGCCGAGGGTCCGGCCGTTGGATGGATTGACGATGTCGAGGGTCGACCCGTCGGTTGCGGCCACCTCCTCGCCGCCGATCAGCAGCCCCCGACTCAAGCGATCAGTCATCCGTCAGGCCGTTCCGTCATCGCTTGATCCTATAACATATATTTTTCTGCGTCCCGCGAGACCCAGGCACTAGCTTCTGTTCGCGTGACGAGCGGGACATGGCCGTGAACGGCCTGCGAGTGGGGGTAGTGGGCGGCTCGATCGGAGGGCTGACCGCGGCGGTGCTCCTGCACGAGATGGGCTGCGACGTCCAAGTGTTCGAACGCTCGACCGAGGCCCTGCAGGGTCGGGGCGCCGGGATCGTGGTGCTCCCCATGACCGAGCGGTACTTCACGGAGTCGGGCACAGGACTCCGCGCCAGCCAGGACTGGGACCGCCAGGTCGCCCTCACGCTCACGTACTGGAGCTACATCGACCGCGCCGGCTCCATCATCGACGCGGCCGCCACCCACAACCGCTTCACCTCGTGGAACACCTTGTACCGGGCGCTGCTCGAGCGCCTGCCCCCGGAGCGGTACCACCTAGGTTGCAGCGCGACCGGCGTGTCGACGGCAAGCGACTCCGCCACGGTGCACTTCGCCGAGGGCGGCACCGACTCCTTGGACCTGGTGGTCGGCGCCGACGGGATCGGCTCGACCGTGCGGGAGACGGTGGCGCCCGGCACCCCTACCACCTACGCCGGCTACGTGGCCTGGCGGGGCACGGTGCTCGAGCGTGACCTGTCGCCGAGCAGCGCGGCCGTCTTCGTCGACGCCATGGTCTACCAAGTGCTCGACCGATCCCATGTGCTCGTGTACGCCATCCCGGGGCCCGGCGACTCGGCCGAGGCAGGCGAGAGAGCCCTCAACTTCGTGTGGTACCGCAACGCCCGCGGCACCGACTACGACGAGTTGATGACGGACCGGCACGGTGTGCACCGGCCGGCCACCATGCCGCCGGGGCTGGTGCAGCAACGCTTCGTGCAGGCGCTGCACGCTGATGCCGCCGCCCAGCTGGCACCGCAGCTGGCCGAGCTGGTGCAGGCCTGCGACCAGCCCTTCATACAGGCGATATTCGACATGGCCGCGGATCGGTTCCGCCGGGGCCGAGCCATCCTCATCGGCGATGCCGCCGCCGCGCTGAGGCCCCATGTCGCCGCGGGAACGGCCAAGGCCTGCGCCGACGGATGGGCGTTGCGGGACTTCCTGGCCGGTGCGGACGGTATCGACGAGGCACTGGCGGGCTGGGAGGCTCAGCAGCTGGCCCTGGCCCGGCGCGTCGCGGCCAAGTCCCGAGCGATGGGCGAGGCGGCTCAGACGACCGGCACGATGGTGCCGGGCGACCCCGACTGGCGATTCGGTCTCTTCGGCCCCGGGAACTGAGCCAGGACTGTCAGCCGGAGACAGCGGCGCCCTCAGCGATCAGCGCCTCGATCTCGGCGTCGGCGGCGCCGATCTCGCGGAGCACTTCGCGGGTGTGCTCACCCAGTTCGGGAGGGGGACGGCCGGCCACCGCCGGCTCGCGGTCGACCTGCACCGGCGAACCGGTCACTGGTACCGGCCCGCGCCGGGGATGGGCGAGTTCCACCCTCATCCGGTTGTGGCGCACCTGGGGGTCGTCGAACACCTCCGGCAGGTCGAGGATCCGGCCGGCCGGCAGGCCCCGCCCGTGCATCCGCTCGAGCCAGGCCTCAGTCGTGTCGCCGGCCAGCGCCTCCGACACCGCCGCCTCCAACTCCGACCGGTGCTGCACCCGCAGTTCGTTGGTGGCGTACTCGGGACGCTCAGCCAGGTCGAGGCCCAACTCGTCGCACAGGATCTCGAAGTGCCGATCGCTGACGATGGCCAAGTTCAGATGCCCGTCGGAGGTGGCGAAGGTGGCGGTCGGGGCGGTGAACCAGGATCCGGTGCCCACCCTGGCCGGCTGGATGCCGTCGGCGAAGAACATCGCGTTCCAGCTCGACTGGATGGCCACCAACCCGTCGCGCAGCGAGATGTCCACCCGCCCGCCCTCGCCGGTCGACTGCCGGCGGAACAGCGCCGCGCATACGGCCAGAGCCGCGTTCGTTCCCGCCAGATAGTCGCCCACCGTGGTCGCGGTCTTGGCGGGAGGTCCGCCCTCGTCGCCGGTGATGCTCATCATGCCCGACTCGCCCTGGAACAGGATGTCGATTCCGGCTCGGGCCGCATCGGGACCGGTAGACCCGAACGCGCTCACCTCGGCGTAGACCAGGCGGGGATTCTCGGCGAGCAGGTCGTCACAACCCAGCCCTATGCGCTCCATGGCACCGTGGCGGAGGTTGTGCAGCACGACGTCGGCAGTCACGCAGAGCCGGCGGACCCAGGGCGCGGCCAGTGGCGAGCGCGGGTCCACGGCCAGGCTGCGCTTGCCCCGGTTGATGGCCGCGAAGTAGTAGCTCACCCCGTCGACGTACGGGCCGAAACCCCGGGCTAGGTCCCCGCCGGGAGGCTCCACCTTCACCACGTCGGCCCCCATGTCGGCCAGCAGCATCCCGGCGTAGGGCCCGCCGATGATGTTGCCCAACTCGACCACCCGCACTCCTGCCAGGGGTGGACCCCCGGTTGCAGCCATGATGCGCCTCCTCCGAACGCCGAAATTGCATTTTGCGTTCACATTGAATCCTGCGCCGATATTGCATTTTGCACGATCCGGGGCCAACCTTGCGATCTGAGCGACTCGGGAGGACGGCTTGCCCGCAGTGCACATCGATTCGTCGGGCACGGGCCCGCCGCTGGTGCTGATCCACTCGCTGCTGACCGACGCCCGCGCCTACGACGCCACCGTCATCGAACTGGGCGACCGCTACTGCGTGCACCGCGTGTGGCTTCCGGGGTTCGGTCCTTCAGCGCCCCTCGACGGCAGCGAGCCACACACGCTGTTCGACTTGGCCGGCATGGTGGCCGACGCGATGTCGGACGGCGGCGTCAGCCCCGGCGCAGCCGTGCTCGGCAACGGGCTGGGTGCCTTCGTCGCGGTCGCCATGGCCATTGCTCACGGCTCGGACTTCGGACCGTTGATCGTCGCCAACGGCGGCGCGGTCTTCTCCGAGGACCGCCGGGGAGCCTTCGAGACCATGAGCCGCCTGGTGTCGGAGGCAGGCATGGCCGCAGTGGTCGACACCGCGGTGCGACGCATCTTCCCCGAGGAATACCTCGCTGCTCACCCCGAGACGATCGAGGACAGGCGCCGCGTGCTGCTGGACATTGACCCGATCTCGTTCGCAGCATGCTGCCGGGCGCTGCACGCCATGGACCTGCGCCCCGATCTTGGTCGGATCACCAACCCCACCCTGGTCATCGGCGGGTCCGCGGACGCCACCACCCCTCCGGAGATGTCGGCCGAACTGGCGGCGTCCATAGCCGGAGCCGAGCTGGTGATCCTCGACGACTGCGGTCACTGCCCACCCCTGCAGCAGCCGGAGGCCCTATCGGCCGCGGTCGACGCCTTCTTGAGCCGTCACCTCCAACGGTGAGGAGACGACCCGTTCACCAGCGATCGGAGACCTGACGTGGACATCAACACCGACCTGCTCGACGACTACTGCGCCCGCTACCGCAACTGGGGGCGCTGGGGGGACGACGACGAGCTCGGCACCCTCAACTTCATCACGCCCGCCAAGATCGCCGAGTCGGCCCAGCTGGTGAGGCAGGGCAAGGTGTTCTCGCTGGAGCTCCCCCTCGACGGCAACGGCCCCCAGACCGGCGCCTTCGGCCGGGTCAACGCAGTACACCAGATGGTGGCCACCGGCACCGACCACGTCGCCGGCACCCAGGGCTGGCCAATGGGGTGGGGCGTGGCCGACGACACCCTGTTCCTGTTCCTGCAGGGCGGCACCCAGTGGGACGCGCTGGCCCACATCTTCCACAACGGCAAGATGTACAACGGCTACGACGCCGGCCTGGTCGACAGCCGCGGCGCGGCCCGCAACGGCATCGAGAACGTCAAGACGGTGGTGAGCCGGGGCGTGCTGCTGGACATCCCCAGGGTCCTCGGCGTCGACCATCTCGAGCCCGGCTTCGCCATCGGCGCCGACCTGCTGGACGAGGCCTGCGAGGCCCACGGCGTGGAGGTGGGCACGGGCGACATGGTCCTGATCCGCACCGGCGACATGGCCCGCCGGCGGGAACTGCCCGGCTGGGACGGCTACTCGGCCGGCGACTCACCCGGACTGTCGCTGCTGGCCGCACCCTGGCTGGCGGAGCGCGAGATCGCCGCGCTGGCCACCGACACCTGGGGTGCCGAGGTTCGCCCCAACGAGATCGACGGGAGCTTCCAGCCGCTGCACCTGGTGATGGTGGTGAGCATGGGCCTGCTGGTGGGAGAGATCTGGTATCTCGACGAGTTGGCCGCCGACTGCGCGGCCGACGGCGTCTACGAGTTCCAGCTGGTGGCGCCCGGCCTGGTGATCCCCGGCGCGGTGGGCTCGCCCCTCAACCCGCAAGCCATCAAGTAGGCCCGGCGAGAGGGGCCGGGCGAGAGGGGCTCCCGGCTCCGGAGACGTGAGGTGAGATCATGTATGATGCACGATTCCGCTCCTTAGGAGGCTGAACGGTGGCCCGCCCCAAGGTGATCATCCAGATCTACCCGATGCTTCCGGCGGACGGGATGGAAGGGCGCATCGCCGCCGCGCCCCTGGGCCGCAACCGTGAGCTATACCACCAGGTCCTGCACGACTGGACCGACCTGGTGCGCCTCGCCGACGACCTGGGAGTGTGGGGAATCAGCACCATCGAACACCACCTGCACTCGGAGGGCTACGAGGTCGGTCCGAACCCCGGCGTGCTCAACGGCTACTGGGCCTCGATGGTCAAGAACGCCTACATCGGCTCGCTCGGCTACGTGATGGCCACCCAGGACCCCATACGGGTGGCCGAGGAGACCGCCATCCTCGACCATCTCACCCGGGGCAGGTTCTTCGTGGGCCTGGCCCGCGGCTACCAGTCGCGCTGGACCAACATCTTGGGCCAGCGCGGCGGCGCAGTGGCCGCGCTCGGCGACAAGAGCGACGAGGACTGGCGCAACCGCGACCTGTTCGAGGAGCGCACCGAGATGCTCCTGAAGTGCTGGACCGAGGAGTCGCTCGAGTTCAAGGGCAACAGCTACGAGGTGCCCTTCCCCTACGAGACGGGGGTGCTGGACTATCCGGCTCGCCGCATCGCGTCGCGTGCCGGCACATCGGGCGAGGTGGACGCGGCTGGGGCCGTGAGGCGGGTGTCGGTGGTGCCCAAGCCGTACACGCTGCCCCACCCTCCGGTGTTCGTGGCCACCAGCAAGAGCCCCGAGACGATCGTCTATTGCGCCGAGCGGGGCTTCATCCCCACCTACTTCATGCCCATCAAGGCCATCGCCGAACACTCGCATCTGTATGTGGAGGCCGCGGCCGCCGCCGGGATCGACCGCCGTCACGGGGAGCGCCAGAACGTGGTGCGATGGCCCCACATCACCGGAACCGCGGCCGAGTACGACCGCAGGCTGCACGACTACGACCTCGACATCTACCAGAACTTCTACGGGCCGTTCTTCCCGCAGTTCCCCAACGAGCCTGGCACCGACCACATCGCGGCAATGAAGGAGTCCGACATCTTCATCGGCGGCACCGTAGAACAGTCCGTCGAGGCCTGGCAGCAGCTGGTTGAACAGGTGCCGGCGGAGTACATCACCCTGATCTGGCACTACGCGCAGATACCCAAGGACGAGGTGGCCGAGGAGCTGACCCTGTTCATGGAAGAGGTTCTTCCCTGCCTCGACGTACCCGACTTCGACGTGGCCTCTCCCGCCGCAACTGCGCCGGACGCACCCTGACGATGGCCACCAACCCGATCGACGGCTTCGAGGTGGACCCGGCCGGCATCGGCTACGTGGGCGAGGGCCTGCAGCGGCCCGAATGCATACTGGCCGAGCGCGACGGCACCCTGTGGTCCGCGGACGCCCGGGGCGGCGTCGTGCGCATCGACACCGCCACCGGAGAGCAGGAGCTGATCCTCCAGGAGGCCGACACCCGGTTCTCCGACGCTGTCGACGACGCCGAGCGGTTCACCACCGGCACCCTCCCCAACGGGCTGGCGTTCGCGTCCAACGGCGACATCCTGATATCGAACTTCGGCACCGACCGGCTGGAGCGCATGACCCGGACCGGCGAGTCGACGGTGATGCACGACTCGGTCGACGGCCAGCCGATCGGCAAGGTCAACTTCGTGATCCGGGACTCCAGGGACCGGATCTACATGACGGTCTCCACAATGATCACCAACTGGATGGAGGCGATCAGCCCCAACGTCGCCGACGGCCGGATCGTGCTGGTCGACGAGCAGGGCATCCGTGTGGTGGCCGACGGGCTGGCGTTCACGAACGAGATACGCCTCGATGCCAACGAGGAGTGGATGTACATCGCCGAGACCTGCGGCAAGCGGGTCAGTCGCATGCGGGTGCTGCCCGACGGCTCCCTCGCCGGCTACGAGGTGTTCGGTCCGTCCGACACCGGCGCCTTGATCGACGGCATCGCCTTCGACTCATTCGGCAACCTGTGGGGCACGCATGTGTTCAACGACCGCATCTTCGCGATCACACCGGACGGGGACCTTCGCATCCTCCTCGACGACGACCGGGGCTCCGCGGCGGGGCAGGCGTTCCTCGACGCATTCCACCGCGACGAGGCCACTTCCGAGTTGATGCTGGCCGCGGGCGGCACCATCGCCCCGTGGACCGCCAGCGTCACCTTCGGGGGTCCCGACCTGCGCACGGTCTATGTGGGCAGCCTGCGAGGCACCCGGATTCCCTATTTCCGCAGCCCGGTGGCGGGACTGCCGATGGTCCACTGGTAGGCCGCCGGACGACCGACTGTAGGGTTCGGCGCTGATCCAACAGCAAAGGAGTTGACGATGACGATCAGGTTGTACCAGTTCCTGGATGTGTCGGCCGGCTTGCAGGCCGGCCAGTTCGGGATCGGGGGACGAAGCGAGATCGAGAGCCTCGAAGAGCTCGACCCCATCTACAAGCGGCTGCTCGACGAGCAGGTCACCGCGGTGGTGTCGGTGATCGGTGCCGACGGCCGGCCCAGCCTCACCCCGATGTGGTTCGACTACGCCGGGGACAAGGTGCTGGTCAACGTGGCCGCGCATCGCAAGAAGACCGCGTGGATCCGCAGCAGCCCGGAGATCTCGCTGATCCTCATCAACCCGCAGAACCCGTACCACTGGGTGTCGATGAAGATCACCGTGGAGCGGGAGATTCTCGAGGACGACCCCGTCGAGGGTGCCCGGGTCACCGAGCAGCTCGACGGGATCTGGACGAAGTACACCGGCGCGGAGCCGCCCTACGGCCTGCGCGATCCGTCCATCGACGAGCGCCGGGTGCTGTTCGAGTGCCGGGTGGACAAGGTCTCCACGTTCGGGCAGCCCTGACCGCCGGGCCCTGCGTCCCGCCCGAAGCACTCTGCCGCTAGTACTCGACTGAGAATTCTCGGCGCGCCTCGGGCGTGAACTCTGCCCCGTGCCCCGGCGCGTTGGGGATCTCGATGGCGCCGTCGACCACGTCGAAGGAACGGGTCAGCGCGCCGTCGGGGATGAACTCGGCGTACTCGCATGCCCAGCCCGACGAGAATGCCCCCACCAGGCTGATCGACAGCTCGTGCCACAGGTGGCTGCTCAACGCCAGGCCGGCGGCGTCAGCGAGCGCGCCGATCTTGCGGAACTCGGTGACTCCCCCGCAGCGGCCGATGTCGGGCTGCAGGAACGCCGCGGCGCGCCGCTCCACGATCTCGCGAAAGCCCCAGCGGAAGTAGGCGTTCTCGCCGGCCGCGGTGGGAGTGGGACTGCGCTTTGCGACTTCGGCGAGGTCGTCAACGGAATCGGCCACGACCGGCTCCTCCAGCCAGGCCACGCCGTAGTCGGCGAGCATCTCGCCCACCGCCACCGCCTCGCGCACGCTGTAGCACTGGTTGGCGTCGGCGAGCAGCACGAAGCTGTCGCCCATGGCGTTACGCAGCCGGGCCGTGCGGGCCTCGTCACGGGTTGTGCCGATCTTGTACTTGTAGGCCTTGATTCCTTGGGCCGCGAACCGCTGGCACTCCTTCACCAGCTCGTCGTCGGTGAGGGTGTGCCAGCCGCCGCTGCCGTAGACAGGCACACGGTCGCGGTAGCCGCCGAGCATTGTGCACAGCGGCAGCCCGGCGTGGCGGGCCAGGGCGTCCCACACGGCCGTGTCGAGCGCCGAGAGCCCCCACGCCCCGATGCCGGCACGCTGGCGGGCCTTGTTAGGCCCCCAGACTCTGTGCCAGAGCGCCTCCGGGGCCAGGACGCTCCGGCCGATGACCGCGGGTGCCAGCTCGTCCCGGACGTAGAGGGCCACCGCGGCGCCGGACCAACCGCCGAGGCAGGCCGTGAAGCCCTGGCCGCTGGGACCGTTGCGGGTATGTACGTCCACGACTGTGCAGTCGACGTGCGAGTACCGGCCCAGCGCGCTGGCGATGGGCCTGGCCAGCGGCAGCCTCAGCGCCGCCGCGTCCACCCTCGCGATCGTCAAGTCCTCCAAAGCGCTTCGATCCGTCAGTGCGAGGCCTCGGCAAAGTGTGAGCGGCTCAAGCCGCGCTGGATCTCGTACAGGCCGAGGGCGGGCGCCACCGGCAGCGGCACCTTCACCGGGCACGGCGCCAGCCGGGCCTCCACCGAGGGCCGTCCCCGGAGGATCCGGTCGTCCCAGGCGGGCCAGTCCGACGGCTGGTGCTGGGCCATCAGAGGCCATGCGTCCACCGCGGCGTAGCCCTGAAGGAGCAGCCTGCGCTGGGACCGGCTGCGGTTCGGGCCCGAGCCGTGCAGCAGGCGGACGTGATGGATGGAGATGTCTCCGGGTTCGAGTTCCAGGCTCACCGCGGCCTGCGGGTCGAAACTGCCCGGCGCCACCGCGCCCACGAACCGGCCGTTCTCTGTGTGGCTGAGGGCCGGACCGCGGTGAGAGCCGGGAACCACCCTGAGGCAGCCGCTGGCCTCGGTGGAGGTGTCTAGGGCGATGCTGACCTCCAGCAGGTCGTCGTTGGTGTGGGGGTAGTAGCCCCAGTCGGTGTGCCACTCCACATGACCAGACCCGCACGGCTGCTTGGCGTTGAGCTTGGTGTGGTGCCAGCGGATGTCCGGGCCGATGAGCTCCTCCACCTTGTCCAGCAGCGGCGGGTGGGCCAGCATGGCCGCGAAGGACTCGTGGTGGAAGTGGGGGCTCTTAATCCGGCGGATCCGGGCCGGGCCGCCGGCGAGAGCAGCCGCGTCGTCGAGCTCGATCGAGTCGGTGTCTTGGGCCAGCCTCGAGGCCTGCTCCGCGAAGCTGTCGGCGGCCTCCCGCAGTTGAGAGACACCTCGCTTCGGCAGCGCGTTGCGCACCACGACGTAGCCGTCGTTGCGATAGGCCTCCACCTGGCCGGGTGTCAGGGTCATTCACACCTCTCGGTTGCCTCTGTCGTGGCCGCCCGCCGCGGCAGATCATATATTCTGCATGATTCGTGTCGGACCGGCTAGCCGGGCGGGCCTGCCGTCCGCTACGAAGGGGGATGATGGGAGAGATGTCACCGCGCACCGGGGCCGAGGCGCTGGCCCTCATGCTCTCGGAGTACGGCGTCACCCACGTCTTCCAGGTGCCGGCGGTGCTGCGGCGCACAATGGTGGAGATCGAGCGGCTCACCGGCATCAAGCGGATCCGCCCCCACGGCGAAAAGCCGGCCGCTTATATGGCCGACGGCTACGCCCGGGCGTCGCGCCAGCCCGGCGTGTGCATGGCCCAGGTGGTGGGCGCCCTCAACCTGTGTGCCGGCTTGCGGGACGCCGCTCTGGCCCACTCGCCGGTGATCGCGCTCACCGGCGGCCGCGAGCCGTCCACGAAGTTCCGCAACGTCTACCAGGAGGTCGACGACGTGCCCGCCTTCGAGACGGTCACCAAGTGGAACGCCACCATCGACGACCCCGAACGCATCCCGGACATGGTGCGCCAAGCCTTCCGGGTGGCGACCTCCGGCTCGCCCGGTCCGGTGCACCTCCAGTTCGCGGGCAGTGAGGGTCAGCTCGACGCCGGCGCCATCGAGGCCGCGGCCCACACCGAGGCGCGCTATTCGTCGGTGCCACCCCACCGGCCTGTCCCGTCGGACGCAACCGACGTGGACCGCGCCGTCGAGATGCTGCGCACTGCCGAGCGCCCGGTGCTGGTGGCCGGCGGGGGCGCCAGATGGTCGGGCGCAGGTCGCCTGCTGGTCGAGCTGGCCGAACGGCTCGACATTCCGGTGGCCACCAGCCTCAACGGCAAGGACTCGATCCCTGGGGGGCACCGGCTGTCGGTGGGGGTGGTCGGCACCTACTCGCGGGCCTCGGCCAACCGCATCGTCTCGCAGGCCGACCTCGTCTGCTACGTGGGCAGCGAGACCGGCAGCATGTCGACCCACTTCTGGCAGGTGCCGCCGCCGGGTCGCGACATCATCCAGATCGACGTCGACCCCGAGGCGATCGGGCGCAACTACCCCGCGTCGGTCGGCATCTGCGGCGACGCGGCCGCAGTGCTGGAACTGATGCTGGTCGGGGCGGGTGAGCCCATGTCCAGGCCCGAATGGACTGCCGCAGCCAGAGACGCCGTCGGGCAGTGGCGGGCCGAGCACGGGGCGGAACTGCTCTCCGAAGCGGTGCCGGTGCGCCCCGAGCGTGTCTGCGCCGAGCTGACCGAGCACACCCCGTCCGACGCCATCGTGGTGGTCGACACCGGCCACGCGGGGATGTGGATGGGAGGAATGTTCGACGTGGCCGACGGCCAGGACTACATGCGCTCGGCCGGCCACCTCGGGTGGGCCTTCCCTGCTGCGCTGGGGGCCAAGTGCGCCCAGCCCGACCGCCCGGTGGTCTGCTTCACCGGCGACTCAGGATTCTGGTACCACGTGGCCGAGATCGAGACCGCGGTCCGTTGGAACATCGCCGCGGTGACGGTGGTGAACAACAACGCCTCGGGGAACCAGTCCAAGCGGGGCTTCGACCGGGCCTACGGCGGCGTGCAGACGGAGCGGGGCGCCTCAGACCTGTGGAAGTTCACGATGGTCGACTTCGCCGCACTGGCCACCCAGATCGGAGCGCTCGGCCTGCGTGTCACCAAGCCCGGAGACTTCGCGCCGGCTCTAGCTCATGCCGTGGAGTCGGGCCGGCCCACTGTGATCGACGTGGTCACCGATATCGACGCGCTGGCGCCACTGGCCGTGGTGGACTGACACTGCAGCCGGGTGGTTACGCCGCTTGGAAGGATTCCATTATTCTTCATGTTGCACAGTGATGTATCAGTGCTATCCTGATAGTTCGGAGTGGGGTGGCCCCGCAGGCCGAGTCCGGTTGAGAAACTCCTCGGGGTCACCCCACTCGCACTATACGGATATATCGATAATTTTCAATCATTTCTGTCTCTCAACGCACGCCAGGGCTCTGGTGGAGAGGGCGACACGGCGGCGGGCTGAGGCGAGGTCGTTGCGGTCTAGGCCGTTGGTGAGGTAGGCGAACGAGATCCCGCTGGCGGGATCGGCCCAGGCGATCTGGCCGGCGGCGCCGCCGTGCCCGAAGGCTTCGGCGGGGGCTCCATGCCCATGGCCGCGCATGCCGGTCTTGCCGTCACCACCGGCCAGAACGAAGGCGTGGGAGCGGTTGGCGGGCGTCCCCGTCCAGTCGGGATGGTTCTGGCGGACGACCATGGCGTCGTGGCGTACCTCGGGGTGCAGGAAGCCGTCGGGGTTGTGGAGCACGGCCTGGTACCACCGGGCCATATCGGTAGCCCGAGCGATCCCGCCACCCCCGGGGACCCCGACAGCGCGCAGCCAGGGCCGGTTGAAGGCCATCAGCACGTCGGTGCCGACCCCGCCGGGCAGCTCCTCCAGACCGATGGCGGCCAACTCCTCCGCCGACGGCTCCGAGCCCACGCCAGCGACATCGGCCACATCGGCCTGGTCGTCGGTGCCGATGCCCAGCCATCGGGAGCAGCCCGCGGGCTCCATCACCCGCTCGGCGATCACGTCGGCGTAGGGGCGGCCGGTCACCTCGGTGACGATGTCGGCCAGCACCCAGTGCGCCGACAGGGCGTGGTACTCGAAGCGGGTTCCGGGCTCCCAGTCGGTCCCCCAGGAGGCGTAGGCCGCCAGCCGGGCTGCGCGATCGGTGGTCTCGGTGCGCCCCAGCGGCGCGTACGGGAAGCCGCCGGCATGGAGCATCACCTGAGACACCGTGATGGCTTCCTTGCCGTTGGCCCCGAACGGCTCCAGCACGTCGCGCACCGGCGCAGCGATGTCGAAGAGTCCATCGGCGGCCAACTCCATGGCGGTGAGCGCGACCGACGGCTTCACCGCGGAGTAGGTGTGGAAGCGGGTGTCGGTCGTGCAGTCGCCCAGCGCCTCCGACACCACGATCTCGCCCTCGTGGGCCACAGCCAGCTGGGCGGCCGGCAGCAGGCCGGAGTCCACTTCCCGCCGGGCCCGCTCAACGAGCGCGCCGACGGCCGCTGTGTCGATGGTGGTCATCGCTCGATGCTAAGAGGCCGTGGGCGGCTTCAGTTGACGGCTTTGGTCATGCCCTCCCAGTAGGGGGCCCGCAGCTTGAACTTCTGGAGCTTGCCGGTGGCGGTGCGGGCCAGCTCGTCGCGCATCTCCACCGAGGTCGGGCACTTGTAGTGGGCGATGCGGTCGCGGCAGTGGTCGATCAGCTCCTCGGGTGTGGCGGCGGATCCGGGGGCCAGCACCACCAGAGCCTTCACCGTCTCGCCCCATTTCTCGTGCGGCACCCCGATCACGGCCACCTCGGCCACGGCCGGGTGCGAGAACAGGGCGTCCTCCACCTCGATGGAGGAGACGTTCTCACCCCCGGAGATGATGACGTCCTTCTTGCGGTCGGTGATCATGTAGTAGCCGTCGTCGTCGACGTACCCGCCGTCGCCGGTGTGGAACCAGCCGTCGACGATGGCCTCGGCGGTCGCTTCGGGCTGCTCCCAGTAGCCCTCCAGCACGTGGTTGCAGCGGGCCAGGAACTCGCCCGATGCATCCACCTTCATGCGTACCCCCAGCGCGGGCGCGCCCTGCCTCGAAAGCATGCGGGCCCGCTCCGCCGGCGACAGATGGTCCCACTCGGCCCGGCTGCGGTTCATGGTGAGCAACGGAGCGGTCTCCGTGAGCCCGTAGATCTGAATGAACTCCCAGCCCAGCTCGGTCTCCACCCGCTCGATGGTGCGGGTGGGCGGGGGCGCGCCGGCCACCACGATGCGGGTGCGGCCCGCTCCTGGGATCGGACCGTCCCACTGCGCGGCGGCGTCAAGGATGGCGGCCACCACCGCAGGCGCCCCGCACATGATCGTGACGCCGTGGGCGTCGACCCGGCGCAGGATCTCGGCGCCGTCCACCTTGCGCAGCACCACTTGCCGGGTGCCCATGCCGACCTGTGTGTAGGGCATGCCCCAGCCGTTGCAATGGAACATCGGCAGCGTGTGCAGGTACACGTCGCGGTCGCTGACCGAGGTCTGCCAGCCGAACATGGCCGCGTTGAGCCAGAGGCTGCGGTGGGTCTGCTGGACGCCCTTGGGCCGGGCGGTGGTGCCCGAGGTGTAGTTGATGACCGCGGTCTCGTCCTCGTCCGGCTCCCACGGCTGCGGGATCGCGCCGAAGCGGAATAGGGCCTCGTCGGACTCGGCGCCCAGCACGAACTTGTGTCGGCACTCGATGGGAGCCAGCGTCTCGGCCAGTTCGGGATCGACGAGCAGCACGTCGGCCCCGCAATGGTCGACTATGTAGGACACCTCGTCGACGCTGAGGCGGAAGTTGACGGGCACGAATATGCGCCCGTTGCCGCTGACCCCCCAGAAGCAGGTGAGCAGCCGTCCGGCGTTGTGCGACACCATGGCCACCCGGGCCCCCATTGGCACGCCCAGGGCGTCGAGGCCGGCGCCGGTGGCATCGGACAGCTCGCCGAGGCGCGAGAAGGTGACCTCGCCCATCGAGGGGGCCGGCTGGTCGGGCTCGTCGACAAAGGCGACCCGGTCGGGGTAGACGACCAGGGCCCGGTCGAGGTGATCACGGACGGTAAGAGGGACCTTCATGGGTGCAATGATGGCAGCACCGGGCGGTGCCGCCCACCCCGGAACCGCAACTAGCCTCTGACAAGCCGAACAGGCGAACTGGGAGCATCAGATGAAGCGCGTTGGACTGGCCCTGACGGTGGTCTTTTTCGCCGGACTGGCGATGTTGGCGGCCTGTAGCGGCACAGCCGACGACTCGACCGATTCGCCGACGGGTGCGGCCTCGGGCGAGTTCGACGGGACGATCCGGCTGGGGACCCCGCTGAGCGAGACGGGGAAGTTCGCGGTCGAGGGCAAGGACACCCGGCAGGGCTACGACACCTGGTTGCGTTGGGTGAACGAGATCCACGGCGGCATCCGCGTCGGCGACCAGCGCTACCGGGCCGAGATCGTGTACTACGACGACGAGTCCGACGCCGATACCGCCGGCAATGTCACCCAGCGCCTCATCGACGACGACCGGGTCGATTTTCTGCTGGGCCCCTACTCGAGCGGCCTGACCGCACCTGCCAGCGCCGTCGCGGAGGACAACAACGTGTTGATGGTGGAGGGCAGCGGCGCCTCCGACGCCATGTTCGAGCGAGGGTTCCAGAACCTGTTCCTGGTGGCCACCATCGCCAGCGACTACACCCGCTCCAGCATCGAGGCCCTGGCAAACCGGGGGGCCCGCACTGCGGTCGTCGCCCACGAGGACGCGTTGTTCGCCACCGCGGTGGCCGAAGGCGCGGTCCGCCACTTGGAGGCCAACGGCATCGACGTGCTGGCCGTCGAGGCCTACCCGGAGGGCATCCAGGACGTGTCGGCCATCATGACGGAGTTCCGCGACCTCGACCCCGATCTGTTCGTCGGGGGCGGCCACTACAACGACGCGGTGCTGTTCGTGAACTCGGCCAGGGAGATCGGCTTCGAGCCCGACGGCATGTTGATCACCGTCGGCCCGTCCAATCCCAGGCTGGTAGACGAGTTGGGCCGCGACGTCGACGGCGTGCTCGGTCCGACCCAGTGGGAGCCGTCCATGGCCTACTCCGGCCCGTATTTTGGAACGGCCACCGACTATGCCGGCTACTACGAGAGCCTCTGGGGCGAGCCGCCGGTGTACCAGGCCGCCAGCGCTACCGCCGCCGCGCTGACTCTGCATCTCGCCATCGAGGCGGCCGGATCGATCGACACCGACGCGGTCCGGGCCGCGCTGCGGGAGCTGTCGGCGGACACCTTCTACGGACCGATCAACTTCGACGAGCGGGGCGTCAACACCGCCAAGCCGATGGGCACAGTCCAGATACTGGACGGCGAGATAGTGGTCGTGGCCCCCGCGGAGGCGGCCACGGCCCAGATCCAGTACCCCTTCGGATAGTCGGCCGGTCCGGGCCCGCCGCGGCCCATTCGGGGCCCGAGAGACCGACTGGGGACCCGCCTCAATCGGTGAGGACGGTGGCGATGGCTTCGGGGATGGAGTGGGGTCCTGCGATGGCTGCGAAGCGGGCGCCGGCGGTCTCGGCGAAGGCCTCGGCGTCGGCGGAGTCGCCCGCGGGCGCGATCACGCACAGCTCGTCGAGGCGGCGGGCGGCGGTCACCGGATCGCCCCCCGCGGTGGCCCGGCAGTCCGACAGCAGCACCGCCACCCGCCGGCGGGCCGTGCAGCGGGCCAGCTGGGCCCGGGCCGCGTCCAATGCAGCCGCAAGGTCGGTGGTGCCGTAGCCCCGCAGCCGCAGCACGTCGTCCACCACCGCCAGCGCCGGACGGTCGCGGTCGGTCGACTTGATGGCCACCACCCGGTCACCGAAGGCCAGCGCCGACCACTGCTGGGGCGCTCGCAGGGCGCAGGCCGCGGCAGCCACCGCGGCCGCGGCCAACCTGGGCCCGCCCATCGATCCAGACCGGTCCGCGATCAGGCTGATGGCGGTGGCGGGACGCTGCCAGCGTTGTATCCACAGCTCATCGAGGCCGACCGGGCGGCTTGCGGCCCGGGCCTCGAGCAGGCCGTCGAGGCTGCGGTCGATGTCGATGTCGCCCGAGCAGCGGTCGGCCCGTGCGGACTCCAGGCGGCCGACGCCGCCCGCCGAGGCCGCTCCGGCCCGGGCCAGGTCGAGCGCGAGGCGGCCCGCCAGCCGGGCGGCCAGCGCGGCCATCCTGCGGTCGGCGGCCGCGGCCATGTCGGCCAGCAGCGCCAGGGTCTGGTCTGGGTCGGCCGAGGCCTGCGCGGCCACCTCGGCCGCATCCAGGGTCCCGGTCTCGGGGCTCAGCAGCCGGAAGCCGGGCTGGCCCTCGTAGTGGCCGCGGGGCGTGGTGCGCACCCGCTCGGCGTCCAGCGCCTCCCGGGCTTTGAACCCTTCGAGGACTAGCCCTGAGGGCTGGTCGCCCCGCCGGGGGCCGAGGCTTTTCCCGCGGCTGGCACCAGAGAGTCGGCCGCCGGGTCCGTGCTCTCCTGCTCGGCGGCGAGCACCTCTTCCCACAGCTCGCGGACGATGGCCTCGGGGGTGCGGTCGCCCCCCTCGTGGAGCCGGATCCGGCCGGTGAGGGCCATCAGGGCGGCATCGAGCCCCACTCCGGGATCGTCGAGCGGCCGGTCTCGCAGCCCGCCGAGGCGGGCGGCCACATCGCACAGGTCCATGGCCCCCCGCACCGACGATCCCATCCGCACGTCCCTGTGGGTGCGGGTGGCCCGGGTCACAGCCACGGCCCGGGCCACGGTGCGGGTGGCCGCCTGGCCGGCGCCGGGCAGGCCCTGGGGCCGCGACTCGACGATTTCACGCTCGTCGCGCTCGTCCTGGTAACCCATCGCGACCCGGCAGATGCGGTCGTACACCGCGCTGGACAGCCGCGACGTTCCCACCGTGTCGTACGGGTTCATGGCGGCCACCAGGCGGAACCGGTCGTCGGCCGCGATGCGGCCCACCCGCGGGAGGTGGATCTCGCCCTCGGACATGACTCCGATGAGGAGGTTGACGGTCTCCTCGGGCACCCGGTTGAGCTCCTCCACGTACAGCAGCGCCCCGTCCTGCATCGCTTCCAGGAGCGGGCCGGGCACGAAGGCGTCGCCGGTGTAGCCCTCGGCCAGCACCCGGGCCGGGTCGAACTGGCCCGCGAGCCGGGCCGGTGTCAGCTCGGCGTTGCCCTCGACGGTGACCAGCGGGACGTCCAGCGCCGCGGCCAGGGCCCGCAGCAGCGTCGTCTTGCCGGTACCGGGCGGGCCCTCCAGCAGCAGGTGGCGTCCCGCGCCGACCGCGGCCACCACCAACTCGACCTCGCGCCGGCGGCCCACCACCGCGGCGGTGACGGTCTCGACCAGGCCACCGAGGGCGCCGTGGAGGCCGGGAGCGCCGGCTGTGTCGGCCGCGTCAGCCTCTTCAGTCAAAGACGATGACACCCCTGATAGTCAACACGGCGCACCTCCTCCAGACTCGGACCCGCGACGCTAGCGCGATCGCTGTGACCACGCGATCCGGCGATCACCGCTCTGCGGGCCGGCCATCACGCGCGCCCGATGTGTGAGTATGTTCCACTCGCATCGAGATCCACGGACAAGGAAAAGCAGCCATGGCGACAGGACCGCTAACGGGAATACGGGTGATCGACCTGACCCAGGTTCTGGCCGGTCCGACCGCCACCATGCTGCTGGCCGACCTGGGCGCGGACGTGGTCAAGGTTGAGCCGCCCGGCATGGGCGACCTGTCACGCCTGGCCCGCTATGCCAAGGGCGGCATCAACAGCACCGTCGCCAACTGCAACCGGGGCAAGCGGTCGATCCAGATCGACCTGTCCACCGACGCCGGCCAGGCCCTTGGACTGAAGCTGCTGGCCGGCTGCGACGTCGCCGTCCAGAACATGCGGCCCGGGGTCATCGACAGCCTGGGCATGGGGTACGAGCACGCGGCCGCGGTTAATCCCGACATCGTCTACTGCTCGATGTCGGGCTACGGGCAGACCGGACCCTACGCCGGCCGGGCCGCCTACGACCCGATCATCCAGGCGGTGTCGGGCTACGTGGCCATCCAGGTCAACCCCGAGGTACCCATCCCCGACCTAGTGCGCAACGGGGTCATCGACAAGGCGTCGGGCTGGATGGCCGCGCTGGCCATCGTCTCGGCGCTGTTCGCCCGGGCCGGGGGCAGCGGCGGCCAGCACATCGACCTGTCCATGCTCGACGCCGCGGTGCAGTTCCTGTGGCCCGACGGCGGTATGGCCGACACGCTGCTCGACGACGAGGCCAGCGAGGGCCGGCACCTGTCCACGCTGTACCGGCTCACGCCGTGCGCGGATGGTCACATCGTCTACTTCGTGGTCAGCGACAAGCAGTTCCACGGCCTCTACCGGGCGCTGGGGCGTACTGACTGGATCGACCACGAACACTGGGGCACCCACGAGGGCCGCCGCGGCCTCTCGGAGGAGCTCGGAGGGCTGCTGGAGGAGGAGTTCGGCAAGTGGAAGGTGGCCGACCTGGTGCCCCGGATGCACGAGAACTCCGTGCCGTGCGGGGAGGTCGCCGCGGTGGAGGACCTGCACGACGACCCGCAGATCCGCCACAACGAGACCCTCGTCGAGTGGGACCATCCGACCGCGGGCCGGATGCGCCAGGCCCGGCTGGCCCCCCGGTTCTCGGCCACCCAGCCCGAGTTCCGCCCCGCCGTCCCCCGGCTGAACGAGCACGCCGGCGAGATCCTGGCCGAGCTGGGCCTCGACGCCGGCGAGATCGAGGAACTCCGCCGGGCCGGCGCAGTCTTCTGACGAACTTCTCATCACAGCAGCTCGCGATATAGACAAGTCGGGCGAATTGCAGCCGAGACGCAGGGAGACTGGTTCGTGAGAGTGCTGCGCAATGCTCGACTGGTCGACGGTCGTAACGTCGACCTCCGCCTTGACGACTCAAGCGGAACGATCGCCGGCGTCACCCCGGCGGGCTCGACCGCGATCACCGGCGGCGCGGAGGTCGACGACCTGGACGGCTGGCTGCTACTGCCGGCCATGGCCGAGCCCCACGCCCACCTCGACAAGGCGCTGACCGCCGACGAGGTGCCCAACCCCAAGGGCGACCTCATGGGCGCCATCGAGGCCTGGTTCGCGGCCGCGGAGAAGGGGAAGCTGTCCTATGAGCGCACCGTGGAGCGGGCCACCCAGGCCTTCGAGATGCTGCTGGTGCACGGGGTGACCGCGGTCCGCACCCACATCAATGTCACCGCCGACATCGGCATCGTCAGCGTTCTCGCCGTGCAGGAGGCGGCCCGGGCCATGGAGGGCCTCATCGACTTCCAGATGGTGGCCCTGACCGGCTGGCCGATGACCGGCCCCGACAGCGCCGACAACGTCCGGGCACTGGAGGAGGCGGTCGAGGCCGGTGTGGATCTGGTAGGAGGCTGCCCGAACCTCCAGGACGACCCGGCGACGGCCATCTCCGACCTGCTGGCGCTGGCGACGTCCGCGGGCATCGACATCGACCTGCACACCGACGAGACGCTCGACCCGTCGGTGCTGACGCTTCGAGAGCTGGCCCGCCAGGTGAGCGACAAGGGCTTCGACGGGCTGGTGGCCGCCAGCCATTGCGTCAGCCTGGGTATGCAGCCGCCCGACGTGCAGGCCGCGGTCGCCGCCGAGGTCGCGGCGGCGGGCGTCTCGGTGATCACCCTCCCCCAGACCAACCTCTTCCTGCAGGGACGCGACGACCCCGTCGGCACGCCCCGCGGGCTGACCGCCGTCAACGCCCTCCTGGACGCCGGCGCGGTGGTGGCCGCCGGAGCCGACAACGTGCAGGACCCGTTCAACCTGGTGGGCCGCAGCGACCCGCTGGAGACGGCCGCGCTTATGGTGATGGCCGGGCATCGGCTGCCCGCCGACGCCTACGACATGGTCTCGAACGTGTCCCGGCGGGTGATGGGCCTCGCGCCGGTGAACTTCGAGCCCGGCGACCCCGCCGATGTGGTCGCTATCGACGCGCCGTCGCTTCGGGGCGCGGTGGCCGACGCCCCGATGTCGCGCCGGGTGTACCGCCGGGGACGGCTGGTGGCCTCCGCCGACCAGCAGACCCGGGTCCACCGGCCCTGAGCCCGGCCTCTTACTGGTCGACGTAGGAGTACTCGGTGGCGAAGGACTCGTCGCCGGGGGTGACCACGTAGTTGCCGGCCCGCAGCGGCACCGGCGGCTCGCCGGGATCGAAGCTCACCCCCACCGGGTCGCCGCCCTCGGCCACGACCTGGACCTGCTCCAGGAACTGGCGCCGCACCATCGACACTCCCCGGTCGCTGGACGCCAACCGCTCGGTGGAGTGCAGCGTGATCGGGCCCTGGCCGACCTGGGTCTCATAGTCGCCCGGGTAGCGCTGGTGGCCCTCGTCGTCGAGGTCGAACCAGGTCTTGCCGTCGCCGTAGCTCGGCAGGCCCTGGACGGGGCGGTCCTTGGGCTTGCGCACCATCGACACCACCCAGGTGTGGGTGTCGTCGATGGGCACCGCCCACGACATGTTGTTGGTCTTGCCCAGAACGGTGAGTGTCGGGGTGGGGATCACTCTGATGGTGGGCACCCGGATCTCGGTCACCCGGTGCAGCACGGTGCCGTCGGGCAAGTCCCGGTCCTGGCTGGCGGTCACGCCCCAGTCGTGGCGCTGCCAGTCGATGCGGGGCCAGATCTCCAGCTTGGGGTCGAACTGGTGGCCGCTGATGGCGTTGTGCAGGATGAACACGTGGTACGGGTCCATGGCGTTCTCATGGGTCTGGAACCAGTTGCACGGCGCCACGGTGGGACCCCCGAAGGCGAAGTGGTCGAGGATCACGATCTCCTCGTCGTCGCGCCGGTCCTCGAAGATGTCGTAGCGGGGGAAGGTCGGCTGGCGGTCGGCCGGCCCCATGTAGGTGAAGATCAGGCCGTTGTACTCCTGCACCGGGTACCAGGGCTGGCGGTAGGAGGCCCGGTTGCGTCCCCGGTCGGGCTCGCAGGGCTGGTCGAGGCAGGTGCCGTCCACCGCGAACAGCCAGCCGTGGTAGGGGCAGCGGATCCCGTCGCCTTCTACCCGGCCGTAGTAGAGGGTGGTCCCCCGGTGGCAGCAGCGGGGCTCCACCAGGCCGAGCCGGCCGCTGCCGTCGCGGAACAGGATCAGATCCTCGCCCAGGATCCGCACCTCGCGGGGCAGACCAGTGGCGTCGGAGCTTCGGGCGACCGGATGCCAGTAGCGGCGCAGCAGCTCGCCCGCCGGAGTGCCCGCGGAGGTCTCCACCAGGTCGGGATTCCAGGTTCCCGCCGGCCTGCCGTAGGCGCGGCCGTCCTCCGACGGACCAGCGGGTATCGCACCGGTTGGCCCGGACTGCTCGACGCTCATAGGTTGAGGCTCAGCCATGGACCGAGTGTTCCACAGCCCGACTACCGACGCTAAGAGCGAGCGGCCGGCGGCCCTCTTCCCTCGGGTGATCGATGTCTCGGTCCTGTCGGGTAACGGCGCCGGCGGCGGCCACCGATCAGCGGCCACGGCCGAGATCGAGTCCGCCTGCACCACCGACGGGCTCTTCCTGGCGGCCGGTCACGGCATCGACGGGCAGCTTGATGCAGCCTTCCGGGCCGCCCGGGCTTTCTTCGCGCTCCCGGCAGACGTCAAGGACCGGGTGCCGAGGATCGACCGGTACGGATACGTCCCGGACCGGATCGAGGCCCGTGATCCGTCGAGCACGGCCTACATGGGGCGGTCCAACCTGGCGGCCGAGTACCTCGACATGGGCCTGGCCGGCGAGGTCGACCTCGAAGCCATCGAGGCGCTCGGGTGCGATGGGTTCGTGGCCGCAGTGCGGGCCTACCAGGCCGCCGCGCTGGCTACCGCTCACGGCGTGCTGGAAGCGCTGGCGACCACCCTGGGCGTCCCCGGCTTCTTCGCGGCGCGCATGTCAGAGCCGCAGTGCCGGCTGCGGTTCCTGCACTACCCCCCGTGCGACCGCCTCGCCGACGGCTCGGCGCCGGTGTACAGCACGCCCCACACCGACTACGGGGCCATCACCCTGCTGGGCGTCGACGGGCTGTCGGGCCTCGAGGTGCTCCACGACGGAGCGTGGACGCCGGTGGCGGCGGCCCCCGGCAGCGTGATCGTCCAGCTCGGGGACATGCTGGCCCGCTGGACCAACGACCGCTACCGGTCCACCCCACACCGGGTAGTGGGGTCGTCGGGCGCCGACCGGTTCTCGATCCCGTTCTTCGTGAACCCGGACCCCCATACCGTGGTCTCGACCATCCCGAGTTGCGTCACCGCCGAGCACCCCGAGCGCTACGAGCCGGTCACTGCCGGCGAGTTCCTAGTGTCCCGCATCGACAGCCCCACCGAGCCCTACGTCTGAATCTCCGGGCGCGTTGAGGGGGGCCGGCACGCTGGGTGCCGGCCCCCCTCGTCAGCGTTGT
>VXTM01000045.1:0-71125 GCA_009837445.1 Acidimicrobiaceae bacterium
CCTACATGCAAAATGCAACGCACTTCAAATTTAAAAATTCATGCCGGGGCGCCGGCCCCCCCCCCCCCCCCCCCCAACCGCGCCGCGCGGTTGGACGGACGCTCTAAGCGTCGACGACCAGTTCCTCGACCAGCTCGCTTAGCCAGAGTCGATACTGCATGGAGACGGTGTCGACATCCTGGAGGTGCAACTCATAGCTCAGGTCCCGGTGCAGCGCGTCGGGGCGCTGCGCCTCGACTATGGGCTTGTCCTGCGCATAGACCGTCCGGCAGAAATCGAGGACCTCCTCGTCGATCTTGTCAGGGTCCCCGTAGTTGCGGGCATGGACGGTGAAGTTGCGGATTGTGTCGGGGCTTATCGGCGTGGGATGGAAGAACAGGTAGTAGTGACG
This sequence comes from Acidimicrobiaceae bacterium, assembly GCA_009837445.1. GTDB lineage: Bacteria > Actinomycetota > Acidimicrobiia > Acidimicrobiales > Aldehydirespiratoraceae > Aldehydirespirator. Next base: position 392 of record VXTM01000045.1, read on the forward strand.
GTCGCCCGGAAGGGTCTGGTGAAGCAGCACGGTCAGGGGCATCGTGACCCACCACTCCTGGTCGGACATGGTGTAGGCCTCGTCCGAGCCCTCTTGGTAGTCGATCTCCGAATCGTCGATGTCGGATTCGAACTTCGTGTTGACCGGCTCCTTGTTCGGCTCCAGTTGCTCGATGCGGAGCACGTGGCCCTCACGCCACACCGCATGGTCAGGAACCTCGGGATGATCGATGTCGCCCAGGTAGCCGTCGTGGACGAACGCGAAGTGGCCCAGGTCCAGATAGTTCTCCACCCGTCGGGGTGACGTGCACCTCCAGTCGACGGTCTTCATCGGCATGGCGTGATACTCGGGATTATCGAACTGCGGGAACTCGGCCATCGGGAAGTGAGGCTCCTCCGCCATGCACACCCAGATGAAGCCGTAGCGCTCGACCGCGTGGTACGTCTGGACGCGGGCCCGGATCTTCCCGACAAGATCGGGTCGCTGGGGGATGGCGGTCAGCCGCCCTTCGCAGTCGTACTGCCAGCCGTGGTAGGCGCAGCGCAGTTCCTGGCAGCCGTTGTTCTCGACCACGCTGCCCAGCGAGAGTGCCGTGCCGCGGTGGGCGCACAGGTCCTTGTAGGCGCGCACCTCGTCGTCGAGCCGGACGATGGCGAGCTGCTCGCCGCACAGCATCGCCTGGGCGGGTTCGCTGCCCAGGTCGTCGGCGAACATGACCGGGTGCCAGAAGTTGCGCATCGCCTCGTAGATGCGGCTATCGGCTTGGACCGACTCTTCGGAGACGCCCAGCCATTGATTCCTGGCCAGGTTCCATTCGGTAGTGGTCATTCTCCCCCTTCTTGCTTGCCTTCTCTAGCCCGCAAGGTTTACATGTAACCTGCTTCGCGTCAACACTCCCTGAGTCTCCCCTCGCTCAGTCGTTGATCAGGAGTTGGGAGCGATCACCGACTCGCCGAACTCGGCCAGGCCCTCGGCGGTGTTGCGGAAGTAGAACACCGACGGCACCATCAGCCGCTCCACTCCCCACGACTCGGCTTCCTGGATTGCGGCCACCGGATCGTCGCCGAACAGGCCCAGGTGCACCGCCGACATCTCCAGCAACGCCGGGTCGCGCCCGCAGTCGGCTGCGGTGTTGCGGGCGAGGTCGAGCAGGTGGGCCATGTCGCCGCCGGCCAGGAACAGGCCGTCACCGACCCGCCCCGCCCGCCGGGCCGCGGCCTCGCTGTGGCCGCCGATGTGGATCGGGATCCGCCCGGCGGAGGGCTTGGGGTTGGAGCTGGCCCGGCTGAACGACACGAACTCACCGTCGAAGGTGACGTCGTCGGTGGCCCAGACCTGGCGCATGACCTCCATGTACTCCTCGGTGCGGGGGCCGCGGCGCTCCCAGGGCACCCCCAGCGCGTCGAACTCCTCGCGCAGCCAGCCGATGCCCACCCCGAGCGTGACCCTGCCCCCCGACAGGACGTCCAGGGTGGCGACCTCCTTGGCGAACGTCAGCGGGTGCCGCTCGGGCAGCAGCGAGATGCCGGTGGCCAGCCTGATGGTGGAGGTGACCGCGGCCGCGTAGCCCAGCCACACCAGCGGATCCGGTATCGGGTTCTGGCCCGAGCCGGGCATCTTTCCGTCGGGCGCGTACGGGTAGACGGACTCGTAGCCCTCCGGGTACAGGATGTGCTCCACCGTCCAAAGCGAGTCGAACCCGGCCGCCTCGGCGGACTGGGCCAGCAGGGCCGCGCCCTTGCCCTTTACGAACGTTCCCACGTTGGCGAACGAGATGCCGAACTTCACTGTTGCTCCTTGGTTTGCTGGGGCCGGCCGGTCACCGTAGCCACTGGCGCAGCTTCCGTGACGGCCCCGCCCAAGAACTGTCAGCAGAATGCACGCATACCGTGCACAACGCCGCCAATTCCCCAGCAGGCCGCACACCGGCCGCGAACTGGCAGCAGAATGCACGCATACCGTGCACAACGCTGCCAATTCCGGCACGGCTAGCTTGACGGACTGTGACTGGAAGCGGCCGCCTGCGCGGCGATGCCTTCGACCCCGCCTGCGAAGTCGCACGCAAGCGGGGCAACCGCAACGCCAAGTGGTCGAAGTACGGCGCCGAGGCCCTGCCGGCGTGGGTGGCCGAGCACGACTTCCGTCCCCCGCCGGCTGTCACCGACGCCATGCAGGCCACCATCGACCACGGAGACTTCGGCTACCACGACCTCGAGGAGGATGTGGGCGAGGCGTTCGCCGACTGGGCAGGGACGCGCTACGGCTGGCGCCCCGACCCCGGCTTCGTACACACCTGCGTGGACGTGCTCCAGGGCGTCACCGCGGCCATCACCGCCCTGGCCGGACCGGGCGAGGGCGTGATTCTGACCCCGCCGATCTACCACATCTTCCTGCAGATCTGTCCCACGGCCCGGCGCCCGCAGCTCGAGTGGCTCATGCGCTACGACCCCGACCGGGGCTGGACTCTCGACCCCGACGACCTGGAGGCGCTGGTACGGAGGGAGCCCGGCGCCCGGGTGCTGCTGTGGTGCCACCCCCACAACCCCTCCGGCTGGGTGGCCGGCACCGAGGTCCTGACGAGGATCGTGGAGCTGGCCCACGCCTACGACTTCTACGTCGTGTCCGACGAGATCCACGCCGATCTCGTGTACCCCGACTCGTCGGCGCCGTTCACGCCCATGCTGTCCATTCCGGGGGCGGCGGAGCGGGTCGTGACCGTGACGTCTCCGGCCAAGACGTTCGCCATGTCGGGACTGCGCTGCGCGGTGATGGCCTACGGCGACCGGGGGCTGCGCCGGAAAGTACGGGAGGCCCACGCGCCGCTGCTGCTCGGCCACGCGGCCCGCACCGGCATCGACGCCACCGTCGCTGCCTGGCGCCACGGCGCGGTCTGGGCCGACGGGCTCCTGGCCCATCTCGACGGGCTGCGGGGCCACCTGGAGGATCGCCTCCGCAGCGAGGCGCCCGGGGTCGTGTTCCACCGGCCCGACTCCACGTTCCTGGCCTGGCTGGACGTGTCGGCCTGCGGACTGGGCGATGCACCGGCCGGTCGCCTGCACGCCGAGACGGGCGTGGCCGCGTCCGAGGGCACCGAGTTCGGGACGAACGGCCACGGCCACATCCGTCTCAACTTCGGAACCCCCAGAGAGGTCCTCGACCAGATCCTCGACCGCCTAGTCCCCTGCCTGCGGATCTAGGGTTGGGCTGTGACCGGGGACGGCAATCCGCAGCCACTGGGCGGCAACGAGATGCCCCGCTTCGCGGGGATCGCCACCTTCATGCGGCTGCCGGGGCGCTCGCACCCCTCCGACCTCGACGTGGCCGTGGTCGGGGTGCCCTTCGACATCGGCACCTCCAACCGGCCCGGCGCCCGGTTCGGTCCCCGGGGCATCCGGGACGAGTCGGTGCTGATCCGGCCCTACAACATGGCCACCCGGGCCGCGCCCTTCGACAGCCTCCGCATCGACGACACCGGCGACGTGGCCACCAACCCCTACAACCTGCTCGACTCGGTCGAGCGCATCGAGGCCCACTTCGCGGAGCTGCTGTCCCACGGCGTGATCACCGTGGCCCTCGGCGGCGACCACACCATCGTCCTGCCCATCCTGCGGGCCATGCGGGCCCGCCACGGCCCGGTCGGGCTGGTGCACGTCGACGCCCACACCGACATCAACGACGAGATGTTCGGCGAGCGCATCGCCCACGGCACGCCGTTCCGGCGGGCGGTCGAGGAGGGGCTGCTGGACTGCGAGCGGGTGGTGCAGATCGGGATGCGGGCCACCGGCTACGCCGCCGACGACTTCGACTGGTCTCGGGAGCAGGGCTTCCGGGTGGTGCAGGTCGAGGAGTGCTGGCACCGGTCGCTGGCGCCGCTAATGGACGAGGTGCGGGACCAGGTTGGGGGCGGGCCGGTGTACCTGAGCTTCGACATCGACGGCCTCGACCCGTCCTTCGCCCCCGGCACCGGGACACCCGAGATCGGCGGGCTCACCACCCCGCAGGCCCTGGAGATCATCCGCGGCTGCCGGGGCCTCGACCTGGTCGGCTGCGACCTCGTGGAGGTGGCCCCCATCTACGACGTCTCGGGCATGACCGCCCACATCGCCGCCGACCTCGTCTACGAGATGCTCTGCGTGCTCCCCGGCGTGCAGTGTCGCAGCTGACGGCGCGGCGGGAGGTCCGGTTCGAGTGCTGGTAGAGCGGGTCGAGGGGAAGTGGATCGACGCCTTCGCGGAGACGTTCCGGCTCTGCGGGGTGACCGAGGGCGAGACCGCCGCGGTGCTGTCGGAGTCCCAGAGCCGCCCAGCGATCGTCGAGCTGGCCGACCTGGCCCTACAGCGACTCGGGGCCCGGGTGTTCGGTGTGAGCGTGCCCACGCCCCCGCAGCGGGCACCGGTTCCGGTGCGCTCCACCGGCGCGTCCGACGCCATCGGCGGGCTCGAGCCGGTGGTGGCCGCCCTGGCCTCTGCGTCCTTCGTGGCCGACTGCACCGTGGAGGGCCTGCTCCACGCGCCTGAGCTGGGCGCCATCCTCGCCGGCGGTGCCCGGATACTCATGGTCTCCAACGAGCACCCGGAGATCCTCGAGCGGCTGGTACCCGATCCGGCCCTCAAGCCCAGGGTGGACGAGGGCGCGGCCCTGCTGGCCGGAGCGTCGGAGATGCGGGTCACCTCGGCCGCGGGGACCGACCTGACCGTCGACGTGTCCCGGGCGCCGGCCGCGGCCAGCTGGGGCTGCACAGACGGGCCCGGCACCATCGCCCACTGGCCCGGCGGGTTGTGCCTGTGCTTCCCGCCGGCGGGGACCGTCAACGGCACTCTGGTGCTCGACACCGGCGACGTGAACCTCACGTTCAAGCGTTACCTGGAGTCGCCGGTCAGGCTGCGGATCGCCGACGACTACGTGACCGGCATCTCCGGCAACGGGCTCGACGCCGAGCTCATGTCCCGTTACATGGAGGCCTGGGACGACCCCGAGGCCTACGCAGTGTCCCACGTGGGCTGGGGTATGAACCCCGTGGCCCGCTGGGACGCCCTCACCATGTACGACCGCACCCAGCTCAACGGCACCGAGCTGCGAGCCTTCGCCGGCAACTTCCTGTACTCGACCGGCGCCAACGAGACCGCCGGGCGCCACACCCTGGGTCATTTCGACCTGCCCATGCGCAACTGCACCATCACCCTCGACGGCACTCCGGTGGTCGACCGCGGCCGACTCGCGTTCTGAGGTCGGGCCTAGGCTGAGCCTGCACTGCCCGCCCGCGCCCTAGGAGCCCCGCCACATGAGTCCTCACGCCCTCCTCCATCCCTTCGCCCTTCCGGCCAAGCCGGAGTCGGACATGATCAACATGGTGCGCGGGGAGGGCTCCACCCTCTACGACGACGAGGGCAACTCGTACATCGACGGGCTGGCCAGCCTCTGGTACTGCCAGATCGGCCATGGGCGCGCCGAGATGGCCGACGCGGTGGCCGACCAGATGCGCGACCTCGCCTGCTACAACACGTTCGACCCGTTCACCAACCCGCCCGCAGCCCGGGCGGCCGAGATGATCGCCGAGCGCTCGCCCCTCTCCGACGGCCGGGTGTTCCTGGGGTGCTCCGGCTCCGAGGCCGTCGACACCGCGCTCAAGCTGGCCCGGCTCTACGCCCAGCGCACCAGCGGGGACGACCGGCAGGTGGTGATCACCCGCACCAACGGCTACCACGGCACCAATTTCGGGGGGACATCGGCCCAGGGCATCGCCCTGAACCGGGAGGGCTGGGGAGATCTGGTGCCCCACTTCGTGGAGGTGCCCCACGACGACATCGAGGCCATGGCCACCGAGTTCGCCCGGCACGGCGAGCGGGTGGCCGCGGTGATAACCGAGCCGGTTCAGGGCGCGGGCGGGGTCTTCCCCCCGCCGGAGGGCTATCTGGCCGGAGTCCGCCGGCTGTGCGACCAGCACGGCGCCCTGCTGATCCTCGATGAGGTGATCTGCGGCTTCGGCCGCACCGGGGAGTGGTTCGGGGCCCAGACCTTCGACGTGATGCCCGACATGATGACCTTCGCCAAGGGCGTGACCTCCGGCTACCTGCCGCTGAGCGGCGTGATCGTGAGCCGCCGGGTGTGCGAGAACTTCGAGGAGCCCGGCTTCCTGTTGCGCACCGGCTACACCTACTCGGGCCACCCCACGGTGGCCGCGGCCGCGGTCAGGAACATGGAGATCATCACGGCTGAGGGTCTCGTCGACAGGGCTCGCCACGTGGGCCGCAAACTCACCGAGGGTCTCGAGGCGCTGGCCGCCGACGGCCTGATCGCGTCGCACCGCGGCACCGGCGCAGTTCAGGCCGCGGTACTGGACCGGCCGTCCATGGACGTGCGCAACGACATGCTGCGCCGGGGCGTGATCGTGCGTCCCATAAACGACGCGCTGGCCATGTGCCCCCCACTGGTGATCACCGACGACGAGATCGGCCGCATGATCGACACCATGGCCGAGTCCCTGCGCACCGTCGCCTGAGCCCGGCCTGAGGCGGATCAGAGCCCATGGGATCGGAGTTGCTGGAGCGGGCCCGGGAACTACGCTCGACGATCGACGCTGCCGGGGCGGCCGCGTCGGCGTCCGGCGCCACCACCCTGCCGCAGGCGGTGGTGGACGCCTGCTTCGAGGCCGGCCTGTACGGCACCCTGTCGCCCCGGGCCGTGGGCGGCGCCGAGCTTCCGATCGGCGAGTGCCTGGACGTGTTCGCCGAAGTGGCCTACGCCGACGGCTCCGTCGGCTGGTCGCTCATGGCCGGCTCCACCGGGGCCTGCTTCTTCGGCGCCTACTGCGCCGACAGCTTCACCGACCAGATGTTCGAGGGCGGCGTCGTTCCCGTGGTAGCCGGCCAGTTCGCGCCCAACGGGACCGCGGTGCCCGACGGTGACGGGTACCGGTTGACCGGCCAGTACAGCTTCGGCTCCGGGATCGGCCACGCCGCCTGGGTGGGCGGGGGTGCCTTCACCGCTCCGCCCGAAGGCGAGCAGGCCGAGTTCCGCCTGATGTTGATGCCCCGCTCCGAGGTGGAGGTCCTCGGCAACTGGGACGTGCTGGGGCTGCGGGCCACCTCCTCCTACGACTACCGGATCGACGCCTACGTGCCCGCCGACGCCACCTTCGAGTTCTTCTCCCCCACCCGGTACCGGGGCGGCCCGATGTACGACCTCGGGGTGATCATCCTCACCGAGATCGGCCACATGGGCTGGACCATCGGCGTGGTGCGCCGGGCCATCGACGAGGGGGTGGCCATCGCCAAGGGACGGGCCCGCATGGCCGCGCCGTCGGTGATCGCCGACGATCCCCGCTTCCGTCACGACTTCGCCATGGCCGTGTCGCGCTTCGAGGCCGCCGAGACGTGGTGCCGCCAGGCCTTTCACCGCGCCGATCAGGCCGCCGACGCAGGCTCGGGCCGCGACCCGGTGCTGGGCACCCACGTCAAGCAGTCGGCCACGCTGCTCACCCAGGAGGGCCTGGCCGTAGTGCGCACCCTGTACGAGTGGTGCGGCACCGAGGCCCTGCGGGACGGCCCTCTCCAGCGCTGCTTCCGCGACATGCACGGCGGCAGCCAGCACGTGCTGGTGGGCGACCGCAACCCCCACCAGTACGCCGACCTCCTCCTAGCCGACCCCGAACCCGGCTAGCGCCGCTCCAGCTGACGGTTAGTGCTCCTTGCCTTTCATTAGGGCTATGTCCTGGGGTGGGACTCCGGTGATCCAGATGCCTTCCAGGCGTTCGACGTAGCGGACGAAGCGGTACTTGTCCTCGATGCCGTCGGTGCGGCGGGGCCGCACGTGGGAGTGGCCGGGCCGGGTGCGCACGTTGATGAAGCTGCACACATCGCGGGAGAAGGCCAGGTCCATCTCGGCGTCCAGTTCGTCCTCGGCGGTGACGTCCACGGTGTAGGGCACGCCGCATCCCGCCGCGATGGCGGCCAGGTCCACCTGACCCGCGGTGGCCGTCGGCCGGCGGCCCTGGCTGCTCCAGCCGATCGACTCGTAGACGCCGTTGTCCACCACGAACACCACCAGGTTGCCGGGCTGCTGCTCGCCCATGGCCACCAGCTGGCCCAACTCCATCAGCACCGACCCGTCACCGTCGAGGCACACGACCTTGCGGTGGGGCAGCGCCAGCGCAAGGCCCAAGGCCAGACCGATCACGTCGCCCATCTGGCCCAGGTGGGCGCTGCGGTGATGCTCCTCGGTGTGGTGGGCCCACTCGAACGACACCGCCCCGATGTAGGTGGACATCACCAGCGCGTCGTCGGGGATGCGGCCGGCCAGCCGCCCCAGCCACTCGTAGCGGTCGAGGGCCACCCTCAGTCCTCCCACACGCAGTCGCCGGACACCAGCACGGCCGCCGGATGGAGCTGGGCCTCGGCGATGCGCTTGGCCCGCACGATCGACTTGGCCAGATCCTCGACGTGGCGCACGATCAGGTACTTGATCCTCAACGCCTGCAGCAGCGGCTCGGCCACGATCCCGTGGGGGATCCCCCAGTGCTCGGTCTCGCCCACGTCGCCCCGGTACGAGCACAGCAGGGTGACCGGCACTCCGGTTCCCAGCGAGATGCGGGCGATGTACTCCGAGGCCACCCTGATCCCGCTGTTCTCCATGATCAGCGCGGGCTTCTTGCCGCCGAGCCAGGCCCCCGAGCAGATCGAGAACCCGACGCCCTCGTTGCACACCGGCACGTAGCGGATGTCGGGATCCAGCTCGACCCGCTCGTGCAGGGGACGCTGCCAGCCGTCGGGCAGGCCCGACACGAAGTCGATGCCCGCGGCCCGCAGGCCGTCGTGGGCCGCGTCCAAGGCAGCCGCGGTCATGGCCACGGTGTCAGCCTCCAGCGGGCATGGCGACAGACCGGGGCCCGCCGACGCCGGGGATGTGCACCGGCGGGAAGATCCCGACCCTCAGGGTGAGGAGCCGTAGCCAGAAACCGCCCGGCACGAGCAGCAGGAAGCAGAGCACCGCCAAGGCGTCCCGAGCGCCGGAGGCGGCCGCGCCCACGACCGCCAGCACCAGTGGCAGGGCCGTGCCTGCGGCCACTACCAGGCCGACGAACAGGCGCCGGTACTGGCCCTTGAGCAGCCGGTCGAGGCTCTCCCGCTTGCCCGGTTCCGTGGTGCGGGTCAGCAGGTGGGCCACCGTCGCGACCAGCAGCGCCGCAGTCAGCACGGCCAGCAGCACCATCTGGCCGGCGGTCACCGGCTCGCCCGCGATCACCTCGATCAGCATCACTACCGCTACCGACATAGCGGCCGAAGACAGCAGGAACTGAAGCGGCACGGCCGGCGAGTTCCAGTACGGGATGGCCCGGGGCCGGGCCAGGACGGCCCCCGCATAGGTCATCACCACGACCGCGGCCACGCCGGCGATGATCTCCAGCGCGAGGCCGCCGCCGTCGCCCCCGTGGGGATCCCATCCCAATCCGGAGAACGGCTCTGATCCGCCCAGGCTCAACGCGGGGAGCACCAGCAGGCCGGCCACCACCAGGAAGATCAGATCGGACCACGCCCCCCAGGAAATCCAGCTGGTGCGCACGTTGACGAAGGCCCTCCAGGCCTGGAGCGGCCGGCCCAGGTCGGCGACCAGGATCGCCCCGCCGACCGCGATCGCCAGGAAGCTGACGACATCGACGGTGGGGATCCCGAGCACGTAGCCGAGACCCTCGGTGAGGTTCAGGATCCGCCCGGCCAGGAACACTCCCCCGCCGACTCCCATCAGCGTGAACCAGATGGCGTGGTTGATGTCCCACACCCTCTGGGTGCGGGCCTCCAGGTTGAACTGGTCCATGAACACGTTCTGGGGGCCGGCACCTCCCCCAGCCGTAGAACTGACCGCAGTCATGGGAGCCCCACATACTGGGTGCTTGGCAGCGTCTTCGCGTCAGGTCTGAGCACTTCGCCGCCGCCGTGCCCGGCCAGGTACTGGCTCACGTTGCTGTCGGGGTCGTCGAGGTCGCCGAAGATCCGGCACTCGGCCGGGCAGGTGACCACGCATGCGGGCGTGGCCAGGGGATGCACCCCGACCTCGAGGCCGTTCTCGAGGCCGAAGTCGATCTTGTGGGCGCAGTAGGTGCACTTCGACACCGCGCCCCGTACGTGGCGTTGGTGCGCGTAGCGTTCCGGCACGCTGGGCACGGCCTCGGCGGGGGCGCCCTCCACGGCCACCGTGCCGCGGTCCTCGAAGAAGTGCAGCGCACCGTAGGGGCAGGCTGTCATGCAAGCCCGCGAGCCGATGCACACGTCCTCGTTTGCCATAACGATGCCGTCGTCGCGGCGCGTGAGCGCTCCCGACGGGCAGGCGGTCACGCAGGGGGCGTCCTCGCAGTGGTTGCACAGCACCGGCAGGTAGTTGAGAGTGGCGTCGGGGAACTCGCCCTCCTCCCACTCGATCACGGGCGCGTACCAGGCGTCCAGCGGCGACTGGTTCTCGGTCTTGCAGGCCACGGTGCAGGCCTGGCAGCCGACGCAGCGAGCCGCGTCGATCACCATGCCCCACCGGGTCATCGTGCCCCTCCCCGTCCGGCCGGCACGGTTCGCACGTCGGCCGCGATGGCGCAGTCCAGTGCCCCCGAAACGAAGTCGATGTGCTCCACGTCGATGTTCAGCAACGCGTTGAAGTTGACCTCGTCGCCGCTGCTGCCGCTGCTCCAACCGCCGCCGCAGCCCTGAGTGGCCAGCACCTCGGGATGGACCAGTTGCGTGACCCGGGCGGTGGCCGTCTGCTTGCGACCCCCCGTGGTCTCGATTTCCACCAGGTCGCCGTGGGAAATGCCCCGGGCCTCGGCCGTCTTGGGGTTGATCCACACCGACTTCAGATCGTTGTGCCGGTTCGACAGGGTGGACAGGATGGAGTTCTTGTGGGTGTGCGACAGCGCATGGTTGGGGACCTTCATGTTGGTCACGAACAGGTCATGGGGCGCGGTGCGCTCATAGGCCGGACCCGGCTTCCAGTCGGGCAGCGGCTGGTAGTCGTCGGTCTCCCACGGGATGCCCAGCTCCTCGACGGTGTGCTCGAGGTTCTGCTTGGTGTCGACCATGAACTCGCAGTAGACCTGCGCCCGGGCGTCGAAGAACGGCCTCGGGAACTTCTGCTCGACGGTCTTGTCCTCCGTCCAAAGCCCGTCGCTGAGATGCCAGTCGAGGCCCTTGTCGTCGCCGAGGGTGTTGCGGAGCCACCGGTCGCAGATCTCGAAGTACGAGTAGCTGCCGTCGGGGTCGAGCTTGTAGGGCTCCCGCATCTTGGCGATGTTGTTGAACGCCTCGTTGAACTGCGGCAGCCGGTCGGCCCGCTTCAGCAGCTCTAGGTAGATCTGCATGGCGTCCACGTAGGGCTCGCCGGCCACCGGGCCCGCGACGGATGACTGCACCACCGGTTTGGCCCCGTAGGCCGCGTGGCGAGAGTCGCCCGAGGCCAGGTGCTGGTACACCAGCGGCGTCATCCGCTCCAGGTAGTGAACGTCGGGCAGCACGATGTCGGCCATCAGGGTGGTCTCCTCGAAGCGCCTGGCGATGGCGGCGACGAACGGGATCCGCTTGATGAACCGCTCCACGACCTCGGGCGGGCCCGAGCTCTTCATCATGTTGGACTGGAAGTTGATCATCATCGATGGGAACGGCGGCGCCCCGAAGAGCTCGGGCTCCTCGGAGTTGAGCAGCGAGAACACGGTCCCGTAGGGGGCGCACGGCAGCAGCTCCCACATCTCGGTGGTGCGGGGCGGCCCGGTCGGACGGGGCGGGTAAAGGCCCCCCACCCGACCGCCGCCTATGAACCCCTGCGAGATCAGCCCGTCACCGGAGGCCTTGGAGGTGTACTCGAGGTCCTTGACCTTGCCGATGAGCCCCCACGGGTCGCCCAGCAGCCCTCCGGGCACGTCGATGCCGCCGATCAGGGTCGGCAGCAGGATGATGGCCATGCCGTTGAGCATCGAGTGCTTGTGGGCCGACAATCCCCGGTACCAGGCCACGGTGGCCGGGCGGTAGGGCAACTCGACACCGTCGATGGTGATGGTCTCGCCGATGCAGGCGGCCTCGCCGAACTCTTTGGCTAGGCGCCGGACGGTCGCGGCGGGCACGGTGGTGATCGACTCCACGTATTCGGGCGTGTACGAGCGCACATGGTCGGCCAGCATCTGGAAGCCGGGCCGGGCCTCGGCGCCGTCCACGTCGTAGACGCCGGTGAGGGCCGCGTTGGCGGTGCCGGCGTCGAAGGGCTGCGGTCCGTTGTCGGTGTCCCACACCAGCGGCTTGCCGGTGCTCGGGTCGCGGAGGTAGCGCCCGTCGGTGCCCACCAGGTAGGCGGCGTTGGTGGAGTTCTTGAGGAACTCGGCGTCGTAGATGCCCAGCTCGTTGATGAGCTGGTCGACCATGCCCAGGATCAGCGCCGCATCGGTGCCGGGGCGGATCGGCACCCACTCGTCGGCCACCGCCGCCGCGGAGGAGCACACCGGGTCGACCGACACCATCCGCACGTCCGAGCGGCGCACCGACAGCTCGTGGGTGGAGTGCATGGTGTCGTAGTGCACCACCGAGCCGAACTGGGCCCCGAAGTTTAGGATGTAGCGGCTGTAGATGGGATCGGGGTTGCTCTCGAACGCGTTCTGGTTCATGTAGAGGATGCCGTGCACGTTGTTGCCGCAGAAGATGGCGGCCGACCAGGTGGAGTAGCCGGGCATCCCCAGCCCGGTCACCCACGACGCGGCCAGCGCGCCCCGCAGGTGGTAGATGTCGAAGCTGGTGTAGAGGATCTTCTCGGGGTCGTCGGCGATGGTGTCGCGCAGATGTCCGGCGATCTCGTCGAGGGCCTCGTCCCAGCTGATCGGCACCCAACCGGGATCGACGCCCACGCCCTTGTCGGGGTTAGTACGCCGCAGCGGGGTGGTGATGCGATCGGGATCTGTGAGCCCCTCGAAGCCGGCGTCGCCCTTGGCGCAGGTGCGGCCGTGGTTGTGGGGGTTCTCGGGGTCGCCGAGGATCTTGTCGACCACCTCATCGTCGTTGACGTGGGCCAGGATCCCGCAGCGGTTCATGCAGATTGTGCAGGCGCTGCGGACCCATCCGTCGCCGTAGGCGGTTCCCGTCCGGGCGCCCAGGACTGTCTCCATCGGATGCCTCCTCGATTGCCACCCGGCAGTCTCGCGCACGCCGGGGAGGTATCGCGAACCGCGACAGGCCGGTCGCCAGCTAGCCCGCCAGCCTGGGGCGGATCAGCGAGGCTCGCTCGGTCTCGCACTCGGGGCGAGCGAAGCAGCCGTCGATGTGGTCGTTGACCAGGCCCATCGACTGCATGAAGGCGTACGCGGTGGTGGGGCCCACGAAGCTCCAGCCCCGGCGCTTCAGGTCTTTAGCCAGGGCCACCGAACCGGGCGTTGTGGCAGGCAGAGACTGTTTGCCGGTCGGCGGGTCCGGTTCGCTCCGAGGCTCCCAACTCCAGATGTAGGCGGCCAGGGACCGGAACTCGTCGACGATCTCGGAGGCCCGGCGGGCGTTGTTGATGGCGGAGACGATCTTGCCGCGGTGACGGACGATGCCGGCGTCGCCGACCAGCCGCTCGACGTCAACCGCTCCGAAAGCGGCCACGGTGGCGATGTCGAAGCCGCCGAAGGCGGTCCGAAAACTGTCCCGCTTGCGAAGGATGGTCAGCCACGACAGGCCGGACTGGAACCCCTCCAAGCAGAGCTTCTCGAACAGCCGGTTGTCGTCGGTGACGGGCCGGCCCCACTCGGCGTCGTGGTAGGCGACGTAAGTCGCATCGTCGCCCGGCCACCAGCACCGCACCCGGCCATCAGCGCCCCTGAGGGTCGCCGCGCTCACTGCCGGTGGGGCCGCGGCGCTCAGACAGCCGCAGCGGCCGCGGCCCGTTCGGTGAGCGACAACCCGTTGGTGCGCATCACCAGCTCGATGTCGTCGTCGCCGAACCCGTCGAGGTCGTGCACGAACGACACCGGGTCGGCCAGCCCCTCGGCATGGGGGAAGTCCGACCCGAACAGCATGTGGTCGGCGCCGATCAGGTCGCGCAGCCCATGTAGGTCGTCCTCGTAGTAGGGGGACACCCACACCTGGCGGCGGAACACCTCCAGGGGATCCTCCTCGAATGCGTGGCTCTGCTGGCTGTAGGCCTTGGCCAGCTTCTTCACGAAGGGCCACACCCACTCCGATCCGGTCTCGATGGTGGCGACCCGCAGGCTGCGGTACCGGCTCAGCACGCCCTCGGCCAGCAGCGAGGCCAGCGCGTCGGAGATCGGCGAGTAGGTGAGCAGGCTCTTGAGGGCGTCGTACCGGAACGACTCGAACTCGCTGTTGACGCCCCAGTGCTCCAGCACGAAGCCGTAACCGGAGTCGCCGGAGTGCATGGCCACCGTGATGCCGTACTCGTCGAGCCGCTGCCACACCGGCTCGTGGGCGGGATGGCCCAGCGACCGCCGGCCGCCGGCTCCGTCGGGCACGGACGAGGGTCTCACGTTGACCACCCGCACGTCGTTGGCGATCAGCCAGTCGAGCTCGTCGAGGGCCCAGTCGGGGTCGGCCAGCGTCAGGTACCCCGCCGCGAAGATCCTGCCGAGGTACGCGAACCCCCAGTCGTCGGCCAGCCACCGGTTGAATCCCCCGAATGCGGCTGTCAGGGCGTCCACGTCGTTCTCGAGGGCGGCCTCCATGCCCACGCCCAGCGTCGGGAACAGGAAGCACGCCTGCAGACCCTGCGCGTCGAGCAACTCGATGCGGGCGTCGCGGTCGCGGTAGGCGGCCGAGATCGGCTCCAGCTTGCCGAAGGCCTCGCGCATGTCGGCGGCTGGGATGCGGCCCCGGAAGTAGTCGTCGAGACAGCCGGGCCGGGCCACCGGATCGAAGGTGGGGTTGGGTATGAAGCGGTTGACCCGCCCCGCGACCAGCAGGCGCTCGCGCCCGTCGATGGTGGCCCATTGCATGCAGCGCCTGTGCATCCTGGGATCGACGTGGCGGATGAAGGCGTCGGTCGCCTCGTAGTAGTGGTTGTCGGCGTCGAAGGCGGCGAACCCCACCTGTGTCATCGGGCTCCCCTCGTAAGTGCGGGCTCAGCCCCGCCACTCTACGGGGCCACGCGGATAGGAAGCCGGGTCACCTGTGAGACCCGCACCCCCTAGCCTCCGTCTGGATGGGACTCGCTCCAGGCCCTCTGGCGGGCGTCGCCGCCGGGCTCCTTCTGCTGGCCGCGTGCAGCGGCGGGCCCGAACGGACCGTTGAGGAGGTGTTCGACCCGGCCGCCGCCGTGGCCGCGTCCGACAACGAGGCCGCCACCGATGTGGTGGGGCTACCGGCGGGGAGCGGGACCGGCGAGGACCCCGAACCCGACCCCTCCGACGGCGCTGACACTGCTGATGAACCCGACGAGCTCGGGCCGATAGACCCGCTGGACATCCCCGGCGAGATCATCAGCGAGTACAGCCTGGTCGAGGGCGACTGCTTCAACCGGCTGGAAGGACTGCAATCGGGCCGCCGGCTGGCGATCACAGCCCGGGTCGGCTGCGATCAGACCCACTGGGCCGAGGTGTACCACACCTTCGAGCTGGACGCGCCGTACCCGGCCGTCTACCCGGGCGATGACGCGGTGCGAGGCTTCGCCCTGCGGGTGTGCTACGAGCAGTTCGAGGCGTTCGTGGGCGAGTCCTACGAGCTGTCGGTGTTCGAGATCGGCGTGTTCACGCCCACTCGCACCAACTTCGAGCACGAGGAGGCCCGCTACCGGGGCGTTCACTGCTGGCTCTATCACACCGACGACCTGCCGCTGTCGGAGACGGCTCGGAGCACGGCCCGATGACGGACCCCGACGATCCGGTCCTCGCCCGCCGGCGCCAGCTCGCCCGCTGGTCGACCACCGGCAAGCGGGCCGGATACGGGCTGTACGGCCTGTCGCTGGCCGCGTTCGCGGTGGGTCTGGCGACGGGCTTCACCGCCGCACCGGCCGCGGTCGCGACCGTCGCGCTGCTGGCCGGCTCGGTGCTGCTGTTGCCGTCGATCATCATCAGCTACGGCGTGAGGGCAGCCGACCGGGCCGACCGCACCGACGACTGGTAGCCCCGGGCCACCTCGGTCAGTTCGGCGGGAGGTCGGGTGAGATGTCGACGGGCGGGTCGGCCAGATCGCCGGCCACCACCGCGGGGAGGAACTCCCGCAGCCGGGCGGGAACGGTGGGCTCCCGGTTGGCCAGGAGTTCGTCGAGCGTCCACCAGCGGGCGTCGATGAAGGCCGCAGCCTCCAGCGCCTCGAGGCCGCGGGGCCGGTACTCACCGCCGTCGCACCACGCCACATGGATGCGCTCGTTCGACTCGAAGCGCATGCCGCAGAAGGTGTACTCCACGTACTGGGTCCATACGCAGGGCCCCATCCGCACGTCGGTGATGCCGGTCTCCTCGTGCAGTTCCCTCTTGCAGGCGGCCGCCGAGTCCTCGCCCGGGCCGACGCCCCCGCCGGGGATCTCAAGCCACTCGGGCTTGTGAGGGTCGATCGGATCCTCCGAGCGGATCAGGAATATGCGCCCGGCACCGTCGAGCAGCACGCAGCGAGCGGCCGGGCGCCGGATCACGAACGACATGGAAGCCGGTTCAGGCGGGGGCGGGGCGGTGCCTGACCGCGGAGAAGACCTCGATGGTCAGCGGCGTGTCAGGCCGGGGCTCGCCGTCCACGGAGGCGACCCCGTCGGCGATGAGGCTGAACCCGTCGGCGGCGGGCGACCACAGAACGACCACATCGGGCCGGGCCACCGCGTTGGCGGCCGCGCCCCGGCCCACTACGGCCCGGATCACGCCCCGTTCGTCGATGTCGACCCTCACATGGATGACCCGGGTGCGCCCGTCGTCGCCCACCGTGAGCACGAAGGCCGTCGGACCATGCTCGGCCGCAACCGACGCCAATTCGGAAGGCTCGACCGCAACGCTCACCGTCCAGACGCTACCCGGGATCCAGCGCGGCCATGAGGTCGCCCCGGTCGCCGTAGCCCACGTCGTCCACGCCTACGAAGCGGGCGAGGTCGTGCAGGTGGGGGCGAAGGCGCTCGGCTAGGGCCCCATGGTCAACGCCGGGCTCGGCGAACGCGCCCAGCACTCGCAGGGCACCGCCGGGCCGGTCGGTCTTCACGTCGAGGCGGGCCACCAATTGCTCGCCGTCGAGGACGGGCAACACGTAGTAGCCGTAGACACGCTTGGCCGCGGGCACGTAGATCTCGATGCGGTAGTCGAAGTTCCACAGCCGGGCCGCCCGATCCCGGTTCCACACGATCGGGTCGAACGGCGACAGCACCGTGAGTGCGTCGACCGAGCGCGGGAGCCGCGCACCGGGGTGCATGTAGGCGGGCTCGGTCCAGCCCTCGACCGCAACCTCCGCGAGCAGACCCGAGTCGACGACCTCGCGCAGTTGGGTCCGACCCTCGCGAACCGGAAGGCGGTAGTAGTCGATCAGGTCTGTCGCGCTGCCCACACCGAGGGCCTCCGCCGAGCGCACCAGCAGCTCCCGCTGGGCCTCCCCGGCGCTGGGGGTGGGCCGGGCCAGCACCGCGGCCGGCACGATTCGCTCCAGCAGGTCGAACTCCTTGGTGAAGTTGCCCCGGCGCCGGATGCCGACAGCCCCGATGCGGAACAGCCAGTCGAGCGCGATCGAGCCCAGCGACCGGCTCCCCCACCATTCGCCGTCGCGGCGGCGCGGATCGGTCAGCTCGCCTGCGGTCAGCGGGCGTTCCGCTACCTGGGCCAGCACTTCGGCCACATACTGGCTCTCCCGATGGGCCAGCTCCACCAGGTTCTTCCAGGTGTCGCCCTGCTCGGCCCGCTGCTTCTGCCAGCGCAGCAGGGGCTCGTCGCCCACGGGGAGCAGGGAGGCCTCGTGGGCCCATGCCTCGAACCACTCGTCATCGGTGTAGGCGATCCGGTCCAGCAGGGCCGGGTCGTAGCAGCCCAGGCGTGAGAACGGTGGCAGGTACTGGG
Source organism: Acidimicrobiaceae bacterium (assembly GCA_009837445.1). Classification (GTDB taxonomy): domain Bacteria; phylum Actinomycetota; class Acidimicrobiia; order Acidimicrobiales; family Aldehydirespiratoraceae; genus Aldehydirespirator. The sequence goes on from VXTM01000045.1 coordinate 18,363, forward strand.
TGCGTACCACCACCGGCACCGAGTCGAGCTGCAGCAGCTTGAGTCGCCCCATCACCCGCCGCAGGTGGCGGCGGTCCACCCGGCCCGCCGGGGCAGAATCGGTGAATCCCTGGGCCGCGAGCGCGATCCGCCGGGCCTGCGAGACCGACAGCTCGCGCCCTGACTGCGGGCTCACACCACGAGGGTGATCATGCGGCCGGGCACGTAGAGCTTCTTGCGCAGCTCGCGACCGTCCACATGGGTGGCCACGTTCGGCTCCGCCAGCGCGGCGGCCACCGCGGCCTCCTCGCCGGCGTCGGCCGCCAGCGTCACCCGACCCCGCAGCTTGCCGTTGACCTGCACGGGCACCTCCACCGTGTCGGTCACCAGCAGGGCCGGGTCGGCGGCCGGGAACTCCGTCTGCGTCACCGAGCCGGCGCCGGAGCCGTGAAGGCGGCTCCACAGCTCCTCCGCGAAGTGCGGGACCAGCGGCGCCAGCATCCGGACCATGGCGTCGGCCACCTCTCGGGGCGCTCCCGAGCCCCGCTTGGTGAGCTCGTTGTTCAGCTCGGTGAGCTTGGCGATGGCGGTGTTGAAGCGCATCCCCTCCATGTCGGAACTCACCCCGTCGATGGTGCGGTGCAGGAGCCGCAGCAGCTCGCCGTCGGGCTCGTCGTCGCTGACCCGCAGCTCCCCGGTCTCCTCGTCCACGACGTTGCGCCAGACGCGCTGCAGCACCCGCTGCGAGCCCACCACCGAGCGGGTCTCCCAGGGCCGGTCCTGGTCTATCGGACCCATGAACATCTCGTACATTCGCAGGGTGTCGGCGCCGTAGGAGGCGTACATGTCGTCGGGGGTCACCGAGTTCTTGAGGGACTTTCCCATCTTGCCGAGCTCTCGGGTGACCGGCTGCCCGTCGTGGGTGAACCCTTCCCGGAGCGTGCCCTCCACGTCGTCGGCGGGCACGTAGATCCCTCGCCCGTCCTTGAAGGCGTAAGCCTGGATGTAGCCCTGGTTGATGAGGCGCTTGAACGGCTCGGGTCCGCTCACATGGCCCAGGTCGTAGAGCACCTTGTGCCAGAACCGGGCGTACAGCAGGTGCAGCACCGCGTGCTCGACGCCGCCCACGTACAGGTCCACCCCGCCCACGCCGCCGGGTTCGGGGTCGGCCATCCAGTAGCGCTCGACATCGGGATCCACCAGGTGGTCGTCGTTGCGGGGATCGAGGTAGCGCAGGTAGTACCAGCACGACCCGGCCCACTGGGGCATCGTGTTGAGTTCGCGCCGGTAGCGGCGCGAGCCCCCTCCGAGGTCGAGTTCGACGTCGACCCACTCCGTCACCCGGCCCAGCGGCGGCTCCGGTTCGGAGTCCCGGGCCAGGGACCGGGGCGCCCAGTCGGTCAGCTCGGGCAGCTCCAGAGGCAGCATGTCCTCGGGCAGGGCGACCGGCCCGTGCTCGTCGAACACGATGGGAATGGGCTCGCCCCAGTACCGCTGCCGGCTGAAGTTCCAGTCTCGCAGCCTGTAGTTGACCTTGGGGCTCCCCCGGCCGGCCTCCTGAAGCCTCTCCAGGATCAGAGCCTTGGATGCTTCGGCGTCGAGCCCATCCAGGAACTGGGAGTTGATGGAAAGACCTTCGCCCGCATAGGCCAGATCCTCGGGATGGTCGGGCGGAGGCTGAACCGTGCGGACGACTGGCAATCCGTAGGCTTCGGCGAACTCGCGGTCACGCTGGTCCTCGCCGGGTACGCCCATCACCGCTCCGGTGCCGTACCCCATCAGCACGTAGTCGGCCACGAACACCGGGACCGCCTGATCCTCGGAAAATGGAACCGTGGCATGGGCGCCCACGAAGATCCCGGTCTTGGAGTCGCTGCGGTCGGCGTCGCTCATCTCGGAGGCGCGGGCCCGGTAGGCGGCCACCGCCTCCGATGGTGTGGCTGCGCCGCCGGTCCAGGAGTCAGGGGTGCCCGAAGGCCAGGCGTCGGCGGTCAGCTCCTCCACCAGCGGATGCTCCGGCGCCAGCACCATGTAGGTGGTGCCGAAGAGGGTGTCGGGCCGGGTGGTGAACACCTCGATGTCGCTCATCGGCCCGTCCGGCGAGGTGGAAGCGGGGAACGAGATCAGCGCGCCCTCGGATCGGCCGATCCAGTTGCGCTGCATGGTCTTGACCGACTCGGGCCAGTCCAGCCGGTCCAGGTCCTCCAGCAGGCGGTCGGCATAGTCGGTGATGCGCATCATCCACTGCTTGATCGGTCGCTTGAAGACCTCATGGTTGCCCCGCTCGGACCGTCCCTGGGTGGTGACCTCCTCGTTGGCCAGCACCGTCCCCAGCGCCGGGCACCAGTTGACCGGGGCGTCGGCCACGTAGGCCAGGCGGTGCCCGTCCACCAACTCCCGCTGCTCGGCCTCGCTGAGGTCATCCCAGGCTCTGCGGTCGGGCGTGGGCCTCGCCCCCGTGGAGAGCTCCTCGACCAGCTCCGCGATCGGGCGGGCCCGGCGGGCGTCGGGATCGAACCACGAGTTGAAGATCTGCAGGAAGATCCACTGCGTCCAGCGGTAGTAGTCGACGTCCGTGGTGGCCACGCCCCGCCGCTGGTCATGGCCGAGCCCCAGCCGGTCGAGCTGGCGGCGCATGTTGTCGATGTTGGACTCGGTGTTGATCCGGGGGTGCTGGCCGGTCTGGCGGGCATGCTCCTCGGCCGGCAGTCCGAACGCGTCGAAGCCCATGGTGTAAAGCACGTTGAAGCCGGCCATCCGCTTGAAGCGGACGTAGACGTCGGTGGCGATGTAGCCCAGGGGATGGCCCACATGCAGTCCCGAGCCCGACGGGTACGGGAACATGTCCATCACGAAGAGCTTCGGGCCGTCGAGGCCCCGGTCCGACGCGAACTGCCCCGACGGGTTGGGCGTCTCGTAGAGCCCGTCGGCGTTCCAGCGAGCCTGCCAGCGGGATTCGATGCCGGCCGCGAGCGCCGCGTTGTAGCGGTACGGGGGCGCGTCTGCGTCCGGCACGGTCACGGGCATGACGGCAAAGGCTAGAGGCCGAGCGGATAGGTGCGATTCCGGCCCATACGGACGAGGCCGTGGCCCGAGCGGCCCGTGAGCGCAGCGAACAAGAGCGGGAGTGCGAGAGGCCAAGGAGATAGGTGCGGATTTCTTGGCGGGGGATGCTTGTGGCGACCACGAACCGTGGTACAGTCCGTTCCGTATCGTGGGACTGGTCCACAGTACGGAACCGCATGGGGTGTGGTCCGTCAAGCGGGACCCAAAAAAAACGAGACATGGAGGGCTGCGCCGGATGACCGACACTCCTGCTTCCGGACCCGACATGGCCGAGGACGACATCGACCTCGCGAGCCTCGACGACGAAGAGCTCACCGCGCAGATGCACGACGACCTCTACGACGGGCTGGCCGACGAGATCGCTGAGGGCACCCACATCCTGCTGGGTCGCGGCTGGTCGGCCGACAAGGTGCTCAACGATGCCCTGGTCGAGGGGATGCGCATCGTGGGCATCGACTTCCGCGACGGCATCCTCTTCGTGCCCGAGGTCCTTCTGGCCGCCAACGCCATGAAGGCGGGCATGGCCATCCTGCGGCCGCTGCTGGCCGAGACGGGGGCCGAGCCCATCGGCAGCGTGGTGATCGGCACGGTCAAGGGCGACATCCACGACATCGGCAAGAACCTGGTGGCCATGATGCTCGAGGGAGCCGGCTTCGAGGTGTTCGACCTCGGAATCAACACCGACGCCGAGGAGTTCCTGGCCGCCCTCGACGAGCACCAGCCCGACATCCTCGGCATGTCCGCGCTGCTCACCACCACCATGCCCTACATGAAGGTGGTGATCGACACCCTCACCGAGAAGGGCATACGCGACAACTTCATCATTCTCGTCGGCGGCGCGCCCCTCAACGAGGAGTTCGGTGCGGCCATCGGCGCCGACGCCTACTGCCGCGACGCCGCCATCGCGTCCGAGACGGCCAAGAGCCTCGTCACGGCCCGCCGGGCCGCCAGATGACGACCGGGAACCAGTCACCACGGGTTCTCGTCATCGGCTGCGGCGCTCTGGTACGCGAGCTCCAGGAGGTCGCTAACCGTAACGGCGGCGGGCACATCAAGGTCGAGTGCCTGCCCGCCATCATGCACAACCGACCCGAGCAGATCCCTGAAGCGGTCCGGCGGCGGGTCCGCGCAGCCAAGGCCACCGGCGCGTTCCGCACGATCCTGGTGGGCTACATGGACTGCGGCACCGGCGGACTGCTGGACCGGGTGTGCTCCGAGGAGGGCGTCGAGCGCCTCGACGGTGCCCACTGCTACGAGCTGTACGCGGGCGCGGACGTTTTCGCCGGCCTTCAGGACGCCGAGCCGGGGACCTTCTACCTCACCGACTACCTAGTCAGGCACTTCGACCGCCTCATCATGAAGGGCCTGGGCATCTCGGAGCACCCCGAGCTGCTCGAGATGTACTTCGGCAACTACACCCGGGTGGTGCACCTGGCCCAGACCGACGACGACCGTCTGGCCCGCGCCGCCGAGCAGGCCGCGGCCCGTCTCGGTCTTCGCTGCGAGCGGATCCTCACCGGTATCGGCGGGCTCCAGCGACAGATCGTCAGGCTGGCCGGCGCCGCCGGCGCGGAAGCGGCATGAGCGGCCCGGCCCGGCGCGGCGGCCGCAGGCGCCGCGGCGACGACGGGAGCCTCGTGCTGATCAGCTGGCGCGACATCCCCGCGCAGGTCAACGGCGGCTCCGGGGAGAACCGGGTGCAGCGCATCCTGCCCCGCCGCTTCCAGCGAGCCATCGACCGGGCCGCCATGGTTGCCGGCAAGACGCAGGCCTCGCAGTACGTGGGCGAGTGGCGCCGCACCGTGATCCCCGGAGATGCCGCCGATCCTGAGAAGGCAGCCATGGCGACCGCGGCCGAGCTGGAGGAGGCCTTCCCCCGGCAGCGCCTAGACGAGTTCGTCAAGACCGGTGGCTGGGATCCCGAGCGCAACGGCCAGAACCCGCCGGCGCCGGACCATCCCGCCGAGTCCGGGGGAGGCGCCCAGTGACCGACACGGTCGTCAGCTCGGCCACCAGAGAGGTCGTCATCGGCTTCGGCCGCCCGTTCGTGATGATCGGCGAGCGCATCAACCCGACGGGACGCAGGCTGCTGGCCGAGGAGATGCGCAGCGGCGACTTCAGCCGGGTCGAGGCCGACGCGCTGGCCCAGGCCGCCGCGGGGGCCCACATGCTCGACGTCAACGCGGGGATACCGCTGGCCGACGAGCCCGCCCTGCTGGCCCAGGCGGTCAAGCTGGTGCAGAGCGTCACCGATGTGCCCCTGTCCATCGACTCGTCAATCGTGGAGGCCCTCGAGGCCGGCATCGCGGTGTACGAGGGCAAGCCGCTCATCAACTCGGTCACCGGTGAGGATGAGGTGCTGGAGCGGGTGCTGCCCCTAGTGGCCCGGCACGGCGCGGCGGTGGTAGCGATCTCCAACGACGAGACCGGCATCAGCGAGGACCCCGACGTGCGCTTCGAGGTGGCCCGCAAGATCGTGAACCGGGCCGCCGACCACGGCATCGCCGCGGCCGACGTGGTGGTGGACCCGCTGGTGATGCCAATCGGCGCCATGGGCACGGCCGGACGCCAGGTGTTCCAGCTGGTGCGGCGCCTGCGGGAGGAGCTCGGGGTCAACACCACCTGCGGTGCGAGCAACGTCAGCTTCGGCCTGCCGGCCCGCCACATGATCACCGGCACGTTCCTGTCGATGGCGATGGCGGCCGGGCTGACCTCCGCGATCATGAATCCGCTGCACCCCGAGGTGAAGAACGCCGTGCTGGCCGCCGATGTGCTGGCCGGGCACGACCGGGACTGTGCCAAGTGGATCGCAGAGCACCGGGATCCTGACGCAGTCGGCATGAGACGGCGGGGCGGGCGTCGCCGCGGGGCATAAAGCAATGCAGGACATGCACAGCGTCGTGTTCAACCCTTCGGGGATACGCGCCTCTGTGGCTGCCGGGGCCACCGTGCTGGACGCGGCCCGAGCCGGCGGGGTTGACCTCGACTCGGTCTGTGGGGGCCGCGGGCTGTGCGGCCGCTGCCAGGTCTCCCCCACCGACCCCCGCGTGCTGTCGAGCCCCGGCCCCACCGAACTCGGCTACCGGGGCCGACGCCCACTGTCGGAGGGCTGCCGTCTGGGCTGCCAGGCCGTCGTGCTGGCCGACGCGGTCATCGACGTCCCGGCGGAGAGCCAGGTCCACCGCCCGGTCGTACGCAAGTCGATCAACCTCGACGAGGTCGTCATCCACCCTGTCGTCACCCTCCACTACGTGGAACTGCCCGATGTCATCCTCGGATTCGAGGCCGCGGAGGTGGACCTAGTCGCCGAGGCGCTCGCCACCGAATGGGGCCTGGCCGATGTGGAGTTCCCGGTCCAGGTGCTGGCCGGGCTGTCACCCGCGATCGCAGCCGGGGACCGGTCGGTGACAGTGGTGGTGCACGACCGGCGCACCGTCCTCGACATCCGGCCCGGCTATTCCGACGAGGCCTGGGGCGTGGCCGTGGATGTGGGCTCAACCACCATCGCCGGCTACCTGCTGGAGCTCGCCACCGGCGAAGTGGCCGCGGCATCGGGGCGGATGAACCCGCAGATCCGCTTCGGCGAGGACCTCATGAGCAGGGTGTCGTACGTGATGATGAACCCCGGCGGGGAGGCCGAGCTGACCGCGGCCGTGCACGGCGCCATCGACGAACTGGTGGGCGAACTCTGCGAGCAGGCCGGCGCCGACCGGACCAGGGTCCATGATCTGGTCGTGGTCGGGAACCCGATCATGCACCACCTCGTGCTGGGCCTGGACCCCACCCCGCTCGGAGCGGCGCCGTTCACCCTGACGACCGCCTCGGCGGTGCGGGGCCGGGCCACCGACATCGGTGTCGGACTGCCCTGCGCAGCGCTCTACGTCGGCCCGTGCATCGCCGGGCACGTGGGGGCGGACGCAGCCGCAGCCACCCTGGCCGAGGGCCCCCACCGGACCACCGAACCGATGCTGGTGGTGGACGTGGGAACCAACGCCGAGATCGTGCTGGGCGACGGGAGCCGGGTGCTGGCCGCGTCTAGCCCGACCGGCCCGGCCTTCGAGGGAGCCCAGATCAGCTGCGGCCAGCGGGCAACCCCAGGCGCGGTGGAGCGGGTCCGGATCGATCCGGACACCTGGGAACCCCGCTTCAAGGTCATCGGCAGCGAGCTGTGGTCCGACGAGCCCGGATTCTCCGAGGAGCTGGAACGGGCCGGGCTGCAGGTGTCGGGCCTGTGCGGCTCCGGCATCATCGAGGTGATAGCGGAGATGTTCCTGGCCGGCGTGATGGATCGCCATGGCGTGATCACGTCGGACACCGGCCGGTCCCCGCGCATCGTGGCCGACGAGCGCACGTTCAGCTATGTGCTCCAGGCTGAGCCGATCCGGCTGGCAATCACCCAGAACGACGTTCGGGCCGTCCAGCTGGCCAAGGCGGCGCTGCGGGCCGGAATCGATCTGCTGCGCGAGCACGCCGGGATCGCCGAGGTTCCCGACGTGCGGCTCGCCGGAGCCTTCGGCGCCCACATCGACCCCGTCCGGGCGATGGTGCTGGGCCTGGTTCCCGACACGCCCGCCGGCGGGGTACGGGCCGCCGGCAACGCTTCTGGGGTGGGCGCGGTTCGCATGCTGCTGTCCGGGGAGCAGCGCCTCGAGGTCGAGCAGCTGGTGCGGTCCGTGATCAAGATCGAGACCGCCACCGAGCCCCGTTTCCAGGAGCTGTTCGTGGCCGCCATGGCACTCCCCCACGCCACCGACCCGACCCCGCACCTGGACGCGGTGATCGACTTGCCGGAGGCATCCGCCGAGGACTCCGGCACCGGTAGGCAGCGGCGCCGGCACCGCAGTATGAATCTGAGCGGAGACCGGCGATGATCCCAGGGACGTAACCATGAGAGTCGCACCATGAACGAGCCACGAGGGCGCAGAGGCGGGGGCAGGGCCGGTCGGCGAGCGGCGCGAGCTGCTTCAGCGGAGACGGCGCCGTACCTGGTCCGGCGGCTGCCGCCGGTGGACCTGCTCGACGACGAGGGCCTGGAGCTGATCGAGCGCAACGCCGAGACGATCCTGTCGGAGGTCGGCATCGCCTTCCAGGACTTCCCCGAGGCCCTGGACCTGTGGCGCGCCGCCGGCGCGGACACCGACGGCGAGCTGGTGCGGTTCCCGCCCGGCCTGTGCCGCCGGATCGTGCAGGACAACGCGCCCGCCGTCTACACCCAGCACGCCCGCAACCCCGCTCGCAGCGTGAAGGTGGGCGCGGACGCCACCGTGTTCGCCCCGAACTACGGATCGCCGTTCGTGATGGACCTGGACCGGGGCCGCCGCTACGCGACGCTGGAGGACTTCGAGAACGTCGTGAAGCTCGCCTACTCCCTCCCGCAGCTGCACCACAGTGGGGGCACGGTGTGCGAGCCGGTGGACGTGCCGGTCAACAAGCGGCACCTCGACATGGTGTACGCCCACCTGCGCTACAGCGACAAGCCGTTCATGGGCTCGGTTACCGCGGCCTCCCGAGCCGCCGACTCCGTCGAGATGGCCCGCATCGCCTTCGGCGGCAACCTCGCCGACCGGACGGTGATGACGTCGCTGATCAACGCCTCCTCCCCGATGCGCTGGGACGCCACCATGCTCGGCGCGGCCACCACCTACGCCCGGGCCAACCAGGCCTGCATCATCAGCCCGTTCATCCTGGCCGGGGCGATGTCGCCGGTGACGGTGGCCGGGCTGGCCGCGCAGGCCCTGGCCGAGGCCCTGTCGGGCATGGCCTACCTGCAGCTGGTCCGGCCCGGCGCGCCGGTGGTGTTCGGGACGTTCGCGTCGTCGATGTCCATGGCCACCGGCGCACCCACCTTCGGCACGCCCGAGGCCGGTCAGGCCATCTACGTGATGGCGTCGCTGGCCCGCCGGGTCGGTGTGCCGTTCCGCTCCGGCGGTCAGTTCACCTCCTCGAAGCTGCCCGACGCCCAGGCCGCCTACGAGTCGGCCAACACCCTGTTCCCCACCGTGCAGGCGGGGGTGAACTTCGTGCTGCACGCCGCTGGCTGGCAGGAGGGCGGCCTAGCCCTCGGCTACGAGAAGCTGATCCTCGACGCCGACCAGCTCGGCGCCATGGAGGTCTGGGCCCGGGGTGTGGACACCAGCGACAACGGCCAGGCCATGGAGGCGTTCCGCACCAACGCCCACGGCGACCACTTCCTGGGCAACCCGCACACGCTGGCCAATTTCGAGAACGCCTTCTGGCGCTCGGACCTCTGCGACGCGGCCAGCTACGAGCAGTGGGCCGAGGAGGGGTCCCTGTCGGCGGCCCAGCGGGCCAACGCCCGCTGGAAGCAGCTCCTCGCCGGCTACGAGCCGCCGCCGATGGACGGCGCAGTTGACGCCGAGCTGCGCGACTACGTCGCTCGACGCAAGGCGGAGATGCCCGACGAGATCGGCTGACCGGGCGGGTCAGCCGGCTCGAGACCGATCAGCCGGCTACGGACAGGTCAGCCAGGTGGGGACGGTCGGGCAGGCGCAGGCCGATGAGTTCGCCTGCGGCGTGCAGCTCGAAGTGCCACACGTCGACATCGTCGGGACTGCTCTCGCGCAGCGACGTGACCGCGTGCCAGATGGCGTAGCGGGCAGCCCGGATCGTCGCCTCCGGCGACTCGGCGGCCCGCGACACGGCCGCATACCCAGCGGAGATGCCCGAGTAGACGTCGCCATTCACTGCAACTGAGGCTGCCGCCCACTCTGCGAGCGCCCTCAGCGCGCGGGGCCGGGACCGGTTAACCCGGTCGTCGAACACCCCCTCGACCCATGCGTGCCAAGCCGACGAGCTTCTTGCCGCCATCGTGCGCTCCCTTCATCTGCAACCCGCGAGTGCTCTGCAGCCGCAATGCTAATGGGAACTTGAGACCGTCGGACCTTCGATGACCGCGTGGTGGCACGCCACGGCCGGCTCCATCGAAGCGGCCTCTGCCGGGCGGTCCTTCCGGCCGCGCAGGTCGGGCCGCTGCTGCTCGCAGATGTCTGTGGCCAGGGGGCAGCGGGGCGCGAAGCTGCATCCTGCGCCGGCACCGATGGGCACCGGCGGCGAGCCGGCGATGGGCGTCAACCGGGCCGCGGTCCGGTTCAGCCGTGGCACCGCGGCGAGCAGGCCGGCGGTGTACGGATGGCTCGCCCGCTCGTACACGTCGCGTACGTCGCCCCGCTCCACGCAGTGCCCGGCGTACATCACCATCACCCGGTCGGCCGCGCCAGCGACCACCCCGAGGTCGTGGGTGATGATCATCATGGCGCCCGACATCCGCTGCCTCACCTCCGAGAGGACCTCCAGCACCTGGGCCTGCACGGTGGCGTCCAGGGCGGTGGTCGGCTCGTCGGCGATGAGCACCACGGGGTCGAGGGCGACCGCCATGGCGATCATGACCCGCTGGCGCATCCCGCCCGACAGCTCGTGGGGATAGCAGCGAGCCCGCCGGTCGGCGTCGGGGATGCCGACCCGCTTAAGCAGGTCCTCGGCTCGGAGGCGAGCGTAGCGCTTTCGCAACGGCCGGTGGGCCCGGAGCATCTCCGCGATCTGGTCCCCGACGCGGTGCACGGGGTTGAGAGCAGTGAGCGGGTCCTGGAAGATCATGGCTATCTCCGCGCCCCGCGCCCGGCGGCGCCGCTGCGGTGAGGCGGCCAGCAGATCCTCGCCCGCCAATCGCACCTCGCCGGCGGTCGTGCTCGCCCCCGGACCCGGGAGCAGTCCCAGGATGGACAGGGCCAGCATCGTCTTGCCGCAACCCGACTCGCCCACCACCGCCAGCACCTCGCCGGCGAACAGGTCGAAGCTGATGTCGTCGACGGCCACTAGCGTGCCGTCCTCGGTCTCGATCTCGGTGCGGAGGTTGCGCACCGACAGCAGGGCCTCGCCGGTCGGTGGCCGTGCCGTCTCTGCGGTGCCGCCGGTCATCGGTGGTCCTGGGTCGGGTCGAGCGAGTCGCGCAGGCCGTCGCCGACGAAGTTCACACACAACGCGGTCACCACGATGGCCAGGCCCGGCGCCCACACCAGCCACGGCGCGATGATCACGAATCCCTCGTTGCCGCCCAGCATGTTGCCCCAAGTGGCGGTGCGGGTGGCGCTCACACCGAGGCCCAGGAAGCTGAGCGTCGACTCGGCCAGGATGGCCGCGGCCACCGTGAGCGACACCGACACCATCACCTCGCCGGCCAGGTTCGGCAGAAGATGGCGCACGATGATCCTGCGGTTGGGCACCCCCAGCGCCCGGGCCGCCTCCACGAACTCGCGCTCCTTGAGGGCCAGCACCTTGCCCCGCACGATCCGGGCCGGGATCATCCAGGTGATCCCGGCCAGCACGATCACCACGTCCCAGACCCCGTCCCCCAGGATCCGGGCCGCGATGATCACCACCATCAGCCCGGGGAGGGCCAGCATCGTGTCGGCCAGTCGCATCAGGACGGCGTCGACCCAGCGGCCGTAGTAGCCGGCCACCAGCCCGACGGAGGTTCCGATCACCCCGCTCATCAGCGCGACCGCCCCGCCGACCAGCAGCGAGATGCGGCCCCCGTACAGAATCCGGCTGAGGTTGTCGCGCCCGAGGGTGTCGCTTCCGAGCAGGAAGTCCCGGCTTGGCGGCTCCAGGATGCGGTCGAGGTGCTGCTCGGTCGCTCCGTGGGGCGCGATGACTCCGGCCCCCGCCGCGCAGGCCACCACGATGAGCAGTACCACGGCCGACGCCATCGCGGCCCGGTGCCTCCGGAAGCGCCGCAGCACCGTCAGCCATTCCGGAGCCTGGGCGTAGTCCGGCAGTTCGCTGCCGCTCAGTGCCGGCGGCCTGGCGCCCTCGGGCCGCTCAGACACGGCGGATCCTGGGGTCGAGCACGGCGTAGAGCAGGTCGGCGGCCAGGTTCATCAAGAACACCGCGGCCGACACGATCATCACCGTGGCCAGCAGTACCGGGTAGTCGCCGGCGTTGAGGGCGTCGAGGAACAGAAGGCCCATGCCCGGGTACTGGAACACCCGCTCGGTGACGATGAGGCCACCGACCAGCAGGCCCACATCGACGGCCGCCTGGGTGGTCACCGGGATGAGCGCATTGCGCACGCCGTGGCGGACCACGACCGCCGGCTCGCGAAGGCCCTTGGCCCGGGCCGTGCGGATGAAGTCGGACCCCATCACGTCCAGCATGGAGGCCCGCATGTACCGGCTGTAGACCGCCACCAGCTGCAACGACAGCGTCATCGCCGGCAGGGCCAGGTGGCGGGCCCGGTCGATCAGGTCGAAGCCCTGCTGGCCCGGCGAGTAGAGCCCGGCGGTGGGCAGCAGCGGCGGCCCGACCCCTAGCAAGTTCGCCAGATAGAGGCCGAAGAAGAGCTGCAGCATCAGCCCGAGCCAGAACGGCGGGATCGAGATGCCCAGGAACGACACCGCGGTGGCGCCGTGATCGATCAAAGTCCCCCGGCGGATCGCGGAGAGCGTGCCGATGGTGAGGCCGGCAGCCACCGAGAACGCCACGGCCACCGCCACCAGCACCAGGGTGTTGGCCATGGCGCTCTCCACGAAGGGCCACACGTCCTGGCCGTTGCGCACCAGCGACGTGCCGAGGTCACCGGTGACGAAGTTGCCCAGCCACGTCAGGTAGCGCGTCCCGAAGGGGTCTTCGAGTCCCAGCGAGTCGATGTAGGCCTGGCGGGCGTCGGCACTGATGCGGGGGTTGACGGTCAACTGGGCCGCGGGACTGGCGATCTCGCCCGCGGCCCAGAAGGTGGCCAGTGAAATGAGCAGCAGGATCGGAGCGGTGACCGCCAGCCGCCGCGCCGCGTAACGGATCAACCGCGGCTCACCCGACGCGTACCGGAGCCAACCACCCGGCAACCGCGCACGAGCTCACCCGACGACGGTCCAGTCGTACATGTCGTAGAAGCCGCCGTACACGCTCGACACCCAGCCGCCCGGTCCGTCCAACACCTCCGGGTTCCAGGCGAGCAGGTTGGGCAGGACGTACAGCGGGATCCAGGGGACATCGGAGCCCAGCAGGGTGCCCAGCTCGCGCACGAGCTCCAGACGGGCCGCCTCGTCGATCTCGGCATCGATGGCGAAGGCGAGGTCGCTGGCTTGCTGGTTGGCGTAGGCGGTGAAGTTCTGGCCGCTGAAGCCGTTGTCCTCGCTGGGAATGCCGTTGATGTCGTAGTGGGCGGTGACGGTCGGATCGGGGCTGGTGCTGTTGGCGAACAGAGCCACCGGGCCGAAGTTCATGGCCGGCAGCCGGTTCTGGAACAGCTCGCCGGGGTCGTAGTTGATGATCTCCCAGCCGATCCCGAAGGGCCTGGTCATCTCGGCCACCAACGCCTGCACGTCCTCTCTGCGCTTGTTTCCGGCCACGGTGTTCCACTGGAGCACCAGTTCGACCCCGTCGGCGTTGACCCAGAGGCCGTCGGGGTCGGGTCGGGTCCAGCCCTCCGCGGTGAGCAGTTCGGTGACCTTGGCCATGTCCTGGCCGTAGTGGGCGAAGTCGTCGGCGCACCAGTCGCCGAAGGCGGGGTTCCAGCCCGCGCACTGCAGCACCACCGGATCGTCGATGATGGGGCCGAGGGCGACGTCGGCGATGCGTTCCCGGTCGAGCGAGTAGGCGAGGGCCTGGCGCAAGTTCTTGGTGATCTCGAACTGCCGGTCGGGCGCGATCTGGTTGATCCACAGGCCCTCGATGTAGGTGCCCGCTCCCGCCACGAAGGCGAGGGGCGGGGCCAGGCGCTCCTTGGCCCCGGGGAAGGGCTGGGGGAAGGCGGCCATGACTTCACCGGTCTGGAGGGCCACTATCTCGGTGTCGGTGTCCTCCCTCGGGACCATGACTACCCGGTCGACCTGTGGCATGCGCTCGGGGACCCAGTAGTTCTCGTTGGGCACGAGGATGTGCTGCTCCTGGCTCCACGACTCCTGGCGCCAGGGTCCGCCCGAGACCGGGATCGAGTCGTTCCAGTGGCCGGAGATGTCGGTGGAGCCGTCGAAGGCGTGGGCGGGCAGGATCGTGCCGAACAGGTACCGCCAGGGTGCGTAAGGCTCCGAGAAGGTAACCACCGCGGTGTGAGGATCGTCGTGGTCGACGTCAGTGATCAGCTCGTACCCGATGGTGTTGAGCGAGCCCTCGGTGTCGAGTTTCGCCCGCCATGTGAACCACACGTCGGTACTGGTGATAGGGGTGCCGTCGCTCCAGCGGGCCTCATCGTTGAGGCGGTAGGTGATCGTGAGGGTGCCGTCGTCGTTGAGCACCGCCCCGCCGTTCTCCACCGTGGGCGCCTCCACCAGCACCGGCGAAGCCCCGATGTTGTTGTTGATGTCGTACTCCATGAGGCCGGGCAGGACGTGCACGAGCACCGACCAGATCATCCACGTGGCGTTGGCGCAGGATGTGAACGGATTGAGGCATTCGGGCCATTGCTCCACCGCCAGCACGATCTCGCCCCCGGGCCGCTCCGCGGCAGGCTGGGCGGGATCCGGCGCGGCATCGGCCGGCGCGGTCGCCGTGTCGGCGGGTTCCGTTGCGGCGTCGCCCGCCACCGGGTCGCGGTCCGCCGGATCACTGCACGCCGCGGCCGCGACCAGCGCCACCACCAGCAGAGACAGCCTTGCGAGGTTGACTCTCACGGGGTCTCAGGCTAGTCGTCGCTACCATCCCTGCGGGGGCGGCGCAGCAGGTTCGCGGCCACCGCCGAGGCCCGCACTGGCCAGGGATCGAACTGGCCCTGGTCCTCCACCGGCGGCGGGGGCTTCACGAACATGCGGTAGACGACGTACAGCGCGATCACGCCGTGGGCCCCGACCAGGACCGCGAAGAACGCCTCGAGCGCGACGGCCGCCATGAGGGCTCCACCCAGAGTGGGGCCGATCACGGCGCCGACTCCGCTGGTCCGCACCAGCGATGCGCTCGCTCCGGTCAGCTGCGCCGGTGCAACGCTGTCGGCGGTGGTTGCCACGGCCAGCGAGTAGAGCGGGAACGTCGAGCCGCCGTGGGCGAACATCAGCAGCAGCGACAGCGCCGATCCGGGGGCCACCAGCAGGTGAAGGCCCGCGGTGGAGGCTGCGCTGACCGCTACGACGAGGATGACGTAGCGGCGCGGCATCCGGTCCGAGGCGCTCCCGACGAGCCACTGGAACACCACCGACCCCACGATGGGCGACACCACGAACAGCGAGATCCGGGTGTTCGACAGTCCCTCCGTAGCGGCGTAGAACGCTCCCAGGCCCATGAGGCAGCCCTGCGAGACCCCGACCCAGAACGCGGTGAGCAGCCCGAGGGGAGCGACCTTGACGAGGTCGCGCAGCGAGATCGGCTCGGGCACCACCAATGGCGGCGCGGTGGAGGCCGACAGCGCCACCGGCACCAGCGCGACCGAGATCAGCGCGGAGGACACCACGAACAGTTCGAAGCTGCCGGGGTCGGCGATGTTCAGCATGAGTTGGCCGGCGCCCAGCCCGCCCATCGTCACGATCATGTAGCGCGACAGCATCCGGCCCCGGGTGGCGTTGGTGGCCATGTCGTTGAGCCACGACTCGACGGTGACCAGCAGGCCGGCCAGGCACAGGCCGTAGGCGAACCTCAGCACCGTCCACGACACGGGATCGACCCAGATCACGTGCAGGATCGAGGCAGCCGAGCCCACAGAGGCCAGAGCCGCGAACACCCGGATGTGCCCGACGGTGGCGATGAAGTACTCGGCTGTCTTGGTTCCGAACAGGAATCCCAGGAAGTAGCCGGCCATCACCACGCCGGTCACGGCCAACCCGAAGTCCTCCAGTTCAGCCCGCACTCCCAGCGCGACCCGCAGCAGGCCGTTGCAAGCCATGACGAGGACGACGCCGGCCAGCAGAGACCTGACCGCTCCGAGCCCGTCGCCGCGCGACTCGAACCACGGTCCGCCCGATAGCCCGTCATCACCTGGATCGGGCCTTATCACCGCACCGGACGCCACCGCGGGATGGTAGCGATGAGGCTCGGCGGGGGACTTCCGTTCGTTCGTGACTTTCGTCACAGCGCGACCGGGGAGGTTCGGTCTCTCCCGTTCATGCCTTGCGTCGGCGGGTAGACCGCCGGTCTCAGGCTTGGGCCAGTGCCTCCGCTATGGCCCGGCGCACCGGTATGGGGCTTTCGATCTGCAGGAAGTGGCCGACACGGTCCAGGTACACGGCGCGGGCGTCCCCGAAGGCGTCGATCATCTGTGCGGCCCGCTTGTTGGGGGTCATCTTGTCCTCCCGGCCCAGCACCAGCGTCACCCCGCACTGCACCTGGGCCGCGGCGGCCTCGGCGCCGTCGTAGGCGTCGCAGGCGGCCAGGTCGTTGGCCAGCACGCCCGGCCGGGCCCGGTCCAGCAGCGAGGTGTTGCCGCCGATCAGCCACATTCCCGGCGAGGCGTGCCCCCCGGTATGGGCCCGGCTGCCGATGCCCCAGGACGTGATGAGCCGCCCGGCCAACCGGTCGTCGGCGTCGGCCGCGGCCTGCAGCGCCGGATGCACGGGCATGGCGCCGGCCGTCCCCAGCAGCACCAGTGAGCGGGCCATCTCGGGCCGCTGCGCGGCGGCCTCCAACACCACGAAGGTGCCCATCGAGTGGCCCACCAGATGGGCTGGCGCCAGACCCAGACCGTCGACCGCGGTGGCCAGCCACTCCCCCATCTCGGCGAGGCTGTCGAGGGCGGGCCCGTCGCTGCCGCCGTGGCCGGGCAGGTCCACGGCCGCGGCCCGGTAGCCGTGATGGGCGATCCAGCGGGTCTGGAGCTGCCAGACGGTCCGGTCGCCGCCCGCGCCGTGCACCAGCACCACACCGGGCTCGTCGCCGTCGAGGCCGCGCCCGCCGGTGGCGCAGCGCACAACCCGCCCGTCGATCAGCGTCTCCACGGGCGGGCCCTATCTCTGGGAGGCCTTGAGGGCCCGCTCGAGGTCCTCGACGATGTCGCGGGGATCCTCCAGGCCCACGGAGATGCGCACCAGGTCCTCGCCCACTCCGGCGGCGGCCAGGTCCTCGGCCGACATCTGCTGGTGGGTGGTGCTGGCCGGGTGGATCACCAGGGTCTTGGCGTCGCCGACGTTGGCCAGGTGCGACGCGAGGCGGACCGCGGAGATGAACTTGGCCCCGGCTTCGCGCCCGCCTGCCACGCCGAAGCTCAGGATGGCGCCGGTGCCCCGGGGATAGAGCCGGCGGGCCAGGTCGTGGTCGGGGTGGTCGGGCATCGAGGGGTACTTGACCCAGCTCACCGCGTCGTTGGCGGCCAGGGCCTCCACCACCGCAGCGGTGTTGGCCACATGGCGCTGCATCCGCAGCGGCAGCGTCTCGATCCCTTGAAGGATCTGGAAGGCGTTGGCCGGGCTCATGCAGGCTCCGAAGTCGCGCAGCCCCTCGACCCGGGCCCGGCTGATGAAGGCGCTGGGGCCGAACTCGTCGCTGAAGCTGATGCCGTGATAGCCGGCGTAGGGCTCGGTGATCGTACCGAACAGGCCCGAGGCGTCCCAGTCGAAGTGGCCGCCGTCGACGAGCACCCCTCCGAGGGCCACACCGTGCCCGCCCAGGAACTTGGTGGCCGAGTGCATCACGATGTCGGCGCCGTGGTCGAGGGCCTGGATCAGGTACGGCGTCGAGAAGGTGGCGTCCACCATCAGCGGGAGCCGGTGCTCGTGGGCCACCTCGGCCACCGCCGGTATGTCCAGCACTTCGATGCCGGGATTGCCGAGCGTCTCCGCGAACACGAGCCGGGTCTCCGGTCCGATGGCCGCCGCGAAGTCGTCGGGACGGCGGGGATCGACGAAGGTGGTGCTGATGCCGAAGCGCCGAAGGGTGAGGTTGAGCATGTTGTGGGTGCCGCCGTAGATGTTGCGGCTGGCCACGATGTGGGAGCCCGAGTCCATCAGCGTGGCTACAGCCAGGAAGAACGCAGCCTGGCCGCTGGCGGTGGCCACCGCCCCCACCCCGCCCTCGAGGGCAGCGACCCTCTCCTCCAGCACGGCCACCGTGGGATTGGAGATCCGCGAGTAGATGTGGCCGGGGATCTCCAGGTTGAACAACCCGGCCGCGTGGTCGGTGTCCTCGAAGGAGTACGAGGTGGTGAAGTAGATGGGAACGGCCCGGGCCCCGGTGGCGGGGTCGCTGTGCTGGCCGGCGTGCAGGCTCAGGGTGTCGAAACGCAGGAAGTCGGGCTCTACCACACCGGCGAGCCTAGGGCTTGGTGACGCGTCGAGGCCCTGACCGTATCGGCATTGGGGGGAACCGATCTTGGCAGGGCCTCGAGCTTGTCTGAGGGTTTGCCGTCCCTCAGGAGGGATTCTGCGCCGGTCCACACGGGACCGGCCATGTGTCAGCGGCGGGCTCGGTACGGGCGACCGGCCGCGTCCCGGGCCACCCTCAGGAGACTCTCGGCGGCGCCGACGGCGTAGCCCGGGCCCAGAGCGTCTCGCCACACCTGCGAGGGTGCGGTCACTGTGTTGTAGAGGGGAATCGAACTCATTGGTGGACCTCCTCTTTCCTCTGTACTCCACCACTGTGGTGAGTCCCTTGATTCTTTCGCCGCAGGAGGCAAATCGCAATGGTTCAGTGCTCAGAAAGGGTGTGATTTAGGTCACACCGACCGATCCGCCGGCCTCGTAGAAGTCCACCGGTTCGGGGGGCAGAGGGGTGTCCCCCCGGATCAGGTCGGCGGCCTTCTCGGCCAGCATCATCACCGGCGCGTAGATGTTGCCGTTGGTCACGTAAGGCATCGACGAGGCGTCCACCACCCGCAGCCGGCGGGTGCCGTGGACCTCCAGCGTGTCGGGGTGCAGGGCGCCGCCCTCGCCCAGGCCCATGCGGGCGGTGCAGGAGGGGTGCAGGGCGGTCTCGGCGTCGCGGCGCACCCAGTCGAGGATGTCGCTGTCGCTGGTCACCTCGGGACCGGGCGACACCTCCCCGCCGTTGAACGGGTCCATGGCCGGCTGGTTGAGGATGTGGCGGGCGTGGCGCACCGCCTCCACCCACTCGCGCCGGTCCTCGCCGGTGGACAGGTAGTTGAAGCGAAGCGCGGGCTTGGTGCTGGGATCCGCGGACGTGATCTGCACTGTCCCCCGCGAGTTGCTGTACATCGGCCCGACGTGCACCTGGTAGCCGTGACCGCCCTCCGGCACCGACCCGTCGTAGCGCACGGCGATGGGCAGGAAGTGGAACATGAGGTTCGGGTAGGCGACGTCGTCGTTGCTGCGGATGAACCCGCCCGCCTCGAAGTGGTTGGTCGCGCCGGGGCCGCGCCGGGCCAGCCACTGCAGGCCTATCCAGGGCCGGCGCCAGTAGGCCAGGTTGGGCTGCATCGACACCGGCTGCTTGCAGGCGAACTGGACGTAGACCTCGAGGTGGTCCTGGAGGTTGGCGCCGACGGCCGGCACATCGGCCACGATGTCGATGCCATGGCTGCGCAGCAAATCCGCCGGACCTACCCCGGAGAGCTGCAGCAACTGCGGCGAGTTGATGGAGCCGCCACAGCAGATCACCTCGCCGGCGCTCACACGCCGGGTGCGGCCCCCCTTCGCGTACTCGACGCCTGCGGCCCGGGTGCCCTCGAAGAGGACTCTGGTGGTGAAGGCCCGGGTGATCAGATGCAGGTTGGGCCGGTTCAGCACCGGGTGCAGGTAGGCGCGGGACGCGCTGAGCCGCCGGCCCCGGTGGACGTTGCGGTCAAAGGCGGCGAAGCCCTCCTGGCGGTAGCCGTTGACGTCCGAGGTGCGGGGGTGTCCGGCTTGCTCGGTGGCTGTCAGGAAGGCTTCGAACAGCGGGTTGAGCGCGGGTCCCCTCTCCAGCACCAGCGGGCCCTGGTTGCCCCGGTAGCGGCCGCGGGTGCGCTCGGGGCCGCTGTGGTCGTCTCCGGCCAGGCACTGCTCCATCCGCTTGAAGTAGGGAAGGCAGTGGGCGTAGTCCCATCGTTCCATTCCCTCGTCAGCGGCCCAGCGCTCGTAGTCGAGGGGGTTGCCCCGCTGGAAGATCATGCCGTTGATGCTCGAGGAACCGCCCAGGACTTTGCCCCGGGCGTGGTAGACGCGGCGGCCGCCCATATGGGGCTCCGGCTCGGAGGTGTACTGCCAGTCGTAGAACCGGTTGCCGATCGGGAACGACAGCGCGGCCGGCATGTGGATGTACACGTCGAAGCGCCAGTCCCGCCGGCCCGCCTCCAGCACCAGCACCGAGGTGGACTCATCCGCGCTGAGCCGGTTGGCGAGCGCGCAGCCGGCCGAGCCGCCGCCCACGATCACGTAGTCGTAGCCGCGGTCGTGATCTGCCATAAGTCCCCTCGAGAGCTCACACCGGGGTTCCGGCCGGGCCCGTTCCGTGCAACAATCGCGACCCTACCGGTGCCGGCCCCGACTCCGGAGGGACTGCCGTGAACGAGAACGCCCACATCGAGCCCAACTCTCCGCCCTCGGGGCACTGCCTGTGCGGCGCCGTGAGCTACGAGGTACGCGGCCCGATTCGCCCGGTGTGGAACTGCCATTGCTGGCGCTGCCGCCGCTGGACAGGCCACTTCATGGCCGCATCGGGATGCAATCGCTCCGACCTCGTACTCACATCGGACGCCACTTTGGCCTGGCACCACCCCGCCGACGATCCCAACGTGGCCTACGGCTTCTGCCGCGAGTGCGGCGCATCGGTATTCTGGAAGGTGGCGGAGGGACCGCCGGACCAGGTGGACCGCATCGCCATCTGCGCCGGCACCTTGGACCTTCCCACCGGGCTGCACACCGAGCGAGCCGTCTTCGCCGACGACGCAGCCGACTACCACACCCTCGACCCCGACATCGAGGCCTTCGTCCGCGAGTAGTCCCGTCACTGCGGCGCCGGCGTCGAGCCTGCTGGGCGGCAGTAGCGTCTGCGGATCAATCTGCGGTCGGCATATCGGCGAGTTCGCGCCCGAGCCCTGATCAGCGTCGGTCTGGCGCGGCCCGTGGTTGTGGCCGTGACCGTTTCGATCGCCGTGCTGGCCGGCGGCACGGTCGGCTGCGCTGGGGATGACCCCGTCCCGGCACCCACAGACACGAGCGCCGACCAACCCGCGGTCCCCCAAACGCCGACGCCTGAAGCCGCCGCGGAACCCGATCCGGACCCGTTAGCTGACGGGTCCGTGGACGAGTCGGAGCCTACGGACATCGAGGCCCTCGGTGAGGGCGAGGACGATCCGGGAGGCGGAGCGGCGGAAGCGTCGGTGGAGTCAACAGAAACGAGGTCCCAGCGGCTCTCAACCGGCCCGGTGCTCGAGTGGACCGAGGTCGATCCGGGCTTCGACGACCTCTTCCAGTTCGAATCGGCGCGCGATGGCCAGGTAATCGCCCGGGCTTGGACCGACGGCGATGGGCAGGGGCTCTTCGGCCAGCGGATGGTCGTCTCGGACAACGGCACCGATTGGACCGAGTTGGCCCTGCCCGAGGGTCTGTTCCCCGAGCAGGTCAACATCTCCGCTGATCGGTGGGTCGTCACCGGCCGTTACCCCGATTCCACTTGGCCCGATGCCGGGCCTGACCGGTTGTTCTTCTCCGACGACGAGGGAGCCACCTGGACGGAAACGATCATCGACGTGCCGTCCGAGGCAGCCTCCCCGTACGTGGTTGAGCGCTGGTGGGCGTCGCCCGTTCTGGTCGAGGGCCGGCGCATGGTGCTGGTTCTCTCGACCAGTTCCGATATCGATGGAGAGACCCTGCTCGACGACCTCGGCCGGCTGCCCCCGGACAAGCGGGTCGTCTTTGCCCTTCCGACTCCCGACGGGGTGACGTTCACGCTGGTGGATTCCGACGCCCACGAGGCCTTCGCACCCTTCACATCCGGCCCTTCGGGCCTTTCCGCCGTCTACGGCTACTCCAACGAGGAACTGCCGGTGCCGGCCTACGAGGAACTGGAGTTGACCTACGACGAAGTCGGCTTCACCGAGTCCGAGATGTTCGAGCTGTTCGCCCCGTCCTCCGTTCCGGTGACCCGCATCTTCGCGAGCGACGGAGCCACCGGGGAGGTGGTGGCCAGCTACGAGGGCTGGATCTTGTCGGGTGCGGCCACCGCTGAGGGGTTCTTGCTGGTACTCATCAGCGATGATGACACGACGGTCCTCACCTCCCCCGACGGCCTCGTCTGGAGCGAGGGACGGTCCTTCGGGCCCGCATACGGCGGCGCGAAGGTATCGACCGACGGGACGATCTGGTGGGCGGAGTCGGAGATGGACGGATCGTTCGACGTTCAGCGGGCCCGCCCTGGCGCGGCCCCCGAGCATCTGGCGACGTTCGACGGTGTCCACTACCCCGGGAGGCCGGTCGTGGGTCCGGCCGGACTGGTCGTTGTTGCCACTTGGGATCGGAGTGCGTCGCCCCGGGTCGACGGCGCGCTGCTGAGCGAGGGCCGGGTTGACCGGGACGGCTTCGAGCTGCGCTACGACGGGTCCCGGGAGATCCTCACCCTGTGGGATCTCTCCGAGGATGCAGCGGTCTACGTGTTCGGACCCGAGGACATGCAGAGCGAAACCCCGCCCGACGGCGTCCGGCTGGCGGGCGACGACCGGGCGTTCGCCCTGACCTTCGAGGACCCCGAGACCGGTGCCGACCTAGTCACCTTCACCGCGGACGACATGGCCTTCCTGATCGGGATGGCGACCGCCGACCTGGAGGCGGCTTCCGGCGTCGATCCCGACTGGCCCGAGCAGTGGCTGGGCTGGTCGGCCGACGGCACCGCCTGGGGATGGCAGAGCCTGAACGAAGCCCTGGGGATCCACGACGCCAACATATGGGCCGAGTTCGCGGTGGGCCAGGACTTCGTGATCACCCGCGTCGCCTCGTTCCAGCCCCCGAATCCGGCCGACCCCACCGACTCCGGTCAGGTCCTGCCAACCCGCTGGTTCCTAGCCCGAGTCCCTTAGTTCGAGATCAAGCTCGCATTCGGTGGCCGTCGGGGTCCCATAGGCAGCCGTCTACCAGTTTGGCCTCGCGGCAGGTGCCGACTATCTCGATCTCGAATCGGCCCGTCGAGTCGGCCAGCTCTGCGGGGACGTAGCCCAGGGCCACCGACACCTCGCTGTGGTGGGCGTAGCCACCGGAGGTGACCCAGCCGACCACCTCGCCGTCGTGCCATACCGGCTCGTCGCCGATCACGTCGATGGCGTCCGGCCCGGTGCCCACATCCACCGTCCAGGTGCACAGGCGCAGCCCCGTCGCCGGGCTGCCGCCGGGCGGCCCGGTCTCGCCGTGCTTGGCGGCCAGGGCGTCGCGGCCGATGAAGTCCTTCTCCATGCGCACGAAGCGGCCCAGGCCGGCCTCGAACGGGTCGTAGTCGGGCCGGTACTCCCGGGCCCACGATCCGAACCCCTTCTCCAGGCGCAGCGAGTTCAGCGCGTGCAGTCCGAACAGCTCGAGCCCGTGCGCCTCGCCCGCCTGCCTCACCAGGTCGAACACGTAGCGCTGGTAGCGGGCCGGCATCCACAGCTCGTAGCCCAGGTCGCCGGTGAAGCTGATCCGCCCGCACCACACCGGAGCCAGGCCCGCGTCCATCTCAACGAAGGCCATGAACCGCATCCCGTGCGCCGACACGTCGGCGTCGGTGACCTCCTCCAGCAGCGCCCTCGACGTCGGTCCGGCGATGGCCAGACCGCACAGCTCCGCCCCGAGCGTGAGGTAGCTCACCGAGCCGTCCGCTGGCAGGTGGGCATCGAACCAGCGCTCGTAGTACCGCTCCGCTATCCCCGAGCCGAACACCACGAACCGCTCGCCGTCCCGCACGTTGCCGGTGGCCCCGCCCACCACCGTGCCCGCCGGACCCTCGGCCCGCCCCGGCGCGGCAGGCAGGCACGCCACCGTCAGGTCGCCGACCAGGTTGCCCGCCGGGTTGGTCATCGGCGTCAGCGCCATCCGGCCCGGCACCGGGATCCGCCCCGCCAGCAGCCGGTTGAGCCACGCCCTCGCCCCCGGACCGGACACCAGGAACTTGACGAACCCGGTGGTCTCCATCATGCCGACGCCGGCCCGCACCGCCAGCGTCTCGGCCCGGACCCGGTCCCAGGCGTTGGAGCGCCCGAAGGTCACCTCCTCAACCGGCTCCAGCCCCTCCTGCTGGAACCACAGCGCCGACTCCAAGCCGAAAACGTCGCCCCACACCGCGTTGGCCTCCACCAGCCGGTCGTGGATGGGCGAGGTCTGCACCCCGCGCCCCTCGGCCAGGAACTCGTTGGGGAAGGTGATCCTGAACCGGCGGGCGTAGTTCTCGCGCACCTTGACGCTCGTGTAGGCGAGGGTGGCGTAGTCGCCGAAGCGGGCCACGTCCATGGCCCAGACATCGGCGCCAGGATCGCCCTCGGTGATCCAGTTGGCCACCGACAGCCCCACCCCGCCGCACTGCGACAACCCGGCCATCACCCCGCACGCCGTCCAATAGCCCGGCAGCCCCCTGACCGGCCCGATCAGCGGGTTGCCGTCGGGCGCGAACGTGAACGGCCCGTTCACCACCCGCTGGATCCCGGCGGTGGCCAGAACCGGGAAGTGGGCGAAGGCGACCTCCAATGACGGCGAGATGCGATCCAGGTCGGGGGCAAGCAGCTTCATGGAGAAGTCCCACGGCGTCTCGCTGGGCGCCCACGGCAGGCAGGCCTGCTCGTAGGTGCCCAGCAGCATGCCCTGGCCCTCCTGGCGGGTGTAGAGCTCGCCGCCGAAGTCGATCATGTGCCTGAGCCGCCGGCCCGTGCTGCGGTTGTACTCGATCACCTCGTCGAGGGGCTCGGTCACCAGGTAGGTGTGCTCCATGGCCAGAACCGGCAGTTCCAGCCCCACCATGCGACCAACCTCGCGAGCCCACAGGCCCCCGCAGTTGACGACATGCTCGCAGTCGATCGTGCCCAGGTCCTCGCCGCTGGCGGTGTCGTAGACCACCACCCGCCAGCCCCCGCCGGCTCGCCGCTCGATGGCCCTAGCCCAGCAGTTGCGGTACACCTCGGCGCCGGCATGCCGGGCCGCCTTGGCGAAGGCGTGGGTCACCCCGGCCGGATCGACATGACCCTCGTGGGCGTCGAGCATCGCACCCACGAAGTACTTGGTGTCGATCAGGGGCACCATCTCGGCGACCTCGGAGATCGACACCATCTCGGTCTGCATTCCCAGGTAGCGGCCCCGGGCATGGGTCATCCGCAACCAATCGAGCCGCTCGGGCGTGTCGGCCAGCATGATGCCGCCCGGCATGTGGATCCCGCAGTCCTGGCCGGAGGCCCGCTCGATCTCGGCGTAGAGCTCCATGGTGTAGCGCTGGAGGCGGGCCACGTTGGGATCGCCGTTGAGGGTGTGCATGCCGCCCGCGCTGTGCCACGTGGACCCAGCCGTGAGCTCGGTGCGCTCCACCAGCACCACGTCGCTCCATCCCGCCTTTGTGAGGTGGTAGAGAACGCTGGCACCGATCACTCCCCCGCCGATCACCACGACCTGCGCGTCGGTCTTCATCCGAGCATCTCCCGGAGCCGGCGTGTGCGGATCAGTCCGTGCTCGACCAGCGGCGGGCGTCGATGGCCGGCGGGGAGGGGTTGGGCCCGCAGCCGTAGCGCTCGGCGTCTCCGGGACCGTCCCCTCCCGGCACCGTCAACCCGGTGGCCAGGGAGTCCGCGGTCATGCAGTCGGCCACCATGTTCTGGAAGCGGTGCAGGGGCTCCTCGAAGCGGGGCGACAGCGGCCCGGGCGGAGCCGCGCCCAGGGCCAGCCCCCGCTGGGACCGCTCGCAGATGTCGATGTCCTCGTTGTTGACCTCGATCCAGAACTTGCGGGTGGCCTCGAAGGCATCTCCGACAGTGTCGGGATCGGTGGTGGGCGGGAACAGGAACGCGCAGTGCTCGCGGGTGGCGCCCGCCGACAGCGGCTCCAGGCGCATCACGAACGCATGGCTGGGCAGCACGGCCAGCGTCAGGTTGGGGAACACGGCCACGAACCGGCCGCTGACCGAGTCGGAGCCGTCCAGCCCAGACGCAGGCGGCAGCACCAGCCAATCGTCGCGCTCGTCGCCCGACACCGGGGTGGTGGTCTGGCCGCAGTACAGGCCCGGCCCCTGGTAGCGGTAGTGGTCCTTCACCCGGGACACCTTGGCCAGCTCGGGATGGACCCAGGCCAGGTGGTAGTACTCCTGGAAGTTCTCGGTGATCAGCTTCCAGTTGGCGGCCACGTCGAAGCTGCACTTCTCGTGGACGTACCAGCCGTCGAAGCCGTAGCCGCCCATCCGCTCGGGCAGATCGCCCAGCCACTCGGCCAGCGGCGGCGTCCGCTCGTCCAGGCAGGCGAACACCTGGAAGCCCCACGTCTCCACCCTCACCGGCAGCAGGGAGAACCCGGCGGGATCGAAGTCGGGCCGGGGCACCTCGTCGAACAGCGGCGTGGCCACCAGGGAGCCGTCGAGGCCGTACCCCCAGCGGTGGTAGGGGCAGCGGATCATCCGCGACACGGTGCAGTCCTCGGAAGCCAGTTCGGTGCCCCGGTGCCGGCACGAGTTGACGAAGCCCCGCAGCACGCCGTCCCGGCCCCGGGCGATCAGCACCGAAGTATCGCCTACCGTACGCACCAGCAGGCGACCGGGCTCGGCCACCTCCGACGCCGAAGCCACCGCCACCCAGGCCCGCCCGAACAGGCGCTCCTTCTCGGCCGCGTAGAAGTCCTCGTCGGTGTAGGCGGCCGGCTGGAGTCCGGTCGCCTGGTCGAGCCCCCGCCGGGTGGCCGACCAGAATTCCTCCGACCTGAAGTCGATCGAACTGCTGCCGCCGAACGTCCGCATAGCGCGAAGTACACCACGGCGGCTCCCCGTCCGCAACGCCGGAACAGGCCGCACGGCCATCATGCCAGTTCTCGCTTTCAGAATTGTGCCGACAAGCATCAAAAATGCTTGAAACATGCCTAGAGTGCAAAGCGCCGGAGTGCCTCCCCTCTCGGCCACTGAGCCTTCAACCGGGGGAGGTGCTCCGGCACTCGCATGTTCATCGCCGTCGCGGACAGCTAGAACAATGCACAGGATAACCGGGACACGCAGCAGATTCAACCAGGCTCGCTCCTGGCCGATCAGAAGTCGGTGGGCACCCCGCCCTCGGCGATGCGCCGGTCGGTGAAGTCGTCCAGCTCGGCCCGCACGTCGTCGGCCAGCGCGGGCGGCTCGTACGCCTCCAGCAGCTCACCCACCAGCCTCTCGGCGTGGTCGAGCGCGGTGGGCGAGCCGGCCTCCTCCCAGGTCTCGTAGTTGCGCCAGTCCGAGACCATCGGCTTGAAGAACGCGTCCCGGTAACGGGCCAGCGTGTGGGCCGTGCCGAAGAAATGACCGCCCGGCCCCACCTCGGCGATGGCGTCCACCGCCAGCGAGTCGGCGTCAGTGGCTACGGGATCCAGGAAGGCGCTCACCATGCCCAGCAGGTCGGCGTCGATGACCATCTTCTCGAAACAGGCCTGCAGCCCGCCCTCCATCCAGCCCGCGCCGTGCAGCACCATGTGGGCCCCGCCCATGGTGGTCGCCCACAGCGAGAACACGCTCTCGTAGGCGGCCTGGGCGTCGACCGCGTTGGCCGCGCACGCATTGGAGGACCGGTACGGCACGCCGTAGCGGCGGGCCAACTGACCGCCCAGCAGCACCGCCTGCATGTACTCGGGAGTGCCGAAGGCGGGCGCGCCCGACTGCATGTCCACGTTGGAGGTGAAACCGCCGTAGATCGCGGGCGCGCCCGGTCGCACCAACTGGGTGAACGCGATCCCGGCCAGGGCTTCGGCGTTCTGCTGCACCACCGCCCCGGCCACCGTCACCGGCGCCATCGCCCCGGCCAGCGTGAACGGGGTGACCGCCACCACCTGGTTGCGGGCCGAGAACTGGAGGATCCCCTCCAGCATCGGCGTGTCCAGCCGCAGCGGCGAATTGCAGTTCACCACGGTGAAGATGGACGGCTCCCGGTCGAGGTCGTCGTCGCTGACGCCCCGGACGATGCGGATCATCTCCAGGCAGTCCTGGTTGCGCTGCGCGCCGAGCGAGTAGCAGTGAAGAGCCTTGCGCGACAGCGTCAGCAGGTCGTGGGTGGCCACCAGATGGCGCACCGAGGAGTGGACGTCGACCGGCTCCACCGGGTAGCCCCCAGTGAGAGACAACGAGTTGAGCACCTCGGTCAGCATCACCAGGCGCCGGTAGTCCTCGCGGTTACCGGTCCGGCGACCGCCGGACCGGTCGGCCACGTTCGGGGGGCTGGCCACTGCCGCGAAGGCCACGTTGCGACCGCCCATCGGCAGATGGCGAGCCGGGTCGGGGGCGTGCAGCACGAACTCCGAGGGGGCCGACGCCACCAGCTCGATGACCATGTCCGGGTCGAGCCGCACCCGGTCGCCGTCCACTTTGGCACCCGCGTCGGCCCACATCCGCCGAGCAGTCGGGTGCAGGAAGTCCATGCCGGTGTCGCGCAGCACTGTCAGGGAGGCCTGGTGGATAGCCTCCAGCTCGTCCTCGCTGACCACCGTCGTCGGCTCGAACCGGCGCTCGTGGAGGCGCCAGGGCGGCTGGACCGGTCCCTTCGGCTTGGCCGCGACGGTCTCGCGGGGCCGTCGACGGCGACGCTCGGCGCTCATTCCCGCAGGCTAGTGCGCTGCCGGTCAGCCATCACGCCAGTGCACGTGCATTGTTCTCAAGTAATTTCAAGCAGTGAAACTGCACTTGAGAACGCGTACGGGACTCGGAGACAGCAGACTGGAGGCGATGGCGGACACCTCGTCTCAACTCCTCGACATCGGTTCGGACGATCCTGAGGCCCTAACGGACCGATTCGCGACGCGGGGCTGGGGCGACGGCCTGCCGCTGGTGGCGCCGACACCGGAAAGGGTTGAGGCGATGCTGGCAGGCAGTAACCGCGATCCAGACGAAGTCGTCGCCACCCTGCCGCCCCGCTCAGGTGTCGCCACCCGCAGGATCATCGCCATCAACGGGGTGCTCGCCGGCTGCCGTCCCGAGCATCTGGAGGTGCTCGTGGCCGCGGTGAAGGCCCTGGCCCGCCCGGAGGTCAACCTGCGGGGCGTGAACGCCACCACCCATCCGGTGGCGCCGCTACTGATCGTCCACGGCGAGGTCGCCCGAACCGCGGGCTACAACTCCGGGCTGGGAGCGTTCGGGCCGGGCAACCTGGCCAACGCCGCCACCGGCCGGGCACTCCGCCTGATGCTCCTGCACGTCGCAGGCGCGGTCCCCGGCGCCGGCGACGCCTCCACCCAGGGCGGGCCGGCCAAGTACGCCTACTGCGTGGCCGAGAACCTCCTCCGATCACCCTGGGGCGGGTACGCGGCCAGCGTCGGTGTGGATGCGCCCTCGGCAGTGACCGTGCACTGCGGCGAGGCGCCCCACAACTTCCACGACATGGAGTCGGACCAACCGGCCGCCATCCTCGACAAGGCGGCCTCGGTCATGGCCTCGCTCGGGTCCAACAACGCACCCGTCAGCGGGGCCGAGTTCTTCGTGATGCTGTGCCCCGAGCACGCCGCCACGTGCGCGGCGGCCGGATGGACCCGCACACACGTGGCCTCCTACCTGCACGAGCGGGCCCGCATGCGGACCGGCGACCTCCGGGACGCGTTCGCGCTGCGGGCTTGGGCCCCGTGGCAGGAGACCTTCGGCGACGACGCCGGAATGCCCATTACCGAGCATCCCGACAACGTGAGGATCGTCGTGGTCGGAGGACCGGGCAAGCACAGCTCGGTAATCCCGAGTTGGGGCATGACCAGGAGCGCCACCGTGCCGGTCGAGCCATAGGGACGGCAGGGGGCCAAGCCATGAAGATCTATGCCCCGGACGGAGCGGTCGGGCCCTCCGCCGCCTCCCTCGCGCCGCCCCCGCCGGTGCTGGCCGGCAAGCGGATCGGGATCCTCGACAACTCCAAGCCGAATGCGGGGCTTCTGCTGGGGCGCATGGCCGAACGGCTCGCAGCCCGCACCGGGGCGAGCGTGGAGGTGGTGGAGCGAAAGAACGCGGCCCTGCCCGCGCCCGACGACGTGCTGGCCCGGCTGGCCGAGGCCGAGGTCGTCCTCACCGGCTCAGCCGATTGAGGCAGCTGCACGTCGTGGAGTGTCCACGACTCCGTCAGCCTCGAAGCCGCCGGCATTCCCACCGTCCTGGTGGCCACCACCGCCTTCGAGGCCCTCGCCTCGGAGGTGGCGGCCACTCTGGGCCTGCCCAGCACCAGGATCGTGGCCGTCGAACACCCGCTGGGCGGCACCGACGAGGCCGGCGTCATCGACCGGGCCGACCGCGCCGTGGAGCCGGCCCTGCTCCTCCTGACCGGGTCGGCATGACCGGCGACCCGGACCCGTGAGGCCGAGGTCTAGGCGGTGAGCGACCCGCTGGTCGTGGGAGTGCTCTACACCCCGGAGTTCAACGACCGCTTCGAGCAGCACCTGGCCGAACTGGCCGCGATCGACCCCCGGGTAGAGATCGTCGTCGAGCCCTACGAGGAGCCGAGCGAGTTGCGCTCAGGCCGGGGGGTCCCGCCCTACGACGAGGTGCGACACCTGGCACCCCCGCTGACGGACGAGCAGCGGGATGCGTTCGCCCGCATCGACTGCTGCCTGACGCTGGACCTCCCGTTCGATGTGGCCGCGGTAGCCCCCCGGCTGAGATGGGTCCAGGCGCTGGGGGCCGGGGTCTCCCATCTCACCTCCGCCGGACTGCGGGAGGCCGGCATCCGGCTGACCAACGCCTCGGGAGCCAACGCCGCCTCGATCGCAGAGTTCGTGCTCACCCGGGTCCTGGGCGAGTTCAAGCAGGTCCGCCGGCTGGACGCCAACCAGCAGCGCAGGCAGTGGCGGCCGGTGTACGGCGAAGGGCTCGCTCACCGGACCATCGGCCTCATCGGCTTCGGCCCGATCAACCAGGCCGTGGCCCGCCGGGCCCGGGCCTTCGACATGAGCGTGGTCGTCCTGCGCCGGAGCGCGGCCGCCTCCGAGCTGGCCGACGAGGTCGTGGGGCCCGAAGGGCTCCATGACATGCTCGGCCGTTGCGACATCGTCGCCGCGGCTGTTCCCGAGTCGCCGGAGACCCATGAGCTGTTCGACGCGGCGGCGTTCGCGGCCATGCGGGACGGCTCGATGTTCGTGAACGTGGGCCGGGGCACGCTCGTGCACGAGCCCGCCCTGGCGGACGCGCTGCACTCCGGCAAGCTCCGGGCCGCCGCCATCGATGTGGCCGCGGTGGAGCCGCTGCCGGAGGATTCACCGCTGTGGGACGCGCCCAACATCTACATCTCGGCCCATTGCTCCACCGATCCGAGCGGCTTCTTCGATGCGGTGCACGACGTCTTCAACCGGAACGTGGCCCTGTTCCTGGCAGGCCGGCCGCTCGTCAACGAGATCGAGCTCTAGCCCCCGAACCAGAGCTGCCGGGCGTTGCCGCCCAGGCAGGCGTCCTGCTGCGCGCCGCCGAGATCAGCGAAGGCCGCGATCCCGGTTCGGACCAGCTCCGCATAGGAGCGGTCGTGGGTCTGGCAGTAGTCGGAGCCCCACATCAGCCGCTCGGCGCCGAACGCGCCGGCAAGCCGTCCTACGAACCTGCGGGCGGTGCCCTCAGCCGCGGTGGCGGCATCGATGATGTTGGTCGTGACCTTGAGGTTCAGGTTCTCGAAGCGGGCCAGCTCCAGCAGGGGCTCAGGACGGGAGACGTCGCAGAACCCGCAATGATCCAGCGACACGGCCACACCACCGAAGCGTCCGAGCACCAGCGCGAGCTCGTCGAACTGGCTCTCGTAGACGGTCACGATCACATGGGCGCCACCGGCGGCTGCCTGCTCCCACAGCACGAACGTCGCCGGGTCGCTCAACCACGACCGCTGCTCGGCCAGCGCGAAGAACCGGACGCCGGCGACGCCGGGGCGATCGAGCCAGTCACGCAGCGTCCGGACCGGCGATTCGCCGCCGGGGTCCACGCAGCAGGCGGCCGCAAGACGGTCGGGACGAGCCGACGCGCTGGCGGCCGCGTACCGGTTGTCGAAGGAGTAGGCCCCCAGCGGCTGCACCAGCACGGCCCGGTCCACGCCGGCGGTGTCCATCTCGTCGAGCAGTTCCTCGGCCGAGCACGGCGACTGCCGGTACCAGCTCCCGCCCAGCCCGGCGGGCGACAGCGGGTACGTCTCAAGATCGCTCGACACGACATGCGTATGGGCGTCCACGAGCACCGGCGAACGCTACTCGCCGCACCGTGCGCGCCGAGCGGAACCCCTTCCCCGCTTCACAGCCGGCCAGTTCTGCCCTACAGTCCGTGCCCATCACCCGAGCCCGCCGAGCGGGCTCCACAACCAACAGGAGGACCTGCTCTCATGTCGACATTGGCCAGCGACCTGGTGATCGAGTTGGAAAACAAACCGGGGGCGCTGGCCAGAGTGGCAACCGCCATCAGCGACGCAGGCGTGAACATCGCGGCAGCCACGTGCATGGGCAACGGCAACACCGCAGAACTGCACATCCTCGTGCCCCACAGCGAGCCGGTCTACCGGGCGCTGGCCAACACCCACGGCCCCAGCGTCACCCGCGAGCGCGAGGTCGTGGTGGTTCAGGCCCAGGACCGCCCCGGCGAACTGGCCGAGCTTGCCACCAGGGTCTCCGAAGCCGGCGTCAACCTCGACCTGGTCTACGTGGCCACCAACTCAAGGGTTGTGCTGGGCTCCGAGAACATCGAGACCCTCAAGGAGGCCCTAGACGGCTTCTCCCTGTAGAGCCCGGACTCCCGGTCAGGAAACGCCGGCCGGTTCCGGCTCGGGACGCACCAGCGCCCGCCACAGCGACCGGTAGTCGGGCCACACCGCGTCCGCCGGCAAGTAACCGTCCTCCTCCAGGGCCCGCTGCAGCCGGGGCAGGTTGCGGGCAGGCACGCCCGAGTCGACATGGTGGGCCAGGTGGTAGCCCACGTTGTAGGGCACCAGGAACAGGCGGGCCACCCAGTTCTGGCGCACATGGTGCGTGGTGTTGCGACGGTCCGGTGTGCGGGTCATGCCGCCGTGCTCCGCGATCACCCGCAGCCGGTTGGCCACCTGGTAGTAGCTGAAGTACGGCAGCACCCACAGGACCAGGTACAGCCACGGGTGGCCGGCAACCCAGAACGCGGCCAGGACCAGCCCCTGGCCGGCGAAGAACCGCAGGCTGAGCAGCAGGAACCGGGGCTTGGCCAGACCGGTGAAGCGCGGCCTGACGATGCGGTAGCCCGACACGCCGAACAGGTCCCGCAACAGCTTGCGGCGCATCGACGACCTCGACACCGGGTACAGGGAGTAGAGCAGGAAGTCGGGCTCCTTGGGTCCGAACTCGTCGCGGTGATGGTTGGCGTGGCCCCGCCGGTAGTGGTGGGTGCCGGTGCCGAAGGTCAGCCACCCCAGGATGTTCACACCCACGATGTCGTTGACGAGGCGGTTGGAGAACAGCAGGCGGTGGGCTGCCTCGTGGTGCAGGATGAACATCCTGAGCATCACAATTCCCATGACCGGTACCGCGACCACCGTGGCCAGCCAATGATCGACGGCGATGGCCGCCGCGACCACACCCACGGCCGTGGCGAGCGTCAGAAGCACGGTCACGGCGTTGATCGCATCGGGTATCCGGCGCAGCTCGGCCCTGAACTCGGGCAGGGGCCGCCCATCGGGACGGAGCCGCTGCGAGCCGGCGAACAAAGGCAGGTCATGGCGGGCCATACCCCCGGTCATGGTTGCGACGAGCTCGTCGTGGGACAGCGCGCTCCCGGCCTCGGTCATCACCCCCCACACTACGGCATTTCCCCGTTTGCAGTGGCCCGAGATCGGGCGCGTTCTCAGGTCGACTCGTAGTAGTCCAACTCGGCTCGCACCGCGGCCGACGCACTGGGCGGGATGCCGACCACGCTGACCACCACACCCCCGGCCGTGAGCCTTTCGAGGATGCGGCGCAGCGCCACCGCCCCCGAGTAGTCCAGGCGGCCCACCCCGGTCAGGTCCACGATCACGGTGGCGATGTCCGGATGCCCGGCGAGCTCCTCACGCACCACCCGCTCGAGCTGAGGCACGGTGGCGAACCACATCACGCCCTTGGGCCGGACGACGAGCCTGTCCTCCTCCAGCTCGCCGGGCGCCAGCACCTGCATCTCGCGGTAGAGATGGACCGCGACCGCCAAGCAGATGCCCACCAGCACGCCGCGCTCCACGCGGGGCGCGAAGGCGATGGTCGAGATGGTGGTCCCAGCGCCCACCAGGGCCTGGGGGAACGAGCCGAAGGGCAGGCGGGCCATCTCCCTCACGTCCACCAGGCGCAGCACCACCACGATCACGATCACGCCCAGGACCGATGTGGGCAGGTCCTCCAGTAGCGGCGCCAGCGGCAGCACGACCAGCACGAACGCTCCGGTGATGGCGCCCGACCAGGGGCTGGTCGCCCCGGCCATGCGATTGAGCGAGCTACGCGAGAACGAGCCGCCCACCGGGAAGGCGCCCGACACCGCGGAAGCGAGGTTGGCGACCCCCTGGCTCACCATCTCGCGGTTGGCGTTCCACGGCAGGCGGTCGGCCGCCGCGTAGGTTCGGGCGATGGCGGCCGGCTCCGCGAAGCCGACGAGGGCGATCACTGCGGCCGGCAGCAGCAGGCTTGGGGCCTCCGACCAAGGGAAGTTCAGGCTCAGGGGTATGAACCCGCCGTCGAGGTCGCCCACTACCGATCCTTCGTAGCCGCCGAAGCCGGACACGAGCACGCCGGCGATCACGGCCACCAACACGCCGGGGAACAGCCGGTGCACGTACCGGCCCCCGATCATGAGAGCCACCGTCACCGTCGCGAAGGCGATCGCGGTCCAGCTCCACTCGCCGGGCTTGTCCAGCGCCCGCAACGCCGCGGTGAACACTTGGCCCTCAACGTCGACGTCGAAGATCTTGGGCAGCTGGGAGGCGATGATCACCACAGCCGCGCCCGCGGTGAACCCGGTGACGACCGGCTCCGAGAGCACGTAAGCCACCCGCCCGGCGCGCACCAGCCCCAGCAGCAGCCGCATGAGCCCCACCAGCAGGGCCAGCAGCGCGGCGCTCTGGATGTAGTCGGTGCCGCCCGGCTCGGCCACCGAAGTGAGCGCACCGAGAGTGAGCAGGGCGGTAAGGGCCACCGGACCCGTCTGTAGGTACCGCGAGGACACGAACAACGCGGCCAGCAGCGACGGCAGCGCGGTGGCGTACAGGCCGTACTGGGGCGGCAGCCCGGCCAGCTCGGCGTAGGCCAGCGACTGCGGGATGGCGACGAGCGCCACCGATACCCCGGCGATCAGGTCCCCGTTACTCGGGCGCGACACGCGAGTCAGGCTACGAGCATCGTTACCCTGCGCTGTGGTGACTACCGACCCCCGCTCCGGACAGACGCCGGCGATCTTCACCGCCGCGTGGGTGGCACGGCTCGACGCCGCGCTCTCGGAGTGCTCGGTGGACGAACAGGTGGACCTTGTCCTGGAGCACCGGGTTACGAGCGAGGACGGCTCGGTCTTCTGCTGGCATGTGCGGGTGGCCGGGGGGCGTGCATCGGCGGCAACCGGTCCCGCGGGCGACGGTTACGCCGACCGGCGGGTGGCGTTCGCATCGGACCGCGAGACGGCCCGGGCGATGGCCAAGGACGGCGAGTCCATCCAGCGGGCCTTCGCTGAGGGCCGGCTCCATCTCGACGGCGATCCGAGGCTGCTGATCGGGGCGCGCCGGGCGATGGATGCGATCGGCGCGGCGCTGTCGCCGCCCGCCTGATCCCTGTCTCCGCCTGACCCCTACTTGAGGAAGCGGCTGGTGGTGTTGTCGGCCAGCACCTTCCCGCCGGTCTGGCAGGCCGGGCAGTAGGCCACCCGGTAGCGGCGGTACTCGACGGCGCGCACGGTGTGCCCGCAGGCCGGGCACTCCTTGCCGACGCGGTGGTGCACGTCGTTGGGCCGGTCCGCGGAGCGTCCCATCTCCTCGAGGCCGCGCTCGGCGGTCAGGCCCCGATCGATGGCGGCGCCCATGGCGGCGTGGAGGCGGTCCACCGCCGCGTCATCGAGGCGCGCCGTATTGGCGAAGGGCGAGATCCTGGCCGCATGCAGCACCTCGTTAGCCAGCAGCCGGCCGATGCCTGCCAGATGCGACTGGTCGCGCAGGAAGCCGTGCACCCGCTCGCTGGCGCCGGCCAGGCGCCGGGCGAGCTCGTCGCGGCCGATGGCGTCGGCGTCGGGGCCGAGACGGGCCAGCGGCTCGACGCCGGAGGGATCGCCGGCGACGAGCCATACCCCGGCCCGGCGCTCTGAGCCGGCCTCGGTGAGCAGCAGCGCCGTACCGTCGCTGAAGGTCCAGCGGGCCATGCCGCCTCTGGGCTTGCGGGCCTGCTGGGCGTCCACACGGAGCCGTCCCGCCTGCATGAGATGGACGACGAAGGTGAGGCCGCGGCCGGGGTCGTCTCCGTCGCTCGGGTCGAGGCGCAGCAGCAGGTACTTGCCCCGATGGCCGACCGAGGCGAGCACACAGCCCGCAGCCTCCGCAGGCCTGGGATCGAAGGTCTTGAGGGCGGCCGGGTGCAACGGCTGGAACCGGTCCAGCGAGTTTCCTGCGAACGCGGCCGACAGCCGTTCGGCGTGGGCTGCGACCTCAGGCAGCTCCGGCACCGAGTTGCTCTCCCCTAGATCAGTCCCAGCGCAGCCACCGTGTCGCGCTCGGCGGCCAGTTCGGCTACCGAGGCCTCGATACGGGACCGGGAGAAGTCGTCGATGTCGAGCCCGCCGACGATCTGGTAGGCGCCGCCGGCGCAGGTGGCCGGGAACGACGAGATCAACCCCTCGGGCACGCCGTAGCTGCCGTCGGAGGGCACCGCCATCGACACCCAGTCCCCCGGCGGGGTGCCCAGCATCCAGTCGCGCACATGGTCGATAGCCGCGTTGGCGGCGGAGGCCGCCGACGAGGCGCCCCGGGCCTCGATGATGGCCGCGCCCCGCTGCTGCACGGTGGGGATGAAGGAATCCTCGAGCCAGGCCTGGTCGTCGACGAGCGCCGCCGCGCTGCGCCCCCCCACCTCGCAGTGGAACACGTCGGGGTACTGGGTGGCGGAGTGGTTGCCCCAGATGGTCATCCTGGCGATGTCGCCCACGGTGACGCCGAGGCGGGCTGCGAGCTGGGCCTTGGCCCGGTTGTGGTCGAGGCGGGTCATGGCCGTGAACCGCTCGCGGGGAACGCCGGCTGCGTTGTTCATGGCGATCAGGCAGTTGGTGTTGGCCGGGTTGCCCACCACCAGCACCCGCAGGTCGTCGGCGGCGCCTGCGGCCAGGGCCCTGCCCTGCACGGTGAAGATGGCACCGTTGGCCTCCAGCAGGTCCTTGCGCTCCATTCCCTTGGTACGGGGCCGCGAGCCCACCAGCAGGGCGATCTGGGCTCCTTCGAAGGCCTCGCCGGGGTCGTCGCTGAGCACCATCCCGTCCAGCAGACCGAAGGCGCAGTCGTCGAGCTCCATGGCCACCCCCCGCAAGGCGTCCATGGCAGGGGGAATCTCCAGCATCTGCAGGATCACCGGCTGGTCCGGGCCCAGCATCGACCCGGAGGCGATGCGGAACAGCAGGCTGTAGCCGATCTGGCCGGCGGCGCCGGTGACGGCCACTCGTACGGGATCGTTCATGACGCCACCGTACCGGGCACTCGCATTCAGAGGCGCGGGGCGGCCCGACGGGTGTTGCCCACCCAGGACTCGTGCAGCCGGGCGTACACGCCGCCGGCCTCGACGAGTTCGTCGTGGCGGCCCTGCTCGACGATGCGGCCGTCGTCGAACACCAGGACCAGGTCTGCCCGTTCGGCGGTGCTGAGACGGTGAGCCACCGACACCGTCGTGCGGCCCTGAGCCAGATGGGCCAGGGCCACCGCCAGCGCCTCCTCCGTCTCCGGATCCACCGCGGAGGTGGCCTCGTCGAGCAGGAGCAGGCCCGGGTCGGCAACCTGGGCCCGGGCCAGGGCCACCAGCTGGCGCTCGCCCACCGACAGCCGGCCGCCCCGCTGGCCCACCGGGGTGCGCATACCGGCAGGCAGGCCCTCCACCCACCGCCGCAGCCCGAGCGCCTCCACCGCGGCAGCCGCGTCGGCCTCGGTGGCGCCGGGCCGGCCGTAGCGGATGTTGTCCTCGATGGTGGCTGCGAACAGGAAGCCGTCCTGCGGCACCATGCGTATGCCCCGGCGGCGTGAGTCGGGCGCCACGGCCCGCAGGTCCACCCCGCCGATCAGCACGTCGCCGGAATTGGGGTCGGCGAGACGGGCCAGCAGCCGTACGAAGGTGGTCTTGCCCGAACCGGTCTCGCCCACCACCGCCACGTCGGCATCGGCCGGCACGGCCACATCGATCCCCCGCAGCACGGGCTCGGCGGCGCGGTACGAGAAGCTCACGTCCCGCACCTCCACCGGCAACGGCCCCGCGGGAAGTTCCTCCGCATCAGCGGGGGCCGGCTCGACCACGTCGACGGGCGTGTCGAGCACGCCCATCACCTTCCACCAGGCCGCCAGCGCGGCCTGGGTGTTGTCGAACACCTCGCCGATCTCGGAGATCGGCCTGATCAGCAGGCGCACGAGGAACACGAAGGCCACCAGACCGCCGGGGCCGATACCCAACTCGTCGCCCCACGTCACCCCGGCGACGATGGCCGCGGCCAGCGCCACCGACGAAGCCAGATCGACCACGGGCAGCATGAAGGCCCACCACTTGAAGGCCGACAGTTGGGCCCCGTACTGGCGGTCCACCGCGTGGTCGAGACGGGCCCGCACGGCGTTTCGATAGCCGTAGGCCCGTATCACCGCGGCAGCCGACACCGTCTCGCTGGTGTGGCCCATGGTCTCGGCCACCCGGTCCCGGACACGGCCATGGGCCGCGATCTGGCGGCGCTGTATCCAGCGCAAGTACGGCAGCAGCGGCAGGTGCAGGACGAGCACCAGCAGCGTGAGCTGCCAGCTGTAGAAGAGCATCACCGCCAGCGTCGCCACGATCAGTATCGGGTTGATGGTCCACGACATGGCCCCCCACTGCATGAATATGGCCATGGCCTCGATGTCGCTGGTCACCCGGGCCACTAGCACCCCCCGGCGCGACTCGGTGTGGGTGGCCAGGCTCAGCCGGTGTATGTGCTCGAACGCCCGGACCCTCAGCGCGAGCAGCACCGACTCGGCCATCTGCACCAGCCGGATCAGCGCGAAGCGGCTCGCCGCGGCCACCACCAGGACCGTGGCCAGCGCGGCTAGCGACAGGGTCCACACAACGCCGGGCCGGTAGCCGTCGGGACCGATGACGCCGTGGTCGAGGACGAGTTGCACCATGACCGGCACGATCAGCCTGCCCACCGCGGCGAACAGGCCCACCGCGGCTATCACCGGCATGCCCCTGCGCAGTCCGGGGCTCATGGCGATGCCGCGGCGCAGCACCTGGAGTGCCTTGATGTCGTCGGTGGCCGGTGCTTCCGGAGCCCGGTCGGGACCGGCCGGTGCATCGCCCATCTGTGCCCGGCCCAGGTCGACAGCGGGGTCACTCATCGGGAATCGCCGCCTACCCGCTGGGCCTCTGGGGCTGCCGCCTGCTCGTAGGCCGAGACCAGCGACCGGTAGTCGTCGAGGGCCAGCAACTCTTCGTGGGTGCCGGTGGCCGCGATCCTCCCGCCGGCGAGGTACGCCACCCGGTCGGCGAGTTCGATGGTCGAGATCCGATGCGCCACCACCAGCAGCGTGGTGTCCAGCCCGTTGCGGAGGTTGGCAAGGATCTCGCTCTCGACCACGGGATCGACCGCGCTGGTGGCGTCGTCGAGCATCAGCAGCCTGGGCGCCCGCACCAGGGCCCGGGCCAGCGCCACCCTCTGCCGCTGACCGCCCGAGAGGGTCACGCCCCGCTCCCCCACCACGGTGGCGCCGCCGTCGGGCAGAGCCTCCACGAAAGCTCCGGCAGCCGCCGAGCGGAGCGCGCCGGTCACATCGGCCGGGCCGCGCCCGCGCTTCATGTCGACGTTCTCGACCACCGAGTCGGCGAACAGGAAAGCCTCCTGGAACACCAGCGCGACCGCCTCGTGGAGCTCGCCGGAGCCGAGGTTGCCGAGATCGGTGCCCGACAGGCGGATCGAGCCCCGTGCCAGGTCATTGAGCCCGGCCACGGTCTCGAGCAGGGTCGACTTGCCCGACCCGGTCGCACCCACCAGGGCGACGGTCTCACCCGGTTGCACATGGAGCGATACCCCGTCGAGCACCAGCCGCGAGCCGTAGCCCACCGCCAGGTCCTCGATCTCCAGATCGAGCGGACCCTCCGGCAGCATCCGGGGGCCCGCTGCCGGCGGCGCCGGGACGGGCCGTTCCAGCACCCGGTCCACCCGCTCCAGCGACA
Source organism: Acidimicrobiaceae bacterium (assembly GCA_009837445.1). Classification (GTDB taxonomy): domain Bacteria; phylum Actinomycetota; class Acidimicrobiia; order Acidimicrobiales; family Aldehydirespiratoraceae; genus Aldehydirespirator. The sequence continues at coordinate 58,731 of VXTM01000045.1, forward strand.
CCACCGAGCGGGGCATCTCCTCCAGGAAGAAGCCCACGATGAACAGCGGCAGGGCCAGCAGCGAGAACAGCGTGGCCGCCAGCACCAGGTCGCCGGGCGTGGCCGAGCCCCGCCCCACCAGCCAGGCGCCCACCAGCAGCAGGGCGATGGCGCCCACCGTGGGCAGGGCGTCGATGGCCGGCTCGAAGGCGGCCCGCATCCGGCCCACCCGGATGCGCTCGTCGCGCAGCCGCTGCGACGCGACCCGCATCCGCTCCACCTCCATGGGCTCCCGGCCCAGAGTCTTCACCACCACGGCCCCGTCGAAGCTCTCGTGGGCCACCTCCGACACCTCACCGACCCGGCGCTGCACCTCGGCCGAGGGCGCCTCGACCCTGCGGGTGTAGATCCGGCTGATCAGCGCCAGCGCCGGGAACACGATCGCCGCGATCAGCGCCAGCAGCGGGTGAGCCACGAACAGCGCCACCATCGTGACGATCACCAGGACCACCACGCTCACCGCGAACGCCAGCGGCTTGAGGACCATGGTGGCCGTGTTGACGTCGGAGTCGGCATGGGCCAGCAGCTCGCCCGGGTCGCGTTCGCGGTGGAAGTCCATGGGCAGGTCGATGTAGCGGTGCAGCAGGGCCCGCCGCCAGTCGCGCTGGGTTCGCAGCTCGGCCATGGCCAGGAACCATCGGCGCATCAGCACCGACACCCCGCTGGCCACCGAGATCCCGATCACCAGGATCGCGGCCACCGCCGGGGCGGTGCGCTCGGTTTCGTCAGCGATGATCACGTGGTCGGTGATCCAGCCCAGCAGCCAGGCGGTTCCCACCGTGGTGGCGACGAACCCGAGCGCGCCGATCAGGGCCAACCCGTGTGAGACGGGATGGGCCCGCACCGACCGCATGATCAGCCGGTAGCCCCGGCGGGCGATGCCCTCGCGGTAGGGGCTCATCACACCCCTAAGGAGCGGAACTGGCAGCAGAATGCACGCATGCCGCGCAAAGCACTGCCAATTCTCGACTCGGTTAGAGGCGGTCGACGATCGCCGCGGCGAACTCCGAGCACTTCACCTCGGTGGCACCCTCGGTGAGTCGGGCGAAGTCGTAGGTGACGATCCCGTCGCCGATGGTGGCCTCCACCGCGGCGATGATGTCGTCGGCGGCATCCTGCCAGCCGAGATGCTCGAACATGAGCGCACCCGACAGCAGCACCGACGACGGGTTCACCTTGTCCTGGCCGGCGTAGCGGGGGGCGGTCCCGTGGGTGGCCTCGAACACGCCGTGGCCGGTGACGTAGTTGATGTTGGCGCCCGGGGCGATCCCGATGCCGCCCACCTGGGCCGCCAGCGCGTCGGAGATGTAGTCGCCGTTGAGGTTCATGGTGGCAATCACGTCGAACTCGGCGGGGCGGGTGAGCACCTGCTGCAGCGCGATGTCGGCGATGGTGTCCTGCACCAGGATCTTGTCACCCGCGTCGCCGCCGCAGTCCTCCCAGGCCACGGCCACGTCCGCGAACTCCTCGCGCACCAACTCGTAGCCCCAGCCCCGGAAGGCCCCCTCGGTGAACTTCATGATGTTGCCCTTGTGCACCCAGTGGACCCGCTGGCGGCCCCGGCGCAGGGCGTAGTTGAGAGCGGCCCGCTGCAGTCGCTGTGACCCGAACTTCGACACCGGCTTGATGCCCACCCCGGCATCGGCCCGGATCTCCCAGCCGAAGGCGTCATGGAGCAACTCGATGAGCCGGGCCGCCTCGGGCGAGCCGGAGGGTACCTCCAGACCGGCGTAGATGTCCTCAGTGTTCTCCCGGAAGATCACCATGTCGACCAGGTGCGGCTCCCTTACCGGGGAGGGCACACCTTGGAACCACCGCACCGGGCGCAGGCACACGTACAGGTCCATGATCTGGCGGATGGCCACGTTGAGGCTGCGGAAGCCGCCGCCCACAGGCGTGGTCAGCGGTCCCTTGATGCCGATGAGGTGCTCGTCGAAGGCGCCGATGGTGTCGGCCGGGAGCCAGTCCCCGGTCTCGTTGTAGGCCTTCTCGCCGGCCAGCACCTCGAGCCAGGCGATGCGGCGACCGTGCTTTGCCGCGGCCGCGTCCAGAACGGACTTCGCCGCGGGCCAGATGTCGATGCCGATCCCGTCTCCCTCCACGAAGGGGATGATCGGCTCGTCGGGAACAACAAGGGCGCCGTCAGCGCCCAGAGTGATCTTTGCAGGCATGTATACCGAGGCTACGGCCAGTCATGGCCCGTTCAGCCGGCCAGGGCTTGGGCCTCGTCGAACACCGCTTGCAGGCGCTGGCGGACATCCTCCGAGAAGCGGCTCATCTGCGGACGGGTCATCCGGCCCCCGGGCGGCCGTATCGGAGGGCCGGCGACCATGGCGACCCGCACCGGCCGCGGCAGGCGGGTGCCGGTGGACATGGCCGCCTCGGTGCCCGCGATTCCGACCGGCACGATGACGGCGCCGGTGCGGGACGCGAGATAGCTCATGCCGTCGAACACCGACTCCACCCGGGGCCCGGTCTGACGGCCCCCTTCGGGGAACACCACGACCTGCTCGCCCGCCTCCAGCATCCTGATCGCCTCCCGAATGGCCTCCCTGTCGGCCGCGCCCCGCCGCACCGGGAAGGCGCCCAGCGCGGCCAGGAACGCCCCGAAGTACTTGTTGGAGAACAGCGACTCCTTGGACAGGGCCCGTAGGCGGCGATGGCCGAGCCCGGCCATGAGCGGTGTGTCGAGGTTGGAGCGGTGCACCGGGGCCACGATCACCGGACCCTCGATGTCCAGGTACGCGCCGCCGCGGCGTCGCACCCGGAAGTACGGGTAGAGCACCACCATGATGGTGCGGCGCACGAAGCGGTAGACCCAGATGGAGCTGCGCTTGGCCGCGATGCGCTGGGCTCTCTGCTGGAGGTCCTCCACCGGACTCCCTTCGGGTCGGAGGGTCGTGCCGATGGTTGTCTACCACCGACGCGCCCGGCCGCTGTGGTGAAGAATGGCGAGGCGGCTCAGAGTCGGGAGGCAGGCATGGGAGAACTCGCGGGCAGGACAGCAGTGGTCACCGGCGCGGGCGAGGGCATCGGTCGGGCTGTCGCCCGGGCCCTCGTGGCCGAGGGAGCCAACGTGCTCGTGGCCGAGATCGACGAGCAACTCGGCCACGACGCCGCGGCCGAACTCGGCGACGCCTGCGAGTCGCTGGCCACCGACGTGGGCGATCGGGCCGCGGTCGAAGCCATGGTCGCCCACGCCGCCGGGAGGTGGGGGTCGGTAGACATACTGGTCAACAACGCCTGGGGCGGCGGCGAGATCAGCCGGGTGGAGCGCAAGACCGAGGCCGGCATGTCGCGGGCTCTGGCCGTGGGGTTCTACGGCCCGTTCTGGGCCATGAGCGCGGCCCTGCCCGTGATGAGGGCCAACGGCTGGGGCCGGATCATCAACATGTGCTCGCTCAACGGGGTGAATGCCCACATAGGAACGGTCGAGTACAACTCGGCCAAGGAGGCGCTGCGAGCGGCTACCCGCACCGCGGCCCGGGAGTGGGCCGGGTGGGGCATAACCGCCAACATCGTTTGCCCTGCCGCCAAGTCGGCCAGCTTCCACCGGGTGATGGGCGCCCATCCCGAGTTGCTGGCCGCGGCCGACGCCGCCAACCCGATGGGCCGCATCGGTGACCCCGACCGGGACATCGCCCCGGTGGTGGTGTTCCTGGCCTCGGAGGCCAGCCGGTACGTCACCGGCAACACGCTGTTCGTGGACGGCGGGGGCCACATCAACGGATCGGCCTGGAAGCCCGACCTCGGCGACTAGCGCCGTGCTGTCCGGCGGCGGCTGATACCGTCGCCCGCCATGGCATCCGCAGACGACTTCGTACTGGTCGACCACCCACGCCCCGACATCGCCCTGCTCACCCTCAACCGGCCCGAGCGCATGAACGCCATGGCCTTCGACGTGATGATCCCGCTGGCCGACGCCCTGCGCGGCGTCAACAACGACAACGACGTTCGGGCGGTGGTGATCACCGGCGCGGGCCACGGGTTCTGCTCGGGGGCCGACATGGTGGACTCCGGCCGGGTGCCTTACATCGAGGGCCTGACCAAGGCGACCATCGCCCACCGAGCCGCCGACCGCCTCCACGAGGTGATCGAGCTGGTCGGGGACCTCCACCAGCCGGTGATCGCGGCCATCAACGGCGCGGCCATCGGTGGGGGGATGTGCCTGGCCCTGGCCTGCGACATCCGCATCGCGTCGACCGAGGCCTACTTCCGGGCCGCGGGCATCAACAACGGCCTCACCGCGTCCGAGTTGGGCCTCAGCTTCACTCTGCCGAGGGCGATCGGATCGTCCCGGGCCTTCGAGATCATGCTGACCGGCCGCGACGTCGACTCCGAGGAGGCGGCCCGCATCGGCCTAGTGAGCGAGACGGTGGCGCCCGAGGATCTGCTGGAGCGCTGCTACGAGATCGGCGCCCGCATCGCGGCCTTGAGCCGGCCCGGCGTCGAGCTCACCAAGAGGATGCTGTGGGCCGGTCTGGAGGCGTCGAGCTACGCGGCCCACATGCGCTCGGAGATGAACGCCCAGCTGCTGGTCCGCATGACCACCCGCAACTTCGAGGAGGCCGTCCTGGCCCGCTCGGAGAAGCGCCCCCCAGTCTTCGAGGACTGACCCGCTGGCCCCCGTCGCTGCGCTCAGGCGACGCCGAGGGTGCGGTGAAGGCGCTCCAGGGTGGCGGCTGCGTCGATGCCGTCGTGCCAGACCTCGCCGACGCCGGCGGACTGCAGCGTCGCGAGCAGGTCGGCGGGGGTGCCGGGGTCGCAGGCCAGGGCCACGAAGCTCGCCCCTGCTTCGGCCAGGGCACTGGCGGTGGCCGTACCCCGCAGGCGGTACATGTCGTCGGTGCCGGAGATCACCGCCACGGCTAGGCCTGATGCCGCGAAGTCGGCGGCCGCCGCGACGGGCGAGTCCACGCCGGTTGCGCCTTGGGTCTCGATGCCGCCCGCGGCCAGCAGGTTCTGGGCCCAAGCCGTGCGGGTCGAGTGGGCCGCGGTCGACCCCAGGGCCGCAATCCAGACTGCAGGCCGCTTGCCGGTAGCGGACTGGTGGCGGTCGGCGGCGTCGCGCAGGTCTTCGAACGGCTCGGCCAGGCGCCTGACCGGCAGACCCGCCGCATCCTCTGCCTCATTGGAGCCGTGGCGTGTCGGGTCGGGGTCGTCCAGGAAGGGGAACTCGCTCACGCCGGTGAGGGGCTCGCTCCGGGTTCGCAGAGCCCCCAGGCGACGCTGCCAGCTCTCCTCCATCGCGGCGGCCAGCGCTCCCCCTTCGATGGCGGCCTCGATCCCGCCGGACGCCTCCACGTCCTGAAGTACCCGCCAGCCCGCCGAGGCCAGTTCCTCAGCGAGTGACTCCACGTAGAATGATCCGCCCGCGGGATCTGCCGCTCTGGCAAGGTGCGATTCCTCCAGTAGGAGCAGTTGGGTGTTGCGGGCCAGCCTGCGACCCGATGAGCCGTCGGCATCGACGGCTCCGGACGCGTGGTCGAAGGGCAGCACGGTCACCGAATCAGCGCCGGCCACGCCCGCGGCCAGCGCCGCGGTGGCGCCCCGCAGCAGGTTGACCCACGGGTCGCGCCGGCTGTACATGTGGGCCGCAGTCACCGCATGCTGGTACTGGCGAGCCGCTTGCTCAGAGCCGCCGCTGACCGTCACCACCCGGCTCCACATCACCCTGGCCGCTCGTAGCGCGGCGATGGTTACGAACTGGTCGGCTGTGGCCGCCAGCCGGAAGCCGATCAGCCCAGCCGCGGCGTCCGCGGGGACGCCGGTCTCGACCAACGCCAGCAGGTAGGCGACCCCCGTCGCCGTTGCCCACCCCAGCGCCTGGGCCTCGGTCGCGCCGGCGTCGGAGTAGCGAGTCACGTCGACCGTGAAGGCCGCGACACCGGGAGCAAGGGAGCCGGACGACACATTTTGTGCCGCCCATTCAGCCGCCTCGGCGCAGTCCATGCGGCGGCTCGAGCGGGCCCACTCCCCCAGCGGGTCGAGCCCGAGCGAGCTGCCGGGCGCGAGGCCCGCGCCCCGCCGGGCCGCCAACACGAGGAGTGCGTGGGCCGCGTCCATGTCCGCGTGGGGAGCTAGCGCCAGAGGCGTCACGGCCATGTCGACCCCGCTCAGCAGGCGGTCGAGCCCGGCCGCGTCGACGCCCTCGGCGATGTCGAGCTCCACCGACGTTGCGCCCCCGGCCAGATCCTCCTCGACTCGAGACCTGAGCTCCTCGAGGGCGTCGCCGGCCGCCGCCAGCCGGTGAGGCTGGCGGATGTCCCAGCCCTTGGCTGAACGTCGCGGATCAGCAGCCGCCGCGGCCGCGGCCGGCCGCTCCGGACCATCGGTGTAGAGCGGCTGGATCTCGATGCCGTCGCGGGTCGTGCTGGACAGCTCGCCCAGATCCCGGCCCCGCAGGGTCTGCTCGACCAGCGCCAACCAGTCGTCCGCGCCGGCGGGCGGCCAGGCGTCCGGGGTCATCACATCGTGAAGCGGAGACTCCGGGCCGCGTGCTCGCCCCACTCGGCGTCGCCGCTCCAGGAGATGGAGCCGTCGTCGATCTTGACCTGGGGGTCGATGCGACCGCAGGCCAGCATGATGAACGTGGTCGAATCCGCAGTCAGCACCACGTCGGGATCGGCCAGCGACGAGGGATCGACCGCCTTGGCCCGGCCGTCCACCCGTACCGCGATCTGGCGCTCGACCGGGCCGGTGATGTCGGCTCGCAGGCACATGCCGTCGGGCAGGCCGACCTTCTTTCCCATGATGTAGCCGATGGAGCCCTCCACCTGATTGAGGGTGATCTCGGCGGCCGGCCCGCTGTCGTCGGTGTCGCGTCCCAGCGGGATCGTGCAGTCGCGCACGTGGACCCACATGTCGAAGATGCGGATGGCCAGGAAGCCGCCGTAGCTCTGCACCCCGACCGGCGTCCACGAGAGGCGCTCGATGTCGTCGTCGCTCAGCGCGGCCAGGTCGGACCGGCGGGCGTCGAATATCTCGGCCACCCGGGCCCCGAACTCAGCCGACGACATGCCCCCGGAGGCGTCGGTCAGGGCCTGCATCTTCTGGAAGGGCGGCATGTTCTCGGTGCTGATCTCCCAGCCCGAGATCACGTCCTCGACGCCGACGGCGTGGCCGATGGCCTGCCGGACGGTCCAGTCCGGGCACAGCGACTGCACCGTCCACTCGTCGCCGGAAAGGTCGGCGCAGAGTCCCGAAATCTCGGCGAAGCAGGCCTCAGTGGTGTCGATCAGGTGCTGGCGGGAGTAAGAATGCATGGGCCAAGCATGACGCCGACCGGGCCGCGACCGCAACGTCCAACGGAGAAACACCATGACCGCCACCGAAGCCCCCGCCGACACTGCCGAGCAGACCCGCGTCGCCGAGCAGGCCGTCGACGCCCTGCTGGCCGAGCACGACCCCGCGGAGGCGAGCCTCATCGAGTTCCGGGGCCACCAGTACGACGCCGGGCTGGCCTGGGTGCACCACCCGCCGGGCTTCGGCGGCCTCGGCCTGTCACGGCGGATGCAGCGGGTGGTGGATCGCCGGCTGCGAGCCGGAGGAGCCCAGCCCGCCGACCCGTCCACGTTCTTCCTGATGCTGATCGGCCCGACGATCTTCACCCACGGCACCGACGAGCAGAAGCGCCGCTATCTGCGTCCCATGTTCACCGGGGAGGAGCGCTGGTGCCAGCTCTTCAGCGAGCCCGGCTCCGGATCCGACTTCGCGGGTCTGGGCACCCGGGCCGAACGCGACGGCGACGAGTGGGTGGTCAACGGCCAGAAGGTGTGGAACACCCTGGCCCATGTAGCCGACCTCGGCATGCTGGTGGCCCGCTCCAACCCGGAACTGCCCAAGCACAAGGGCCTCACCTACTTCGCGCTCGACATGCATGCCCCCGGCGTGGAGGTCCGGCCGCTGCGCCAGATCACCGGCGAGGCCGAGTTCAACGAGGTGTACATGACCGACGTGCGGGTGCCCGACTCGGCCCGCATCGGGGACGTGGGCGAGGGCTGGCGAGTGTCGCTCACCACGCTGATGAACGAGCGGACCGCCATCGGCGGCGCGGTGGGCGGCGCCACCACCGCCCAGCAGGGTCCGCTCGGCAACCTGATGGAGGCCTACCGCAACATGGACCCGGCCGTACGCACCAAGGCCCACCGCGACGAGGTGATGCAGCTTTGGGTCCGGGGGGAGACTCTCAGGCTGACCAACGTCCGGGCCGCCCAGAACGCCCGGGCCGGCAACCCCGGTCCCGAGGGCTCGGTCAGCAAGCTGATGCTGGCCGAGTTCAACAAGGAGCTCACCGCCAAGGTGCTCGACCTCGAGGGCCCCGCCGCCATGGTGGACTACGACTACGAGTTCCGCCGCCCCACCGCGGTCTCGCTCGACGGCAAGTTCGGCGACACCCACCACGGCTTCCTGCGGGCCCGGGCCAACTCCATCGAGGGCGGCACCAGCGAGATCATGCGCAACATCCTCGGCGAGCAGGTGCTGGGACTGCCGGGTGAGCCCAGGGTGGACAAGGAGATCCCCTGGCGCGAAGTGCCCCGCAACTAGCACCCCTTCCCGGCGACGAACGGAACCAGACCATGCCTATGCCGACCGACGTTGGGATCGTCGACACGATGATCGGCTTTCCCGCCAAGGACTTCGAGCACTACGAGTTCATCCGCAAGCAGCTCAAGGACTCCGAGTCCGCCGAGTTCGACTTCCCGGTGGAGTACATGTTCAAGGGCGTGCCTAAGGAGAAATACGGCGCCGCCGACCCGATCGGCCTCACGCTGGGCGAGATGGACGCCTACGGCGTGGAGTGGGGCCTGATCGGCTGCGAGGGCGAGGTCAACCGCAAGGCCCTGGCCGACCATCCCGACCGGTTTGTGGCCACCTGCCAGATTGACGCCAACGACATCATGGGCGCGATGCGCAAGATCCGCCACTGCAAGGAGGCCTACGACATCCGGGCGGTGGGCACCTTCCCGGCCGGGTGCTTCCCCCAGATCCCGATCGACGACGCCAAGTGGTACCCGGTCTACGCCACCTGCTGCGACCTGGACATCCCCGTGTTCGTGTGCGCGGGCGTGCCTGGCCCCCGGCTGCCCATGGACTGCCAGCACGTGGAGCGCATCGACCGGGTGATGTACGACTTCCCCGAGCTGACCCTGGTCACCCGACACGGCTGCGAGCCCTGGGAGGCCCTGGCCGTGAAGCTGATGCTGAAGTGGCCGGGACTGCACTACTCAACTTCGGCGTTCGCCCCCAAGCACTACCCGAAGGCCATCGTCGACTACGCCAACACGCGGGGCGCCGACAAGGTGATGTACGCCGGCTACTTCCCCATGGGCCTGTCACTGCAACGCATCATGGGCGAGATGCCCAACGTCGGCTTCCGCGACGAGGTCTGGCCCAAGTTCCTGCGCGAGAACGCGGCCCGGGTCCTCAAGATCACCTAGCCCCGGCTGGCGGGAAGCGCCCGGATGGTCACGTTCGAGGATGTCCGGAGGCTGGGACTCCAGCTGCCGGAGGTCACCGAGTCGACCTGGTACGGCACGCCCGGGCTGAAGGTCCGCAACAAGGGCTTCTGCCGTCTGTGGGGCGAGCGCGAGCACCGGCGCGACCAGGTCCACGACACCGAGGTGCTGGTGCTGTTCTGCGAGTTGGAGATGAAGCCGGTCCTGCTGGAGAACCATCCCGGAGTGCTGTTCACCGCTCCCCACTACGACGGCTACGGCGCGGTCCTGGCGCGGATGGCCGACGCTCACATCGACGACGTTGCCGACTGGCTGGAGGAGAGCTACCGGCGGGTCGCTCCAGCTACGCTCGTCCGCCAGCTCGACGGGAGCTGACCGACGCGACAGCGCTGGGCGCTTAGATGCGGCGGTCGTGGCCCTGCCAGAACTCGTCGCGCAGCAGGCGCTTGTAGAGCTTGCCCGTCTCGTCCCGGGGGAGTTCGCCGCGGAAGTCGACCGTGCGGGGGCACTTGACCGAGGCCAGGCCGGCCCGGCAGTAGTCGATCAGCTCACGCTCCAGCGCCGAGGCGGCTTCCTGGTGGTCGGGCATCTCCATGGGCTGTACCACCGCCTTGGGCACCTCGCCCAGGTCGTCGTCGGGCACACCGATCACGGCCACGTCCAGCACCGCGGGGTGCATGGTCAGCAGGTTCTCGGCCTCCTGGGGGTACACGTTCACCCCGCCCGAGATGATCATGTACGCCTTGCGGTCGGTCAGGTACAGGAAGCCGTCCTCGTCGACCCGGCCGACGTCGCCGATGGTCGACCAGCCGTTGGGCAGCCGCGAGTTGCGGGTCTTCTCCTCGTCGAGGTGGTATTCGAAGGTGCTGCCCTCGCCGAAGTAGATGACACCCTCGTCACCGACGGGCACCTCCTCGCCGGTGGCCTCGTCCACGATGTGGACCTCGCCTGTGATCGGGACCCCCACCGTGCCCTCATGGGCCAGCCACTGCTCGCTGTCGCAGAAGGTGGCCCCGTTGCCCTCGGTTCCCGCGTAGTACTCGCTGATGATCGGACCCAGCCACTCGATCATCTGGCGCTTGGCCTCCACCGGGCAGGGCGCGGCCGCGTGCAACACGCTGGTGAGCGACGACAGGTCGTAGCGCAGCCGCCGCTCGTCGGGCAGCTTCAGCATCCGCACGAACATGGTTGGTACCACCTGGGTGTGGGTCACCGAGTAGCGCTCGATGGCGGCCAGGAACTGCTCGGCGTCGAAGCGCTCCATGATCACGGCGGTTGAGCCGATGATGTGGTTGGCCATGGTGAAGCGCAGCGGCGCGCCGTGGTAGAGGGGCGCGGGAGACAGGTAGACCGACTGGTCGGACATGGCGATCAGCAGCACGCACATCATGGCCACCACCGACTCGGCCTCCTCGATGGGAACTGGCTCGTACGCGCTCAGCACCCCTTTGGGGCGCCCGGTGGTGCCCGAGCTGTAGAGCATGTCGGTGCCGGCCACCCGGCCCTCCAACGGCTCCGGTGACACCGCGGCCAGGGCCTGCTCGTAGCTGCCGTAGGAGTCGATGACGCCGTCCATCATCAGCCTCAGCTCGACCCCGTCGGTCCGATCGACCAGTTCGGCGGCCTGGACGGCCTTGTACTGCGAGGTGATGAAGACCCGGGCGCCGCTGTTGTCGACGATGTAGGCGATCTCGTCGGTGGTGAGGCGGCTGCTGATGGGCGTGTAGATCAGCCCGGCGTAGTGCGCTCCCCACATCAACGGCAGGAAGTTGCGGTGGTTCTCCAGGCACCAGGCCACATGGTCGCCGGGGGCCAGCCCGGCCTCGCGGAACAGTCGCGACACCCGGTTGGCCTCGGCGTCGAGCTGACCGTAGGTGATCGTCTCGCCCGATCCGGCGATGATGACGGCCGGCTTGTCGGGATTTGCGGCGGCATGAACTCCTGGATACATCGGCTTCGACGCTACTCCCGGCGTCAGCGCCGCGCCGCCGGCGAACAGCCCTCAGACGGTATACCCGCCGTCCACGGCCAGGTGCTGGCCGCTGATGTAGCCGGCCCGGTCCGAGGCCAGGAAGCACACCGCCTCGGCGATGTCGGCCGCGCTCCCGAAGCTCCGCAGCGGGATGTTGGCCCGGGCTGCCTCGAGGGCCCGCTCGTCGAGGTCGCCCGACGCCATGAGCCGCTGGGCCATCCCGTCCGTGAGCATCCCGGGGCCCACGGTGTTGGCCCGCACCCCGAAGCGCCCCTCCTCGGCGGCCAGGCCCCGTACGGCCGCCTCGACCGCGGCCTTGGGGACCGTGCTGAGGCCGTCGCGCACCGGGAACCGGTCCGAGCCTGCGGTAGTGACCGCCACAATGCTGCCTCGGGCTTGTCGCAGCTGCGGCAGTGCAGCGTGAGCCGCCGCGAAGAAGCCGGCCGCATCCGCGTCGAGCTGGGACCGCATCGCCGAGGGCTCGACCCGGCTCATGTGAACCTGCGGGACGTGGGGCCCGGCCGCGTAGACCAGCGTGTGCAGCCCTCCGGCCGCGGCCGCCAACTCCTCGACCGCCGCGGCGGTGGACGAGTCGTCGCTCAGGTCGGCGGCCGCCGTCCAGCACCGGCGCCCGTAGCTCTCGACGACGGCCGCGGTGGACGCCGCGGCGTCGGCGTTGCTGCGGTAGGTGAGGGCCAGGTCGCTGCCGCGGGCGGCCAGCTCCGCGGCGATCACCGAGCCGAGGCCGCCGCTTCCCCCCACCACCAGAGCCGCGCCGGCCCGGCCGGCGAAGTCCTGACTCAGATCAAGTTCGCTCACGACGTCAGCCTGCCCGTCGGGGACGGCCCGTACAACCGGCACCGCTCATCCCGCCGCGAACTGGCAGCAGAATGCACGCATAGCGAGCACAACGCTGCCAATTCCTC
>VXTM01000045.1:71225-73292 GCA_009837445.1 Acidimicrobiaceae bacterium
GCCGCGAACTGGCAGCAGAATGCACGCATAGCGAGCACAACGCTGCCAATTCCTCTAGCTGGAGCGCAGCAGGCGGGTCAGTTCACGCACGTGACGGTCCGGCAGCGAGCGGACAACCTCCGGGATCGCGGGGTCGAGCCGGCCGTCGGTCAGGATCTGGAACTTACGCTCGATCTCGTCGTCGCTCAACGGGTCGTGCATGGAGCCCTTCTGGCCGTGAACGGTGCGTTCCAGCACCCGGCCGTCCGTCAGGGTGATCTGTACCCGGGCGCCCTGCTTCCAGGCGTAGGTGGCGTCGAACTCCGGCGTAGGACGGATCGAGTCGACCTTGGCCTGCATCGCCGCCAGAGCCGGATCTGCAATGCGCTCGGGGTAGAAGGTGGCGGGATCGGCGGGGTCGGCGACCACCGCGGCCGCGACGTTGAACGGCGCCGAGTACTGGGCCGCCATGACCGAGGCAGTGCCATCCATGTCGTTGAGTTCGCACACCTTGGTGGTGGTGTAGACGGCGACCTGATCGATCTCCCCGGCGCGGATGCCGTGCTCGGCGACAAGCTCGGCGGTGGCCTGGACCATGGGGTGCAGATCGCTGCACGACGGGTAGGGCTTTACGGTGATCTCGTCGATCATCCAGCGCTCGCCCAGCCCCTCAATCAGCAGGTGGGGCTGCGGGTCGGCGGTGAAGACCCGGCAGAAGCCGTACCGGCCGGCCAAGCCGTCACGGGCTCCCTCGAAGCCGTCGGCGGCCAGCGCCGCGGCCATGATCCCGCCCTCGGCGGCCCGCCCGGCGTGGATCCGCTTGGCCATTCCCCCCGAGGACGCGAACTCCATGGTCCCCGAAGCCAACGACGCCGCGATGCCGAAGGCGTCGTTGAGCCTGGCCGCGTCGAGGCCGCGAAGGTAGGCGGCTGCGGCGGCCGCGCCGAACACTCCTGACATGGATGTGGGGTGGTAGCCGGCCAGCATGTGAGAGGCCGGACCGACGGCCAGCCCGGCCCTTGCCATTGCCTCGTATCCCACGACGACCGCCTCCAGGAAGTCCCGACCGGAGGCTTGCAGGTCCTCGGCCACCGCCAGCGCCGCTGGCACCACGACCGCTCCGGGGTGGTTGACGGCCTCCTCGTGGACGTCGTCCAACTCGAAGGCGTGAGCCGCGGTGCCGTTGGCGAGAGCGGTCATGGCCGGCGAGGCCTGCTGGGGCCATCCCACCACGGTGCAGCGACCTCCGGAGCCAGTCGCCAGCGCGTGGCGAGCCGCTGCCGCGGACCACGGCTTGTCGGCGCCATAGGCGATGCAACCCAGCGTGTCGATCACGCAGTTGCACGCCGCGGCCAGGTGCGCCTGGGCAACCTGTGAGCGCACGCCGGCAAGGAACTCGGCAAGCCGCGCCGATAGGGAGGCCTCGGGCGACTCCGACCCGTCGAGGTCGGGATGCTGGCCCGGCGGCATCACGCCGCGCCGTGGAGCGGCGGCGGCAGAAGGCCCGGCCCGCCCGGACCGGGCCGGGGCGGCATCACACCGCGCCGTCCAGCGACGCCCGCGCCAGATCCTGGAGGTGGCGTACAGAGTTCTCGCTGTGAACGCCGCACACGCCGCTGGGGTCCTCGATCAGCGGCCCGGGCGTGTAGCCGCGGCTGGCGACGCCGCGCTGCACCGACTCGACGATCCCGAAGTCCTCGGCGACGGTGTTCTCCCAGTCGTCGGAGACGAGCCGCGACTGGGCCTCGGTCAGGTCGGCCGTGTCGAACCACCACTCGCGGATCAGCAGCGTGCGATCCACCGCCAGGGGCACCCAGCGGAAGGTGTTGATGACCTGGCCGGGGTAGCACTGGATGGCCGACACCGGCCACACGAAGTACGCCTCGTACCCGTCTCCTACCCCGGCGCCGTTGCTGGCCCGGGTTCCCGCGGCATCCCCGTGTCCGGCCTCGGCAGGCTCGCCATCGGCGCCGGCGTCGGTCCAGGCGGGCGGCTGGCTGGGGCGCTCGGCGGCGTGGTGGATCACCGATCCGCCCGAGGCGATCCGGTAGCTGCCGGGGGCCACCACCCCCGACGTGAACCACTTGT